>JAAFJP010000015.1 GCA_013298125.1 Cytophagales bacterium | reverse complement strand
TTTGAATTTGTCTTTGAGGTATTCTCCAAAAGACTTACGTCCTCTGGACTTAATTGTATAAATCTGTATCCCATAACACAAAAGTAACCAAAATAAAACGTCGTTTATTTATTAGCGACTACTTAATTCATTGATTATGAGATTTTTATCTTAATCTTACTACAAACTGATTTTTACTGAACACTTAATAAATTATAGAACAAAAAAAAAGCCTTGTCTGTTCGACAAGGCTTTTGGCAGGAAGATGGGGCTCGAACCCACGACCTCCGGCACCACAAACCAGCGCTCTAACCAACTGAGCTACATCCTGCATATAAGTTTTGGGACTGCAAAAGTAATGAATCTTTTTATATTTTGAAAATTTGACTTGAAAAAATTATTGGTTATTTGTTTCTGTGATTATCGTGAATAGACTGTTTTAGGTCTATTTAATTTCAAAGCCTCAACAAATCATTAAATTAAAGCCTCGATTCTTTTAAAAGTACAAAATTCATAGTAACTTTGACTTGCAAATAACAATATCAACGATATTTGCCATGTTAGACTCATCAAAGTTCCTTTTTGAAGCCCTCACGTATGATGATGTGCTTCTTCTACCTGCCTATTCAGAAGTCCTTCCACGTGAAGTTACGACCACTACCAGACTTACCAAAAACATTACGCTCAACATTCCGATTCTTTCCGCTGCGATGGATACCGTTACCGAAGCTGATTTGGCTATTGCCATGGCTCAAAACGGTGGAATAGGCATTATTCACAAAAATATGACCATTGCCCAACAGGCTGAACAGGTCAGAAAAGTGAAGCGTTCGGAGTCGGGAATGATTATTGACCCCATCACTTTGACGGAAGATAAAAGTATCGGCGAGGCTCAAAAAATCATGCGAGAATCCAGAATTGGCGGTATTCCAATCGTTAATAATGAAGGAAAATTAGTCGGTATTTTGACGAACCGTGATTTACGTTTTCAAAGAGATATGTCTCGTTCGGTAACGGAAGTGATGACAACCGAGAAAATGATTACTGCTAAAAAAGGAACGTCCTTGGATGATGCAGAAGTTATTTTACAAGAATATAAAATCGAAAAATTACCTATCGTAGATGATGAATATAAACTCATCGGATTGGTTACTTATAAAGATATTATCAAAAGAAAAAGTCACCCAAATGCTTGCAAAGACCCATTGGGACGTTTGCGAGTAGGTGCTGCGGTAGGTGTTACGCCCGACTTGCTTGACCGTGTGAAGGCTCTCGTACACGTAGGCGTGGATGTCGTGAGTATCGACACCGCCCACGGACACTCAAAAGGCGTAATTGATGCCTTGAAATCTGTCAAAAAAGCATTCCCACAATTGGAAGTCATGTGTGGAAATGTGGCAACAGGGGCTGGTGCAAGGGCTTTGGCAGAGGCTGGAGCTGATGCTATCAAAGTTGGTGTAGGTCCAGGCAGTATTTGTACGACTCGTATCATTGCGGGTGTCGGAATGCCTCAATTATCAGCCGTTTATGAAGCTGCAAAAGCGGTGGCGGACTTAGACGTTCCAATTGTTGCAGATGGTGGTATTCGTTTTTCAGGAGATATTGTGAAGGCAATTGCTGGTGGTGCGAGTTCGATTATGGTGGGTTCTATGTTGGCAGGAACGGATGAAGCCCCAGGTGAAGTGGTATTATTTGAAGGTCGTAAATTTAAGTCGTATCGTGGCATGGGTTCGGTTGAGGCAATGGAAGATGGTTCAAAAGACCGCTATTTTCAAGATGCTGAAGATGATATTAAAAAATTAGTACCCGAAGGAATCGTGGGACGAGTACCATTCAAAGGTTCAGTTTCGGAAATAATCTACCAAATGGTTGGAGGATTAAAAGCGGGAATGGGATATTGTGGTGCGGGGTCAATTGAGGCGTTGAAAAAGGCTCAATTCGTAAAAATTACCTCAGCTGGTGTGAAAGAAAGCCATCCACACGATATTTCAATTTCTAAGGAAGCTCCGAATTATAGTTCTAAGTAGGTGTTTGGGGATTAGGTAATTAGGTATTAGGGATTGGGTAATTAGGTGATTAGGGATTATTAGGTAATAGAAGATTCCCAAATAAAATGTTTTTATCTAATCCTAAATTACCTAATCCCCAATCCCTAATTACCCAACTCCTAATCCCCAATCCCTAAAAGAAACATGAAAGATAAAATAGAAAAAAACGTAGAAATCAAGAATCGGAGGGCATCTTTCGAGTATGCTTTTCTGGAAAAATATACGGCAGGAATTATGCTGATGGGGACAGAAATTAAGTCTATTCGTCAAGGAAAAGTAAACTTGACGGATGCTTATTGTTTGTTTTTGGGGGAAGGATTGTACATTCGTCAGATGAATATTTCTAAGTACAACGAAGGCACGCATTACAACCACGACCCACTGAGAGATAGAAAATTGCTGCTCACCAAACGTGAATTACGCAAACTCCAAAACAGTTTGAAAGACGTAGGTCTGACGATGGTTCCTATTCGTATGTACATCTCTGAACGTGGTTTTGCGAAGATAGATATTGCCTTGGCGAAGGGTAAAAAACTGTACGATAAGCGTGATTCTATTAAAGAAAAAGATGTGAAGCGTAGTATGGAGAGGGAGTAGTTGAGGAGGAAGGGGAAAAAGAGGAAGGTAGGAAGGAAAAAATACGAGATATACCCAAAAGGGCTTTCAGATGATTTCTGAAAGCCCTTTTTGATAAAATCTATACACTACTTGAATAGGTTAATAAAGTTGTACTCATCAAAATCCCTCCCAAGGGTTTTGAACCCTTGGGAGGGTTAGTTTATAAAATTTTCCATGGGTATAACTTAATCAACCAGTTCAACTACTATCTGTTCTCTAAACTCTATCCTCTAATTCTTATCTCCCGAAACGGCAGTTCCTCCTTTTAAATCTACGGGAACGCCATCTACTAAATATCCCGTAATTCTGATTTCGGTTCTACGATTGATAGAATGTTCAGCTTCCGAACAGGCTATACCATCATCACATTTATTCAATAATTTTGTTTCGCCATAACCTTTGGCAGAAATTCTATTGGAAGGTATTTTCCCTTTTTCGATGATGTATTTCACGGCAGCCTCCGCACGTTTTTGAGAAAGATTGAGGTTGTAATCATCACTCGCACGGCAATCTGTGTGTGAACCTAATTCTACCACAATGCCAGGATTATCTTTCAAAATCTGAACTAAATTGTCCAACTCCTTGGCTGCATCTGGGCGAATATCCCATTTATTGAGGTCATAACGGATGTTTTCTATTTTGAAAGAATCATTAACTTTGATTTTTTTCATGGCAATTGCCCCTTCTACTAAATCTGTCCCGTCTGATTGTTTTGCCACATTTTCAACATCAATTCCTGACACACAAAAAACTTTTTTAGGGTCTTGCTTATAACAAGCTGCATTGAAATTGGCACGGCGAGTCATATAACGAGCCCGTTGCCCGACCAAATCGTAATCATAACCTTTTTCGAGTGTGAAAGTGGCATAACCGTTCATTACCACGGCAGAGTCCGCTAATTTTTTAAGGGTCAAATTAAATAGTTTGATATATGTTCCTTCCAGATCATCTCTACTCTCATAATCGTATGCTCTGATTTGGAGTTTATATTTTTTGACGGGTTCTTCAGTTTTGTTTTGAGCAACGATTGCTTGATTGTTGAAAAGAAGAATAAAAAAATAAGACAAGAAGACCTTTTTCATAATTTAGGACTGATTTTTGATGAAATTGTTTAAACTTTTCGTTTTGAATGGAAATCGAATTCATTTTGAATTTACTCGTTCAAGATTTGTGAAGAATAGCATACTATTGGGACGCACAGTCTTTGAATAAATCTTGAACGAGTAGGTTTAAAATGAAACTATTTACAATAAAAGGAATAAGTTTAAACAGTTTCAATTATTGAAAACTTGAAATCTCAACGAAAAATGTACGATTTTCCATGTAAATTTCGTTTATTTTTTACAGTAAACGTTATTTGTAAAAACAAATTACTGAAAAAATACTGGATAAAATAAATATCTGTACGATTTAAGGAAACCCATAACATGAGATATTTACTAAAAATAAGCCTTTTAACACTTGTAATTACTTTACAGGGTTGTGATGAACGAATTAATCCTGACAAAGTAAACATAGAAACAATAGACGAACTTACAAAGTTTGAGTTATTGACAGCTCATCCGTGGCAATATAATGAAGTCGTATTAAAAGGTGGTGGACAAAGCATTACACAGTTTTCCAGACCTAATTCTACCTCTTCAATATCTGAAATCAGTACTCAAAAAGATACTTATAAAATCGACGGAGGATTTGAAACAACCTCAAATGTCAAAAACAGAAAAGGAACTTGGAAGTTCTCAGCTGATGAAAAACAGTTAATTTTAACGGAAGATAAAGGAACAGTTCGTACTTTTGATATTGTAAATATATCAAAAACTTGGTTTGATTTTACAGAAACCATTACCAAAGCCTCCATTGGTGACGATACACTTTGGGCTGAATTATTGAAACGGACAGGCTTGCCTGCCACAACCACAGAATTTACAACAAAATACTCGCTCATACCTGCATGACTTGCGAATACGAGTAATAATCATAACATTAATTTTAAAAAGTAATGAAAAAACTACTACTAATGGCAACGATGGCAATGTCCATCTTTTTACAAAGTTGTGATGAACGAATTACACCAAATGAACCTGGTAATACTATCCCTCCCACGGGTGGCACAGGAACAACAGGCGGAACGGGTACTACTGGTGGCGGTACAGGAACAACAGGCGGAACGGGTACCACGGGAGGTTCAACTACTGGAACAACCGCTCAAAAAACTACTTCAATTGTCCGTAAATGGGCTTATCAAGAACTTTACGTAATTGTGGATGGCAAGAAGTCTGTTATTTATGGTCCAAACGCAATTACCTTACCCCCTACTGCCTCTATTGATGTTACACCAAACGACTATAAGTTGTTTGGGAAGGACGGTAGTTATGAAGAATATGATGATACTGACAAAAAAACTACAAAAGGAACATGGAAATTTCTGAACTCCGATAAACAGCTTAATATCTCGAATACTAATGAAAATACAGACTATGATATCAACGATATTACAGACAAAACATTAGGATACTCTATTAGCATGAATGTGGCTGACCTCGCAACCGCAACACAATCACAAAAAAATGCGTACCTTATCGCAGCTTTTGCAGGTCTTGCGACAAAGACCTCTAAGAGTGTAACATTGGGGACCAAACTTACCGCAAAATAAAATTTGAGCTTATCTATACAAAAGCCCCGTAAGATGTTTGAAATCTTGCGGGGCTTTTTTCGTATATTTGTGTTTATCACCAAGTAATCGAAATGCAAGTATTCAGTAAAAATCAGTTCGCAGTAGGCAGTAAGAGTCAAAATCACATTATCAATTGATTATAAATATCTTACGCTGGTTTTCCTTAAAACTGTAAACTAAATACTGCCTACTTACTCTTCTGATGATAAAAAAATGTGCCTTCGTATAGAAAAATGCCCACTCTTTACGTTTAACTATAACAACACCATTTGATTTGTTTTTATGAAAAAGCATTTTTATCATTTACTTCTTTCCCTCATCGTATTTATTATCAATTGTTCCCGTGTTCATGCCAATAGTGTGGCAGGAGGAATGATGGAATTTACGCATAAAGGAGGTAGTACTTATAATATCAAAGTGACGATTTTTGTTGATAAAGGGCAAAAAGCAACAGCCCCGAGCTTGTATATCAATAATTTTATCAACGTCAGTATTTATTCTTTGGGACCCATTCCTGACCCTTTGATGCAAAATGTGAAGTTAGATTTTGTATCAATTACAGACCTTGATTATACAGATAAAGAATGTATTTTTAATCAGCCCTCTGTCTCAAAAGTTGTTTTTTCGGCTGATGTAACGCTGAATAAAGCCAGATATACTAATCCTGCGGGGTATTATCTTATTTGGCAAGACGGCGATAGAAACGTAACGGTCAATGCTAATTCCAGTCAAGGACAGCTCTGGTTGCTGAAATTTCCTCCACTCAACGTCCAAGATAATTCGTCTCCTGTATTCAAACTTGACAAAGGAATCATTGCTTGTGTGGGTAAAACTTTTAGTATAGACTTAGGAGCTACTGACTCCGATGCTGGTAATACCCGAACTTATAAATTGGTGATACCTTATTCGGGTCCACAGTTAAATACGTTTTCTTTTAAACAAACCCTACCAACCCCTCGAAATTCCGTTGGGGGTTTCACTCCCGTAGCTTGGAATGCTGGTTTTTCGGATACAAGCCCCATGGGTGCGGGCGTAACGATTGACCCCGCAACGGGTGTACTTTCTGGAACAGCTCCTGCTGTAAAGGGTAAATATTTAGTTGTAGTAGAATGTACGGAGTTTAGAGGAGGTAGAGAAATCGGCTCAAATCGAATGGATTTTGAAATTGTTGTTGAAGACTGTAACAACCCTAAGCCATTAGTCTATTTAGAAGGGACACCTGCCGTACATCTCAATAGACTTGTTATCTGTGAAGGTTCTACCAGAGTCTTAGAGACTGCCAACGGTACAGGTTTTACGTATCAATGGCAAAAAGGTGGTGTTGATATTCCTGGAGCAACAAAATATCAATTAAAAGTATTTGGAGACCCTACAACAGGCGGTGGTGGAGATTATACGGTGAAGGTAACTCGTCCCGCAGGTTCAGCGTGTGGGGCAGGGACTGAAACATCCCTAAATACTGAGCTAACTCCACAGGCAGGTGAAAATGTAAAATTGGATGCTACCACAAAAGCATTTTGCGAGGGAGACCAAACAACGTTAACAATTCTTCAAAAATCAACGGGGGCAGCTTTGGGTAATTTTAATAAGGTCTGGTATAAAGATAATGTGCGTCTGAACGGTGTAGGAGGGCAGTTTTATAATACAGGAGAAAAAGGGCATTACAAAGTTGTGGTGACACAATTTGCAGACCCAAAATGCTCTTATACCGATTCAGTTGAGATAAACGCCATACCAGTACCCCAAGCTAAAATTACCAATGTTACCAATAGAACAAAAATTTGTGATGGCGAAGTCGTAAAACTATCCGCCCAACAAGCCACTGGGGTAGTGTATCAATGGGTAAAAGATGGAGCCGACATACCAGCACCAACGGGTAAAAATCCAGATTTAGATGTTAAACAATCGGGAGTTTATGGATTAAGAGTTGAAGATGCCTTAGGGATTTGTGATGCCTTTGCTAATCCAACTATTACGGTTACGGTTACACCATATCCAACGGTAACCTTTGCTCCGATAGCTTCTATTTGTAATACTAAATCTGCCAAAATAAATTTACAACCTTTGGTGACACCTTTTTATTCAGGCGGTGGTGTTTTTACGGGAAATGGAATCGTAAATGGCTATGAATTTGACCCTACTGTGTCGGGTTATGGTTCATTTAAGCTAACCTATTCTTTCAGAACAGCGGAAGGTTGTGAAAAATCGGCTGACCAAACGGTTATCGTTGATCAAGTTCCTACGGTGAGATTAGGGAGTGATTTAACTATTTTTAGAGGGGAAAGTGTCCAAATAAAAAGCGTAGGAAGTACAGGTTCTAAATATCTGTACGAATGGACACCCGCAACTGGTTTGGATTCGCCCAATGCTTATCAACCCATTGCAAGTCCTAATTTAACTACGGAATATGTCGTAAAAGTATCATCTGTATTAGGTAAATGCTCCGTTACTGATAAAATGACTGTTTTCGTAAGAGCGGTTTTGGATATACCTTCCGCCTTTACGCCTAATAATGATTTAGAAGGAAAAAATGAGACGTGGAAAATTTTAGATAATAACCAACAAATTCTTGATTATCCAAATATGGAAGTCAAAATTTATAACCGTTGGGGTAGTGAAATATTTGCATCTATTGGTGCAAGAGAATATGAAAGAACACCTTTTTCTGGTATTCAAAACGGCGAAAGGCTCCCCGCAGGAACGTACTTTTACGTCATAAAACCAAGTCCAGATGTACCTCCGCTGACGGGGTATGTTACGATAATAAGGTAGTTTTAGCGTTAAAAAGAATAATTTTCAATGCTCAATTTTCAATGTTCAATGTACAAGTGTCTAACTGTCAAATACTTGTACATTGAGCATTGTACATTGAAAATTATTCATTATTTAATTACAATGCAAAGTTTATTAGATCAACAATTCAATGAAGGTGGCGTAGTAATCACCAAAGTAGATGACCTCATCAATTGGGCGAGGCTGAGTTCGCTTTGGCCCATGGGTTTTGGTTTGGCTTGTTGTGCTATCGAAATGATGCAAACGATGGCTTCTGGCTATGATTTAGACCGTTTTGGGGTTTTCCCAAGACCTTCGCCTCGGCAGTCGGACGTGATGATTGTAGCGGGAACGGTTACTTTTAAAATGGCTGATCGCATCCGAAGATTATACGAACAAATGCCCGAACCACGCTATGTGATTTCGATGGGAAGTTGCTCAAATTGTGGAGGTCCATATTGGGAACATGGCTATCATGTAGTGAAAGGTGTGGACAGAATCATCCCCGTAGATGTGTATGTGCCAGGTTGCCCACCTCGCCCAGAAGCTCTAATTGGCGGTTTTTTGAAATTACAAGAAAAAATTAGAAACGAAAGTTTAGTAGCCCCGAAGGCACTTTTGGAGATGGAGGAGGAAGAAGCGAGGAATATGAAGCCTGAGTTTGCGGTTGTTGCTTAAAAGGTTTAATAATTTTCAATGTACAATTTTCAATGCTCAACTTTCAAGTAAAAACGGGCAGAGAATATACATTCTAAAGTGTTACTTTCTTTTTACTTGAACATTGAAAATTGAACATTCGATATTGAAAATTAATTTAAATAAAAAGTTGATACAAAAATTCAAAAATATACTAACAAACTCCCTCGGCGAAGACATTATTCTCCAAGCCGACCACCAATGCCTGACTGTACCAACAGCACGCATTGCGGAGGTTTGTACGCTCTTACATACGCACGAAGACTGTTATTTTGATATGCTCTCGTGCTTGACGGGTTTGGATAATGGCGTTGAGAAAGATACGATGGAGATTGTCTATAATCTCTATTCGATTCCTTTTGAGCATTCGTTGATGTTGAAGATAGTTTTTCCAAGAAATCAAGAAAATGAGCCTTTGCCCGTAGTGCCAACGGTGAGCCATATTTGGAGAACTGCCGATTGGCACGAGCGTGAAGTCTTTGATTTACTGGGCATTAACTTCTCGAACCACCCAGATATGCGACGGATTTTATTGCCCGAAGATTGGGTTGGACATCCCCTTCGTAAAGACTATGAAGCTCAGGAATATTACCATGGGATTCAGGTGAAATATTGATTTTCAGAAAGCTATTATTATAACCACCAATGAAAAAACTTATACTTCTTGCTCTCATTACGTCTTTCCAATTTTCTTCTTTTGCTCAATCCAAAACGGTTGATAGCTTAGAGACTGTCCTCAAAAATCCGAATCTTGTTGGTCTTTCCAGAGCTATGACGCTCAATGATTTAGTCGGTCGTATTTCTGAACAAAAAGATACGGCAAAGGTCATTGCTACTGCCAAAGAACTCCTTGTGCTTTCTGAAAAACTCAATTATCAGGATGGAATCATTGGGGCTTACGGTGCTTTGGGTAGTACAAAGATGATTCAAGGTAAAAACCAAGAGGGGCTTATTCAATATGAAAAAATGAGAGATTTTGCCATTAAATTTAGGAAAGACATATCCTTGATACAAGCTTATGCAGGTATTGGAAGGGCTTATGGATTTTTAGAAAAAAATAAAGAATCAATAGAATGGAGTGAAAAAGCATTAGAACTTGCTCAAAAAACGGGTACTACAAAAGTGATTGCGACCATTAAAAACAACTTGGGGGCGGTTTATTTAAAAATAGGACGACAAGAAGATGCTATTCGGGCTTTGATTGATGCGGTGAAAATAGCGGAACAAACCAATAATATGCAGATTTTGAGTAGCGGTTACAATAACATCGCCCGACTGTTGAACGAGACTAAGCGATATGACGAAAGTATGGAGTACAGTCAGAAGGCAATAACTCTTTGTGAAAAAACAAATAATGACCGTAATCTTGGCGTGGCATATATCAATTTAGCCAATAGTCATGTTGAAAAAGGGAAACTTTCCGAAGGTGTGCCTTTCATTAAAAAAGCATTGGTGATTTTTGAGAAAATAGGTTTTGTAAAAGGAGTAACGGTTTGTATGAATAATTTAGGTTCAATTGCTCTCCGCCAAGGCAAATACGAAGAAGCCATTGAATATTATCAAAAAATTATTGCCTCTTCCGAAAAAACTAAGGATATGACTTCAATGGGTTTGTATCTGCAAAATATCGGTACGGCACTTTCACGCTCAAAACAATATGATAAAGCATTACCTTATTTTGAAAAAGCGGAGGCTCAGAAGAATTTATTATTGTCTGAAAAGATTGAGATTTATAAGCACCGTGTTGAGTTAGATTCTGCCGTGGGAAATTATAAGAGTGCTTTTCAGTATCATTATAAACAACGAATTTTGGAAGATTCTATCTTGAATATAAAGAAAAATAGTCAGATTTCAGAACTTAAAACCAAATACGAAACCGAGAAAAAGGAGCAACAAATCTCTATTCTGAATACCCAAAACCAACTGAAAGGGGTGGAATTAGAGAAAAGTAATTTGGCGTTGAACAATAAAAATCTATTGGTAAAGCAACAAAGTTTAGCCATCGAAACGCAATTGCTAACCCTCCGAAATCAAGATTTGGCAATCTCCAATCAGAAATTGGAAATCTCCGAAAAAGATGCCAAAGTGAAATCTTCGGAATTGGAAAATGAAAAAAAACAAGCTCAAATAAAAACCTTAGATACTGAAAATCAATTGAATAGACTGCAAGTAGAACGTAGAAATCTTCTTCTTGCCATCTTGGCAGGGACGTTTATGTTGGCATTATTACTGGCTTACCTTTTCTATAATCGTCGTAAATTACAACAAGAAGCCAAACTCCAAACCGAAGTAGCCAAACAACAGGAACTCGCTACGCAGGCGGTTTTGGATGCGGAGGAACGTGAGCGTACACGTATAGCCGCCGACTTACACGATGGCGTTGGGCAAAGCATCATGGCTCTGAAAATGAACCTTTCGGGGATTTCAGATTACATAGAGTTTAAGAATCCAAAGGCTCAAAAGGTTTTTGAAAATGCCCTAAATCTTGCTACCGATTCTGCCAAAGAAGTACGGTCAATCTCTCACCAGATGATGCCTAATGCCTTGATAAAGAGTGGTTTATACTCGGCTTTGCGAGAATTTATTAGTAGAGTTGAAGCACCTACTCTGAAGATAAACCTAAACGTCTCGAACCTCAACGAAGCCATCGAACCCAATATCGAAAAGGTGCTTTACAGAGTCATTCAGGAGTCGGTGAATAATGTGGTAAAACACGCCAAAGCGAGTGAATTGAACATCCAAATTGCAAAAAATAAAGATTTTATCGAAACCACAATTGAAGATAACGGCGTAGGTTTCGACTCAAAAGGGACTGATTATGAGGGTATTGGCTTAAAAAATATTCGTGACCGAGTAGCTTTTTTGAAAGGAAATGTGGATATTTCTTCTCAGAAAGGAAAAGGAACTTTATTGGCGATTCAGATACCGATTATAAGTTGATAAATATAACCTCACCCCCATCACCCCCAAAGCTATTATTTTGAACAATCCACTAAGAATATTTATTGTTGATGACCACCAAATTGTGATTGATGGTTTGGACGTTTTGATTGGCTTTGAGTCTGATTTTGAGATAGTTGGAACTTCCAACGATCCAACGACGGTAATTGAAACGCTACAACATTTAGCGATAGACGTTCTCTTGACCGATACCAATATGCCTCAACTATCAGGCATTGAACTTTGTAAATTGGTCAGAACAAATTTCCCAGATATTAAGATTTTAGCCCTTTCGATGAATACCGAAGGTGAGACGATTCGGGAAATGGTAGCGGCAGGTTCATCAGGATATATTCTGAAAACAACCAGTAAACAAGACCTCATTACGGCATTGAAAACCGTTGGAGAAGGCAAAAAATACTTCGCCCAAGAGGCTCTACAAAATCTTTTGGATGCTTCTGTAAAATCACAAGTGTCTGATGAAGAGGAGCTTACGCCCCGAGAGTTAGAAATTATCAAACTGATTTATGAAGACCTTTCTAACAAAATGATTGCCGACCAACTGTTCATCTCCGAACGTACCGTCGAAACTCACCGCAGAAACATTTACCGCAAAACCAATACCCAGACCGTTGTAGGGCTTCTAAAATTTGCTCGGGATAGGAAGATTGTCTGAGTTATTTTCCCCTACACCAAAACCTCCTTCCCCACCAACAAAATCTCCTCCAAAAACTCCCGTGAGTTACTCAGTCTTGGTACTTTGTGTTGTCCGCCTAATTTACCTCGATTTCGCATCCACGTGTAGAATGTTTCGTGAGGAACAACGTTGATTTTGGGAGCTTTCAAGACCATATCTTTGTAACGTTTGGCATCGTAATCTGAGTTGATTTCTCGGAGGGTTTCATCCAATATTTTATTAAAAACTTCTTGATTATCAGGCTCTTGCGAAAATTCTATAATCCATTCGTGGCAACCTTGCTGGCGGTCATTCATATATACAGGTCCAGCGGTGTAGTCGGTCAAGACTGCCCCCGTAGCCTCGCAAGCACGGGTGATGGCACGCTCGGCATTTTCGATGATGAGTTCTTCGCCAAAGGCATTGATGAAGTGCTTTGTCCGTCCCGAAATCTTGATTCTGTATGGTGTTTTTGAGGTAAATTTTACGGTATCGCCAATTTTATAACGCCACAAACCTGCATTGGTCGAAATCATGATGGCGTAATTTTTATGCAATTCTACTTCGTCTAAGGTCAAAACTTTTGGGTTTTCGCTCTCAATTTCTTCCATCGGAATAAACTCATAGAAAATGCCATAATCCAACATCAAGAGCATTTCGTCAGGGCGATAAATATCATCTTGCACCCCAAAAAAACCTTCGGAAGCATTATAGATTTCGAGATAACTGACTGAATTTGAAGGAAATACGCTGGTTTTGAACATCTCACGGTAAGGTTGAAACGCCACTGCCCCGTGAATAAAAAATTCAAAATTGGGCCAAATTTCGAGGATGTTATCTTTGCCTGTAAGTTCTAAAACCTTCTCAATCAAAACCAACGTCCAAGTCGGAACGCCTAAGATAGACGTTACGTTTTCCTGAGACGTAATTTCCGCCATTTTCTGAATTTTCTCCTCCCAAACATCCATCAAAGCCACATCCAAAGAAGGCGTGCGAATCAACTGAGCCCAAATCGGTAAATTTTTCATCACCACCGCCGATACATCACCCATTAAGGTTCTGGAATTCAACTGATTAGACTGCAAACTACCTCCAATTGAAAGTCCTTTGCCCGAGAAAACTTCGGTGTCGGGTTTGTTCTCGACCAAGAGCGTCATCATGTCTTTTCCACCCATAAAATGACAATCATCAAGCGATTCTTTGGAGACAGGAATAAATTTAGAACGGGCGTTGGTCGTGCCAGAAGACTTAGAAAAAAACTGAATATCGGAGTGCCAGAGGATGTTTTGTTCGCCCCGCATCATGCGTTCTATGTACGGGTAAAGGCTTTCGTAATTGGAAATTGGCAAACGCTCTTGGAAGTCTTTGATAGAGCTAATCGACTGATAATCAAAACGTTTTCCCCACTCGGTATGTTTGGCAGACTGGATTAAATTCCAAAGCATTTGCTCCTGTGTCTCCATGGGTCGTTCCATAAACGACTGGATTCGGGGCAAGCGTCTTTTCATCAGCCAAGCAATTGTTTCGTTGAGGATAGCCATATTTTAGGTATTAGGGATTGGGGAATTAGGGATTTGGAGTTAAGGTGATACTAAAACCTTATACCAAAAACCTAAAACCTCTAATTACAAACATACAAGAATTTATCGAATGAATCAAGTATAAAGTTCTTCCGCTGGCTGTCGCAAGATGGTACGGTGGGGAAACCGACCAAGTGAAAGAGTATAAAAATTAAAGGCTGACCCAAAATTACTTTTGAGACAGCCCCCTTTTTGATAGTTATTGCTCTACCTATAAAATCTACATATCACTCGCCTTAAATTCTTCAAAACTCCTAACCGATTTCACTTCTGGCAATTGTGCTTTTGCCATAGCTGGAGCTAAGGCACTTAACTGATTTTTCCAAGCATCAACTTTGCTTTTCGCTGCATTGAGTTTATCAGTCAAAACCTTCAAATTTGCTAATTGTGCGTTCGACGGGCGACCCGCATAATCTGCTACTTCACCGTATAAACCCGATATTTTTTCACGTAATTGTGGCTCGGCGGTGCCAACATAATTGTCCCCTTTCAAAACTACCAACGTTTCTTTCAAAGCCGTCATCTCCTTAGTCATTGCTTCAACAGGGAATTGTTTTTTCAATTTTGAAGTAGTCAATTTTGTCGAAATGTCAGTAAGCGTTGGCATGAGATTATCAATTTGGTCCACTACGTAGCCGAGTTCTTCGTTCATGTTGTAGAGTTTCATCGCTACTTCATTCTGAACTTTACGGTCTTCGTCGGTATGAATTGATTTAGGGTCAGCTTTCAGTACCAAATCCGTTTCATAGACTTTACTCGCCTTCGTAATTTTCACCTTGTACGTTCCTGCTGGCACGGTTGGACCCGTGAATCCACCTCTCACGATGGTTTTTCCTTTTGCCACTTTTGGTGGTACAAGGCGATAATTCCATTCCAAAATATTAATTCCTTTTGATTTTGAAGCGGGCAAATCTGCCACTTTTGTGCCTTTTTGGTCAAAAACTTCGACTGACATTTTACCGAAAGTATGACGACTTTTCAAGAAATATACGATTTGAGCTAAGGATGTTGGATTTTCACCGACAAACTCACCCATAGCTGCATATCCCCCAAAACCGCTATTTTCACGCATAACGGTTGGTTTTCTGTCAAAAAATTGTAAATCTTTGCCGATGGTTTCTTTCGTAAGCTGACGAAGTGGTGAAATATCATCAACGATAATTACGCCTCGCCCGTGCGTAGCCAACACCAAGGCATCTTCTTCCCTTTGATGGGCAATCCAATGCACTGCTACTGGCGGCATATTATTTTTGAATTGCGACCAATTTTGTCCACCATCAATCGTAACATAAAGCCCACCTTCTGTGCCAAGAAACAATAAATTTGGATTTTTGAAGTCTTCTTTAATATTTCTTACATACGATTTTAAATCTGCTGTAACAATTGATTTCCAAGTTTTTCCACCGTCAGTAGTTTTATAGACGTAAGGCTTAAAATCATTTTGCGTATGTCCATCAAAAACTGCATAAGCAGTATTTTTATCAAAATTGCTTGGTTCGATAAAATATGCCCACGTGTTTTTGGGTAGATTCGGAATATTTGCTGTTACGTTATTCCAATTTTTACCACCGTCAAAAGTTACTTGTACGTTGCCATCGTCTGTACCAACCCAGATTATTTTTTCGTCCAAAGGCGATTCGTTTACCGCAAAGATTGTACAGTGATTTTCTGCCCCAGAGTTATCGGCACTCAATCCTCCTGAATTTTCTTGCTGTTGTTTGGTGGGGTCGTTGGTGGTTAAATCGGGTGAAATTTTTACCCAAGTCTCCCCCATATCGTCTGATTTATGTAAAAACTGACTTCCACAATATAATCTATCAGCATTATGGACGCTTGTCGTTATTGGAGTATTCCAGTTGAAACGGAATTTTGGATCATTGGCTTCTGGAAAGGGCTTAATGGTTTTTGCTTGGTTTTTCTCAATATTTACTCGCCAAATGTATTCAGCTCCTTGCATTTCAGAATACACGATACTCGGATTTTTTGGATGTGGAAAAACCCTAAAACCATCGCCTTGTCCCACCGAAACCCAATCACGGTTTTCGATACCCCCAGGTTTTGAAGAAGGACCAACCCAAGAACCGTTGTCTTGTAAACCTCCATAAACCTTGAAAGGGCTTTGGTTATCAACTGCCACTTGGTAAAACTGAGAAACAGGAATACATTTTGCTTTTTCCCACACATTGCCACCGTCTAAGGTGCGATAAACTCCACCATCATCACAACCAAAAATTTGATTAGAATTATTAATATCAAACCAAAAATCATGGACATCACTGTGAAAACCTCCGCCAATTGAGCGAAAAGTTTTTCCTCCGTCTTTACTGATTGAACCATTTAAGCTGGCTTTACAAATGATGTTAGGGTCTTTGGGGTCAACTACGATGCGAGAAAAATAGAAAGGACGAACCACCAATTCAAAATCGCCGTTGGTGCGTTTCCAAGTAGCCCCAGCATCATCTGAACGATATAAACCTTTGTCGGTATCTTTTTCTGATTCTATCACCGAATACAAAATATTCGGATTTGAAGGGGCAATCGCTACTGCAATTCTGCCCAATTTTCCAGATGGAAAACCATTGTGAATTTTATTCCAAGTTTTACCGCCATCGGCTGATTTATATAAAGCACTGTTTACACCACCTGAATTAAACGAATAAGCTGTGCGACGAAACTCCCAAAAAGAAGCATACAACACACTTGGATTTTTTGGGTCCATCGTAACATCAGAACAACCAGTAAATTCGTTTACATAGAAAATCTTTTCCCACGTTTTGCCTCCATTGGTGGTTTTATATACGCCCCTGTCTGCACTATTACCCCACAAAGCACCCAAAACACCTACAAAAACCTCATTTGTATTATTTGGGTTGATTTTGATGGAACTAATCCTTTCTGAATTTGGCAAACCCATATTCGTCCAGTTTTGACCACCGTCCGTAGATTTATAAATACCATCACCAACGGTTACACTGTTTCGAGTCCAGACCTCGCCCGTTCCTACCCAAATCACTTGATCAGGGTTTTTAGGGTCAATGGCAATTGCACCGATAGACTGATTATGTTTTTCAAAAATCGGATTATAGGTTACACCGCCGTCATTGGTTTTCCACACGCCTCCGCCTCCTGCACCTGCGTAAAGGATTTTGGCATTGGTTGGATGCCCTTCCAATTCGACCACCCGACCACTCATCAGGGCGGGTCCGATGTGTCTGGCTCGCATTGAGCCAAAAATTTCATCACCTTTCAAGGGCAAGGCATCTTGGGCTGAAAGATTTTGAAATAAGAGTGTTGAGAAGAAAAATAGAATGTACTTTTTCATAAGAATTAAGGTAAATTAAGAAAACAATCTGTAATTATATGGAATAAAACATAGAAGTATAGAGGATTAGAGTAAAGACAAACTTTAACTCTATTTCTCTAAACCTCTATGTTAAATATTTTAATTCATTAATAAGTTATCAGTTTTGAGGAAAAGCAAACACTTTGTCATCCACATTTACATTTGTCTCTATTTTTTCAATTACTACACTCGCCATTACTTTGCCGTTCATTTTTTGGTTAATGGTAAAAGGCAAGAAAACACCATTCACCTCCTGATAATCACTCAAAAATGATTCGATGGCAATACCCTTCATCTGACCTTTTTTGCCAACCGAACGAAACATTACTGGTACACTGTTTTCTTTATCGAAAAAATAATAACTAAAATTCTCCTCTTCTTTTCCATCAACTTTGACAGGTTTTTTAGTCAATTTTATTTTATGACAAGCTACACCTTCAATGCTTTCTTCACCTTCGAGGGTTATTGAAAAGCCTTTTTCTTTAAAATTCCAGAAAGCATCTGGAAAATCAGTATCCTGTTTCATAATTTCGCTGTCTTCGGCTTCCATCTTTTCTGGTTTCATGGTCATAAAGTTGGTATTCCAACCTTCATTTCCATCAAACGATGGTTGCACAATTTCTTTTCCCTGAAAAGTCATCGTCATTTTTTGTTTGTTGGGAGATTTTTGAAGCATGACCATGGGTAATTCTAATCCCTGAGACGGTACTTTTAATTTACCTGTTGCTTTTACATCTTTCAATGCTGCCCATTTGGCTCTTCCGCCCGTTGCCTCAAAATATTTGTTGATAACATCATCGGCTGTTTGAGCGAAAGTAAGATTGGTTACTAACGATAAAACCGTCAGTAAAAGGATTTGTGAAAACTTTTTCATTTGTTTTTGTATTGATTTTAATTGATAATAATTTGTACGAATATAAGAGATTGAATTTGAATTGAAAAACAAGAAGAAGGTTGAAAGGTGGTGAGATATGATAAAAGGAAAACCCCGCATTTGCTCACATTTTGCGAGCTATGACTATCCCCCATATAGCTTTGTTTCTGAGAAAGGTTGAAGCAATGAAAATAAGATTAAAGAAAGGTAATTCTTGTTTCCATGGTCGGTAGAATCCTCTACTCCCCACAGAAATATATTGCAACCTGTAAATAACTCAAATAATCTAATTGAGGAGTAATACAATTAATTCTTAGCATTAGCTCTTCCAATTATTCATCATCATCAAAGTCTCCTGAGCTACTTTCTGGTTGTATTCCATTGCGATACTTTTATGATTGACTAAATCGACAATTGTTCCAATAAAACACAGCCCACCCGTAAAGAAATAGAGAATTCCCATTCCGATTTGGTCTGTCAAAAAGCGTTGAATACCCGCAAAACCAAAGAAACCGATAATGGTGGTTACTAAAATGAGCGTGGTGTCACGTCTTTTGTTTTGGTACATCATGGCGAAGGTCTTTTGTTTTTCTTCGTCCATATCCTTAATCAAATTTTGGATAAACATTGATTCTTCCATTTCAAGATTAGAAAGCATCATCATTGCGGTTGAGTTCATGGTTGTATTTGTTTGGTTTACAGTGAACGGTTCACGGCAAACAGTTGAGAGATAAAATTTTATCGTTAATCATTTTAATTTATGCAATTTCATTATTTGTCCTTTCAAGAGTTTGAAAATTCTCATCAAAATCACAACCAAAGCAAATATTCCCAATGGGTGATGGTGAAAAGATGTGGTAAACTGTCCGTGAAAAAGGTACGAAATAGAATGTCCTAACCCGCAACCTGGGCAAAACGAAAAACCTAAATTCTTTATCGGACATAACGAAAAATGTGTTTCTGAAGGATTCGTCAAAGCTAAGTAAGTTAGTCCAATAACCCAAAAAAGAAGTTCTATGTTTATTCGTTTCAACATCATGTGTCAAAGGTGGGAGAGTTTTTTGAATCTGTATCCATTTTCTACACGAAGGGCTTATTTTTGCGTATGACCAAGAGGTTTTTAGGTATAGATATAGACTGGGAAATAACTTATTGCCAAAGGTCATTATTTTTATCCAATGGTTGGTAAAGAGCTTCCTTCTGGGACATACATTTGCCGTTTGTTGATAAATGATACAACGTATTCAACCAAATTGATAAAATTAGGGAACTAAAAAATCTAATCATTTACCCAAAAAAGCCTTGTAAAAAACCATTTTACAAGGCTTTCTTATGTATGGTCAATCACAAGATTCATTATTAATATTCAAACGCTTATCGTAACTTTGTGATTATTAGTTTATTTCTTTAAAAATAATTGTAAAGCGAATGTTAAATCTCGTCTTGTTTGGACCTCCAGGGGCAGGTAAAGGAACTCAATCGGCAAAATTGATTGAAAAGTACAAACTATCACATATTTCTACGGGCGATATGTTCCGTATGCACATCTCAAACGATACTGAACTTGGTAAACGTGTGAAACAAATCTTGGCAGATGGAATGTTAGTGCCAGACTCTATCACGATTGAAATGTTGGAGGAGGAAGTACAACGTAACCCAGAGGCAAAAGGCTTTATTTTTGATGGTTTTCCTCGTACCGTGGCTCAGGCAGAGGCTTTGGATGTGTTTTTAGAAGGAAAAGGCGAAGGAATCAACGGGGTTGTACAATTAGATGTAAACCAAGAAGAAATCAAACATCGCATCGCTGAACGTCAGAAAGTATCTGGACGTGCGGATGATGATGCAGATAAATTATTAAAGAGAATTGACGAATATTTCTCAAAAACCATTCACGTTTTACCCTACTACGAAGCCCAAAACAAGGTAACGAAGGTAAACGGTATTGGTGATATTGAAGAGATTTTCAATAATGTTTGCAACGCAATTGATTTGTTAAAATAGGTAATTAGGGATTAGGGATTAGGTAATTGGGGATTAGGTAATTAGGGATTAGAATTTGAGGATAATAAATTTAACCATTAAATTAAAATTTATTATCCATAAAAGACTTACCCCAATCCCTAATCCCTAATCCCTAATTACCCAATCACTAATCCCCAATCCCCTAATCCCTAAAAATGACATCAAACTTTATAGATTACGTTAAAATAAATGTCCGTTCTGGTCATGGGGGGAGTGGTTCGAGCCATTTTCGTCGTGAGAAACACGTACCAAAAGGTGGACCCGACGGGGGTGATGGTGGACGTGGTGGACACGTGGTGTTGAGGGGAAATTCTCAGCACTGGACATTGCTACACTTAAAATACCAAAAGCATATCTTTGCCAAAGAAGGTAAAGGTGGCGAAGGTGGCAGACGCACAGGTGCAGAAGGCGACGATGCCATCATCGAAGTACCATTGGGAACAATAGTGAGAGACCCAGAAACTGGAGAGATTCTTGCTGAAATTACGAAACAAGACGAAGAGTTTATTTTGTTGAAGGGGGGACGTGGAGGTTTAGGAAATTCTAACTTCAAATCATCAACCAATCAAGCCCCGCATTATGCCCAACCAGGCGAAGACGGAGGCGATATGTGGGTAATTTTAGAATTGAAAGTATTGGCAGATGTGGGGCTTGTAGGTTTCCCAAATGCTGGAAAATCGACTTTACTTTCCGTCATGTCAGCCGCCAAACCAGAGATTGCCGATTATCCATTTACAACGATTGTTCCAAATTTGGGCGTAGTGTCTTATCGTGGTTATAGGTCATTTGTAATGGCGGATATTCCTGGGATTATCGAAGGTGCTGCCGAAGGTAAAGGGTTAGGAACGAGATTCTTACGCCATATTGAACGTAATTCTATTCTCTTGTTTTTAGTACCCGCAACGGCTGAAAATATTGACGAAGAATACAATATTTTACTAAATGAATTGAAATTGTATAATCCCGCTCTGTTAGACAAAGAACGGATTTTGGCAATTTCAAAAATGGATTTAGTACAAGATGAAGAAGACCATCAGCGTATTTTGAAACAAATTCCCGAAGGCTTACCTTATCTTTTGTTTTCGTCTGCCCTACAACAAGGTTTAGTAGAAATGAAAGATATGATTTGGAAGAGTTTACAAAATGCCCAACCACCCGTTGTTGTAGTTCCAGAAGTAGATGATACTGATTTTTAGGAGGTGATTATTTGTGGAAATCAGTAGAGACAAGGTAATGCCTTGTCTTTTTGGGTGAGAGAGGAAAAATTTATTATAACAAAAAACGTTAATCAAATAAAATAAACAAACCCGCCAACCATTCTTAGCATACCTTATTATGATGAATATCTCCAAAACAATCATTCTCATACTTTCCGTAATATTTGTGACTACCCAATCATCGTTGTCACAAAATATTGGTATTTCTGGCTACACCTGTACAGGAACAGGAAGTGCTACTTTGGCAGTTAGTCCATCTACTGGGATTACCTCATACGTCTGGTCAAGAACAGGTGGGGGCTTTACTGCTACAACGGCTACTATCACGCAATCCTCAGGTTCATACAATGTTACAATCACAAGAAATAACATTCCCAGTACTTTGGGCGGGGCGAACGGATTTCCAATTCCTGCCAATATTGTACCCGCCGCACCCTCGGTAACTCCTGCAACTGTTGTAACGCCACTTTGTCCAGTTGCATCGTCCACCCAGACCTTAACATCAAGTGTTGCTGCCAATTATTCTTGGAATCGTAATGGTGTAGCAATTTCGCCAGCCGTTACAACCAGTACATTATCTGTTGATGGAAGTTCAGCCCCAGCAGGTACGTATTCATATACTGTTACCACCACAAACGCTACTACGGGTTGTACTGCAACCAGCAATGGTGTGTCGGTAACTATTTCTCCTAAACCAGCTGCACCTACTATAACACCCGCAAGCCTCACTACACCCATTTGTGGGACAGGTACACAGGCTTTGTTGGCTTCTAATATTGGTAGTTCCACCTATGTTTGGAAACGTGATGGTTCGGTGATAACAGGTACGACAAATACGATTACGGTTACAGGTAATGACGTTGCCACAGCGGGGACTTATAACTATACAGTTTCATCTCAAAATGCTGCTGGATGTCTTTCAGATGATTCGGCTCCTGTGGCTTTGAAAGTGTCCCCAAAACCCGCAGCACCAACCGTATCGGCTCTGACCACAGCTACTTTACTTTGTGGAACATCAACTCAAACACTCACCGCAAGTGCTGGTGGAAGTTCCTATTTGTGGCAACGGGGTAGTACGGTTTTAACTCCTACTACTAACACGCTGACAGTTACAGGAACAGATGCAACAGGGACTTTTCTTTATAAAGCAGCCTCAGTAAATTCTGTGGGTTGCGTTTCTGATTATTCAACTACGGGAGTAACTTTAACATTGGCACCAGCCCTTCCAGCACCAACTGTTTCATTAGTTACCCCTATCGTAAATCCGATTTGTGGAACTGCTACACAATCCTTGACGACTACGAATGTTGCTGGTTCAACATATTTTTGGAAACGAGACGGTGTAACTATAAGTGGTTCGACTAATTCAATTACTGTTACGGGTAACGATGTAACAAGCCCTGGGACTTATAATTATACAGTTGCTGTTCAAAATGCCACAGGCTGTCTCTCAAATGATGCCACCCCTATACCATTAAAAGTATCCCCAAAACCCGCTGCTCCAACTGTTACAGCACAAACAAGTACAACATTGTTTTGTGGAATATCAACCCAAACACTAAATGTTAGTAGCGGAGGAACTAAATATTATTGGAAACGTAATACAACCCTTATTGATAGTACAACTGCAACGACTTATTCTGTGGCGGGCAATAGCATAACTACAGGAGGGTCTTATACTTTTACAGTTTATCTAAAAAATTCGGTGGGTTGTATTTCAGATGATTCTCAGCCAGGTGTTACACTTCAGCTTTTCCCAACAATCCCAGCTACTCCTACCATTACTCCCACGGGAGCAGTTACATTCTGTGAAGGAGGAAGTGTAAAGTTAAACTCGTCTTATACCTCGCCAACTGGGTTTAATATTTGGACTAAAACAATTACTACCACAACTGGTGGCACGATAACTTTGGCTGACACCACAACTACGGGCGTAGATGGCGTAACTACCCAGAGTGTTGGGATAAATACTTACTTCGTAAAAGCGAAAGATGTCAATGGTTGTATTTCACTTACTTCAACCCCATTTATCGTAACGGTGAATGCTTTACCAGCGAAGCCTATTTTGAATAGATTAGGCTTCATTGAAATATGTGATTTAGATAGTACTGGATTGAGTCCAACCAATAATTATACAGGGGGTACATACAGTTGGAAGAACGGAAATTCGATTGTTGGTACAAATAGGGATATTACCTTAAAAACAGGTGGTTCTTATACCCTCGAATTTACAGAACCAGTAAATCAATGTAAGTCGTTAGTTTCAGCACCAACGGTCTTGACTATTAATCCATTACCCGCCAGACCAACCATTAGCAATTCGAGAAGTGATGAGTTTTGCTTTGGTCAATTTGTAACTTTGGTAGCATCCTCTGCAACTTCTCCCGTAACTTTTGAGTGGAATTACCCAGGCTCACAACCTATTCAAGCACCAGTGCTGGATGTTCCGCTGAATAGCTATACCCGAAAAACTTTTCAAGACTTTATTTTAGTCTCTGTCAAATCTGTTTCTAATAAAGGTTGTAGGTCTCAATTCCCATCTGATACCAGAACGATTATCGTAAATCCTTTACCCACTACACCCACTATCACAGGAAATAGAGCGTTTATCTTCTGTCCTGACTCAACGATAACTTTAACATCAAGTGATTCACCAACGGGTGTTTATAAATGGATAAATACAAAAGATAACAAGGAATTTAGTGATAAAAAATCGGTACTTATTGATACTACAAGCAAATATTTCAATAAAGCTATTAATGGCGATGGAAAAATCGGGAAATTTTATGTACGAACCATTAGTGATAAAAACTGTTTGTCAGATACATCCAGAAATGTAACTATCACCGTACGGGATGCCCCCGAACCAGCCAGTATCCTGACAAATCCTGCATCTGGAACAATCTGTGATGGTGGAAAAGTGATACTTACAGCTCTGGTTGCCAATACCAACATAAGACAGTACTCATGGCGAGACGAAAGCAATAGTAAAGAGGTTTCGACAGACTCTGAGATTTCTGTAAGTACCACAGGTTCATTCAGTGTTAGAGTCAGGGATAGTTTTGGATGTTTTGCTAACTATTCAAATCCTCGAAAAATTATGATAAGCCCATTACCCGCCAAACCGAGTATTCAGATTGTAAAATCAAAAGTATTCTGTGATGAAGATAGCACCATCGTACAATCAAGTTTATTAACCACAACGCCTAATGGTACAAAAAATAAATACCGCTGGATTGTGGATGGGCAGACGGTTCTTGAATCATTTAATCGTCAATTTTCGTGGAAAAAGGCAGGGAGTATTGCCGTTGCTGTAACTGATACCAATGGTTGTAAAGCACTCGCCATCTCAGATACCATCAAAACAACTGTGAATCCCCTTCCAGATGCTCCAACCATTACGGCACGGGGAGCAATTCCTTTTTGTGCTGATAAAAACGTGACATTAAGCGTGTCTGGAACAAGCGGCGTAACCTTCAAATGGAGTACAGGAGCAACTACCACCAATATTACCACCAATGTCCCAGGAAATATCACTGCCCAAAGCATCAATAATTTTGGCTGTTTTTCTAAACCATCACAGCCAATTTTGGTAAGAGTATATCCTTTGCCAGCTACCCCACAATTAACGGCTAATGGTGTTACGACTTTCTGTGAAGGCTCACAAGTACGACTAAATTCATCAAGCCCATTTCAGGCTTATTGGTGGCGAAGCACAACGGATTCTATCGGAAAAGGTACAGACCTGACTTCGATTGTCGTCTCTAAATCGGGTAATTATTTCGCCAAAGTCAAAGACGGGAACGAATGTATTTCTCTACCATCAAACCTTATTTTAGTGGATTCTCGACCAAACCCAACCCCCACAACTATTAAGAAAGTTGGTGCATTCACCCTCGATGCTCAGGGAATTGGAGATGAAAATGGATACTTTTGGCGATACAATGGAGATGTAAAGCCTAATCTGACCACAAGGATAATCAAAACTATTGGAAACGGAGATTACCAAGTACAAGCAAGTATTACCTACAACAATGTTTCGTTGGCAGGGGGGCGTTTAGTTTGTTACTCTAAGTCTTCGGATATACTCAAATACGAACAAGATTTGACCTTTGAGGGAATGAGCGTTTTCCCGAATCCAAGTCCAAATAATGAAATAAATGTGGAAGTTTTGGAAGATTTGATTGGAGCAACTATCACCGTTTATGATTATTATGGAAGATTAGTCACAGAATATGTGGTAGATAAATACAATACCTTGAAGAAAATCTCAGTACCTAACTACGAAGGTAGTACTTACATCGTGAAAGTATCTGCGGCAGGATATGAAAAAACACGAAAAGTAGTCATTACCCAAAAATAAAGGGAATATCATCAACAACAAAAATCTCTTATGGAACAACAAACTGAACAATTAAAATACGTACACCTCAACGATATTCATGTGGCTCTGGGGGCTAAAATGGTACCTTTTGCGGGTTATTCGATGCCCGTTTTATATACAAATCTTATCCAAGAACATTTAGCAGTTCGTAATTCGGTGGGCGTTTTTGATGTCTCTCACATGGGTGAGTTCGTGGTGAAAGGCGAGCGTGCTACTGAGTTTTTGCAGTATGTTACTTCAAACGATGTCTCAGCTTTGGTGGATGGAAAAGTGCAATACTCATGTTTACCGAATGATAAAGGTGGTATTGTAGATGACCTCTTGGTTTATAAACGTAACGATAATGAATATTTTTTAGTCGTCAATGCCTCAAATATCGAAAAAGATTGGAATTGGATGACTTCTCACAACTCGTTTGGTGTAGAAATGAGTGACATCAGTGAAGGAATGAGTCTTTTTGCCGTGCAAGGACCAAAGGGCGTAGCTACGATGCAAAAATTAACTGATTTGGATGTGAGTTCAATGGAATATTATACTTTCAAAGAAGGGACTGTGGCAGGAATAAGCAATGTTTTAGTTGCCACAACTGGTTATACGGGTGCTGGAGGAATGGAAGTGTACATACCAAATGAACACGCCGCAGCCATGTGGAAAGCCATTTTTGAGGCAGGCGAAGAATTCAATATCATACCAGTAGGTTTAGGGGCAAGAGACACGCTACGTACAGAAATGGGTTATTGTCTTTACGGAAATGATATTGACGACACGACTTCGCCCATTGAGGCAGGTTTGGGTTGGATTACTAAATTCAACAAAGAATTTATTTGTTCTGATTTACACAAAAAAATCAAAGAAAACGGAGCTACCAAGAAATTAGTAGGCTTTGAAATGATAGACCGAGGTATTCCGAGACAACACTACGAAATCATGGATGCGGCAGGGAATATCATCGGAGAAGTAACCTCTGGAACACAATCACCATCCATGAACAAAGGAATCGGAATGGGTTATGTGGCAACAGAATACGCTAAAAATGGCTCTGAAATTTATATCAACATTCGTAATAAATATTTGAAGGCAGTCGTAACAAAAATGCCTTTTTTGAAGTAAAAATGAAAAAAATAGACGTTTGCTTAACTCCTGAATTATTACATCTGCACGACATCGAAAATTCAATTGTAGTGGTCGTGGATATTTTTAGAGCTACTTCTTGCATGACAACCGCCTTCGCTCATGGTGTAGAGGCAATTATCCCCGTTGCCACCATCGACGAATGTGTAGCCTATCAACAACAAGGTTATTTGGCAGCAGCCGAAAGAGACGGCAAAACTCCCGAAGGCTTCGATTTTGATAATTCACCATTTAATTACATGGTCGATAAAGTACAAGGAGCAACCATTTGCGTAACTACCACCAATGGAACGCTGGCAATTACCAAATCAAAATCTGCCGTGAAAGTAATGGTAGGGGCATTTCTGAACTTAGGGGCATTGACAACTTATCTCCGCAATCAACAATACGACGTTCTGGTACTTTGTGCAGGCTGGAAAGGCAAACCCAATTTGGAAGATACCCTCTTTGCAGGAGCATTAGTAGAACGCCTCAACGATGAGTTTATAGTAGAAGAAGATGCCGCCCTAATGGCACAACGTTTGTATGCTCAGGGTAAAGACGATTTGCTTTCATTCGTAGCCTCATCATCACACGTAAAGAGACTTCAACGCCTCGGGATTCAGAAAGATATTGCCTACTGTCTTCAACATGATTTACATGATGTGTTGCCTGTTTTGAGAGGGAATACTTTGGTTAGAATGTAAAAGGGAGAAAATTTTATAAAAATAAAGGTAAAGAGTTATTTAGTAAAAATTAGTTGGCAGTAGGCAGTAAGTAGTTAAAAATAAGATTGTTAAGTGTAAATTTATTAGATTGCCTACTGTAAAACTAAATGCTGCCTACTATTTATAAATCGCTGAGAATGAGATGGATTCATTTTTTTTCTATCTTTTTTAAAGAATGGTTTTTGAAATAAAAAAAAAGTTCCTACCTTTGCAGTCCCAAATGACACATTGGGTAGTACCAAACAAGTAAATGGTGAAATAGCTCAGTTGGTAGAGCATCGGACTGAAAATCCGTGTGTCGGCGGTTCGAGTCCGCCTTTTACCACTAAAAACCCCTTGTACGTAACGTATGAGGGGTTTTTTATTGATTGGGTAAGCAAATGGGTAAGTAGAAAATATTTTGATTTTTTAAAAATATTTCATTTTATCTTCCGTAAAAAAATGAATGTGAAACTTTCGCCAGTCATTTTTAAAGACTTTCTTGATAAATAGTGAGAAAATAAAAGCTAAAAGAGCATCCATACAAATTGTGTGAATGCTCTTTTAGCTTTTATTTTGGGAGATATTAGTTTACCGATACATTCATCTCTTCTTGAAGGGCTTTGTTTAGCTCTTCATAGATTTTTTTCATTCTTTCAACGACTTCTTCATTTTTTACTACAAATTGTGGCTCTGCGTTACTCTTTTCACTGAGTAATAGACCGTATAAAATGCTCCGATACTCAAACAATAGTGATTTGATGTCTTGATTTAGGAAAATACCGTACCCTTTTTTGTAGAATACTTCCGACAAATCACTCATAAATTCTTGTGCTTGGGCTACTCTGAGAACGTAGGTAACGGTCTTATCTTTTGCTTTTTCCCACACCAAAATACTTTGCGGATTCTCTGTATCAGTCATTCTGCCTAATAAACTCCATGTTGCCATGAGGGCTTCTTGGGCTTTTACGTAATGAGCATTACGAATACCGTAATTGATTTCGTCTTTCTTTTGTCTTCTCCAAAAAAAATAACTCAATAAACTGGACGCTAAACCCGAAGCAAGGGCGGTAAGCAAAGCGGTTAAAAGAACATCACTAAGGGTTGTTTCTGGCTTCATAAATTTTCTTTTTTCTTACAAATGTAAATAAAATCCGCTGTCAATACTCTACAAGCTAAGAGCTGCGACAACTTTTTTAGTATATAGGAAATTGAAACTTTTGTTGTCATTACCCTACAAACTAAGGGCTGTAACAACCCTAATCAAATGGGGCTTTGTTGAGCCTTATTGTCATTACCCTACAAACTAAGGGCTATAACAACAAAATCATTAAAACTTATCAAACGGTATGAGTTGTCATTACCCTACAAACTAAGGGCTGTAACAACACTTACTAATCATCACTCTACTTTCATTAGGTTGTCATTACCCTACAAACTAAGGGCTGTAACAACCGAAAAAGTGCTGTTGATGACGGACTTTGGTTGTCATTACCCTACAAACTAAGGGCTGTAACAACTGAGATTGACAGGTATTGACTGATAAATTATTGTCATTACCCTACAAACTAAGGGCTGTAACAACGAACAGGTAATACAAAGCGATACGAGTCCAGTTGTCATTACCTTACAAACTAAGGGCTGTAACAACTTACCCCAGATTGGATAATTGAGTAAATGTGTTGTCATTACCCTACAAACTAAGGGCTGTAACAACTATGTTTGATGATTCAATAATGCCTTTTGGTTGTCATTACCCTACAAACTAAGGGCTGTAACAACAACGTCAATATTTACGAAGAACAGGGAATAGTTGTCATTACCCTACAAACTAAGGGCTGTAACAACAAAGCGGCAAAATATTTTGATTATCACCCTGTTGTCATTACCCTACAAACTAAGGGCTGTAACAACTTTACAACAATTAAATGTTTTATTGAAATGGTTGTCATTACCCTACAAACTAAGGGCTGTAACAACATAAAGTTGCCATGAAACTTGACAGTCTTGTTGTCATTACCCTAAAAACTAAGGGCTGTAACAACGGTCGGAATTAAAACACAAATATTATGACAGCTGTCATTACCCTACAAACTAAGGGCTGTAAAAACACCAACAAAAACAATGATTTTAGGATTTAGTTGTCATTACCCTACAAACTAAGGGTTGTAACAACTGAGAAAAATACGGCTCACGTGGACGATGGTTGTCATTACCCTACAAACTAAGGGCTGTAATAACCTTTTGAAACAGTTTAGTAACACTTTCAAGTTGTCATTACCCTACAAACTAAGGGCTGTAACAACTGGAAATCAAATCACTCAACACAGATTTTAGTTGTCATTACCCTACAAACTAAGGGCTGTAACAACCACAGCGGATTTTATGAATACTACCAGATAGTTGTCATTACCCTACAAACTAAGGGCTGTAACAACTATTTTGAAATGCAAACGCTGTAAATTATGTGTTGTCATTACCCTACAAACTAAGGGCTGTAACAACTATTGGTAAATTTAATCATGGGAAATGACTGTTGTCATTACCCTACAAACTAAGGGCTATAACAACATTATCAACGTTTTAAATTCAATGTTATGTGTTGTCATTGCCCTACAAACTAAGGGCTGTAACAACTTAACAATACAACAATATATTGAAAAATAGTTGTCATTTCCCTACAAACTAAGGGCTGTAACAACAAGTAAAGGAGATGTATTAAAACAATTTAAGTTGTCATTACCCTACAAACTAAGGGTTGTAACAACTCACGCTAAAAAATCAGCTAATAAGAGAAGTTGTCATTTACTCTACAAACTAAGGGCTGTAACAACATCCAATGCAAAAATCATCATATACAGGTGTTGTCATTACTCTATAAACTAAGGGCTGTAACAACGAAAAAAGAACCCTAACAAAACCATTTACTGTTGTCATTACCCTACAAACTAAGGGCTGTAACAACAAAAAGAGAATTGAAAATTGGGTATCAGTGGTTGTCATTACCCTACAAACTAAGGGCTGTAACAACTTTACACATTGACAATCTTTACAAAAACCAGTTGTCATTACCCTACAAACTAAGGGCTGTAACAACGTTTTGGACAATATACGCTTGTCGTCCTGGTTGTCATTACCCTACAAACTAAGGGCTGTAACAACGGTTGGCACATTGCGGATATGGAGTTCTTTGTTGTCATTACCCTACAAACTAAGGGCTGTAACAACCATTGATTGATGCGAAATATTGTCAAACTTGTTGTCATTACCCTACAAACTAAGGGCTGTAACAACAGGGGGCGTAGTAACGATAATTCCAGTATGGTTGTCATTACCCTACAAACTAAGAGCTGTAACAACTTTGATTGAAAATTACTGGTTTGACCACCTGTTGTCATTACCCTACAAACTAAGGGCTGTAACAACTTAATAGTGTTCTACCAAAGTTGATTAATTGTTGTCATTACCCTACAAACTAAGGGCTGTAACAACTGAAAGGCTTATGATAATTAATGAAAAGAGTTGTCATTACCCTACAAACTAAGGGCTGTAACAACGCTGGACATTATAAGTTATTCAATATCTGTGAGTTATGATATTTTCTCAATTCCTTTTTTATACATTTCCATTCCTTTCAGAAAGTATCTTTGTGTTTTTTGTTCTTCGGTATCAATCAAACCTACTAATTTTTGTAGGTCGGGCAATTGGTTATGCAATGCTCCATTTCTAAACCACAACATGGCTCTTGCTTCATTTTCTGAGATAAAATTATTTCGTAAAGCCACTTCCAAAAGGTAGTTGTGGGTTATGTAGTCTCGTATTTTATCCTCACCTAATGTTGTTTGTTGGTCAGCTAAGTTAATGTTCAATGTGTCTGAGGCAGACAAAAGTCGTTTTTCAAATTCAAGCACTATTTTCAAAAACTCACTTCGCTGTTTTTCGTAAAGATTTAATTCTGTAATGAGCGTGTCGGGCGTAAAGACACTTTGATTGAGATAGTCTTGCATAGAAACCAATCGGCGGTCTTTGACAAAACGGCGATAACGTCCATAGTCCTTCAAACGCACCTTGAAACCATAGGGAGGCATTTCAAATTCTGTCTCTAACACTTTATCCAAAATCAATTTTCCTTGTGCGTCCGTCAATTGAACGTTTTTAAGCTCCGTTTCTTTGGCAAGGTATTTTTCTAATATTTTCACCAAGAGTTTATCACAAACTTTCAGGTATCGGATGCGTTGTTCTTGGTCTAAAAATCCCTTTATCTTTTTAATCGTTCTTGGATCTGTTTTCTTGGCTTTATACTCTCCATACACTTCATGCAGGGGCTTTTTGTCAGTAGCAAACAGTTTTTCAGAAGGTTTATCGCCAAATGCTTTGAATAAATCGTATTGTCTTGGGAGATGATAATATGGAGGTTCTGATTGATATTTATCGTCAATAAAATCGGTAACAGATTTAGCTTTTTCTAAGCCTGTACGCATATTAGCCACAAGGTCATAGCTCAGGGCAATCGGTAAATCAACGGGCTTTTTGAGTAACTCTTCGCAATACTTGGCTATGTATGCGGGCGAGTTCTCACGGAAATAGACTATTTTCTCACCCTCTTCATAATTTGAACCTAAATCCAAAAAGTAGAAAAGTGGCTGTTGCTTCATAATTTCAGCCTCAGTGTCTGGCATGGCTGTCAGAAACTTGATTTTGTCTTCAATCCATTGCTTTTTAGCATTGAGGTAATCATTATAAAAATGCAACCAATGAGGAGGTAATTTTTGGGGATTTTTATCAAAAACAGTCTTGATAAATTGATGCCCTCCGCCTTTTTCAGGCATATTTCTGTCCGTTCCTTTTGGGGTATCATAGACTTGAAAATCAGTGAGCATCTCTTTCAATTCTTCCGAATTGTAAATCGCCAATTTAGCTTGAAGTGCATTATATTTTAGCACAGAAAGTTTACCTTGCAAAGGCAAAAAGTGCTGAATATCTTTTATCAACCAAGTAGCTATTTGCCCTGATTTCAAGAAGGACTTAAAGAATTTATTTTCCTTTCGAGCCTTCTCCGATTTCTCATTATGTCTTTTGACTTCCGCCAATAAATTTTCTGTTTCGTCTTGCCAAAACTTCAATTTTTTGATGGCTTTTGATTTGTAAGTTGGCAATTCGTCTAAACTATGCGTTAAGTATTTGACCAATGGCTTAGGTAGTAAATTATTGTTAATCAGCTCATTATATTTTTGCTTTATGCTTTCTTTGTAGTGTGTAGGTGCTGAGAGAGCTTTGTATAGGCTTTTGATTTTACCAATCCGTATTTGGCAAGCCATGAAAAATTCTTCTTTGTTGCTTGATTCTAAACTCAGAAAAATAATGTTACGCAACTGATATTCACTCAGATAAGCATCAGGTAATTCTTCGGGATTGTTCAAACGAAAAGTATCTTCGGTTGCAATTTTCTTGATACCAATAGAGTGATTTTCAATCTTGTAATGAGGTTCGTAAGCGTATAGTTCTTCCAAATCTTGTTGCCAGTCAATAACGGCTTCATCTTTCTTACGAGGAATATCCGCCAATTTGCCAAATGCCTTCACAGGCTTGAACCTGACAGGGATTTTATCCTGTGCCTCGGTAGTTTCTTCTGCCAATTTTTTAGATTCTACCACCTTCTTTCCTAATTGAATTTCAAAACGGTATGTGTTCTGTTTTTTGGCATCGGACAAAATATCAAAATCATCCAAATAACGCATGGCAAACTCAGCGAATCTATCATCATATCTGAGTAATTCAATATTTTCCTCCTGCAAGTCCCCATTGAGGTCTTCCCTCATTACTTTTCGTTCAAATTTTTGTTTGTCTCTGAAACTAAGGGTTTTATGAACTTCAATTGGACACCTTTTTAGATGTTCGATTCCGTCTAAGATTATGGCAAGATTTGGTCGGTCAGATAGAAATTTAGGTTCAGGTAACTGAATACAGTAAGTCGTATAGGCTTCCAAAGTTGCTCTAAATTGCTTAGTATCAGCCCCTTTAAATCCTTTGAGCCTTTTTAAGAACTTCATGGCGTTGGGTTTATCCAAAAACAAACAGAAGAAGAAAGCAATAGCTTTTTCAGAGATTTTGTTGTTTTCGATAAATTCATAGAAATAAGGCTTATCCGCTCGTTTTTCACTTTTCAGTAAAGAAATAATTTCAAATCTATCATAAGCCTTTTCTGAATTGGTTAATGATAAGACAGCCTTTTCAAAAATATTTTCTAAGATTGAAACTTTATCAGAAGTAATAAATTCGTTACTATTGATTGTGAGAAAATCGGAAGTATTATAGTGAGAATAGTAGTTTCTAAATTGATTAACAAGAGAGAGGAGGTCTTTAAGGATTCCGATAATTTCAGCATCGGTTTTATCCTGTAAAGATTTCAAAAAAGGCATCAAACTTGAAAGTCTTTTCAATCGCTGTTTTAGCTTACGTACATCAATTGTTGTGGAGTCAAAGGCGGCTATAAAACGAGATGTAGCTAATTCATCTTCATTGGGAGGAGTCATACCGTAGATTTTACTTAGCTCAGTGATAGCAATAAAAGCATTGTGGCGTGCGATATTGATAAATACAGCAAAATGTTCATTTCCTACGGGTTTAAGTGGTGTTTCAGGTTTACGTGTACGTGCTTGTGGATTCATTTTATGATGCTTTTAGTTTTCATTGTTTTACATCACAAATATATCTTTTTCTTCACAAACATAAGGGCTTTTCTATTAAGCGGTAGTTTGGGGTAAATGTCAAGCCTTTTTTACAAGATATTGCCTACTCGTAAAGACGAAATTGACCTCATACTATTGAGAAGTGACAAAGAGAAACATAATTTAGTCAAAAATGTCATAAAATCACTATCTTTGAAAATACAACATAAACAAAGCCAGCTTGTTACCAATCTACGATGCCATAGCCTTTGAGAGCCGAATAATGAAAGGAGGGAGAACACGTCCAATAATTGTAACGGTCAGAGATGAAGAGGGTAAACTCAAACAATACGTTGTAAAACTTTACAGTGAAGTTGAAGTTCAAAACAACTTGTCCATCGCTCGTGATGTGCTGACGGTGGCTTTGGCAGATGAATTTGAACTATTGTCGCCCTCACCCGCCTATATTCGTTTCAATAAGGGTTTTTTACAAACACTTTCAAAAGATTTACAAGAGGAAATTAAGCAAAAAAAGGCTTATCTAAATTTTGGTTGCGAGTTTTTGCCAGGTGCAAATAATTTTGGCGAAAACATTGCCAAAAATACTTTGGAGGGACTTATGGGAATTGACACGGTTTTTGCATTCGATAACTTGGTACGAAATTTTGATAGACGTTTTACTGAAAAGACTAATTTATTATTACTCAATCACGACATTTATTTGATAGACCATGAATACTGTTTAATAATTGATTTAGAGCATTTTAAAGATTTGGAAACTCAAAATTGGACATACCTTTATAAGAATCATGTGTTTTATCCGTTCTTATTAGGTCACAGTAAACAGACTAAATCAGAGTATTTTAATGACTTTGAAGAACTATTGAAGCGGTTGAACGTTAATAAGATAAATTCGTATGTGGCTCAATTAGAGGAACTTAACTTCCCGATGCCTGATATTGAAATTTTAAAACTCTATTTGCAACATACTAAGCAAAATAGTTATAAATTTGTAACCCTTTTGAAAGGAATACTCCAATGAACACCAACATTTTCACATATAGCCTCTTACGATACGTGCATTCAGCTTCGTCAGGAGAAGCCTTGAACGTGGGTATTTTGTTCATTTTTCCAGAGCAAAAACAAGTTATTTTTCACGCTCCCCAAAAACTTTCAAGATTATCACACACTTACCAAAACTTCTCTGAATGGCTCGTTAAGGCACATTTGAAAGGGATTAAGCAAAAAGTACAGCAAGTAAGTAGTGATTGGAATTTGTTTTCGGACGAAATTCTAAAAGACCAAAGAACATTCATAGCCCGTGAATTTTTATTAGAAGATGCCACTGCCTTACAGTTCAGCGATTTGCGTGTAGGCGTGCTTGATACGGACGATTTCAACGGTTTAGCAAAGTCTTATTATGAGCTTTACTTCGGTGATTATGAAGAGCAAGAGCAAAAAGAGCATCAACGCAACGAAAAATATATTAGTCAAAAACTATATAAAAATATCATTGCCAAGAGTAAAGACGTTGAACAATATTTGCAGAAAGATATTATCGTAGAATCGCCCGAATTGACCTTAAAGTTTGAATACGCTTGGCAGAATCTTCAAAAACATTTGGTTAAACCTTTGGCGTTTGATTTGGAAACAGAAGAAGGAATCCAAGAGAAATCTGCCCGTAATTTTGGGTATTTGACCTTGCTAAATCAAACAGCAAAGGATAAAAATTACACTTTTGATATTTTAGTAAGTCGCCCATCATCAAGAAACCTTTTTGCTTCTTACGACAAGGCTTTGAGAGTTTTGGAATCAGTACCGACCTCAAAGAAAATCATTGAAGAGCCACAGTTTGACGATTATTCAGGGGAGATTGTTGGGCATATTGTTCGTAGGTAAAGTCATAATATTTTTAAGAAAGCCCTAAACTTAACGGTTTAGGGCTTTTATTTGCACTATAATTTAAAATAAGCTCCCAAAAACCATGAATTACATTGAATTAAAACTAAATATCAATCCTGAATTTTCAGATATTTTCATGGCTGAATTGGGTGAAATTGGTTACGAAACTTTTACCGAAGAATCTGATTCACTGAATGCCTATATCACCGAAGATATTTTTTCGGAAGAGGCTGTGGATGAAATCATGGAGCGGTATCTTGGTATGACTCCGATTAGTTATTCTTACAAAACCTTAGAAAAAAAGAATTGGAACGAAGAATGGGAGAAGAATTATGAACCCATTTTAGCGGCTAACGGGCGGGTACGAGTACGGGCAAATTTCCACGAACCTGACCCAAATGTGGACTATGAATTGTTGATTAATCCAAAAATGTCGTTCGGAACGGGACACCACGAAACGACTTCGATGGTCTTGGGACTACAAATGGATATTGACCACCAAGACAAAAAAGTGCTTGATGTAGGTTGTGGAACGGGTATTTTAGCAATTTTTGCTTCTAAATTAAGAGCTTCCGAAATCGCTGGGTTTGATATTGAGGAATGGGCGGCAGAGAATTCTCGTGAAAATTGCCAATTGAATGATTGTCAGAATGTTATCATTCGCCAAGGAACAATTGAAGATGAACCTACGGAGCAATATGACATCGTTTTGGCAAATATCAATCGTAATATTTTGATGCGTGATATTCCAAAATATATAGAATTTATGAAACCCGCCCCTTCAAAATTAGTGGTTAGTGGTTTTTATGAACATGACATTGCGGACATTGAAGAAGTAGCCAAGTCGGTTGGTTTAGTAAAAACCCGTGCCGACCAAAAGAATAATTGGGCAGCGGTAGTTTTTGAAAGAATCTAAAAAATGCTCTGTGAATTTTCGTTCACAGAGCATTTTTATTTGAATACAATTTCTTCAACCGCTGGATATTTCAACAATTTAGAAAAATCAGTTTTCCAGAAATCTAAATCCAATAATTGCCCTTCTGCGTCGTGGGTGAGCGTAATCATTACGGGCGTATTGTCAGTATCAATGTATTCTACCTGTATCAAATCTCCTGCATAAGCATCTGGATTATTGTTCAGACTGATGCTTCCCATTTTCCCTCCTTCATATTCAAAAACCTCTTCGTTGATGGGATAATCCGCTACGTTTAGGTTGAGTTTTTCTAATAAAAACAGGATTAAATCTCTTTCGTTTTGTCTTATTTTTCTGGTTTGATTCATTTTGCTCTTCTTTTTGTATTTTTGTAAATATACAAGGCAATTTTACGATGGCAAAGAAAAAAGAATGGCGTGAAGGTGAAATGATTTTGAATTAAACAACATAAATGAATTACTTAGAAGGATTAAATCAACCGCAACAAGATGCGGTAAAACATAGTAACGGACCACTCATGATTATTGCGGGGGCGGGTTCGGGCAAAACCCGTGTGCTGACCTATCGCACGGCTCATCTTATCGAAAAAGGGGTTGATCCATTTCAGATTTTATTACTGACTTTTACCAATAAAGCCGCAGGAGAAATGCGTCAGCGGGTGGAAAAAGTCATTGGAAATGATGCTAAAAACCTCTGGATGGGGACTTTTCACTCAGTTTTTGCCAAAATCCTTCGTTTTGATGGCAAGCATTTAGGCTATACTTCCGACTTCTCGATTTATGATACCGACGACTCAAAATCCCTCATCCGAAGCATCGTCAAAGAGCGAGGTTTGGATGACAAAATCTATAAACCAAACGTAGTTTACAACCGAATTTCAGGAGCAAAAAACCGCTTAATTGGGCCCGATGAGTACGTAACCAATCCTATCATTGCGGCAGACGACGTGGCGGCAAAATTGCCAGAAATGGGTAAGATTTATAAGATTTATGCCCTCCGTTGTTTCCAAGCCAATGCCATGGATTTTGATGATTTGTTGTATAATACCAACATCCTTTTTCGTGACCATCCTGCCGTTTTAGACAAATACCAACGCAAATTTAAGTACGTGATGGTGGATGAGTTTCAAGATACCAACGTCTCTCAGTACCTGATTGTCAAGAAGTTATCTGATATTTCACAGAATCTTTGTGTCGTGGGCGATGATGCCCAATCCATCTACGCTTTCCGTGGTGCGAGTATTGATAACATCTTGAATTTGGAGAAAGATTACCCCAACATGACCACGATTAAGTTGGAACAGAATTATCGTTCTACCCAAAATATTGTGGAGGCTGCCAACTCAATTATTGCCAAAAACAAGAACCAATTAAAGAAAACGGTTTTTACCGAAAACGAAGAAGGTTCGTTGATTGAATTGGTAAAAGCAAGTTCGGATAATGAAGAAGGACGACTGATTTCGACCCATATTTTTGAGTCAAAAATGAACTTGGGACTTCGTAATACTGATTTTGCGATTTTATATCGAACCAATGCCCAGTCCAGAACTTTTGAAGAATCTCTCAGAAAACTGAATATCAAATACCGAATTATTGGCGGTTTGTCTTTCTACCAACGTCGTGAGATTAAAGATTTATTGGCGTATTTTAGATACACCATCAATCAAAACGACGAAGAGGCCTTCAAGCGAATTATCAACTTGCCAAAACGTGGCATTGGTGATACAACCATCGCCAAATTGACTATCACGGCGGCTGAACAACAGATTCCAATTTGGGAAGTAATTGCTAATATCAAACAGTACCAAACTGGGCGATTATCAGATACGATTGAAGGTTTTGCGGACTTGATTAAGTCCTTCAAAATCATGGTCGATTCTAAGAAAAAAGATGCCTACGAAGTGGCTTCGCACATTGCGAAATCATCGGGATTGTTGAAAGAATTACACGAAGATAAAACCGTTGAAGGGCTTTCGAGATACGAGAACGTACAGGAATTATTGAATTCCATCAAACAATTTGTGGACGACCCCGACACGGGCGTTGAAGAGAAAAACCTCAATACCTTCCTTCAAACGGTATCTTTGATGACCACAGCCGACCAAGACGACCCCGATGGAGACAATGACCGAGTAACGATGATGACCATTCACGGGGCGAAGGGTTTGGAGTTCAATCATGTGTATGTGGTGGGGATGGAAGAAGACCTTTTTCCAAGCCAAATGATGCTACAAAGTCGTCAGGATTTGGAAGAAGAACGTCGTCTTTTTTATGTGGCAATTACTCGTGCGGAGAAGAAATTAGTGATGTCTTATGCCGAGACAAGATACCAATGGGGAAGGCTAAAACCCTGTGAACCAAGTCGTTTCTTGGATGAGATAGACCCTAAATATTTACAATTTGCCAAAAATATTCGCAAGGCTGTTGAAGACACACAGCGACTCCCACAAGGTTTTGTCAAGATGTCGAATCGTGAGCAAAAAATGCCTGATTTTGGAACAAGCAACAACCCAACACCAACGAATATTTTGATTCAAAGACCCAATGTAGCACGCCCACAAGTGGTTGGAAATACGTACAAACCCTCCTCAGATTTTGCCCCAAGCGATACCAAAAACTTAGCCGAAGGCGATAGAGTAGAACATTTAAAATTTGGTTTTGGGAAAGTAAAAAAGATAGATACCAACGGCACAGACCGCAAAGCGACGATTCAGTTTGAGGGGAGTATTGGGGAGAAGACTTTGCTGTTGAGTTTTGCTAAGTTGAGGATATTGTAGAGGGGAAATACCATTATAGCATCCCTTGGTAAATAGCAATTTTTCAACAAAATGGTTGGCGAAATTTTCAGAAAAATAGAAGAGTTTTAGTAAATCAATATGATAAAATAAACCCAGATTAAGATAAGGTTTCGTTTGACTGGATTCAATAAAAAAGCCGTTTCAGATGATTGAGACGGCTTTTTTATTGATATTAACTTGGTAAAAACACTTTTGACAGATTTCGAGATTTTGCCCAATACGAAGCATTCATCTCTTCTACTCCGCCCAAATTACTCCAAAAGTTTTCAACCGTATCGGGCGATTGATAAGCGAAATAAAAATGCCATTGAAAAAGGTATTTTGCTTGGGGTTTGTCAATCTCGAAAGTATCAACGTAAAGAGTTACTTCTTCAATCATCGCCAAATATTTATACTTCAATTTTTGGTCATAATTTCGGATATTTTCAATTACTTGTGGGTCTTTATTTTCTGCAAGATTAAGGAGATTAAATAAATCTAACATTTTTTCATCATTGAGAAAGGTTTTCCAAAGTGCTGATAAATTCTGTAAACGTTTGAATTTTTGCTGTTTTTGATACTGGTACAAGGCAAATATTCCTCCAAAAACGACAAATAGAGGTTGTATAATATCTTTTAGAATCGTTGTCATATTACTGTTATTTAGAAATCTAAGGTAAATTAATAAAACTCTCCTAATAAACAAACTCCCCAAACTCAGATTTTATGGTAACTTCTTTACCCTCAGCACTTTTCACTCGTCCAATTATCTGTGCATTGATTCCAAATGATTTTGAAATATCAATTACCGCCTGAGCATATTGTGGATTTAGGTATATTTCCAAACGATGTCCCATGTTGAAAACCTTGTACATTTCTTTGTAATCCGTGCCTGATTCGGCTTGAATCATTTTGAAAAGTGGGGGCAGTGCAAACAGGTTGTCTTTGATGATATGAACATTATCGACAAAATGCAAAACTTTCGTTTGAGCCCCACCCGAACAATGTACCATGCCGTGAATCACAGGACGTAGTTCGTTCAATATAGCCTTCACTACGGGGGCATACGTGCGAGTAGGTGAGAGGATTAATTGCCCCACATTCAAAGGACTACCTTCCACAGAATCCGTCAATTTTTTTGAACCACTATAAATCAATTCTTGTGGAACGGCTGGGTCAAAACTTTCTGAGTATTTTGTGGCTAAATAATGCCCTAAAACATCGTGACGGGCAGAAGTGAGTCCGTTTGAACCCATACCACCGTTGTAAACTTTCTCATAATTAGCTTGTCCGTCTGAGGCTAAACCTACGATTACATCACCGTCTTGAATGGTATGATTTGAAATCACATCGGTACGTTTCATACGGGCAACTACGGTAGAATCCACGATGATAGTGCGGACTAAATCGCCCACATCGGCAGTTTCGCCACCTGTACTCCAAATCCCGATACCATTGTCACGGAGCATTTCCAAAACTTCCTCCGTTCCGTTGATGAGTTCGGCAATAACTTCGCCTGGGATTAGATTTTTATTACGACCTATCGTGCTGGATAAGAGCATATTATCGGTTGCACCAACGCAAATCATGTCGTCGGTATTCATCACCACGGCATCTTGGGCAATGCCTCTCCACACGGAAATATCGCCCGTTTCTTTCCAATAAAGATAGGCTAAGGATGATTTTGTGCCAGCCCCGTCGGCGTGCATGATGTTGCAATATGCCTCATCTCCACCCAACATATCGGGCGAAATTTTACAGAAAGCCTTTGGAAAAAGCCCTTTATCTATTTTTTCGATGGCTTTGTGGACATCTTCTTTGGAGGCAGAAACGCCTCGCTGCATATAGCGGTCTATGATCATTTGTTCTCTCTAAATTAAGGGGCAAATTTAAAACCCTTCCTTGGTTTCCTCCTTCTTTTTCTCTTCTTTTTTCACTTCGTCCTTTTTCACAACCTTTTTGCCCTTCTCGGTTTTGGTTCTGTATGAGTCTGTGAAACGTTCAGTGAAGGCAAATTTTTCTTCTGCACCCACGCCCAAGAAAGCATAAGCATTTTTACCACTTCCTTTCTTGACACCCTTCGATTTGGCAGCTACGGCGTTGTTAAATTCACCGTCTGAGGAGATTACGCCCATTTCGTTTTTCAAATATCCCATGAAATACCAAACGTCCGTTGAGGGTTCTAAATACAGATAAAATTCGTCTCCTTCGGCAGTTTTTTTGATTTCGACCATGCCTTCTACTTCCGAATTAATGTCCGTTCCTCCGATGCTGGCAATGCTCAATTTTCCGACTGAATAAAAGGCGGAGGCTTGTTCTGAATATCGCAAATTTGCCTTAGAAATTACCATTGTTGTATTCAATTTGGCATTTATCGTGTGCAATGGCACGTGTTCATTTTTCAGTCTTCGCTCGAAAGGTTCAATGATTTTTCCGCCTAAAATATTGGCTAATTTTGACATTAATTTCTCCTTATCCTCTGGTTCGTCGGCACTGGCATTGTCTCGGCTATCAAGATTAGTTTTCACGACTTTATCCGCCATAGCTTTCAAAACCTCCGCAGGCATTGGAAAATTCAAGACCATCATTTGGTCAAATTTATACTTGCCACTATCCACTCGCATTTCTGCAAAACCAGCCGTTTGAATATAATTTGAAGGATTATAAAAATTAAAATTCCCTTCCAATTTCAAGGTTCGCTTGTCGTCATCATACGTATAGCGACTGGCTTCGTAAGATTTATTTTTATCATCTGGACCAATCTCAAAACGGGAAGTTTTTGGAATATCTCGTAATTGACCATTTACCGTAAAAATATCTTCATCTTTCGGGTCTTCTTTACTCGTCAAAAAGGTCGTGTATAAGCCCGTAGAAGCACTTCTGGCGTGAAGACCTGCGTATATAGGAAGGTTCAAATCCCCTTTCATATTGGGTTGAATCTGAATATTCACATCGTCTGTACTATTACCTTTGTACGCTACCCAATTGACCACATCCGCCCGATTTTTGTATTCTGGACGCACGAAACCGTTGAGCATCAGGTTTTTATCGGTTGCTACCATCGTAATATCGCCACGATAAAGTACCTTGGGCGATAAGTGAAATTTATCCGTTTGTTCAACTGTTGCCTTTGCCGTAGTTACGTAGCCTTTGGTTTTTTTACGAGCATCCACGATGGACTCTTTGAAATCAAAATTGCCCATTTTGATATTCATGGTATCGCCCGCCAAATTTGGAAAACGGTAAGTAGCATCACCTTCAAATTTTATTCGTGAGATAATTCTGATATTTCCGTTCACTAAATTGTGATAACCATTGACTGTATCAATTTGCAATTTGGCATTATAAAAACCTCGCATTTCTGCATCTCTACGGATAGAAACTGCCCCTTTGTCAGGAATAATTTTGGCATCTGCCGACTTGATAAAAGGTACACCGTTGATGTTAAGTGACTGTTTTTCAATCTCATACAGGGCTTCTGAGCCATTGAATGAAAGTCCTTCTTGGGATGGTTCGATGGACGTGAAAGTCGTATTCCGAACATCGCCTTTCATAGTGATTGTCTTTTTGTTAATGTCCCACTCGGCACTGTTGATAGAGGTTTTGTAGGCGGTATAAGGGAAATACAAACTGGTCGAATCTTCAATTTTCAGGTTTGCAGGTGTTTTGATATTGACCAAACCCGTTGCCAGATTAAAACTGACATTCATTTTCTTTCCTAACAAAGCGGGCTTGGAAGTTTTCAAGTTATTTCCCACCGAAAGATTGGCTAAATCAGCCGTGAAAGCCTCTTTTCCGAATTTTATGTTATCCGATTCCGTCTCTGAATCTTGACGTTTTACTTTTCCAAAACCAAATAAACCCGTCTGACGAACCAATAATTTTCCTTCTAATTTTGAGCTGGAAGCATAAAAATCAAACGAATTTCCTTTGGTTTCAATCAACATACTGTCGGCTTTCGGTTGCCATTTCAAGGTATAATTTTTTATATCAACTTTCGTATAATAGGCTTGGTCAATCGTGCCTTCATTGACAATACCCGTTGTGCCGTTTGCTGTGACAGAATCAAGCGTAAACAAGGCATTTTTTGCTTGAATTTGTGAAGTCAAATGGTTGATTTCACATTCTGCATGAAGCCCCTCCTTATCCATCAAAAGCGGTTTGTCAAACTTCACGAAGGTTTTTGAATTATAGACATTGTACTTTCCCTCGGGAACTTTGTGCCTGAAACCCAGCGAGTTATCTGGCATTGAGATAAGTGTTTCTTTGAATGAAGGGAAAATGCCGTCAGAATTAAACGTTCCCACAAAGTCAATATCTTTAATATTCAAACTATCAAAATCAATACTTGGGACTTTGAAAAACACCTTTTTGTTGTAAACGCCATTGGCACGATACGAGTGGTCGAAATAGGCGGTTACACCTGTGGGGACAACCAAGCGTGGGTACTCGACCAATCGCTGACGACCCGATTTATTGTCGGGTTTGTTGATGTAAATTACGCCCGCTTCATACTTCAAATCTCCTCCGATTTCAGTTCGTCCTTTTTTGGCTAATTCTTTTTGTGGAACGAAAGTGATGGAGTCGATTTTATTCAATTTTACACTAAATTCACCGTAATTAAAGGATAAATCTTTCCCTCTAAATCTAAAATTACCTGTCTTCAATTCGCCACTGATTCCAAAGTTTCTATCCTTGTTTACTTTTATAATGTTGTCATAAGGAGCCATGAAAACGTTAAGGGAATCTGAAAGGTAAAACTGTTTTACTCCTCTGACAATCAATTGGTTATCTTTCAAATTTAAAGTAGCATTAGTTGTAGAATCCTTTTTATTGGAAGAATAAAACGAAGGAATCAAGAAGTTATCATAGTCTTTTCTCGCCCCATAAGCCGCTAAATTGTGCATTCCTTTTCGAGATAATTTTAAGTTTTCTACGTCAGGGTCGTACTCAAAATACCCTTTTTGCATCATCTCCAAAAATACGGGTCTAAGGACGTTTACATCTTTTTGGAAGGCAGCGGCAAGGTTAGAAAGCGTAGTTGATGGCAAATTATTTTTTCGGATATAATTAGACACCACTAAAAGCGGATTGAAATTATAATTTGCTGAAAGTTGAGCGAAACGTTCTGGATTGTAATAGTCAAAAGACTCAAAAAGGGCTGGCACAACGTTCTTTGCCGTGAGGATTGAGAAGTCCATGCGTTGGTCGTTCATGTTCCAACTCATCGCATCGGCAGTGATGTCTAATTTGTGATAACTGTCTGAATATGAGGACTCTCTGAATCCACCCGCATCTACTTTATTCAAACGAAGAATGAAATCTTTACGGTTATAACTCAACTTTACCGAAGGGTGATATAGGGAATCTGTACCCGCAAAATAACCCGTAAAAATAGCCGACGGAGAAGTAATCAACGAATCACCCACTTCAAAGCGTTTGCTGGTAACCCTAAAAGCTATTTTTCCATCCTTTTTAACAATAATCGTAGCGTATTTTGACTGTAAAGAGGCACTCGAAATCTTATTGCCAACCATCGTAAAACCGCCTTTATAGTCAATGTCACCACTATTTTTCAAGACGACATCATTCTGCAAAGACATAAATCTTGGGTAAAGCGATGGGGCATTTTTGGCTCGTTTTTTACTCACAAATTCAAAGATTCCTTTAATCGGAGCATTCAGTTTTTGATTATTGGTAATAGTCGCAAATTCAGAGGTGATTTTCGGATTTCGGATTTCCATGTTGTAATTATTCAAGGTCGCAAAAACGCCTGGAATCCCCACATTTTCCCAAGAAAAAACGCCTCCTGTACCCAACAAAATACCATCTTTTATACTCAAAATTGCTGAGGTACTTTTCAGCGTAACGGAGTCGTTGGCAGTAGCAATTGATAAGTCGATTTTAGTAAACTCTATGACTGGTCCAGGGTTCAAAAACTGCATGGCGGGTTCTTCCACAGGAGCTTGTGCGGGGGCATTTCCGCCTGTGGGAAGGGGAGCATCCCAATCATCCCAAGCATCAGTTTTTTTTACTGGCTCAGGCGATGTATTTGTAGGCTGATTTGGCGTAAAGGGCTTTTCAGGTTTATTGATTTCTATTTTTTGTTCATTGAATCTAAACCCAACTGAACCATTTTGAGCGTACAAACGGTTGAAATTCGTGAAATAAACACTCCGATTATTGAAGTACAAACGGCTAATATCAATGTAACGTAAAGTCGTTTTTGTATCACCCGTTTCTACGGATTTTTTAAGGGTTTCTAAATAATTATCCAATAAAGTTTGAGGTATCAGAGAGTTATTTACCCCCAAAATAATGGCATCAAAAAGTCCCACAAACTGCGGTGGTTTGTAGCCCTTTTTGAACATCAGATTAGAGACACTCGCCAGCTTCGCTTTCTGTGGGTCGGTCAGCTTACCAGAGTTCCAGAGTTTATCAAAATTCAAGGAAATAGCATCCGCTTGTGGATTGTTTGACAGCACCAAAAAATTCTTAGCATCCGCCAAAAACTCTTCGGGTTTATCAGACAATTTCAGTCCTTGTGCATTTGAAAAAAAATATCCCAACACGAGCATCACGCTCAACACTAACGATTTGGTGTTCATAGATTTTACAGATTATTGATAGTAGGCAGTGAGTAGTTGGCAGTAGGCAGTATAAAAAATATACCACTACAAACTTTACTCCTTGCTCACACTGTAAATTTAACGAATTGTTTTGGAATGATATTTTGTTAAATCCGTAACTTTACAGAATGACAGAAATTCCAGCATTTAAAAAGAATCTCCCAACCCAAATCGCAGTATTGGGTGGTGGTAGTTGGGCTACGGCAATTATTAAGATTTTGACTGAAAACAACGTCCGTGTCAAGTGGTGGTTACGCCGTAAATCGGACGTAGATTTTATCAAGAAATACAATCACAATCCATCTTATCTGACCGATGCCCCACTAAATCCGAGGAAGGTGAAGGCGTATTATAAAATGTACGATGCCCTCCAAGGGGTTGATTATGTGGTACTTGCAGTGCCAGCGGCTTTTGTGCCTGATGCGTTGAAGAACTTGACTCGCAATCATTTTGCAGGGAAAAAGGTCGTTTCAGCCATCAAAGGTATGATTCCCGATGAAAATATGTTGGTAACGGATTGGATGGAAAAGGTCTTTGGCGTACCCATAACCCAAATGTGCGTGATTGCGGGACCCTGCCATGCCGAAGAAGTGGCTCAGGAAAAACAGTCCTATCTTACCATTGGTTCACCCAATCTTGCCTTAGCCCAAGAGTTTTCAAATTTGATGACTTGTCGATATATTCAAGCCAATCCCGTGGCAGATCTGTACGGTGTTGAGTATTGTGCCGTTATCAAAAATATCGTAGCAATGGCGTGCGGAATAACGCACGGCTTGGGTTTTGGAGATAATTTTCAGGCGGTGATGGTTTCCAACGCCATGCAGGAAATCAAGAGGTTTTTAGATATTGTTTACCCACAAGCCAATCGAGATTTACATAGTTCGGGTTATTTGGGAGATTTGTTGGTAACAGCTTATTCACAATTTTCAAGGAATCGTACCTTCGGGAATATGATTGGGAGAGGTTACTCTGTGAAGTCGGCACAAATAGAAATGAATATGATTGCAGAAGGATTTTATGCCGTAAAAAGTATTCACAAAATCAACGAACAGCACGACGTAGAAATGCCCATTATTGATGCTGTTTACAGGATTCTTTACGAAAAAGGAAACCCAATGGCTGAGATTGGGATTTTGAAGAGTTTTTTGAAATAAACAATATTCAAAAACAAAAACTAAACATGAATAATCCCCTCGAAATTTGGCATCAAGCCATCAAAGAACGAAATACTAATCACCTCGACACTATCTTAGCAGATGAAGTTGTGCTACATTCGCCCATTGTACATAATCTAATCGAAGGTAAGAAAATCGTTACGCTCTATCTGATGGCGGCATTTCACACCTTCGTAACGCCTAAGTTTACCTATGTGCGAGAATTAACTAATGACTCAAACGCTATTTTGGAGTTCACCACTGAAATTGATGGAATTTTTGTAAATGGTGTGGATATGATTTCGTGGAATGAAGAAGGAAAAATCGTAGATTTCAAAGTGATGGTACGTCCATTAAAAGCGATTAATTTGATTCATGAAAAAATGAAAATGATGCTTGAAACGCAAAAAAGCCTCAAATCGTAATGATTTAAGGCTTTTTTACATTTACGAATTGTAGGGGCGTATTGCATACGCCCGTTTTGTCCGAGGCGTATGCGATACGCCCCTACGTCAATTCAATAGATTAAAAATCTTCATCCAACGAGAACGCCATCGTCTCTTTCTCTGACATTACACCTGATTTTTGGTACTCAGCTACACGTTTCTCAAAGAAATTTGTTTTGCCTTGCAACGAAATCATTTCCATAAAATCGAAAGGATTTTGTGTATTGAATTGTTTATCTAAGCCCAAAGCCACCAACAAACGGTCAGCTACAAACTCAATATATTCACACATCAACTCAGCATTCATTCCGATTAACGAAACTGGCAAAGCATCAGTTACAAATTCTTTTTCGATAGAAACAGCATCCAAAATAATGGTATAAATGGATTCTGGATCTAATTGATTTTTGATATGGTCGGTATATAACATACAGGCAAAATCACAGTGTAAGCCTTCGTCTCTCGAAATCAATTCGTTTGAAAATGATAATCCTGGCATTAAACCACGTTTTTTCAACCAAAAAATAGAACAGAAAGAACCCGAAAAGAAAATACCTTCAACGGCTGCAAATGCAATTAATCTTTCAGCAAAATTACCCGACTCAATCCAACGCAAAGCCCAATCTGCCTTCTTTTTAACGCATGGAATTGTATCAACAGCACGCAACATTTTGTCTTTTTCAGTTGGATTTTTGATGTAAGTATCAATCAACAACGAATACGTTTCTGAGTGAATATTCTCCATCATAATCTGAAAACCGTAGAAGCATTTTGCCTCGGCGTATTGTACTTCTGAAAGGAAATTAACCGCTAAGTTTTCGTTCACGATACCGTCTGAGGCAGCAAAAAAGGCTAATACGTGTGAGATGAAATGTCTTTCACCATCGTTCAAACGATTTTCCCAATCGTTGGTATCTTGCGAAAGGTCAATCTCTTCGGCAGTCCAGAAAGAGGCTTCGGCTTTTTTATAAAATTGCCAAATATCATTGTGCTTGATAGGAAAAAGTACGAAGCGATTTGGGTCTTCGACTAACAGAGGTTCTACCTGTTGTTGCGTATTGCTCATTGTTTTAGGAAAGGATTATAGTTCTGGACTGATATTGGTTTTAAAGCAAGGATGTTTTGTTCAGACAAATAAATTGGCAAAAACGTATTACAACTTGTGGCGGTTTATCAGAAAAAAACTAATGATTAAAATTAAACTTACTTTTATATTAAAATTTGAAAACGAATTTACAAATATTGATTTTAAATAAGACTTTTTTGGGGATGATTAGTTAAGAAATTTGATAAAATCTTAATTTTCCAGACGAATGAATTTTTATGAAAAATATCTTTCTTAGAATTACTTGGTGGAGTGTTGTGATTTACTAAGAGGTGTTACAAACTGATGAAGTAAATTGTTTTGTGCTTTTGAAAAATTATTATCAAATTTAGAAATCTATTACTTCAAAACTGTTGATTCTCGTTGATTTTTAGTAGTTTAACGAAATGAAAATTATTGTCTATTTGGTAATTTTTGGTTTTATCAGCAAACAGTTTTCAACAAAATGACCTATGTACGTGCCAAAAGTTGTAAGTGATGTCTGAGTGTATGTCAAAACTTTGAAAAGAGCCAAATAATTCGTAATCAAGGATCAACCAACACTTTCTCTTTCTTCTTACCCAAAAACGGCAACCAGCTATCTTCTATACTTCCTCCAAAATCTCTCAAAAACATCACAAATGAAGGCTTGAATGGCTTGATTTTTAAAGGCATTTGGGCTTCTTCGGGCGTATTGTCTCCCTTTCGAGAATTACAACGTTTACAAGCCGTTGTGAGATTGTCCCACGATGTTTTTCCTCCTCTTGATTTTGGCATTACGTGGTCGAGGGTCAAATCGTCCGTTTTTCCACAATATTGACAGCAATTATTATCTCGCCTAAAAATATTCTGACGTGATAACATCACGCCCTTATAAGGCAAGTAAACATAACGGTGCAAACGAATGACAGAGGGCATCGGAAAGGATTGCGAAATGGAATGCAGTTGCTCCGTGGCAGACTCCGCTACCAAATCAGCTTTTTTCAAAAAGACCAATAAAAATGCTTTGGGAATAGAACAAACCGTTAATGCACTATAATCTTGATTTAAAATTAAAACTTTCCGACCCATAATTCTGTAATGTTTATTTATCTGTTATTTATCAACCATCATTGTTTGTTATTGCTAATTTTACACACTCTAAATTACTGATTTATCTCATAAAAACAACGTAAGGTCAAACATTTTTGTTTCACTTAATTTTTTGTTAATCAGAAGTTTATTATGAACTTACGAAAAATTCAACAACAAACTCATGCCATCACAATATTTCAATCAAGACCATCAACTTTTTCGTCAATCAGTTCGTCAATTTATCGAAAAAGAAGTTATCCCAAATGCTGAAACATGGGAAACTGAACGCCAAATTCCTAAATCTGTCTTCCAAAAAATGGGCGATTTAGGCTATTTAGGCATCAATTTTCCAGAAGATTACGGAGGAACAAATGCCGATTTGTGGTATTCAGTAGTGTTTTTAGAAGAAATCGCCCGCTCCACGATGGGCGGATTTTCAACTGCCGTGAGTGTGCATCAATACATGGCGGTTAATCATATCGCCAAAATTGGGAGTCCATTTTTGAAAGAAAAATACCTTGCCCCTGCCATTGCGGGCGAAAAAATTGCGGCTCTCGGTATCTCTGAACCCAATGCTGGTTCAGACGTTTCCGCTATTCTCACAACCGCTGTTCGTGAGGGCGATGAGTATGTAATCAATGGTTCAAAAACCTTCATCACCAACGGCACTTATGGCGATTTTATCACCCTAACTTGCAAGACCAATACTGCGGCAGGAGCAGGAGGCGTGAGCCTAATCGTAGTAGATTTGGATGCAGAAGGCGTTTCTCGAACTAAGTTGAACAAAATGGGTTGGCATAGCTCAGACACTGCCGAAATACGTTTTGACAATGTGCGTGTACCCGTAACGCACTTAATCGGGCAGGAAAATGCGGGTTTTTATTATTTGATGGAAAGTCTGCAATTAGAGCGATTAGTTGCCGCCGTTATGGCAGTTGCAGGGTCAGAATTGAGTTTAGAGTTAACGATTCAATACCTTCACGAAAGAGAAACCTTTGGTCGTCCAATTGCGAAATATCAGGCAATCCGTCATAAAATCGCAGAAATGGCTACCGAGGTGGACATTGCTCGTGAGTACGTCTATTCAACCTGTTGGAAATTCACACAAGGCGAAGTAGTTGTAAAAGAATGTTCAATGGCAAAACTCTTCACCTCCGAACTCGCAAAACGAGTGGCAGATGGTTGTTTGCAATTTTTTGGAGGATTTGGATACATTGAGGACTATCCCATTTGCAGAATCTACCGTGATGCTCGTGTAGGTACGATTGCGGGTGGTACATCAGAAATTATGAAAGAAATTATCGGAAAAATTGTCGTGGATGGAGCGGCTTACAAGAAGGTGTATCAAGAATAAAAAAGAGCCGTTTCAAACAATTTGAAACGGCTCTTTTATTAATTCTAAATAGCTAAACTGACGTTTTTTCTACGCATTCTGCTGAAACATTTGTCTATCACTTGATTGTACATTTTTCCGAATTGTTCGGAACACCACGTTCGTAATTCTTTGATTTCTTCGGTTAATAAGGTTTTAATTGCTTTTCTTAACTCTTTCTCGAATAATTTTGCATCGAAGCTAACTTTTTCAAGAATAACTTTGACGTAATCTAAAGTTGTCATAGCTTTAATTGTGTTTTTTATGGGGGAAGGATTAAATTTGGTTAAAAGTAATGAGTAAATCCTTGGTTGTCAAGCACTAACGATTAAATTAGTATTAAATACTCATTAATTCTATTCCTAATAATCACGCCCTAAGTATTTAACTTTATTGAATGAACATTAGAAATAACGGTGAAAGTTAAGAATTATTATATCAATATTCCAATATTTTTTTGCTTTTTTTTGTGTTTTACGACAAAAGCACAACAAAATAGCGATGTTTCCCTTGTTATAGGAGATAAAAATATTACGCTCGAAGACCCCCTCATTGTAACGGTGGTGGTTAAGTTCGTGGGCGATGCTCCTGCTCCAGAATGTGTGTTTCCGAAGTTGCCTAATTTTAAAGATAGAGGAAAATCAAAACAGACCGCACGCTCGTTTGTAAGTGGGCAGTCAGTTACAACCTGTACGATTACCCAAAATTATGCAGCCCAAAAAGAGGGAAATCTAAAAGTACCTGCGTTTAGTGTGATGGTCAATGGTTCTGAACTGAAAGCGGAGGGATTTACTGTGAAAGTGAGCAAAGCAATTTCGCCCGATAAAAAAGACCCAAACAATCAGGACACGCCACTTTTTAAGGAAAAAGAAGATTTTACGGATTTTATTGAGGGTAAAAATGAAGAGGAAGAATTACAAAATATTAATACAAAAGAGGATGCTTTTTTATCATTAAGTTCTTCAAAATCAAATCCTTATGTTGGAGAGGGCTTTACAGTAACCTTAGCTTTTTATGTAGCGAAAAACAATGCCGCAGATATTCAATTTGACCATAATGAAGTACAAATACCTGTTATTACCAAAAAAATAAAACCCGAAAACTGTTGGGAGGAATCGTTTGGAATTGAGGAGGCAAAGGTCGCAGACATTACACTTAAAGGTAAAAATTATACCCAATACAAATTTTATCAAGCCACATTTTACCCTCTTAATAACAAAGCCATTCTTTTTCCTTCGGTTAATCTTCGTTTATTGAAATTTACACCCGATAAAAATGGCAAAAAAAATACCAGTTTTATCTCTTTCACAACCCGTCCATTCACTATCAAAGCCAAAGAATTACCTTCTCACCCCTTGAAACATGAGGTATCGGTGGGTCAATTTTCTTGGCGAGAATCGTTGGATAAATACAAGGTCAGTACAGGAAAATCTGTCCAATACAAACTCCAGATTACGGGTGATGGGTATAACGTAAAACTGCCTCAAATCAAGAATGATAGTATTTTTGACTTTTTTACGCCTAAAATAGACGTTCGCCCAGAACCACAAAATGGGAAAATTATTACCACAAATTCCTTCACTTTTCAGATAATTCCAAAACGGGCTGGTAACTTTGTGTTAAATAAATATTTTCAGTGGATATACTTCAATACCCAAACCGCCCGATACGATACGCTGAAATCAAACATTGCCTTGGGCGTTACGGGGCAAACTATCCAAACTGCCGATACCCCAACGGAAGGGGCATCAGTCTATGATGGTTTAGAAAATGTGGATTCGTCAGAAGAGCAAAGTAATATCACCAAACTCTTGAAAGACGAAGCTAACATCCTGATAGTCATTATGTTGATTGGGATGATTTATATTTTGTTACCCAATAGAAAAAAGTAAAATTGTTAATAGGTAGGGGCGTATAGCATACGCCCTTTGTACAGGTGAGGGCGTATGCTATACCAATGCTGTCAATTTAAGAAATCTGTCCGACTAACGCTGGTAGGGTTTTGAACCCTACCAGCGTTCAAACGGGTTTTTTAAATATATTTTGACAAAAGTAAATCCTTAAGTTGACAGCATTGGTATGCGATACGCCCCTACAATATAAATTTAAAATGAGCAGTACATACGGTAAGTTATTCAAAATCAGCACCTTCGGAGAATCTCACGGCATAGGAGTAGGCGTAATTATAGACGGTTGTCCATCGGGCGTAACCTTTGATTCTGCCTATATTCAATCAGAATTAGACCGCCGCAAACCTGGACAATCTCGCATCACGACCCAACGTCGTGAAGCTGACGAGTTTGAGGTTCTTTCGGGCATATTTGAAGGCAAAACCACAGGCACACCCATTGCGATGGTGATTCGGAACGAAGACCAACGTTCAAAGGACTATTCACACATTGCCCAACAGTTTCGTCCATCGCACGCTGATTATACCTATACAGCCAAATACGGCAATCGTGATTATCGTGGGGGTGGGCGTAGTTCTGCCCGTGAAACCATCGCTCGTGTAGCCTCTGGGGCAATTGCGAAGATGATTTTGAAAGAAATGGGCGTTGAAATCCAGTCGTACGTTTCGCAAGTTGGGAAGTTGAAATTATCGACTCCTTACCAACAATTAGACATCTCGAAGGCAGAAGAAAATGCCGTCCGTTGCCCTGACCCAGTGGTCGCCCAACAAATGTTTGATTTAATTGATGAAACTCGCAAAAAAGGAGATTCTATCGGGGGCGTGGTCAATTGCGTAATCACAGGTACACCTGTGGGTTTGGGCGAACCCGTTTTTGATAAACTTCACGCCGAATTAGGCAAAGCCATGTTGAGCATCAATGCCGTGAAAGGTTTTGAATATGGCAGTGGATTTGAGGGTGTAGAGATGTACGGTTCAGAACATAACGACGAGATGTATTTAGATGAAAATGAGCGAGTTAGAACAAAAACTAATCACTCGGGGGGCATTCAAGGAGGTATCTCGAACGGAGAAGATATTTATTTCAGAGTAGCCTTCAAACCCGTAGCAACCATCATGCAAGATCAAGACAGCGTGGACGCAGAAGGTAATGCCGTAAAAGTGTCAGGCAAAGGTCGCCATGACCCTTGTGTAGTGCCACGTGCCGTGCCTATCGTGGAGGCAATGGCGGCTTTGGTTTTGGTAGATTTTTATTTACGGAATAAGGCGTATATTAGAGGTTAGATTTCCAAAATGAGATAATAGAACTTAAAAAGAATATGGAATTACTTGAAAAAATACATATCTCCGAAGAGGATAAAAAAACACTTGCCGAAGGTAAAGTTGTGGTTATTTCCGCTACTTATGATGAGTTTATAGATTTTTTATCCGAAACAGAATATAACAAAGTTGAATACATAAACGGAAACATTGTACTAATGGGAGTTGCTTCTTTTTTTCATGAATTAATAGTGGGAACACTCAGTAGAATTTTGGGAAATATATATCAAGATAAACCAAATTTCTACGTTCTGGGTAGTAGTCTTGGAATCGTAATTCCAGGGCAAACTAATTTTCATCAAGCAGATGTAACTGTTGTTTCAGGTAAACCCACTTTTAGAGATAATGCCCAAACGGAATTAGAAAACCCATACATCATTATTGAAGTATTATCCGCATCAACGGGTCGTTATGATTTTTCGACGAAACTCCATAACTACAAAAAAATACCTTCAGTCAAACAGATAATACTCATCAATCAGTACGAGGCATTAATTTATTCTTATGTTCGCTCAGACGATGGAACAGTTTGGCTAAATGTAGATTATGATAAAATGGAAGATGCCATTGTAATAGACTCTTACACCGTTCAAATGAAAGAAATATACAAAAATGTTTTCTGACCAATACTTCATGTCCCTTGCCCTTCAACAAGCCGAAAATGCTTTTGATGAAGGAGAAGTTCCTGTGGGGGCATTGGTAGTTTGCCAAGACCAAATCATTGCCAAAGGATATAATCAAACTGAAAAGTTAAATGATGTAACCGCCCATGCAGAAATGTTGGCATTGACGGCGGCAAGTCAAAAATTAGGAGCTAAATATCTGAAAGACTGCACTTTATACGTAACACTCGAACCCTGTGTGATGTGTGCAGGGGCAATATTTTGGTCACAAATCGGGCGAATTGTCTGGGGTGCATCCGATGAAAAAAGAGGCTTTCAGAAAGTCCAATCCAATATCCTTCATCCCAAAACCCAAGTCACATTTGGGGTACTTCAAGAAGATTGCGAAGAAATTTTAAAACGATTTTTTGCTCGTCTTAGAACTTAATCATCTTTTTCATAGTTTTCGTAATGAACAATATTTAATTTTCAATACACAATCGGGCGGCGTTCCGCATTCAATGCTCAATGTACAAGTGTTTTACTACTCTAAACTTGAAAATTGAGTGTTGAATATTGAAAATTGAAAATTTCATTAAATTAAAAAGAAATAAACTCAAATAAAATGGCATTCGTATTAGACCCATTACCTTACGCAAATGATGCGTTAGAACCTCATTTTGATGCACTGACTATGGAAATCCACCATGACCGTCATCACAACGCTTATGTCACAAATCTTAATGCAGCCGTTGCAGGAACAGATTTAGAAGGAAAATCCATCGAGGAATTGATGGCTGGCATTAGTAAACTACCTGCCCCTGTACGTAACAATGGCGGTGGACACTGGAATCATACTTTCTTCTGGAATATCCTTGCACCTAACGCTGGGGGTTCGCCAGTAGGAACTTTGGCAACTGCCATTGATGCTACTTTTGGTTCATTAGACAACCTAAAAGCTGAATTCAAAAAAGCGGGTATCGGGCGTTTTGGTTCGGGTTGGGCGTGGTTAATCGTGAAGGCTGACGGAACATTGGCAGTAACTTCAACACCAAATCAAGACAATCCATTGATGGACGTTGCAGATGTAAAAGGTACACCAATCCTTGCTTTGGACGTTTGGGAACACGCATATTATTTGAAATTCCAAAATAAACGCCCTGACTATATCGACACTTTCTGGAATGTAGTTGATTGGAATGGTGCAGAGGCTCGTTATAAGGCAGCGAAATAGTGATTGGTTGAAATACTGGTCAAATCTCTTTCTACTCGAAAGTAATGAAATGCGAAATTATAAAGCCCTTTCTTCAAAAAAGAGATATGCTTAATTCAACTTTCTGATCTTTAAAAGACTTCCTACAAAAGTGTTTTGAATTATAAAACACTTTTGTAGGAAGTCTTTTTTATTGCTTCATAATCTGAAATCGTATAAAATTAGAAGATACTAAATGAAAAAACTATTATTTATCTTTCTGATAATCAATTCATTATCTACTTACTCTCAACCCAAAAAATACACCTTCTCGCAACCTAAAATGGGTTCACCTTTGAACATTACTCTGTATGCTAATGATTCTACAAAAGCCAATCAAATCGCCACAGAAGCCTACAAAATTGCGGATTCTTTGAATTTAATTTACAGTGATTATGTAGAAAATAGTGAGCTGAATTTGTTGAGTAAAAAAGCTGGTACAAATGAATTTACAACGGTTTCACCCGCTTTATGGGATATATTAGATTTATCTATAAAGGCATCAAACAAAAGCAAAGGGGCGTATGATATAACCGTTGGAGGCATCGTAAAACTATGGCGAAAAGCACGGAAAGAAAAGGTTTTACCAGAAAAAAATGTTTTGAAAAATACGTTACAAAGTGTTGGTTATCAATCTATTATCTTAGATTCATTAAATTATTCTGTTAAACTTTTAGAACCTAATACACAATTAGATTTAGGAGGAATTGCCAAAGGATATGTTGCTCAGGTAATTGTTAATTTTTGTAGGAATGAGGGCATTGAAAAGGTTTTGGTGGATGCGGGAGGAGATTTGGCGATGTACGCCCCCCCCGCCCCCAGAGGAGGAGCTACAACATCCAAAGATTCTTCCGTGTCAATTCCCCCTCGGGGGGGTAGGGGGCTACGCATTGGCGTAACCATTCCTAACTCCGAAGAGCTAATTTCACGATATTTAGTTCTTCAAAATCAGGCAGTTGCGACTTCTGGAAATATGTATCAGTTTGTGGAAATTAATGGAAAAAGATACTCACATATTGTGAATCCACATACGGGTTTGGGCGTAACGCATCAACGGAATGTAACCGTAATTGCTCCCGATGGTGCAACGGCGGATTGGCTTGCAACAGCGTGTAGTGTGCTGTCGGTCAAGAAGGCTTTGAGGTTGATAAGGTCTATGCCAAATTGTGAATTATTGATGGCTGAAATACGAAAAGGAAAATTAAAAATGTGGCAATCAGAGGGTTTTGAGGGTTATTTAGAGAAATAATGTGTACTTTTGAACTCTTAATTTTTTTACCAAAATCATGCAAAAAATATTTTTCATCATCTTCCTTTTTATCTCCCAAATCGCTATTTCACAGGATTTTAAGGCGTATGAGCAAGTGATTCCTAATACGACTGTGAAGTTTAAAATGATGCCGATTCCTGCGGGGGAATTTATGTTAGGAAGTCCCGAAAATGAAATAGGACATGAGGCAGATGAAAGTCCACAAGTCAAGGTGAAAATCGAAGCCCTTTGGATGGGAGCAACCGAAGTGACGTACGATGAATATCAACTATTTTTTGAAGAAGAACGTGACCCCGAGCCCAAACCCGATGCCATCACGAGACCATCGCCACCGTACATAGATTTCACCTTGGGGATGGGTAAAGTAGGCGGATTTCCAGCCAATTCGATGCAACAATATGCGGCTTTGATGTACTGCAAATGGTTATATTTTAAAACAGGTTTGTTCTACCGATTACCCACCGAAGCCGAGTGGGAATATGCGTGTAGGGCAGGAAGCAAAACGTCCTTCTTTTTTGGAGCAAATGCCTCAGAATTAAGTAATTACGCATGGTTTAAAACCAATTCAGAAGAAAAATATCATCATGTGGCAGAGAAAAAACCGAACCCTTGGGGCTTGTATGATATGCTAGGAAATGTGGCAGAATGGACACTTGACCAATATGACGAAGGTTTTTACAAAACCATTTCGGAAGGACAAACTAATCCATACAACGTAAAATTAAAGCGTTATCCAAGCACCGTAAAAGGCGGAAATTACCAAAGCGAAGCCACAGAATTACGCAGTGCCGACCGCCTAAAATCCGACCCAATTTGGAACCGCCGTGATCCTCAAATTCCCAAAAGTAAATGGTGGAATGCTGATTCTCCTTTTGTGGGTTTCAGAGTCGTTCGCCCTGTGAAACAACCAACGAAGGAAGAGGTTTTGGCGTTTTTTGAGGGGGTGTTGAAGTAGGACAAACATTTATCAAATAAAAACCGTTATTTTTGAGCAACAAATCTTTTAGAATGATGGAAATAGTAGAAATAAAAATTGGTCGTTGATTTATAAACCAACGACCAATTTTAGCTTTTAGGGAAAGCAGATATTAACCGTAAATTCATTTTCAAATCTTCAAATTACCAAATTAATTTATGTTCAATTACTTAGAACCAACTTACCTAAAAAACTTCATTCAAACCGCCCTGCACGAAGACGTGGGTGATGGAGACCATACTTCCCTTTCCACGATTCCAAGCACTGCCACAGGTCGGGCAAGGCTTTTGGTGAAAGATACGGGCATCTTGGCGGGAGTCGAATTAGCCAAAATGATTTTTGCCGAAGTAGATGCTAACTTAGTGGTAGAAACCATTTTACAAGACGGTGCAAGCATCTCGAAAGGTGAAATCGTTTTGACGGTGGCGGGTTCGTCGCAGTCCATTCTCAAAGCTGAACGCTTGGTGCTGAACTGTATGCAACGAATGTCGGGCATTGCCACCTACACGGCTTCGATGGTAAAATTATTAGAAGGTACAAATACCAAATTATTGGACACTCGTAAAACTACGCCAAATTTCAGATTATGCGAAAAATGGGCGTGCAAAATTGGCGGTGCCGTCAATCACCGTTATGCTTTATTCGATATGATTTTGATAAAGGATAATCACGTGGATTATGCAGGTGGCATACACAACGCCATTAATCAAGCCCTTGAATATCTGCGAGTTACGGGTCGTAATTTACAAATAGAAATTGAAGTCAGAAATCTGGATGAACTCCGTCAGGTCTTAGCAATTGGGCAAGTGGATAGAATTATGTTGGATAATTTCTCGTTTGAAAACCTCCGTGAAGCCGTCAAGATGATTGATGGAAAATTCATGACCGAGGCATCGGGAGGCATCAATGAAACCACGATTCGGGAATATGCCGAATGTGGCGTAGATTATATTTCATGCGGAGCTTTGACACATCATGTGAATAGTTTAGATTTGAGTTTGAAAGCGTATTGAGGTTAGGGATTGGGAATTAGGGGGAATAATTTTTGCAATATTCTGGCATTCAAATATTTACAAATAAAATAATGGTAAAAGAAATTCAATATAGAACAGGTAAAATGACTAAACCTACGAGTCAGATGTCACCAATCGAGTATAAAAATTGGCAAGAACAAAGTAAAAAAAACATAAGAAATTATCTCTTTTCTATTAATCAGCCATTGGTTTATTATTTAGAAGGTGTCCCCGTCGCTGAATATAAAGATGGTAGAATAGAGAAATTAAGATGAATATATACCTCATTGCTGGACCACCAGGTATCGGGAAAAGTTCAAGTTCATTTGATTATGTTCCTGATGGAATATCAATTATTGACCAAGATTTAGCGGCGTATCAATATCGAAAAGAGGGTTTTCAGGATTATCAACAATTAGCAACATTTGGCGTTAATCAAAAAATTAAAAATCATCTATTCGAGAAAAAAGACTTTGTTTTAGAACTCAATTTAGGTTTTCAGTCTCATTACGACTACTTGAAATCAATTGCGTATTTTGATTCAAGTAATCATATTCATCTAATTCTTTATTTTACGGATAATATAGAATTGTGTTTATTGAGAGCTGAAACAAGACATCGGAACGGAGGACATTTAGTTGAACAAGCAATTATTGAAGAAATGTTTGAGAATACTTTTCGATTGTTTAGAGAAAATATAGAACTTTTTAAAACGATAAAATTTCTGGATGTTTCTGATATGAATATCATTGAAGTTTCACCAAATCACATTCCTAACTGGTTCAGAGACAATGATTTGATACAATATTTAATAGTTTAGATTTGAAATAAAACTGTAACCCGATGTTTCCACATCGGAAAAGTATAAAAGCCGATGCGGAAGCATCGGGCTACATATTATGAATTTATTAGAAGAATCACAACGAGTTGGCTACGTGAGCCGTTCAGTGCCTTTCAAGGGCGGAGATTTGAAAGAGCAAATCTTGAAATTGAAAAAAGAGAAAAATGCGGTCATTTTGGCTCATTATTATGTCGATTCCGAGATTCAGGATATTGCTGATTACTTGGGCGATAGCCTCGGATTGGCACAAGCCGCCGAGAAAACCGATGCCGACATGATTGTATTCTGTGGCGTGCATTTTATGGGTGAAACCGCCAAAATCTTGAACCCCAACAAAAAGGTGGTTCTCCCAGATTTTAATGCAGGTTGTTCATTGGCAGATGCTGCTCCCAAAGAGGAGTTTGCGGCTTTTAAGGCAAAACATCCTGATGCCGTCGTGGTAAGTTATATCAATTGTACTGCCGACATCAAGGCAATGACCGACATTATCTGCACGTCATCCAATGCTGTGAAAGTGGTGGAATCTATCCCAAAAGACAAGCAAATTATCTTTGCTCCCGATGAAAATTTGGGTCGCTACGTAGCCAAGAAAACAGGTCGTGATTTGATTTTGTGGGAAGGTGCGTGCATGGTTCACATTGATATTTCTTTGGAAAAATTAAAGAAAGTCAAAGAAGAAAATCCCAATGCACTGTTGATTGCCCACCCAGAATGTAAGGAAGTGGTTTTGTCACAAGCTGATTTTGTGGGTTCGACTACGGCTCTTTTGAATTTCGTCAAAACCTCTGAAAATCAGGAGTTTATCGTAGCAACCGAAGCGGGGATTTTGCATAAAATGAAAGAATCAGTACCTAACAAAAAGCTGATTCCTGCCCCTGCTAATGAGAAAAATTCATGTGCGTGTTCTGAGTGTCCGTATATGAAGATGAACACGATGGAGAAATTGTACAACGCCATGTTTTATGAATTGCCTGAAATTCAAGTGCCAGAAGACGTGAGAGTGCCAGCTTTGAAGGCTTTGAAGGCGATGTTGGAGATTAGTAAGTAAGTATTTGGTGATATTAGGTAGGGGCGTATCGCATACGCCCACATTGTTTGTCAGAATGTGGGCGTATGCGATACGCCCCTACGATTTGAAAACATTAAACCGCTTTGTTTATAAACACCCCACAATTCTCTCGGCAGTTGCCTTCAATTCTTCTTGTGAAGGCTTCATTTTTTCTCTCGTAAAATTAATGTCATTCATCGAATTCAGAGGAATCAAATGTACGTGGGCGTGAGGTACTTCTAACCCTATCACCGACACCCCTACTCGCCTACACGGACACGCCTGTGCGATGGCAGGGGCTATTTTTTTAGCAAATAGTATCAATCCAGCCAGTAAATTATCCTCTAAATCAAAGATATAATCAATCTCTTTTTTGGGAATCACCAGCGTATGTCCATCTGCTAATGGAGTGATGTCTAAGAACGCAAGAAAATTATCATCTTCCGCAATTTTATGGCAAGGAATTTCGCCATTGACGATTTTTGTGAATATTGTCATTTTTTTGGTAAACGGTAAAAGGTGAACGGTATATGGGAAAATGATACGATGATATATACGTTCACCGTGTACCGTTTACCTTTAACCGATATTTTATTTAAACCACTCCGAATACATAACATAATTATTAGCTGTTCTCATAGAGACTTCTGAGGCTTCGGGCGAAACATTTTTCAAAAATTTAGCGGGGTTTCCAGCGTATATTGTACCTGCGGGTACACGAGTGTTTTGCGTAACAATTGCCCCTGCGGCGATGATAGAGCCTGTTTCAACAACTGCACCGTCCATGATAATTGCCCCCATTCCTACCAATACATTATCTTCAATGATACAACCGTGTACAATGGCATTGTGTGCAATTGAGACATAATTACCAATGATGGTTTTGGTTTTTTGATAAGTGCAATGAATAATTGCACCATCTTGAATATTAGAATTATTACCGATAACAATGGAATTAACATCTCCACGCACAACAGCATTAAACCAGACCGTACAGTTTTCTCCCATCGTTACATCTCCAACGATTGTTGAGTTCTCGGCACACCAACAGTTATTCCCAAATTTGGGTAATATTCCCCTTACGGGTTTGATTAAAGGCATATTTTTGGAGATTGAGTTATCAGAATGGCACAAATATACATCTTAGAATTAATTGATAAAGATAATATTCCAAACAAAAAAAATAGAATCACCGTTTAAACGTTAATATTGAACAAGGGTTAAGTTAAATATAAACATTTTTTAATATATTCGTATTTGACAATCGTAAAACTTGCAAAACTATTCCCTTTAAAAATTTACAATCAACAATTCTTATGAAGAAAAACTTAACTATGTTTCACATAAAATGGATAAATCCACTCATATTTTGTTTGGCTTTATTGACAAATTATGTTCATGCCAAGACAGAACCCTCAAAAAATAATACACTCGAAATCACGGTTTCTGGTAAAATTACCGAAGCTGGTAGCGAAGGTGTAGCTATTCCAGGAGCTGCTGTCAGAGAGAAGGGAACTAAAAATGGGGTTGCCGCTAATGTGAATGGTGAATATACCATCAAAGTCAAAGACGGTGCTACGCTGGTTTTCTCTGCCATTGGATTTACTACCCAAGAAGTGGCAGTAAACAAACAATCTCGCATCAATGTGTCCTTAGAGTCTGATACAAAAGCTCTTGATGAGGTGGTTGTAACGGGTTATCAGAAAATTGACCGAGCCAACTTCACAGGGGCAGCCGTCAAACTGAAAGCGGAGGACGTAAAACTCGCAGGTACGATTGACGTAGGGCGTATGCTCGAAGGTCGTGCGGCAGGGGTTTCTGTTCAGAACGTTTCGGGTACGTTTGGTACAGCTCCTAAAATCAGGGTGCGTGGTGCAACTTCTATCACGGGTGAGAACAAACCGCTTTGGGTAATTGATGGCGTAGTTTTAGAAGATGTCGTAAATATCTCTAACGATGATTTATCTTCTGGAAATGCCAATACACTCTTAGGTTCTGCCGTGGCGGGTCTCAACTCTGATGATATTGAATCTTTCCAAATCTTGAAAGATGCTTCGGCAACAGCACTTTATGGTGCAAGAGCTATGAATGGTGTGGTAGTAATCACGACTAAAAAAGGACGTGTACAAGCTCCAACCGTTAGTTATTCAAGTAACTTCGCTATTACGCTTCGCCCTACTTATGATACTTATAATATCATGAATTCAAATGAACAAATGGGCGTTTATGCCGAAATGGAACGTAAAGGCTGGCTAACTTACAGTGATGTTTCTCGTCGTTCAAATTCGGGTGTTTATGGAAAAATGTATGACTTAATAAGTACTTATGACCCCGCCACTAAGAAATTTGGTTTAGAGAATACACCCGAAGCACGTTCTAATTTTCTTCAAAGATACGCTGGGGTTAATACTGATTGGTTTAAATTATTGTTCCGTAACTCTCTTACACAAGAACATTCTTTGAGCATCAATGCAGGTACAGATGCAGCACAGTATTATTTCTCAACTTCAGTTTATGATGATAGCGGTTGGTCAATTGCTGATAAAGTAAGACGATATACTGCCACGATGCGAGCCAATTTTAACCTGAGTAAAAAGTTTTCTTTGGGATTCACCACCGTTGGTTCTGTCAGAGAACAAAGAGCTCCTGGGTCTCAGGATAGAACAAATAATGTTGTTCAAGGAAGATATGATAGAGATTTTGATGTTAATCCGTTCAGTTATGCCCTCAATACCAGTAGAGCATTAACGGCTTATGATGAAAATGGTAATCTGGAATACTTCAAAAGAGACTTTGCTCCTTTTAATATCTTGAAAGAAACAGAGTCTAACTATTTGGATTTGAATCAGTTAGACCTTAAACTTCAATTAGAGACTCAATACAAGTTCAGTAAAAACCTGACTTATAATATTTTGGGAACAATGCGTTATGTAAACTCAAATAGAGAAAACAAAACACTCGAAAGCTCTAACCAAGCTAATGCTTATCGTGCTGCTGAGAATTCCACAGTAATACAGGCAAATAAATATCTGTATCGTGACCCTGCCAATCCAGAAGCTCAACCCGTAGTCGTGCTACCACAAGGAGGTATTTATCGACAAAATGAAGATAGATTAGTGAATTATTACGCAAGACATCAGTTAAACTGGAACAATACTTTCAATGTAGATCACAATGTGAATGTGTTACTTGGACAAGAAATCAGATTTGCCAATAGACAAGAATCGTTTTTGAATGGCTATGGTTATCAGTTTGATAAAGGAGGCGTTCCATTTACTGACTATAGAATCGTAAAGCAGGGATTAGATTATAACTTCAATTATTTTGGAGTCAATAATATTAGAGACCGCTTTGTAGCCTTCTTCTCTAATGCCAGTTATTCATACAAGAATAAATATACGCTTAACCTAACAGGACGTATTGACGGTTCAAACCAATTGGGGCGTGCTACTTCTGCACGATATTTACCAACTTGGAACATTAGTGGTTCATGGAATGCTAAGGAAGAGCCATTTTTACAAGACAATAACGTGATTAGCCGTTTGTCGTTAAGAGGAACTTACGGACTTACAGCCAGTATCGGTAGAGCGAAGAATTCGACAGCCATCTTCAAAAATGAAATCACAACCAGACCTATTCAAATAGAAAAAGAGTCTCGTATCATCATTGATAACTTAGAAAACTCTGAACTGACGTGGGAAAAACAATACGAAACTAATATTGGTTTTGACTTGGGACTTTTCAATAATAGAATTAGTTTAATCGTGGATGCCTACCAAAGAAAAGGTTTTGACCTTATCGGTAGAATAAAAACTGCGGGCGTAGGTGGAGAGCTGTTCAAAGATGCCAACTATGCTGACATGAAATCGGGCGGTATAGATATTGGTTTATCTGCAACAGTTCTGAATTACAAGGCTTTTCAATGGAAAACTAACTTCAACTTTGGCTTTAATAAAACTGAAATTACCAACTTGAAAAGCTTGCCTTTGATTTTTGATTTAGTAAAACAAGAAGGTGGACCACAACAAGGTTACCCAGTGAGAGGTATTTTTGGATTAGAGTTTAAAGGATTAAATCAAAATGGTATTCCAACATTCGTTGATGAAAAAGGCGAGGTAAGTACCAAAATTGATATTCAAAGTCAAGAGACACAATATCTGAAATACTTAGGTTCTCTTGACCCAACCATCAATGGGGGTTTCTCAAATACATTTAAATACAAAAACTGGGACTTTAATTTCTTTGTGTCTTTCCAAGGAGGAAATAAAATCAAACTTGATCCCAAGTTTTCAGAAATATATACTGACTTGATTGCTTCCCCAAAAGAATTTTCAAATAGATGGGTGCTATCAGGTGATGAAAGTACAACAAGTATTCCCTCTATTTTAGATAGAAGAACGCAATCTAATTTAGGTACAGGAACTTTCCCATTGACGGTTTATAATCTATCAACTGCCAGAGTTGTGAATGGTGACTTTGTAAGATTAAAAAATGTTTCAATCGGCTATAGTTTACCTGTCGAATGGGCAAAAAAGATTGGCGTTAAAACCTTATCTGCAAAAGTATCAGCAACGAATTTAATGTTGTTATATTCAGATAAACGTTTGTTGGGTCAAGACCCTGAGTTCTTTGGTTCAGGCGGAGTTGCGTTGCCAGTTCCACAACAAGTTTCATTTTCTTTAAGAGCAAGTATTTAATTAAAAATGTACAATTAGTAATTAAAAGTTTCAATATAACATATTAGAAAACAATTAGTTATCAATTAAAAATAAAAGACACATGAAGAAATTCATCATATATATAGGTACATTCAGCTTGCTAACATTGGCAGGTTGCGATAATTATTTAGACACTATTCCAGATAATAGAACGGATATTGATACTCCCGCAAAAATATCTGAGGTTTTGGTAAATGCCTATCCAAAGGGTAATTACTCAGCTTTTTGTGAATTGATGTCAGATAATGTTAGTGACAACATTCCAAACGCCACACCAGACATTGTGTATAGTAAGCCTTATTTCTGGGAAGATGTGCTTCAACTCAACGAAGATACTCCTCAATTTTATTGGGCTTCTTGCTATGCTGCCATTGCCGCATCTAACCAAGCCTTAGAAGCAATCAAAGAGCTGGGAAATACGCCCAATCTAAATCCACAAAAAGGAGAAGCATTAGTAGCAAGAGCTTACGCTCATCTAATGTTAGTGTCATTATTTTCAAAGTTTTATGACCCTGCCACAGCAAAGTCAGACCTTGGCATTCCGTATGTAACCGAAACAGAGAAAGTAGTTATCAAAAAATATGACCGTGGCACTGTGGAGTCTGTTTATGCCATGATAGAAAAAGATTTGACCGAGGGTATTCCTTTGATTAGAGACGAAGTCTATAAAGTAGGAGCATATCATTTCACTCGTAATGCTGCCAATGCACTTGCTTCTCGTTTCTACCTTTACAAGAGGGATTATGACAAAGTAATTGAATACGCCAGTAAAGTGGCTGGCACAGTTGGTTTTGCCGCAAATCTAAGAAATTGGAATACAAATCTTACCAATAAGAGTTATACCATCGTCAGTACGGAATATAGCTTGGCAACTGAGAAATCCAATCTGTTATTAACCGAAACATCCTCTGTATGGGCAAGATATTTTGCAGGTAATCGTTATGGGTTTTCACTTACTGTAAAAACTAATCTTTTCGATAGACCAAATCCATCGGGCGGTGCTTTGGCTTATGATGTATATGGTGCCCAAGCAGAATTCTTAAATATTCCAAAATATAATGAACTTTTTGTAAGACTTAATCCAAGTTCAAATATTGGAAATGTGTACTTGATGATGCCAGCGTTGACAACAGAGGAAGTTCTATTCAATCGTGCAGAGGCGTATCTTTATAAAGGAGACGCAACCAATTGTTTAGCAGATTTGAATACATTTTTGAGTCTTCGTGTTCTAAACTATGTACCAGCGAGCCATAACTTAACCATTGCCAAAAACAATGCCTTTTATGGTACAGGCAATTCGGCAGGAGCTTTATTACAGACTATTCTTGATTTTAGAAGAAGAGAATTTATCCACGAAGGAATGCGTTGGTTTGATGTTTTGAGATATAAAATAGAAGTAACACATACAGTTGATGGAAAACCAAGTATTGTACTCAAAGCTGATGACAAGCGAAGAGTGTTACAAATTCCACAAGAGGCAACCTTGTCAGGACTTCCTCTAAATCCAAGATAATTATTTTTTAAATATTAATGATAAAAAAAATGAAAAAGACATTTTTAAAAATATCAATCCTATCTCTTGCAATGAGTATTATCGTTGCGTGTAGTAGCAAAATAGAAGACGTGAGTCCAAAAGTAGAAGGTTTGGGTGGAGATATACTCACCAAGCAACCCATTGATACATGGCTTGAAAATACCTTCACAAAGCCTTACAATATCGAAGTTAAATATCGCTGGGATGCAAACGAAGTAAATTTAGGGAAAACCCTTACTCCTCCTTTATTGTCAAGAGTTCAACCGACGATGGAAGCCGTGAAAGCCATCTGGATTGACCCTTACGAGGCGGAGGCAGGGGCTGATTTTATCAAGAAATTCTGCCCCAAACAGTATGTATTAGTGGGTAGCCGTGAGTGGAACGCTAACGGCACTATCACCCTCGGAACTGCCGAAGGTGGACGTAAAGTAGTTTTATATGCCATCAACGATTTTGATAAAAAAGATGTGGCTGGTATTAAACAAATGCTCCATACGATACACCATGAGTTTGCCCATATTTTACAACAAAATATTTTGCCAACTCCTGCTTTTAACCAAATAACGCCTGGGACATATACTTCCAACTGGTATAATGTCTCTAATGCCACCGCACTATCATTAGGATATGTTACTTCATATGCCATGAGTGACCCCAACGAGGATTTTGTAGAAGTATTAGCTGAAATGTTAGTAGAAGGAAAACCAGCTTTTGATGCACGTATCAATGCAATTACCAATACTGCTGCCAAAAGTGCGATTCGTCAAAAAGAGGCTATTGTAGTAGATTATTTGAAACAAGCCTATAATATTGATTTCAAAAGTTTACAAACTCGTACTCAAAATGCCATTATAGCATTCACAAAATGATTCATCATGTGATTAGGAGTTAGGGATTAGGGGATTAGGGATTAGGGATTAGAATTAATGATTTAAGTTTTTTATTCTTAAATCATTAATTCCAATCAACCAATCAACCAATCAACCAATCAACCAATTTTCAATCACCTAATTAATATTATCATGAAAAAAATACTTTTATATTTCATACTCTTTCAACTTGCTTTTACTGCCTGTAAAAAAGCCGAAGTTGAACCTCTATTTGATGAGTCAGCCAACAAAAGGGCTACAACACAAGTAGATAATTACAAGAAACTTTTGACTGGCTCTGAATTTGGCTGGCGAGGAGAATATTACCCTGACGGTGGCAATGGAATTGGATATAGTTTCTATTTAAAATTTGATGGTTCTGGGAAAGTGTCTATGTATTCTGATATTGATAATTTCTATTATTTTGCCAATGGTTATGATAAAGCCTTTGAAACAACTTATCAAGTAAAGTCACTTCAAAAAACAACTTTGATTTTTGATTCATACTCATACTTACACGAGTTGGTAAATCCAGATTATGACGGAGGCTCAGGGCAAAAAGCGGATTTAGAGTTGGAATTCACCTCAGCGGTTGATAATAATGTCATTACACTGGTTGGTAGAAAGAATAAAACAGAAATGAAATTGACAAAAATTGCCAAACCAGAGTCTGATTTATTGGCAAAAGGTGGTTTGGCAAATATTTTTAATAATACCTTTAATTATGCCAATGCTCCAAATTTCTTAACGTTGGTGTTCCCTACGGGTGAAAAAACGGATGTAAGAATTGACGCAGATAACAAGCAATTTGGCATCTACTTCATTAATAAAAGTGGAGATGTTGACGGTTTTTTTAGCCCCTATGTGACTACTACTACGGGTATTCTCTTAAAAACACCTATAACTCTGTATGGCATAAAATTTCAAGAATTATTCTGGGATGATGTCAAAAAGGTGTATTATATTTCTGTTAATAATACCAGAATTAATTTAACGGCTTCGTCTAAACCAACTCTGCCATTTTACTATGCCTTGGGGAATTTGTTTGTTGGTTTTAATATGTCTCCAAATATTCCTTCGCAAAGTGCTGATTACAAGGCACTTTACGCCAAAATTAAGAGTAATGTCATTACTTTGTCGACAGCCGCCCCTGTGCGGGTAATTAGTAATGTAGTTCTGCAATATTTACCCGACGAAGGAGTATTTGTATTAATCGTGTTTTATACTCGTACAAACCCTGACGGTTCACTTCTTTTCGATGGAGCATCCGTATTATACTATCGCCCAACGCTTGATGCCAAAGGAAATATCAGCTTTGGGAAATCTTATCAAAATGCAACTTTGTCGGGAGGGCAATTATCTCTCGGAGCAAGTGGTATTGTTTTGGCAGGTATAAAACCATTAACCGACATTATTGAAACTAATACTTTCCAATGGGATTATGACCCAACAGAAACTAAAATAGCGGTTTTGAAAAGTAATGGAACACCAAGTATTACGATAAAAGGTGCATTGTTTTAGTAATACAAAGTTGAAAAGACTCATCAAAAGCGAAAGGCTTTCTCATAAATTTGAGAAAGCCTTTCGCTTTTTTACGTATCTTTGTGGTTCAAAACGGAAGCCTTCGATAAAACGGGAAGCTTCCGTAAATCACGAATTAATTTTCCCATTTTAAGCCAATAGCTGATAGCCAATTGCCAAAAGCTGATTGTTAATTGAAAAAATATGTCTTGGTTTACCAGAAAAGATAAGGGGATTTTGACCCCCACAGAATCAAAACGTGAAGCTCCCGATGGGCTTTGGTATCAGTGTCCATCATGCAAAAAAGCCATGCACACTCGTGAGCATCGTCTATTGGCTTATACGTGTTCCAATTGTAATTATCACGAAAAAATAGGTTCTCAGGAGTATTTTGAGCTACTTTTTGACCAAACAAAATATACAGAATTAGATGCCATGATGTCCTCGGGCGACCCACTGAATTTTGTGGATACTAAACGCTACCCAGACCGTATCAAAGCGACTGAAAAGAAAACGGGCTTGAAAGATGCTTGTAGAACTGCCTACGGCGAGATGGATGGTATCAATATTGTGATTTCGGCAATGGATTTTTCGTTTATTGGTGGCTCGATGGGGTCGGTTGTGGGCGAGAAAATTGCGAGAGGGATTGACTACGCCTTGGCAAACAATATGCCTTTCTTGATGATTTCAAAATCGGGCGGAGCAAGAATGATGGAAGCAGGTTTTTCGTTAATGCAAATGGCAAAAACTTCGGCAAAATTAGCTCTTTTGGCTGAGGCAGGCATACCCTATATTTCACTTCTGACAGACCCAACGACTGGTGGCGTAACTGCCTCGTATGCGATGTTAGGAGATTTTAACATCTCTGAACCAGGAGCATTAATTGGTTTCGCAGGACCAAGAGTAATTCGTGAAACCATCGGAAAAGACCTCCCAAAAGGCTTCCAAAGTGCCGAATTTGTATTAGAACACGGTTTTCTTGATTTTATTGTCGATAGAAAAGATTTGAAAGATAAGTTGGTTTCTTTACTTGGAATGCTGGCGTAATCAAAAGGGGAAATGGAAGAAAGGAGAAAGAAAAAAATCATTTTTCCTTTCTCCTTTCTTCCATTTCTCCTTTCCTCCATTTTCCTTTCCTCTCCCCAATGCTAACTTTCCCAAATGCCAAAATAAACATCGGATTACACATTACCGAAAAACGCCCCGATGGCTTTCATAATCTCGAATCTTGCTTTTATCCAGTGGGGTGGAGTGATGTTTTGGAGATATTGCCCACTGATAAACTTTCATTTAAAAGTACAGGTATTCCAATCCCAGGGAATCCTGAAACGAATTTGTGTCTGAAAGCCTATCACCTTGTAAAACAGACCTTTGATATTCCTCCCGTAATGATTCATCTCCATAAAGTTGTGCCGATAGGAGCGGGGATGGGCGGAGGTTCTGCAGATTGTGCCTTTACGATTAAAACCTTAAATGAGCTTTTTGAGTTACATCTTACAAACGAACAGATGGAAAATTACGCCCGACAATTGGGCAGTGATTGTGCCTTCTTCGTCCAAAATCGTCCGCAATATTGTTTTGGAAAAGGAGATGAGTTTTCGGAAATAAATTTGGATTTATCTGGAAAATATATCGTTTTGGTCAATCCCAATATCCATATTTCAACGGCTGAGGCGTACTCGGGTGTAAAGCCTGTAAAAGTTCGATACCTCACCCGAAGCGTCGGTCGCCCCAGCCCCTCTCCCGTAGAGAGGGGAGTTACTTATCTCCAAAACTCCCCTCTCCACGGGAGAGGGGCTGGGGCGACCGACGCTTCGGGTGAGGTTCTAAACCTAAAAGAAATTTTACAAAAACCTGTAAATCAATGGGTTGCTGTAGTAAAAAACGATTTTGAGAGTCATCTTTTACCCAAATATCCAATCCTTGCAAACATCAAAAATGCCTTGTACACACACGGAGCTGAATATGCTTGTATGACTGGTTCTGGCTCGACGGTTTTTGGAATTTTTGCAAGAGAAATTGATTTGAAAGAAACCTTTGCTGAGTATTCAGTTTGGCAAGGAAAAATGTGAGTAGTTGCAAGTCATTAGGTCGTAAGGTTTTGCTAAGAAAATGAAACTACTCCAATTAACTTAACGACTTAAAAATTAACGACTTAGAGACTTATAATTTATGGAACGCAGAGAACCTTTTAAATTTATGCTCCAAATGGCAATCTTCGGAAGTGGATTGATGTTTTTTGGATTGATGTCTTTTTACATCGCCCGTGAGGGGATGATTCCCAATTTTAATAAAATCAAAATCCCTCAAATCTTCTGGGTTAGTACACTCGTGATGATGATCAGTAGCTTGACTTTGCACCTTGCTAATATGAATTTTAAAGTAGATAAGTATCTGAATTACAGGCTTTTGATGGGAGTAACCTTGTTTCTCGGATTGCTTTTTATTGGGATGCAACTGTGGGGGTGGCAAGAGCTTTTTGCTCAGAATGCCAATGCCGAGGTACGTACAACTCGAGGTTATATTTACTTACTTTCAGGCTTACACATTTTTCATATTGTCCTCGGACTATTCTTTCTGATAAAAATCTTCGTAGAAGCCCTCAAACGAATCTCTTACATTGAGTCGTTTATTTATTCCGTAAATCCCCCTAATCAACTGAAAATCAATCTGATAATCTTTTATTGGCACTTTGTAGATTTGCTTTGGATTGTGTTATTTGCGTTTTTGCTTTGGAGGAATTGAAAACTTAGAGGTATAGAGGATTAGAGAAATAACATGAGAAATTGACCAAACAAAACTTAGAGGTGTAGATGATTAGAGAAAATGGTTCAACTCTGATTTGTATAGGAATTAACATCAGATGAATTTTCTGTATAAATCGTAGAAGAACCAAAAAGGTTTGATGATAAACTCTAATCCTCCAAACCTCTAAGTTCAAAATAGTCTACGTAAACATCAACTTCCCGCAAGCAATCAATAACCCTAAAGCCAACAAATACCGAAGTGTTGGAATATTGAATTTTTTACTGCCATAGTACGAGCCTAATAATCCTCCGATAATCGTAGCGATAACAGCCCATTGCATATTTTCGGTCAAATGAATACCTCCTTTTTGCATTTGTCCATACAGCCCAGCCAATGAATTTACAAAAATAAATAGGGCAGAAACTGCGGCGGTTTCTTTCAAACTCGACCAACGCATCAAGAGCATCAACGGACTCAAAATAATGCCTCCACCAATACCAATCATCCCTGAAAGTAAACCAATCAATCCACCTGAAAGTAAACCAGCCCATACAGGAATAGGTCGAGTTTGTTCATCCTTTTGATTAAATTGATAAACCATTCGGATAATTGAAAGCAGAATACAGACTGCTAAAATTTTCTTATAAATAGCATCTGGAAGGCTCATTGTACCTCCATAATATGCCATCGGAATACTCGCAAGGGCAAAAGGAAGAAATAATTTCATCTTGAAATGCCCCGCTCGATAGAAGCCTACGAATGAAAATAAAGACACTGCTAAGTTCATCACCAGAGCCGAAGGTTTCATCATAGTAGAGGAAATTCCCATCAAAGTCATCACCGCCAAATAGCCACTTGCCCCACCATGACCTACGGAAGAATACAAGAAAGCCACAAGGCTTAGAAGAGAAAGGAGAATAATTAATTCGTTCATTTGGGAGTATTTAAAAACTAACAAGCCCTCTTGATTGAATCAGGAGGGCTTGCAAAGTAAATGAGAAAATGGACAAAATGAAAATTAATATCCGTCATTTTGTTTTAAATGTTTGTATCGAATTTACGCAATTAAAGTTTTTTGAACTTTCAACAGAAAGATTTACTTTTAATTCAATACTCTACATCTTGTCTCTACTGGAATCACAGTTGAATTATCATCTAACGTTACTAAGAAAAACATCTGCATATCTTGATTAGGAACATTTGCAAGTACATTAGTATTTTTTGGATAAGTAGTAATTTTTCTTTTTGCCAAAAATTCTGAAATAGATGTTTTGAAAGACACTGTTTTTCCAGAACCCGCAATAGGGGCTGTGATATAGTTATAATAACTCGCAGGGTTTTGAATTGTTGCAGCATTAAAAGCAGGAGTCCCAGCAGGAACAGCCGCAGTAAGTGCGTGCAAGGTTATACGAGTTATTTCTTTAATTGTACGAGGGCTTGATTCTGGAATAGCCAGTACAACTTCAATACTTCCACCACCTGCAATTGATGTTTCAACATAAGGTAAACGTTCAAAATATTTTTGATTTTGAACTGTTACAGGTGTTGCTGAAATAGCATCTTGAAGACTTGGACCATAGTCTTTTGTACATCCAAACACAGTTACGATGACTGTAAGAGTGAGTATAATTTTATATATGTTTTTAATATTCATTTCTTTGATATTTTAAAATTAAACTAATGGATTAATTAGCATCCCACCACACTTTAACGTTCGCTCTTGGTCCAGGATTTGGACAATTAGGATTACGTTGTTGTTCGTTAGTAGGATACGGAAAGCGTACAGGAATAGTTCCATCTTCTCCCGCTGCATTGTTAGCAACAGCCAAACGTGGAAATCCTGTTCTACGCCAATCATTCCAAGCCTCATAACCATTTCCAACATTAGCAATCCACTTTTGAGTCATAACTTGGTTTAACTGTCTTTGTGGCGAACCACTTAAAGTTACAACAGTAGGATTGGCTGTAAAATAAGCGTTGATTTCAGCCGTTGTTAAACCTGCTTTAAGCATTGATGCTCTAATTCCTTCTTGATATACAGTATTTGCGTTACCTGCAATCCCTAAAGTTAGAATTGCCTCAGCAATCATAAATGCACGCTGGAAGTTGGTAATCATTCTCACTGGAGCATCACCAGTAGCAGTAGTGAGAGCGGCGTTGGTGTGTGTACCCACTATATATTGTCCATATCTTGAACGACCTGCTACCGTTACTGGAATGGCACCACCACCACCATTATTAGCTGCTGGATAACTTATTGTACCGTTAGCAGCAGTTACAGGTGTAAAGAATCTACCCAATCGAGGATCATTACTGAGCAACAGTGTATCTCTGTAACGTTGTCCAAGCATTTGGTCTGTTGTACGATTAATATAATTAAATGAGTAAAATGGATTCCACTTACCACTTTCATTGGCAAAGCCTACTTGAAAATCATCAGCATTATCTACGATTAGTCCTCCAGGGGTGGAAAGAACTTCATTGATAACAGTTTTTGCCAAATCTGGATTTTGTAAGCGGATTGTTAATGCCAATTTCATTAATAAAGTATTACCTAATCTTTTCCAGCGAGTAACATTTCCGCCATAGATAACATCATCACTACCAGGACGGATAGCGGATGGTTTATCTAAATCTGCCATTCCTTCACGTACAAGAGCAAAAAGGCTTTGTATTTTTTTTGCATCATTTCCAACATAAATATCTTGTTGTGTATCGAATGCAGGAGTAAAGTCGGCAGCATTAGTAGAGCCTAATGCTTTTAAAGCCTGTGAATATGGAATATCTCCCCAAATATCCGTTGCCATTGCGAAGCCATAGGCTTTAATAATTTTCGCTATTCCCGCATAAGCAGGGTTCTTTTCTTGTGTCTGATTTATCAATAATTGAGAGTTTTGCAAGATACCACTATACATTTCTCCATTCCATTGATTATTATAAGATTCACCAGAAATATTATATACATCATAACCAGTTGCTTGATTAGCTGCCCCAGCAATATGTTGCATCCAAAGAGAAGTTATCCTACTTACTTCATTAGCATTAAAAAACGCAGTGCTATACTGAACACCAGTTAATAAAGTAGCTGGTGGCACACTTTCAGGTTGATTTGGATTTGAGTTTACATCAAAAAACTCATCACTACAACTACTCAAACCTCCAAGAAGAAACATTGAAGTTAGAGTTGCAAATATTATTTTTCTATATTGTTTCATAATGTTATTTATTACTAAGGTACTCTTCCAAACAGAGTACATTGTTGATGAATATTTAGAACGTTAATCTTACATTAACACCATAATTTCTTGTATTAGGAGCACTTTGAAGTTCAAGTCCTCTAATATTTCCTGCACCCTGTGTGTTCACCTCTGGGTCAATAATCGCATATGGAGCAAAGAAGAATAAATTTCTGCCAACAAAATTAATAGAAGCACTACCAAAAGGAGTTTTCGCTAATAATTTAGAAGGGAATTCATACCCAAAACTTGCTTCTCTTAGACGATAAACGGTTGCATCATAAACATTCAAGTCACTTTGAAGACCCATACTTCCCCAATAGTTTTGAGCATCAATTTGAATATTATTTGGGGTATATCCGATAATTGTGTTTGAAGCATCTCTTACTGGAATTACACCATTGATAGTTCTACTTAGTTCACGCTGATTACCTGTTTCAACAATCATACCTCTTGACTTGTAAAAACCAGTTGAGAATGAGACAATCTGACCCCCTATTTGTGAATCAAATAAGGCACTTAATCTTAACCCTTTCCAAGAAAATGTATTAGTGATACCTATCAATCCCTTTGGGTTTGGATCAGCCAAAATTTTGTTTTGAATATCAGGCGTTGCCCACAATCCATTATTAGGGTTAATCACAATTTGACCTTCGTATTTGTTTCCTTCTGCACCTGTTACAGGAAAGCCTACATCACCGACTCTTGGTTTAGCCCCTCCAACAATTACACCATAAGGATATCCCTCTACAATACTTGGAGCAGTACCGATAAATGAGTTACCATTAATATTAAATCTGTCCACTCCACCACCTACACGTACTACTTTATTTACGTTTTTTGATAAATTAGCGGTAAACTCCCACTTAAAATCTTTGATTTTGAGTGGTGTAATATTTAACAAGATTTCCACCCCTTCATTTGTCATTTCACCCACATTAATAGTACGACTTGTAAATCCAGTGGTCGCTGCCAAACCAACGTTGGTAATCAAATCAGTATGTCTTGTCAAATAATAAGTTGCATCAATACTTACACGGTTTTTTAATAAACCAATATTCAGTCCTGCTTCTGTTGAAGTTGTAAACTCAGGTCTCAAAGTTTCACCCGCTCCTAATTGAGTATCAATCGCAAAGCCTCCTAAACCATTAACAGGAAAAGCAAGGTTTGCAACGTTATTTCCTTGCGATAACACACGATAATAGGTAGCTATTTGATAAGGATCAGCATCTTTACCAACTTTTGCCCAGTTTCCTCTTATCTTGGCATAAGATAAAATATCTGAATTTATCTTAAAGGCATCTGTCAAAACAATACTTCCTGATATAGACGGATAAAAGAAACTGCTATTTGCCACTGGTAATGTAGAAGAACGGTCTGCTCGTCCAGTAAACTCTAAAAATGCCCAGTTTTTATAATCAAATAAGGCTTGTGCATACCAGCCCACTAAACGACGTTTCTCTGAAAATTCGGTTGTTCCATTAGAAAATACTGTTCCAAATGCCACATTATCAAAATTAGGCAACAACGTATTTTCAACATTTGCCGTAATAAATTGTGAACTACGTGCATTGATATTGTTTCCTAAACGTAAAGTACCATTAATCTTTGATTCAAATAAATTATCTTTTTTGAGAGTAATTATTAAATCAGAATTGATTTGGCTTCGATAGGCTACAAAATCAGCTATTTCTCCCAAAGGTTGTCTAAGTGAACTTACCCCAAAACGTTGCTTACGACGGTCTGTGTAATTATCTAATCCAACACGAGTGGATATGTTTAACCACTTCGTAACATCGTAAGCAACTGTTATATTACCCGTAAATCTATCAGTATTACCATTTGTAAAATTCTTTTCAAGTGACCATAACGGGTTTTCTACACCTGCTACACCACCCAAAAATACACTTCTCCCATTGGCATCAATGTAGGGTAAACCTTGTAAATCATAACTACGTGGTATTGCTTGAAGTTGTCCAAAAGCACTACCACCATTACCTGTTAAAGAACTTCTTTGAGTTGAATTAGAATACTGTAAAGACCCCCCAATTTTGACATTATTTGCCAAAGTATGATTTCCAGAAAAAGCAATATTATTTCTATTAAATTCTGAAAATTTCACAATTCCTTTCTGAGAAGTATTAGCAATTGATAAGTTAAAATTAGTTTTAGCATCACCTCCTGCGAAATTTATAGAATTCTGCAAAATAGTACCTTGATTGAAACTATTTCTGATATTATCTCTATAAAGTTTATATCCATTATTAGCATTGATAGCGGTATCTAACTTCGCTGGCGTGGTAGCATTTCTTATTAAGAGTCCATTGTAAAGGGTATAGCCTGTTTTTTGTACTGTGCTGAAACTTGGTCCCCATGAACTCGTAGATTGAGGATTAAATACCCACGACCCTCCTTGTCCATATTCATTTTGAAAATCTGGCAAACCATAGACATCTTGTAAGGTTAATGAAGAATTGAAAGTAATTTCTGTTTTTTTCTTAGAGCCTTTCCCTGATTTTGTAGTGATAATAATAACGCCTGACGCTGCTCTTGAACCATACAAAGCTGCCGCAGCGGGTCCTTTCAATACGTTTACAGATTCAATATTATCTGGGTTAATATCCACCGCACGATTGGACGATTGTGGACCTCCCAATGAACCAAGTGAACCAACATTCAATCTGTCTAAGTCATTACTAACAGGAATACCGTCAATAACAAACAATGGCTGATTACTTCCTGTAAATGATTGAATACCACGAATGTTAATGTTGGTTGATGCACCTGGTTCACCACTGGCTCCCACAATTTGAACTCCCGCTACCTTACCTTGAAGAGCATTAAGCATATTAGGCTCTCCTTTCTGAGCAATTTGGTCTCCTTTTACTTCTTGGGTCGAATAACTTAATGAACGTTTATCACGCTCAATACCATTAGCAGTAACAACTACCTCAGATAATTCACTTGCATCAGACACAAGCACCACATCAACAACTGTTCTTGAACCAACAGGTGCAGTCTCTTTTCTGAAGCCCACAAAACTAAACACAAGAGTTGCGTTATTACCAACAGAGACCTTATAAGTCCCATCGGAACCAGTGGTTGTACCTTTGGTTGAACCCTTCACACTCACACTCACCCCTGGCAGTGCCGAGCCGTCCTCTGATGAAGTAACTTTCCCAGAGATTGTTCTGTCTTGTGCTGATACCCCAAATATGAGGCATAGCAAAAACACAAAACTCATTAGTAGTTTTTTTGTCATTTTGTAATTTAGTTTTAGTTATTGATAAAATTTGAACCCTAAAATTAGTACCATAATGTGTTATTTGTAAACTAACAACTCTTTTTTTTGTTTATAAAATAATAACCATTTTACGTAAAAACCTTTTTTTATTCTAAAAATTAGTTTAAGTGCCGTAAAATATTTCGTTCTGTTAATGTAACGTATATACGTACATCAATCCCACAAATAATTTTTATCTTTGTTTTCTTAAATATCTCAGAATCTCAAATTAACACTCTCTAATATGTCCACAGGATTAGACGCTCTTACCCAAAACAAAATCAACGCATGGCTCTCAGGTAATTATGACACTGACACCAAAGCCAAAATACAATCGCTCTTAGACGAAAACAAAGAAACCGAACTGACCGATTCGTTTTATAAAGACCTCGAATTTGGTACGGGTGGTATGCGTGGCGAAATGGGCGTAGGATGCAACCGCATGAATAAATATACTGTCGGAAGTGCTACACAAGGTTTTGCTAATTATATAAATCGTGTGGTCGGTGGGGACACCAACCACGGAGGCTCTGGTGCGAGCGTAGCCATTGCACATGATTCACGCAATAACTCCCCTTATTTTGCCAAAGTAGCGGCGGATATTTTCTCAGCAAATGGTATTAAAGTGTTCTTATTCAATGCCTTACGTCCAACGCCTGAGCTATCATTTGCGATTCGTCATTTGGGTTGTCAGGGTGGATTGGTGGTAACAGCTTCGCACAATCCACGTGAGTATAACGGTTATAAGGCGTACTGGAATGATGGCTCTCAAGTGGTTGCTCCGCATGATAAAAATATCGTGGCGGAGGTCAATAAAATCCAGTCTGTCGATGAAATTAATTTTGTCGGAAATCCAGATTTAATTACAATGATAGGGGAGGAGGTTGATGCTCAATATCTAAAAACGATTCAGCACAATTCTATCAATCCTGATGTAATTGGTCGTCAATCAGACCTAAAAATTGTTTATTCTTCTATTCACGGAACAGGTATTACGCTCGTACCAAAGGCTTTGCAATTGCTTGGTTTTGAGAATGTTAGCGTAGTGGAAGCCCAAGCCGAACCAAATGGAGATTTCCCAACGGTTGTTTATCCAAATCCAGAAGAAACCGAAGCCATGACATTGGCGATGAATCAGGCAAAGGAATTGGATGCAGATTTAGTAATTGCCACCGACCCAGACGCTGACCGTGTAGGAGCTGCCGTCAAAAATCCAGCGGGAGAATGGGTACTTCTAAATGGTAATCAGATGGCGAGTTTGATTATTTACTATTTATTAGATGCTTGGAAAAAGGCGGGTAAATTGACGGGTAAAGAGTTCGTGGCGAAGACCATCGTAACAACCAATATCATCGACAAAATGTGTGATAACCAAGGAGTTAAGTGTTATAATACGCTAACTGGTTTCAAGTACATTGCGGCAGTTATTCGTGAACTGGAAGGCAAAGAACAGTTCATTGGTGGAGGCGAAGAATCGTATGGATATTTGATTGGTGATGCTGTCCGTGATAAAGATGCCGTGGCTTCTTGTGCGATGATTGCAGAATTAACCGCCTATGCCAAAGACAATGGAAAATCATTGTTCGACTTCCTCACGGAAATGTATATGCAAAATGGATTTTACTACGAAGGCTTGATTTCTTTAACGAAAAAAGGAAAGGCTGGGGCAGAAGAAATCCAACAAATGATGGTGAACCTTCGGGCAAATATTCCTGCAACCGTTGCAGGCTCAGAACCTATCACCGTCTTAGACTATACGAACCTAACGTCAAAGGATTTAAAAACGGGCGAAATTACCAATATCCCAGAAGGCTTAGGGATGGAAAAATCAAACGTAATTCAATTGGTTTTAGCAGATGGCACAAAAGTATCAGCTCGTCCGTCAGGTACAGAACCTAAGATTAAGTTTTACGTTTCTGTCAATGCTCCGCTCAATCGTCCAGAAGATTTTGAGTCTGTTTTATCAGGTTTGAAAGCTAAGGTTTCAGCTATTCAGGAGGATTTGGGATTGAAGTAAAATTAATTATTAGCGTTTAAAAACTTTATTTTGTCTAAATCAGGATTTACAGAATTTTAGGAAAAACAGGATAAGAATCATGAAAATCCTGAAATCTCGTAAATCCTGATTCAGACAAATTATTGTTTCTCAGACATTAGTTTTAAAAAATCTGTATATTTGCAACGAAATGAACAAATCCTTGACTCGCATACTGTGCCTTTTCATGGCTTTCCAAGTGCTGTTTGCCAGCACGGGGTTTTCCATGTACGAGCATTATTGCAAAATCAAAGGAGCAAAGACTTATTCGTTATCTGTTCCTAAAAAGTCATGTTGTTCTATAAAATCCTCTCGAAAAGACCTCAAAAAGACTTCTAAATCTCCTTCAATCAAGCGGTCAAAGTGTTGTTCTGACCATGTTACGCATTATAAAATCAATCCCAATTCTCTGAAAGGAAAACAAATTGATTTTAAATCTCCTGTGTTGGTTTTTGAGGCTAATGTCGTGCCTATTTACGACCATACGCAGGCAGTACAAATTGCATATTCATCTCTTCCTTATACCAGTAATGCTCCACCGATTTCGGGTCGAGAGCGTATTATCTTCATCCAATCTTTCTTGATTTGATATTTGAAGCTGTTTAGACTTTCCCTTTCGATTTAAACTAAGTCTTTTTAAACAAGTCATCCCAAAATTTTATCAATGTAGCTCTGCTATATGTCAAAAATTTTGAAATAACTTATTCAAAAATACAATACTTTAATTTCAAAAGAGAAAGTCTAAACAGCTTCATTCCTTCATCCACAAGGTGAATGACTCACGGTATCAACGAAAATACTCTCTGGGAACAAGCGTCCAAACATTCGGCTATCCTGTTTCTGAAAATACCACCACTTAATTTATTTCGTCCCTGAGCTATTCACTTTGTGCTGAATCACATCCATAATTTCTGGCTTACAATCCATAGTAAGCGGTGTACGAATCTTTACGAAAAGAAAACCCCAGAAAAACAAGTACCTAAGCAATACCTGTTTTCTAAATATTTGACCAACTAATTTAATTTATACTCTTTTCGAATAATTCGTGATCCGCTTACCGTGGATTCTAAGCTAATTTATTGATAATTAGTGTCTTACAATCAAATGAAAAAGCTAACATATTTTTTGAGTATTGCCATTATTGCCACTTCTTGCAAACTTCGGGACATCAATAATCCTGTCTTGAATATCAACTATCCTGCGGCTTTTGTGGTTAATGGAACAAGTAGCACTTTGTCAATTATTAATCTAAATACCAACGAAGTAGCTACGTTTATACAATTGACGGATGATTTAAGCGGAACGGTACGCAACGGAGGGGGTAAGTTTTTGTCATATCCACATCATATTTCTTTGAGTCCGACGCAAAACCAAATTGCTATTGCCGCCCCAGGTATGGATTTGAGCGAAGGACACGGAACGGCTGAGGTGCTTGCTCATACGGGTACGGCAAAAATAGTTGTTATTGATGCTGTTAAGGGAACAAATGTAAAGTTGATTGACGTTCCTGAAATGAACCACAACGCCATTTTTTCGCCTGATGGAAAGGAAATTTGGACTTCGCAGATGGATGCAAAAGGGAAAGTTTTGGTGTATGATGCCAATACTTATGCCCTCAAAAATACAATTTCGGTTGGACGAGAACCTGCCGAAGTAACCTTTTCAAATGATGGTTCGGTAGCTTTTGTGGCAAATGGAATGGATAATACGGTTTCGTGCATCAATCCGACCACTAAAACCATTATAGCAACCGTAGCCGTAGGTAAAAATCCTGTGGGTGCGTGGACGGGTTCGAACAATCGTATGTATGTGGATAATGAAGACGGGCAAACAGTTTCGATTATTGATGTAAAAACCTTGAAAGTGGTGGAGACAATTCCATTAGGTTTTATGCCTGGATATGCTGCTTTCAATGGTGAAATGAAGGAATTGTGGGTAACAGACCCGATGGCTGGAAAAGTGCATTATTGGAAACAAGATGCCAACGGGAAGTTCGTAAAAGGTGGTTCATTTTCAACTGATAGCGGTGCTCATGCCATTGCGTTTAAGGGCATGACGGCTTACGTTACCAATCAAGAAGCCGCCTCAGTTTCGGTAGTTGATGTAATGAAACATGAGAAAATTAAGGACATCAAAGTAGGTGAAAAACCGAATGGACTTGTGATTAGATTATGAAATTATACATCAAAAACATGGTTTGTAGCCGTTGCAAAATGGTAGTGAAAACTGAGCTTGAGAAACTTGGATTGCTCCCCCTTGCCGTAGAACTTGGCGTGATTGAAATTCAAGAAAATGACATTGATTTATTGAAAGAAGAATTGATAAAAAACTTAGATTTATTGGGTTTTGAGTTAATGGACAATAAAAAAAGTATCGTTATCGAAAAAATAAAGACCTTAATTATTGAGTTGGTTCACAATAAAAATAACAAATTGAAAACCAACCTTTCTGATTATTTATCCGAACAATTATCGCAGGATTACAACACATTGAGCCACCTTTTTTCGGAAGTTGAGGGTATCACAATTGAGAAATATTTTATTGCTCAAAAAGTGGAAAGAGTGAAGGAATTATTAACGTATGATGAGTTGAATTTAAACGAAATTACGAATCAATTGAATTATAGTAGTGTAGCTCATTTAAGTAATCAATTTAAGAAAATAACGGGTTTTTCGCCCAGCTATTTTAAGCAATCAAAGTACCGAGAACGCAAGCAAATTGAGGATTTATAAATTTTGCAAATCGTTTATGAAATTATGTAACAGTTCAAAATTGACATTTGCGAACTTTGCATCATAGAATTTAAAGATAAACAACATGAAAAAATCAATTTTTTTAGGCTTACTATTAAGCCTTTCTTTGGGCATATTGGCTCAAACAAAAACGCCTGATACACACACAGGACACGATATGAAGATGGAAACATCAACAAAATCAAGTTTAGATTCGGAAGTTCAAACGGGTGTAAATAAGTTGTTAGTAAACTATTATGCCGTGAAAAATGCTCTCATTGCCGATGATGGCAAAACGGCTAATGCACAGGCTGGCGAGTTGGTGAAAACGTTGGCGAATGTGCCAATGAAAAAGATGAACGAAGATCAACACAACGTTTTTATGAGTTTGTCGGACAAGATTAAAACGGATGCCGAACAAATCAGCAAAAACACGGACGTGAAGAAGCAAAGGGACTATTTCAATGATTTATCGAACAATGTTTTTGCTTTGGTGAAAGGCTTGAAAGCGAATGAAAACCCTGTTTATCAACAGTATTGCCCCATGAAAAAGGCGTATTGGTTGAGTGATAATGCAGCCGTTAAAAATCCTTATTACGGAAAGGTAATGCTGACTTGTGGGAAGGTCACTGAGACATTGAAATAACGAAATTTTTGCACCTATCTCAATAATTTATTATCGCAGAAACAATTCTGCAACTCAAATCTAAGTAAAATGAAAAACTATCAAAGCTGTTTGGATGCGTGTTTAGCCTGTTTGGCTGAGTGCGAGAAGTGTACTACCATGTGTATTGATATGAAAGGACACGAAGAATGTGTGAAACTATGCCGTGACTGTGCAGATATTTGTGCCTTGTGTACAAGACTTTGTGCAAGAGAATCACAGTTTGCCGATGCTCTTTGTGCAGTATGTGTGAAATGTTGTGAGGCGTGTGCCGAGGAGTGTTCAAAGCATGATATGGACTGTTGCAAATCGTGTGCAGCAGCTTGTAAAAAGTGTGCTGAGGCTTGTAAAATGTAGTTTTATTAGAAGTTATTTCTACTTCCCGAAAGTTATTTCTACTTTCGGGAAGTTCTTCAATTGATGATTTTGGAGTAAAAATAATTTAGAAAATTTGTTGAATAATGTATTCAATTTGTACCTATTTTAAATATTATAAATAAATGAAAAAGACGATAATAGCAAGTTTGTATTTTATATTAATAAGCACAATAATTTTCGCCCAACACGAGCATCATCAAATGCCAATGCCAGCGAAAAAAGAGCCAACAAAAGATATACAATTGCCTAAAAGTAAGGCTATTGCGGGTACGCCAAAAGTTGTGCATTATGACTTGTATGTGCGTGATACGATGGTAAATTTAGGAAATAAAACCAAGCGAGCCATTGCCGTAAATGGACAAATTCCGATGCCTACGCTTACGTTTACGGAAGGTGATACTGCCGAGATTTATGTGCATAATGAACTCAACGAAGAAACATCTCTGCACTGGCACGGATTGATTTTGCCAAACCAGTATGACGGTGTGCCGAACCTGACACAAATGCCCATTAAACCGCATACGACCCATATTTACCGATTTCCGATTGTGCAACATGGCACCCATTGGTATCACAGTCACACGGGTTTGCAGGAACAAATTGGGATGTATGGTTCTATGATTTTGAATAAACGTCAGGAGTTAGATATTCCAACCATTCCTTTGATTTTAAGTGAGTGGTCAGACTTGAATCCTCATAATATTCACCGAATGTTGCACAATGCTACCGATTGGTTTGCCATCAGAAAGGGTACAACGCAAAGCTATTCGGAAGCCATTCGACAAGGACATTTCAAAACCAAAATTTCCAACGAATGGAAGCGGATGAATGCGATGGATGTGAGTGATATTTATTACGAAAAATTTCTGATTAATGGTAAGAGTGAGAGTCAATTATCGCAATTCAAAGCGGGGGATAAAGTAAGATTAAGAATCTCAAACGCAGGAGCTTCAACCTATTTTTGGCTTACCTACGCAGGCGGGAAAATCACAGTTATTGCCAGCGACGGCAACGATGTCGAACCCGTTGAGGTGGATAGATTAATCATTGCCGTTTCAGAAACCTACGATGTCATTGTTACGATTCCGAAAAATGGGAGCTACGAATTCTTGGCAACTTCGGAAGATAGAACAAAATCAACTTCTATATTTTTAGGTGCTGGGAACAAGATAAATGCCAAACCATTGCCCAAATTAAAGTATTTTGAAGGGATGAAAATGATGAATGGCATGATGAAAATGAATGGAAATTTGGACGATATGGGCATGAGTATGAGCCTAAACCAAATGGATATGAATACGGTCATGTATCCAGAAATCACGGGTGAAGTTACTGAAAAGGCATCTTCTGAAAAAGATACGGCTTCAATTGGTGAAATGAAACACGTCATGAAGGATATGAAAATGGACGAGTCTCAATACAACAGTAATGAAATTTCGGATATCGTTACCTTGAATTATGCCATGTTGAAATCTCTTACGAAAACAGCTTTGCCTAAAAATGCACCCGTCAAGGAATTACGCTTTGAATTATCAGGAAATATGAATCGCTATGTGTGGAGTATGAATAATAAAGTGGTTTCTGAAAGTGATAAAATTTTGATAAAAAAGGGCGAAATTATCAGGATGGTGCTTTATAACGGTTCCATGATGCGACATCCCATGCACTTGCACGGACACGATTTTAGGGTTTTGAACGGTCAGGGAGATTATGCACCCATGAAAAATATCATTGACATTATGCCCATGGAGACTGATACCTTAGAATTTGCCGCAACTGAAAGCGGTGATTGGTTTTTTCATTGTCATATTCTTTACCACATGATGGCGGGGATGGGAAGGGTTTTTTCGTATGAAAATTCTCCCGCAAATCCTGAAATACCTAACCCAAAATTAGCCCAAAAAAGACTTTTTGCCGACGATAGAATGTTTCATATCATGGCAGAAAATGGTGTGGAAACCAATGGAAATGATGGCGAATTGATGATATCAAACACTCGTTGGAGCATCGGTTCGGAGTGGCGTTTGGGTTATCACGATGCTCACGGGTACGAGGTTGAAACGCATATTGGGCGGTATTTGGGCAAAATGCAGTGGCTCATGCCTTTTGTGGGATTTGATTGGCGTTACCGTAAATTAGGCATTGATAATCAGGAGAAAAATATCTTCGGACAAAGCAATACCAAAGACCAACGTTCGGTTTTTAGTGTCGGGGTAAACTATATTTTACCAATGCTCGTAACTGCCCAAGCGGAGGTTTTCACAGATGGTAATGTGCGTCTGCAATTAGAAAGAAAAGATATGCCAATTTCCAAGCGATTAAGGCTTAATTTTATGGTAAATACTGACAAAGAATATATGGTCGGAGGAAAATATATTCTAACCAGAAACATCTCATTATCAAGTCATTACGATAGTGATATGGGTTTTGGAGCGGGTTTGACTTTTAATTATTAAACTTGTTAAACATTCAAGTATGTTCGATTAAAAAAATAGAATAAATGAAATTAAAATCACTATATAAAATCATACTATTCAGTCTGTTGTTCATTTCAAAAACAATTTTCGCTCAAACGGAAACCCTCAGAGGAGTTGTTTTAGAAAAGAAAGCAGATGGAAAATCAGAGCCACTCATCGGGGCAACTTTGCGTTGGGAAAATGCCAAAAAAGGTACTTCTACCGATGCAAAGGGAGAGTTTTCATTGAGTAAATCTCCACAAAATCATGAATTAATTGTTAGTTCGGTAGGGTATAAAACCGATACGTTGATGGTTCATTCTTTGGATTTTGTAACCATAACTTTAACATCTCAAAGTTCTGATTTACAAGAGGTTGTGGTAAAAAGTGAGGCAACGATGATGGACAGGATGAACCCCATTCACACCGAAATCATCACGACCAAAGCACTTGCCAAAGCTGCTTGTTGTAATCTCTCAGAAAGTTTTGAGACAAACGCCTCAGTATCAGTGAGTTATTCGGATGCTGTAACGGGTTCAAAGCAAATTCAGTTGTTGGGTTTATCGGGAAATTATGTTCAGACCAATGTCGAAAATATCCCTACCATCCGAGGCTTAAACTCTACTTTTGGACTCAACTATATCCCAGGCACATGGTTGGCTTCGATTGACGTGGGCAAAGGTGCTGGCTCAGTCGTGAATGGCTATGAGTCGATGACAGGGGCAATCAACGTAGAATTAGCCAAGCCCGATATGTCCGAAATGTTGTATGTGAATGCCTACGGAAATAGTCAGGGTCGTGGAGAAATTAACCTAAATTCAGCCCATAAAATCAATAAAAAATGGTCAGTCGGTTTCCTCACACACGCCAGTATGTTACAAACCAAATTAGACCAAAATAGTGATGGATTTTTAGATTTACCGCTTTATACTCAATTCAACGGCATCAATCGTTGGAAGTATCAATCGGACAAAATGATGGCTCAATTTGGTGTGAAAGCACTTTATGAGGACAGAACGGGTGGGCAAGTTGCATTTAATCCTGACACAAAAGGCACTTACACAGGATTTTACGGTTTCGGAAGTAAGACCCAACGCTATGAAATTTTTAGTAAAACAGCGAAATTGTATCAATCAAAACCCTATCAAGGTCTGGGGCTAATTGTCAATGCTTTGTATCACGATAATGCTTCGTTTTTTGGATTTAGAAATTATACTGGAACTGAAAAAAGCGTTTATGCTAATCTGATTTACCAGAATATTTTTGGCAATACCAACCACCAATACAAAGCGGGTTTGAGTTATTTACTGGATGATTATGACGAAAAATATATTGACTCTACTTTCAAGAGAACTGAATCCGTGCCAGGGGTTTTTGTGGAATATACCGAGACGATTCCAGATAAATTAGTAGTCGTTTTGGGTGGTCGGGTCGATTTTCATAATCTTTACGGAACAAGATTTACCCCCCGTGTACACCTCAAATACGACCTTACGAGCAACACTCACCTACGCCTAAGTGCGGGCAAAGGCTGGCGAGTAGCGAACCCCATTGCTGAAAACTTCGGAATGTTAGTAAATTCAAGACAACTGTCTGTAAGAGAGGCAATTAGACCAGAAGAATCATGGAATTTTGGGGTAAGTTTAAGCCACGATTTCTTTCTTTTTGGGCAAAAAGGAACACTTATTTTAGATGCTTACCGAACCGATTTTCAACAAGAATTAATCGTGGATATGGAGAGTGCTGATTTGGTAAGATTCTATAATTTAAAGGGAAAATCATTCTCAAATAGCTTTCAGGTAGAAGTCAATTATTCGCCCATGAAACGCATGGATTTGAAATTGGCTTACCGAGTTTTTGATGTCCAAAACGATGTACAAACTTATACAGGCGAGCTGACTTTATTACCAAAACAATTTGTCAATCGTGATAGGTTTCTCTTGAATTGGGGCTACGCTACTAAATTCGACAAATGGAAAGTGGATTTTACGTGGCAATGGAACGGTTCAAGAAGGATTCCAAATTTCTCGGATGGACACCTACATTCAGCGAGTTCACCACCCATTTTTGCCCCTGCATTTTCAAATATCAATGCCCAAATTACCAGAGGTTTTTATAAATGGGAATTGTACGTAGGAGGTGAAAACTTAAATAATTTTACCCAAAAAGACCCTATACTCTCTGCAAATGACCCTTTTGGCAGAAACTTTGAAGCCGCAATGGTCTGGGGACCTGTCATCGGACGAATGGTTTATGTGGGGATGAGGTATAAAATAAAGTAGGGCTTTCGGCTGTCAGCTATCGGCAGTCGGCTATAAGTTCATTATGTAAATACAAATTAGGAAACTGGGGTAATGCCGATAGCTGACAGCCGAAAGCCGATTGCTGACAGCCGACTGCCGAAAGCCACAATAAAATGAAACAAACAATTCATATATCAGGCATGACTTGTGAAGCCTGTGAGTATAAAATTCAACACGTTTTCTCACAAATTTCAAGCGTAAAATCAGTTATTGCGAAGCATTCTGATAATTCTGTAACTATTGAAACAGACAAAAATATTAACCAAGAGACGATTTTGGAGGTCTTGAAACCTCATTCAAAATACGGACTCATTACAGCATCGACAACACAGACTCAAACTAACCAATATTATCCCTTATTCCTCATCGCAGGATTCATCACTTTGGTAAGTTTTCTGACGGCGTTTCATGCACGGATATACGCCTACGAGCATTTTGAACTAAGGATGTTCTTGCATAATTTTATGACAGGATTCTTTTTAGTCTTTTCGTTTTTCAAATTATTAGACGTAAAAGCCTTTGCGGAGAGTTTCCAGATGTACGATTTATTGGCAGCAAGATTACCAGTTTACGGGAAGATTTATCCCTTCATCGAATTAGGCTTGGGCTTGCTTTGTCTCATCCATTTTCAGCCAAATTACGTATATTGGGCAGATATTGTGATAATGACTTTTGGGGCTTTGGGTGTGATTCAGAGTGTTTTAGACAAACGTAAAATCCGCTGTGCTTGCTTAGGAACAGTATTTAATTTGCCCATGAGCACCATAACTATCATAGAAAATTCGTTAATGGTGTTGATAGGGGGGTGGTTATTGGTTTATTAGTTATTGGTTTATTGGTATCAATTACCTAATTACCAATCAACCAATTACCAATCAACCAATTACCAATCAACCAATTACCAATCAACCAATTACCAATCAACCAATTACCAATCAACCAATTACCAATCAACCAGTAACCATTCAACCAATCACTTAATTAAAAATAAACATGAAAAAGACCATTTTTTTATTCATCTTTTTACTGGTTTCAGCCATCACTTTTGCTGATAAACCAAAGACAGAAACCATCAAAATCAAGACATCTGCCATCTGTGAACAATGCAAGGAGATTATTGAGAAGAAATTAGCCTTCACGAAAGGCGTAACAGAAGCCAATGTTGATGTGGACGATAAAGACAAAATCGCTACGGTGATTTTTAATCCAAAGAAAACCACAGCCGATAAAATCAGAAAGGCAATCGCAGAAGTTGGCTATGATGCCGATGAGGTTACGGCTGTTCCTGCGGGGTATGAAAAATTGCCTGGATGTTGTAAGAAGGGCGGGATGAAGGAGTAAAGTAGGTAAGGGAGTCGTTTTTCACCCTTCTTCATTTCTTTTCACCCATTTTTCAAAACAATAAAAATATGCCAAAAGTCATTATTTCAGGCGGCGGAACGGGCGGACACATTTATCCAGCCATCGCCATTGCCAATGCTTTAAAAGAGATTAATCCAGCCATTGAGGTACTTTTTGTGGGTGCAGAAGGCAAAATGGAGATGGAAAAAGTACCCAAAGCGGGCTACGAAATCATCGGTTTGCCCATTGCTGGGATTAACCGTTCTAACTTATTGGCGAATATTAGTTTTCCCAAAAAATTACTATCCAGTCTTTCCGAAGCACGTGGAATTATCAAGGATTTCAAGCCTGATGTTGCCGTTGGGGTAGGAGGGTACGCTTCTGGACCCGTTCTGTTGGCGGCTTCGATGATGGGGATTCCGTATTTGATTCAAGAACAAAACTCGTATGCGGGCGTTACGAACAAATTTTTATCAAGAAGTGCTGATAAAATCTGCGTGGCGTACCCAAACATGGAGCAATTTTTCAAGCAAGAAAAAATCAAAATGACGGGGAATCCTGTCCGTAAAGATATTCTTGAAGTAAGATCCAAACGCCAAAAAGCTCTCGAACATTTTGGCTTATTATCAGGACGAAAAACGGTCTTAGTTATCGGTGGAAGTCAGGGAGCAAAAACCATCAACGAAGCCATTGATGCAGGTTTGACAAACTTAGTTGGGGCGGGTTATCAAGTCGTTTGGCAAACTGGAAAATTATACATCGACAGAGCCAAGAAAGCCGCAGAAGTATTTGAAGGTCAGGTATTTGTATCTGATTTTATTTATGAAATGGACTTGGCGTATGGCGTTGCAGATGTGGTGGTTTCACGGGCGGGAGCGTTGTCGGTTTCAGAATTATGTTTGGCGGCAAAACCTTCTATTTTAGTGCCTCTCCCCACGGCAGCCGAAGATCACCAAACCATGAACGCCATGAGTTTGGTCAATAACAATGCAGCCATTTTGGTAAAGGATATTTCGGCAAGAGAAGACTTAGTGAAAGCCACCATCAATCTCTTGCAAGACGCTGATAAACAGGAAGTTTTGAGTAAAAATATTTTTCAATTAGCGAAGCCCGAGGCGGCAAGAGAGATAGCGGAAGAGGTTTTGAAATTGGGGAAGTGAAATTAAACCTAATCACCTAACTACAGTCTAATTCAGAAAAAATTAAACATGAAAATTGTATTATTACTCATCATCCTCTTATCCATTTCGTCTTGCAAAAAAGTCAGTGAGCCTACTCCTGATAATACCATCGCACAAAATATTTCCGTCCTGATTCAACCCAATCTGACTGATGCGGGGTATGCTGCCAATCAAGAAAGTCATTATGTGGTTAGAAATAGCAAGACTCACCTGAATAAACTACTCCTCTTTATTGGCGGTAGTTACAGCGTTCCCAAAAACTACTCTCTCGTATGCGACCACGCCGCCACGATTGGCTTGGACGTTATCAGTTTGTCTTATCCAAATGACGTGGCTGCCGCACCGCTGGGCGTAAGTTCCGACAAATTGATTTTTGATAATTATCGAGATGAGGTTTGTTTGGGTAATCAAGTCAGTAACGAAGTATCTGTAAATGCGTTGAATTGTATCAGTACGAGAGCAACAAAATTGATTCTATTTCTTAAAAATACCTATCCAGAGCAAAATTGGGGGCAATATTTAACGTCTTCTAATACCTTGCAATGGGATAAAATTATCCTCTCAGGACACTCGCAAGGCTCGGGACACGCTTGTTATTTGGGCAAGAAAAACTTGGCGGATAGAGTCGTAATGTTCTCAGGTCCAAATGATTATAGCATCTTTTACGAAAAGGCGGGAAATTGGCTAACCCAAAACGGACAAACCCCTCTGACAAAGCAATTTGCCTTATTGCACACCCAAGACGAAATAGTACCTTTTACCAATCAAGTAGCTAATTTGAGAGGTTTGGGCTTACTCACTGCCACTCAAAACCCCACCTTGGCAGATGATTTAGCGAGTCCTTACAACAATCAACGGGCATTATCGCTCAATATTCCTGCAAATTCTTTCCATTCATCAACCATTGGCGGAAACGCAAAGTTGCCTAATATTTGGACTTATTTATTCACTGGGCAATAGGTGAAATGAGAGTGTTGAACTGACCCCAAGCTATCTTAAAAGAAAAAATAAACCCTTATCTTTGCACCTCATTTCAAGAAAATTATGATTTCAGTAGATAACGTAACGGTTGAGTTCGGTGGACGAGCTTTGTTTAGTGATGTAACTTTCAACATCAACGAAAAAGATAGAATAGCCCTCATGGGTAAAAATGGTGCAGGAAAATCTACACTTTTGAAGATTATTGCGGGGGCAGACAAAGCCACAAGGGGTAAAATATCCGCTCCAAGTGATGCCGTAATTGCCTACCTTCCTCAGCATCTTTTGATGGAAGACGATTCTACGGTTTTTGAAGAAACCACCAAAGCCTTCTCTCAAATATTGAGCATGAAAGCTGAGATTGACGAATTGAATCATCAATTAGAAATCAGAACTGACTATGAATCAGACGATTATATGAAAATAATCGAACGAGTTTCGGAAGTTAGTGAAAAATATTATTCCATCGAAGAAATCAATTTTGATGCGGAGGTCGAGAAAACTCTATTGGGTTTAGGTTTCCTTCGTTCAGATTTTACTCGTAAAACCAATGAGTTTAGTGGTGGATGGCGTATGCGGATTGAATTAGCAAAAATCCTTCTGCAAAACCCCGATTTAATTCTGTTAGATGAACCTACCAACCACTTGGATATTGAGTCGATTCAATGGTTAGAGGATTTTTTGATGAATTCTGCCAAAGCTGTTATTGTGATTTCGCACGATAGAGCTTTTGTCGATAATATTACCAATCGTACCATTGAAATCACGATGGGGAAGATTTATGACTACAAAGTAAACTATTCTCATTATCTCCAACTCCGTAAAGAGCGTCAGGAACAACAACAAAAACAGTTTGCCGAACAACAAAAATTCATCGCCGATACGACAGAATTTATTGACCGTTTCAAAGGGACGTATTCCAAGACTTTGCAGGTACAGTCGAGGGTTAAAATGTTAGAAAAGTTGGACATTGTGGAAGTGGATGAGGTAGATACTTCCGCCTTGAATCTGAAATTTCCACCAGCACCACGTTCTGGAAATTACCCTGTCATTATTGAAGATTTGACCAAGAAATATGACGACCATTTGGTTTTCAAAGATGCCCGATTGACGATTGAAAGAGGCGAAAAAGTGGCTTTTGTAGGTAAAAATGGCGAAGGTAAATCCACACTCGTGAAGGCAATTATGGGCGAGATTGATTTTGAAGGCGAATTGAAATTGGGTCATAACTCAATGATTGGCTATTTTGCCCAAAATCAAGCGGCGTTATTGGATGGTGACTTAACGGTTTTCCAAACGATTGATAACATTGCCGTTGGTGATATTAGGTCTAAAATCAAAGATATTTTGGGGGCATTTATGTTTGGTGGAGACGATGTTCACAAGAAAGTAAGCGTATTGTCAGGGGGAGAAAGAACCCGTTTGGCGATGGTAAAACTCTTGCTCGAACCCGTGAATTTATTGATTCTTGATGAGCCAACAAATCACTTGGATATAAAAACCAAAGACATTCTAAAAGATGCTTTGAAGGCTTTTGAAGGTACAATCATCCTGATTTCTCACGATAGAGATTTCCTAAGTGGACTTGCTGAAAAGGTCTTTGAATTTGGCAATAAACGTGTTTTAGAGCATTTTGAGGATATTAATGGTTTCTTAAGGAATAAGAAATTAGAGAATTTGAAAGAGATTGAGCGGAAGGGTTGAGGAGTTGTAGAGTTACAGCAGTTGAAGAGTTGTAAAGTTGAGGTTTTACTTCAAAACTTTATAACTTTTCAACCTTATAACTTCTTAACTCCTTCCCACTATCCGATTGAATCATCTTTTCAAAAGTTAATCCAATCTTCTCAATCAAAGCAATCGAAACAACATTTTCTGAATCAACAATAGCAATTAATCGCTTGATTTTTAAGACGTTAAATGTATATTCCAACGTTGCAGAAGCGGCTTCAAAGCCATAACCTTTACCCACAAATTGGGGCAAAAAAGCAAAGCCAATATCAACATCTTCTAAATAATCTCGCTTGATAATGCCGCAAATTCCGATAGGTTCGTTGCTATCTTTTACCACCACTTTATAAAATCCAAAACCATGCGTTTGATAGCTTTTCATGTAGCCATTGAGCAAATATTGTTCAACCTGTTCAACGGTTCTCACACCTCTATCACCAATAAATCTTAGCCAGTCGGGTGTATTCAATAATTCGAGCATGAAAGGAGCATCTTCCGTTGTTAGTTTTTGCAAGAATAATCTTTTTGTTTCAATGATTTGGTTCATTTTTTCTCAAATACTTTCAAAAGTGTAAAATGAAAGTAAAGCCTTTTCATTCTGCCTTTTTCTATCAATAAATTTAAAATGTAATGCTTCCAATTCTTTCAAAAAATCGGGTTCCCAAGGTCTAATGTGTTTACAATCCTTACGTTTCTGACCTTTCTTTTTTGCCATAAACTCCATGATTACGAGTCGCCCATTCTTTTTCAAGGCACGATGAATGTCATTCAAAATCGCTGTTTTATCAGTCAATTCATGATAGACGTTAATCAATAAAACCCTGTCATAAGAATCCTCGGATAAATTGGTCTTTGTTTCGCCTCCGTGTAGCAATGAAAATTTCCCAATGATAGGTGAACCCTTCATTTTTTCGTAATAATTAAAGACTTTATTAAACTCAGTTTGGTTCAAACAATTCGTATCAATATCTTGCAAAGTCCAGTCAATGCTATCTCTCATAATAGCAATCTGGACTTCTTGATAGCCATTCATAGCTCCTACACTGGCAATTCGCTCTCCATTTTTTACTTCAATAAGGCTCAAATTACTTTTATAAAACCGTTTCAATTCCGTAGTATCTTTCGTCGGATAGCCACATTTGAAGGGTTTGGGGGCTTTTTGTGCAAAATTGGTTATGTTGAAAACTGACCAAAGAATTAGGGTTGTTAATAGATGTTTCATGCTTCTGTTTTTAAACTTTCAAAAATATTTTTTTCCGATATAAAACCAACGAAAAAATCCAGCATAATAGTACAAAGCTCAAAGCATACGCCAAAGCCCCGTTTGCATTCCCAAAAATGGGCTGAAAAATATGCCAATAAAGCCATTCAGAAAAAGTAATCGTTCCATCACCTTCTTTGACTGGAATAATTCCAAACACGATAGCAAAAACCTCCGAAATTCCATAAGCGAAGATGGAATTCATCCCAAAGACATGGAAAAAATTTGTCCATTTCGTTTTTCCTTTCAAGTCGATAATCCAAACGAGAATAGACAGAATCATCAAATCGATTCCAACCGTAAGCAAGACAAAACTACTCGTCCAGAGTTTTTTATTGATAGGAAAAACCGTGTCCCAAATCATCGCAAGGATAATGAGTCCAATACCCCAAATAGCCATTTTACGGATTCTGGGCAATAAATCCCCTTCGGCTTCTTGCAGGTAAATACCTGTAAGATAGCCCAATAGCGTATTCACACAGGCGGGAAGGGTACTCAAAATCCCTTCGGGGTCAAATGCCACACCTTCGCCATGATAGAGATGATTTGCCCCCAAAACCAATAAATCTAATTTCCTTTCGGCATTGCTCAGAAGGTCATATTCTACACCTCTATCGCCCAGAAACCACATCAATGCCCAATACAAAAGTAAAATTCCACCTGCCAAATAAGGTAAATATTTTCGTTCAACCTTCAAAACCACAAACGAAACGATACAAAAAGCTAAGGCAATTCGTTGCAAAACATTCAAAATACGGAGATGGGAAATGTCAAAATCGTACCAAGGAATATTAAAAATAATGTAGCTAATCAGAAACAAAAGCCCCGTTCGTTTCAAGATTTTATTCCGCAAATCAGGCGTGAGTTGATAATTGAAGGGTTTTAGCGAAAATCGCATCGCCACACCCACAATAAACATAAACGAAGGAAACACCAAATCAGTAGGTGTGAAGCCGTGCCAATGAGCATGGCGAAGTGGAGCGTAAGTATAATTACCGTTACCAGAATTATTAACCATAATCATTCCTGCGATAGTAATACCCCGAAAAATATCAAGCGAAAGGTAGCGTTGGTTCATATTGTGGTTGTTTAAGTGTCTTATGGGAAAATTCCTTAAACAATTTATACACAATAAGGGTGAAATGCAATTAGGGATGGATATTTACCAGTGATTTGTTTAAAAATCTTTGGTACTTCCGTGATTTGTGTGAGTTAAAAGGTCGTTGCTCTTTTGAAGAACAACGACCCTTATAGATTGTAATTTAACCTTTCTACTTCTTCAAGCTCGCTATCCTCTCTTCCAAAGCCTTAATTTTCGATTCGGCATCGGCTAATTTTTGGCGTTCTCTTTCTACTAATTCTGGTTTGGCATTGGCTACAAAACGCTCGTTGGCGAGTTTGGCTTCTGTTGCTTTTTTGAAACCTAAATTGTATTCCAAATCCTTCTGAGCGGCTTCTAATTCCGCTTCAACGTCTATTTCTCCTTCGAGATTGATAAAGAATTCGTCAGATTTTACTACAAAAGATAAAGCTCCGTCCAATTTATCCGAAACGTAACTGATTGTCTCTGTATTTGCCAATTTCTCAATGATTGATTCGATGTTTTCGTAACGGGCTTTGTTGTCCGTTTTGATGGCTAATGGCAAAGCAATTTTTGGAGAAAGCTGTTTTGCATTACGGATTTCTCTGATTTTTGTTACTAACTCAAACATTGCCTCAAAACTTGCCAAAAGCTCTGTATTTACTTCTCCCCCTTTTGGAAATTCAGTTCTACAAATACTTTCGCCTTCGTTGCGTTGTGCCAAAGCCTGCCAAATTTCTTCGGTAATGAATGGCATATACGGATGCAACAAACACATCAATTTCTCAAAAATCTCAATCGTAGCATCATAAGTTGCTTTGTCGATTGGTTGTTCAAAAGCTGGTTTGATAATTTCAAGATATTTTGAACAAAATTCGTCCCACACTAAATTGTACAATGATAACAAAGCATCCGAAATTCTGAATTTCGTAAAGTGGTCTTGAATCTCAGAAACTGTTTGATTGATTCGTGAATTAAACCAATAGACAGCCAAAGCCTCCCCCGCCCCCAGAGGGGGAGCTTTCTCGTCCAATTTGGAGTCGGCAATTCCCCCTCTGGGGGTTAGGGGGCTTATTGTCCAACCTTCAACCAAACGATACGCATTCCAAATTTTATTACAGAAATTACGACCTTGTTCACAGAGTTTTTCATCAAAAAGCAAGTCGTTTCCTGCGGGGGCAGAGAACAACAATCCAGAGCGAACACCGTCCGCCCCAAAACGCTCAATTAGTTCCAAAGCATCGGGCGAATTACCTAATTGCTTAGACATTTTACGCCCCTGTTTATCACGGACAATACCCGTTAGATACACATTTTCAAAAGGCAATTTTCCTCTGTATTCGTAGCCAGAAATAATCATTCTCGCCACCCAGAAAAACAAAATATCCGGACCCGTTACTAAATCATTGGTTGGGTAATAATAGCTAATATCCTCATTATCAGGATGTCTGATGCCATCAAAAGTGGCAATGGGCCAAAGCCATGACGAAAACCAAGTGTCCAGAACGTCTGGGTCTTGGGTTAAATCTTCTTCGGTTAAGGCAAAAAGTAAAAGGTCATGTTGAGCTTTACGCAACGCCTCACGCTTGGTTTTGGCAACGATGATTGTGCCGTCTTGCAAGTAAAATGCAGGGATTTGTTGTCCCCACCACAACTGCCGAGAGATACACCAATCATGCACATTTTCCATCCAAGAACGGTAGGTATTCTTGAATTTTGAAGGGTACAATTTGATGGTGTCATTCATCACATTTTCCAAAGCGGGCTTAGACAATACATCCATTTTCAAAAACCACTGCAACGACAATTTCGGTTCGATAACCGCCCCTGTACGCTCTGAGGTTTTTACGATAGACTTGTACTCTTCCATCTTCACCAAATGCCCTTCTTCTTCCAAATCCTTCACAATATTTCTACGAGCAGCAAAACGGTCTTGTCCAACATACAATACAGCTTTTTCATTCAAAAAACCGTCGTCGTCCAGAATGTCAATAACGGGCAATTTATGTTTGATACCCAACTCATAATCGTTCAAATCGTGGGCAGGAGTTACTTTTAAGCAACCCGTTCCAAAATCCATCGTTACATATTCATCCGTAATTACAGGAATCTCACGATTCAACAATGGAATCCTAACAGATTTTCCATGATAAGCAAGATAACGTTCATCATTCGGATTTACGCAAAGTGCAGTGTCTGCCATGATGGTCTCAGGGCGGGTAGTGGCAATAATTAAGTAGCTTTCGGCTTTCGGCTCTTGGCTTTCGGCTATTTCTTCGCCGACTGCCGACTGCCGATTGCTGACAGCATATTTAATATAATAAAGTTTCGCCATTACATCCTTCTCAATCACCTCTTCGTCCGAAAGAGCGGTTTTTCCGAGAGGGTCCCAGTTTACCATTCTCACGCCACGATAGATTTGTCCTTTGTTGTACAAATCCACAAAAACGTTGATTACAGACTCGTAATAATGGGCATCCATCGTGAAATTAGTTCTGTCCCAGTCGCAGGAAGCCCCTAATTTTTTCAATTGGTCGAGAATAATTCCACCATATTTATCTTTCCATTCGTGGGCATAACCCAAGAATTCTTCACGAGAAATGTCTTTCTTTTCAATCCCCCTTTCTTTCAACATCGCCACCACTTTTGCTTCCGTTGCGATAGACGCATGGTCAGTCCCAGGCACCCAACAAGCCTCTTTCCCTTCCATACGAGCCTTCCGAATCAGCACGTCTTGGATGGTGTTATTGAGCATGTGTCCCATGTGCAGAATCCCCGTAACATTAGGCGGTGGAATGACTATCGAGTAAGGTTCCTTGTCAGGGTTGGGTTTTGACGCAAAGTGTTTATTATCAAGCCAATATTGATACCATTTGGCTTCAATGTCTTGTGGAGCGTATGTTTTTGAAATCATAATGTTGAAATTTGGATTGCAAAGATAAGGAATTTTGGGCAATGGTTTGGGGTGTTTTTGCAAGAATGATGGTTGTTTGTTGTTGTTCTATTTGTAAGTATTAGTAAGATAAGTTCATAAACTTTTAAAAAAGTTTGGAATAAGAAATTACAAAAATTAACGTAAATTGTATTTATAGTTCAATTTATTGAATTTCAACGACTTGAACTATAAACAGCCTTTAACGAAAATCATAAATTTTAAATTTATCACACCATGAAAAAGAACTATTTTTTAATCCTAATAACATTGTTTTTCTATCTCGGATGTAAAGAAAAACCTTCTATTATTGAAGAAGACCCAGCTTTGAAAAATTTGGGAGACAACGTTTATTTGCATCAAGCAGATATGGCAGTTGAATTTAGAGTGGCTCAGGGAGAATTGGAATTTTGGAACAGCGACAATGGCGATGTTACTAAATTGACAAGTACAGTCTGTAAAAAATTTAAGGATGATTTTGATTTTATAATCGTAGTTTTGAATAATGCCGAAGTGCCAAAATCATCTAATTATGCAGGATTATTTACTTCAATCAAAAACGACATAAAAGGAATTGGCGGGGGCATTTATGATTTTTCTGCAAACTATGGAACAGGGAAATCACTCAAAGGTATTGTCACTTTGCCTGCAATTGATTTTATAAAAAACGGACCTCTTTTACATGAATTAGCCCATTATAACGCTGCGTATATTTTACCAATGTATAATATTGGAAAAGATGGAAAACAAATTAATCATTATGACCATTGGGGATATTCTGACGCTGGCGGGCAAATGGGAGGATTCAAGCCCGAATTTGTGACATCAAAATTAGACGGAGAAGCAAATAAGTATCAAGCTGGCTATAAAAATAAAGAGGATGGATTTGGAGTTACTTCTAATGGAAGAAATAAGATACCTTACTCGAAAATAGAGTTGTATTTATTGGGATTAATTCCAAAAACCGAAGTGCCAACAATTAAAGTATATTCGGGTCTTAGCCTTCCAGTAGGAGAAACACGTAAAGGAGTATTTTATGCAACCGAAGTAAAAACCTATACCATTGATGATATAATTGCTATTAATGGGGAGCGCTTACCAAGTGTTGAAAATTCTCAAAAACTATTTAGAATTTTGACTGTAGTTGTCAGTAACCGTCCAGTAAGTCAGAAAGAGTGGGAAACGGTTAATGCTGATATTGAATGGTTTACTAAACAGGCTGATGATGGAAACAATGATTTGTATAATTATTGGGAAGCAACTGGCGGAAGAGCTACCATTAAAATGGATGGTCTTAAAGGAAGTTTGAAATGAGGTAAATTAACTATAAAATTAATTTGTTACTTTTCTCCAAAAACAATAACATGAAAGAAATCGACAAAATCGCCTACATCCACACCGAACAAGGAAAAGTATTAATGTCACGCTCGAAAGGCAAAACAAAATACTATATTCCAGGAGGAAAAAGAGAAATTGGTGAGACGGACGAAGAGACTTTAATCAGAGAAATTTCGGAAGAATTGAACGTCAAAATCATTCCTTCAACGATTTAGTCTTATATAACTTTCCAAATATTAAGCATAAGCATCTCTACCTAATAGTTTGAAATCAATCTTATGGTTCGCCGCTGCGATAGGATTTTACAACATAATTGACTTATAATCAAGTGTTTATAAAATCTTATCGTAGTGACGAACCGTAAGATTTAAAGTAAATATTAATTGGTACTTATCAACCAATAATAAGTCTCTCCACAGGAACATCTCCAACCAAATGAGTCTCAATAATCTCCTCAACGTCAGATAGTTGCACATTGCCATAGAACGTTCCTTCTGGATAAACTACCAACGTAGGTCCAAAACCGCACATATCTAAACAGCCCGTTTTTTGGGCTCTGATTTCGGTCAAAAGACCTTTTTCTTTTAATGAATTTTTGAAAGCATCGACTAATGCCATGCCTCTTTCGTCACCACAACATTTCTTGGGTGCATCTTTCTGATTTGTACAGATAAAAACGTGTTTTTTGTATTTCATTTTTTGTTTGTTTTATTCTTTTTCATTTTTCAAAAATTCATTCGTAAAATGTTCTTTGTGTTTCGGTTTTGCGAATTTCTCAGCGTTATATTCCTTTGATTTTCCTCTGGGAATTGAGAGAGAATTCCAAGTATTTTCAGAAGCCATTTTGCCAATAAAAACGATTTGACCTACATGATACGGGTAATGTGCCAATTGTCTGTTTATAGCTTCTGTAATGCTATGCCCCATGTTTCTGATGTAAATAATTTTATCTAAATCATTGTCTGTCAGTGAATTAAGAGCATTAAAAAGGCACGCCCAACCTTCATTCCATTTGTCCATCATTTCCTTGCGGGTGGTGGTGTCGTTTTCAAATTCTTCTTCTCTTTTTCGCCATTCTTTTTCACCGTCGGAGGTCAAAAAATCTGTCCAGCGAGAAAGCATATTGCCCCAAAGATGTTTTACGATGGTGGCGATGCTGTTACTTTCTTCATTGTATTGCCAAAATAATGCTTCGTCCGACACTTGGGCAAAGGTCTTTTCTCCGAGCATTTTGTAATACTCGAATTGTTTTAGGGAGCTTTGGAGGTAGTCGTTTGTCATGATTTCATAGATAAAGTTGAAAGTATTTTACAGTTATCACATTTAAAATCAAAGTAATCGTGTACTGATTCTTTCACACCCCAATTCTCTCCACAACTTGGACATGGTCTCGATAAATTATATCCATTTCGTTTGTTGTAATTGTGCAGGTAATAGTAAGTTGGAGTATTAGTCAATTCCTCTATTTTCCTACATATATTGAAACCTTGCTTTGAAAGTTGTGATGCTATTTCTTGCATTTGATTCAAAGCCCAACGTTCTCCAACTTGACAATTCATTTGTAAACTATCACAGGAGATATAATTAGTTTCCCAATTTAATATCTGTACATATCCATGGTCTTCGTAAACTGGTAAGCGATAAAGAGGAACATAATTATTACACGTTCCACAGGTAATAGGAGATGAGATAGAAAGGTAGTTTGTAATTAAAATGTAATATTCTGATTTTTTACATTTACAAACTGGCTCAAAATCATCTTTATATTGTCCTACCAATTTAATTTCAAATTTTGAACCGCAAATCTCTTCAACTTTCTTGATTCCTCTCGTAACATAGAAATTATTGTATTTTTCGTCAAGAGAATCTTTTTCCAAAGTGTATGGTAAACAGACGATTTCATGTTCATTAATGTATTGAGATTCTATTTTTCCTTGGGTTTGTCCACTCTTACGATAGGAGGACATCAGTATTCCAAACTCATCAACAAGTTCATCTCTATCAACATTTTTTTTTATCTCAATTGATATTTCTTGAATATACATGACTTTATATTTCTAAATTCCTCCACTAAAATCCCAAACCCACACTGCAATTTAACAGTTTTATCTTAAATTTGACTTACGACTTTACAGACACTCAAAAATAATGACTTTTCAAACACAAGAACAATATCAATTTATCGAAAGTATCCTTTTTGAAAACTTGGGCTATAATCCTGAAATGCTTGATTTTCAGTTTTTTTATGGAGGGAATTTTAACCTTGCCGTAAAGGTGAAAGTAGCTGAGGGTGAGTATTTTATCAAATGGAATCAGGGCGACCATGAGGGTATGTTTGAGTCGGAGGCACGTAGTTTGCAGGTCTTACGTGATACGGGCGTGATGTCGATTCCAGAGGTGATTAATCACGGAAAAATTGTGGATAAAGAATACTTGATGATGGAGTTTTTGACTACCAGTTTCAAGCAATCAAACTATTGGCAGGATTTTGGGCAAAAATTAGCACGTCTCCATAAGCATACAAACACACAATTTGGATTGGATTTCAACAACTACATCGGGGCTTTGCGACAGTCGAATGAATGGATGGACGATGGTGTTCAATTCTTTATCGAAAAACGCCTCAAAGTACAAGCGGGATTGGCTTTGTATGACCGTAAAATTTCGGAAGAATTGCACGCTAAGTTTAATCTTTTATACGAAAAGCTACCGTCATTAATCCCCAACGAAAAACCAGCTTTACTCCACGGAGACTTATGGACGGGTAACGTAATGGCTGATAATCAAGGACTTGTGGGTTTAGTTGATCCTGCTTGTTATTACGGTTTGCGAGAATCTGAACTGGCTTTCACGACCATGTTTGGCGGTTTTGATACCTCTTTTTACGAAGCCTATCACGAAGTAAATAGTATAGAAAACGGCTTTGGTGATAGAATTCCATTGTATAATCTGTACCCACTAATGGTTCACGTAAATTTATTTGGCGGTGGATATTTGGATGCGGTGGAGAAGATTTTGAAGAAATTTTTAGATTAGATTTTATGATGAAAAATGCAGAACAGTTATCGCAAATTATCCAAAATTATGTAGAGGCTTACAATAATTTTGATGTTGAAGGGATGATAAAAGACCTTCACAATGACATTATTTTCAAGAATATTTCAAATGGTGAAGTTAATCTGACTACTAATGGAAAGGTAGCATTTGAAGAACAAGCTCAACAAGCCAAACAATTTTTTAAAACCAGACAACAAATAATTACTGAGACTATCAATAATGAAGAGTTTATAGAAGTAACTATTGATTATCAAGGCGTTATAGCCATAGATTTGCCCAATGGATTGAAAGAGAATGATAAAATAGAATTGAAGGGAAAATCAATTTTTAAATTTAGGGATGATAAAATTATAGAAATTACCGATATTAGTTAGTGAATTGAAGCCCATAAATAACCCATCATGAATTTATCAACTGAAACTTGGATTTATATTGGCATTGGCTACGTTGCCTTGTGTATTCTTGCGTATTTTATTCAAGAAAGATTCATTTTCAAGCCTGAAAAACTCCATGCTGATTTTGAATATAAATACGATGACCCCTTTGAGGAACTCCATTTTGAACCCGAAGAAGGCGTGAAAATCAATGGCTTACGGTTTTTTCATGAGAAACCCGCAGGTTTGGTCATCTACTTTCATGGCAATACCCGAAGCATCAAAGGCTGGTCGAAATATGCTGTGGACTTCACTCGTCACGGCTATGATGTCGTAATGATTGATTATCGTGGTTTTGGGAAATCAGTTGGCAAGCGGACGGAGGAAAATCTCAATAAAGACTCTCAGTATGTTTACAATAAAATGAGGTCAAAATATGGGTATAAAGAAGAGGATATTATCGTCTATGGGCGTTCGTTGGGGAGTGGGTTTGCTTGTAAATTAGCCTCCAATAATCGCCCTAAAATGTTGATTTTGGATGCTCCGTATTATTCGTTTTCACATCTGACGAATCGGTTTTTGCCTTTTATGCCCATCACTATTTTGTTGAGATTCAGTATCAGAACGGATATTTGGATTAAGTATGTCAGATGTCCGATTTATATAATTCACGGGACAAAAGACTGGTTGATTCCCTACTCATCGTCTGTTCGTTTGCAGAGTCTCGTGCCACTAACTGCCAGATTAACACCCATTTACGGAGGCGGACATAATAATTTACCATCCTTCCCAGAATATCATCAAAAGTTAGAAGAAATCCTGAAAGGACATTTTGATTTGTTTTTTGATAAGTATGAGAAGGGGGATTTTAGGGAGTGATATTAGTTATTGGTTTATTGGTTACTGGTTTATTGGTGAAGAAAGGTAATTTATTCATAAATACTTGATTTTATGGAACTTAAATCTAAAAAAATGATTCACAATAAACCAATAAACCAATAAACCAATAAACCAATAAACCAATAAACCAATAAACCAATAAACCAATAAACCAATAAACTAATAAACCAATAACTAAATCTCCACCACAATCGCCTCACGCACAGGACGATACGCCAAGTCCACCATCGAAGGATTCACAAATAAAGTTTCCCCAACTTGCTGTTGTCCATACGCCTCATGTATATGCCCGAATACGTGCAATTGTGGGCGTACACGATTCTGAATAACGTCCAACAAATCCTCACAACCCACTTTTTCGCCTCTATCCGTGGAATCTAAAATGCCAAATGGTGGTCCGTGGGTTATCAGAATATCGGTATTGGTCGGAATTAAATCCCAGTGTTTGCGGATGTCTTTGCCACGTTTGCGATTAAATGCCCAATCATAAAACCAGGGCTGAACTGGCGAACCCCAAATACGGATTCCTTCAATCAAAATACCGCTGTCGTTGAGGTAATCGGCGTTGGTAATCAAGCGTTTAGCTTCTTTGGGGTACTTCTCAAAAAAGAAATCATGGTTGCCCGCAATGACTACTTTATGACGATGCGGCAACGACCCCATCCATTCATTAAACATCTCAATTTCCTCCAATCGCCCCCTTGAAGAAACATCTCCCGCATGAATCAACAAATCACCGTCTGGAATCGTCATGTGGTGTTGGAGACTGTGAGTGTCGGATATGCAAACTATTTTCATTTTTTCGTTGGTAAAATTGGTACGCAGATGACGCTGATTTTCAACCGCTGATTTTCGCTGATTTTTTATGTTCGTTTAAATTTCAGAAGAAAATCTGCGTAAATCTGCGTTGCGAAGCATCTGCGTCATCTGCGTACCATACATTCTCAAATATTTTCGATAAATTTAAACAAACAAACTGAAAACCCATGCAACGTAGAACTTTCCTCAAACAGACTACTGCCCTAACGGCATTGGCAAGTACCCAAATAAATGCCCAAACTGCCAATTTTCCCATCGTTCTCTCAACTTGGAAAAACGAAAAAGCCAACAATGCCGCTTGGGAATCTCTCCAAAAAACGGGCAGAGCCTTAGATGCCGTGGAGGCGGGAGCAAGAATCCCCGAAGCTGACCCAAATGATACTTCCGTAGGCTACGGTGGCTTTCCAGACCGAGACGGAAATGTAACCTTGGATGCTTGTATCATGGATGAAAAAGGCAATGCGGGTTCGGTAACTTTTCTCCAAAATATCACGCACCCAATTTCCGTTGCCAGAGCTGTGATGGAGAAAACGCCTCATGTGATGCTCTCGGGCGAAGGTGCATTGCAATTTGCTCTTTCTCAGGGGTTTAAGAAAGAAAACCTTTTGACAGATGTTGCTAAAAAAGCATGGGAAGAATGGAAGAAAACCTCAAAATACGAACCCAAAATTAACATCGAACGCCACGACACTATTGGGCTTTTGGCATTGGGAAATAAGGGTGAAATCTCAGGGGCGTGTACCACCAGCGGATTAGCTTTCAAGATGCACGGTAGGGTAGGGGATTCGCCCGTAATTGGGGCGGCGGTGTTCTGTGATGATGAAGTCGGAGGAGCTTGTGCTACGGGTTTAGGCGAATTTGTCCTGAAAACATTAGGCTCATTTCTTATCGTAGAATTAATGAGAAATGGTAAAACGCCCCAACAGGCTTGTGAGGAGGCAATCATGCGAATTGTGAAACGATATAATTACAAAGAATTTCAAATCGGCTATTTGGCTTTGAACAAAAAAGGCGAATATGGAGCGTATTCTATTCAGTCAGGATTTAGCTATACGCTTACTGAAAAGGGCGTTACGAAGGTTTTTGAGGCGAAGAGTTATATGAAGTAGCGAGAAACCTCACCCGAGCGTCGGTCGCCCCCAGCCCCCTCTCCTTAATGAGAGGGGGAGCATTCGTCCACTTACTCCCCCTCTCAATCGGAGAGAGGGTCGGGGCGACCGACGCTCGGGTGAGATTAAAATAATGCCTTTTTGTCAGGAAAATGACCTAAAAAATCCTTGGCAAGTTGTTTGTTTGTAATAGTATTCAGACCTGATTATGGTTTACAAAAATGTTTTCTTTGTAAATCAATTATCATGGATTATTTTTACTGATGATATTCAGCAACAACGATGGACGAACAAGAAGAACTCCAAGCAACTCAAACCTATTCTGACCTCGAAAAGCACCGTGTTTTCGATAAAGAATTCATGCCTCATATAGACTCTATGTACAATTTTGCCTTCCGTCTGACCAACGATGAAGACGATGCAAACGACCTTGTACAAGATACCTACCTCAAAGCATTTCGATTTATCAACTCTTTCTCGCAAGGAACAAACGCCAAGGCTTGGTTGTTCAGAATCCTGAAAAACAGCTTTATTAACGATTTTAGAAAGAAATCTAAAGAGCCAGCCAAGGTTGATTATCAGGATGTTGAAACAACGTATAATTCGGAAGAAGATGCCGAGACTAACCAAACCGTAGATTTACGAGTAGAGTCTGTCCAAGATTTAATTGGTGACGAAATCGCCAATGCCTTGAATGCTCTTCCCGTGGATTTTAGAACGGTGATTATCCTTTGTGATGTAGAAGGTTTTACCTACGAAGAGATGGCAAAAATCCTTGATATTCCTATCGGGACGGTTCGTTCACGCCTTCACCGTGCGAGAATGTTATTAAAAGAAAAATTAAAATCTTATGCCAAATCGTTGGGCTATGATGTTAATGCTGACAGTATGGCAGAGTGATTTGTTTCAATTAACAGTTATCAATTAACAATTATCAGTTAAGATAAGTCTATTTTGATAATTTGTTCATCATCACACTAACCAATCTCCAATTACTAATCACAAATCACTAATAATTTTCGCTTCTTCGGGAATTATTTTAAAAAGCCTCCTGTTTACTAACTACTTGATTGATAAAAGAATAGTACCCATACCAAACAAAACAGTTAATACATAAACAAATGGTTTCCGAAGCTGAGAAGATTCAAAAAAAGACATCGTGCGAGCATCAAGCTGAGTGCATGAAAATGGTGCAAATGATTGTGGATGGTCAGGCGAGTGATGAACAAATAAATGCTTTTAAATTAAACATGAATCAATGTTTACCTTGCGAACAGGGCTATGAACTCGAAAAATGTATTAAGGAAACCATGCAATTACGCTTAGAAAAAAAATGCGTACCTTCAAGTCTGATTGACTGTATTAAACAGAAAATCAGCTCGTTATAGATTATATTTGAAAATAAATATATTTGAAAGTTATTAAGTTGGTCGTATTTGACGATTTCACTTAATGACTTTTTATTTTTGTAGTCAATTCACCTCACCCCCGACCCCTCTCCTTCTGAGAGGGGGGTAGTCGGACAAATACTCCCCTCTCAGAAGGAGAGGGGTCGGGGGTGAGGTTCTTTCATTCAATCACTCTTGGAAAACGGTAAACTCATCATCTTCTCTGCCCCATCTGGTTCGGGCAAGACCACCATCGTCAAACATCTTTTGGCGAACAACGATAACTTGGGCTTTTCTATCTCCGCTTGTACCCGTGATAAACGTGGACGCAACGAAGAAAATGGAAAGGACTATCACTTCATGACTCCCGACGAGTTCAAACAAAGAATTGTCAATAATGAATTTGTGGAATGGGAAGAAGTCTATCCTGGAGCTTATTATGGAACATTAAAATCCGAAATCGAACGACTTTGGGCTTCTGGTAAACACGTAATTTTTGACGTAGATGTACGTGGAGGTGTGAAATTGAAGGAATATTACAAAGAAAGAGCCTTGTCAATCTTTGTGAAAGTACCAAGCGTGGAAGAATTAGAAAAACGCCTTCGTGAACGAGGAACAGACTCAGAAGATTCTATTTCAAAAAGAGTTTTCAAGATGAAATTCGAGATGTCTTTCCAAGACCAATTTGATATTATTTTGGTAAATGATGACCTAACAACGGCATTCAGAAAGGCACAGGTATTATTTGAGGAATTTATTGTTAGGGATTAGGTTTTGGGTGTTAGGGATTAGTTTTTTACCTAACACCTAAAACCCAACGCCTAAAACCTAATAAACATGAAAATCGGTTTATTCTTTGGGTCATTCAACCCTATCCATATCGGGCATTTGATTGTGGCAAATGTCATGGCTACCACCACCGACTTAGACCAAGTTTGGTTTGTGGTTTCGCCCCAAAATCCATTCAAGAAAAATAACTCTCTTTTGCACGAATTTGACCGTTTGACGATGGTTGAAAAAGCCATTGCTGACAACGCTAAGTTCAAAGCAACGGACATTGAATTTTCGATGCCAAAGCCTTCCTACACGATTGATACGCTCACTCGCCTACAAGAAAAACACCCTCAGCATGAGTTTAAACTAATAATCGGGGGTGATAATCTTGCCCAATTTCCCAACTGGAAAAATCACGATAAAATCTTGGAATACTTTGGATTGTACGTTTATCCAAGACCCAATTCTGTGAAAAGCGACTTAGAAAATCACCCAAACGTAAAGCTCGTAAATGCCCCATCCTTAGATATTTCAGCGACTTTTATTCGGGAATGTTTGAAAAATAAACAGTCTATTAAATACATGGTGCCAGAGATTGTGGAGGAATATATTTTATGGAAGAAGTTTTATGAATAGAGAAAAGATTACAATAAATTTAATAAATATTTACTTTAAATTAAATTTATTATTAACTTTAAAGTAAACAAAAATTAACCACTCTCTTGTTTTGAAATTTAAAATAGTTAAGCTATCACGATTTTCAGGAAATAAATCCAGTTTGTATTCAGTAATAATTGATGGGGAACAAGAAACACTTTTTGATACATTTATCCGTAATAATGTTTCTGAAAATCTACATGAAGTAGAACAAATATTTGCAACTTTGAACTCTATTGGCAAGAAAGTGGGTGCAAATGATATTTTCTTTCGTAAGAAAAAAGAAGGTAAAGCGGGTGATGGTGTCGAAGCAATTTATGATTATCCTTCCGCCAAACTTCGACTTTACTGTATCAGATACGGGAGTGTTACTTTGGTTTTGGGTGATGGAGGAGAAAAGAAAGTAAGAGCTTGGCAAGATGATGAACAATTGAGCAAAGCGGCGAATGAAATGATAAAAATATCCCAAATTCTTACTCAGGCGATACGTGATGGAGATTTATCTTGGGACGGGAACGATTTTGTAGGACAATTTGAATTTAATGACAATGATGAAGACGAAGACTAAAATTCCAGAATATACCAGCCCTTTGATAGAACAAATCTATGAAGGAATCTCTCAAAATACTTTTGATTTTGTGGCAAACAGAATGCAATTGGCTTTACGAATCAGTGAAGCCATCAAAGCTAAAAATTGGTCACAGAAGCAATTTGCTGAAATGATGGGCAAAAGACCTTCGGAGGTCAGCCGTTGGTTGAGTGGGACTCATAATTTTACAACAGATACCCTTTGGCACATCGAACAAGTGCTTGATATTCGCCTTTTGGCTGAAACGAATCAAGAATCAACACCGATTTTTGAAGCTGATAGACTCAGAAAATTTGTACTTCAAGAAGTCAATAATGCTCTGGAAAAGTATTTGAGTAGTCGGAAACTGGTTTCTGCATAAAGTTATTGGGCTCATGAAAAGATAAGTCCAATGACCGCTTAATAATTTTATACCTCAAACCCTTGAATATCACCTAAACTTTTCAGAACTTCTACCTATTATTTCACCCATACAATTTCTCGGTTTTTGAAACCGACAATTTCTCCATGAAAACCCCGTTTCGTTTTCCTCAACAAATCACTTATTTCTTATTGCTCTCTTTCTTCTTTTTGGTTTCTTGTTCTAAATTCGGCGATGTTTCGGTGTCGAGTATGAACTTTGAAGATGAAGTACAACTGGCTCAAAATCTGGTGTTTACCTTCGACAAAGACCTCGTGCGTGAGGGCGATTTGAACACGTGGGAGTCTGAACCGTACATCGAATTTTCGCCCAAAGTGGAAGGCAAATACAAATGGACTGCCACCAACGAACTCGTGTTTTCGCCAGCCGTGGGTTTTGAACCTGCCACTGAATACACGGCGACGATTAGTAGTTCTGTTACGGCAAAATCTGAGAAAAAAGTTGGGTTAAGTACCGACAAAATCAAATTTCATACGCCCTATCTGAAATTAGAAAACGTAGAAAGTTTCTGGACGAAATCTCGTGAGGATGGACAAGGGGCTGCGGTTTTGAAACTGAATTTTAATTATCCTGTCAATCCACAAGAAGTAGCTAAAATGCTGACTATCAAGGATTCAGATGATAAAAAATATGATTTTACTTTAAACCAAACGGGTGCTTCTCAGAATATTTCTTTGAAACTAAAAGGCATTTCAGATGGTGGTGGAAAATCCTTGAAAGTTAGTTTGGAAAAAGGGCTTTCGATGCCCAATTCTAAGGCGGAAACTACCGAAGAAATGGCAATTGAAACCTCTCTGCCCGACATCAAAACGCTTGAAATTACGGAGGTACAACACGCCTTTGAGAATAATCAAGGTTATGTGAAAGTCCTTACAAATCAGTCGATTAGTGTTGCTGATTTACAGAAAATTTATAAAATAGAAATCAACGGAGCTTCTGAACCACAAGAAGAAGTAGCCGTGGCAGAACCTGTTTATGAATATGATTCTTTGGGGAATCCTATTTTGAAAACGCCCGCTCCTGTAAAAGCAAAACCCAAAACGCCAACGCTCGAAACGAAGGCAGAAATTACTGAAAATGGTTTTATCATTCGAGGGGATTTTAACGAAACGGATAATTATGTTTTAACGATAAATAAAGAAGCCAAAGGAGTTCTTGGGGCTTCATTATCAGACAATTACACCAAAGATTTGTACTTCGGTACAATGCCCGCTTCGATTGGATTTGTCAATAAAAAAGCGATTTATTTATCTTCAAAAGGGAATAAAAATATTGCGATAAATGTGGTCAATACGCCCAAAGTAAACGTCAGAATTGCAAAGATTTATGAAAATAACATTTTGCACTTTTTGAAGGAAAGACGTTATGAAAACTACGATGATTATGATGAAGAAGGCAATTCTTATGCCTCGAATTATACTTACGACATTGACGAAGGCGGACAGTTTTCTGACGTTATTGTGAACAAAACCGTGGAGACGGCAAATTTGGCAAAATCCAAAAACGTAAGGGCTTTGAATTTGTCTTTGCCCGAGCAAAATGGTATCAAAGGAATCTACATTGTTTCGGTTAATTCTAATGATGAATATTATAACCGTGCGACTAAATTAGTGAGTATTTCGGACATCGGAATGATTATGAAATCGTCTGAAAATGAGGTAGTTGTCTTTACAAATTCTATCAAAACGGCTGAACCTATGTCGGGTGTAGAAGTGAGTTTGATTTCGACCAATAACCAAACGATTCAGACCGTAAAATCGGATGGAAAAGGTATGGCAATTTTCAAGGATTTCAAGGCATCGAAATTCACGACTGCCATGATTACGGCTCATACCGAAGACGATTTTAACTACCTTTTTATGGAAGGCACAAATGTCGAAACTTCCCGTTTTGATGTGGAAGGAAAAAGAGATAACACCTCTGGTTTTGAGGCATTTATCTACGGAGACAGAGACATTTATCGTCCAGGCGAAACACTGCATTTCAACACTATTATCCGAAAGAATAATTGGGAATCTGTCGGTGAAATTCCTGTAAAAATCCGTTTGCTTTTACCCAACGGAAAGGAGTTCAAAACCTTCAAAAAAACCACCAATTCCCAAGGTGCGGTTGATATGAATGTGCCTACTGACCGTGCGTCTATCACGGGTGTGTATGTAGTAGAAGTGCTGAACGCCAACGATGTACTTTTGGCTTCTCGGAACATTTCTATCGAGGAATTTATGCCTGACAGAATCAAGGTCGATGTAAAATCAAGCAAGGAGTTTTATCGTAATGGCGAAACTATCCAAATCAATGCTACGGCTCTGAATTTGTTTGGTCCGCCCGCTTCCAATCGTAATTATCAGATGGAGTTAAATCTGAACCGCAAACTCTTTATTCCGAAGGGCTACAACAGCTATGTGTTTGATATTAATGATAATACCAATTTTGAAATGATTGCTCGTGAAGGCGTGACCAACGAAAACGGTTTGGCTACGGAGTCCTTCCAAATCCCTGCGACGTATGCGAACATGGGCGTTTTGGAGGCGAAGGCTTACGTTACGGTTTTTGATGAAACAGGTCGCCCTGTCAATCGCTTGAAAAAGTTGGATATTTTTACGCAATCGGTCTTTTATGGTATCGGAATGCCAGATACATATATTGGTACAAATGTTCCTTCGCAGATTCCGTTGGTGGCTCTGAATAAGGACGGGCAACCTACCACATCCAAAGGTCGTGTAGAAATTGTAAGGTTTGATTATCAGACAGTTATCGAGAAAAATTCGGATAATTCTTTAAAATATTCTTCTAAAAAACAAACAAAAGTTGTCTATTCTCGGACGATGAATTTTGAGGGTGGTAAGGCAAATGTATCTTTTGCACCGCCTGTTTCGGGCGAGTACGAGATACGTGTACATAGCGAAGGTGCGAAGTCTTGGACGGCTCAATATTTTTATGCTTATGGTTATGGGGCAACGGAAAATAGTTCGTTTGAGGTCAATAATGAGGGCAAAGTGGAGATGGAATTTGACAAAGAAAAATACGAAGTCGGCGACAAAGCGAAGGTACTTTTCAAAACGCCTTTTGCTGGAAAACTGATTGTTACGATTGAAAGAAATCACGTTTTGGAAAATTTTGTGCTTGAAACTGATAAGAAATCGGCTGAATTGAGCTTCACGATTGGGAAGGAACATTTGCCAAATGTCTATGTTTCAGCAACGTTGATTCGCCCGATGGATGGTTCAAATATGCCGCTGACGGTTGCCCACGGTTACGCCCCCGTGATGGTGGAAGATGCTGATACAAAACTGCCAGTTGAGATTGTGGCGGTGGAAAAATCTCGTTCAAAAACCAAGCAAAAAATTACCATCAAAACCAACGGAAATACCGAAGTCACGATTGCGGTAGTGGATGAGGGAATCTTGCAACTCAAAAATTTCAAAACGCCCGACCCACACGCTCATTTCTACCAAAAACAGGCTTTGGAAGTCAGTAGCTACGATTTGTACCCATTTTTATTTCCAGAATTATCCATTTCGGGTTCATCGTCAAGCGGTGGAGATGGTTATGATATGGAAAAAAGAGTCAATCCTTTGAATAATGGGCGAGTAAATTTAGTGGCAATTTGGTCTGGAATTGTGAAAACGGGCATTGGTGGAGAAGCCACTTTTGAGTTTGATATTCCTCAATTTTCGGGCGATTTACGCATCATGGCGGTTGCCTACAAAGATGAGGCTTTTGGTTCGGCAAATAAAAATATGAAAGTCGCTGACCCGTTGGTGATTTCTACGGCTTTGCCAAGATTTGCTTCGCCCAATGACGAAATCCAAGTGCCTGTCAATATCACGAATACGACCAAACAAGCCGCCAACGTAACGGCAACTGTCTCATTATCAGGTGGTTTGTCGGTAGTTGGGAATGCTTCGCAAACCATGACGATTCCTTCCGAGAAGGAAGGAAGAGCCTATTTTGCCGTGAGAGCCGCCCCAAGTATTGGCAATGCTACGGTGAATGTAGTCGTTAATGGATTGAAAGAAAAATTTACCGAAAAAATAGAATTGACCGTTCGCCCAACCACTTCGTTGATGAAAACCTTTACTTCGGGTGTGGTCAACGGTGGTTCTGTTGGTAATGTAGATTTGCAACACGATTTTATTCCGAGTTCGATAAAATCAGAAATGACCGTGAGTAAATCGCCGATGGTGCAGTTTATGGATAAGTTCCAACACCTCTTGGCGTACCCACATGGTTGCGTAGAACAGACTACTTCGGCAGCGTTTCCGCAATTGTACTTTTCTGAGTTTGTGAAACAGATTCAGTCAGGCAAAAAACCGTATATGAAGACGGGCGAGAACGAATTAAATCCACGATACAACGTCGAAGCTGCCATTCATAAACTCGAAACTATGCAATTGCCAAGCGGCGGAATGTCGTACTGGCAAGGCGGAGACCGTGAATCTTGGTGGGGAACAGCTTACGCCACGCACTTCATGTTGGAGGCACAAAAGAATGATTTTCAAGTAAATAGCTCAACGATTGGCAAATTAATTGAATATTTGACGGTGCAATCAAATAGTAAAATGACCGATAAGGAATATTATTATTTGCCAGCGGGAGGCTACGATACCAAAGTCATTGCCGCTCGTGAAACCATTTATAGTTTGTACGTTTTGGCATTGGCGGGAAAGCCTAATCGTTCGGTGATGAATTATTACAAATCTAATATTGAGCTATTGACCTCCGACTCAAAATATCTCTTGGCGGCGGCGTATAGTTTGATTGGGGAAGTGAAAAGTTACAACGCTATTTTACCGAAAAATTACGCTAATGAAGTAACCGAAAGATGGTCGGGGGGAAGTTTCAGTTCACCGATTCGTAATCAGGCTTTGGTCTTGAATACGCTCGTGGACACCGACCCAAACAACATTCAGATTCCGTTATTGGCGAGACAACTTTCTATCAACCTAAAAGCTGAAAGATGGCTCACGACTCAGGAAGAAGCCTTTGCGTTTTTGGCTTTGGGCAAATTGGCGAAGAAGGCAAACAACAGCAACATAACTGCCTCAATATCAAGTAATAACAAAGTGATGGGCAACTTTACAGCGAATGATTTGTTGATAAAAAATATTGGAAATACGTCCTCCATTCGTACACAAGGAAAGGGAAGTCTCTACTATTTTGCCCAAGCCGAAGGACTCAGTGCCACGGGTAAGTACGAAGAAATTGACAATATTTTGAAGGTCAGAAAGCAATTTTATACACGCTCAGGACAGCCTTTGGGAGCGGCAAAATTCAAGCAAAATCAATTGATTGTCGTAAAAATCACGCTCCAAAGCACCAACGGATTAGCGGTTGATAACGTAGTGGTTACGGATATGCTACCCGCAGGCGTAGAAATCGAAAACCCAAGACTAACCGCAGACCGTGATTTAGTGTGGGTAAAAGACCAAACCTATCCCGAACATTTTGATATTAGAGACGACAGAATTAACTTCTTTACCAACATTTCCAACCGTCCACAAACGTTCTATTATTTAGTCAGAGCCGTTTCAAAAGGCAAATTCCAAATGGGACCCGTGTCTGCGGATGCTATGTATCGTGGGGAGTATCGGAGTTATAGTGGGGGTGGGATTGCTGTGGTGGAGTAGGTGAATAAATTTTAATTTAATGAGGACAATTGCCCGTTGTACAATTGTCCTCAACACAAGACCTTTGTTTCTATGGAATTACAAAGGAAATTTGGTAAAGTCGTCAAAGAATTAAGGTTAGAGAAAAGCCTTTCACAGGAATCTCTTGCCCTTGAATCTGGAATAGATAGAACTTACATTAGTGATATTGAAAAAGGAGAGAGGAACATTTCACTTCAAATAATCTCTCAACTTTCACAAGCACTTCAAATTTCTTTAAGTGATTTCTTCAAAAAAATAGAAACAAATGGAGAAACTGAGTGAGTACATCAAGAAAAAATTTGGAGTTAGTGACGAGAAATTTTTAGAAGTCTTTAAAATTAGTCCTGGTGCTGAGGGCTATCTTTTAGGCTCATTGGGAGAACAATTATTCAAAGAACATGCTGAAAGTATCGGGTATGAAGTTCTAAGAATAAAAGAGAAACCAGAAGGAGGTTACAATGCTAAAAGTGATGATGCAAGAGGAGATTTCTATATCAGAAAGAAAAACTCTTTGCAAGATGAATGGCTTGTTGTTGAGTGTAAGGGAGTCAAATCTAATTCTGAAAAAAGAGCAAATTTAACAAATATAAAATCTTGCTTAACTATCTTGAAAAAACATTCTATTGATAGGCAAAAACACCTTGAAAGTATCTGGAAATCAGGTTTTTCTACTTACGAAAAAGCCAAAGAATCTTGGACTGAGCAAAACAAAGAACAACAATTTCCTGATTTTTCTTGGCTTAAAGAAAACCCTGGGGCGGGCATTCCTAATTTGGAAGGTATTTGGAAAAATTCAGAAGAAATAGAAAACTGGCTCAATGGCTTTGATGAAAGTTATTTTTCTGAAAATGCTTTCTGGGATTTGACAGCACCGATTCGACTAATCCAAACACACATGCCATCTTCAAGGATTGATAAGTTGGGTATAAAAAGCACAGGACCACTTGTTTCAGAATTTAACATTCTTTGTTTGGACCTATTTCTAAGAACAGGGAAACATGAATTCGTGTTTGTGAATAGCCAGCAATTAAATCATCAAGCCGCATCTCCCAACCATCTTCAACAAAACTATACGATTGATATTTTGATTGAAAAAGAGAGTTTTCAAAGACATGAATTATTAAAACCTTGGTATGATGATTTAGATAAATGTATTGCTGAGACTAAACCCGAACCAAGAAAATTGGATATTTCTCAATTAGATTCACGATAATTTTCAGTTTTACACATTTGGGTTGTACATTTACACAAATGTGTAAAACAAAAAACAATGGAACTAATTTTTGATTTAGCTAAGGAAGACAACCTATTAAAAAGGTTTGAGGAAATTCATAATAATATCTATGCTAATGATGGCTTATCGCCACAACAAACGCTCGAAGAATTTATCAAAATCTTGTTTATCAAAATCGTTGATGAACAAACTGCCCTCAATAAATTTGTCATTTCTCTGGACGAATGGACAAGTGTAAAGTCTGGAAAAGCCTCTCCTTCTCTTCAAGAACGAATTTCGTCACTTTTTGAAAAAACTAAACAAACCTATCAAGATATTTTTGATGCTGATGACACTATCAAGCTGTCAATCAGTGCATTAGGGTTTACAGTCAATAAATTACAAAATATTTCGCTTCTCAATTCTTCGCAAGATGCCAAAGGTTTAGCTTTCCAAAAGTTCTTATCGCACCATGAAAAAGATGGTAGAGGGCAATTTTTTACGCCTGAACCTGTCATTGATTTTTGTGTAAAAATGATGCAGCCCAAACCTAATGAAACAATTATTGACCCTACGTGTGGAAGTGGAGGCTTTTTGATTTCAGCCTTAAATTATCTCAAAGAAACTCATCCAGATTTATCCATTGAAAACACCGTTTCAAATCAACTTTTTGGCTTAGATATAAACAAAAGTATTGCCCGAATTGCTAAAATGAAGCTATTATTGGAGGCGAACGGTAAAACAAATATTCATTGTACAAACTCGTTAGAGGATTTAGACAGTCTAAAATTATCACTTGGGCAAACACAAGGATTTGATTTAATTTTGGCAAACCCACCTTTCGGAGCTAAAATAACCAATTCTTCAACGCTTCACCATTTTGATTTAGGCTATAAATGGACTCATAATGAAAATCAATTTTTCAAAACAAAAAATATCTATCCAAATCAAAATGCAGAGGTTTTATTTATTGAAAGATGTCTTCAATTATTAAAAGAGGGTGGTAGAATGGCAATCGTTTTACCAAATGGAAATTTCGAGAATCCATCAATGGAGTATCTTCGATATTACATAAAATTGAAAGCTAAACTATTGGCAATCATCAATTTACCCCAAGAAACATTTATCCCTTATGGTACGGGTGTGAAAACTTCTATTTTATTCTTAGAAAAAGAAACACCCAATGTTGTTCAAGAATATCCTATTTTCTTTGGCAGAATAAAGAAATTGGGGTACCAAGGGAATAAAAATGGAACAGCTATTTACAGGAAAGACCAATACGGACAAAACATAAAAGATACTAATGGGCAACTAATTTTAGACGAAGATTTCAGTGAGATTGTTGAAAATTATAAGTCATTTTTGAAAGGCACTCATATTGAAACAAGTAATTCATTTTCAATTAATTACACAGAATTGAATGGTCGTTTTGACTACGATTTTTACTGTCCAGATAACCGCAAAATGATTGCTGATTTTGATTATAAAAATAGCGTTCGATTAGGTGATGTTTGTGATATTGTAAAAATAAAAAGTAAGAAACTTCGTGACCCTAATCAAGAAGTAGAATATGTTGAATTGTCAGATATAAACACACATTCCTACGAAATTATTAATTCTACTACGTATTTTGTCCATGAATTGCCAAGTCGTGCGAGTTATGAAATTCAAGAAGGTGATATAATTACAGCCATCGCAGGAAACTCGATTGGTACACGAAAACACGCTACTGCATTAGTAACAGAAGATTTTGAAGGTTCTATTTGTACCAATGGTTTTAGGGTTTTTCGGAATTTTAAAATAGACCGTGATTTTATGTTATATTTCTTAAAATCTGAATTGTTTTTGAAGCAAATGTTTATGTATAGAACAGGTGCAGCCATTCCAAACGTCTCAGACACAGATTTAGCCAATATCCTTATACGTCTTCCTGATGAAGAAGTGATAAAACAGATTAGTCAAAAAGTAAAAAAAGCGTTTGAATTAAGACAAGAGTCCAAAAAGGAATTAGCTATGATTGAGCATGATTTTGCTTTTTAGGGAATTATTCCACAGTTTCTGTATGTCTAAAAAGCCACTCTGCATTTTTTTTATTGCAAAAAAAATAGCAATATTTTTATTGCAGAATACAATTGACTAACAAAAACCCCACAGAATCGCTCCTGTGGGGTTTTTGTTAGCCTCATTTTTCCTACCTCCGATTCATTTTACGAGTCTTCCGTGCTTGTTTATTTTGGCTTTTGTTCACATACCAAACTCCAAATAATCACCAAGATTAATTTACTCCGTTTCATTAATGAGATAATTGTTAGTAAAAGTAGAGCCTAAAATATCAACACAAAAACTCTTGATAATTACCAGGATTTACAACCTTAAAAGTTGAATCTGGATAAGCCTCTTGAAATGATTTTGGCAAACGGGGTAGTTTTTTTTCGCTCCATTTAAACTCGTATGTATCTATTTGTCCATCTCTTTCTTCCAAGTAATCTATTTCTTGTTGCTGGGCTGTTCTCCAAAAGTATTGACCGCCGTATAATTGCTTGTATTTGAAGTATTTAACACGCTCGGCAATCAAATAATTCTCCCACAATGCTCCAATATCCGTTCTACTGGCAACGGGTTGGAAATTACCTATGATAGCATTTCTTACGCCATTATCGTAAAAAAATACTTTTTTGGTTTTCTTTAACTCGTTTCTCAAATTTCGACTAAACGAATTTAATCTAAATACGACAAATACTTGTTCCAATAAATCAATATATTTTTCAACGGTATTTTTATCAACTCCTAACACTTGCCCTAAGTTTTGATACGAAACTTCACTACCCAATTGTAAGGCTAAGGCGACTAATAATTTATGGAGTAAAGAGGATTTTTTCAGACCCTCATACATCAATAAATCTTTATATAAATAGCTGTCCGTCAGCAAGATAAGCCCTTCCCTTTCGTTGCCTATGTTATTAATTACTTCGGGATATGAGCCATAAATTAGGCGATGTTCCAACATCCTCTTCTCTTCAATCAATCCTTGATTTTTAGCAAGTTCTTCAAATGAAAATGGGTACAAATGAAATTCAAATTTACGTCCAGTGAGAGGTTCGTTGATTTTGTTGGCTAATTCAAAAGCCGAAGAACCTGTGGCTATTACTTGAACATCAGGGAAATTATCAATTGCTAATTTCAAGGTGATTCCAATATTCTCGATGCGTTGGGCTTCGTCAATTACCACAATTTTAGCGTCACCAATCAAAGCCCCAAATTGCGTTGAAGTTATATTAGTCAATGCCAGACGCATATCAGGTTCATCACCATTAAACCACCTAATAGACACACCCATTTCAGTTACAATCTTTTTGATTAGCGTTGTCTTGCCTACCTGTCTTGGACCAAAAAGTAGAATAGCTTTTCTCTTAAACAGTTTTTCTTTTATCTGATTTTCTAAACTTCTTACTATCATTATTTTGTATTTATTCAACAAATATATAATAATTCGTGAATTGAATCACTAAATATTATAATAATTCGTGAATTGAATCACTCAATAGTAATATTTTGCATTATAAACTCCAAAAAATTATCATGATTCATCAGCTTTGTTTTGTAAATGGGATAGGGATTTTTATTTTTTTTTATGCTCGCTCCATTTGAATTCAAAGGCATAAAATATTCCAGATGATTCCTTGATGTAATCCATTTCTTGCTATGGTTTCCGTACACATTGGTCTTGGATTTATTAAAGTATCTACATAAATTTACATAGAGTCATTAGATTTTAAATTTTACCAATGAACATCACATTCACCACCATCAAAACCGACCAAGAAATCCAACAATTATTGGATTTGCAACAAAAAAATCTGACGAAAAATATCTCCGAAGATGTTGCCAATGACCAAGGATTTGTAACGGTTGTCCATAATTTTGATTTGCTCTCACGCATGAATCAAGCCGTACCTCAGATTATTGCCAAAGACGGCGATAAAGTGATAGGTTATGCCTTAGTGATGCCCGAAAGTTTTAGGTTTGATATTCCAGTTTTGACGGCAATGTTCACGATGTTGGATGAATTGGAATATGAAGGAAGACTCATTAAAAATACTGCCTACTACGCCATGGGGCAGATTTGTGTTGCAGAAGGGTATCGTGGACAAGGCGTTTTTGATGGACTTTACGACAAGCATAAATCCGAATTATCCAACCGTTTTGAGCTTTGTGTTACTGAAATCGCCAAACGAAATCTTCGTTCGTTGGCAGCTCATAAACGAGTGGGTTTCGAGATAATTCATGAGTATTTTGATGTGAATTATCCTGAACTTTGGGAGGTGGTGGCTTGGGATTTTTCGTAAGAGTTTTTAATCAATTTTAACCATAATCAATATGAATTTACCAAAAACACTTCTCGGTACAGAACCACTTACGCCACATTACATCTTAGCTTTAAGAGTAATCATGGGCATCTTTTTCATTAATCACGGACACGAATTCTTCGATGCCAAAGTCATGCAAGCTTTTGCAGATTGGCTTCAAAAAGACTTTAATTTTCCCGTCCCTTTACTCATGGCTTACTTGCGAACGGGAGCAGAATTATTTGGAGGAATTATGTTATTATTAGGCTTATTTACCCGTGTAGGGGCATTTTTTATTATGATTACGATGTTAGTTGCCTTTTTTACCGCTGGCAAATCAGCACTTTTAGGCGATGGAGAAATGGTTTTTGCCTACGCAATCGTTATGCTTACATTCGTACTTACAGGTTCGGGGAAGATTTCTTTGGATTATTATTTGTTTGGGAGAAAAGGTGAATAAATATTCTTGCTGTTGTTTATAGAAATGTAAACAACAGCAAGACCCAAATCTCATTTCAACAACCTATCCAAAACCCTTCTAATTTCCTCATCACTCGGTCTTGGGAAATTAGCATCTATTACTTTTCCGTTTTTATCAATCAACATATATCAAGAAATCCAACTTGATAAGAGAAATATTTTCCACCCTTTTTTTGTTTTTTGAATAATATACGTTGCTCCTCCTGTTAAATAACTCGTATTTATTTTATACGTGTCTTTTAACTTATCACATTTGAACATTGGTGAAATTTCTGATTTGATAAAAGTTGAAGGAAAAATGTCTTTATACCTTTCATATTCATTTGATGTCATAATTATCAATGTTTTATCCCGAGGATTTACACCTTGCAAGTCTTTATCATCCGTAATCAGTAAAGAAATTTCATCCATTTCTTCCGTCAAAGAGTCACTTTTATTTTTCCCTAAATCTGATAAATTACTATTATCAATTTCTATAATTCCTTTGTCATTTGACCTATGATAGTTGCCAAAGAAAGCATTGTATATTTTTATTAATTCGCTGTTTCTACTTGCAAAACGTGGATTTCTATCTTCTGAGTCAATAATTCCATCACCGTCTGTATCAGCATTTTTAGGATTTAGTAACATTTTAAATTCGGCAATATCAGTTAGACTATCGTTATCTGAATCTTTTATTATTTCTCTAATATCTACTTCAATTGAAAGACTATCTTGTACGATTTCATAATTTGGAGGCATTGGATGAGGCACTTCTTCCTTTTTTCTAATAATAACACACTCTATCTGAAATGTATCTGCATCCTTCAATAATTCCAATTTTGAATTTTTTTTGAAGGAATAATAAAAGCTCTCAGTTAGCCCCGTGTAATATTGCTTCCACGTTTTACCATCATTATCAGAAATCGCAAGCCAATAACCTGCACCTCCGTAAACGAAATCATCATACTTTGAATCAAAATAAAGTATGCACCAACGATTGCCAAATCTTCCTTGTTTGATAATTGACATTTTATAGACAACACCTACTTTTTCACTTCTCTCAATTTCCATTAATGAATCTATTTTGGAAAAATTCTTTCTTAAAAATTCGTTTTTATCTCCAACATCTTCATCAACTAATGTGTCCAGCATTCCTAAAAATGGATTTTCATTGTAATATGGGGTAGGATTATTTTGCTTGAACACCTTTATAAATGGATATGGTATCTTTTTGACAACATATATATCAACAGGTACAAAATCCTTATTTTTCCACGTCTTTTTTAGTCCGTCATAGTAGGAATCTTCCGCTTTGCTTCTATATTTTTTCTCAATTTTGTTTTGAGCATTTGTATAAGTAAAACCCAAGAAGTTAATCAGTAGATACAGGAATATTTTATTTGATTTCATTGTTTAACTTGGTTTTGATATTTTAATGTATAAATACAAATCTACAACCCCCAACTCCAAATAAATCAAAACAAATTCTAAAAATTTTCACAAAATAGTATGCTTGCATAACATTTTATGTAATTTCGTGTTTCTATTTAAAATCAAATCTCATTCTCAAAATGAACGTAGCATATATTTATGATGCCGTCCGCACGCCAAGAGGTCGTGGAAAATCGGATGGTTCGCTCCACGACATTCAACCTGTGTCGTTGGCTCAACAAGTTTTGGAACAACTCCGTGACCGTAACCATCTGGATACCAGCTTGGTAGATGACGTTATCATGGGTTGCGTATCGCCCATCGGTGAACAAGGGGCAGATATTGCTCGCACGGCTGTGATTGCGGCTGGCTATAATCAGTCGGTGGCGGGTGTGCAAATCAACCGTTTTTGTTCGTCTGGTCTTGAAGCGGTGAACATGGCGGCTGCGTATATTATGTCAGGTCAGCAAGAATTGATGATTGCAGGGGGTATTGAGTCGATGTCAAGAGTTGCGATGGGGTCAGACGGTGGAGCAATGATGATGAATCCGCAATTGATAGCGGCTCATAAATTCGTGCCACAAGGAATTTCTGCCGATTTGATTGCTACGAAATATGGCTACACTCGTGATATGGTGGACGCTTATGCCGTTGAGTCGCAGAGACGTGCGGGAATTGCTCAACAAGCCAATCGTTTTGAAAAATCTATGTTTGCCGTAAAAGACGACATCGGGATTGATGTTTTGACTTACGATGAAGGTATGAGACCCGAAACGACGGTTGAATCATTGGCAAGATTGAAGCCTTCTTTCGAGATGATGGGACAAATGGGCTTGGATAATTTGGCTTTGATGAAATACCCAGAATTCAACGAAATTCGTCACGTACATCACGCAGGGAATTCTTCGCAAATCGTGGACGGCTCGGCTGGTATTTTGATTGGTAGCAAAGAAATGGGCGAAAAATTAGGTTTGAAACCTCGTGCAAAAATTACCGCTTTTGGCGTTTGTGGCTCAGAACCAACGATTATGTTAACTGGTCCAGTACCTGCAACGCAAAAGGTTTTGAAGCGTAACGGCATGAATATCAACGACATAGATTTATTTGAAATCAACGAAGCCTTTGCGGCAGTACCGATGTTGTTCATGGATATTTTGGGCGTTGACCCTTCAAAAGTAAACGTAAACGGTGGAGCAATTGCCCTCGGACATCCACTTGGAGCAACGGGTGCAATCATCCTAATGACACTTTTAGACGAATTGGAAAGAACTGGAAAAGGAACAGGATTAGCCAGTTTGTGTATCGGTGGCGGAATGGGAATAGCTACGGTGATTGAGCGGGTTTAAGGATTTTAGACAAATATTGGAACACGGATTGAACGGATTAGACACGGATTTTAAGAAAAATAATTTGTTCATCCGTGTCTAATCCTTTTAATCCGTGTTCAATCAGTCCAGTTAAATTAAAAAGAAAAAATGGTTAATTACAACATAAAAAACAACGTAGCTATCCTCAGCATCAATGTGGCGAATCAGCCGATGAATGTTTTGAATAGTGAATCAATTACCGCTTTGGGTGAGGCTTTGGAAAAGGCTTACGCAGATACCGAAGCAAAAGGAATTATCATCACCTCAGAACGCCCAGAATTCGTTGCTGGGGCGGATTTGAAGATGATTTTAGAAAATAATGGAAAAGCTCCTGCCGAATTATTAAAACTTTCGATGGGCTTGAATAACCTTTTCCGCAAGATGGAAACCAACGGAAAACCCATTGTTGCCGCCATGAACGGAACGGCTTTGGGCGGAGGTTATGAAATCTGTTTGGCGTGTCATCACCGTGTGGCGTTGAATGCTCCAAAATCGGTCATTGGCTTACCCGAAGTAACGATTGGTTTATTGCCAGGCGGCGGAGGAACGCAACGTTTGCCCCGTATGATAGGCATGGAAATGGCAGCTCCGATGTTGTTGGAAGGTAAAAAAATCTCTCCAAAAGAAGCATTGGGCATGGGTATGATTAATGAATTGGCAGAGACACCAGAAGAAATGATGGACAAAGCCTTTGCTTATATCAACGCAAATCCAAACGCTATCCAGCCTTGGGACGAAGTAAATAAGAAGACGGGCAAAATTCAGGCTCGTGAAAATTATAAAATTCCAGGCGGTAATGTCCTGACTCCCAAGGGTGTACAGTTGATGATGGGCGGAACGGCAATGATTTTGGGTAAATCGCAGGGGAATTATCCAGCACCAATTGAAATCATGTCGTGTGTGTATGAAGGACTTTTGGTAAATATTGATAGAGCTTTGGTTATCGAAGCTCGTCATTTTGTGAAAGTAGCAAATTCGTCAGTTGCCAAAAACTTGATTCGTACCATGTTCTTTGGTTTGAACGAAGTGAATAAAGGCGTTGGTCGTCCGAAAGGAATTGATAAAACGGATGTCAAAAAAGTAGGCATTTTGGGTGCAGGCATGATGGGTGCGGGTATCGCTTACGTGTCAGCAATGGCAGGTATTAAAGTTGTGTTGAAAGACGTGTCGATGGAAGCCGCCGAGAAAGGAAAAGCCTATTCAAAAGGGATTTTGGACAAAGCAATTTCGAGAGGAAAAATGGATTCTTTGAAAGCAGAAGGCATTTTGAACTTGATTACGCCAACCGATAACTATGCCGAAATCGAAGGGGCAGATTTAATCATCGAAGCCGTTTTTGAAAACTGGGAATTGAAAGCCACCGTAACCAAAGATTCTGAGCCATTATTGGCATCAGGAGGTGTTTTTGGCTCAAATACTTCAACTTTACCAATTTCAAAATTGGCAAATGCTTCGGCAAAACCAGATAATTTTATCGGAATTCACTTCTTTTCGCCCGTTGATAAAATGCAGTTGGTCGAGATAATCATGGGTAAAGAAACCTCTGATTATGCCTTGGCTGTGGCAATGGATTACGTGAAAAAAATCCGCAAAACGCCAATCGTGGTGAATGATTCGAGAGGATTTTATACCTCACGAGTATTCGGGACTTATACTTCGGAAGGCATCGAATTATTGAAAGATGGTATCAATCCAGTGGTGATTGAAAACGTAGCCAAGCAAATCGGAATGCCCGTTGGACCTTTGGCAGTTTCGGACGAAGTAGCTTTGGATTTAGCCTACAAAATCTCGGCTGGGGCGGTTAAGGACGGTATTTTGTCAGAAAATGATACGACCTACCAAGTCAGCAAAACGTTTACCGAAATGGGGCGTTTAGGCAAAAAAGCGAAGGCAGGTTTCTATGAATATCCAGAAGGTGGCAAGAAATATTTGTGGGATGGTTTAGCGGAAATGTTCCCCGTAAAAGCGGAACAAATCTCAACGGACGACATCAAAACGAGATTATTGTATCGTCAAGTTTTAGAAACCGTAAAATGCGTAGAAGAAGGCGTAATTCGTACCAATTTGGATGCAGATTTAGGTTCAATTTTCGCATGGG
>JAAFJP010000014.1 GCA_013298125.1 Cytophagales bacterium | reverse complement strand
TATTAAATCATCCAATAATTTAACAGGAAGTAAATCAAAGAGTTCGTTGGCTGTTATTGCTTTCATTTTGTCCTTTTTTTGAGAACAAAAATAATACAATTACAACTTCCGAACACCCGTAGTTAGAAACCTGTCCTACTCTAAAAATCCTATGTCTGAACGCCTCACTCGACAACAAATCTATGATCGTATTCGTGAAACATCGAAAGACGAATTTATCCTATCTGAAATGAAGAAATTGGGCTTTTGGAAGTCCGATGAATCTCAACCCCAAGTTTCTGAGCAATTAATTCAACGTGAAGGCGAACTTCATCGTGAATTAAATGACCTTGCCCAAAAACAGCGTCATTTTGAAAACCAACAAGCCATGATTGCTGAAATGCGTAAATCTCGCATGGAGGCATCCAAGAAAAAACAGCTTGAAACAAAACAAAAAAACGCTCAGAAACGCCTCGAAAAAGCTGAAAAATGGAAACAACAACAGCAAAATACCATTGTCTTTTTAGGTGAAAATGTATCGGGAGGACTTAATGATACAGAGTCTGATGTTGAAAAACTCAATCGTTTTGGATTGCCTCACTTTGCCGATGCTTTGGCGTTAGCTCAGGCAATGAAAATCACTTTGGGACGGCTTCGATTTTTGGCATATAATCGTAAAGTTTCTACGGTTTCGCATTACAAAAGATTTTATTTAGCCAAAAAATCGGGTGGAAAAAGATTGATTTCCGCCCCAATGCCTATCCTAAAAAATGCCCAGTACTGGATTTTAGAGCATATTTTGTACAAAATTTCTCCCACAGAATCAGCCCACGGGTTTGTACCTACTCGCTCGATTGTAAGCAACGCCCAACCCCACGTAGGAAAAGACGTTGTGATAAATATAGACCTAAAAGATTTCTTCCCAAGCCTTGATTATAAACGTGTAAGAGGGCTTTTTGAATCCTTTGGTTATTCACAACAAATTGCTACAATTTTAGCACTCATTTGTACTGAACCAGAAGTTGAACAAATAGCGATAGATGGTAAAATATATTTTGCCGCTACTACCGAAAGACGACTACCACAAGGAGCTCCCAGTAGCCCCGCTATTACTAATTTAATTTGCTATGGATTAGACCATCGTTTTGTGGGAATTGCTCAAAAATTTGGTTTTCAATACAGCCGATACGCCGATGATTTGACGTTTTCAGCAAAAGGAGACGGTAAAAAGGTAGTTGGACAATTATTATGGTCTGTGAAACAAGTAATTGAAGATGAAGGCTTTACCATTCATCCTGATAAACTTTCTGTCATGCGAAAAGGCTCACAACAGAAGGTTACGGGAATAGTAGTAAATGACAAATTAGGGGTTGATAGAAACGAAATACGTAAGTTCAGAGCCTTGATTCACCAAATCAAAATGACTGGTATTGCTGGCAAAACTTTCAGACAAGGCGTTGATTTAGAAAACTCCATGCGAGGTTATGCAGAATTTATTTCGATGGTAAAACCTGAACAAGGCAAGCAATTTAAAACGGAATTGGATGGTATTTTTGGAGTAAAAGTAAAGGCTGAAAAGAAAGAGATTATCCCTCCAATTGTTCCAGAAAATATTATTGAAAAGTCGATCATCCCTGACCCAAAACCTAACGAAGGTGGGAAAGATTGGTGGGAGGTAATTTGATAAAATTTGACTTATTAATTTATCGACTAAAAACATATCGAAACTATGTACTATTTAGCGGAATCGTGCTCCAATATTCATAGCGAGGGGTTTAAACCCCTCCCTATGAATATTGGAGGGTACTTTATTATCCGAATTAATATTTCCGCCAAATTATACATAATTCCGAAACTTAACAACTTTTCATGCCACCCCAAGAGTATTTCTTAAATATGATTAAAAATCTTCGACAAAACGAAGATGTCATGTTGTATAATAATATTCTGAAAGTCAATGAGATAGAAACCGAAATTGCTATCGAATTTCTCAAAAAAGAATACCAAAATGAAACTTTAAATTTCCCTTTCCAAAGCCCCGATTTTGATAAAAATGCCGCTTTATGGGCAGCCAAAACAGTTTATATTTCCGCTCAATTAATTCTTTATCGTGAAAATAAATCGGAGGATATTCCAACACTTTTGCCTGATTTTCAAGATACTATTTCCCCTTCATCAATACTTTCCGCCGATTTGTGTTTACGTTTTTTACCCGATATGCTCGTGCAATTAAAGTTTTTTGACAGCGAAGATCCTTTGGTTGAAATATTAGAAAAAATACTAAGTCAGTGGCATTATTCAGGCATCAATTCTCCCTTAGAAATAGACAAATTAGACTTTACGGTTATTGATTCTGATGATTGTTTGAGACAACTTTATATAAACAGAATCATCGAAAATAAGAGTTTAAATTTAGCAAAACTTCCACCGTTCAAAGATAATATACTGGCTAATTTGGGTATTTATGGAAAAGAATTTTGGAAAGAATTTAGCTTAGAGACAAATTAGTAGAACGGGTTTCCAACCTGTTATCGGATTCAATGAACAGGTTAGAAACCTGTTCTACACTATAAAAAATAATTCATGACTAATATTAACAAACTAAACAGCGTCCTACGTTTTGTAAAAGAATCATTTATCGGCAAAGATGAAATCATTGATTTATTGGGTATCAGCCTAATAGCAAGGGAAAATGCCTTTCTTTTAGGTCCTCCTGGTACTGCCAAAAGTGCCATAATTCGCTTACTTTCTACGTGTATCGAAAACGGGAAAAACTTTGAATACCTCCTCACAAGATTTACAGAACCCAACGAAATTTTTGGTCCTTTCGATATTCGTAAACTTAAAGACGGTGAACTCATCACCAACACCGAAGGCATGATGCCCGAAGCGTCAATGGTGTTTTTGGATGAAATTTTCAATGCTAACAGTGCCATTCTTAATAGTTTGCTGATGGCTTTGAATGAGAAGATTTTTAGACGTGGAAAGGAAACTAAAAAACTCCCTGCCCTTATGTTTGTAGGTGCAAGTAACGTATTGCCCGAAGATGATGCCCTAAACGCCCTCTTGGATAGATTTCTGATTCGGGTAAAGTGTGATTATGTCGATACTGACCGACTTGAAGAGGTTTTATTGGCTGGTTGGAAATTGGAAAATAATATCAGCAACGAAAAGCCGTCTATCACCCCCGAAGAGATTATTAACTTGCAACAATTGAGCAAACAAGTTGATCTTTCACCTATCCGAAAACAGTACGTTGATTTGGTACATAATCTGAGGAATACTGGTATAAAGGTATCTGACCGCCGTGCTGTGAAAATTCAGAATTTATTGGCTGCCAGTGCGTTGATGTGTGGACGAAATGAGGCGATATTGTCTGACCTGTGGGTACTAAAATATATTTGGGACACCGAAGAGCAAATTGAGATTTTGGCAGGAATTATTGATACGATTATTGAGAAAGATAATGCCCCACAGGCTCATCCACAGGCATTATTCAACAAAAATCCTAATGCGGAGGAGTTAGCAAAAGAGATAGATTTATTGAAAAACAAGTGGGATTCGGGCAGTTTATCTTTTGAAGAACAGAACGTTATCAAAGACAAATTGAGGTATGTACAGACTCGTTGTAACTGGATAAAAAACAATGAACACAAACAGCATCTCCAAACTGAAATAGAATTATTATGGCAAAAAATGCTGAAAACGATATAAAATATTTCTTGCAAATTGAGAAAATTTATCAAGATGATTTAGCAAATATCCGTCTTTGGCAAAACCTAAAAATGGCTTTTGACGAAGACAAAATATGGATAAAAGATTTTGATTACGTTCAAATTAATTCTCTTGAAGTAAAAAGCATTCCGTACAAAACGATTTTTTACGAAAAATCTGGAAAACTGTTTTTACAAAATAGCCGATTACCAGAACGCAATGTACCATCGTTGTTATGGGCTTCAATTGAACGAGCTTTGCCAGTACGTTTGCCCTCATTTAATCATAATTATTTTGGTGTAAATGAAACGATAAATATCAACATAATTCCCTCAGAATCAGAGGCTGAGGCAGTCGGAATGATTACGAAAATTACTAATTTATCTACCTATATCCAGACTGCCCCAGCCATTCGATTACAGAATCTTCGTTGGACAATTTTGAATAATGATAAAGTTTTTATTATTGGAAAACCGCTTCTACCGATAACAGGGGAGACATTTTGGCAAAGAAAGGATTTTTTATTGCCTACTGGATATGATTTTGATTTACATATTTTGTCCGATATTTTAGCAAATAAACTGAACCCAGACAAAGATTCTTTTGTGATTTGGAACAAAGACAATAACTATTTTTTAATTCATAGAAATGATTTTCAAAATTTATCAATCGGGTCATTTAGGGAGTCGGTAAATTCTTTCTGAATCAGGATTTACAAGATTTAGGGAAAAATAGGATGTTGAGGAAATCATGGAAATCCTCTAATCCAGAAATCCTGATTCAGACGGAGACGTACAGATAGGAACTTCTCAAAAAGTATAAAACCTCAATATGGATATTCACTCTTATTTTCAATCATACCATAATTACTTCTGGCAATGGGAGGATAACGAAGAGGTGTTGTCTATTCCTGGCGAAAGTACGATTGCCTATAAAGATTTTGTGCTTGAAATTTTAGAAAAACTTGCTCCGCAGGGGCTTCCTCCCTTTGGTTCTTTGCTGTTGGCGATAATTGCGACTAATGACAATTCAGAGGATTCATTATTTCATATTAAAAAAATAATGGAGTCCCACATACCTCAGTCTCTTGATAATTCCATTGAAAAGCTAAATAAAGCAATTGATTTTTTGACACTGTTATCTCAGTTACCAAGAAAATATAGACATAGAAATAAGAGAATTCTTCTACTGGCAACAATATTTGAGAATTGTCATAATATCATTTCATGGAGAAACTCCATGAGAGTTAAAAGAGGATTCAAGCAACTATTAGATGAGCAAAATCCAACTGACCGTCTTTTGGGGAATAGTAAAGATTATGAATACAATATTTTCAATCAAGATTTCAGAACAATTGCTCTCCTTTCAAACAAATTCAAATCTGTAGAAGACATCATCAATAAAATGGCTTCTTTACCTGAATTGCCCGATGATGTTCTGCAATTGGATGAGAAAAGTTTAGATGAAACCGTCTCGAAAGATATTGTTGTACAACTTGTTGAAAATGATAAAACTTTTCATGTGGGTTCGTTAATCAAGCGTATTTGGAGTGGTTTGAATATCCCTGTGCATAGTGCTTTGCCGAGTCAGCAACCTTTGGGTGGCGTTTCTGATTTGACTAATAAAGGGGATTTTGACAAATTATTAATCTCCGAATTTGCGAATGATGATTTGGTGTTTATGTCGAGATTAGCCAATAATGAGGCATTGTATATTCAAAGAGAAATTCCACCGACCAATAATGATTTGCACCGTGTAATTCTGATTGATGTATCGTTAAAGAACTGGGGTACGCCCAAAATTGTCGCATTTGCGACAGCCTTAGCCATTGCCAAACACCCTAAAACAGATATAGATTGTAAGGTTTTTGCGATTGGAAACTCATTTTATCCTATTGATATTCAGAGTATTGACACCATCATTGAAGGTTTGCAGATATTAGAAGGCTGTCTGAATGCAGGTAACGGATTGAATGAATTTTTTAAAGAATTTCCTGCCAATAAAAATCAAGAAGTTTTCGTCATAACAGAATATTCTACTTTGAAACAAGTTGAAATGTTGAAAGCCTTAACAGAACATCATGCAGGTATCAATTACTGGATTCACACAGATGCGGAGGGAAATATTGACGTTTTCAAAAAACAACAAAATAGCAAAAAGCATCTACAACATTTACTTTTGCCTTTGGAGGAACTTTGGAAGAGGGAAGTCAAGACTAAAAAATCTCGTAAAATTGAGCATAAACAAGTCAATGAATTCCCAATTCTTTTCAATAATTCAATGAATGATAAAAAGATTCTTTCGACGATAGAGGGAGATTTTTTTATGATTACTTCTGAAAAAACTTTATTGAAACGTTACGAAAAATTGAATGCTAATCAATCAAATTATAAAGGTTGGGAGATGTTGCACACTAATTTGCCCTATTTTAATGGCGAGTTTGCTATTGGGCAATTGAACTCAGAAGGTTATGTTTTATTAATGTTTAATACACAAAATAAAGAAATTACTCTTTTGAATCTTAATACTAAAAATCAGATTCATACAAATTTCTCACAATGGGAAGGCTGGTGGGAAAAAGGATTTACTTTTTTTGAAAACAAATTTCACATTAATAATTGGAGCATTGATGTAAATGGGCAAATCGAAAAGAAAACAGCTTTTGAGCCTAAAACAATTAAACATAGAAAAGACGAACTCAACGATTTGATAAACAAATACTCATTTTCAAGTTCAGCAAATGTGCTTAAAAACGTCAATTGGGTATATATCAATCAGTTAAATGAGTTGGTTTTTAATGTTCATTCTTTGAAATTAAATACAGGAAGTGTCATTAAATTAGATAAATCTTTTAATCGAGAAAAAGTATTCAATGCCACCAAAACTGAAACAGGAGAGTTTGAATTTCCTGACGGCAGTGTCATCAAAATCAATAGGTCTGGGATGTTGATTTTGAAAAGTAGTAATGAGAATATTCCCTATATTTATGTTCCTTCTGTGATTGATGCGGCTTTGGGTATGGCTACTGAAATGGAATTTGCAGGGTATCAGTATTATTATAAGGAAGGGAAGTATGCTGTTTATCTACTTGGATGTCATCATAAATTGGAGACTGTAAAGCTGGTTAATGATTTCACAGGTCTTGGTTTAAAATATTCGAAAGATAAAATAGATGAGTTAAATGAGGGCAAACCAAGCGTTTTTTTGACAGACTGTTCAAAAGCTGAATTTAACAAATATGAAAAATTATTTAATGAATATGATGCTGAAATAGTTTGTGATCAAAAAGGTAATTCATTCCAAAACATTATCCCAACAACAGAATTCTTCCAAAAATACATTCAAGCCTTTATAAAAAATATTCAAGATTATGGAGTTAAGAATTAAACCTTTTCATAAAAATACTTATCCGTTTGGTGGTTTTTTAATCAAAAACCCTTTGGTTTCGGTATGGTTGAAGGAAGTACAATCTTTGAATTTTTCTTTGCAAAATGTGCAAATTTTTCCAATTTCCGATATTACTCCTAACTCAATTTGGGGTTGTTTTGTACTGACTACCAATAAGTTAACCTTAAATCAAGTTGGTAAAAATGAAATTTGTCAGCAAATGGCACCAAACTTATTTATTGCTGAGAAATCCATTCTACAACCCGAATTGAGTCCGAATGAAATTGAAAAACTATTTTCTAAAAATATCCACGTCTTTCATCCTGATTTTGGTTTGATTGAATTGACGGAAGAACTGAATCTTGAAAAATTAATTGCAGAACCAGCGTTAAAATCATTCTATATAACCAAGCCCAATCCACCCGTTTTTATTCCAAAACAAATTAATAGTTTTCAAATAAAGCCTGTTCCGCCAGAAGAGGTTTTGAAAAATATGGAGGAAAAGATTTTCCCCAAACAGGAAAAAATGAAAGACGAGCCTTTGTCGGCATTTGAACATTTGAAATTAGGTTTCTATAAAACACTTTTTTCAAAATCATCTGAAAAAAGAGAAGGTACGGGTGAAAGTGTGAACATCAAAAAATCTGATTGGTGGACAAAACTTGAATCGTTGTTCAAGGGTGTGGGAAAAGAAGGCGGGATTTCTGATAAAATGCAACAAGATTTTGAAGACCTCGAAAAACGTAATCAAAAACAGATGGATAAATTGATGGATTTATTCAAAAATAATCCAGATGAAGCCCTCAAATATGCCATTCCGTTAGACGATAACGGGAGTGTGAGAGGAGGTACAAACAGCCAATTTGAGTTATCGAAAAGATGGTCGAGTTTTTCTTTGTTTGGTGATTCACTCGGTAATCGAAGTTCAAGTGGTGGAATAGATTTAGGCGATCACTATTTCATTCTACAAAAACAATATTCAGAAACAGCCGAAGAGTTTATCAAGCAAAAACAGTTTCATAAAGCGGCTTTTGTATATATGAAATTGCTCAAAAACCCTTACCAAGCGGCTGAAACCTTGGCGACGGGTGAATATTATCAAGAAGCGGCGGGCATATTCTTGAAACATTCAAACAATAAAAAACGAGCCGCTGAATGTTACGAAAAAGGCAACATGACGGGGGAGGCCATTGAATTATACAAAGATTTGGGCGAAAAAGAGAAGATTGGTGATTTGTACGTAAAACTCAAAAAACGGTTTGAGGCAAATACTTATTACAACATGGTGGTTGATGATTATAAGGCTAAAAGTCAGTACATTAAGGCTTCTTTGATTTGTAAAAATAAGATGAATAATGAACGAGATGGGCAGTCGATGTTGCTACAAGGTTGGCGGGTAAATGCAGATGCTTTTAATTGTTTGAATAATTATTTTGCCAATATTTCAGACATTAAGGAGCTAAAAACAGAAATTGATTCGGTGTATAATTATGATGTTTCTTCACAAAACAGAGAATCATTTTTGCGAGTAATCAAGCATGAATTTGACAAGAAAAATGAGCTTTCAGATTCAATCAAAGAGATGGCTTACGAAATTGTTGCAGCTCAAATTCCTACAAATCCTGGCATTGTATCTGAATTGAAAGGGTTTAATCCAAATGATAAGCAAATTGTGAAAGATACGATTAGGTTTAATTTGAAGAATAAGCGGTAAAAACCTCACCCCCGACCCCTCTCCTATTGAGAGGGGAGAAAAAGGCAAAATCTCTCCCCTCTCAATTGGAGAGGGGTCGGGGGTGAGGTTTCATTCTCTAAATCCTCCCCAACTCCTCCGCAATCTCCTCCATCGAACGGTTATTTGCAGGGTCTTGTTGCAGGGCTTCAAGCTCCTGTTGCACGATACGTAACACTCTTGATATATATGAGGCGTGCCAACGCTGACGTTCTTCTGCCTGAGTAGCATCTGGCACAAATGCCTCAATTTCAGCGTTTTGTAAAATATTTTTACTCGCCAAAAGTCGCTCAATGGTATCTAAACGCTCGTGCATGACTGCCACTTCTGAGGCAACAGCCATCGTAATATTCAACACTCGCTCAACGGCTTTGTCTTCTAAAAAATATGGACGCTTGCCCTTGGCTTTACTGGATGATAAAAGTATATCGTTAATCATTTCTTTACGGTAAACGGTTCACGGTGAAGGGTGAACGGTATTTTATAATTTATTTTTTATGAGTCATAATTAAAAATATTTCTTCAATCAAAACGACTCGAAATATCGTTCACCCTTTACCGTGAACCGTTTACCTTCATTTCTTCCACGCCCCAAAAACATTCCAAATCGCTGACCTTCCGTGGTCTTCTACTTCTGGGGCTTTGGGTTTTGTGTGGTCTTCGTTGTCGTTGATGGCTCTTGCACCGAATGACAAAAGATGTTCTTTTTTGAAACCTGATTGTACAATCCAATCGAACATATCTACATCGTGCATCGCTCCCCAGAAAGGTTCGTTGTTATTAAAAGCGTCCCAATCTCTGATAAATTGCTCAAAAAGAGGCATTTCTGCGGAGTATTGTGGTTGCTCAATGTGCAGCGAAAGTCCGTTTGGTTTTAGCATTCTGAAAATCTCAGTACCAATTTTGAACATCGCTTTCATTGAAGTTTCATGCAAAAACATCGTCGTCTGAATCCAATCGAATGATTCTGTTTCAAAACCTGTATCCTCCGCATTTAACTGCATGAATTTTACGTTTTTGATGCCCAACGCCACTGCACGAGCATGACCATAACGTAGCATCGGGGCTCCTGTATCAATACCAACTACCTCTGCATCTGGGTATGCCATTGCCAAAGGAAGTGTATTATGTCCCAAACCACAACCAATATCCAAAATACGCTTTGGTTTGAAATCTGGGGCATTTGAAAGTACCCATGACGAAATAGCTTTACCTCCTCCATCAGTTAGCTTACCCAACATTCCACCCGAAGTTACGAATAATCCAGAGTCATAATTGGCTGCATTTGAAACATCTCCTGCAAATAATTCTGTATGATAACTCCCTGGCATACAGTGATTATCCATGATTTCGAGGTAATGAGGTGTTTTTACTTTATCGTTCAAAACCAAAGTCTCGGGAGATTTGGCATTCAATTCTGCCACCTTTTTTGCCAAATCTTCTGCCTGACGAAGTGTCATAGAACGACCCGCTTGCTGACGCATTTCCATCTGCGAACGCCTAAGAGCCGCCCAAGTTTGGTATTGAGTATCGTGTTTAATAGCTTCTTTTACTTCATCACGAGTTTGAAAATCACGCCCATTTTCTTTAATGAAATTGGGCTGAACACGTTTTTCAAAAGCAACTTTATTGCCTGGTGAAATAACTGTCGATAAATGGCGATTGAGATTCGCCAAGAAATTATATCGAGCCGTTTCATCATGCGAAACTTCTGGAAAAACCTCATGTTTGCCGATGAGGCTATAAACTGGTGGGAGATTGATTACTGGATTATTCATATTCGTTTGTTGGTATTTCAATTTATTAACAACAATTGTAAATAAGTAAGTTTAATGAATAAATATAAAGGATATTAGGGGCAATTTGCAAAATGAAAATTCCCCAAAATAAATTATTTTTAAGTTCCAATCTTTTCAATTTGAAGTAAATAGCGGTATTGTAAATGGTCATTATTAAAATTAAGAATATCTTTATTGAGTCTCCTATTTCACCTACCATGTATCTGTTATATTCATAAAAAAAATAAATTATTGAACATAAACAAACCAGATATAACAAGTAATTGATATTTTGAAAAATTATTTTTTGTGACTCTTTCATCAGTGATTTACTTCTTACTTCCAAAAAATTGAAAAGTTCCAAGAGCATAATCTTGCAAAGTTGAGCCATGAGTTCCGCCAGTAGTAGTTAGTAGTGATACTTTTCCTCCTTTGGCTTTCATGGCATTTACTGCCGTTACAGAATTATTATAGAAAACTTGTAGGTCTGCATCGCCATGATACAATTGCGTTTCTGTTTTAGGAGCCCAATCGAAAACGTCATTGTCTTTTACGGCATCCAAGAATTGTTTGTCAGTTCCATCATTAACGCCTTTTTTCATAGCATCCGCAAAAGCTAAATTAATACTCACTTTTACCGTTGCATTATTTCCATTTGCTTGAATATCAGTCGCATACGGTTCTTTAAAGTAGGTATTCATCTGACGATTCAGTCCGTAAACTCGGTTGTAAGTCTGTGTTACCCAAATGTATAATTGATTGTACTCAGAAATGCCATGCGTGGTTGTATTCATCAAATCTTTCATAAATTGGGTTTTATTGTACGCACCCGCACCACACGATGAAGCTACTAAATTAAACTCCGTTGGGAATTGCTCTTCAATTTTTTTCTGTAAAGACATCGTAGCAAAACCGCCCTGTGAGTAACCCGTTATCATCAATTTTTTACTCCAATTCACTTTTTCTTTATTGATAAATTCTGTCGAAGCCCTAATCATATCCAAACTCGCCTGAGCTAATGACTCACGATGTTCATAAGGATGAATGATATTTTTAGAAACACCGTAACCGATATAGTCGGGACAAGCAATGATATACCCACTCGACCCAAAAATAGAGGCAATGGAGTAGGCTTCGCTATTATTTCCGTAGTTTGAAGGTGCTTGGGCATCCGTTCTGATAGTGCCGTGTTGCTGACTAATCATTGGGACAGCATCGGTTGTCGTTGGAATAATCAATGCCCCCGAAGCCTGAATTTCTGTTCCATCAGTATTTTTGGTTTTGTAAATGATTTTGTAAGCCTTGATGTCATATTTCAAAAGACCATTAACAAAGGCTGTTACAAGAGGATTAGCCGTACCACCCGTTAGTCCGTCTGCACGATTTTGTAAAGAGGCTTTTGTAAAAGTTCCAATCAAGTCAGCACTAACTAAATATTTGTCGGGAACTGGTGTTGGCTCAGTAGTGTCTGTTTTACAAGCATTTACAATAAAAAATATTACTGGAAAAATTAAGTAATATACTCTGAATGTGTGTTTTATTGATTTCATTTCGTTTGTTGTTTCTATTTTTAACGCAAAAAAACACGATTTGTTTTATGGAAATGTTTATAACCTTTTTTGGTTATGTTATGAATTTATAATCAAAAATGGTTATGAATTATACCCCAACTCCAAATCACGCTCAACTAATTTACTATCACGTTCTTCTTTCAAACCATAACCTCCACCACCTGGCAAATTCAAAATTAATTCTTCGCCTGGATAAAATTTAGTTAATCCTTTTGGTGGAACAAAACGGTGCGGACGAATTTCCATCGAACCGCCAGAGCCATTTTCACCACCTAAAATTCCGTGAGGAAAAGTTTTTGTTTTTTCTGTTAAAATAGAAAGGTTAATAGGTTCTTTTCCAACCATTTTGAAAGCAAAAGTTTGTCCTAAACCTCCTCTATACTTTCCTTTTCCGCCTGTATTTGGGCGAAGGGATTTTTCCGTTACCATAATCGGAGCATCACGTTCTAAAACCTCAATTGGTACATTCGCAACATTGGTAGGAAAACTCAAAACATTCACGCCATCTTGATTGGGACGGGCAGCATATCCTCCATTTAAGAAGAAATATTCTACAAAATCCGTTTTCTCAGTACCTGTTTTCGTAGCAATATCTTTTTGTCCATTCAACACAATACACCAACAAGCCGAGCCACAATCTGCCTGAACTTGTAGAGGAACTGCCTGAGCCAAAGCCCCAAAAACAGGAGCATGAAGGATATTGCCAGTTATATTTCTACCGCCCAACGGAACGGGTTTTTGAGCATTCAATAAAGAACCTTTTGGTGCTGTCACTTTTATGGGTCTAAACGCACCCTCATTATTAGGCACATCGGGCGAGAAGGTACATTTAATTGGATAAGCCGTATAAGCATACACATAATTCATCACGGCATTTATTGCTAAATAATGAGGTCCAGACGAACCTGCATAATCAACCGAAATCTCGTCTCCTGCGATGGTAACAGTACAATTTATATGAACTAACATATCTAAACCGTCTCCATCAGCATCATATTTGTAATTATAAACACCGTCTGGGGCTTTGGAAATGGCTTCTCGCATAGCTTTTTCGGAGGCTTCGATGATTTGTTCTGAAAGGGCTTTCAAATCTGCCATATCGTTCTCATCCATTAATCTTTTCAAAGAGCGAATGCCTTGTTCGTTGGCAGCCAATTGAGCCCGAATATCTCCCAAAGTTTGTCGTGAGGCTCTTACATTGGCTTCAATAATGTTAAAAAGCATTTGATTTACCTTACCAGCATCATATAATTTTGTAGGCGGAATCATCAAGCCTTCTTCGTATAAATCTCTCGCACCTGCCCCCCACAAACTTCCGCCCATGTCAGGTGAGTGAGCGATTGTGCCTATGAAACCGATTAAAGTTTTCACATCACCCCGACCCTCTCCTTCATTAGAGGGAGAAGTACGAAAAATTGGCGAAACCAAACCAATATCAGGTTTATGCCCCGCACAAAGCCACGGGTCGTTGGTCATTACACAATCACCTTCTTGCCAAGTTTCGATAGGAAAATAATCTTTCAATAAAGCCTTCGTCAGCATAGGCAAAACACCTAAAAATGAAGGTACTGAGGTACTTGATTGAGCAATTGAACGACCTTGTTCATCCATCAAAACCACGGCAAAATCATTGGATTCACGAGTAACGGTTGAAAAAGAAGTTCTTTGGAGGGTTGTTCCTGCCTCATCAACGATAGCTAAAAGTCTTGACCAGAGAATGGATAGGCTGATGGGGTCGTATTTTGTTTGATTCATTGTTTCTGTTGGTATTTCAATTATTCAAATTTAACAGAAAATAGCTATCTTTGGTTATTCGTTTCCAAAATAAATTACAGCTAAAATGTCCCCAATTGAAACCATTAACCATTTTTACCAAGCCATCATTGATAAACGTGTTGAAGATATACGTTCGAGTTATGTACCCTCGGAAGAAACTTATGTCATTTTGGAAGGTCCAAGATATACCACTTTGGGCTACGAAAAAATTGCCAAAGGTTGGGGAGATTTTTGTAATTCGCCCTTGACATTAAATAAAATCGAATGGGTTGAAGGTCCGTTTGAAGAAACTTCCAGTGATATGTCGTGGGTAGGAGGAATGATTGTACTTACCGTGGAGGTAAAAGGAAAAGAATTTGCCGTAAAATTTCGTTCTACTTTTGTTTTGCGAAAAAATGAAGAAAATAACTGGCAAATCAAGCATGAACACGTTTCAGCTCCCTTGGAAGACCCTTATGGGATTGGAGATTGGTTGAAAAAGTAAGATTAAAATGGATAACCTATTCCAAAATTAAATATTAAAGGATTACCATTTTTACCAATATCACCCACAAAATTACTTTTATCTCTAAATAAAACCCAACGATTTCCATCAAGTTGTGCAGGGTCTATGACCTTGACGGCAAAGTCGGTCCTGATAACAAAAAATGATAAATCCATCCTAAAACCAAAACCTGCCCCAACAGCAATTTCTTTATAAAAACTATTAAATCTAAACGTAGTAGCTTCAAAACCTTGGGTATTTTGTCCTTCAAAACGCCACACGTTTCCTGCATCGACGAATAATGCCCCATTGAAATTATAATCTCCTAAAAACCTAAATATCTTGAAACGATACTCAGCACTTGCTTCAAACAAAATACTTCCAGGTTTATCCAACCTCCTAAAAGTAGTGTCCGAACCTGGTCCCAAAGTTCTTGGTTGCCACGCTCTCAAACTACTCGGACCTCCCACAAAAAAGTTTTTCTCATAAGGCAAATTTCTACCTTGACTGTACGAATAAGCTAATCCTACGTTTAGTTTATAAGCAAAAATAGAATTGAGAGTCTTGCCAATTGGTAAATATTTTCGATAATCTACATTCAATCGTAAGAACTTATAAAATTGAAGACTATCATTAAAAACTTTTGAAAGAAAACCTATTTTACTATTTGGAAACAGATTTAAGGTTGTTCCGCCAGATTCAAAGAGTACCCGCAAATAATTCCCTTTTTTGATTTGTCCGTATGGGTCGTCTGTGTAAGTGTATGAGGCACTGATTGATGATACGAAAGAGGTATTAAAACTTTGCTTTAAATTATTACCTTCCTTCTCTAATCTATCCAAATAGTCTGAAAATTTCTCAGATTGCCCACTCGTCGAAATTAAGTTTAAGTCCAACAAAGAAACTTGCCAAAACTGTTTGATGGATGGTCGCCAAAGATATGAACCATTAAATTTGATATTTAAACGACTATAATCTTGACGGTCAGTAAAATCCAAACCTATTCCCAGACGGGTTTGAGGGGTGTAAGCATTAAATTTTTGAGCAATAACATTAGGAGCAATGAGTTTAGGGAAAATCAGAGCTGTACTCAACCCCAATTCTATATTATTTCTTACATCCACAGTATTAAAAAAGCCCGTTTGTGCCTCATATCCAAGTCGTAGGTTATTTTCCAAGGAACTCGCACTTCCTCGAATATTTCGTACTTTGAGAGAAGTATTAAAAAAAGGTCCGAAAACAGACTGAAAAACACTTCCGCCACCTTCGAAAGTAAACTGATATTTATCCAAAGGTTTTGCATAAATCGTGGCATCCAATTGCCCCCGAGCGGTATCAAAATTTATTCTGGTAAATTGAAATTGGTCTAAACCGTAAAGATTTTTCTCGGTTTGGATTTTGTTATTCAACTTAAAAAGCTCATTTGGTCGTAGCTGAATCTTTGAATCCAAGAGTTTAGTTGAGAATTTTTTATTAACAAAAATGTACTCAATCCCTTTAAAATTAACAGTATCTACTTGTTGTGTGCTAAAAACTGAGGAAGTACCATCCGCAATGAAAGTAATTTTATTGAGCGGGTAAGATTTTCGATAATTATTATTCAAGGGCGGTCTCGAAGGGTTCGGAATAAAAACAATTGAGCCGATGCCTTTTGTAATGGCAGTATCAAGGTCGTTGATAGGTATCCAGATATTATCTTTTGTAAAATTATAGTAGCCATTATTTTTCAATAATTGCTCAATTCTACTTTTCTCATTATTCATGTTATCTACTTCAAATCTTTCTCCTACTTTGAGCTTGCTTTCGGATTGATTGGCTCTCAAAATTTCTCTGATCGTTCTATCTTCTACCACCAAAGAATCAGTTTGTTTCAAAGGATAAATCGTTCCTTCATCAACTGTGTAGGTTAGAGCAACGCCATTTTTATTCAAAAAAGTAGTATCAACTTTATAAGAAACTGAATTTCTGAAAAAACCGTGATTTTTGAGATAAGTACTGATTTTGACAACATTTTTTTTAGCATCTTCTTCTCGAAAATAAGAAGGTTGTTCCCCAAAGGTTCTCATTGCCCAATTTCCTTCGTTGATTTTACGTGTTAATTTCTGAACTTTTTTATCTTTTATCTTGGTCAATTTCAAGTATTCTTCTGAATTGTTTTCTAAACCAACAATACTTTTTTGATAGTCATTTTGCACCTTGGCAAGCTCAACTTCCCACTCTTTTTTGCTTTCAGCATAAGTCTTGAAGGTCAGAGGAGGAATCTTTGCTGAAAAAAATTGGTAAAAATATAACCCAAGCGTGATGGGGGTACGGACGAGTCTTTTGTTAGGTTTTTGTGGCAAAAGTGCCTCAATACGTTCTTTGGGAATAGTTTTAACACCTTTGACCGTTTGAGAAGAAAGCAAAGGTTCAGTCAAAACACCTTTGGGCGAACACCCCGTGAGATAAATCAATTGAAAAGAAATGAGTATGTAAATAAGGATTTGTTTCAAAATGAGACGTTGTTATTTTTCTTTTGTAGTAAATTTGTTCAGTAGCCAGTACAATAGTTGGCAGTTGGCAGTCTTGACAGTCATAAAATAAAGTTAATTATAGTAAAAAGTAAATTTGAAACACCAAATTACTGAAACTGCCTACTAAATTCTGCCTACTTCCGAAGAGCAATTAAACTTTCAAAAAATAATTCTGTGATAACTAAAAATCAAATTAAATACATTAATTCTCTACAACAAAAGAAATTTCGTATTGAACATCAATCTTTTGTGGTAGAAGGGGCAAAAAGTGTGCTTGAATTACTGAAATCAGACTTTGAAATCGAATTATTGTTTGTTACGGATGATTTTTTTGAGGAAAACCAGACTCTTTTACAATCCCAAACATTAGCATTTGAAATCATCAAATCAGGCGATATTGAAAAAGTGGGTTCGTTTAGTTCCAATAATGCTGCCCTTGCCGTAGTAAAAACGAAAAAAAACACAGAATTATTGATTTCTGAAAACGAATTTGCTTTAATTCTCGACGACGTTCGTGACCCTGGGAATTTAGGAACAATTATCCGAATCGCAGACTGGTATGGTATTACAAAAATTATTTGTTCAAATTCTACCGTTGATTTTTATAACCCAAAAGTTATTAATTCTACAATGGGTTCTTTCACTCGAATAGGATTGTATTATACTGATATTGAGCAATTTATAAAAAAACAAACTACCAATATTTACGGAACTTTATTATCTGGTGAGAATATTCATCGCACCAATTTTTCAAAATCAGGGTTCATTGTTATTGGAAATGAGGCAAATGGAATTTCGGAAGAAATAGAAAAACTAATTACTCACAAAATCACTATTCCAAGATTTGGAGGGGCTGAGTCATTAAATGCTGGCATAGCAACGGCAGTTGTTTTGGATAATGTTTTTAGACAAACTTAATAATTTTAATCTGGGGCAATATCATCGTCTCAAAATGCGTAGTTCTGATTAAATTTATAAATTCAATGGAAAGAAAAGAATTCTTAAAAATGGGATTGTCGAGTTTGGGAATGATGACAATTGCCCCAATATTAGTATCATGCAAAACCATTGCCAATGATACCCTAAACCCTACAACGAATATTTTAACAACCAAAGGATCAACCAACGGAAGTTCATCAACTGATTGTGCAATCAATCCCTCAGAAACCGCTGGACCTTTCCCAACAAAAGACCCCGCCAGCTTTGTTATTAAAGACATAAAAGCTGGAAGCAAAGGGGTAAATATGAAAGCAAACCTATCAATCAAAAACAAAAATACAGGTTGTGGAGCATTACAAGGCGTAATTGTGGACATTTGGCATTGCGACGCAGATGGTAATTATTCAGAATATGGTGGATTTACTTCGGCTCATTTTCTGAGAGGTCGTCAGGTTACAGATGCTAATGGTTTGGTGAGTTTTGATACTATTTTCCCAGGATGGTACAGTGGGCGTGCCGTTCATATTCACGTACACATATATAGTGCCACGGGAAAATCACTTTTGGTAACTCAAATCGCCTTCCCTCCTGCCGCTTGCGATAGTGTTTTTACAACGGCTACTTCGATTTACAAAAGAGGAAAAGCTGATACTTCAAACGATAGAGATGGGATTTTTAGTGATGGATATGCTAAGCAATTAGGAACAATCTCGGGAAATATAACAGATGGCTTAGAATTAACTCATAATATTGTTGTAAATGCTTAGTTCAGAGGCTATTATACATCTTTCTGAGAATAGAAAATGCTTACAAAATAATACTTTCAGAAGTTTTGAAATAGACTTAGTTTCGATTGTAGAATCGCCAATAATTAAATGTTTAGACAATACTTTATCCGCTCAAAATTTTCAAAAGATTTTGGCGGATAATTTTGTTTTAATAGTGCTACTACCTTTGGTCGGAGCTATTGAAATTGAAAAAGGTGGAATCTCAGAAATCATCAATTCTGGCGAAATAGCCTATATTTCTCTTGAAAAAAATGAAGAAATAGCAATCATAAATCCTTATGACAATGAATTAGTAAATTACTTAGAAATCTGGATTCGTTCGGATAAAAAATTGGATGAAAAAATCATTTTAAATGATTTTGATATAGATAAAAATAAGAATTTGTTGATGGATATTTCAAGAAATCAAATTTCAGAAAAGATAATTATTGGAAAATTTGATGGAAGAAAAGAAGGGAATTTGTCCATCAGAAATAAGGCTTTCGTTTTGGTAATTAACGGCGTTTTTGAGTGTCAAAATCGTTTGTTGGAATCTCGCTCAGCACTTTCATTATGGAATATTAAGAAGTTGGCATTTGAGGGTTTGGGGAGAGAGAATATTGTTTTGATTGTTTCAATCTGAAATCACTTCATAAAATTCTAACCAAACCCCATCAGGAGATTGAGCTGCAAAAAGCTCAACTTCTCCAATTGAATTTAATTGTACTTTTTTAATTTTACAAACAGGGTGAACTCCGTTTTTTAGAATATAATCATAGTAATTCTGAATATTTTTTACTGGAAAACGATACATCAAAATCCCTCTGTTGGGTGGGTAAGCATTTGCAGAAAAATCTTCTCCTAAAAGTCCTTCTAATTCTACTAAATCAAGCAATCCGTCACGGGTTTCAGTTGATCCGATGATGTTTAATTTGACGTTGGTTTTATCAGCTAAATTATGGGGTAAACCAAACATAGTTGTCTCTGGCTTATCCGTTTTGAAAGAGATTTCATTGTGAGAAATGAATCCTAATTTATTGACAAAGAAATCAGTAGCTACTTTTAAGTCTTTGATAATCATTGCACTAAGATAAACATTACTTGTAATACCTTCTAACTCAAAAGGGTTTGGATGTGGTGGAACTGACCGATGAACGAAGGCAATGACGACTTCATCATGTCCTTTTAATAGAACCTCCTCAACAATGAAAGGTCCCATCGTTTGCATAACAGGGCGACTGTATGCGTGCCAGCCTAATTCGGTTAGTTCATCGTATGTTTTTTGTAGGTCAGAGGTGCGTAAATCTATGTCTAAAATACCGCCTGTGTCCCATGTTTGTCCAGCGGGGCGGATTAGCTTTTGTTCAATATTCTTAAATTGTATTAATCTAATTTGTCCATAATCTAAATTTTGAAAGCGAAGCAAAATTTCTTCGATTTCAGTTGCTTCTGGCAAATTCCAAAATTGAATTTGAGATTTATCACCCTCTCCTCTCCAAGCAACTTCCCAACCCAATGTTTGTGTATAAACTGGTAGCACTGCATCAAGATTTTTGACACTGATTACGATTTCGGAATATGTTTGGAGTTGGAAGTTCATGTTATTTCAATGCTTCTTTGATTCTCTTAATCCCTTCTTCTAAAACAATTTTTGAACAAGCAAAATTGAGTCTCAAAAACCCTTCTCCCATGAATAATTTTCCATCTATTAGACGAACTCCTGCCTTTAAAATTCGCTCTTGAATATCTGGAATACCTGTTCCGCTTGCATCAATCCACGCTAAATATGTGGCTTCAAGCGGTAACATTTTCAGTCCTTTATATCCATTCAATTCTTGGTACAAATAATCATGGTTGGCTTTCAGGTATTCAACTAATTGTAGCCGCCAATCTTCACAATCACGATAAGCCGACAAAGCCGCTACCATCGAATGACGTGGTAATGGTGGGAAAAAACCATCTTTGGCAGCATTAAATTTTTGTCTTAATTCTGGATTTGGTATGACCGCAACTGAACAACCTAAACCCGCAATGTTGAAAGTTTTGGAAGGTGCTAACAACGTAATCGTCATGTTTTCAGCCTCTTGACTCAAACTTGCAAGCGGGATATGTTTTTTATCAATATCCAAAATCAAATCACAATGGATTTCATCCGCACAAATTACGATGTTATTTTTTTGACAAATTGTAACTAATTTTTCTAATTCTTCTTTCGTGAAAACGGTTCCCGATGGGTTGTAGGGGTTACATAACATGAAAAGTTTTGTATCGGGAGTTATGGCTTTTTCAAGTGCTTCAAAGTCAAAAGTCCAACGATTATTTTGCTCAATCATTGGAAAGGTTTGGAGTTTTTTTCCAACATAATTTGGAGCTAAATGAAAGGGATGATAAACAGGAATTGAAGTCAAAACTCCATCTCCAACTTCACCTATCGCTCTACACGTAGCCGTGATGGCAGGCACAAGTCCAGGAATCCAAACTTGCCATTCTTTTTCAGTTTTCCAACCATAAAGTCTCTCCAAACGCTCTTGAAGTACATTTTTTAATTCATCAGGAACGACAGAATAGCCAAAAACTCCGTGTTCTGTAACGCCTCTTAATGCTTCTAAAATAGGTTCTGGACTACGAAAATCCATATCTGCGACAGGCATGGAGATTGTTCCTTCGGGGTCATTATAAAAATCCCATTTAAAAGAATCTGTGTTTTTTCTATTAATAATTTCGTCGAAATTGTACTTCATAAATTATAATGTTTCGGTTGGTTTTATTTTATTTATATATGATTTGAATTTAATGGAAATAATAAAAACAAAGCCAATTAAAGCCGCATTTATCAGAAACGGAATTTGATATGAACCTTCTAAATTAAATAGTTTTGCCGTAAGGAAAGGTCCTAAAAATGCTCCTCCACCTTCAAACATACTGATTGTTCCGTTGATTTTCCCCGCTTCTTTTAATCCAAAAGTTTTGACTATTATCAAATTATAAAGTGAGTATATTCCGCCCCAACTCAATGCTAACAAGCAAATTGAAAGAATAATAAACGATTGGTCGGAGGTGCTTAACCCAAATATTCCCAAAATCATTACTAAACAACAAGTTGAAAAAACGATGTAGGGATTGATATAATCAGAGAAAAAAGAGATTAAAAATTTTCCAAAACCAGCAATCAAAAAATAGAGATACAAATAATAACTGGCATCTTTTTCGGTAAAATTTAGACCTACCAAATGTAAGAAAACATTAGCAATTGTACCAACTAAACTATAAAATGTACAAAAACCGCAAATACAAATTAACCAAAACAAATGCGTTTTCGTAGCATTTTGATAGGTCATTCCTTGAGTCAGTAAATCTGAATTTACAGGTTTTGATGCTCCTGTATTTTCTCCAAAAGCCTTAATTCCTATCTCGTGAGGGGAACTTTTGACAAAAAATAAAATAAAAAAGAATATCAAAAGCGGAAAACTCGATAGAATTAAAAAAGCCTGTCGCCAACCGTATAAATCAAAAAGGATATTATTGAGCCTCGAAAAAATAGCTCCTCCCAAACTTGTTCCTACCAATACAATGCCCAAAGCCAAGCCTTTTTTCTCATTAAACCAGGTTGAAACCAAAATGATACACGAAACTGAACCCGCCGCAATCATTGAAATTCCCAAGAAAAAATGAATGAGATAGGCTTGATATTTATTTTCTATGAAACTATAACTTGCTAAGGTCGCAAACAAGACAAAAGTCCCAAAGAGGAGCATTTTTCTGACTCGTATTTTATCAATAATCATCCCAGAAATGAAGATAAAAAAGAGGGTAACTCCATTGGTAACTGATTCTCTCATCTTCAATTCCTCTCTACTCCAATGAAATTCGTCTAAAAAAGCCTTATCAAAAACAGATAAAGAGGTGGTAGTCAATCCATTAACAACTATCAAGATGAGAAGCCCCGAAAAGCAAATGAGCCAGGGGTAATATTTTTGTTTCCAATTAGGGGTTAGCAATGAAGGTTGAATATTTTTTTGAAACATTCCTAAAATTGTATTAGTTTAAAATACGAACGTATAGACTAAACTACTATATTTATACTTGGGTTCACAATCGAACTCAAATTTTATTTTTAACCCATCAAAAAACCCATCAAAATTTATGAAATACCACTTTACCAATTATCGTGTGTTTGGAACTGTGCTGTTCCTAACGATTTTCTCTTTCTTTACAAGCCTTACCCTTTTTGCCCAAAGCCGATTAGTCACTGGTCGTGTGGTTAGTGGAGACGGAAAGCCTCTCCAAGGGGTCAATGTTACCGTAAAATCTTCAACTGTTGGTACTACAACCGATTCAGACGGAAAATACAAAATATCCGCTCCAGATGCACAAGGCACAAAATTACAGTTCTCGTTTGTAGGTTATCGTAGTGTCGAAAAAACGATGAATGCTTTTTCTGAAATCAATATCGTGATGTACGAAGAAGTTTCAGAATTGAGTCAGGTAGTAGTCTCTGCAACGACTCAACCAATCAGAAAATTAGAAACTGTTACGGCGGTTGAGGTTCTTGATGCAAAGCAACTCGCTCGTACCAGTACCGTTTCAATTGCAGATGCTATCAAATTTGTACCAGGGGTATTCGTGCATACGGGTGCAGGGCGTACCCGCAATGCTATCTGGATGCGTGGATTTCCAGATAATGGCTCAAATGGTTTGGTTTATACGTCCTTATTATTTGATGGTTTGAGAACTTTTGCCAGTCCCGAAATGGTGCCTGATGCGGCTTTCAGAATGGATATGAATGTGGAGAAGATAGAAATTGTACGAGGTGCTGCCGCAACTTTATATGGTCGTGGTGCCGCCGCAGGAGCGATAAACGTTATCACAAAAACGGGCGGAACTGAACACGGCGGAGGCATTAGATTTACAGGAGCAAATAATAATATGCGTCAATTAGATTTTAATGTAAATGGACCTCTGAACGAATCGAAAACACTTCGTTACAATATTGGAGGAATGTACTTGATGACCGATAATGGTTTTAGAAATAACCTTTATCCTGACGAAGGAGGACAGATACGTGCTAATTTTGATTATTTGGATGATAAAGGAAATACTTTCAGATTATCGGGAGGAATTATCAATATGAATATTCAAAATCAAATTGATGTTCCATACATTTACAATGATTTAAGTAAACCTTTTGGTGGATATACAACCCGTGATATTGCACTTCCAGTAACCAACAGTTTAAGAGGAAGAACCTTTGCAACAACTTACCCAGACGGAACAAGAGAAGTTCTTGATGTTGATAAAGCATTAAGAGAAGGTAATTTATCGAAAGGCTTGAATGTTGGATTAAAATTAAACCTTAATCTTGGGGCAGGATTTACTTTAAATAACAATGGACGTTACCAAGATATGCTTACAGGAACGCAATTTGACTTCCCATTAACACAATTTTGGGGTTCAGGGATTCAGAATAGAGCATTATTTGCAGGAGGAACACCAGACCAAGGTTCAAGAGGTTTTGATTATATTAACGAATTACGTTTGAGTAAGAATTTAGAATTGGGAGGTTCTATTCATAACATCACCGCAGGATATTATTATAGTTCCGTAAAAGTCAGAGCCGTTGCTTGGGGAATTTTTTATGGGTTAGACAAAAGTGATGATGTTGCAGCTCGTTCAGTTGTAGGTTCAACACTTGTGGGTGGTGCAATTATTCCATCTCTTTTCAGAAATGGTACTTATAACGAAACGGTAAACTCGTATTTCATTGGTGATGAAATGAAGTTTAATGATAGATTAACTGTGAATATTGGTTTGAGAAGTGATGTTGTAGATTTAGATATGGTAGAAGATCGATACGCTTATCAAAGAAATGCTCGTAGAACTGTTCAACATAGTGGAACAAGTTTTTCATTAGGCTTTAACTATCTCATCAATGAAAATACAGCTCTTTATGGGAACTTTTCGAGTTCATATAGAGCTCCTGATTACTCAGCTTACACTACGGTTGAATATGCTTATCGTAGATTAACCGATCCATCTGATACAAGAACAATATTAAATCCTTTTGCAACAGCTTTCCCAAAAGATGCCACTGGTCAGCCTGATTACACACAAATAACAACCAGAGACGAATTAGGTCGAACAATGTACACAAAACCATATATTGATAAAAATGAGCAAGTTTCAAGTATGGAATTGGGTTACCGAACTACCATAGGAGATTTGAGTTTGGATGGAGGAATTTTCTTGAATAACCTGAGTAATCGTCTTGTATCAACGTTTGTGGGTGCATTAGCCGTGAGTGTTCCAGGAGGAGATAATCGAATTTATGGAGCTGAAATTAGCTTGACATATACGCCATTAGCACTTAAAGGTTTGTATTTTAGAACGAGTTTGACACAACAAAAAACGGAATATACAGCTTTAACACAAGCTGTTACAGTCAATTCAATCAATGGTGTACCTTTGACCAGAATTGAAAAAGTTAATGGAGTTGATACTCCTATTCCAAATCCAGACAGAAGAAGTGTTAATTTAGCTGGAAATCGTGTTGCAAGTGTGCCTTCGACAGTTTGGAATTTAAGTGCAGGTTATGAAAATAGTTATTTTGGATTAAATATCAATAATAACTATGTTGCTGGTCGTCCTGTTGATGCTTATAACACTTTGGATTATCCAACGGCAAGTTTAATGGATGCTAATATTTTTGCAAAATTGATAAAAAATACGTTGAAGTTAAAAATTAGTTCGTTTAACCTGTTAAATATCACAGGGGCAAGTAGTGTGGTGTCAGCTCAAACTGATGATACTTTTTATCAAACTAATTTGAACAATGGTTTGGGTAATTTTAAATATGTTCGTGGTGTACCTTTCTTGCCACAGCGTTTTATGTTCTCGGCTGAGGTTTCGTTTTAGAAAGGAACTTTTGAGTATCACAGGTTTCCAACCTGTAAGTGGAGTCCGTTCACAGGTTGGAAACCTGTGATACTTTAAGGAAACAGGCACTAAGCACAAAGATTTTTACAGTTTCTTTGTACTTAGTGCCTTTTCTGTATAATTTCGTTTGGATTAATATACTTTTTCAATCACCCCATCCCAACCCTTCCCCTCAAAGGGAAGGGCTTTCACACAAATTTTAGCCCTTCCCTTTGAGGGGAAGGGTTGGGATGGGGTGAACTACTAACAGATTCCCCATGAGAAAACACTTCATCATATACCTGATATTTTTTTCAGTAAATTCCTTTGCCCAAAAGCCCATCATGCTTGACGATATTCACTATTACGTGAGTGATTCGTCTGTACGTGAAGTAGCGAACAACTACTTCAAGACCTTTTTTAAGGGCAAAGCTATGGCAGAACAAGAAATGAATCCCTTGGCTTTTATTGATTTTATATCTCTTCGTCCTGACGAATCAACCATCAATATTTCTTCCCCAGGACCATTTCCAGGGGTAAAAGTAGGCGACCCAAAACGTTGGATTAGAGAAAAAGTGATGCCATCACCCAATAATCCTCCTATGTATGGCGTGAGATGGTTAGCCATAAACACAAGAAGTATCAAAAAGACGGTCAAACAACTCTTAAAAGCGGGCTATGATTTTGCAGCGGAGGATTTCACCCTACCAACAGAACCCGATGTCAATGCCGTCGCCATGTACGGATTCGACAGTAATATCATCGTTTTGGTAGAAAGACCAAAGATGAAAAAATCTAAAAACCCTTTCGGAATCGACCATTTGCAGTTGTTGGTGAAAAATTTAGAACTCAATGTAAAGTTTTATCAGGATGTATTAGGGGCAGAAATTATTGATAAAAAAGACCGTTCGACGGTTCTTAAAATTGGTAATCACAGATTTGTTTTGTCAGAACCCGAAGCTCTCAATTTATCTCGTGAACAGGTTGTTGAAAGAGATTCAAAGAAATTTGTTCCGAACATCGACCATTTAGGATTTCTTTTTGATGAAATTGAGCCAGCTTTTTATGCTGCCAAAGCCAATAATTACAAAGTAGTCATGGAACCAAGAATGTTGATGTATTACGACAAACCAACGCCATACACTTTCTGTATTTTGATGAGTCCTGATAATCTGCAAATTGAGTTGGAACAAGAAGATGGAAGAACAGGCGGGAGGACGATGTATAAAGAAAAGTGATAAGTCGTTAATTGATAAGTTGTTAAGAAGAAATGCTCAACAACTTATCAATTAACGACTTAACAACTTGCCACTTAACGACTTATCACTTAATTATGAAACAAAATTCCTCAAAATGGACACAAGTAATTTTATTATTTGTCATTTATACATCCAGCACCATTAGTACTAATTGCCTTCCCGCTTTTTTTCCAGAAATCATCAAAGAATTTGGTTGGACAATCGGGCAAGTGAGTGAACCAACCTCTTATTACTTCATTATCATTGCACTTTTCGCTCCAATTGTAGGTTATTTACTGACAAAAATTCCTGCAAAAACCTTGATGCTTTTTGGAATAACCTTGGCATTTGTTTCACAAATACTTCTTTCAAAAATTACCTCATACACGCAATTTTATGCTATTTATGTAGCCCTGTCCATCGCAATCACCTTTTCTGGCTTAATTCCGAGTATGGTCATTATTGCCAACTGGTTTCAAGAAAAACGTGGAGTAGCTGTTGGAGTTTTGTTGTTAGGTTCAAGTTTTGGCGGAATTATTTATCCACAATTTGCCAAATTTTTAATGCCAGAATATGGTTGGCGGATTGCTCTTTTGGGAGTTGCTTGCTTGGGTGCATTTTTGTCTTATTTACCCATGTTTTTTGTGAGAAATAAGCCTTCTGTTGAGTTAAATTTGACAAAAAATAGTATCGAAGAAAAAGATGGAATAACGCTGACAGAAGCCTTCAAAACAAATACATTTTATGTATTGCTCATCATCACCGCTTCATTTTGGTTTTGTGGATTTGGCGTTTTGAGTCATTTACGCTTGTACCTGAATGAACACCATTTTGACCTCGAAAAAGCTACCAATATTTCCAGTATCTTCTTCGTTTTCAGTATTATAGGCAAATTATTCTTTGGATATATTTCTGATAATTTCAACAAACAGAACATCCTAATTTTAGCAACCATTTTCTTAATTCTGGGAATTGTTTGTTTAAAAATGATTGACCAAAATGTTTATATGGCTTATGGATATGCAATTGCCTACGGATTTGGGTACAGTGGGGCATTTGCCATGATTCAGCTCACCGTTGCGGATGTATATAGAGGAAAATCATTCGGGAATATCTTGGGCTTTGTCAATTCATTTGATTCAATTGGAGGATTCTTGGGCGTTATGTTGTTGGGTAAATTTCATGATATTGACGGAAGCTACAATTTTGGCATAAATGTTTTATTATCAGTCTGTTGTGTAGCTTTATTTTGTTCCATTTTATTGAAAAGTATGTCTTTGAAACCAATTAATCAAAATTTCTAAATCATGCAAATTTCCACACACGAAGCCCTCGAAAAACTATCCAATTCCAAACAACTATTTTTGGAATTGTTCACGCACGGAACATTATCAGTAGAAGTTTATAAGCCCATAGAAAAGGACTTCCAACAACCCCACGAAAAGGACGAAATTTATCTCGTAATTTCAGGCGAAGGTGATTTTTATTCCGATGGAAAAACGGTGAAATTTCAAAAAGGGGATTTTCTTTTCGTTCCCGCAGGTGTGGAACATCGTTTTGAGAATTTCTCAGATGATTTTTCTACTTGGGTGATTTTTTATGGAGTCAAAGGTGGTGAATGAGATAAGTAATTTGAAATTAATTATATTCATCATTACTACAAAATCACCAATGTTATTTCAAAATTAACGGCAACATTTTATCAGCCACAAATTGATTTCCTAATTCGTTTAAATGTACTCTATCCGTTGTGAGGATAGATTTTTCTTTATTTTCAGGATTATTTTTCAGGTTATAATCTTGAAACTCTTTTCTTAAATCACACAAAGGCAAGTCATTTTTTGAAGCCAAGTTTCTGATACTTTTGCTAAACTGGTTCAAGTCTCCATCTTGCTGATTACTTGCGTCCGTACGTTCACCAATGACTGCGGGTGTACATACAATAACTTTGATATTGTTGGCTTTCATTTTGTTGATAAGAGCCTGATAAAACTTTTCAAATTTATCCAAATCCGTACCCGTTCCGTAGGTTGATTTATGCCAAACGTCATTTACGCCAACATAAATCACAACAATATCTGGCTTTTTATTGAGAACATCATCTTCCAATCGAAGGTATAAATCATAAACTTTATTTCCACCAATACCAGCACCAATCAATTCATATTTCTCTTTAAGCCCTTGTTTTTCAAGCGATTGCCCCATTTTGGTAATATAACCCGTTGGTAGAACGCCCGCCTGAGTGATTGAATCTCCGAAGAAAATAACCTTCTTAGGCTTGTCTTGTACAAACGAAGTCATTGACCAGAAAAATGTGATGAGTAAAAAAGTTTTTTTCATGAATTTAATTATTTAATGTTGTCAAGCAAACCTCTTTTCAACGGGTTGAAATCGCAGCGGCGAACCGTCCGTTGTTAGGATATTGCCCGTCCCGATGGGACTATTGCTTTGTAATAATCCCATCGGGATGACCGATGTCCTAACAACGGATTTTAATCCGTTGAATTAAAAAGTAATATGTATAAATTCAGTTATTTAATCTGGTAAATCCCCCATCAATTGGATAGTCGCAACCCGTTACAAATCCAGCTTCATCAGAACAAAGATACAAAGCTAAGGCGGCAACTTCTTCTGGTTTTCCCATTCTGCCAATAGGCTGTGAAGCGGATAATTTTTCAAACATTTCTTCCTTATTATTGGGATAGTTTTTTTCGATAAATCCATCCACAAAAGGCGTATGCACACGGGCAGGCGAGATGCAATTACAACGAATATTGTCTTGTAAATAATCTTTTGCAATAGAAAGTGTCATCGTAAAAACTGCCCCTTTTGACATGGAATAAGCAAATCTATCCTTGATTCCAACCGTAGCTGCAACCGATGCCATGTTTAAAATCACGCCTCCGCCTTGTGCTTTCATCATGGGTACAGCCACATAAAGGCAATTGTATGCCCCTTTAACATTTACTTGAAAAATTCTTTCAAAATCACTCTCAGAAGTATTTTCAAGGTTTCCGACGTGGGCAATTCCAGCATTATTGACTAAAATATCTACCTTCCCAATAGCTTGAAAAACCTCAATGACCTTAGCTTGATTGGCAATGTCACAAGTGTGTGCAATTGCTTTCCCACCTGAGCTAAGAATCTGATTTACAGTATCTTCGGCAGCAACATGATTGAGTTCAATGATATTTACCAATGCTCCTTGTTTGGCAAAAAGCATAGAAATAGCCTGCCCGATTCCAGAACCGCCACCTGTGATTACTACTGATTTGTTTTTTAGTGAAAACATTTTTTATATATCAAAAATTAAATCCATCAACATCCATTTTTCTCCCTCTTTTGCCATTGGGAGGGCTTGTTGATATTTCCACATCAATTCTTCCCATTCTTGAACTTTGGGGTTTTCGGCATCCATTTTTGCTTTTACTTCAAAACTAAAATCATCCTGAGCCTCAATAATCATAATCATACGAGTGTGAAGGCGATAAATTTGCATGGATTCAATGCCAGAATCTTTGATACTTTTCTGGATTTCATCCCAAATTTTTACGTGATAGGCTTCATATTCAGCTATGAGCTTGGGGTCGTCTTTGAGGTCAAGGGTAAGGCAATATCTTTTCATTTCTAATTATTTGATTTAGCTTACAAAGAGAACGAAAAACTACTTATACTCAAAATTATTTTTCAAAATATCCTTTATTTTTCATCACAGAACCTTTTTCATTAATATTTTGAAATTACCTTCTTATCTTCGTAATAACATCAACAATTTAGGACAAAGATGTCAAAAATCTTAATCATATTCGTAAAAATTTACCAAGCCATTTTATCGCCCTACTTTCCAAATTCATGCAGATACACCCCAACTTGCTCGCAATACATGATTGAGGCAATCCAAATTTGGGGTTTTTGGAAAGGATTTATCTTGGGAATGAAACGAATTTCAACATGTCAACCGTGTGGTGGACATGGCTTTGACCCCGTGCCTCAGAAAAATAATGCTCACAAATAATTCATCAAAATCTATGAAACAAATTTTCACTTTCATCACTTGCTTAACGTTTATTTTTTCTCTTGAATTTCAAACAAAAGCTCAAACCACTATCCAATCACCCGAGGAGTTTTTGAAATTCAAAAAAGGGGAACGGTTTTTACGCCATCATCAAGTGGTGAGTTACTATGAATACATCGCTCAACAATTTCCCAATCAAGTAAAACTGATTCAATATGGTTTAACCAATGAAGGTCGTCCTTTGATGGTTGCAGTTGTTGCTTCACCCGAAAATTTCACGCAGTTAGACGAAATTAGAACCAATAATTTGAAGTCAATTGGTTTGATGGAAGGAAAACCTACCAAAAAACAACCCGCCATTGCATGGATAAGTTATAACGTACACGGAAACGAGTCATGTAGCTCAAATACAGCCCCATTCGTCATATACGAACTTTTAAACAAACTGAATGAGCGTTCAAAAGGGATATTGTCGAATACAGTTGTCATGCTTGACCCTTGTATAAACCCCGATGGATACGATAGATACGTAAATTTTTATAATCAAAAAGTAGGTTCAAACTTCAACCCCTTATCATCATCAGTTGAACATAAAGAGCCTTGGCCTGGGGGAAGACCTAACCATTATTTGTTTGATTTAAATCGTGATTGGGCATGGCAAACTCAAAAAGAGTCACAAGAAAGAATGGCACTTTATCGCCAATGGATGCCACACTTACACGCTGATTTTCACGAACAAGGTTATGAAAATCCGTATTATTTTTCACCTGCCGCCAAGCCATTTCACGAAGACATAACTCCTTGGCAACGAGAATTTCAAACGATTTTAGGAAATTATAACAAGCGAGATTTTGATAAAAACGGGTGGTTATTTTTCTCGAAAGAAAGATTTGATTTGTTGTATCCATCGTATGGTGATACTTACCCAACTTACAATGGTGCTTTCGGAATGACTTACGAACAAGGCGGAATTGGGGCAGGCTTGGGAATTTCCAAAAGAGATGGTGACACATTGACTTTAAAACAAAGAATTGACCATCATTTTAGTACCTCCTTTGCTTGTATGGAAGCAATTTCTGCCAATGCTGACAAGACGGTTACTGAATTTATTAAGTTTTTTGATAATGCACAAAAATCTCCCGTTGGACAGTATAAATCGTTTGTTTTCAAGACCAAAGGAAATGAGAGTCGTGTTCGTGAGTTTTTGAGTTTTTTAGACCGTGAAAATTTCCAATATGGTACGGCTGGAAAGTCTATGATGGCATCAGGTTTTAGTTATCAGGACGATAAAAATGAGACTTTTCAAATTGATGCAGAGGATATTGTACTAAATCTCTACCAACCTCGCTCGACATTTTTGAAGATTTTGTTAGAACCTAAAACGATGGTAGAAGACACTATGACTTATGATATTACGTCGTGGTCGCTGCCTTTTGCGTATGGATTGAATGCCTTTGCGGTGAAAGATAGAATAAATCCTTCTGCAAAACCTACCTTCATTACTTCATCACCCAAAACTGAAAAGCCTTATGCCTACATGGCTAAATGGCAATCATTTACTGATTTGAAGTTTTTATCAGCACTTCTCAAAAAAGGCATCAAAGTTCGTTCGGCTGGTAAGCCTTTTGAGGTTGAAAATCAAGCATTTAACGAAGGAACACTCATCATTACTCGTACAGGCAATGAGCGTCTGGGAGATAATTTTGATAAAATAGTAAAAGCCGAAGCGGAGAAATTACAAGTAAACTTATATACTTCAACGACAGGGATGGTTACGAAAGGTTCAGATTTTGGCTCTGATTATGTGAGTTTTTTGAAAGCTCCCAAAGTGGCTATTTTATCGGGCGATGGTGTTGCATCTACCTCATTTGGAGCAACTTGGCATTTCTTCGATAAACAAATAGATTACCCTGCAACCATTTTGGGGGAGAGTTATTTTGGCAGTACCGACCTTTCAAAATTTGATGTTTTAGTTCTGACGGATGGGAGTTATGGTAAAATTTTAGACGAAAAAAATCTTGGAAAATTGAAAGATTGGGTAAAGGCGGGAGGAAAACTCATTGCTGTTCAAGGGGCAATCAACGGACTTGCTGGTAAGGATGGTTTTGACATAAAACATAAAGAAGAAGATAAAAAGAAAGAAGAGGATAAAGATAAATTGAAAGTTTATGCCAATGCCGAACGTGAATCAATTTCGGAAGAAACCCCAGGTAGTATTTATAAACTGACCATGGACAATACAAACCCTTTGGCATTTGGATATGACAAAAATTATTTCAGTTTAGTATTAGAATCTTCTGATTATCAATACCTTAGTTCAGGTTGGAATGTGGGTGTAATTAAAGACAATAAAGTTCCCGTTGCTGGTTTTGCAGGTTCAAAAGCCCAAGAGAAATTGAAGAATTCGTTAATTTTCGGAACGCAAGACTTAGGTCGTGGACAAGTAGTCTATTTAGCAAACGACCCACTTTTCAGAGGATTTTGGCAAAATGGGAAATTGTTGTTTGGGAATGCGGTTTTTGTGGTGGGAAACTGATAACAGGTGGTAGGTGTGAGGTCGTAGTTATGTGAATTAGTTTATCAAGTTGTACTCACCCCACCCAACCCTCCCCTCGAAGGGAGGGCTTTTAAGCTCAACAAGCCCTCCCTTCGAGGGGAGGGTTGGGTGGGGTGAGTGGGTATAACTTAACTAACCAGTTCAGTTATGAGTTAGTAGGTAGTATAGGTATGAAGTATAAATTAAAAGGTCGTAAATATAAGAACTTATACCTACGACCTCATAATTCATACCTACAACCTCAAAACCTATTTTACAACGTACTTAAAAGCTGTTCCAGACAATGTATAACCAGTTGTCTTCGCAGTTGTAAAAACTTTATAATTTATTTTCATTAAGCCACTTGCACCTAAATCTTGGGCTTGTGCTACCATTCTATCTAATAAAGCCTTCTTTTGTTGTTGGTCATTTCCACGATTTAGCATTCTACCTTTGTACAATTGACCTTCTTGAAGTGGAGTTTCATCTGAAATTGTCAATTTTTCAATTACTTCTGTGGCTGTTTGAGGTTGTTCATCGCCAATTAAAATCTCAATGGGATATTTATCAGACAATTGAAAACCTAAACCGTCTTTTCTATCATTAGTCCCAGTTTGATAATTGGGTTGATAATAGGACGTTGTTTGTAGGTTTTTATTTGATTTACAAGAAATAAATAGGAGAAAGGTGAAAGAAGAAAGGAGAAAGCAGATAACAATGTAATTTTTGTATATCTTAAATTGCTTCACTTTCTTAAACCTCATACCTAAAACCTCATACCTCATACCTAAATTAAATCGTTTCTGAATCATAAATTAATACCTTTTCCCAAAGGTGTTTGCATTCGTCTATAAATTTAAGATGAATTGGAGCTTCTTGATACACATCATGCCCTTCAATGTCGTTAAAAATTGTTAAAAGACAATAATCATAACTATTGTCAATTACAGGACGGTCAGTTTTGGCAGGTGTCCCAACATTAAACGTTGTACAAGTGTCAATAGTACCCAGAGTTTTTACACCTGTCAAAAATTGCTGACGCTCTGCGTCTGTGAGGTCTTTTTTTAACCAAAAATTTACTACGTGAACAAACATGATACTTTAATTTGAAAATTTGATGATTTGAAAATGGAATAATTTTTTTTTAGACTTTAAAGCCCATCTTTTGAGATAACTACTCTCATTCGTTGTTCTAAATCATTAGAGGCTTTCATCAATGGCAATCTTACATCTGAATTTATCAAACCTTTGATTTCCATGATTTTCTTAACGCCTACTGGATTTCCTTCTTCGTATAAAAGTGGATCAATTGCTAAGAAACTGCCTAACATAGTTCTGGCTTTTAAGAAATCGCCATCCAAAGCAGCATGAATCATCTCTGTAAATCTGGCAGGTAAAGCATTGGCAATCACAGACATAACTCCCACACCCCCGCAAGCAATAATGGGTACACCTTGCACATCATCACCCGAAATCAAAAGAAAATCTTCTGGTTTGTCTTTATTGATCTCCATACACTGTTCGATGATACAAGAAGCCTCTTTGATACCGATAATATTGGGATGTTCAGCCAAAGTTAAAGTAGTAGCCGAAGTCATATTGATACCCGAACGCCCTGGAATATTGTACATGATAACAGGAACAGGACTTGCATCTGCAATAGCTGTATAATGTGCAATCACGCCTCTTGCCCCAGGTTTATTGTAGTATGGACAAACAGATAAAATAGCATCAACTCCTTGAAAATCAATATCTTTAAGGGCTTGAACTACGTTCGGCGTATTATTTCCACCCAAACCATATACAATTGGAAGATTTTTTGAATTATTCTCTTTTATAAAATCTAATATCGCTTTTTGCTCATTTTTATCGGTAGTTGCAGACTCGCCAGTTGTGCCGTGTACAACCATATAATCCACGCCTCCATCAGTAACGTGTTGGATTAGTTTTTTTAATCCTTGATAATCAACTTGCCCATCTGCCAACATTGGAGTTACTAAGGCTGGGGCTACCCCATGAAATTTTGGTCTCATTTTTTAATTGTAATCCGAACTTTCCAGTTCGGAATATTTGTGTATTTTAATTTTCGTAATTATCAAACAGGAAAGTTTGAGTTACAGCATCGCTAAAAATTCCTCTTCTGAAATTATAGCAACGCCTAATTTATTTGCTTTTTCGATTTTAGAAGGTCCAGCTTCTGAACCCGCTACGAGGTAATTTAACTTTCCAGAAACGCCACTTAGCACTTTTCCACCGTTGGCTTCAATCTTTATTTTTAAATCGTCTCTCTCAAAATTTTGAAAAGTCCCCGAAATTACAAAAGTTTTCCCTGCCAAACTGTCCCCCTCTGTAACTATTTCGATTTTTTCGTATTCTAATTGTAGCCCTGCCGCCTTTAATCTTGCGATAAATTCTTGATTTTGAGGGTTTTGGAAGTATTCAGAAACACTTTGAGCAATGCGTTCCCCAATTTCAGGAACTTGTAATAATTCTTCTTGCGTCGCCTTCGATAAAGCATCAATATTATTAAAATAAGAAGCCAATTTTTCAGCAACTGTTGCCCCTACAAACCGAATTCCAATGCCAAACAATACTTGCTTGAAAGGTATTTGCTTAGATTTTTCTACTCCTGATAAAATATTTTGAATTGATTTTTCTTTAAAACCATCTAATCCTAATAAATTTTCATAAGCTAAATCATACAAATCCGCAGGGTTTTTGACTAAGCCTTTTTGATAAAATAAGTCAATAGTTTCGGTTCCTAAGTTCTCAATATTTAAGGCTTTTCTTTGAATAAAATGCTCAATTTTTCCTTTGATTTGTGGAGGACAACCATTCTCATTCATACAATAATGATTGGCTTCTCCTTCCTTTCTTACTAAGGTGGTTCCGCATTCGGGACAAGTTTCTGGAAATAATACTTTTTCAAGATTTGGCTTTCGCTTTTCTAAATCTACGTTTGTGATTTTAGGGATAATTTCTCCACCTTTTTCTACAAAAACATAGTCGCCAATATGTAAATCCAAACGTTCAATTTCATTTGCATTATGTACACTCGCACGCTTAACGGTTGTACCCGCTAAAAGTACAGGTTTTAAATTTGCCACAGGTGTAATATTGCCCGTACGACCCACCTGATAGGAAATTGATTCCAATAGGGTAGAGGCTGCCTCGGATGGATACTTGTAAGCAATTGCCCAACGAGGGGATTTTGAAGTGAAACCTAATACCTCACGTTGAGCAAATGAATTGAGTTTAATGACAATTCCATCGGTATTTAGTGGTAGATTATGACGTTCAGAATCCCAATGGTTAATAAAAGCTAAAACCTCATCAATATTTTTGCACTTTTTCCACGTTTGAGAAACGTTGAATCCCATTTCTTTCATGGCAATTAAACTTTCTTCATGGGTTGCAAAAACGTTTTCATCAGATAAGAATTGATAGATGTAACAATCCATTTTACGTTTTGAAACAACACCAGAATCTTGCATCTTGAAAGTACCAGATGCTGCATTACGTGGATTGGCTAAAAGTTGCTCTCCAATATCCTCACGTTCTTTGTTCAAAGCCTCAAATGTTGAGATAGGCATAAACCCTTCGCCACGTACCTCAAACCTTATTGGCATATTTTTTGTTGCTATTTTTAAAGGAATCGTTCTGAGTGTTTTCACATTAGTTGTAATGTCATCGCCTCTTACTCCATCGCCACGAGTAACGCCACGAGTCAGAACACCATTTTCGTACCAAATTGATAGTGCCACTCCGTCAAATTTTAATTCACAGATGTATTCGTACTCAGACTCGCCAAGTCCCTTACGAACCCGCTCATCAAAATCCGCTAAGTCCTGTGCATTGTATGTATTACCCAACGAAAGCATTGGGTAATTATGCGTTACTGATTCAAATTCCTTCGAGATTGTTCCACCAACTCGATGCGTAGGAGAGTCGTCACGCTTGTATTCTGGATATTGATTTTCTAAATTTTTTAGGTTTTCTAATAATTTATCAAACTCAAAATCAGTTATTTCTGAAATAGAGTTTTGATAGTATTGAAAATTATAATGATTTAGTTTATCAGTAAGTTGGTCGATTTGTTCTTGTGGGTTCATAAAAAGAAATAATTTTTAACGAATTTACCGCCAAAAAATAAGTTTTAACAAGGTTTTTAATAAAAAACATTAAATTTACATCCATACTTTTGTAATTTATCACATTATGAAAAAAGCGTTTACTTTACCAACTATTAAGGTTTTAATAATTGGACTAATTTTAACAATTTCTCAGATTTCATTTTCCCAATCAGGGATTAGATTTGGAATTAGAGGAGGTGTCCATGCAGGAACCCCTTGGGGAAGAGCAATAATAGCTAATCCCGAATCTATAAAAGTAGGTTTTGAGGGTGCATTATTTGCTGATATTGCTCTTTCAGAAGATATATCTCTTTGTCCAGAAATTGCTTTCAATCAAAAAGGTTTTAAAGCAGACACTATCTTAAATTCATCCAACTATTTAGAAGTTCCTTTGTTAGTGAAAATAAATATGGGAGATGGAGGAATGTACACTGTTATAGGACCGTATATTTCATATTTACCAACACTCAACGACAATGCTCCCGAAGAAAAATCGTTTGGATGGGGTGGAATATTTGGATTGGGTTATAGAATTAGTGACCATATTTTTTTAGAAGGAAGATATAACTTTAGTGGTAATATTTGGAAATTAGGTAGTGATTCTCCCAATCCTCTTGGATTTAGAAATACATCAACGGGCATATCCCTTGGATTTATATTTTAAAAAAAGATAATAATTTTGAGCCTACTTGCAGTGTGCGAGTAGGCTTTTTTTGTTTAGGGCGATTTATGGTTTAATTTTGTAGTTGAATGTATTTTTGATTTATCCCATAAACAATGAGTAATATTTTAATTGCCCCTTCGGTTCTTGCCGCTGATTTTGCTAATCTTCAACGTGATATTGAAATGGTCAATAATTCACAGGCGGATTGGTTTCATATAGACGTTATGGACGGACACTTTGTGCCTAACATTTCTTATGGTATGCCCGTTATTGAGGCTATCAAAAAACACGCAACAAAGCCTTTGGACGTGCATTTAATGATAGAAAAGCCCGAAAGGTATATCGAAAACTTCAAGCAAGTTGGGGCAGATATTATCACAGTTCACCATGAGGCAACTGTACATTTACACCGTACGCTCAGACAAATAAAAGATGCTGGTTGTAAGGCTGGTGTTGTCTTGAATTTATCAACCCCTGTTTCTGTTTTGGAAGATATTTTGCCCGAATGTTACATGGTACTTTTGATGTCAATTAATCCAGGTTTTGGTGGTCAAAAATTTGAAGAAATTACGATTGATAGAGTAAAAAAACTTCGTAAAATGATTGACGAAAGAGGACTTGACACGTTGATTGAAATTGATGGTGGAGTAAATCAAGAAACGGGTCAAAGATTGGTAGAGTCAGGTGCAAATGTCTTAGTAGCAGGTAGTTATGTTTTTGGAAACAAAAACCCTATTGAGGCGATAGCTGGCTTGAAAAATATGAAAAAGTAAGATGCTAATACGGAAGTCGTCCTTCAAAAGGACGACTTCCGTATTTAAAATTGTTTTATAAAATGCTCAAAATCACCCATTCCCCCATCTATCAACATCCTCTCCCCGAAGGACATCGTTTTCCGATGTTGAAATATGAGCTAATTCCAGAACAATTGATTTACGAAGGAACTTGTACACCTGAAAACTTCTTTGCTCCCAATCCAGTTGATGAAAAATGGATTCTTCGTACCCACAAACAAGCCTATTGGGAAGACCTAAAACACCTTCGTCTCGACCCTAAAATGATCCGTAAAATTGGCTTTCCACTCTCAGAGGAATTAGTTTTACGAGAAACTATCATCACTCAGGGGACAATTGATTGCTGTCATTTTGCCTTAAAAAATCGAATCGCCATGAACGTTGCGGGAGGTACTCATCATGCTTACACGGATAGGGGAGAGGGCTTTTGCCTTTTGAATGATGTGGGTATTGCAGCTAACTATTTACTTGATAATCAATTAACTACAAAAATATTGGTGATTGATTTAGATGTCCACCAAGGCAATGGGACGGCTGAAATTTTCCAAAAAGAACCACGAGTTTTTACTTTTTCGATGCACGGAAAAGAGAATTATCCCCTCCACAAAGAAAAATCGGATTTGGATATTGAATTACCAACTTTTACCAAAGACGAAGCATATTTAGCTATCCTTTTTGAGACATTACCAAGGCTTATTTCAGAACAAAAACCTGATTTTCTTTTCTATATTTCAGGAGTTGATATTTTAGAAACGGATAAATTGGGAAAGCTAAGTGTTTCATTACAAGGGTGTTATAGGCGTGATGAATTCGTTTTCCAACAAGCCATTAAAAATAATTTACCAATTGTCGTTTCGATGGGAGGTGGCTATTCTACCCAGATTCGTGATATTGTCGAAGCACACTGCAATACTTTTCGTTTAGCTGAAAAAATGTTTTTTTAACGTTTTTTCTTCGTAAATTACTATCCTAAATTAATTTCCTAAATGTTCATGAAAAAACCATTACTTCATCAGATTCTAAAAGCAATTATTGTGCTTTTAATTGTGCAAATTTCAAATTTTTCAATCGCACAAAAAAATAAAAAAAATCAAGCTCAAATTCCTGTTTCTACAACTGTTCGTAGAGGAAATGTAACGCTTAATGATAGCCTTTTTAATGCCTTGAAATGGAGAAATATAGGTCCATTTCGTGCAGGAAGGTCATTGGCGGTGGCGGGTCATGCCGACCAACCTTTAATTTACTACTTCGGTGCAGTAGGAGGAGGTGTCTGGAAAACGGTTGATGCTGGGGCAAACTGGTTTCCTATTTCAGACTCAACTTTTCATTCTTCGTCAGTCGGTGCGATTGCGGTTGCTCCCTCAGACCCCAACGTGCTTTACGTGGGCATGGGTGAGGGCGATATGCGAAGTAATATTTCCTACGGTGACGGTGTCTATAAATCTACCGATGCGGGAAAATCGTGGAAACACGTGGGTTTACCCAAAGCTGATGCGATTTCAAATATTGAAGTTCACCCTACCAATTCAGATGTAGCTTATGTGGCTTCGGTGGGAAACCCCTTTGCCCCAAATCCAGAAAGAGGAGTTTTTAGAACGACTGACGGAGGTAAATCTTGGAAACAAATTCTTTCTAAAAATGATAGCACAGGGGCTGTGATGGTACGTTTAGACCCAAATAACCCACGAATTGTATATGCCTCGATGTGGCAAGCCTATCGCAATGGTTATTCGATGAGTAGTGGTGGAAAAGGCTGTGGACTCTATAAATCAACTGACGGAGGAGATACATGGGAGAATTTGAGTCAAAAACCAGGAATGCCAAAAGGTGTTTTAGGAAAAATCGGAGTTGCCGTGGCAGCATCAAATTCTAACCGACTTTTTGCCTTAGTTGAAAATGCCAAAGGGGGGCTTTTTCGTTCGGATGATGGCGGTGAACATTGGTCACTAATCAATGATGATAAAAACTTGTGGCAACGCTGTTGGTATTATATGGATTTAGAAATAGACCCTAAAAATGAGAATAATGTGATTGTTTTGAACGTAAATGCCATGAAATCAAACGATGGTGGAAAGACTTTCAAAAGAATTATGGTACATCATGGTGATACTCACGACTGTTGGATAAACCCCAAGAATCCAGATAATTACATCATCGGAGACGATGGTGGTGCGGAGGTTACTTTCAATGGTGGAGCAACTTTTTCGGATGTTGATATGCCAACGGCTCAGTTTTATCATGTGTCTTTGGATAATGATTTTCCATATAATGTCTATGGGGCTCAGCAAGATAACTCTTCGGTTAGAATTGCCTCTCGGACGGATGGAAACAGTATTGACAGCAAAGCATGGTATCCCGTGGCAGGAGGGGAGGCAGGTTATATTGCCGCTGACCCATTGAATTCTAAAATTACTTACGGAGGTGAGTATGACGGGCAAATGTCGCAACATAATGCTGAAACTGGCGAAATCCGTGATGTAGCTATTTGGCCCGAATCAGCCATTGGATCCCCTTCAATAGTGAAAAAATATCGTTTTCAGTGGACATACCCAATTGTTTTTTCTCCCCACAATCCAAAGGAGTTGTATATTACTTCAAATTATGTTCACGTAACGAATAACGAAGGACATTCTTGGGAAACCATTTCGCCAGATTTAACTCGTAATGACCCTAAAACTTTGGGGGAAACAGGTGGACCAATTACTAAGGATATGACAGGAGCTGAGATTTACGGAACAATTTTCACTTTTGCAGAATCAGCTTTGGAAAAAGGGAATTTTTGGATAGGCTCTGATGATGGTTTAGTTCATATTACAAAAGATGGTGGTAAAAACTGGGAGAATATTTCTTTACCAACCGCACAACTACCTGATTATTCATTAATTAGCTTGATTTCTCCTTCTGAATTTGATAAAGGAAAAGCCTATTTGGCAGCCAATAAATATATGTTTGGTGATAGAACACCTTACCTTTTCAAAACAGTTGATTATGGAAAAACATGGACAAAAATCACCAATGGGATTCCATCCGATGAATATTGTAGAGTAGTTCGTGAAGACCCAAATAAGCGTGGGCTTTTGTATGCAGGAACAGAAAGAGGCGTTTATGTTTCGTTTTCAGATGGTGCAACTTGGCAAAAATTGAAGTTAAATTTACCAGAAACCCCTATTCGTGATTTGCAAGTTCATAAACGTGAAAAAGATTTGGTAGTGGCTACTCACGGACGATCTTTCTGGATTTTGGATGATATTTCACCACTTCATGAAATCATGGATGGTAAGGTTAAAGAGGAGAATTATTTGTACCCTCCAAGACCCTCTTATTTGATGAATGGCGGTGCAAGACCACAACGTCCTGATGCGGATGCAGGTGAAAATGTGCCTTTGGGCGTACAGGTGAGGTATTTTTTAGTGAAAAAACCAAGCAAAGAATTGAAATTGCAATTTTTGACTGAAAAAGGTGATACCGTAAATACTTACTCAAATATCAAGGACAAAAAAGGGGAGGTTATCAAGGTATCAAAAGATTTTTATGAAGATACCAAACAACCAAAACCTGGGTCAATTCCTGCGAATTTGGGCATGAATAACTTTGTATGGAATTTCAGTTATCCAGATGCTACTGAGGTTGATGGAACAAACGTAATGTGGGCTGGAAGTACCGCAGGGGCTATTGCAACGCCTGGAATGTATAAAGTGAGATTGATTGATGATAATAAATTGATTGCTGAACAATCATTTGAAATCAAAAAAGACCCACGTTTGAAGGTATCGAATGAGGATTTGAAAGAACAGCATGATTTAGTCCAAAAAGTAAATAAAAAAGTTACTGAATGCCATAAAACGATAAATCAGATTCGTAAGATAAAGTCATCAGTATCAGGTTATTTGTCAGCAATAAAAGATACGGCATTAGTTTCAAAATTAAAGAAAGTATCACAACCGATGATTGATTCTTTGGAAGTAATTGAAGCTCAATTGATGCAAACAAAAGCAAAAGCTCCGCAAGACGTTTTGGCTTATCCAATCAGGTTGAACGATAAAATGGCAGGCGTTGCGAGCTATGTGATGTCAAATGGTTTTGGAAAACCTAATAAACAACACTACGCTGTTTATGAAGATTTGGCAGTTAGGATTGATAAAGTAATTGCCAGATTCAAAGAAATAAAAGACAAAAAAGTGCCTGAGTTTAATGATTTAGTGAATAAAGAGAAAATTCAGGCGATAGTTTTGGATGAGAAAGGTAAGTAAATTGTTTTCTTTTTCCAATTAAAAAAGGCTATCTCAGAATTGGGTTTGAGACAGCCTTTTTTATAAACTCAATTTTTATCTCCATCACCTACATTTTCACCGCCTGTATTGATGCTATTCTCAGAACCTGCACCATTGCATGAGAAAAATACAGGAGATTCATTTCTAAGAATATCAATACAATTCCTAAAATCTTCAGTATGATAATTAATGCTATTTCTTCCCGAACTATAACCATCAGGAGGTAGCACAGTATTATTTGGATAAAATGCGAGTTGAGCAAAAATTGAATTACTTGCTTTTAAAAGAATCCGAGCAGGGAATTTACCACTCGAATAAACGATTTCGTAAGAGTCAATTTTAGTACCTGCCATTGTCTTATTTGTTTAAATTGTTTTGAAATTGATTTATGAACTACTGTTTGAAAAACAATAATTTGTCTGAATCATGATTATAGGATTTTAAGATTTTCGTGATTTTTATCCTGATTTTCCTTAAATCTTGTAAATCTTGATTCAGACAAAATAAAGTTTCTGAACACTACTGTACCATCCCACTCGTACTCGGATAATATACAACTCCATTTTTATCAATTATGGTACAAGCAGTATTACTACCACTATTAGTAATAAATTCCCATTTTAAAGCTCCCGTTTTTGAGTTCATCGCCAGAATCTTTTTTGTTTTATTGGCAGGATAATAAACCAAACCGTTTGCAACTGTTGGACCTGGAATTGCATAATCACCAGTAGCTTCCCATTTTTTTACACCTGTTTTACTATCAAGTGCAAATATCTTATCTCCTGTATCTCCTGTGAAATAAATTAACCCTTTAGAAACCGTTGAAAGTGCTGATGCTTGATCACTGAGTTTATATTCCCATTTTAAAGTTCCTGTGGCTGCATCATAAGCAGAAACGGCATTAGTTTTATCCGATCTTTTGGAAGTTGCTCCATATAAGATTCCATCAGCAAGTGTAATGCCCCTGGCATAAATGCCTGAAACTGACCATTTGGTAGTACCTGTAAGTATGTCTTTGGCGTAAATAGCATCTGAACCTCCGATATAAATTATGCCATTTACAACTGCTGAATTTGTATAACTGTAACTGTTTTCTGCAAACTGCCATTTAATAGACCCTGCTTTAGCATCTAAGGCGTACCAATTATTATCATACGTCGAGAAACAAATAATACCATTAGCAACTACGGGAGCAGCACCAATAGTGTTTTGCTTAGCACCACCCCCAGGGGCTGTAAATACCCATAATTCTTTTTTTGTATTAATATCAATAGCCCCAACTCGTGCCGAGTATGGAGAAAAATTATTTGATACAAAATAAAGTACGTTATCAATAATTGTGAGTGGGTCACTTGATGTGATATATCCAAAATAGTAATTCCATTTTTCCTGCCCCGTTTTTACATCTATACCCAATATGTTATTTCCAGAAATTACATAAGCAAGACCATTCACAACTGTTGGAGGCGTATTTATAAAACTACTCGAAGAATACTCCCATTTTTTAGCTCCCGTTTCTGCATCATATCCGAAAAGTTTTTTGTCAGCAACAAATAATGCTATATCATTCAAAATATCAGGCACATCAATATCTATTTTAACTCTATAAACCTGCGTAGTCGCATCCTCCGCAGTAACGGTATAACTCACCTCCTTTGTAAAATCCTGAGCCGTCCCCGTAGCTGGCGAAACCGTTGCTTTGGGTGAATTGGTGATGGTAGGCACTAATTTCGTAGCATCCGTACCCGCAGGAAGGGTTGCCGAAATGGTTTTGGTGGTAGCATCAATCGTACAAGCCACTACGGGCGTAATTCCGTTAAAGGCAAAGGTCAAAATATCTTTTTCAGGGCTTTTACCTACGTTTACCGTTACGTTGTAGGTCTGTTTTGTACCGTCCTCGGCAGTTACGACGTAGGCAACGTTTTGGGCAAAATTCTGTGATGAACCTGATGAAGGCGAGACAGTGGCTTTGGCAGAAACGGTAATAGTCGGAGCTAAATTTAGATTAGTGCCAAATGGAACAGTAGCCGTAATATTTGTCCCACTAATTGCCCCCGTAACCGCTGGACTCAGCGAACCAAACGAAAATGCAGAAATTGCTTTTTCGGAGCTTTTGGGTGGAACTTCATCCTCTTTTTTACAAGCCATCACAACAAAAAGGCAGATGGTAAACAGAGCAATTAAATTTTTGGTAAGATTTTTCATGGTATTATTTGTTAAGAATTGAAAGAATTAATTTTCGATAATGGACATCGTATTGAGCACACGCCTAAGTTCAGTCCGCTTCCGCCTTGCGATGGACACACGAAAGTCATTCGACAACACCATAAAGGGGTTTGCCTTATTCCAGTGAACTTCCTTAAAAAATTGGAGATTGACCAAATACGATTTGTGGGTTCTGAAAAAACCAATTTCCGTAAATTGCCCCTCTACGGATTTGAGGGTACGGGCGTAGGTACTCTTACGTCCGTTGGCGAAGTGGATATTGGTATAATTGGCATCCGCTGACAAGAAAATGATTTCTTCGGGAGATATTCCTTTAGGGGAGTTAGTGATAAACTGATTGAGATTTTCCATTGCTCATTAGGGATTATGAGTCAAATTTGGGGAAAATCTAAAAATCAAAAATCGGAAATTTGAAAGTGGATGCTTTTGGGTAAAAAGTGGGGGATTTTTTTGAAAAAGTGGCGTTTTGGTTTTGGGTTCTGGGTTCTGAAAAATAAGTTGTTGATAGTCAATAACCTAAGAATATAAGTCGATAACTTAGAACCCAGAACTCAAAACTAAATAGAACTAAAAACCAATAAGATTCATCAAATCAGCCTTACGTCGTCGGGAAACGTCTAATTCAGTTCCGTTGGTCAGCACAACGCTACCGCCTTCGCCTCTCACGTACTCTTGTAGGTGTTGAAGATTGATAATAGTAGAGTGGTGAATCCTACAAAAATCATAAGCCAAGAGCATTTCTTCGAAATCCCCAATCGAACGACTTGTTGTAATGATTTGATTTTCAAGTAAATGCAGTTTTGAATAACTATTATCTGACTCTATCCAGAGTATGTCGTGTATTGGTACAAACAACATTCCTTTGGGTGTATGAACCGTTATTTTATTGTATTTTGCTTGCAATCTCGAATGTTTTAGGTTCTTTTCTTGGAGTTTTTGGTTCAGTTTTTCTATCGAACTTACCAACTCTTTTCGGTCAATCGGTTTGAGCAAAAAATCAAAAGCACATACCCTGAAAGCATCAATGGCGTATTTTTGATAAGCAGTTGTATAAATAATTTCGGTTGTGGTCAGATTGGCTTTTTGGGCAAAGGTTATGCCGTTCATGTTAGGCATTTCGACATCCAAAAAAATGACATCTACGTCAATTCTATCCAAGTCTCGGAGGGCTTCTTGGGGGACAAGATAGGTTTTTATGACTTTGACAGAAGGCGTGAAAAGCTCAATTTTAGCTAAAAGAGACTCAATACACGAGACTTCATCATCTATGATTATGGCGTTCATTTTCTAAGTTGTTAAGTTGATAAGTTCCGAGTTGTTAAGTTGGGCTGTCGCTTGACAACTTAGCAACTTAAAACTTATTAACTGACTAAAAGCGGTAATTTAATCTCTACCAAAGTTCCTACTTCTAAGTCCGAGATGGTGGTTTCCATTCGGTTTCCGTAGATAGCTTGGTAGGTATTGATTCTTTCTAAGGTTACGTTTACGCCCATAGATTTATGACTGGCTTGGCGTTGTTCGTTGATGACCGACGAGGCTTTTCTACCAACGCCATTATCTTGGATTTGACAATACAAAATATCCTCTTCTGACTCGCCTTTTATCTTTTTCAAAACAATCGAAATTAGCCCTTTTCGTTCAGTTAAATGTCTGATTCCGTGTAAGATAGCATTTTCTACGAAAGGTTGAAGCACTAATGACGGAATCTGATAATCATTCGCTACCAAGTCGGGTTCGATGTCAAAATGAGATACAAAAGAATGAGAAAAACGTTCTTGTTCGAGTTCGATATAGAGCCTGAGCGTTTGGATTTCTTGGTCAATACTGATGGTTTGACTTTCAGAATTTTCTAAGATTTTACGAATCAATTTTGAGAATTTTTGCAAATAATCCGAAGCCTCCAAAAACTTTTTGCGGAGGATATACGCATCAATCGTATTCATACAATTGAAGATAAAATGCGGATTCATCTGAGCCCTGAGAGCCTTGATTTCGAGTTCGTGACGAACGGATTGTAGGCGGAGTTGTTGGCGGAGGCGGTATTGGAAGAAAATATAAAGGATTACACCTGCAACACCTAATATCATCAGAAATAATAACGGTGGAAACCACCATTGAAACCAAAAGGGGGCATCAATTTGTATTATTAGTTTTGTTTCTGATTCTTTGCTCTCACCATCTTTTACATTGAAAATAAATTCTCCTGATGGTAAATTCGAAAAATACGCATAATTATTTTTAGTGTGTATTTCATAGTGTTTGATATTACCATCTAAATTTTGTGTCCAATAAGAGTAATTAGCATCGGGTTTGGAAGAATGAAAATACAGGAAAAAATAGTTCTGTTGATAATTTAACTCAATTTGAGATTTTGAGGGAATAATTACACTTTTATCTCTATTATATTGAGAATTTTGAGGAATTACGATTGAATCAATCACAATTTTTTGTCCAACTATATTTTGAAGAATAGCTAAACAAAGAAAAAGAGGTATTATTATTTTTGGAAAAAACATCAATTAAACTACTTCTTTGAATAGAGAAAAAAAGTGTAAATAAATATTATATTTGAGATGATAATACCCAAGTAACCTATTATGGCAACAACCAATAATGTATTTATCAAATTACTTTCTATTAGCATATCCCCAAATCCTTTTTCACCAATGGTTAATAATCTCACAATTAGAATAGAAATATAAACCCAAAAATGATTGTTTTGATAATTGTCATATTCCTTTAAAATTAGTTGCTTCATCAGATAACCAATGATAAATATAACCCAGAAAAAAGCAACAACTGCCGAAATACCCCCCATTTTATCTTTACCAAAACTCACAAACTCACAAATTAATAGTGCTACACAAATTATAAAGATTAAAAATACATAGTTTAACTCTTTTTTATTTGAAGTTGATTTTCTAACAATTAACAATAATATAACAAAATAGTTAAGACTCAGAAAGTAGTTAAGGAAGTGAGTTCTAATGTGTAGTTCCGATAAGAGAAAAGATAACGATTCATTAAGAGTACAACTAAGAACAAAAGCAAATACTATCAAAAAAAAAACATCTTTAAAAACAAGATTAAAGATTCCAACCAGAAGGCACAGCAAATATGAAAAAATTGCTATGTAATTAAGGTAGAGGTACGTATTTATTAAATCCATAAGCAGTTATTTTATAATCTACTTACGAATTTAATAAATTCTTCACACAATCTGATATTTTAAACTATGGACAAACTTTAACAGGAGGACATATAGTTGGATCCGCCCCTACTGCTGCATTTGCTGTTGAGTAGGTTGAAAGTAGTGTTCTACTATTATCATAAACCTCAATAAACAGTTGTATAATATCTCCTGTAACTCCAATTCTAAAATTCAGACCTGCATAAGTGGGATTTGCAGTAATTAGTTTATCAAAATCTTTCTTGTAAAGCAACCAGCCTGTATTAAAGAATATTGTAGGTGTAGTATTTTGAAATATTCTAAGAAATTCTTGATGCCTACCATTAGCAAAATTTCCAGCATTTGTAATAGTAGCAGAACCTACAAATGGAGCATTGAATTTAGTATAAAAAATATCTCTTGAGCCAGCTGTAATATTTCCCATAAAGAAACCCGTTGAACCTCCTCTGATAATCTTAACAATTCTCAAAAATACCCTTTTACGTGTTCCAATTACACTATGACAGAAGCAAAAGGATAATGCTTCCGCACCTGAAAGTATAGTATTTAACCCAATTTTTGAAATATAAAATGAAAAGTTTTCAGTTATATTCCCAACACTTGCTGATAATAATCTACTTTCAGCCAAAGGGATGTCACCTAATGTACCAAAGACATCAAACGACTTAGATGTCGGTGAGCTAATTCCAGCATTAATTGAATCAGCGGTTACTCTAATAATTTCTGTTCTCATTTGATTTAATTGTTTATAGTTTTAATTTTCTCTAAATTTAAGAAGTTTGTTTCGTTGAACACTGAAAAATTTATTTAACGGTCATTTGTTGATAGCTATTAAGGTTTTTAAAAGCCTAATTTTACAAAAAAATCAATTACTTGATATGAAACTAAAAAAAAATATACTAAATATCCTTTTATGTTTAATGCCATTACTAAGTTTTGGGCAAGAAAAATGGTGGATTAATGAAAAAAATGTCAAACCCATTATATTTGACCCCAACGTTAGAATTTTAGATTCTGATATTTTTAAGTTAGATAAAAACTACAATATGTATTTTGATAGGTTTAACCCTAATGCTAAACCCTATATGCCTGATTCTGAGTTAATCAGAATCATGAAAAAATACGAAGTAAAGTTTGTACCAATACTGAATAGTGAAAATCTAAGATTATTATCTGATAGAATAAATTCAAAAGTAACTACTTGTTCTGATGGATTTACATCACTGATTAATCAATTTACCATTTGTAGAATTGATGCAACTAATTGCTGTGATACTACATTTATAAATAAAGTGACGAAGGAATTAGAGGATTTAAAGACTAAATCAATAGAAATTTATTCAATCCATTCTATCAAAACAGAGCCAACTCTCTATCCACTGAGATTACAGACTTCACCATGTACTGATTATAGATATATCATGAACCTCGGTTTTTTGTTTAGACAAGCAGGAGGTTTAGGAGATAATTCAAATTTGACATTAGTTGAAAATGAGTTGATAGACTCAACACATTCTTTCGGGTGCAGTAGTAACCCTTGGATAAGCAATGCTTCTATTTTTAAACGATTCTTTTCCACTTTTTCAACTAATCCTCATCCTCTCATAAATTTGTCAATTTTATTCGATAATATTCCTTCATGCGAATATATAGGAGTTTCACCTAATGCAAAAATCAATAAAGTAATCTTAGCAGATGGTAATTGTGGATACTCAAAAGATGTCAGATTTAATGCCCTGTTAAGTGGAATTTTGGAAACACCTGAATATGGAGTTCTTTTAATTGAATTTGGAGGTACAAGTAACCAAGATTTCGCTGAAGTCGTAAAAATCAATTATGATTTGATAAAATTAGCAACGGAATGTTTAAACATAATAGTCATTGAACCTGCAGGGAATCAAGGAACAAAAGTAGAAACAAGAGGCTTTGAATATAAAAACCCTCCTACACTAAGTGAAATGTGGAATCCAGAAACTTATGATTCAGGAGCTATAATGGTCAGTGGTGCGAAAACTGAAAGATATTTAATTTCTGGGGGAAAGACTTATAGGAGACCTTTGTGGAATTTCGGCAATAGAGTTGATTGTTATAGCCTATGTGAGAATATTTGTACTAATGAGGGTAAACATGGTGGAACTTCAGCAGCATCAGCTATCATTGCAGGAATGGCTGTGGATATACAAAGTATTTGTAAAACAAGATACGGAAGATTTCTCTGTCCAACAGAAATGAGAAATCTTTTCAGAAAACCGAGTAATAGGCTTGTTATTCATGAAAGTTGTAGTGACTGTGTTACAAAATATATTCCCACTGGGGATAAACTATTAGTTGAGTTAGATAACTTGTTTCTTCCTTATCCTCCAAATTGCCCTCTTGAAAGATGATTCTATCTCCTTGGCTGGTGTCCCGACCAGCCATTGTGAGGAAGCAACGTCTCGAGTTAATTATTAAAAAATGCCCAAAAACTACATTTCAACCTACTTGCACTTGCTTGTAAAGTAAGCACAAACAAGGAACATCCAATATCACAAAAAAAATATTGCTCCAATCCAAAATGAAATTCGTAAATTTATTCCATTATTTAAATTCAAAAAAAATTTCCCCTACCATGAATAAATTACTTATTTCAATTTTGTCCATAGGCATTTTATGTGCCAGTTTTGTACAAATATCTAAGCCCGTTAATCCAAAACCCATTTTTACTGAACCCGAAAAAGTTTTTAATCAATACTGTTCAAGTTGTCACGGTGAAAGAATCGAGGCATTTGTGGATAGAACTTGGAAACATGGAACTCAAAAAGAGCAAATCGTAGCAAGTATCAATAACGGATATTCCGATTTGGGGATGCCCGCTTGGAAGGGTGTAGTCGATGCAAAAGACATCAATTTATTAGCCGAGGAAATCACAAAATACATCGGAAAAGTAAACGAGTATAAGGTTTCCAATAAACCTTCTTCCAATATTTTCAAGTCCGAAAATATGACGGTTTCGCTTGATACTATCGCTACGGGTTTTGAAAGTCCTTGGGGATTTGCACAATTGCCAGATAGTAAATATTTGATTACGGATAGAGTTGGCGTTTTGTATTTGGTTGATGCTAAACAAAATAAAACCATCATCAAAAATTCCCCAAAAGCCCTTGCAGAAGGTCAGGGAGGGCTTTTAGATATTGAATTACATCCAAAATATGCAGAAAATGGATGGATTTATATTTCGTATTCTAAATTTAAGGAAGAAGGAAAACAGAAATTGACTACAACGGCAATCGTTAGAGCTAAGTTGAAAAATAATGAATTAACGGAAGTGCAGGAAATTTTTGAAGCATCGCCATATACCAAGACCAAGCATCATTTTGGTTCAAGAATTAGATTCGATAAAAAAGGATTTATGTATTTTACGGTGGGTGAACGTGGTATGGAGAATGAGTTTCCTCAAAGTCTTGAAAATGACAACGGTAAAGTTCACCGCTTGAATGATGATGGAACTGTTCCAAAAGACAATCCATTTGTTGGAAAAGATAAAAGCAAAGAAAGTATTTATAGTTACGGACACAGAAATCCTCAAGGGTTGGCTCTAAATCCTCAAACGGGTGATGTTTGGGAACATGAGCATGGTCCACGTGGAGGTGATGAAATAAATTTGATTAGAAAAGGGGTAAATTATGGTTGGCCCGTGATTTCTTACGGTATCAATTACAACGGAAAGCCAATCACAGACATCAGTAAAAAAGACGGAATGGAGCAACCAGAGAACTATTTTACGCCTTCAATCGCCCCAAGTGGAATGACGTTTGTGAATAGCGATAAATATCCTGCATGGAAAAATAGCATCTTAATTGGTTCATTGAGATTCAACTATTTAGACCGTAGTATTATGAAAGGAAACAAAATTACGGGACATGAAAAACTGTTGGTAAATATCGGTAGAATGAGAAACATTGAATTGGGATCGGACGGGTATTTGTATGTAGGAACAGAAAATCCTGGGATGGTATTTCGATTGATGCCAGTGAAATAGGGATTAAAAAATTACGCTATCTAACGCTGATAGGGTTCAAAACCCTACCAGCGTTTTTTGTTTAGTGAACCTCAAAAACCTCCACTTCCTCAACCTCCACCAACATATTTTCATTGATTGACATCAACGAAACCAATTTCGTTTCATTAATCAAAAGCGGGTCATATTTTGCAGTTACTCTTACATAATTTTCTGTAAAACCCTGCATCATTCCATTCTCAATATCCTCTTCAAAAAGCACCGTAAATTTCTTGCCAATTTGTTGTTCGTAAAAATATCTTCGCTTTTTATCTGAAAGAATATGTAACATTTTTGAACGCTCCGAACGCTTTTGCAAAGGCACAACTGGCTTAATCAATAAGGCACTTGTATTTTCTCTTTCAGAATAAGTAAAAACGTGTAAATAACTGATATTTAATTCATTGAGAAAATTATAAGTTTCTAAAAAATCCTCATCTGTCTCTCCTGCATGACCTACAATTACATCCACACCTATACAACAATGGGGCATTAATTCTTTGATTTTATTGACTCTATCAACGTATAATTCTTTTTTGTAGCGACGTTTCATTAAGCCCAACATTTTGTTTGAACCCGACTGTAAAGGAATATGAAAATGAGGAACAAAACGTTTTGATTGAGCCACAAATTCTATGATTTCGTTGGTCAAAAGATTGGGTTCGATAGATGAAATTCGAAATCTTTCAATGCCTTCAACTTCGTCCAAAGCCTTTACTAAATCTAAAAAAGTCTCTTCTCGTTTTCCATTTCTCAAACCAAAATCTCCAATATTTACACCCGTTAAAACGATTTCTTTCACCCCGCTTTCAGTAATTTCTTGGGCAGCTTTCATGACGTTCTCAATGGTATCAGAACGGCTCGAACCACGTGCTAATGGAATCGTACAATAAGCACATGGATAGTCGCAACCATCTTGCACTTTTAGGAAAGTACGAGTACGGTCATTAAGCGAATAAGATGTATGATAATCAATTGCCTCCTCAATATTTTGATTATAAATTTTAGCTGTTTTTTGAGATGACTTTTTCACAAAACCATCCAATAAATCTATCAATTGGAATTTTTCTGCCGCCCCTAAAACAGCATCAACGCCCTCAATATCAGCGATTTCCTGTGGTTTTAATTGAGCATAACAACCAATAATCGCCACGTAGCCATCAGGATTTATTTTATTGGCTTCTTTTACAATTTTCTTACACTTTTTGTCTGCATTGTCAGTAACCGAACAGGTATTGACAATAAAAATATCAGGCTTTTGGTTAAATTCTACTTTCTCATACCCCTTCGATTCAAACATTCTTGAAATGGTTGAAGTCTCGGAATAATTGAGTTTACAGCCTAATGTATAAAACGCTACTTTTTTCATGGCACAAAGATACGGAATCCTTCTCTAATTTGAACAAATGACCTATTTTGTGTATTTTTGTAAACAATACGAACATCTTATTTTTTGAAACTTTCAAAGAAAAAATATTCTAATTTTAATTTCATCTCAATAATCTGCAAGTTTGAGTTTTGAATATTAGTTTTGCAGAAGAAATATATTTAACAAAGTTTCAGAATTACGTTTTCTGAAAACGTTTTCCGAACAAATAACAAACATATCATGGCTTTTGACTTAGAAATGATCAAGGCGGTTTACGAAAGAATGCCCTCACGTATTGAAGCAGCTCGTAAATTAGTTGGCAGACCGCTTACTTTAACTGAAAAAATCCTCTATTCTCACTTGTGGGAAGGAAATCCATCGGCAACTTTCGAGAGAGGTAAATCTTACGTGGATTTTGCTCCTGACCGTGTGGCGATGCAAGATGCAACGGCTCAAATGGCTCTTTTGCAATTTATGCAAGCGGGTCGTCCGCAAGTGGCAGTTCCTTCAACGGTTCACTGTGACCACTTGATTGAGGCAAAAATTGAATCAAAAACTGACCTTTCGGTGGCAGTTGATAAAAATAAAGAAGTTTACGATTTCCTTTCGTCGGTATCTGATAAATACGGTTTAGGTTTCTGGAAACCAGGTGCTGGAATTATTCACCAAGTGGTTTTAGAAAACTATGCGTTTCCAGGCGGAATGATGATAGGAACTGACTCACATACGGTAAATGCAGGTGGTTTGGGTATGATTGCGATTGGTGTGGGTGGTGCAGATGCTTGTGATGTTATGGCAGGTTTGGCTTGGGAATTGAAATTTCCAAAATTGATTGGCGTAAAATTGACAGGTAAACTCAACGGTTGGACTTCTGCAAAAGACGTTATCTTGAAAGTGGCTGGTATTCTTACGGTTAAAGGTGGAACAGGTGCAGTCGTTGAATATTTTGGCGAAGGTGCTACTTCAATGTCATGTACAGGTAAAGGTACTATCTGTAATATGGGGGCTGAAATCGGAGCTACGACTTCAACTTTTGGCTATGATGATTCAATGGCTCGTTATTTAAAATCAACTGGTCGTGCAGAGGTTGCCGCTTTGGCAGATGGAATACGTGAGCATTTGACGGCTGATGCTGAGGTTTATGCAAATCCAGAAGCCTATTTCGACCAAGTTATTGAAATTGATTTAGATACCTTAGAACCACATTTGAACGGTCCTTTCACACCAGATTTGGCAACGCCTATTTCTAAAATGAAAGAAATGGCTGAGAAAAATGGCTGGCCCACAAAAATCGAAGTTGGTTTGATTGGTTCTTGTACCAACTCATCATACGAAGATATTTCTCGTGCCGCTTCATTGGCTCGTCAGGTAGCTGCCAAAGGCTTAAAAGCTCAGGCTGAATATACCGTAACACCTGGTTCTGAGTTAGTTAGATATACAATTGAGCGTGATGGATTTGTAGATACCTTTGAAAGCATCGGTGGAAAAGTATTCTCAAATGCTTGTGGACCATGTATAGGTCAGTGGGCAAGAAAAGGGGCTGAGAAAGCTGAAAAAAATACAATCGTTCACTCATTCAACAGAAACTTTGCGAAACGTGCGGACGGAAATCCAAATACATATGCCTTTGTGGGTTCTCCAGAATTAGTTACGGCTATGGCAATTGCGGGTGATTTGACATTTAATCCTTTGACAGATTATTTGACAAACGAAAAAGGTGAAAAAGTGATGTTAGATGCTCCAACGGGAGATGAATTGCCAACAAAAGGATTTGATGTAGAAGATGCAGGATACCAAGCACCAGCCGAAGATGGTTCGGGTGTGGAAGTAAAAGTTTCTCCAACTTCTGACCGCCTTCAATTATTAGAGCCATTTACGGCTTGGGAAGGTACGGATTTGACAGGTTTGAAATTATTAATAAAAGCAAAAGGGAAATGTACAACTGACCATATCTCGATGGCAGGTCCTTGGTTGAAATACCGTGGACATTTGGACAATATCTCTAATAATATGTTGATTGGGGCGGTCAATTTCTTCAATGAGAAAACTGACAATGTTAAAAACCAATTGACAGGAGAATATGGTGCTGTCCCTGCAACACAACGTGCTTATAAAGCGGCTGGTATAGGTTCAATTGTAGTGGGAGACCAAAACTACGGTGAAGGTTCATCTCGTGAACACGCTGCCATGGAACCTCGTTTCTTGGGCGTGAGAGCGGTTTTAGTGAAATCTTTTGCTCGTATTCACGAAACAAACTTAAAGAAACAAGGGATGTTGGGTTTGACTTTTGCTAATGAAGCTGACTACGATAAAATCCAAGAAAATGATTCAATCGACATTAAAGGATTGGCAACTTTTGCTCCAGGTGTTCCATTGACAATTGTATTAAATCATGCAGATGGAACTTCGGAAGAAATTTTGGCAAATCACACATACAACGAGCAACAAGTGGAATGGTTTAAAGCTGGTGGTGCTTTGAATATTATTCGAGCTAATGTTGGGAAGTAATTTTAATGATTACAAACAAAAATACCTCAAAATTGAATTTTGAGGTATTTTTGTTTGTATTGATACTCAGTATTTTACAACTGATAATCTCCATATTTCTTTAAATAATTCGCCAAACCTCCTTCACTCAAAATATCAATCATTACTTTGGGCATTGGTGCTGAGAAATAGGATTTATTTTTGGTTAAATTCTTAACTTCACCATTACTCAAATCTACATTTATTTCATCGCCTGATTCAATATCGTGGTTTTTGATTTCTAAAACTGGCAAACCAATATTGATGGAATTTCTGAAAAATATTCGGGCAAATGAACTCGCTATAACTACTGATACACCTGATAATTTCAAAGCAATGGGTGCTTGTTCACGTGAAGAACCACAACCAAAATTTTCACCTCCTACTAAATAATCTCCTTGCTTTACTTTGGTTTTAAAACTTGGGTCTAAATCCTCCAAAACGTGTTCAGCCAATGTATTCATGTCAAGGGTTTTGGTATATTTCCCTGCAATGATTCGGTCTGTGTCAATATTATCTCCGTAAACAAAAGTCATTTATTTTCTTGTTAAAGCCTTCAATTCCTCCTCAGCCATTTTCACGGCTTCATACGCATTCACGATTCCTCCACTTGATGATAACAAACTAAACTCAACTAATTCACCAGTACCAGGTTGTGAAACTTTTTGCTTTGGCATTTTGATAGAAGAATTTAAGATAATTTGCTTAATTTTTCTGTAATCAAAATCTGGATAATAGGACATCAAAAGTGCAGCCAAACCCGTAACCACAGGTGCTGACATACTCGTACCACTCAAATCTTCGTATAGCGAACCTACCACGGTAGATTTTAAATCAACACCTGGGGCAAAAACATCAACGGTTTTATGTCCATAATTTGAAAACTCTGCCACCGCACTTGGGGGTTGCATCCAAGAAGTTGCTCCGATTTCTAACCAATTTTCGGCTTGTTTTCCATCGGCAAATTTCTTTGAAGGATAATTCTCGCTAATATCAATATTTTCGTTTTCGTTACCAGCCGCATGAATTAATAAAACCCCTTTCGATTGTGCATATCTTACCGCATCATCAACGGCTTGTTTTTGAGGAGAAACCGATTTTCCGAAACTCATATTGATAATTTTTGCTCCATTATCCACCGCATAACGGATGGCATTTGCTACGTCTTTATCTCGCTCATCTCCCTCTGGAACTGCACGAATTGCCATAATTTTGACATTACTTGCAACACCCGCAATACCCAATGAATTATTACGGTTTGCTGCCACGATTCCCGCTACGTGCGTACCATGACGTGCATCTGGTCCTTTTACTTCGTTATTTCCGTAATCTCTATCGTTTACATTTTCAACATCATCCCCCACAATTCCACGAGGATTGAAAGACAAATTTATACCGTATTTGAATTGAGCATCGTAATATTCATACGCCTCTTTTAATTTCTCTTCGTCCTGACCAATTTGCTCCAATAATTCAAAAACTCTTTTGGCTTTTTTAACGTCCTCGGGGTCTTTCGTAGTTATTTTGTTCAAATCGTCCTTTGAAACATCTTTTACTTTCAAATACGAAGAAAGAACCAACTTTGAATCAATGTATTTTTCGTACAATTTAATTACAAAAGGTCCTTGTTCTTGCAATTCCTGTACTTTCGCTTCGTATTTGGCTTTGTATTTTTTGTATAAATCATACTCAGCTTTCATAGCTGGTGACAAACTCCCGATGTCTTGAATATACTGATAAATTCTTTTCAGACGACCAAATTCACGGGTAACTTCCATCGTCTCACGGGCAATGTCTGTACCGTCTTTTCCGCCTAAAAAATCCCAGCCGTAAATATCATCGATGTAACCGTTTTTGTCATCATCAACGCCGTTGTTGGGTACTTCTTTGGTATTTATCCAAATGTTTTCTTTCAAATCTTCATGGTTAATATCAACCCCAGAGTCGATAATAGCCACAATAACAGGTTTTGAAGCCTTTTTATTCAAAAAATCACGATAAGCCCTTTCGGTACTAATACCTCTAACTCCGTTTTCGGCAAAATCAAGATTGAACCAATTTAAAGGGGCTTTGTCAGGAGAATATTCCAGATATTGAGCATTTGCGATGCTCGTAGTTAGCAAGAGAGGAAAAAGAAGAAATTTATTAAATTTCATGGTTGGTTATATAAAGTATTGAAGGATTATATCTGGCGGATATTGTTTTTTAACAAATAAAATTCTCGAAAAAATTGTATTTGAACAAGTAATGTTCTACAAATCTAATGAAAAAACCTAAAAAAATGGTATAATTCTAATATTTTATTCATCTGATATGACACCTTTTAGGGCAGATTTTGCCACTATCGAAGGCGAACTCAGATAAACTTGGGCATTAGGATTTCCCATTCTGCCTTTGAAATTACGATTTCCCGCTGAAATTACAGTTTCTCCATCGCCTGGAACGCCAAGATGTGAACCAACGCAAGGTCCACAACCAGAAGGTAAAAATGTTGCTCCCGCTTGCATTAAAATTTGGGCAGTGCCATCATTCATGGCATCAATGAACACTTGTTTAGACGCAGGTGCAATCAAAAGTCTCACAGTTTGAGCAATTTTTTTATTTCTCAAAATATCAGCTACTTCGTGCAAATCGTCAAGCCTTCCATTGGTACAAGTTCCGATAAAAGCGTACTGTACGGGCGTTCCGAGGGCTTTTTGTATGTCGTGAACATTATCTGGTGAATTTGGAAAGGCAATCTGAGAATTGAGATTGCTAACGTCTATCTCAATCGTTCTGATATATTTGGCATCTTCATCCGCAAAAGTTGGAGTCCATTCGTAAGGTAATTGCAAACCAATTGGGGTAAAAATTCCCGCTTTTGCTCCCATTTCAATTGCCATGTTTGCCATCGTCATTCGACTTGCCAAACTTAGTTTTTCTACCACTTCACCATGAAATTCAATGGTTTGGTAGGTTGCTCCGTCAATCCCTAATATTTTTTCTAAGGCTAAAATTAAATCTTTTGCAACAATATTTTTTGGTAAAATTCCTTTGTATATCACCTTGATTGTATCTGGAACTTTCAACCAAATTTTACCTGTAAGCATGACCGCTGCCAAGTCGGACGAGCCTACACCCGTGGCAAATGCGTTGAGCGAACCGTATGTACAAGTATGTGAATCTGCCCCTATGAAAACTTGCCCAGGTCTTACTAAATCCTTCTCTATGATTAACTGGTGGCATATTCCTTCGCCAATATCGAATAATCTGATGTTTTGGGCAAAGGCAAAATCTCGCATAAATTTATGGAGATTAGCGATTCTTTCGTTGGGTGCGGGGGAAGCGTGGTCAATAACAAAAGTACATTTTTCAGCATCCCAGAGTTTTGCACCGCCCATTTCTTCAAAGGCTTTGATTGCGTAAGGTGCTGTGGTGTCGGATGCCATAATACCATCAACCGTAACGACGGCTAATTCACCTGCATAGACTTTTTTACCAGCGTGGGTTGATAATATTTTTTCTGTTATAGTTTGCAATTTTGGTTCTGAGTTCTTTGTTCTGTGTTTTTAATATGAAAGTAATTTTAATGAAGAAAATAGTTTGAAAATTCCAACCAAGAACTCAGTACATAGAACCAAGAACTTCTTTCATTTTTCCAGGCAGTTTTCTGCCTAAAAACACTTCTACTTCTTTCGCTAATTCAATCATTTTCAGGTTATTAATCCCTGTTTCGTAGCCCATTTGATGGATACAATGAACGACATCTTCGGTTGCAATATTACCCGTTGCTCCTTTGATAAATGGACATCCGCCTAAACCTCCGAAAGCCGTGTCAAAATAATTTACGCCACATTCAAGGGCTGCAATCATGTTGGCAATTCCTTTTCCTTCGGTATCGTGCAAGTGTAGAATAACTGGCAAATTCCCTGCCAATGGCACTATTTGAGACATAATTCTTTTCATCTGGACTGGATTTCCCATACCCGTCGAGTCCGCCAAAGATAATTCATCAATGCCTAAATCGAGATGACGTTTGGCTAAATCTATCACAAATTGCTCTGAAATGTCACCTTCGTATCGACACCCAAAAGCACATTGAATACCTCCTCTGACGGTCAATCCCGCCTCTTTGGCAACTCTTGCCATTTCAGCAAATTCAATCAAAGATTCTTCAATAGATTTATTAGCATTTTTACGACTATGAGTATCACTTGCTGACATTGAAATTGCTACGTGATTTAATCCTGATTTGATGGCTCTTTCGACACCTTTTACATTCAAAACTAATCCACTATAAATCACACCTTCTTTTTTCTTAACTCCTGTACAAACCGCCTCAGCATCAGCCATTTGTGGAACTAATTTTGGATGAACAAAGGATGACATTTGAATTCGTTTAACGCCCGCTTCAACAGCTTGTTCAATCCATTTTATTTTTAATTCTGTTGGAATTTGGGCGGCTTCAACTTGAAAACCGTCTCTTGTTCCTTGTTCTTCAATATGTATTTTCATTTGTTGAGTTGTTGAGTTGTTGAGTTGTTGAAAAGTGGTTCATTCCAACAATTCAACAATCCAACAATTCAACAATTAAAGAACCTCCCCTAAATATTTCCCAAAACTCAATGCGGGAGTTAAAACCATTCCTCCACAAAAAGCATCGCCACTGGTTGAGGAAACGCCCATGATTTCTCCTGCGGCGTATAAGCCTTCGATGGGTTCATTGTCATCGTTTAGTACTTGTAAATTGGCATTGGTTGCCAAACCTCCGAAAGTAATTAAAGAGTACGCATAGGTCAAAATAGCGTAAAATGGAGCATTTTGTATTGGAAAAACAGTTTCTTCGTTCGTTAAGTTTCTTGCAAAATCTGGGTCAGATTTATCTTTACAATTTTGATTAAACTGATTAACCGTTTCGTTTAATTTTTCAGCATCTAATCCAATTTTCTGAGCTAATTCTGAAATGGAATCAGCCTTCCACATTGCCTTTTCATTTTGGCATTCTTCTTTGATTTTTTCTTGTGTCCATTGTGGAATTATGGATGCACCTGCCATTAATGCAGTTTCATCAAAAATCAACCAAAATCTTCGCCCAGATTGTTTATGGACTAATTTTTCTCGAACATCGGGGTTTGGTTCATCTTCATTTATGAATCTTTCGGCTTGTTCATTTACGTAAATTTCTCTTGGTTTTCTATCGACAGAATTTGAAACTCTCGCCCATTGTTTCCAGAAATCTGTTCGTCCAGACATGGGTTCGAGTTCTATTCCTCCCAAAGTCGAATTGTGCATTTCTGCCCCTTTGAAATTTGCTCCAATGGCTTGGGCAGCTATTATTCCATCACCCGTTGAGGTGGGTCTTGCCGTTGAAATTAATCTTGGATGGTCGGGCGTAACTTTTTTGAAAAATTCATGATTTGAAGCATATCCGCCCGTTGTCAAAACGATATTTTTTCCGTGAAAAATACTTTCTTTACCTTCGTGTTGAGCCTTTACGCCAACAACTCTATTATCAATTTTAACTAAATTCGTTAGTTTATGTTCTAACAAAACCTTAATTTTCCCTTCTTCAACGTATTTATCCCAAATAGGTTTTAAGGTATTGAAAATAGTAATTCCAGCCGTGGCGATTCTGCCTCCTGCATAGTCTTGATTGCCCCAATACGTGCGTGGGGTGGCGTAAGGAGCGTGTCCGTAGATGATGGCGGGGGTTTCAGGAGCAAACTCAAAACCATTATCTTCCAACCAATCAACGGTTTTTGGAGCGAGTTCAGTCGCTAATTTTACAATTTCGGGATTGGCAGTATTTTGACTAATTTTCATTACTTCATCAAAATGCTTTTGTGGAGAATCATCAATCCCTTTTGATTTCTGACGGCGAGTTCCGCCCGCACTCAAATGCCCAGCCGTAAGATGCAAAGTGCCTCCTACAACAGAATCTTTTTCAATGACTAAAACATGAAGTCCACGTTCGGCAGCACGGATTGCACAGCACATCCCTGCACTGCCTGCACCCACGATGATTATTTGGTATTGGATTGTTTTCAAAATGGTATTTCTTTAAGCTACAAATCTACAAATTTCTCTGAAACAAAAAAGTGGACGATAAAATTACCGTCCACTTTTTTGTTTGAATTAATGCGAATCCCTCGAAACCACACTCCCCGACTTCCCTTTCAAAAAGTCCATATCAGCTCCTAAATGTGCCTGTTCAACGTGTTTGATGTACATACTCACATAGCCACGAGTAATGTTCATATCGATTGGTTGCCAATTTTTACGCCTTTTTGATAATTCTTCGTCTGAGACTTCTAAGTTCAAAGTCCTGTTTGGTACGTCTAAACTGATATAATCGCCATTTTGAACCAATGCTAAGTTTCCACCATCCGCCGCTTCGGGTGAAACATGGAGGACAACAGTTCCAAAGCCAGTTCCAGACATTCTACCGTCAGAAATCCTTACTAGATCGTGAACGCCTTTTTCTAATAATTTCTTTGGAATGCCCATGTTCCCCACTTCTGCCATTCCAGGATACCCTTTTGGTCCTACATTTTTAAGAACCATAATTGAGTGTTCATCAATATCCAAATCTGGGTCTTCTATTCTTGCGTGATAGTCTTCGATGGTCTCAAAAACTACGGCTTTTCCTCGGTGAGTCATCAAGGCAGGGGTTGCCGCTGATGGTTTAATCACAGCACCATTGGGAGCAAGATTTCCCCTGACAACCGCTATTCCAGAACTTTCTTTAAATGGCACTTCCATCGTCCCGACAATATTTCTATCGAATACCTCGGCACTTTCAGAATTTGCTCCAATTCCTTTTCCATTGACAGTCAAAGCATCATTATGGAGCACATTTTTCATCTCTTTGATAACGGCGGGTAATCCTCCTGCATAATATAAATCTTCCATGAAAAATGAACCAGAAGGCTGTAAATTAGCCAATAGAGGGATATTTTGAGAAAATTTATCAAAATCTTCCATGTTCAATTCTACGCCAATTCTACCTGCAATAGCCAAAAGGTGAATCACAAAATTTGTCGAACCACCAATGGCAGCGTTTATCATAATGGCATTTTCAAATGCCTCACGAGTCAAAATTTTTGATAGCGTCAAATCTTCCTTAACCATCTCCACAATCCGACGACCTGATAATTGAGAAATTACCTTTCTACGCACATCAGCCGCAGGAATGGCTGCATTATTTGGCAAGGAAAGTCCGAGGGCTTCCACCATCGTAGCCATCGTCGAGGCAGTTCCCATCACGGCACAATGCCCTTGTGTACGAGCCATACAGCCCTCCGCTTCTACGAACTGTTGCTCATTAATTTCACCTAATTTGAAGGCTTCGGCAAAACGCCAAACATCAGAAGTACCAATGTCTTTGCCTCGCCAATGACCTTTGAGCATCGGTCCACCAGAAATCACGAGCGTAGGAATGTCAACAGAACACGCTCCCATCACAAGTGAAGGCGTAGTTTTATCACAACCGCAAAGCAAAACGACACCGTCAATCGGGTTTGCACGGATGGATTCCTCTACGTCCATACTTGCCAAATTACGGTATAACATGGCAGTTGGCTTAATTAATGTCTCACCCAAAGACATCACGGGAAACTCTACTGGATAGCCTCCTGCCTCGTAAACACCCTTTTTGACAGATTCAGCCAAGTCTCTGAAATGAGCATTACAGGGCGTAAGTTCCGACCAAGTGTTACAAATCCCAATCACAGGGCGACCATCAAACATATCATCAGGAATCCCCTGATTTTTCATCCAAGCACGGTAAATAAAACCGTCTTTCCCCTTTTTACCGAACCAATTTTGTGAGCGTAATTTTTCCATTATGAGGTATTTTTATAAGATTTTTTTCATTGTATTGATTGTCCTTAGCTCCGATTTTAGCAATTCATAAGGCAGTAATTCTGAACCAATTGCTTCAAACCCATTCTTTTCATAAAACTTGATTGTGCCAATTCCAGAAGCCATAACTTTCAAATAGACGGTTTTTCTTTCCATTAAACGAGCTATTTCAATTCCAAAATTTAGCAAAATATTTCCATAACCTTGTCCTGTAAAGTTTTGGTCAATGTAAATTCTTTCAATTTCAAAACTTTCGGGTTCATCTTTAAAGGAGTGATTTAATTTCAAATACCCACGAGGTTCGTCATTTATTGTCAAAAAGTAAAATTCAGAATTTTTATCCTCCAATTCCTGTAACATTTTATCAGGATTGTACATCGTTTCCATATACCACTTTCCTTCATCATGCCATAAATACGAGAAGGTTTGTGGATAAATCTCAAAACATAAATCTGAGAGAATTTTGTTGTCTTCGGGAGTGGCTTTGATGATTTTGTGAGACATACTTTTTGTATAACAGGTTTCCAACCTGTTCGATATATTTAATTAACAGATTTCCAACCTGTTATACTTTATTCAGTGTCCAAAGTCCTAAACATAGAAAATTTCAAATCATGCCCAAGTGAATACTCACAAGTGCGTGTACCTGATGGAAATGTTGAAAATTGAGAATTTCTGAATTGAAAACGTCTGACAAGATTATTATTTTCTACAAACAGAGTATCCTGTCCTACATACCCAAATTTTTGTCTGCCCATGAGAGGTGGTAAAGAGAATTTTTGTAAGCCCCTTTTAACTTCATATCCTGTAAATTCAAGTTTATTGTTATTTTTTGTGTAAATCAAAATTTCTGGATAACCATCCGAATTCAAGTCACTTGTTTCGGCTTTTTGTACCTTTTCTAAACTTTTATCTTTACTTATTCCAATCGTCTTTGTTCCAAACAAAACCGCCAATTTTACCCCCAAAGAATCTCGAAAAAGTTGGAAAGTGTAAGCATCTTTTTTCTGTTCAAAAAACTTTTCATTTGGCTTCACGGCTTCCTCCATTTTGGGTGGTGGTGCATTCAAAAAATTAGCTTTTTCGACAGAATCTTTTTGGGCAATTTGTTGGACTAAACTATCAGGAAGGGCGATATACTGATTATCTTCTGGACTGGCTTCTTGATTTTCAAACCAATACAAAGCACCAACTAATGTAATTACGAAGAATATTAAGATTAGGAAAAAAAGTTTTGATTTTTGCATCAGTAAAAAATGATTTTGTAAGCAAATTAAAAGCCTTATAATAATCGTAAATATACTCAATATCTTGACTTTTGCACAACAAAAAAGCCTCTGAAAATTAAATTCAAAGGCTTTTTTATTTATGAAGTGATCCCGCTGGGATTCGAACCCAGGACCCATACATTAAAAGTGTATTGCTCTACCGACTGAGCTACGGAATCATCAAACATCGTCTATAACGTTGTTTGTATATATAAAATGTGCCATCTGGCACGAAGGGAGTGTTACCACTGGTAACCCTCGTGATCCCGACAGGATTCGAACCTGTGACCCACAGATTAGAAATCTGTTGCTCTATCCAACTGAGCTACGGAACCGTTCAAAATAAAATAGTTATCAAATACATGATAACTATTTTGTCGGGGTGGCAGGATTCGAACCTACGACCTCCTGCTCCCAAAGCAGGCGCGATACCGGGCTACGCTACACCCCGAAAATTAAAACCTTAAACAAAATTGAAGACTATAACCTTAATTCTATCAATTATGCGGAGAGTGAGGGATTCGAACCCTCGGTACCCTTGTGAGGTACGGCAGTTTAGCAAACGGCTCCTTTCGGCCTCTCAGGCAACTCTCCTTAACACATTTGGTTTCTCTTTCGATACCCCTGTTGTGTTTAGGTTTTGCAAAGGTACGGCGTTTTTTGATAAACTTGCAAGTTTGATGCCAAAAAAACTTGAAATATTTTGATTCTATTTTGTTGATAACTTTGTATTAATTTGAGTTACAGGCAGTTATTAGACCAGTTTTGTCTTGTTTTTTTTATTATTTTTGATAAATTTTTATTCAGAATAGAGGTAATCATAACTTTGATTGTCTAATAACTGAAATTTGAAAACATTACCCATTGAAGAAATATGAAGTTTTTTAAAATAATAGTTATCCTTGGTATAGCCAATTTTATATTCTCGTGTGCAAGTACGAGTGTTATGCGATTACGTCCTGTGGAGCAAGAGAGTATTGTAGATGGTGGTAAGGAAATCGTCAAACAAGAAAAAGATGGGGTGAAAATAGTTGCCTCTTACGATGGTCGTTATCAAAAATATATGGTTTTTGATGTGGAGGTTTTTAATAAGACTAACCAGCCGATTACTATTTCTCCTAAGAATTTTACTTTTTTCCCTTTGGATGAAAACAAACAAAATCTTCGTTCGGAGGATGGGCAGTATATTTATAGTTATTCTGGTGTTGAACCTCAACAACAAATGAATCAAATTCAGCAAGAAATGGCGAATCAGGAGGCGAAGATTAAGCGGGCGAGAATTGTCAATACGGTTTTGATTGTTGGTGGAATTGTGGCTTTGATTGCCAGTTCAGGTAAGCATTCGGAGGGAGCTTGGCGGACTGCACAAGCGGCTGAGACGGTTGTGCAGGTGGCTCAGGTTAAAAGAATTATTGACCACGAAAATTATTTTTCAAAAATGAATAAATTAAATCAGGATGGACAAATGTGGTCGCATGAGAATTTTAGAACTACTACGCTTGCCCCTGGTGAGTCTTTAAGAGGAGGTATTTTCTTAGAGGCTAATCCAAGAGCTAAGTTTGTCCAACTTAATTATTTGACAGAAAAAGAACCTATCAATTTTTTGTTTGAACAATGGTTTGAAGAAAGGCGATAATTTGTATTTTTCGCATAATTAAATCCTTGATAACCCTTGCTACAAAATATTTAATATGGGTATCTTGAACGAATATACTTTTGTAAATAACGATAAGGTTAAAATGCTTTTAAAATGAAGCCTTTTCATAATTTATAAAGAATTATTTGGTTAAAATTGAAAACACAAAATACAACTTCTTGCCACATTTTATTCAAAAATCTAATTTCTTTAAAAACTATCTTCCCATCCAACCGCCATCAACTGTTACAATCGTTCCGTTTACATAATTGGCAGCATCAGAAGCTAAAAACAGGGTAATTCCTTTGAAATCTTCGGGTGTTCCCCAACGTCCTGCGGGGATTCTTGATAGGATAGAGGCACTTCTGTCGGGGTCATTTCTGAGGGCTTCGGTATTATCGGTACTGATATAACCTGGTGCTACGGCATTGACGTTCACACCTTTACCTGCCCACTCATTAGCGAGAGCTTTTACCAAACTACCAATCGCACCTTTGCTGGCGGCATAACCTGGTACGGTGATTCCTCCTTGAAAAGTAAGTAACGAAGCTGTGAAAATAATTTTCCCTTTGCCACGCTCTACCATTTCTTTGCCAAATTCACGGGCTAAAATAAACTGTGAATTAAGATTAATTTCCATGATTTCATCCCAAAATTCATCGGGATGTTCTGCCGCAGGTTTTCTGAGGATATTTCCTGCATTATTTACTAAAATATCTACAACGGGATGTGATGCCTTAGTTTTGTTGATAAAATCATACAAAGCTGCACGGTCTTTGAAATCACATTTGTAGGCATAAAATTTTCGCCCCAATGCCGTGATTTCTTTTTTGATTTCGCTGTTTTCTAACTCCAATGAAGCCGACACGCCAATAATATCCGCCCCAGCTTCTGCCAAAGCAATTGCCATTGCCTTGCCGATACCACGCTTACAACCCGTTACAAGGGCAATTTTGCCGTCTAATTTAAAGCTATCTATGATGCTCATTTTGAATCAATTTGAATTTAAAAATTTGTTACTTGCAATGAAAACTAATTATTTCTTGTAAACATTTACTCAAAACAGATAGAATGATGGAAAAAACAATATAAACTGAGGATGACCATTTTGCCCAATAGAACAATTTTTTTCTTGAAGTCCACCTCAAAAAATCTTAACCTACCAGAGCAATTATTTCTTTCACGATACTTTCTGGTGCTTCCCAATTTAAGCCATGTCCCTTTCGGGGAATCACAACTTTTTTCGTATTCGGAATCAATTTCACTAAATCTTCGGTATGAAAAGGGGGCGTAGTTTTATCACTCGAACCAATAACTACCGTACACGGAACGGTGATTTTATGGAGTTTGTCATAGTAACTTTCATTCCCAAAAGCCTCCAAAATCGGAATTAGGGCTTTGTGATTTTGAATTTTGAAACCCTCAACAAAACACCTAACCACTTCATTATCAGGATTTTCGCCTAATATAGATTTTCCGAAAGCGTTGCCAATTGCTTTAATTTTAATAAGATTAAGCAAAACGCCTGATTTGATAAGAGGAATTTGTAAGCGATTCTGAAAATTATTTTTATTGACATCGCCAGCAAAAGTTGCCATCAAAACACAGTTTTTAATACGTGTTTTCAACATCTCGGGATAGGTAAGCATTGCTTTCATTGCCAGAAATCCACCCATTGAATGACCCACCAAAGTTGCATTTTGGACATTATAAAACTCAAAAACTGATTTATAATCAGATGCCATCGAAGCAGAACTAATACCATCTTTTCCAATACTTGATTTTCCATGACCTCGTTGGTCAAAGATAATTACTCGGTAACCTGCTTCAACCAATTGTGGGGCTATGATATTCCATTCTTGATTTGTCATACCATAGCCATGAGCTAAAACAATAGTCTTTTCGCCCTTTCCTACTTCGATTGAATATATTTTTGTACCGTCAGGAGTTGAAATGATATTTTCATTTCCTTCAATGGTCTTCGATAATGAGCCTGGTTCGTACATGATGTATATTAGTTTTGAGTTCCCCAAAAGTTACTTATCAAAAGTACAAAATATTTCTAAGCTATCTCCAACAAATATTTCATGCCCGCAGGGTTTTGGTCAATGGTTTCAAAAACCTTTTTAGCCTCTGCCAAAGGCGACACTTGGGTTATCATTTTTTCCAAAGGTAGCGTTCCACTGGCTGCCAAGGCAATCGCTTCGTCAAAGTCTTCTGGCTCATAAACTCTTGCTCCAATCAACTTAATTTCACGCCAAAAGAAACGGAATAAATCAACCGCTTTGGGTTCTGAGTGAATGGCTACCATCACGATTCTACCTCGCACTTTTGGTAATTGTGTCATGGCTGTTACGCCCGCTTGCACGCCCGAAACTTCAAAAACCACATCCGCCATTGCACCGTTCGTAAAGGCTTCAACGGTCTGTACTAAATCTTGCTCCATTGGATTAACCGTCTGAAAACCAAGAGATTGTATGAAATCAATACGGTTTGTATTTACCTCCGAAATCATTACATTTGCTCCCTTTTGACGAGCTACCAATGCTACCAACAAGCCGATGGGTCCACCGCCAATGACGATAGCGTTTTCTCCTGCAACCACTTCGCCCAAACGTACATCATGGCAAGCAACTGCCAAAGGCTCAATCATTGCCCCTAATTGCAAAGAAAGATTTTCAGGGAGTTTATGAAGCGTAAATGCTGGTACATTCCAGTATTGTTGCATCCCTCCTGCCGAATCTATGCCTATAAATTTAAGGTTTTGTCCGATGTGTCTGAAACCATTATCAGCTGGCATTTCTACGCCCGGATTCAATGGTCTGACGGTTACGTTTTCACCCATTTTCCAGTCGGTTACGCCTTCGCCCAATTCATCAATTACGCCCGAAACCTCATGTCCGATGATTTGAGGTGGTTTTACTCGTGCATCCATCTTTCCGTGGTAGATGTGTACGTCCGTTCCACATACGCCTACATACGCCATTTTCAAGCGTACTTCGCCTTTTTCAAGCGGTTTTTTCTCGGTTGTTTTTATGGTGAAGGTATGATTTCCTTCGTAAAAAAGTGCTTCCATCTTAATTTTCTTTTGGTCGTTCAATTAATTGCAAAACATTGCCCTCTGGGTCTTTGAAAGTTCTCACTTGTCCACCACCTGTTGCAGGTGAAAGCGGGCTTGTCCAAACCACATTATAGGTGTCTAAATGAGCAATTCCTATTTCAATATCATCTACCCCAAATGCTACGTGCGACCAACCTGGGGTTAAATTTGTGCGTACAGGACGTGGATTGGCATCAATGGGTAATATTTCCAAAATCACGCCATCGGGTGCTTTGAGTAGCCATATTGGGCGGTCATCTCTGAAAAGTTTTTCAAAGCCCAAAGCCTCACAATACCAATCGGCAAGTGTATCTACATTTTCAGCAGCCACGGCTGGGTGGTCCACGCCTTTTATTTTAAAATTTGACATAAATTATTGTTTATTTTTAAGCCCATAGGTCGGATCGCCGATGCGGCTGTTATTTTGGTAATAATAGAAATACAACAAGCCCCATCGGGGTGACATTTCTATCCAGTAACTGTCGCCCCGATGGGGCTTGATTCGAGTTATCGTCTTTAATTTCTACCAAACTATCGCCCTTACAGGGCTTATTTATTGAAATTATTTTCTTTCTAAAATCTGAATCATATTTCCTTCCCCATCAAAGGCATTGCGGACTTTTCCGCCACCAATGGCGTTAATTACTTCGCCACCCCAAACTATATTTGTTGTATCTAAATAAGCAATCGCTTCTTCTATATTCTCAACTCTCAAAGCCAAATGTGACCAACCTGGTGTCCATGTAGTTCGGCTTTGTCTTAATGTATCATCTTTGGGCATTATTTCGAGCAATGTTCCGTCAGGGGCTTTAAGCATCCAAACTGGCTTGTCATGCCTGAACCATTTTTCATAACCCAAAACATCGCAGTACCAATCCGCCAATTTTTCTACATCATCGGCGGCTACGGCTGGGTGGTCTATTCCTAAAAATAGCCCCCTAACCCCCAGAGGGGGAATTTTTATATCGTTATTCATTTTTTGATAATCTATATTTTTTTGTTCCCCCTCTGGGGGTTAAGGGGCTTATATCCCAAGTACGTTTATGCCCTGAAATCATTGAAAAAGAATCATCCGCATTGATTTTCAGAGTCCAGTTTTTGGTATCACTTTTCAAGGTATATTGATTATCTTTTATTGCTAAGTTCCAGTTAATCAATAAGTTAGGTTCGTCCAAAGCAATAGCATGAACGATGGTACGATTTGCTAATTTTTCTTTTTCAGTAAAACGAAACACATAACTATCGCCCGAACGTCCTTCGCCTAATTGATTGGGTTCTGGGTGATAGGCATCGTGCAGAAAACCATGAACTGGAAATGAAAATGAGCCATTGCCTCCATGAAATAGTTTCATACCAGCATTGTTTTTTTGAACGGTCAAACAGTTCTTATCTTTTTGCCAAACCGTTTTTCCATCACGATTATTGACTACCCAATTCCACAAAGTAGTTACTGGATAATCCGCTGATATTTGGTCAATTATGAATAAAACATTGCTTCCTGCCAAAATCCAAAATCTTGAAAAATTTTGAATAGGTTGTCCATAAGCCTTGCCCACTTCTGAACCAATTACAGAAATAACATCTTCTTTTTCACAAATCAATAATTGGTCGCCTCGGTCAATCTTCTCCCGTAAGGACGTACCCCCACCTTTTCCCTTCACGATTAATCTTCGTGGGAAAACGCTTTTTTGTTCCAATAAGGATGCTTTTGCTAAGTCTTCTTGCAAACCTAATGACTCTTTTTCAATCAAAAATGTGCAAGTATTATGCGTTTGCGAGCTACTTTCTAAGCCATGAATCAAATTTCTATAACAGCTATGCCCAGCGTCTGTCAAGAGTCTTTCGTTGTTATGAACCAAAATAAAGCTGTTCAAATCTCCGTGTAAATGCCCTAAACCGTTCAGCGGCTCACTTCCTCCATTGGTGGCAATGATGGTTTTTCCTTCCCAGGCATCACGTATGAAGCCATTTCCGTTTGAAAAAATGGTCGTCAGAGGCAAATTGGCTTCTTCGGGCGACATACTTTTTGACTCGTAGGTCAATAATGGAAGCGTCAAAAATCCCCAATCATTTCTCATGCCCAAGGTTGCCAAATCGTGAGGTTCTTGATTGGGAACAGTAGCATAATATTTTTCAAATAACCATTTGGCTAAACCTCTTTCTGTTTCGTTTTCACTTCTTGCGGCAACGTGTAATAATATGTCTCCCGATGGTCTGAAAATAGAAGCACTGTCGTTGAAATTGGCTGCTCTGGCTCGTGGTTCATCACCCCAACCGTTTAAGGGTTTGGCGTAGAACATGGAGGTAGCGAACCAGTTGATTGAATTTCCGATGTTCGATGTTTGTTGTTCGATGTTTAGAAAACCTCCTTTGATAGCTTCATTCGCAAATGTGATTGCCAAAAGAAGATAATTTCCATATTGTAAAGATTCCCCGTAAGAACCATCATATTGTAGGGCATTTTGACATAATTCAAACTCTGGCAACAATTCATTTACCGTTTTCTCATCTTCCAAAACAACCGCCGAAACCATTGCTCCACTAAACAAAATGCTTCTCCAATTGGCTAAATGGACGTTTTTGTCCAACCATCTTCTGCAAAGGATAATACCTTTTTCGTGTAAAGCGGTCTTGATTTCTTGTTGTTCATTTTCAGAAAATGCTCCTTTTGCCAAATCATACACCGCCGAAACACCCCAACAAAGATAGGCTGTTTCGAGATGTCCAGTGAAAGGCTCTGAATGGTCTCTGAATGCTGGACCTACCCAATCGTAGGTTGATTTTCTGACAATTTCGAGCGTTTCTCTTTTGAGCCAATCCGCCAATTCAGGCGTTGGTTTGAGGGCATAACTCATGGCAGCATCCGACAAATATTCAGCGGTTGAATGCCACCAAATCGTCGTGGCATTTGGTCCTAATAGATTTCCCCAAGAAACTCGTTCATAAACTCTTTTTTGGAGGGCATGAAAAAATATCGAAACCAATGAATTTTCGTTTTTGATTTCGGTTAAAATGGTTCTTTTTTCTGTATCGTTTAAAAATATGGGCATGAATTCATTTGAATTAGCCCCATCGGGGCGGAAATTTGGTAGCAATTGTGATAGAACAAGTATATATAAAAGCCCCATCGGGGCGGCAGTCCAGAATGTTGCCCCAATGGGGCTTTGAAGACGGATATACTTTCAAATTTTTCTACCAAAATGTCACCCCGATGGGGCTTGTTGGCTTTGTTTTTTTCGTGTTCTCTACCAAAATGTTGCCTTTATCAGGCTTAAAAATAACCCCCATTTTTCACTACATCCGTAGGTTTCATGCCAGACTCTACCATTTCTCTAATTTCGTCTTCTTTGAACATCAATTTTTCAGTCGCTAAAAGCACATCGTAAGCAATGTTTTGAGGAATAGAAATTACGCCATCAATATCACCAAAAACCCAATCGCCAGGATTAACGATTACTTCGCCCATCAAAATCGGTTTGAGGTAATGGTACATTCTGAACCGCCCCAGCATTCCTGTATTGGATTTGAATTGATGGAAAACAGGAAAGCCTAAATCCAAAATGGCTTGGGTGTCTCTGATACCGTTGATAACTGCTCCACGGCAACCAATTTTTTGAGCCGCCATCGTCATTACTTCTCCCCATTGTGAGGTTACGGTGTCGCCTGTGCAGTCCCACACTACAATAGAATCTTCGTAGAGTGTTTCTAACATTTCGGCACGCATTTCAAACTCGCCTTCGGTGGTGATGTCGGGTCCACCTTTTACGGTGAAAGCCAGTCCTGCCAACTTCATATTTTCTCTCAAAGGAGCATAACAAGCGGGCAAACTTGATGCGTGCATTTGGTAATTGAAGCGTAGCACATCATTGACCGCACCTGTATACAGGCGTAAATAACGCTCCCGCATCTCGGCAATCGAGATTGGAAAAGGGGAAAGCCCCCCAGCCCCCAGAAGGGGAGCGGTTGCGACTGTGCCGTTAGAAGTATGTCGTCCGTTATTATTCATAATTGTTAAGTCTAAGAACCCTCCCTACTGGGGAGGGCAGGGTGGGGCTTTATGCTAAAAATTTCATGTTGTCAAAATTGATTTCCCTTACCACCATATAATCTGGTTGGTCAATTACGAATACGATTACTCTCGCCACGTCTTCCACTTTTAAAAATTTCTCTCGTGGCACTTGTCTATCGCCCCAATAATTGCTGTCAGTTGGTCCTGGATTAATATCAGTTACTTTTATGCCTAATTTTAGGGCTTGATCAGCAAGTCCGCTATTCAGTCCTCTTGCTCCAAATTTTGAAGCACAATAAAGCGGTGCATTGGGGTTGGTACGTTGCCCTGCCATTGAAATTACCGTTAGAATATGTCCCGTTTGCTTGGGTTTCATCACTTTCAAAGCCTCTCGATTGCAGAGAAAAACACCCTTGACGTTGATGTCCATCATTCGTTCAAAAGTCTCCAAATCGGTGTTGGAAAGGTCGGGAGAAACAAGTCCGAGACCTGCATTATTTAAGAGTATATCCACCGTTCCGAAGGCTTCCAAACAAGCCGTAAACCCTGCAATTACGTCGGCTTCAATGCTTACATCGCCTTTAAAAGATACCAAGTTTTGATGCTCGACCTCATCACTCAACTGATTGGTACGGCTAAAATCAAATACTTTTACCCCTCTTTCCAATAACATCAAAGCCGTGGCTTTCCCGATACCGCTTGATGCTCCCGTGATGAATATTACTTTGTTTTCTAAATGAGTCATAAACTTTTAATGTAATTTTTATTGATAAGATTATATTTTTAGCCCCGTTGGGGGCGGCATTTTGGTAACAGAAACCGAAGTTAGGGTTTCAAAGCCCCATCGGGGCGGCATTTCTATTTTCTTTTTCTACCAAAATGTCGCTCCGATGGAGCTTTTGGGCAGATGTGTACTTTTCTTTTTCTACCAAAATGTCGCTCCGATGGGGCTTTTGGGCAGATGTGTACTTTTCTTTTTCTACCAAAATATCGCTCCGATGGAGCTTTTGGGCAGATGTGTACTTTTCTTTTTCTACCAAAATGTTGCCCCGATGGGGCTTTTTGAGAGCGTTTATTCTTTTATTTCTACCAAAATGTTGCCCCGATGGGGCTTTTTGAGAGCGTTTATTCTTTTATTTCTACCAAAATGTTGCCCCGATGGGGCTTTTGAGAGCATTTATTCTTTTGTTTCTACCAAAATGTAGCCCCGATGGATGGGGCTTTTGGGCAGACGTTTACTTTTCTTTTTCTACCAAAATATCGCTTCTATAAGGTTTTTTGGCTTTTCTAAAATATAAAAATGCTGCTACACCAAGGCACAAGAAACCTGCTCCCACGGCTAATTGTCCGCTTAAAAGGCTACGTGAAGGAAAGCCCATTATCACAAACATTGAACCCGTGAGAGCAAAAGCAATGCCGTACATGAGTTTAATAGCATCGGCAAAAGCATTATCATTTGAGCTATCTTTGGCGGCTACAAAAGGAATGGTCAATTTATGAAAAAAGGCACTAACTCGTTGATTATAAGCCATATCCTTTGAAGGAAAATAGCCCGAAATAATAAATATGGCAAAGCAAAAAACAATCTCTATCAATGTGGCAACTGCCCAACGTAGCTCTTTAATTAAACCATCTCCAACCAGATTAAAATAATCGTTTTCCACGAAATAGAAGTTTAACAAAAATCCCAATAAAACGCCTCCAAAAAGGGTTACTAACGCTCCCCAAGGCTGAGGTTTTGCCATCAAGATACCCACGACAACGGGTACAATCATCGGCACGGCAAAAATGCCCGCTAAGAGTTTATTTGCCTCAAAAGCTCCACCAAAACCTGCTACAAACAATGCTCCGATGGTTACGATTGTACCTACTAAAAGGGTCATCAATCTACCCACCAAAAGCGATTCTTTGCCTGATGCGTTGGGTCTGAAAACTCGTTGGTAAATATCACGGGTTAGTACGCTGGCGGTTACGTTGTATTCGGCACTCAATACCGACATGGTGGCGGCAAACATGGCTGCCATCATCAAGCCCATGATACCTGCGGGCAATAATTTTACGCACAGAGCCACATACGCCATTTCGGGATTGGCTAAATCGGGTAAAATAACTCGTGCCGCAACAGGTGGAAATAAGAAAATTATGGGAAACAAGAAAAAGAAAACTGCCGATAAGCCCGCTAATTTTTGTCCGTCTGTTTCGGTTTTGGCGGAATAGAAGCGTTGTATAAAAGTCCAGTTACCTAAGTATCTGATAATCAATAAAATATAATAGGTAATTAACCACAAAGGCATTCCTTTTTTACCATTAAACCAAGTCATATTTGCTGGAATGACCGCCTTCATATTTTCGATACCACCAGCGGCATTATACGCTAAGGGAACTAAAATTAAGGTGGCAAAAAAGAGTATCACAAACTGAACGACATCGGTAACGACCACCGCCCAAAAACCTCCAATAACCGTATAAAGCGTTACGACAATGCCACAACCAATGACAGCAGTCTCAAACGAAATACCCGAAGCGGCGGTAATAAAAAGCCCGATGGCGTAGAGTTTAATCATATCGTCAAGCAACTTGAAAACTACCCCTGACCATGAAAATATTTGTCGGATGGGAGCATTGTAGCGGGTTTCTAAAAATTCAACGGGGCTAATAATTCCTGCTCTTTTCCAACGTTTGGCGAATAATCCAATGGCAATTAATGAAGGGAAAACGGTACTCCAAATAACGGTAATGGCTATCAATCCATCAGAATAGGCAATACCTGCATAAGCCACAAAAATTACGGTGCTGAACTTCGTCATAAAATTACTGATGCCACCCATCACCCACGAAACGCCATTGCCACCTTTGAAATAGTCGTTGATATTTTGCACGAATTTTCCCAAGAAAATACCAATACCCGACATCATAACCATGTAAATGGCGATGGCAATGTAATCTAATGTTTGTAATTTATTCATTTTCAGTATTTTAAGATGGTTTTGTCAGAAATCAAAATGGGCGAATCATACACTGGAAAATTTTTAAAAGTAATCTTATTTTCTTTTTTATCTATCTGATTTTCAGGGATTTCATAAATTGCCCCCGTGAGCATATCCACATAAACGGGCTGGTCAAAATTGGCATTCAGAATGGTAAAGTTTAAGTTTTTAGCTATGTTGGTATTGGTCGGAATGTACTCATCGTTCCAAATCGTGAAGAGCTGTTTCTTGGTATTTTTATGTTCATAACCATACACTGCCAAACTTCTATCCGTGCCTTTATTGTACCTTATTTCATTGTTACTAATCTTTATGTTCGTATTGTGAGTGTCTTCTAAATGCTTGATTCTTTGTAAGTTATCATCAAAAACCGAAGCTACATTTTGCATCGCATAGTACGCCATCTTGGGTCGAATGGCACGTTTTGAAGAATCAGATTCAATGATTCCTTTTACGTTCATGCGGGTAATAGGTCCACTGGTTTTTCCATAATTCATTTCGATAATTCCCAAAATACTGCTCTCCATATCATGCCCCAAATCACCCAACATTCTGCGGATATTCCATTTGGCTTGTGAGAGTTCCGACCAATCATAATCTCCAATTGCTCCACGATTTGCCCCACCAAAAGACGGACTACCATTTTCTCCTTGTCTTAATTTTACAGTTGTTGAATATTTATCTAAAATCCGTCTCAAATCTGCCACACGGTCATAATTGGCATCGGGATTATATACGTAATCGTGGTAAGTCATGTTATCAAAAAGATTCATTTTACCTTTTTGATGAATTACTTTAAAGAATTTATCGGCATATTTCAAATCAATATGCCCCATCGCCAATCCCGAAATTTTGGCGTTTGGCTGAATTTTCTTAATAATTTCAGCCGTTCTGATATTTAATTCCGCTACTTTTTCGGGCGTATTGATTTCGTTATCACCAAAATTAGGTTCGTTCCACACTTCCCAATCCTTCACTTTGTCTTTGTAACGAGTTGCCAAAGCCGCCACCCATTTATCCCATGCCTTCAAGGCTTCGGCAGAACTTGGAACACCCGCACTGAGATTAATGCCACCGCCGCCTTCATAAATTGGATTTCCATAGCCAGCTTCCAACCACGGCTCTAAACCTCTCGAATGGGCATCGTTAATGATTTTATCTAACCAATTCCAATCATAGACTCCCTTTACTTTCTCAGTTTTTGCCCAACCCGCTTGCATACGCAAACGCTTGATGCCGAGGGGTACGAGGTAGGTTTTGTATTGCTCATAATCTGTCAAATCACGGTCGAGGGTTTCGCAACCAATAATCCAATTTGAGGTTTCAATTTCGTTGGTACTTTTGGGTTTCAGCGTGCCTATTCTTTTGAAATCAATCTTAAAATCTGTCTTTACTCGATTGGCGGATGTGTCGATTTTTTGGGCGAAACAGAGATTTAGCCCAAATAAAAAAATGATTATATGAATTAAAAAATATTTCATTTCATAAGCCCCAGCGGGGCAACAGTTTGGTAGTAGTATTAGGATTTTCCCCATTCCCAAGCCCCATCGGGGCAACAATTTGGTAGTAGTATTGGGATTTTCCCATTCCCAAGCCCCGTCGGGGCAACAGTTTGGTAGTAATATTAGGATTTTCCCCGTTCTCAAGCCCCGTCGGGGCAACAGTTTGGTAGTAATATTAGGATTTTCCCCGTTCTCAAGCCCCATCGGGGCGACAGTTTGGTAGTAGTATTGAGATTTTCCCCGTTCTCAAGCCCCATCGGGGCGACAGTTTGGTAGTAATATTAGGATTTTCCCCGTTCTCAAGCCCCGTCAGGGCAACAGTTTGGTAGTAATATTAGGATTTTCCCCGTTCTCAAGCCCCATCGGGGCGACAATTTGGTAGTAATATTAGGATTTTCCCCGTTCTCAAGCCCCATCGGGGCGACAATTTGGTAGTAGTAGTATTGGGATTTTCCCCGTTCCCAAGCCCCATCGGGGCGACAGTTTATTGTTACCAAAATGTCGCCCCCGATGGGGCTTTTTGGACTGCGACTATGATTTGTCTCTACCAAAATGTCGCCCCAATGGGGCTTTTTGAACTACAACGATGTTTTATTTCTGCTACCAAAATGTCACCCTTATGTGGCTTAAAATTTCATTTTTAAAATCTCCGAATTCACATACTCCAACCAATCTTGTTTGGTCTTAAACTGAGGTGCTTTGCTCCAACCTGTACCCACGTAATACGTAATTGGCTTTCCCGATTTGGCAATTAACAATACATATTTTTCTTTTTCAAATTCAGAAAATTCTTTAATCCGCTTTGGGTTTACCACTACTGTTGTACCTAATTCATCATTTTTAGGCTCAAATGATTCCCAAAGGGTTAGTATTCCTTTATTTGCATCTTTTACAACTTCTGGTTTATCAGTGTATGAAATTCCCAAAGCTACGGTTAAAGGTTCTTTTGAATCTGTGGTGAAAGTGCTGATTACTTTACAAAAATTCGTTCCCATTTTTAAGCTGATTATTTTTTTCTCGCTTACTTTCACGCCATCGGCATCCCAAGCATCAAAATTGAGTTCAAATGCTACTTCTTCTTCGGTATTTTTTATGATTTTTTGGGTTGAATAAGGTGCTGATATATAAGGTTTTCCATTTCGCCAAATAGCCGTTCCGCCCAAACCTCTTCCATACGCTACATGATAAAAATCCAATCCTTCGCCGTGATTTTCGTGGTAAGATTTGCCTTGATTATTTTGGTCGTACCATTTCGAAATAATGGGATAATCAACTGATTTCGTCCAAATATCAATACCACTACTTACCCGATTTTTTACGGGTGGACCATAGACTCTGAAAGCCACACGGTCGTTTTCCCAACAGATATTTTCGTTGGCTTCGGGCATATACCGCACGAAGGCTTGGGGTTTCATCGGTTTCTGAAAATCGGTAACATAACAGCCCATACTTTTGGCAATTGGTACTTCTTTAATACCCAATTTAGCGGCTTGCGTAAATGCTAAGAGTGCAGGACCAAAAGCATGAATATCGTTGAGTTTCCAAGAGTGTTTGATGTAGTCTTTTTTCGTCCCTTTTCCTGGACAAAGGCACCCTACGGTAACATTACTAATTGAACCATCGGGCGTAATGTATGAAGTGTAACCGCTTAATCCTTTGACAAATTGGGGTAAATAAGTTTTGTCTAAAATTCCTTTTTCAAGGCAAATTCCCAAGCCAAAAAGCATCAATCCACTGCCCGAGGTTTCTACAAAAGAAGTATGTTCGGTCATTTCTTGATTCCACATTCCTTCTTGGTTTTGGTATTTTAGGATAGCTGTAAAGAAACTTTTTGCTAATTCGTTTACCTCTTTTTTTCTCGGATGATTATCAGGTAAATCTCTTACTAAAAATGCCAAAGCAAACGCCTCCCAACCATTTCCACGACTCCAATTATCTTCCGAAATACTCCCCAATTTCACAAACCCCCTGCCTTGATGAATCAAACCGTTGGGGTCTTTCAAGATTTTGAACATTTCTAAGGTCTGAAAAACCGCAAAATCAACATATTCGGGCTTTTTCATACTCAATCCTGAGTACAGCATATAAGGCGTAACGGCAAAAGCACAATCAATCATAAACTGGTCGAGACTATCTACTTTTAGCCAAGGGGCAGTCATGAGTCCTTCGGAAGTACGTTTTTGGTTTTTGAACATTTTATCGGCATATTCAAAAACGTGAGAGCTTAATTGTGGGGTTTTATTTAAGTAATTGAGATACGCCACACCCGTTCCACCCGCTTCGTAGCTGATGAAACTACCACGTCCTTTAATTTCTTTGGTTTTGAATTTCTCGAAGATTTCGATGGTGCGGTTGAGGGTTTTAGGGTCTTTTTGTAGCACCGATAATTCACTCATGCCTTGCATAAAAAGCGTTCCGCCATAAATTGCCAAATCCACTTCTTTCAAACCTCTTTCCATTGCCAATTCCGCAACGGCTTCGGTGGCGATGGATTTTTGTTGGGCAAAAGCCGATAAATTACTTAAAATGAGAATTATACAAAAGATTTTTTTCATTATTTGAGTTTTAAAATAGATTTATCCACAATCAAAATGGGTGAATCATACACTGGAATTTGCTTGAAAACGTACTGATTATTCTCTTTTTTCCAGTCATTTTTCGGAATTTCGTAAACATTACCCGTCAATAAATCTACATAAACTGGATAGTCAAAATTTACGTTTTCAATCGTTATGTCTATCGGTGATGTTTCAAAACTATTATTGGGCGTTTTGCTGTCTTTCCAAATGGTAATTAAAGATTTTTTAGTGCTTAGATTTTGATAGGCGAAGACTGATAATGAGTCAGACTTGCCCAATTTATAAGGGAAGTTAGGTATTAGTTTAAGTGAATTATCAAAAATGGAAGCCAAATTCTGGATGGCATAATACGCCACTTTCGGACGAATGACAGCCTTTGTGAAATCTGACTGTATTAAACCTTTGGCGTTCAAAACGGGCGGATTACCCGCATACGCAATGTCAATTATTGTGAATACTGAGGTTTCAATATCTCTGCCTAAATCACCCAAAAGCCTTCTCAAATCGTATTTTGCTTGTGAATATTCCGTCCAATAGTATTTGTCTAAGGCATAATTTGGTATGTAATGCGAAGGAGCACCGTTTTCTCCTTGTCTCAATAATATAGTTTTTGAATACTTTTCAAGAGTCGTTTTCAAGGCTTCTACTCCTTTGTATGAATCCTCTGGACGGTAGTCATAACTGTGATACGAAATCCAATGAAAAAGGTCTAATTTTCCCTTTTCTGACAATACTTTTAAAAAACGTTCTAAATATTTTGTGTCAGAATGCGAAGCAAACGCCAACCCTGCAATTTTTGCCTCTGGTTGAACCTTCTTGATGATTTCAGCGGTTCTGATGTTCAGTAATGCCGTAGTTTCGGGTTCATTCTTCTGTAAAGGATGGTCGGGTTCGTTCCAAATTTCCCATTCCTTCACTCGGTTTTTATAACGGTTCGTTAAGGCTTCTACCCATCTGTCCCAAGCGGCAAAACCAATTTCAGAAGTAGGCATACTGTTTAATAATCCTTTTGCACCACCGCCTTCATAAATTGGATTTCCGTAAGAGGCTTCCACCCACGGTTCTATTTTGTTGGCTACGGCAAAATCAATTATTTCATCCAACCATTTCCAATCATAAACTCCCTTCACTTTTTCACATTTTGCCCAGCCCGCTTGTAGCCTTATTTTCTTTACGCCTAATGCTGGTAAATAGTTTTTATAAGCATCAAAATCCGTAAAATCACGGTCTAAGGTTTCGCAACCAACGGTTATTCTGGAAGATTCAATTTCTTTGGTAGTACGGGGGACGATTGTCCCAATTTTTTTGTAGGAAATAGAAAATGGAGTTTTTACTCGGTCATCAGATTTATCAATGAATTGTGCTTTTAAGGTACAGATAAATAGTAGAAATATTGCTAAAAAACTAATTGTATTTTTTAATAACTTATTCATAATGAAGGTTTTAAGGAATAAAAAAGGGTCAGCAAAGTCTTACTGACCCTTTGAAATAAAAATTATCCAATCAACAATCAATACCCAGGGTTTTGCTCCAATTTTGCACCTGTATTAGCCTCAATCTCTTTTAGAGGAATAGGAAACAAATCAAATTTAGGGTCGTATCCAGGTCCCGACAGTCTATTATACAAAACGACACGAGGTCCGAATCTTCCGACACGACGCAAAGTAATGGCACGTTGTTCTTCTATATTGATTTCTCTGGTTCTTTCATCAAGAATATAATCAATTGTTACATTGCCAGCAACAACTGGGGTTGCCCCTGCTCTCGCACGAACTACATTAATTGCAGTAGCCGCAGCACTTTGATTCCCAGCAGCCAAATAGGCTTCAGCCAACAATAAATAAGCCTCTGGCAAACGCAAGTAATAATTGTCATGATAGGTGGCACCTGCATTCCCACTTAACAACAAAGGGTTTGCAGCATCAACCAATTGAGAAGGATGATCATTTGGGGTTGTTACTTTAACAAACCAAGGATAAAACCTCCAAAAACCAGCAGCAGCCGTTGCTCCTAAATTACCAGGTCTATTGGCAACTACACTTCTACCGAAAAATGTTGATGCAGGATTATCATAAACAGCATCTTTGATTAAATTATTATTATTACAACGGATATCCCCAACATATCCGGTTGGCCAAATACCACCGCCTGGCATATCAGCAGAGTTAACAGTATAAGCATTGGGCTGTAAAAAGGAAACTCCAGCACCACCTACATTATCACCAGTTCTCCTTCCAAGGAATCCAGCTCTACCCGTAGGGTCAGTAAGAGACCAAACAGCAGGAACATGAAAACGCTCTAATACATTTCCATCTCTGGTAGTTGATTTAAGTATTCCGCCTGGAACATCAGTTTCAAATTGGCATACCCATAGTGCTTCTCTATTTCCAGAAGCTCTATTCTGGTTACCTCTTTGCCATAAATCCCAAAACACATCTTTACCAGCAACTGTAGAACGTGTCCCAAAGCGAGCGGTCATTAATCTTACGTTCGGATCTGTTGTTACTTTTAATATCTCGGTTACAGCTTCCGTAGGACGATTGAGAGCAATAAGTGTTTCTCCCAGATAAAAACTGGCTACAATATTAGAAACCCTTCCATCCCTAACACTTGCTATAGAAGGAAGTCCTTCTGCCGCTTCTTTAAAATCAAGTTCCATTTGTTTCAAAACGTCTTCTTTTTTAGCACGAACTAAATCGAAACGGGGTGTTGAAGAGAATTTAGTTATCAAAGGAACGCCACCATAAAGATAGACCATATCACGATACGCCTTTGCTCTAAAAAATTTAGCCTCTGCAAAAACTACTTTCTTGGCTGCTTCACTTAAAGTTGATTTTTCAGCATTATCAATAATTAAATTGGCTGTTGCTACAATTTTAAAGTTTTCCTGATAAAAAAACTCTGAGGGATAAGTAGAAGGAGAAAAAGAATTTGCTAATACTCCCACTTTTTCTCTACTACCATCTGCCCTTGCGTTAAAAAAAGCATCTGTTCCAAAAAGTAGGGTATAACTTATATCACCACCTCCATAATACAAGGCTCTTTCTTTTATATAAAGATCCGTCATTACCCCTTCAATACCTGCGGGTGAACTAAATACATTTTCGGCAGTATAACGATCGACAGGTACTTCCTTTAAAAATTCTTGCTCATCACAAGATGTTGTTGCAATAGATAAACATAATGCAACAAAAAATTTGTTATATAATGATTTCATGAAATATCAATTTAAAAATTAAAAAACAAGATCTAAACCTACATTAAAACTCTTCATAACTGGCAAGCCAATTTGAGAAATGCCTAAACCTGCTCCAGTTTCTGGGTCCCAACCTTTCCAAGCAGTCCAAGTAGCAAGGTTTTTACCACTAACATATAATTTGACATTACTCAAACCCACTTTTTTAATTAAACCTTTATTAAAAGTATAGGCTAATGAAACGTCTTGCAATCTCACAAAGCTTCTGTCTCTGAATGGTGTAAAATTAACATTTCCATTCGTTACTATACCTGCTTTAGCATACTCTGCATTTGGGTTGCTTGGAGTCCAGTAATCAATATCATTAAAACGGTTACTTGCAACATAGTTAGTGTTACCATAAAAAGCGGTTCCTCCCCATGGATCATTTTCACCCAATCCGCCTTGTACAGAATTAATGAACATTCTAAGAGAAAAGTTTTTGTAGGTAATATTATTAGTTATACCAAACTGATAGTTAGCTTCTCTTCTTCCAATAAAAACCCTATCCTTTTCATCAATAATATTATCTCCATTCTGATCCTTAAACTTGTAACTACCTGGCGTATATCCTGCTGGTAGGGCATCTCCTAACTGATGAAGCCCAATTTGCTCATAAGTGTAAATAGCTCCGATTGATTTTCCTATAAAGAAATTATTTTGAATCAAATCGTCTTCTCTACCATCACCGTTATTGTCTTCTCCTGTTAATCTAACAATTTTGTTATTGTTGGTAGAAAAGTTGACACCAAAGTTCCAAGTTAAATTTTGTGTGCGTACAGGAATAAAATTTACATTGAACTCTAAACCTGTATTCAATATCTCACCAATGTTCAATCGAATTGAATTAACTCCCGTTGTAGCACTCAAAGCTCTATCGTATATCAAATCTTTTGTGGTGGAATTGTAATAATCAATAGATCCCTCAATACGATTATTCAAAAATCCAAAATCCAAACCTATGTTAGCCCCAGCAGTCTTTTCCCACGTCAAATCAGGACTGATTAGTGTACTAAGGGCAAAACTATTTACTGGAGTTCCGCCATCCCCAAAGACGTATTGATTGGCAACATTTGAAACATATATTTGCTGAGCTGAATATCGTGTAGAAGTATTTCCATTTAAACCGTAACTTCCTCTAATTTTTAGTAAGTTAATTTTAGGATTATTTGCTAAAAAACTTTCTTCTGAAATTACCCAACCAGCAGAAACGGCAGGGAAATAACCGATTTTATTGTTTGGAGAAAAAGCAGAATGTCCGTCTCTACGAATACTGGCATTGAACAAATATTTACCCTTAAAATCATAAATGACCCTTGCAGTAGTAGAAACGAAAGCTTCATTGTATCCACCCGATGAAACCAAAGGAATAGTTCCTGCTCCAATATTATTATATCCTAATGTTAAATTTGTAAATTGAGTAGCACTCGCCGTAGTCGTTTCGTTCTCAATTCTATTTCTTCCATAGACTAATGTAGCCTTCAAATTATGAAAATGACTTTTATCCAAGAATGTATCGTAACTCAAGATATGGTCATAAGCAGTATCATAGGTACTGTTATTTGTTTTAGTTGCTGATCCAGCTCCGTTAGCTCCGAATTTATTGGAATTAAAAAAGTTATTCCAACGAAGATTATTATTGTAATTAAGCCTGTAGTTTAATCCTTTTACCCAAGGTATATCAATAGATATGTAGGCCTGAGCTCCAATATTATTTTGCTTGTTTAAATCATCTGCTTGGACTTGTAAAAACGGATTCACCAATGACCCTCCCGTAGGATTTATTATAAAACTACCATCCGCTTTTGTTGGAGTAAAAAGTGGATTCATTAATACAAAAGTCTCTAAGTTAGGACTTACTCCTGAACGGTCGGAGAAAGCACCAAAAGTATTCACACCAACCTTTAACCAATCATTAACTTGAGTATCAATATTAAGACGAACAGAATTACGGGTATAATTATCATTTAAAATCCAACCTAATTGATCAGTGTATCCTGCCGATAAGAAGTACGTTGTTTTTTCGCTTCCTCCTTTAACACTTAATTGATGATCTACTATATAAGGGTTGGCATTTTGTCCTGCTGCAAACCAATTAAAATCTGTTCCATTGTTGATTGAGTTCGTAAGATCCGCATTAGCCGCAATCCCTGAATCACGTAAATAGTTAAAATCTGGATTTGGAGTAGTAAATCCTGGGGGCAAAAAACCTTTTGTGTAGGCTTCATTTCTTGCATTCTCAATAAACTCTGCTCTATTTAGCGTTCTTCTGTTTTGTATGGGCGATTGCATAGAATAAAAAGTAGAGTAACTCACTTCCGTTTTTTGATTACTCTTTCCTTTTTTAGAAGTTACCATTATGATACCATTAGCTGCCTGAGCTCCATAGATAGCCTTACTACTTGGATCTTTAAGAACATCCACAGATTGAATATCCGCAGGGTTCAAGTCAGTGAAATTACCTCGATAAATAGATCCGTCAAGAATAATTAAAACACTTTGATTCCCTCCAAGAGTACTTCTTCCACGCACCGTTAAGGTTGGGTCTGTTCCCGCAGTGGCTGTTTGACCAACAGTTACACCAGCCACAGAACCTTGTAAGGATTGAAAAATATTGGTGTTAGGCGAGTCTTCAAACTGTTTTAGATTTACTGATGCAACTGCCCCCGTTAAATCTTTCTTTTTCTGAGTACCGTAACCCACAACTACAACCTCCGAAAGTTGTGAGGCATCAGAATCTAATACCACATTAACAACTGTCCTGTTGTTTACTTCTACTTCTTTGGATTTATAACCCACCGAAGTAAGTATTAGTACTGCCTTGCTTGAGCTAACTTTCAGACTGAAAGTCCCATCAGCAGATGCTGTAACACCCGTTCTCGTACCCTTTTCAAGAATACTTGTGCCTGGAATGCCCTGTCCATTTTCATCGGTTACTTTACCCGTAACATTTTGAGCCAAAACCGAAAAAGACCAAAGATATGCTGCAATGAGTAAGCAACCTTTTGGTAAATATGTCAAAGTTTTTTTCATTGATTAAAAATTATACATTATCATTGTTGAATAATACTATTACAATACAATATTATAAAACAAAATTACTATTGCCAAATGATTGTATGTTTTTTTTAAAAAATTAAATATTTTCAAGAAAAATTGGTTTGATTTTTCAAATAAAATAGCCTTTTTGAAGATTTTAAACTGGCTCGGTATCAATGTAAAATTTAGTTTTTAAGCCCAGAGGGCTGTCATTTTGGTAGTAAATACGTTTCGTAATTAATGAATAAAGCCCCATCGGGGCGACAGTTTGTAGAGCAATTATCACTATTAAAAGCTCAGAATAAAGGTTTTTTCTTATTTACCAAAGTTTCGCCCCGCTGGGGCTTTTGGATAATAGCATTATTTTCTATTACCGTACTGTCGCCCCGATGGGGCTTTTAATCTGTGATGCGTATATTATTTGATATTCTAATATTAACCAAAACATTTTCTCAAACAAATCCATTTTTAAATCAATTTTTATTACTTTTACTCTCATAATAATCAAGTATAATAATGGTACAAGTTTTATTAAAAGCCTTCGACATATTGGAATTAGTTGCCCAACGAAAAGGACAACCCATTTCCCTGACTGAAATTTCAGATGAATTACAGCTCAACCAAGCAACTGCCGCAAATATTATCAATACCATTGTCTCTAAGGATTATTTAGAACACATCGGGAAGAAGAAGGGGTATAGATTGGGCTTGTCGGCTTATCGTTTGACCAATGCCGTGGCGTATGAGCAGGATTTAATCAATGCTGCCCGAGAACCTATGGAACGATTGACCGAAAAATTGAATGAAACCAGTATTTTGGGTATTCTACAAAATCAGAAACGGTTTATTCTCCACGTGGTTAATTCCAATCAGGATATTCAAGTACAGATTCGTTCAGAAAGAAATGTGTATGAAACTGCGAGTGGTCGTTTGTTATTGGCTTATCTTACAGAAAAAGAATTAGAAAGATTTTTGCATACCAATGGTCTGCCCAATGATGACTTATGGATTGAAGCAACCACGTTGAGTGGTTTGAAAGAGGCACTCAGCAATATTCGAGAAGTTGGTTTGGCAAAAACTCATAAATCATTATCTCATCTGAAAGGATTCGCTGTTCCGATTTTCAACAATGATAAAGTAATTGCAGGATTGAGCGTTTTCGTACCTGAATACAGATGTACAGACGGGAAAGAAGAGGAAATTATATCCTCCATGATTGAAACTTCAAAATCTATCTCTCGGATTCTTTCTTATAATTCATAGAATATTTTTTTGTTTTTGAATCTAAATTTTTATGAAAGACCTCTATCATTACATACAAAAAAACATCCCTAATCTTGATGCTTCCGTTGAGCAAGATATAGAAGCACATTTCAAGAAAAAAACGTTACGGAAAGGTGAGTCTTTAATCAAGGAAGGGCAAGTAAATCACAATGTGTATTTCGTTAATAAAGGTATGCTTAGGAATTATGTGATGAAAGATGGTACTGACGTAACCACTTGGTTTTTCTTTCCCGAAAATTTTATTACTACTTTCGAGAGTTTTCAATTACAAATCCCTGGCATTGAAACCTCCGAAGCCCTCACCGACTGCGAATTGTTTTATATTTCTTTTGAGGAATTAGAAAAACTCAACAACGCCTCACACCAATGGGAAAGAATCAGTAGGATTTTTATCATGAAGTTTGCCTTCCAAATGGGAGACCGACTGTTGGTACTTCAAACCATGACTGCCGAAGAAAAATACAATCATTTGATAGAAAATTTCCCAGAAGTCGTTCAAAATATTCCGAATAAATACGTTGCCAGTTATTTAGGCATCACTCGTGAAACGCTGAGTAGGATTCGGGCTAAGAAGAGTTAAGTTTTTCTTTTTTACTTTTAAAAACTCAACAATCACTCTCCACAACTTCTTTCTTAAAATCACTCAGTAATTTTTTCATTTCTGTGAGTTGATTTATTCTTTCGTCAATCGTTACCAATTTTTCATCAAGAATTGCTAATTTCTTAGCGATTGTAAACTTTTTATTGTACCAAGCATCAATTAAGTTCTTGATTTCTGATAACGTAAAACCCACCGCTTTTGCATCTCTGATTAATTCGAGTTTATAAACCACTTCATCATCGTAGTGAAAATAATTATTTGACTTTACATCTGCCTTTCGCTTGCCTTTTATCAACCCAAATTTTTCGTAATAGCGTATGGTATGTGGCGTAACTCCCGTCTCCTTTGATAGCTCATTTATTAACATTTTGTGGTAAAATTTAAGGATTGAAAAATAAATCACAACCATAGACCATAGTCTAATGTTGTGGGTTTTACAAAACTACTATACTTTTACAGATATAAAAATATTTGTAAAAAAAATGATACAAAAAATAATCCAGTTTGCCGTTGTAACGTCGAATACCGACAACACTATCAGAACCATCGTTGAAAGCCTAAACTTAGGTCCTTTGAAAGTTTGGGATTTTAAGCACCCTGCAATTTTTGACACTAAAATTGACAATCAAGAACAGGCTTGGTCTATGAAATTAGGCTTTGGTTGGTTGGGCAATATGCAGTTTGAAATCATTGAACCAACGGGTGGACAATCTTTATATCAAGAATATTTAGACCAGTGGAAACAGGCAGGAATTCAACATTTGCTCATTGACAGAGCTGATGTTTCATATACTGAAATGAAAGAAAAATTGGCACAGGCAGGCTATCCCATAGTTGATGAAGCTAAGACTAATGTTGCGGTGAAATTAGGACCTATCACTCTACCGCCATTGCCTATGTTTTTAGCAAAATCAATGGCAACCGTCTTTGGTTATACCGATACTCTCCATACTTTAAAAACAGTTGTAGAAACATCAAAATATCCACCAGGTGTAAGCCCGAGGGCAGGCATTAGAATGGGCGTTCCCACGTATTGGAGTGCAGGAAACCAAAATGAGTTTGAGAAGCTACCAGAAAATAGCTTAATTGTTGATATTGAGGGATTTATGATATTAGTCAAAAATATAAATGAAGTAAAACCGCACTATGAAAAACTGTTTGGAAATTCAAAATCAAAAAATAATGATGAATTATTGTATCAATTAGAGACAAATTTTGTTCATGTTATTCAACCAAAAGAAGGTTCTGCTTATGAAAAAATATTGCATGAAAGAGGCGAAGGTGTACAAATATTAGTAGCCACACCAAGACAAAAAACCAAACAAAAAAATGATGAAGTCTTTAAACAAAAGGGATTTCAAACGGTGAATATTGATGAAAGTATAACGTTATTTACTCACGCTAAAATGCCATTCCAAATCTTGATAAACTTATGAGCAAAACATCATTTACAATCCGAATTTATAGCTTCTATTTGTTTTTAATGGGGGCAGGAATGATACTTATCCCAAACATACTTTTAGGCATTTTTGGCTTTGCCGAAACAACTGAAATATGGATTAAGATGTTGGGATTATTCACTTTCACAACGGGTATTTACTATTTTCAATCCTCTTCAAACGAACAAACAGCTTTCTTTAAAGCCACCGTCATTGGAAGATTATTTTTCTTTGTAATGACCGTTATGTTTGTATTTATTTTCAAACAAAGCCCCATGTTAGCACTTATCGGAAGTGTTGATTTGCTGGGGGCAATATGGACTTATTTATCTTTTAAAAATCAATAGAATGAATCCAATAGAGAAATATTTTAATGCCGAGAAATACGAGAGTGTTTTATTTGTGTTAGTGGGCATTGTAGCCATTGCTGTTGCTACGTACTTTTTTTTGAAAGTGAAGCAACCTTTTTATAGTGGAATGGCGTACCCATTAATAGCCGTTGCACTGATTCAAATAGTGGTGGGAAGCACGGTTTATGTGAGAAGTCCAAAGGATATTACAAGAGTAAATGAAATTGTACAAACCGATAATACCAAAATTCAAACCGAAGAAATTCCGAGGATGGAAGTAGTAATGAAAAACTTTGATATTTATCGTTGGGTAGAAATTGTATTGATTGTAGCGGGGATGGTTATGTTTTTTTACTTTCAACCAATGACCACTTTCAAGGGCGTTGGACTTGGTTTGTCTATTCAAGCGGGATTCATGTTATTGCTTGATTTTTTTGCTGAAAGCAGAGGAAAAGTTTATTTAGAATATTTGCAGCAAATGGTAAAATAGGAACAAAAGCCTTTTAACACCCCTTTAAACCTTAAAATTATGATAAACATTTCATCAGAATTTGCCGTTGGCAAGATTTTTAAACCTTCATTCAATAAAGGTCTGGAACTACATAGTTGGAACATCGAAAATGCCAAAGAATATAAGAAATTCAAAATTAAATCTCCACATTTTCATGATGAATTTCAAATTGGATATTTGAAAAAGGGTGTCATTGAGAATAATTACCGCCATGAAAAAATCATTGTACCGCCCAACCAACTTTACATCATAGAACCTCATGAAATTCATTCGGAGTACATTTTGCAAGAAAAGGAAGTAGCGTTTGACTTTATTTTTGTGCCAACCGACTTGTTGGAGGAAGCAAATAGGGAATTATTTGATGCTAAAAGACAAAAATCGCATGATTTTATGGTTACTAACGATGCTCTAAATTTACATCTCATTCAAAAACTGAAAAACGTTTTTTGTTCCCACGGAAATTTAACAACACAGTTAGAAAAAGAACAGAGTTTAATAGATTTTATTACAGCGTTTTCGGGTGTAAAATCGGATTCAAAACGAAGAGATTTCAAAAATGAGAGCAAAGCATTGGTTAAGAATCTGAAAGAATATATGACGGAAAATATTTTTACGGACATCTCATTAGATTTACTTTCCAATGAGATGTCTGTAAGTAAATTTCATCTTGGTCGAATCTTTTTAGCGGAAACTAACAGGTACATTTCGTATAGAATTGTAGCAATAAAGATTAATGGCTCAAAATCTTAATCATTTATTTACAGTTATTAGAAATTTCAACTACCTCTTCTGTGCTTTCATAGAAAAACCCCTACTTTAAGAATCAAAATCGCTCCTTTATTTATTAATTTTTTTAATAAAACCCAACCTTTTGTGAACATCCGCAAGTATATAGAGTTGAAACGAATTTTATTTTTTAACTTTTAAACACAGATTGTCATGGAAACTTTAAAAAAGTCCGCATTATTTTTAACTATTTTAGTCGCAATGGTGGCTTGCAATGAGGATTTAGTCAAAAATACCTCTCCCCAATCGCCAACATTATTGGTTACATCCAAAAGTAAATCCATTAAAATTGGTGAGCCCGTTTTATTTACAGCACTTACTTCAAACAATAGTACAACTGAGTGGACAATAAGCCCAGATTCAAAAGCAATAGTTACATCGGATGCTAATAAGGCTATGGTTAGATTTATGTCTTCTGGAAGTTATACGGTTAGTGGAGTAAGTGGAAGTGCGAAAGTCAGTTCGGTTGTGAGTGTAAGTGATTCTGTTTACGTTCCAGATGTGAAAGGCTCTTCAATTATTTCGTTTAGTGCAGGCGACCAATTAAATATTACCGCTGTAAGAAGGGATACTGTTACCACAAGTTCAACGATTCCTTATCTTGAATTTTTCGTAAAAACCACAAATAATTACAATTGTCTGGGAAGCTTCTTAGAGCCAGAGAGAACTTATCCATCGGTGGGTTTGAATGGTATAATCCTCAATTTTAAGAACATTTCTATTCCAACTGGGTGCAGTTCAGGAAGTGGAAAGGCAACGGGATATTTCAACTTTTTTAGCGGAGTCAAAGATTTCACTATCGTGTTTAATAATAAAACCTATACTGGAACTATTGTTCAAGACGGTGGTAAATTTACCATCAAATGGCCCTATACGAGCGGAGTTGTAATTTCGCCAACGAGTTTATAAAACGTTGCTTTTAGGAAAAGGAGAGAAGTTATAGAATGTTCAATATGACTTCTCTCCTTCAATAAACCTCTAAACTTATTTTCTTTTTCAAAAGGCATAATTCCTATTTTTCTAACACTTAACAAGCACATAAACTCATTTTTTTAATACATTTGACAGATACAAAGGATATAATAGAAGGATGTAAAAAACACAACCGATTGAGTCAGGAGAAATTGTATCGCCAATTTTATCCTGCCTTATTTGCGTTGTGCAAGACTTTTTTTAAGGATGAACAAGACATAATCAGCGTATTGAACAATGGAATGTTAAGAGTTTTTAAGAATATAGAACAGTTCGACCCCGAAAAAGGAACGCTCTTTAATTGGATTTATACCATCATAAGAAATGCTGCCCTGACGGAATTACGGAAGATTAAGGATGAATCGGAGAAAATGGTTTATACCGACACTTTACCCGATTTGATTTCTTATAATCCATTTAAGGAAAAGGAATGGGATGATATTTTTGAGTTACTCGAAAGACTTCCTGCAACCACTCGGGCGGTGTGTACGCTGTTTTACATTGAAGAATTTTCTATTAAAGAAATAGTCGATTTGCTCGACATGAAAGAAGGAACTGTTAAATGGCACTTGAATGAAAGTAGAAATAGGTTAAGACATATTTTTAAAGCACAAATTAAAGCAATTGACCGATAAGAGATTAAATAATACTAAGGAATTACAAAATAATTACCCAAAACCAAGTGTCTCAGTAGATGATGCTTGGAAGAGTATGGATAATTTATTAGGTCCAGTAGTAACTCCTCCAACAACTTCTCCCAATGTAAGCATAGGGATAAAATCGGTATTGCTTGCCAATCTTAAAACTGTCATAATTTTATCCACCAGTATTATTTTTCTAACAGTTGGAATATTATGGTGGTTTTTGAAACCAGATGAACTTTCAACGCTTTCATCAAAAAATGAAATTACCTCCATTCAAAAAGATAAATTTGAATTAAAAAATATGCCTAAGATTGAATCTGAGAGGAAAAATAGTAATCAGATTTCTATATTCACAGATTCATCGGTTCAGAATAATAGTAATCATCAATCAATTCTTGAAAAAGATGCAATAGGTTTGAAGGAACAGCTAAGTAACGATATTTTGAAAGAGAAAAAATCACTGATTGATTCAAAAAATACTGAAAATGCAGCGAGTAATCCCACTATTTCGGAGGAAAAAAGAGGCAAATCTATTGAAGAAAAAGATTTAATTTTTAAAGAAAAAGAACTCAATACTGACCATAAGAAAGTATTTGCTAAAACCGATAATGTCAATGTCGAGCATAATAATACTGAACAAAAAGTTTCTGTAAACAATAATTTATCAAAAACTAAATCGTATTCTTCCTCAGAATCCACCTTATTTGAAAAAGAAAACAAAGTAATTTCGGAAAGAAAATCACCTCTTGCATTTACCAAAAACTTACCTAAAAATGAAAGTATTGGAAAAGTATTTGATAAAGAAAAGTCTGTAACAGAAAAACAAAACATAGTCTCTTTGACTTCAAAAGAGGAATATTCTAAAAATATTTATCGCCCACAAACCCAGAAGGAGACAGTTTCTAAAAAGGAAAAGCAAAAGAAAGAGGATAAATTTAAGGTTGAAAACAATGAGATTATTATTCCCTCTGAACAAAAGCAAAATGTGCAAACAACTGATTTATATAATACAAAAGTGGATGTAAAAAAGCCTCAGCTTTATGCCATTAATCGCAATAATACACCCATAATTTTCCGAACTTCGTTGGCTTCAAAGTTGTCTGTTTTACAACCAATTCCGTTCAATCCCACAGAGAAAAAGAAAAGTATATTTCAACAAAAGATAAATTGGGAGCATTATAATGTGGGCTTACAATTCAATTCTCCTACATTCTTTCAAGGAGTTTCCAATTATTTGAGTAAGAATAACGACGCAAACGAAAAGTTAAAATTCCTAATTCCTGAACTATGGATAAGTAGAAAAATTGGAAACCAAAATAAATATTCTATCATATTGGCACTCAACTTAAACCAACAGTTTTATACAGGAAGTAATCTTATCAATAGGTCACAAAAACGGATAGATACTACTTTGGTGAACGATGATCTAAAATTATTGAAAGTTGAAGGACTCAGTACGACTTTAAAATTTCACCATAATCTCAATTCAAGATGGAGTTATGATGTGGGTTTGAGTTTCACAAAAAACAATCATGCTTCGCTCCAAAGAAATGTTTACTCGGCTTCTGGAAGTAGCGTATTTGTTCCAACAGATTCATTAGTGACTATCAGTAGTTCATCGGAAGAATGGAAATACATAAAAAGTAACCTTTGGACGGGGAGATTTGAGATAAATTACAGCGTTAAAAAGTTTGACTTAGGGGTGATGGTAAATGTTCCGATTGAAAATATATCAACATTATATGATTATAGAAATCAACCCATCAATACTCATTTGTTTGTCAAATGGCGATTGTTTAAAAAATAGATGTTAAATTTCTGACTATCTGAAAATATAGGTTACCCTAAAATCAAATGCCATGAATTTGCTTAAAAGTTACTTCTTATCGCAAGGCTTTTCTGAAGATGAAGCCCAGCAAATTGCCGAAAAATTCATCTTAAAAACCTTAAAAAAAGGCGATTTTTTTGTAGAAGAAGGAAAAACCAGTAAACATTTAGGGTTTGTCGAAAAAGGTTTTTTGCAATATTTCATCAATTTGGAGGGCGACGAAAAAACAACTTATTCGGTTGGTGAAAATAGTTTTGTGGCTTCATTGGTTAGTTTTTTCAAGCAAATTCCTTCCCGAGAAAATATTCGTGCCGTGATGGATACCAACGTTTGGCTCATCGAAAAAACGGCTTTAAATGAATTACAGCGAACAATTCCTTCTTTTAGTCTTTTTTACATTGGCATTTTGGAGTGGCAAATATGCTGTATTGATGATAGTCGTTTAGATGCCATAATGCTAACGGCGCAACAACGCTACGAAAAAATGATGCTCAAAGAACCTGCCCTCATTCAACAGATACCCCTTCAATACCTCGCTTCTATTTTGGGAGTAACACCCCGTCATTTGAGCCGAATCAGAAATAATATTCGTTAATTTCATTAATGGACATTTGTCCAGTATTTTGCTACTCAGCGTGATGAATTTTGTATCGTTAAACAAATAAAAAAACGATATGAAAAAATTCATCACTGTTGCCTTTTTAGTAATATCGGCTGGCAACGCTTTCACACAAAGCAGATTTTCAAAGCACGAATTAAGCATCAATGCTTTTCGTAACCCTTCCATCGGTGCTGAGTATCGCATCAATCACATTGCCGTTCATGCGGGTTATTATCCCACCAATTTCGAGTCGGGTGTAACTACCGAGTTCCTTAAAGCTGGGCTAACCTATTGGTTTTTGCCCATCGGTAATAAAGAAAATCCTTCTTCTTTTTATGGTTCACTTTCTTACGCCAGAGGGCTAACCAGAGACTACAAAGACCAAAATGCTGCCATTGCCGAGTTGGGTTTTCGTTGGATGATTTACAAAGGATTCAACTTTCGGTTGGGTGTAGCCGCTCTTGCTTCTGAGGGTAAGGCGCTCAAAATCAACCCAACACCAGGCGTTAGCTATTCATTTTTCTTCTAATTTTTAAAATAACATAATATGAAAAACTATAAAATGATTGGCTACTTGCTGATTTTGGGAGCAATCGGAGTTTTTATTCCCTATACTATTTTGACGATAACATTTGAATACCCCGATATTTTGAGAAAAGATACTGGTATTATTCTCACTAAATTTTATGAAGGAGGAAACTCTTTAATTTGGACTTGGTGGGCGTTTGCTATATTGGGTTTGCCATTGTTGGAAGCCTATATTTTTATTGGGCAAAAGTTAGAAAACAAATTATACTTTGTCCGTTGGGCAACTACTCTGGGCGTAATTGGTTTACTAACTCAAATGATTGGCTTGATGCGTTGGACGTTTGTAGTACCCGTGTTAGCTAAAAATTACGTTTTGGGGAACGAAATGACCAAGGAAGCCAGCAAAGTTGCTTTTCAAATTGTTCACCAATACGGAGGTGTAGTTTTAGGCGAACACATCGGACAGCTTTTTACAATTGCTTGGACAATTATGATGACCTCGGCGTTTGCTCAACTCAAATTATTTCCTAAATGGACAACTTGGTTGGGCTACATTTCATCCATGATTTATTTGCTTGCCCAAGCCGAACTTTTTGCCACCGTTATGCCGACTTTTCCTGTTTGGGATTTGGCAGGTTTTTTAGGAAGCACCCTTTGGCTAATTTGGCTCTTGATAATTGGCGTAAAACTGTTGAAAACAAAAATGGATTAACGACAAAAAGGAAAACGGGTTAAATAAGAATTTATGAAATGTAGATATGTAATTTATTGACATTTATCACAAATTTCAGTACCCTCTTTTCCGTTTTCATGGTAAATAACACATACTATGAAAATCAAAATTGCTCTATTGTTACTGCTCGCCTTGACGGTGACTGTAGTTGCCTGTATTCCCAAAATCATTGCGGATGCGGCTTTGCCCAAATATGATAATTATCCCGACTTTGCGGATAAAAATGTGGTTCTCGACGAAGCACAAGCCATTTCTGATGGTTTAGAAAAACACATCAACGCTTGGTTTGAGGGCAAAGCTCCTGCCGAAATCCCTGCCAATTTGTTGCCCAAAGGCATGAATCTGATTGATGCCCCTTTTGTGTTGGTAAAACCCGAAGACCTCAAACCCAACGATATTTGGCTCATACGGGAGGCAGAATATAAACTGGATTTCAATGCCTTGCGGGGGCTTTTTGCCGACCCGCACTGTACGTATATCGTGCCTTCATCGGTGATTATGCCTTTTGGTCATAAATTGATTTTGGAAGGACAATTTCCTTATGCCCGCTTTTTTGATATTCAAATGTCTCCCCCACTCAATCCTGAATATTATTATTTCGATAAAAAATTTGGGGTTGCCGAAGTCCCCATCGTGGATGTTGATATTGCTCCTTTGGCTGGACACACTAATCCGTACCGTTTGAATGCCAACCGAAAAGCCTCTAATCGGAGTTATAAAGTTACTTTTGAAATGAAAATGGGCGATGGCATCCAGCTTGAACCTGCTTACAAAGAACCTTTTCATCGGAATAATTCTAATCTCAGATACGCCAGTGCCATTCAATATCAAGGACCGATGGGCTATGCCGATATTCCAGGAGGACACAAACGAGGCAAATGGGATGATGGCACGCTTTGGATTCGTTATTATGCCCCCGACAAAGACAAGGGTTCTTTGGGGGGAGTTGCCTTACCCAAAATTTATTACGAAACCCCCGCAGGGAAAAAATACTATATTCTTTCCAAAAATAAAGCCTTGGAAGAAGCACAATTTAACAATCGGTTTCCTGCTAAAAAAGGGGATTTTAATGCTCCGAAAGTATTCTCAACGACCAGTGATTTTGGCTGGATGCGTGATTTGGACATCTATCATGGCTTGGTTGGCTCCATTTATCAAATCGTGGGAAAGACTTCCGCTGAAGAAAAAGCTGAGGGAAGAGCCTTGGTGAAATCTGTTACTTCCAAAGGGGAAGACGGCGGTAGCCCTGCCAGCGATATGAGTTCAAACAGTAGAGTCCCGTATATCTCGTATCTATCCAGAGGGCTTGCTTTGCAGAATGATTTTGTGTTTGTGATTACGGGCAAATTGCCCCAGTTTCCCAAAACTTTCAATGGTAATTCCATTATGAGCGGTGGACAAATCAGGTATCTTTCTTTTACGTTTTATGCTCCGCTCGACCTTTTCAAACCTGATGATGCGGGCATTGCCCATACTTCTATCATGGATGAAGAAATGAACCTCAACAGCAAGGGTTTTTATACCTTAGTATATGCCAACGAAGCCAATCGACCCAATAACTGGAACAGTACGGGGGTCTCGTGGCAAAACACAGGACCCACGGGCAACGGTAGTTTGGTGGTGAGGTGGATGACGGTTCACCCTGAATGGCGAGATGCCACCATCGTGCCTGATGCCTCAAATATTTCCTACGGACAGGCTTCGTGGTTATCAGAAAAATGGAATAAAAATTTGGTGGGCAACAACAATCAAAACGGTCTGCTGAAACAATACCAACCAATGATTCACTATATGAAAAAAAGCACGTTTGAAAAGATTGGAAATACGCTGGCGGATAGAACTACGCCTTATTGGGAGGAGAAATAGATGATTTTTACTCAGAAACGTATTTCATTTATTGACATTTATCACAAATTTTTCATAAAACATTCTTGAATTTTGCACTAAATCAAGAATAAAATGAAAGATACTGATTTGCTGCCTGAAATTGCTTTTGCTTCTGATATAATGGAAGATGAAGCAGCCATTCAAGAACTCGACCGAGTTTTTGAAGTTCAAAAACAAGCCTTTTTGCAAAATCCAATCCCTTCTGCTCAAGAAAGAATTGCTTTGATGGAGCGTGTGCAACCAATGTTGCGTAAATACCGTAGTAAAATGTTGGAAGCACTCAACGCTGATTTTGGGGGTCACTCTACGCAACAAGCCGATTTGATTGAGATTTTGGGAATGTTTGAACGGGCAAAATTCAATATTGCTAACGTAAAAAAATGGATGCAACCTATTGCCAAAGAGGTTAATCCTATCACTTATGGAAGTTCAAAAGCCTATATCCAATACCAACCCAAAGGAGTCATTGGTAATATGGTGGCTTGGAACTTTCCTTTTGATATTGCCATCGGTCCTATGCTCGACCAATTGGGGGCTGGCAATCGGGTCATTATCAAACCCTCCGATTTGGTACCAGCTTGCGGTGAATTATTGAAGGAAATGATTGCCGATACTTTCGAGGAAAATCAAGTAGCGGTCATTACAGGCGGTATCGAATTGGCAAAGTATTTCCCAACGTTGAAATGGGACCATTTGGTTTATACGGGCAACGGCACAGTTGCCAAGCAAGTTATGAAATTGGCAGCCGAAAATTTAGTGCCACTCACCTTAGAATTAGGGGGTAAAAATCCCGTCATCGTCCACGAAGATTCCATTACTGATTCAGCCGTTGCCGAAATTGCGGGCGTAAAAGCTGTGAAGCGTGGGCAAATGTGCGTTACACCCGACTATTGTTTCGTTCCCGAAAAACAACTTGATACTTTCGTTGAAAAATTGGTCAAACATTATCAAAACAACTTTGCAGAAAACAATGGAGCTGCGCACTGTTGCGGCATCATCAACGACCGACATATTTATCGTTTACAATCGCTGATTGATGAAGCCATTGAGGCAGGCGTAACGGTGATTCAAGCAGGAAATGATTTGAAAGAAGGCGATAGAAATATGCCTTTTTATATAGTAATTAATCCCCCAATGCACCTCAAAATGATGCAGGAAGAGATTTTCGGACCGATTCTTCCTGTCATTTCCTATAAAAATATTGAGGATGTTATTCAATATATCAATCAAAACGAAAAGCCTTTGGGCTTGTATATTTATGCCCGAGAGCAACGATTTATTGATAAAATCGCTCAAAATACACAGTCGGGTGGGGTTTCGGTCAATGCCTTAGCCATGCAAGCGGCTTTGCCTTCGATGGCGTTTGGCGGTACGGGTGGTAGCGGCATGGGCGTGCATCACGGTGAAGAAGGTTTCAGAGAATTTTCTAATCCGAGGGGGCATTTCGTGAAAGGCAATGGGGGGATTTTCTCTACCATTATGCCCCCTTATTCCCCAAAAACCGATGATTTTATTGAAAATGTGGGCTATGCTTCGTTAGGTAAGCAAGCTCTTTTTGCCCTAAAAACAATACCTAAAAATTTGTGGGCGAAGCTGTTCAATTAGTCAAGCCCCATCGGGGCGACATTTTGGTAGAAAATATAAGGAAAGGATAATCTCAAAAAGCCCCATCGGGGCGACATTTTGGAAACCTAAGAAGTGTCGCCCCGATAGGGCTTTCATATACGAATCATGATTAATCTCTACCAAAATTACGCCTCTCTGAGGCTTTTTCAACAATTTTATAAAAAATATGAAAGTAAAAAATCCAGCCCACGCACAAGGGCTAATGCCCGTTCGGACAAGCATTGAAGAGGAAAAGGCACATCGTAAAATGATGTTAGCAGCGTCTTTTAGAATATTCGGAAAATTTGGTTTTTCCGAAGGTGTGGCAGGACATATTACCGTCCGTGACCCTGAGTTTTTAGATACCTTTTGGGTAAATCCTTTTGGGGTTTCTTTTAACCAAATCAAAGTATCGGATTTGATTCGAGTGGACCACCATGGAAAAATCGTTGAGGGTAAACACAAGCTGCTCAATCAAGCCGCTTTTGCCATTCATTCAAGATTGCACCATGCACATCCAGAAGTGATTGCTGCTGCTCACGCTCATTCTATTTATGGCAAAACTTGGTCTGCAATGGATAAATTATTAGACCCTCTTACCCAAGATGCCTGTGCTTTTTATGACGACCACGCCATTTATGACGATTACACGGGCGTAGTCATGGAAACCGCCGAAGGTGATAGAATTGCTGCCGCTTTGGGAAATAATAAAGCAGCCATTTTAAAAAATCATGGTTTGCTGACCGTTGGAAATTCGGTTGAAGAAGCTGTTTGGTGGTTTATTTCGATGGAAAGGTGTTGTCAGTCACAGATTTTGGCAGAATCCATGATTATTGATACCGACCCCATTAGCCATGAAGTAGCCATAAAAACCAGAGACCTTGAAGTGGGTTTCCCAGTGGCTGGTTGGTTTAGCTTTCAGCCACTTTTGCAAGATGTAATGAGTGTTGGATTAAGTTTTATGGAATAATTCAAATAATTGACTTGCTGGTTCAAAAGCCTCAGAGAGGCGATATTTTGGTAGTAGAATAAAAATAGTAAAAATATTATCTCCAAAGCCCTAGCGGGGCGACATTCTCTTTAAAATATCGCCCCGCTGGGGCTTTGGAGACTCGTTATGTAATTGTTCACTACGACTACCAAAATATCGCCTCTACAAGGCTAAAATGAAAAATTGAACTCGGAATGAGCATAAATTAAAACAATTACGAATATGGAATTTATCGGAAACACTTGGAATCATTTTGTTGAGATGGTACGAAATGGCACAGAAGTTACTCACTTCATTTTACCGTTTTACTTAACTTCAATTTTTGCGGAGAGGATTTATTATTTTTTCTCAAACATGAAGTACAACGCCAAAGATGCCGCTACAAGTTTGAGTATGTCGGCTTTCAATACGCTTTTTGGGATTTTTGTGGGTGGCGTTTTTCACTATGCTGTTTATACATATTTATATACGCATTGTCGAATTTGGGAGGTGCCATACACCGCTTTGGGTTGGATTTTCGTGTTTTTACTACACGACTTTTTCTATTTTGCCGAACACGCCCTTTCGCATCGCATGGGACTTTTGTGGGCGTTCCATCAGGTGCATCATAGCTCGGAGGAACTCAATTTTTCAACTGCTAATAGAGGTACTTTCTTAGATTTATTTGCTTCTAATTTTTTCTATTTTATGCCAATTTTAGGCGTTGATATTCTTCAATTTGCGGTGATTATTGGTGCAACTAATATTTGGGGAATTTTCAACCATACCAAACTCATCAAGAACATGGGATTTTTAGAGTATATCCTCGCTACGCCCAGTAATCACAGCGTGCATCATGCCACAAACGTAAAATATTTGGATAAAAATTACGGTCAAGTTTTAATTATTTGGGATATTATTTTCGGAACATTCAAACGGGAAGAAAAAAACGAACCACCCGTATATGGACTAACCACCAATATCGAAACCTTCAACCCTATTGAGGTAGAGTTTTCGGGCTTTAAGTGGCTTAGAAATCAAATGAAATCTGCCACTAATTGGAAAGACAAATTGGGGTATTTAATTTATCCTCCTGGGTGGAGTCATACAGGAAATCATCAGCGTACCGAAGAAGCAGTTGCCAATTATTTAAAACAACAAAATTATGCCGTTCAAGAAATTTAAAACCCTTATTGAAATCATCTTTTTGTGGATTTTCCCAATCGTTACCCTTGTTAGCTTATATGGTGAATTTGCCAAATTGTTTTCTCCCAGTATGAGTATTTTCATGCTTCTTTTCCCTGCCCTCACGATGTATTTGGTGGTGGGTACGGGGGCAGGATATTGCAAGTTTTGGTATTTTACCACATCTTATTCTATCCAAGGCGTAACGCCAAGTATCGGCTTTATTTACTCAGCAACCATCAACCTTTCTGCCTATTTGGTTCTGCCATTTTTGCAGGAATACCCTTTGATATTTATTGGTTTAGTGGGTATTGGAACCGCTATTTTCGCCATTTTTATTGATATTTTTCTATTAGGCTCGGGGTTGTTTTATTTGAAATCAAAAGCTCATCCATTGGGTTCAAACCCCTTAAAACACGCTATTTCGTATGGATATTGGTTTTTTACGGTGGTGGGCATCTGGAATATTATAGGTATTTACTTGACGTATCAACTCTTTTTGAAAGGGCAGTTTTCATTACTTTTATTGTTTGTGTTACCCATTCTTTTTGCCCTGCCCTTTATGATTTATTTCATCAAAAAGCGGAATACGTTGAAAAGATTAGGGTTAGTTTATGGCAAATAGCTACTTGATAATCATGCAAATCACTAATCTAATTTCAGAGTCTTTTTTGTCCCTAACGGGTTTCCTAACCTACTATTTTTTAATAAGAAAAATACCCCAGAAGCAGGTTTTACTTTGGGGTACTTTTATTTTGTCGGTAGCCATGACTGCCTTTTTCTCAGCTCTTTATTTTGCAGGAGTTTCGGGCATGGATAATTGGCACGATTTCTTCAAAAATATTGGTTCTTCAACGGGAATAATTTTGCTCGTGGCAGGCATTTATTCTCTGATTTTCAAGGAAACTTTTTCATCCAAACCCACCTTTTGGATTGTTGCTTTGAGTTTAGGATTTGCTCTAATATGTATGTTCTTGAATCTCAACCAAGTATTCGTTTTAATGCCACTTATCGGTATTCTGTGTGTCTTGATTTTTGGAATTATTGCCCTGAAAAAAGGGTATAAGCAAGCAGGAATTTATTTACTTCTGGCTACCTTATTTTCGATTTTAGCCAATACTTTTAATCTTCTTGAACTTTCCATCAATCCGATAAGTGCTTATTGTTTTTTTCTGGCTTGTGTATTGGTTTGCTTCGGAATGGCAGCAAAATCAATGAATCATTCAATCTCATAAGCCCCACAATCAACTTCTTTTCCTTTGGGTCGGGCATTTCCGAATAAATCTTTTTTAGGAAAATACAAGGAACTTACCCCATAATCAATGGCTGGACTGCCCGTTTTTAACTTAAAATCTCCCGTAGTTGGATTGACAAACATTGGGTCGGCTGACTTGCCAATGGTTGAAAGTTGAGAACCAATTTCACTGTTGAAATAAATGTTGTTACGATGAATATAATTGGTTACGTTTGAAACTGTGTTTACCTTCTCGCCCGTTCTGGCAAACAAAATATTGTTGTAAACCGAACAGTTTTCACTACGATTTGAGCCTGTGCCATAAACCGTTATTTCACCTTCATCAATCTCAGGAGAAGCTGAATTTTGATAGCAAGTATTATTCACAATCGTGATATTATCTGACAAAAAGCAATGGATTCCTCTACCGCCGTTGTCATACACTAAGTTATTCTCTATCAGGGTCTTACCAGCATATTTTCCGAAAGTTGAGCCGTTTTGCGTGTTTTGAAATCATCAATAATAATACCGTTGCCATCGGTAAATTTACAGTTACCAAACACCCACGGCACAAACATTCTGTTGCCATAAATCACGTTGTTATGAATGATATTTTTAACATCCTGACTGGCATCTGAATTGATATGCTGATATAAAGAAATGCCACTCGTTCCGAAAAGGCTATACCACGAATTGTTATAGATAGTGCAATTTTCAACCACAATGTAATCCGCTTGAATAGTGCCAATACCTGGTCCGCCACATTCATAAACCGTGCAGTTTCTGATGGTTACGTGGTGATACTTCTCACCCGTTGGATTATTGGCATCCGTCTTTCTACTATCAACATAGATTCCGTTTCCGTTGTAAATTGGTTCATAATTTCCTCCTGTGTTTTCGCAACCTTTCCCTTGTTTCAAAGCAGCTGCCAAAGTTACTTTTGCGTTATTTCCACGAACAGTAAGTCCGTCAATTTCCACATAAGAACCTTTGATATAAATGCCTTGCCAACCATCAAACGAAATCAAGGGTTTGTGATTTGGGAACGCCCGCCACGTTATCCATCCATTATCTTTGCCAGAAGTAGTTTCCTGAAAAGCTGCATATGTACCATCTTTTACTAAAACCACATCGCCAGCTGCCGTTGCATTAGCGGCTTCGGTGAGGGTTTTGAAGGCGGTAGCTTCGGTTAAACCGTTTCCAGATGCTGAAATTGAAGCATCTACATAGTAGGTTTTACCAACGATTGGGGGCGTAACGACAACGGGTGGGGTAGGTGTAACCGTAGGCGTAGATTCTTTGCTACACGCCAGTGAAAAAAATCCCCCGATTAATAAATAAAAAATGTTTTTCATTACCATAATGTCGCCCCGATGGGGCTTTTTGACTTAATTATTTTCACTTCTTTCTACCAAAGTATCGCCCCGATGGGGCTCTTTTTTCTCTATGGGGGTTAGGGAGCTTTAAAATACGGCAATCTTTCCAACGGAACTGAAATTTTGATGGTTTTTCCGCCTTCAAATTTATTACCCAATTCATCAATCCAAGTACCTTTTGGGAGTCTGACTTGTCGTTCTGTTCCTTTTTCAATCATGGGTGTTACTAAATACTTTTCACCCAACATAAATTGGTCGTCGCATGATTCAAAACCTTGATTCGGGAAGGCATATTCCAAATGTCTTACGATGGGTTCGCCTTCTTTGGCGGTTTTTTGAGCTAATTCATAAATATATTCGCCCATTTTGGCATGAAGTAATGCCGCATTTCTCACAATGTCCAAATGCTTTTTGTCCAAAACTCTCCACGGAGCAACTGAAAACTGCATCATAGGCATCATGGCTTGGGTTTGTGCCGAGCGAACCATGAGTTCTTGGTCAAATTTGGCATAATCAATGTTTTCAAAATTAGAAAGTAAACCTCCCCCAATCATGTCGGGGCAGGTATAAGGCTGTCCAATCAAACCCGCCGAAAGCATATCGGGAACGAGCAATTTGAGGTCTTCCCAAGAATATTGTTTGTCTTGCAAACGCTGTGCAATGGGCTGATTACCATTTTTCCAACCCGCTCTGAACTCATTAAAATCAAACTCAGCTCCAAATTTGTTGAATAATTCGGTCTGGATTGGTCCAGTGGTATTGGTAGATTTATTTGGATAAGGGGCTTTGCCTTCTGTCCATTCTTGGTAAAAATCAAAATCGGCTGCATCAAATTTATAGCCATCAATACCGTATCGAGTTTGTAGGTTTTTTAGATTAGTTCTCAACCAATTTACCGCTTCGGGTTTTGTAAAATCAATACAGGCACTATACCCATTCCACCATTTTATGATGGCTGGTTTGTTGGTATTTTTCTCCAAAACTAAGCCTTTCAATTTGCTCACTTGCTTAAATTCACGACTATCGGGACTGATAAACGGAGTCAACCACAACATGACTTTAAAACCTTTGGCATGAATCGTGTCCATCATTCCTTTTGGGTCTGGGAAAGTGCTGGGGTCAAATTCAAAGTTACCGTAATGCTTTGCCCAGCCATCATCAATCATAAAAACACCCGATGGAAAACCGTTTTTCAGTACATCGTTAGTATATTTCAATAAATCTTTTTGGTTTTGATTGGTGCCTAATTCTATCCAAGTATTGTACTGAGGCATTTTGTACATTAAAGGATTGAGCGTTTTGCCCGAAGCAGGAAAATATTTGTCTTTCGCTCCCACATAAGCATCACGAAGGGTTTTGCCAGAAGTAGCCACCACTTGAACTTGCTCAAAATCAGAAGAAATAATGAGATTTCCATTCACAAACTCAAACACAAAAGGCTCATTACTCCATACGTATCTGCCTTTGTTTGAGGTCAATAAAGGTGCGGCTTGGTTGCCTCGGTTATCAATGCGTAAGTCTTTCTTTTTCTCGTTGGCTGCGTAGGGCAGAAAGGTAATATCCTTCAAAGGCGTATTACAATATGCCTTGGCGGTGTAAGCTCCGTACCATTTTTCGCCAGCTAACGGGGCGATTTTAGAGGTAAATTTTTGTGCAAATCCGTTGATGGAAAGGCATAAAGAAAGTAGGAAAATAGTTATCTTTTTCATTTGATATTTTTTAAAGCCCCATCGAGGCTGTATTCCAGTAGTAAAGTAGAAATTTACATAGACCAAGCCCCATCGGGGCGAAATTTTGGTAGTAAAAATGAAACATTACAGCTCAAAAGCCCCATCGGGGCGACATTTTGGTAGTAAAAATGAAACATTACAGCTCAAAAGCCCCATAGGGGCGAAATTTTGGTAGCAAAAATGAAATATTGTAGCCCGAAAAGCCCCATAGGGGCGAAATTTCGGTTAAAATGCCATCATTCTTCATAAAATTCAAACACATATTTTTCATCATATTCAATTTCAAAATCATTGAGCATTTTCAAATACTCTTCTTTAAATGTCCTTGTTTTATGATGTTCTTCTTGATTCATGATGTATTTTATCACAATATCCCTTTGGCTTCTGGCGAATGAAAATGCTCCATAGCCCGCTTGCCATTCAAATTTACCCTTAACAAATTTTTGTTCATTAATCCAGCCACTACTACTGGCTTTCACAGCACTCATAAAGTCTGATATCGAGATAGTTACGGGTAAACCAAATAAAATATGAACGTGGTCTTTCCATCCACCCACGGCAAGTGATTTAGACCCTTTGTTGGTTATGATACCTGAAATATATTCATGCAGATTATCTCTCCAATCTTTGGTAATGATATTTTCTCTGCCTTTCACCGCAAAAACTGCATGGATTGTAATTTGGGAATATGTATTTGCCATAATGATTATTGTTATGATGTTTTTTCTACCGAACGTTTATTGCCAAAATGTTGCCCGTTTCGGCGACCCGACCGATGGGGCTTTTTGGAATGGACTTTATTCGTTTTATTCTACCAAAATGTCGCCCCGATGGGGCTTTTTGGAATGGACTTTATTCGTTTTATTCTACCAAAATGTCGCCCCGATGGGGCTTTTTGGAATGGACTTTATTCGTTTTATTCAACCAAAATGTCGCCCCGATGGGGCTTTGGGAACTTTGATTTCTTTGTTTTTTCTACCAAAGTGTCGCCCCGATGGGGCTGTTATGATTTTACGAAGATGCAATTTAAAAGCCCCATCGAAGCGATATTTTGGCGACCAACGCTCGGTAGAAATATTATGAGAAAATCTCACACCGAAAAGCCCCATCGGGGCAACAGTTTGGTAGAAATATTATGAGAAAATCTCACACCGAAAAGCCCCATCGGGGCGACAGTTTTATTGGCTACTCAAAATTGAAATCTTAACTAATTTCTCACTCTTTTTCTCTACATAAACCACTAAATCCGTTCCGTTTTCGGTATCTCTAAATCCGTATCGAAATGCTTTACCACGCACTACATTTACACCATCCATTTTCAGCGAAATTTCACGATTTCCCCAATTTTTCACGACAAAGGCAACATTCTCAATTGGAGAATTAGCATTGGCTTCAAGACTGAAATTCAACGACTTAGCTTGATTATTTGCCTTGATTTGGTAGGCTCTTTCGGTTGGGTCATACTCTCCGCCTGAGAAAGCTGGATTATTTCCTAAATTCAATTTGGCAGGGCTTGCCCATGAGTTGGTCAAATTCCGTAAATCTTCCGCTTTTTTATTCGTCAGACCGTGAAGCATAATTTTCGTATGAGTGTCTTCTGTGATTTCATAAGCGTCCCAATTGATATTGGTCAATGATGAATGAGAAGCGTTATCGTCAGTCATGGCATAACGACCATCAGAAGGTTTTTGGGCGGCGGGCCAATGGTTCCACCACGGATACATACTCACATCACTTCGCAATTCGCCATTATAGACATTGAAAATCGCATTGGCTTTGGGCGAAATAGCCACGAATGGTTTGAGTTGAGATTTGGTATTAATCAAGTGAATATTGGCTTTTTCGGGCAATTGTACGTAACCATATTTATCTTTTTCTTTGGGTAAACCTTTGCCCCAGTCATACGTATGCGTTTCGCCTTTCATGTTAGCTAAGGTCAATCCGCCCGCTTCTAACACCTGTTCTGGACGTTGTCCTGGACCCATTACTACCATGCCTTCTTGCCATTCGTGTTGAGATTGTGGTTGCGAACTGTGCAAAGTAGCTTTGCGAACACCCACGCCGTCGGGATAAATCGTAAAAACTTCATCTGCCCATTCACCAAAACCTGAAAGTGAGTCCACACGAGCGAAAATATTTAGGTTGTCAATTAAAGCATAACGCCAATGAACTACCGCACGGGCATCGTTACTCTCCAAAATTCTGACATTGGAATACTGACAACGTTTGTCGGACATGGGTTCGTGGCAACCGTTTACGTCCCATGTTTCTAAAAATTCATTGTTGTACCAAATGCCATTCTCCGTTATCCAATGTGGGATGTAACTTGTACCACGCCAAAAAATGAATTTGTGAGCGTTGTCATCAAAGTTGATGACAACGTCAGCTTGGTTAGACACGGGCCAAGGTTTGTCCCAAGCCTCATAGAATTTCAAAGTGGTATAAATCGCTCCAAACTTACCCGATTTTGCTCCTGATAATGGCAAAAAACGAGTTGCCAAAAGCGGAGCAGTTTGAGGTTTTGTTTTGTTGTAATAATCAGTTATTTCGTTGGTTGTCAGGGAATTATCATAGATTTTTAACTCATCAATCAAGCCATCCAAGAACATATAAACGGGTTGTGTTCCGTTTTGGCGAACGGTGCCTTCGGGTTTTTGTTTGATGGTGCTTTTGCCAATTAATAATTTCTCTGAGGGAGCTGATTCAAAATCGCCCGATGTTTTAGCATTGCCCGCTGATTTGCCATTGACAAAAAGCGTCAATCCTTCGGTAGGAGAAAATACCCCCTGAATCAGCGTCCATTGGCGTAATGGGATTTTCTTTACGGATTGTACTTCCACCAATTGTCCTCCTATGTACGCCTTCACGCCAGCGTGTCCGTAGGCATCAACGCCCAAGAAAAAGCCTTTTTTAGCGTTGATATTTTGGTCGGCAACAGGACACCAGTGTGTTGGATATGCTCCCAAAGCCAACCAAGCCCCAACGCTAAAATCTCCTGAAAGTGGGGTTTTAAATTCCGTTTCGATATAGCTGGTGTTACCGTCTAATTGCAAAGAATTGCCCACAACGCCCGCCACTGATTTATGGAAAGAGCCAAGTATCTTACTTTTGGCAGCAGAATTTTCTTCCGTAACAAAAAAGGAACGGTCTATTTCAGGCGAAGGGATTAGGCGACGTTCCAGCGGTTTTATGACCTCATTTTTCTCGACAGAATCAAAATTCCATTGAGCCATAGGTTTTGATTGCCCGAAAATGTGAGCAATGGGCAAAAGGCAGATAAGGGTTAGTAATTTTTTCATTTTTGTTTCATCGTTTTTAGCCTCAGAGAGGCGGCATTCTGGTAGTAAAATAGATTGAACAATTTTAAGCCCCATTGGGGCGGCATTAAATCCAAACTGTCGCCCTTACAGGGCTTTTTGAATTTGGATATACTCGTTTTTTACCAAAATATCGCCCCGATGGGGCTTCCACAATAAGTTAATCTGTCAATAATCCCACTGTTTATTCATCAGAGATTTCAAAGCCTTTTGCACCATTTCAAGCAATTCTAAATTGATAGATTCTTCACTCCATTCGATATTTCTTAAAACCGATTTTGCATTGGAAGAACTAAACATTGTGGTTGGAATCTCAGGATTTTGGCTTGAAAACTGCATCGCTAATTGTGAAATCGAAATACCAAAATCTTGACAAATCTTTGCTGCGTTGGCAAAAATGGTTCTTTCTTCTGAGTTAGCTGGATGCCAATCTGCGGGTCCTCGGTCGGTCAATAATCCACTGGCAAAAGGTGAAGCATTGATAATTCCGATGCCTTTTTCTTGGGCTTTTGGCAATAATTCGAGCAACCGAGTATCATTCAAACAATAATGATTATGAATCAAAGCAGCATCAATTTCGTAATCATTAAAGATGCGATGCCACAAATCCATCGGGTAAATCCCAAAACTTACTGCTCCAATTTGTCCTTCTTGTTTGAGTTTATGCAAACTTTCTAAACCCTCTGTCAAAGCCCATTCGGCATGAATTCGGCTTTGATATTCGATGTCATGAATGTGGATAATGTCGAAATAATCAGTGCCAATTCGTTCAGCACTTTCTTTCAATGATTGGCGTGTTCGTTTTTCCGAATAATCCAATTCATCCTTGCCGTATTGGTTGGGGTCGGTATATTTTCCAATTTTTGTGGAAAGCACATAACGACTTCGGTCAATGCCTTTGAGGGCTTTTCCCAACACTATTTCTGATTTTGTACCCCCATACGCAGGGGCAACATCTATATAATTGATACCCGCCTCCAATGCCGCATGAACTGCCGCAATGGCATCGTGTTCCTCGACCGCATGAAAAACGCTACTCAAAGAAGATGCTCCAAAACTGATGCGAGAGACGTTTAAATTTGTATTTCCTAATTTATTGTATTGCATTATTTCGCTAAAACTTGAATCATGATATATAAAACCGTAACTGTTCCAATCAAATACAGCGTAACCATACGTGGGTCTGATGCCCCTGTGATTTTGCCTTGTAAAAATGAAAGAGGGTGATCCCAACACACTTTGGCTACTTCTTCGGCAGGCATGGCTGGCGTTTGGTGACTTCTTACTACGTAAATCAAGACACAAACCACCGTCAAAATGGGTCCTACCATCATAAAGGGAATGCCCAGACCTTGTTTGGTATCACTCACAATTCCCGCAAAATCATCGGCAGGAGCGTCTATGAGCATTTTTCCAATCATGGGCATATCAATTAAAAAATACGCTACGCCAATCAATGAACCTAAATACAAGGTGGTCATAGCCGCTTCTTTTGTACCTCTTTTCCACAAAACTCCCATCACAAAAACGGTAGTAACGGCTGGGGCAAAGGTCATCGGGATTTTGTTGATGGCTTCAAAAATTGTCCCAAATTGGTCGCCTTGTGTACTCCACAAAATCGCTAAAACCATAATCACTCCCGTAGAAATTCGACCAATACTGACCATTTTTTTATCAGAAGTTTGAGGATTTATTCTTTTCACAATATCCAAAGAAATCAAGGTAGCACAGCTATTCAATGCTGCCGCCATACAACTCATCAAAGCCGCTGCCATTCCTGCCGCTAATAATCCTTTCAAGCCAACTGGAATCAGGTGATTTATCATCGTGGGCAACATTGCATTATAATCTGGATTGCTTGTTCCTGCTACATTTGGCAGTTGAATTGCTCCTTTTTGCCATAAAATATAACCAATTACCCCAGGCAAAACCATCAAAAATACGGGCGTTATTTTCAAAAATCCTGCGAATAATGCTCCATTTTGAGCATCTTTCAAGGTTTTTGCCCCTAATACTCTTTGTACGTGCGTTTGGTCGGCACACCAATACCAAATTCCCAAAATAGGATAGCCCAAAATAATAGTTAGCCACGAAAACGGATTGATATTTCCTTCTTTGTTAATGACAGGTTGTAACATTTCTAATTGTCCTGGGGCGGCAGCGGCTTTGAAATCTGCAAAGGTATTTATACCAACACTTGGCAAGGCTTTCAACCCCAGAACGGTCAATAAAATAGCTCCACCAAGCAATAAAACGACCTGCACATTTTCGGTCATAACTACGGCTTTCAAACCACCCAATGCAGTGTAAATCACTGTAAATAAGGACAATACGACAATCGTATAAATCATGGGAATACCCATGAAACTTTCAAAAACTTTGGCAGCCGCAAACAAACTGATACCGATATGCACAAACAAAGCTCCGAACAATCCGATAATTGCTAAGAAAGTTCGGGCATCGGGACTGTATCGGCGTTCCATAAATTCGGGAAGCGTTGCCACTTTTGAATTGACATAAAAAGGAGCAAAAAGTAATGCCAAAAGGATCAACGTAAAACACGCCATCCATTCAAAATTACCAATGACCATACCGTCTTTCGCTCCACCAGCCGCCAAACCTACCAAGTGAATCGTGGAAATATTGGAGGTAAAAACGGCAGCTCCAACTGTGAACCAACCTAACGATTTATTGGCAAGAAAGTATTGTTCTGATGAGGTACTTTTTTTGTACCCAACCCAGATGCCAAAAAGTGTAATGCCGATTAGATAAACGGCAATAATAATAATATCAATGGTGGCTATTTGTTGCATAATTTTTAGAATTCGATTACCGCTTTAATCACTCTTTCTTCGGGTAAATATAATTTTGTAAAATTTTCGTGCAATGTTTCAAAAGGCAATCTATGCGTAACCAAGCCGTCAATGCTTACTAATCCCGCTTTTAAAAGACGAATCAATTTCTCAAAATCAGTGGCTACGGCATTTCGTGAAGATTTTAAGGTTACTTCTTTTCGATGAAAAAGTGGGTCATGGAAAGTAACATCGCCAATAAAAAGTCCGATATAGACAATCGTTCCACTTGGGGCGATGTAGTCGATACATTTTTCCATCGAGGCTTTATTACCCGTTGCATCCAAAATCACCGTGGGCAAATCTCCATTCAATCGCTCTTTTAGGGTTTCTTCCACGTTATCGTTTAACTGTATCGTTTCAACCGATGGGAATTTTTGACTGATAAAATCCAAACGATTTTGGTTCATATCCAAGACCATCACTTTGGCAGCTTTGAGCAATGCCATTGCCACTGTACCGATACCAATTGGACCAGCCCCGATAATTAAAACAATATCTTCTGGCTTAATATCAGCACGTTCAACGGCATGGCTACCAATCGCCAAAGGTTCGATTAAGGCAATTTGGTCGAGCGAAAGGTCATTTGCAGGAAAAACTAAATCAGCGGGATGGTTGATATATTCTTGCATCGCTCCGTCTTCATGAACTCCGATTAAACTTAGCGAAGTGCCACAATTTGTTTTTCCACGACGCACCGCTTGGTCTTCAATTCTATTTATACCAGGATTTACCGAACATAAATCACCAATTTTCAAGTGCTTTACATCAACCCCAATTTCTACGACTTCGGCAGCAATTTCATGCCCTAAAATTCTTGGATAAGAAAAAAATGGTTGCTTGCCATTGTAGGCGTGTAAGTCTGTTCCACAAACGCCTAACTGCCTGATTTTCAACATTACCTCGTGGGCTAATGGACTTTGTGGTTTATCTATTTTTATTTGTTGAAATTTACCTGGCTCTTCTAAAATAATTGCTTTCATTAATTCATTTTTTTAGCCTCATAGAGGCGATATTTTGGTGATAGAGACACATTTTCTCCGTTTCATAAGCCCCATCGGGGCGGCATTTTCTGTTACCAGGATGTCGCCCCGATGGGGCTTACTTCCGACTGTTTTATTCTTATTCTCTACCAGAATATCGCCCCGATGGGGCTTGGATTTGACTATTTTCTTTTATTCTACCAAAGTTTCAGCCCTATGGGCTTAGTTAGATTTTATAAAATTGGATAGCATTTCCACCCAAAATCTGTTCCTGTTCAGTTTTACTAAAACTTGAAAAATAGTCTTTTACGAGTTTAAATTGTGTTTCATAATTGGCAGCCAACGTACACACGGGCCAATCTGAGCCATACATCAATCGGTTTGTTCCGAAGGCTTCCACGACTGCATCCAAGTATTTGGTAAAATCTTCCTTTTTCCAAGAAGACCAATCAGCTTCCGTTACCATGCCCGATATTTTGCAATAGACATTTTCAAAAGAAGCTACTTTTTTCAACTGCTTTTCCCAAGTATCAATTTCACCCGCTTTGATGTTGGGCTTGGCGATATGGTCAATGACAAAAGGCTGGTCAGGCAGATTTTTGACAAATTTTAAGGTATTGGGCAAATGTGCCGCAAAAATCAAAATGTCATAAGTATAACCATATTTTTTCAACATTGAAACCCCTTTCATAAAAGCTGGTTGAAGCATAAAATTCAATTCAGGCTCATCGTGAATGACGTGTCGAAAGCCTTTTATTTTAGAAAATTTCTGATAATATTCAAGTCTTTCTGAAAGATTTTTAGCCCTCAAATCAACCCAACCCACAATGCCTTTGATGAAATCATTTTTATCGGCAAGTTGTAATAAAAAGTCATTCTCAACTTCGGCTTGATTGGCTTGCACGGCTACGCAACCGTCTAAATCACAACTTTTTAGGAGTGGTTCTAAATCCGTTGGCAGATAATCCGTTTTCAATATTTCCATCTGCTCGTTCATCCAAACGTGCTTATTGGGGTCATAATACCAGAAATGTTGATGGGAATCAATACGTGGAGTTTTCATTTAATGTAAATAAACAATAGATTAAATATGAATAATACAAATTTCTATCTTATAAATGATACTTATAGATAAATTATTACCAAGTATTAAGCGTTTTTAACATTTCTCGCATAAATGAACTGGTTTATTTGGTTAGACTCAATAGCCGTTTTCTCTAACTACCCCTCCCAAGGGTTTTGGACTCTTAGGAGGGGTTTGGGTGAGTAGTGTTTGAAAAACTTTAAATTATGTTATCAATCAGAACACGATTTAAAGATTGATAAGATTGATAGGATTAATCGTGAAAATCTTACAAATCCTAAAATCGTGTTCCGACAAATTAATGTTTTTTAAACAGTAGAACTAAAATCCAATATTTAATTTGCTACTCGTGGTATTGAATTTCAGAGTACCGTTACCTCTATATTCTAATCTTTTACCCACTCCCGTTCCTTCAATGGTTACCGTATGTGCGTTATCAATCACAACCACATCCGTACTTACAGGAACACGACCTAAATTCCAAGTAGAAGGTGTTTCCCAATCTCCTGATGTTATGCTGATAATTGACGTTTCGGTATTTACACCAACCGTAACCGTCGCCGTTTGACTACATCCATTACTATTAGTATAAGTTATCACACTTGTTCCTACCGCTACACCAGTTACAACTCCTGCATTATCAACCGTTGCTACACTCGGTGTTGCTGAAACCCAAGCATTTGAACTTGCGGGTGTGCCTGAACCCGTGAGTGTAGTCGTTCCACCTACTACAAGATTTAATGTTCCTGTAATAGTAGGCAATGGATTGACCATAACGGTTGAAATAGACGACCTTACTGTTGCACAACTACCACTTTGAATAATAGCACGGTAAGAAGTAGTTGCCGTTAAATTAGTAACCGTGTAAGCCGTACTTAAAAAGTTGATATATGTTCCTGCCGTTGCAAAATTATCCAACGAGCGTTCCCAACCAATGATTGTTCCCGTGTGACCACTCAATGTTAAGGTTGAACTATTTGTTCCTGTACACACAGGCGAAGCTATTGAAACAGTTCCACCCACCGAAGAATTCGTTACCGAAATTAGATAACTGCCTGATATTGATTGAGTTATTGTTCCATTTGTTATTGAAACTAAATTTAATGTTTGATTAGTCGTTGCTCCCGAAACAGTTACCGTAGCTGTTCCGCCTGTTAAAACTGCGGTAGTATTTGCTCCTCCATTGATGTTGTACGTTACGGTTGCACCGCTTGTTCCCGTGAGCGTAAAGACTGCATCAGAACCCGAACAAATCAAGAGCGAATTGCCTTGCACGGCTGCCGTAAGCTGATTTTCAGGTTTATTGACAGGGGCAAAAGTGAGTCCTCTGAAAGTGTAATTACTGCCCGATGGAATAAGGGTTGTTACCGTTGGGGCAGTACCCGTTTGCCAATCTGCGGTTCTGGCAACATTATCCACCAATTTGAACACTGCATTGTTACTTCCTACGCCTTTGATAGCATACAATTCTGGTTTTCCAGCTACCATTTTCGCAACTACTGAATAAAAACCTCCTGCAATGGCTGGCGTTCCTGTTGGGTTTACGATGCCCGCTGGAACCCAAATATTATTCGTAGCATCAAAATACCATTTTCTGATACCACTTGATTTTTCGGCAATATACAAAAGGTCAAAACCTGTTGAATTATAGCTGACGGCAGGGTCTGAATCAAGTAGGGTCATTACCGTTCCTTCGCTTGCACCCGTAAAATTCGGTAAAGCATTTACACCTGCACCACTCGGAAAACTCGTGGCTACACCTGCATCATTGATAAAACCTGGTACTTGAAAATTTAAGAAATAACTTCTACCACCCAAACGCAACATCGAGAAATAACCTGCCCCGCCCGCAAAAGTAGCTGAGGTATTTGCTCCCAAATTTACTTGACGAGCGGTGGCATTGGCAGTTACAAAAAACGAACTACCATTTTCGGTTACTGCATTTCTCACAAAACTACCTCCCAAGGCATTGGAGGTTGGCATTTTTGTACTCAAATCCAGATTTAGTTTATCATCAATCCGAGCAATGATTTTATCAGTATTGGAGGTACTAGAAGCACCTGTGGTGGTGTTATAACCCACCGCCGAAACGTATCGTCCATCGCCCGAAAGCGTTAATTGTCCTTCTGGAATATTGGTTAAACCACTCAGTACAAAGCTATTAGTGCCTGTACTCGGCAAAGCAATATTCAATCCCGATGCCGTTCCTGATGTGTTGTATTCAATCACATTTACATTGGTTGAATTAACGCCAAGTGTTGTTGAACCATCGCCAACTCTTAGGGCAACCAAATTTCCATCAGTAAATTTATTTTGGGTGGGAATCGTTCCCGTAAATTCATACGCTCCTATATCAACTTTTCCGTTGAATGGTCTGGTGTTTCCAAGAATATCTTTGGGAGCAAATAAATCCTGCGTACCATTTCCTGCATCAATTCCTACACTCGTGGGCGAAAGTCTAAAATTATTATTAGCGACATCAATAAATTGCGGGTCAGCCATGATGTCGGTATTGTTGAAAAATCCAAAAGTACCGCTATTGTACATCAAGTTATTACCTTCTTGCAATCCCACCGAACCCGAATATGAATTGAGTTTCTTGCCAGTACGAGCTACCATTACGTTATTGAAAACCCTTGCATTATTTGATTGTACAATCGTAATTTCACCTTCGTTAATAGCGGCAGTTGCATTGTTATTGTAAGATGTATTATTGATAAACGTACAATTATCAGCAATGTAGGCATGAACGCCACGACCCCCATTGTTGAAAACTACGTTATTTTCTACCAATGTTTTACCCAAATAAACCTGTCCACGAATGGTTGATGAACTCTGTGTGTTTCTGAAATCGTCAATGATGATACCGTTGCCGTCCGTAAACTGACAACTGGCTGCGGGCCAAGGCACTCTCTGTTCGTTACCATAACTAATATTATTTCTGATAATAGTTTTGTAATCAGTAGTATTGTTGTCACTATTGAAGGCGTGGAAAACAGAAATACCACTATTGGCGAAAACCGAATACCACGCATTGTTATAGGTAATGTTGTTTTCGATGGTCAAATAATCGGCTTCGAGTGTAGCAATACCACCGCCACCACACTCATAAACTTCACAGTTTTTGATAGTTACGTTCACGGGATTCACGGCAGAAACGCTCAATCTTCCGTCCACATTGATACCGTTTCCGTTGTATTTTGATTCAAAAGGTGAATTTGGGTTATTACAACTTCTTCCTTGATTCAATGCTCCTGCGAGTGTCAGAACGCTGTTTGCACCTCTAACTTTCAATCCATCAATGATAATATGCGAGGCTTTGATGAGTATGGCGTTCCAACCATTAAATTGAATCAATGGCGTATGCCCTGGGTAATTGGTAAATTTAATGGGATTGGCAAATGTTCCAGATTTTGTTATTTCTACCAAAGCATTGCCCGTATTACCAACTGCCAAATCTGTTGCTCCGTGCGTACCATTCATCAAATACACCACCGTTCCAGGCGTGAGGGGCGAAGAATTGAAGCTAAATTTACTCAAATTTCTGAATGGCGTACTTGGTGAAGTTCCATCATTATTATCATCTCCCGTTGGTGAAACATAATATACCGTTGCCGTTGCCGCTGAATTGCCTGTTACAGAACCACTTACCGCCACATTTTGCGTTGTTGCTCCGTTGGTAGTATGAGTAATATTTCCCGAAGGCGTACCAATAACTGCCTCATTGATTCTGACATAAATGATTCTTGATGTTATCGCACCATTAATAGGCATTAGCGAGAGGCTATTAGCAAAACCACCATCAGCCGAAGTGCTAATCACAAAACCCGCTGGGGCAGTTACGATAACATTTTCCAATAAATTAGTGGCACTCACCGTATAAGATTGCGTAGTACCCAGAACCCCCAAAGTCGTACTAAATGCCGTCAAAGTTCCTGAAGTGGTAATGACTGGAATGGCATTTACCGTTCCCGAAACTGCCACGTTTTTAAGGTCGGTTCCTGTGCTGGTGAGGGCAATATTGCCGCTTGGTATGCCAATACTTGCTCCTGTTAATCTTACAAATATGCTTGTAGAAGCTACACTACCGCCCGTTTGGGTTAAGGTTAAAGTATTACTAAATGTTCCATTTAGATTAAGGCTAATCTCAAAACCTGTGGGGGCATTTAAGGTAATATCGTTGGTTAAATTAATACCACTTACGGTAAAACTTTGCGTAGCCGATGGTGTGCTTACAAAAGTAGTAAAGGCTATTAAAGGCGTTCCTGCCAAGATAATTTCTTGGAAAGGACTCACTGAACCACTCACAGCAATATTTTTCGTAATAGCATCTAAACTCGTATGCGTAATGTTTCCGTTGGGTGTTCCTGCGATGGCGGTGCTGGCGATTCTGACGTAAATCGTAGTAGTAGCAACATTTCCGCCCGACTGCGTGAGCGTTAAAGTATTCGCAAAACCAGTTGATGCTGAAGTGCTTATCTCAAAACCCGTTGGAGCGGTTAATACAATATCCGCTTCCAAGTTGATGCCATTTACCGTATAAGTTTGCGTTGCCGAAGGTGTTTGTTCACGAGTGCTGAAAGCCGTCAAAGTCCCCGTAACCGTAATCAATGGTTTCGGATTAACTATTCCATCAACCGCCACTTGTTTAGATATTGCTCCTGTGGTAGTCAAATCAATATTTCCAATGGGCATACTGATGGTTGCCCCTGTCAATCTCACATAAATAAGGGTTGAAGCTACTGCACCGCCTGTTGGAGTCAAAGTTAAGGTATTAGCAAATCCTGTGCTTGCCGATATACTTATTTCAAAACCAGTTGGAGCAGTTAATGATAAATTCGCAATTAAATCTGTTCCGCTTACCGTGAAAGTTTGTGTTGCCGACGGAGTACCTTCTGAGGTAACGAAACCAGTTAATGAAGTAATTGAAGTTGTAATAACAGGTCTGATTAAAACCGTACCGCTCACGGCTACGTTTTGGGTGCTTGTACCTGTACTTGTATGTATGATGTTACCGCTTGGTGTGCCAACGCTTGCCCCTGTTAATCTAACATAAATAGGAGTTAAAGCCACGCTTCCGCCACTTTGAGGAAGCGTAATTGAATTACTAAAACCACTTGAAGCCGAAAGGCTGATTTCAAATTCGGCAGGGGTGGTTATGACAATATCTGCCGTTAGATTCGTGCCACCTACTTTGTATGTCTTTGATAATGAAGGCGTTGCTTGTGTTGTGGTAAATGTTGCAAGAGGTGTTTCGATAACCAAAATTCCATCGTTGGTAATCACATTTCCATTTAACGCCACATTTTGTGTAGGAGCAACCGAACTCGTATGTGTCAGATTACCCGATGGCGTTCCGACACCCACACCCGTCAAACGAACAAAAATAGTCGTAGTTGTTACTGTGCCACCCGTGCGAGTGAGCGTAAGCGAATTGCTAAATCCAGACGCAGCATTTAGGCTAATTTCAAAACCAATCGGTGCGGTTAGCGTAATATCCGCCACTAAATCTGCTCCGCTTACGGTATAACTTTGCGTGGCTGATGGCGTACCATCAACCGTACTGAAATTATTTAAAGGCGTTCCCGTAATCGTAATACTTGGAATCTCGTTCACTATACCCGTTAGTGCAACGTTTCTGGTAACGCCATTGGTGGTAGTATTCGTAATATTTCCGTTAAATGTACCAACGGTTGCCCCTGTCAATCTCACAAAAATTGTGGTAGTTGCTACACTTCCATCGGTCTGTGGCAAGGTCAAAGTATTAGCAAAACCACTGCTCGCACTCAAACTAATCTCGTAGCCTGTGGGGGCAGTGAGTGTAATATCTGATATAAGATTTATGCCATTAACCGTATAAGTTTGGTTTGCCGATGGGGTATTTCTAAAAGTTGAAAACGAGTTAAGTGAAGCGGGCGTAACCGTTACCAAAGGCAAAGGAACGGGTGAGAAAGCAACCCCTCTAAACATATAATTTGCACCTGCCGAAGCTAAGGTTGTAACCGTTGTGGCAGCAAGTCCAGTGCTGGTTTCCCAGTTGCCAGTTCTACCGCTATTATCTATCATTCTCATGATATTATTGTTGGAAGCTGCCCCTTTTATCCCATAAATTTCAGGTTTTCCATTGACAATTTTTACGGTCAAATCATAGAAACCACCCGTTACTCCCGTTGCCGAAGTTGGGTTCACAATACCCGCAGGAGTCCAAAAACCAGAGGCAGTATCGAAATACCATTTTCTGATACCATTGCCTATTTCGGTGATGTATAACAAATCATAACCTGTCGAATTATAACTTACATTGGGGTCTGCATCTAACAAAACCATGCCCGTAGCCGAACCGCCACCCGTGAAATTGGGCAATACATTCACCCCAGCCGCACTTGGCAAATCAGTTGATGCATTGGGCGTAACAGCAGTGTTGATAAACTGTGGCACTTGGAAATTGATTCCATAAGTTTTTCCTCCAAAACGATTAACTGAACGCCATGAACCCGAACCCACAATGGAACTTGAAACGGTTGTACCAAAATTTATTTGTCGGGGATTTGTACTACCCGATACAAATAACACAGAGCCATCGTCACTTGCTACGTTTCGTACATTATTGGTTGCAAAACCGCTACCTGTTCCCGAAACAGGTATTCTGGTGGTCAAATCTACCACATTATCAAAACCAATGCGAGCAACTACTTTCTCAGAAGTTGTCATCGAACCCGTACCCGTTTGAGGAGAACTCAAAGCAGCGTTATATCCTGCCAACATGAGGTATCTATTATCAGAAGAAAGGGTTAATTGACCTTCGTAGGTATTATTCACACCCCCTAAAACCAAGCGGGTCGTTCCTGTACTTGGTAAAGCGATATTGAAACCTGTTGGCGTGCCTGTTGAAGAGATTTCTAATAAATCAACTCTCGTTGCCGTTGCTCCCAATGCTGTTGAACCATCGCCAACCCTCAAAACGGTAATATTATTTTTAGAAAAACCAGTAGCAGGGGCATTGACCGTTCCAGACACTACTACGTTTTGCGTAGTTGCTCCTGTGCTTGTATGGGTAATATTTCCGCTTGGCGAGCCTGCACTTGTTCCTATTAATCGAGCAAAAATCGTAGTAGTTGCCACATTACCAGCCGTTTGTGTAAGGGTCAAACTACCACTATATCCACTGCCTGATGCCAAACTTATTTCAAAACCTGTTGGGGCAGTAAGCAAAATATCTGCCGTTAAATTGCTTCCTTCAAGGGTGTAAGTTCTTGGGCTTGAAGGTGTACCTTGAACGGTTGAAAAAGCACTCAAATTACCTGTTATTGTAATCGTTGGAGTGCCTGTAACCGTTCCAGAAACTGCTACATTTTGAGCCGTTGCTCCTGTGCTTGTATGTGTAATGTTTCCACTTGGAGTGCCTACATTTGCCCCTGCCAATCTTACGTAAATAATTGTGGATGAGACACTTCCACTTGATTGAGTCAAAGTTAGAGTTCCCCCAAAACCACTACTTGCTGATGTACTTATTTCAAAACCACTTGGGGCAGTCAAGGCAATATCAGCTGTCAGATTCGCTCCACTCACTGAATAATTTTGCGTAGCTGATGGTATGTTTTGATTGGTCGTAAAAGCTGAAAGTGGCGTGCCAGTAATCGTAATACTTGGATTGGCAATGACCGTTCCAGAAACTGCCACATTTTGAGCCGTTGCCCCTGTGCTCGTATGTGTAATGTTTCCACTTGGAGTGCCTACATTTGCCCCTGTCAATCTTACGTAAATAATTGTAGATGAGACACTTCCACTTGATTGAGTCAAAGTTAGAGTTCCCCCAAAACCACTACTTGCTGATGTACTTATTTCAAAACCACTTGGGGCAGTCAAGGCAATATCAGCCGTCAGATTTGCTCCACTTACTGAATAATTTTGCGTAGCTGATGGCGTATTTTGATTGGTACTAAATGCTGAAAGTGGCGTGCCTGTAATGCTTATAATTGGCGTTAAAACCGTGTTTACCGTTCCACTTACCGCTACATTTTGGGTTGTTACGCCCGTAGTGGCATGGGTAATATTGCCACTCGGCGAGCCAACGGTGGTTCCAGTCAATCTTACTGAAATCGTGGTTGAAGCAACCGTACCGCTTGATTGCGTAAGGGTTTGTGTTCCTGCGAAATTTATCCCATTCGTACTAATTTCAAAGCCCGTTGGAGCAGTTAAAGCAACGTCAGCCGTCAGATTTGAACCACTTACCGTGTAAGTCTGTACGGCTGATGGGTTTCCTTGATTGGTTGTAAAGGCAGAAAGTGGTGTACCTGTGATGGTTACTGATGGATTAGCCGTTACCGTTCCACTCACTGCAACATTTTGAGCCGTTGCTCCTGTACTGGTGTGAGCAATATTTCCTCTTGGCGTGCCAACGCCCCCCCCCGTAAGCCTTACATAAATAATTGTAGATGAGACACTTCCGCCTGATTGTGTTAGTGTCAAACTACTCCCAAAACCACTATTGGCAGTTGTGCTTATTTCAAAACCTGTTGGGGCGGTGAGTGTAATATTTGCCGTTAAATTAGAACCACTTACCGAATAATTCTGAGTTGCCGAAGCTACCCCTTGATTAGTGCTAAATGGTGTGGTTGAACCTGTAATGGCAATTGTTGGCGTTGGATTAGAGGGCGTAAAAGCAACTCCTTTCAACATTTCTGTATTGCCCGTAGCCGCCAACTCCACCGCAGGAGAACCAAGGCTCAATGCCGCAGTTCTTGCCGCATTATCCACTACTTTTACCAAATGACTCGATACATACACGCTACTCGTAATCACAACCTTCGTTCCGTAAAGCGTTGGTTTCCCACCTTCTATTCTACCCGTCAAAGACTGAAAACCCGTTGAACTTTGCACAGAAGAATTTGCCAAACCTGCTGCTACCCAAGCCGAAGTACCAGCATCAAAATAATACTTATTGATTCCACTATTTCTATGAGCTACGTACAGCAAATCATATCCCGTAGTTCCCCAACTCACGGCATTATCAACGTCAAAGAAAATGAATTGAGTGTTATCAGTCGTTAAACCGCTAATTGTCGTTTGTCCGCCTCCTTCAATCGTGAAAGGGCTTGCAGCGGAATAACTATAAACGTTACCCCCAAATAAACCAATTGCTCGACAGTCTTTGGCTAAAAAAGAACTTGCAGTATTTCCTCCAAAAGTAATACTCTGAACTCCCGATGCAGATGTAGCTCCCGAACCATTCACCGTAATAGCATTTCCATTCATCACTGCCCCTCTCACCGCAAAATTGTTGAATGCACTTGATGTCGGGATTGATGTGGTCAAATCTATACTTCCCGAAGCATCAATTCTGGCAATGCGTTTTTCAGCAAAACGCCCATTAGGTGACGTTGTGGCAAAACCGCCAGCATCTGAATTATAGCCTGCCAACACCAAATATTGTCCATTGGCAGACAAATTCATTTGCCCTTCGTGAGCAATACGACGTTGGTCAATGGTCAATTTTGGACTCGCCCCTGACGAATTGAGTGTTACCACCGTTGTACCTGTTTGGGTTGCTGTCGTTGTATTAAACTGCATAATACTCATCTGCCGAAGAATGGCATTTGCAGCAGTAGCGGCTCCATCATCAGCAATAGCATTTCCGCCATTGGTAATTTTAGCAACCGCCAAATTATTAGCAGTAAACTGAGCATGAATGTTGAAAGAAGCACCCAGAAAAAGTAAAAAGGTAAGTATTTTTTTCATAATAAAAATACCTATTTGAATGTTAGGAGTACGGGAAATATTTAGCATATTTTTCATTACGAAATGGACGGTTTTAGTTCATTAATTGAATAGTGCAAAATAATATTAGATTATTCTAACAAAATGTTGAATTTTGTCAAATTATTCAGCGTTTTTAACATACAATTACATTATATTTGTATTTTATATAAATAGTTTATCATTAATAAAGTATTTGCGTTTATGAAAGCTCAATTATTAAAAATCCCCCAAATTGTAGATGGGTCATTTACGCTCCGACAGTTCAAACAGTCGAATATCAACAGCAAATGGCATTATCATCCAGAGATTGAATTAATCAGAATTCATCATGGTATGGGAACACAATTTATGGGCGATAACATCAAGCGTTTCGAGGCTGAGGATATTGTTTTGGTAGGAAGTAATTTACCCCATTTTTGGCGTTATGACAATGAGCAAAGTTTGAATGAAGAAGTATTGTATTCAACCGTAATTCATTTTTCAGAACTACTTTGGGGAGAGCGATTTTTAGATTTACCAGAAAATATTTTGATAAAAAATCTTATCGAAAAATCAAGAAGAGGGTTATTATTGAAAGGCAATACTCGAAATAAAGTGGCTAAATTGATGGAGAAAATAAAAACATCAGAAGGTACTTATCGATTAATTTATCTATTGGAAAGTTTAGTAATCATTTCATTGGGAAATCAAGAGGAAGTTATACCGCTGTCTTCATTGGGTTTTGAACATCAATCGTCTATTTCAGAACAAGAACGCATTAATTTTATTTATGATTATTGTTTTAAAAACTTTAAAGAAAGAATCCCCCTCGAAACTATTGCATCAGAAACTGGTTTTGCTCCAAGTTCTTTTTGTCGTTATTTTAAATCAAAGACAGGCAAAAGTTTTACCGATTTTATCTTAGAACTTCGAGTGGGTCATGCCTGTAAGTTATTACACGAAAACAAGTTGAATGTCAAACAGATATGTTACGACAGTGGTTTTAATAATTTTAGCAGTTTTCATAAGCATTTCAAAGCCATTACGAGTTTTAGTCCACAGAATTATCAGAAGTCGTATATTAATGACTATCAGAATATATAAAAAAACTTGAATCAGAATTTAAAAACACCCAATCTACTGCAGATAATTCGCTAAAAGTTGGGTTTTTCATTTAAGTAAGTTTTACCTGTATGAAAGATATTCACTTTGGTATAAAAGACTGGAATAAGTTACAATTTCTGAATCTTCTTTGGTAACAAAGAGTTTATAAGCATTTTTTATTGAGAATCCGTTTAAACTTTGCGTTTTGTATCGATAGGAATTAATTTAAACAGGTTATCAATCAACTAACCATAAGATGTTTGATGAATGGTTATGAATTTGTATTTTTAGTATATTAAATTGTTATATTATTTGAAAAGGTACAACTTTCCATTCGATTCTTTTTCCTTTTTCTTTATATGAAAATTCTTTTCAGTAATTTACAGAAAATTTTTCTCCCAAAAGTTCTTTTTTATTGTCGATTTTCTGAAACAACAAAAAATTATTATCAATTATGGACTTTCTAAAAAGCTCTCGATTAGATTCTCTTCGTTATGATATTCGTGGACCCGTTTACGAAAAAGCCCTTCAATTACAACGTGAGGGCTATAAAATTACTTCTTTGAATATCGGAAATCCAGCGGCATTTGGTTTTGAAACTCCCGATGAGATCATCCATGACATCATTATGAACATTCGTAATGCACAAGGATATGCTGATTCTCGTGGTCTGTTTGCGGCTCGTAAAGCGGTCATGCAATATTATCAAAGTCGTGGAGTGAAAAATATTGATATTGAAGATATTTTTATTGGAAATGGTGTCAGTGAATTGATTGCTTTGGTGATGACTGCCTTACTGAATCCGAACGATGAAATTTTAATTCCTTCACCCGATTACCCACTTTGGACAACCTCAGTTGGGCTTGCAGGTGGTACGCCCGTGCATTATGTATGTGATGAAGCGGCTGACTGGAATCCTGATTTGAAAGATATTGAATCAAAAATTACTAAGAAAACTCGTGGAATCGTCTTGATTAATCCTAATAATCCAACGGGGGCGGTTTATGATAAAGAGATTGTCCAGGGTATTGTTCGTTTAGCAGAAAAACATAAATTGATTGTTTTTGCTGATGAGATTTATGATAAGATCTTGTACGATGATGCTGTTCACCATTCGACGGCTGGGATGTCTGAAGAGACCTTGATTATTACGATGGGAGGAATGTCTAAAAATTATCGTGCAGCAGGTTTTAGAGGCGGATGGATGATTTTGACAGGAGCAAAGCATAAGGCAAAATCGTATATCGAAGGGCTTTCGTTCATGGCTTCTATGCGTTTGTGTTCAAATGTGATTACGCAATATGGCATTCAAACGGCTTTGGGGGGGTATCAGTCAATTAATGATTTAGTCATTCCTACGGGGCGATTGTATAAGCAAATGGAGTTGTCATATCAAAAATTAGTGGACGTTCCCGGGATTACTTGTGTCCGTCCAAAGGGGGCAATGTACTTGTTTCCAAAGATTGATTTGAAGAAATTTAATTTCAAAAATGATGGCGATTTTGTTTTGAGTCTATTAGAAGACCAAAGGATTTTGGTAGTAGGAGGGAAGGGCTTTAATTTCAAAGAACCAGACCATTTCAGAATAGTTTTTCTTCCCCATCTTGAACAATTATCAATTGCGATGGATAAAATTTCTTTACATTTTGAGAATAATCGGATAAGGTAATGATAGGTTTAAAAAATTCTGAAATGGCAGCCTCCCTTCCTTAGCTTGTCCCGCTCCCGTGGCTTGTCTCCCAATCAAACCTCGTGATTGTACAAACACACCTAATAATTATTTAACCCAAACAACAACGAAACACCCACAAGTAAGAAACTCACATATGGATTTCTCGCCGTTGTTGGTGTTTTTTTCACCTACAACTCGTGAGTAAAAGCCAAAAACAAAATAATACTCTATAAAATCCGTGCGACAGCAACGCACCAAGTAAGTTATAAAAACAATATAACTCACTATGAATCAACACTATATCCAATTTTTCACTGCCACAAATCTTTGGTGGAAGAAACTCCTCGAACCCGACAAGTACAAACAAGTAATCATCGACAGTCTCAAATTTTTAGTGGAAAATGAGAGAGTAAAAGTTTATGGTTTCGTAATCATGCCAAATCACATTCATCTTGTTTGGAAAATCCATGAAAACTATAAACGAGAAGATGTACAACGAGATTTCTTGAAATATACTGCCCAAGTTATCAAAGCGGATTTAGCTGAAAATCATCCGCAAGTTTTCCCGCCGTTGTTGGTGTTTTCCACCAACAACTCGTGCGACAGCAACGTCCTGAATAACAAAACAGCAAAAACAAAATAATTCAACGTAAAAACCAGTGCGACAGCAACGTCTCGAACATCAAAACAATATAACTCACTATGAATCAACACTATATCCAATTTTTCACTGCCACAAATCTTTGGTGGAAGAAACTCCTCGAACCCGACAAGTACAAACAAGTAATCATCGACAGTCTCAAATTTTTAGTGGAAAATGAGAGAGTAAAAGTTTATGGTTTCGTAATCATGCCAAATCACATTCATATTGTTTGGAAAATCCATGAAAACTATAAACGAGAAGATGTACAACGAGATTTCTTGAAATATACTGCCCAAGTTATCAAAGCGGATTTAGCTGAAAATCATCCACAAGTTTTGAAGATTTTTGAAGTAAATTTGAAAGATAGAAAATATCAATTTTGGGAACGCAATCCTTTAAGTGTAGATTTGTATTCTCGAAAAGTGGTTTTACAAAAGCTCGATTATATTCACGCTAATCCGCTTAGTGGAAAATGGAATTTGGCTCATTCACCTTTGGATTATTGGTTTTCATCTTATCGCTTTTATGAAACTGGAATTGATGATTTTGGGTTTTTAACTCATTATTTAGAAGATTGTTAATCTATTGATAATTAGATATCTACCTACTCGGGACGTTGCTGTCGCACGAGTTGTTGGTGGAAAACACGCAACAACGGCGGGGAGGAATCTTTTCTCAAAAGGAACACCAACAAAGGCAAAAATCAGATACCTACCTACTTGGGACGTTGCTGTCGCACGAGTTATTGGTGGAAAACACGCAACAACGGCGGAGATGCTTCTTTTCTCAAAAGGAACACCAACAAAGGCGAAAAAATCATCCGCAAGTTTTGAAGATTTTTGAAGTAAATTTGAAAGATAGAAAATATCAATTTTGGGAACGTAATCCTTTGAGTGTAGATTTGTATTCTCGAAAAGTGGTTTTACAAAAGCTCGATTATATTCACGCTAATCCGCTTAGTGGAAAATGGAATTTGGCTCATTCACCTTTGGATTACTGGTTTTCATCTTATCGCTTTTATGAAACAGGAATTGATGATTTTGGGTTTTTAACTCATTATTTAGAAGATTGTTAGCTTATAGATAATCAGTTCCCAACCACTCGGGACGTTGCTGTCGCACGAGTTGTTGGTGGAAAACACGCAACAACGGCGGGGATGCTTCTTTTCTCAAAAGGAACACCAACAAAGGCAAAGAAGATTGTTAGATTATTGATAGTCAGATGCCTACCTACTCGGGACGTTGCTTCCGCACGAGTTGTTGGTGGAAAACACGCAACAACGGCGGGGAGGCATCTTTTCTCAAAAGGAACACCAACAAAGGCGAAATCTTCGGTGACATTTATAGAATTAGCTTTTTTGGACATATTATTAGGAAGAATACCATAGAAAATTTTTAAACATACTCTTAAAAGATGAATGCTTTACAAATAATGTCACCAAGGTCAATCAAAATTGATTGGGATAATATCGAGTATGGATGGATTAAGCTACCCATTCTTTTCAAAACATTTCATGATACTTTTGATATTAACACCATTCGCAAATTACATTGGTATCATGTAAATGGGTCGTCTGGAATTGAACGTTTTGGAGAATACACACATCCATTAGTTAAGAATATCATTTTAGATACAATTTTTGAATTAAATGAATTAAAAAATCAAGTAACAAAATCATTGGATTTAGAAGATGAAACAGATTCACAAACTTATAAAGATAATGTAATACCGATAGCATATGATTCAGGTGGAGCATTGTTGATGCTGGGTGTTGGAGAAGATAATGTGGATAAAATTTATTATTACGTTAGACATTTAGATGATAAGCTAAAAATCATCGCAGACAACATATTTGAATTTTTTAAAGATTATCACATAGAAATTGATGAAACATATCTAAATGGTAAATCATTAGACCAATTATATAGAAACTGGGGGGATAAATTTTGGAGTGTTAGAGAATAAATATTTCCCCGTCTGGTACAAGTGTTCGATAACCCATGGTTCAAGTTTGTAACTTGGACAGTCCCTCATTGGTCTGGCAAAGTTGGACTAAAAGTAATATAAAATAGTAAGAACCAATAAGAGGTTGTCCAAGTCACAGACTTGAACCAGAAAACAGTACGAAACCAATACTATGCTGTCCAAATTACAAACTTGAACCAGTGTCGGGAATACAACTTACAAGACTTGAAATGATTTTTTGAACCCAAAATCTCATAAAAAATAAAATTTGTCTTACTTTTATGAGTACAACAGGTTTCCAACCTGTTTGTCGGATTTTGTGAACAGGTTAGAAACCTGTTATACTTATAAAAATAATTAGAAAAAATATATGGCGATTGCAAGATTTAAAGCCCTCGAATTAGCACAGTCTCGACAAGCGATTCATGTGAAAATTCCTACTGAAAAAGTTACCGATTATTACGGAAGCAATACTTTTAATGACGAAGTAATGCGTTCACTTCTAAGCCCAGAAGCCTACTTAAAAATTACAAATGCCATTGAGGACGGCAAAAAAATTGACCGTGAGGCGGCGGATGAAGTGGCGGCCGCCATGAAATCGTGGGCATTGTCGAAGGGTGCAACACACTATACGCACTGGTTTCAGCCTCTGACGGGTACAACAGCCGAAAAACACGATGCTTTTTTTGATATTACCAACAAAGGAAAAGCGATGGAGAAATTCAAAGGCTCTGCCCTCGTGCAACAAGAACCCGACGCTTCTTCTTTTCCAAATGGAGGCATTCGCTCGACTTTTGAGGCTCGTGGTTATACCGCTTGGGACCCATCTTCGCCCGCTTTTATTATGGAAAATACCGCAGGGACGGCTACTTTGTGTATTCCTTCGGTTTTTGTGTCATATACAGGTGAGGCTTTGGACTATAAAACGCCTTTATTGAAATCGGGTGAATTGATTGATAAAGCCGCCACCAAAGTAATGAATGAATATTTCAGTCGTGAGGTCGGCAAAGTAACCGCCACTTTGGGTGCAGAACAAGAATATTTTTTGGTGGACGAAGCCTTGTATAATGCCCGCCCAGATTTATTGATGTCGGGACGTACCGTTTTTGGGCATTCACCCGCCAAAGGTCAGCAATTGGAAGACCATTATTTTGGGTCGATTCCTTCAAGAGTCAATGCCTTTATGGTTGATTTTGAAATTGAGGCTTTGAAATTGGGAATGCCCGTGCGTACACGTCATAATGAGGTAGCACCCGCCCAATTTGAAGTTGCCCCAACTTTTGAGGAAGCCAATTTAGCTTGCGACCACAATGCTCTTTTGATGGATTTGATGAACAAAGTAGCCTCAAAACACAAAATGAGGGTACTTTTTCACGAAAAACCATTCGCAGGAATCAACGGCTCTGGTAAGCACAACAACTGGGCTTTGGCAACTGACACTGGAATAAATTTATTAGGACCTTCATCAAAACCCAAAGAAAATTTACGCTTTTTGACCTTTTTTGTTAATACTATCAAAGCCGTTCACGACTACGCAGACCTTTTGCGTGCTTCGATAGCTTCGGCGGGCAATGAACATCGTTTGGGTGCGAATGAAGCTCCTCCTGCCATCGTTTCTATCTTCATCGGTTCTGAAATGACGAAGGTTTTGAATGATTTAGAGAATCTTTCAGAAATGAATGATATTAAATTAGAGAAAGGAGATAACGTTTATTTGAGATTAGGAATCAATAAAATCCCAGCACTTTTGTTGGATAATACGGATAGAAATAGAACGTCTCCGTTTGCGTTTACGGGAAATAAATTTGAATTTAGAGCGGTTGGTTCATCGGCAAATTCAGCCACGCCAATGACGATTTTGAATACGATTGTAGCTAATCAATTATTCAAATTTAGAGAAGAAGTTGATATTCATATTGAAAAAGGGGTTAAGAAAGAATTGGCAATTGTGGAGGTTTTGAAAGGTTATGTAAAACAATCAAAAAAGATTCTTTTTGAAGGAAATGGTTATTCGGAGGATTGGGTTAAAGAGGCAGAATCTCGTGGTTTGTCTAACTTAAAAACCACCCCAGAAGCCCTTGCAAAGTATTTAGAGCCATCGGTAACTGAGTTATTTTCAAAATATGGTGTTTTCACGGATGTAGAAATGCACGCTCGTTATGAGATTGAAATTGAGAATTATATCAAGAAAATTCAGATTGAATCTCGTGTAATTGGCGATTTGGCAATTAATCATATCGTCTCGACTTCTTTGAAATACCAAACTTCCTTGGTAGATAATGTTCGTGGACAAAAAGAGATTGGCATCGACCCACAATATTTTGCTCCGACGGTAGAAATCATCAAAAAGATTTCGATTCATACCTCTAAAATCAATAATTTGGTTGAAGAAATGACGGAGGCACGCAAGGAGGCAAATAACGTTGAAGACATCGTGGAAAGAGCAAGATTGTATAGCACAAAGGTTAAAAATTACTTTGACGAAATTCGTTATTCGGTTGATAAATTAGAATTGATTGTTGATGATGATGAGTGGCCTTTGCCGAAGTATCGTGAGTTGTTATTGATTAAGTAGAAGAATTAAAAACAAATAAAGTCTGAAATCATTTCTATGTAAAAAAGCACCGTAATTTTGTAAAAAACTAAGAACATGACAGCGAAAAGACAACAAATTGAAAAAAAAATAAAGGTAGATGCAAATATTGCTCCTTTACTTGACTTTATGCTAAAAAAAGGAAGTGTAGATTTGAGTGGGATAAGTAACTCATTCATAAGGGTTTGGATTAATCAAAATCTTGACCTTTTGAGTGAATCAGAAAAAAAGCAATTTCATTTACTTTAACATGGGAGAAGCAATCCAACAAAATGTCTTTGTTGATACTAACGTTTTGATTAATGACTTTTTCTTTCGTGTAAAAGGAAAAGAGTTAGGTAAACCAGCGAATTTGGCGATTCAATATTTGAAATCGAAACCCAAAGTCAAATTATTTATCGCAAGTTTTGCAGTGATTCAAGTAATTTCAACCTTGGACAAAGCAAAAATTCCTCAAACTGAAATTTCCAAAGAAGTTCAACGAATTTTGACTCGTTACAAGTTAATAGATTTGACCTCAAAAGATATTGAGAAGGCTCTATCAATTGATTACAAAGATATAGAGGATGCAATTCAATATACGTTGTGTAGAAAAGCGAGGTGTTTATATATCATTACTGATAATGTCAAAGATTTCAATCTTTTTGATTTGGTAAATACGATAAAACCTAAAAACATACGAAATATTGTTTTGTAAATTCACTACTTTAAAAACATAAACACAATAAAAAATGTCATTAAAAGATAACCCTGGACTTGACCCAAAGGAGATAGAACAACTGAAAGCGGAGTGTAAAGCCGAAGGAAAGAAATTTGTATATTTTGAAGATGAACTCGGTGATGAACCCGACAATGTGGAGGAGTTTGTTCATGTCCAATTTGTCGGAAATTATAAAGGTCAAGAAGCCATTTTTGATGCTGTAATTTATTCATTGAGATTACATTTTAATAGCATAGTTTACGAAACAGCCGAGAGAAAGGCATTAAAAACCTATCCGTTGTATGTACCAATGGAGAACCGTGATGAGACTTACGAAGCCAACGAAGAAATGGATGATGAGGTTGAATTATACATCACAGAACTCATCGAAGAAATAGAAGAAAACGAAGAAGTCAAACTTTCGGAACACTTAGAAATTGACGAAAAATTCGAGTACGGAATCGGTTTGGATGTGTGCTTGAATGTAGATGAAGTTGATGATGCTGTTGTTACTAAATTCGTCGATGAATTCTTAGCGGGAACTATCAAATTAGACCCCACAATGTATTCTTTTAAATCGGAATATGAAGATTAGTTTTATTAGGGGTTAGGTTTTGGGTTTTAGGGATTAGTGTTTCCGAAAACTTTGTTCACCTAACCCCTAAAACCTAACCCCCAACCCCTAATATGTCATTTCAAGGAACAGAAAATTACGTTGCTACCAGAGCATTACAAGTTGCGGTAAATGCTGCCGTATCGCTTCAAAAACCACTTTTAATTAAAGGAGAACCAGGAACAGGCAAAACGCTTTTGGCGTATGAAGTTGCCAAATCGCTTGGAAAACCGCTTTATTCTTGGAATATCAAATCAACTACTTTTGCTCAACAAGGCTTATATGAGTATGATGCGGTTGCACGTCTGCGTGACTCACAATTGGGCGATGGAGATATTAATAATTTAGAACATTATATCAAAAAAGGGAAACTTTGGGAGGCTTTTGAGGCGGATGAGCAAGTGGTACTTTTGATTGATGAAATTGATAAAGCCGATATTGAATTTCCGAACGATTTATTGAATGAATTAGATAAAATGGAGTTTTATTGCTACGAATTAAAACGTGTCATTAAAGCCAAACATCGCCCCATTATCATCATAACTTCTAATAACGAAAAAGAATTGCCAGATGCTTTTTTACGCCGTTGTTTCTTCCATTACATTTCCTTCCCAGACCGTGAAACGATGAAACAAATCGTGGATGTTCATTATCCAACTTTGGAAGAAAGTTTAATAAGTAATTCATTATCAATATTTTATGGAATAAGAGATGTAAAAGCCTTAAAGAAAAAACCCTCCACTTCCGAATTGATTGATTGGATAAAATTATTGTTAGTCGGCAAAGTTTCGGGAGATTTATTGGAAGATTTCAAGACCAATACCGAAGTTCCACCTTTCATTGGAGCATTGTTGAAAAATGAGCAAGATACAGGTTTGTATGAGGCTTTGCGGAATAAAACTAAACGACCTTATTGATACAAAAAGGAGTCTCCTGAAATTCAAGAGACTCTTTTTTTTGTGTTATTGAGGGGATTTTTCTTCTATTTTGGCTTTCCTTGAATGATATAACTAATTGATAATCAATATTTTATATTGAAATTAATCCCCGAATATGCACTAATTTGGCATATTTCGGGGATTTTTGTATTTTAGATGTGCCAACAAAATTAAA
>JAAFJP010000013.1 GCA_013298125.1 Cytophagales bacterium | reverse complement strand
CACTTTCAGTTAAAATAAAATTGTATTATTCTTAGTTCTATAAAGCGTAAAATGAAAAATCCACCCAAAATTGAGTGGATTTTTGAAAGCAATATTCTTGAAAAGTAATTTCCAAGGGAAGCCTAAAATAAACTACCGCTGGCGGAGGGTCAAGACGATATTTGAATAGCAATTCACCATAATCACGGTCAAATGTTAGGATTATCAAATCTTCTATCACAGCCCGATTCAACACTTCTATATCACTGATACCTCCTGATTCTTCTCCAATAGAAAATACTTCTAAGTCATTGTCTCTCAGTATCTTAATGCTTGGATATGGGAAGTTTTCATTTGCTAAAAATTTCATTAAGCTACTTTTTTGTATGGATAAAACATTTCTTCTTGCATACATTCATGCAAGTACATAAAAACCGCTCTCAGAGAACTTTCAGTTAATGTTGGATAACTCTCAAAAAGCATTTTTTCAGTCCAACCATCACTCAAAAGTTCTAAAATCAATTCCACTGATAAACGTGTACCTTTAATAGTCGGTTTTCCGAGTAAAATTTGTGGATTTGAATGGATATATTCTTGCCAAGCCATTTTATGATTTTTTTGTTTTATAAAAAAATATTTATGTTCTTCAATAATTTCAAAAGCCATTGTTTTTATAATCTCCGAAGAAGTTTTATCATCAAAATTTAGGAGTCAAAGGGTTTTGACGAGCGAGTATCAACTAATGATAAAATGTAAATGTTTGATTCTTCTATCAAATAATAAAGAGCATTTTTAGGTGTAATTAATATCATCCTTATTCTGTCGTCTTGTTCAGAAACCTTGCCTATTAATGGCATTGATTGTAGGTTTTCCAAAACATCATCAGTATCATTCGTAAATCGTATAGATACATCAATTGACCAATACTCTACTAAATATTCAAAACAGATGAATAAATTGTTGTTCCGCCTTTTCAGACTAAATTATTTCGTAAGGCATTAATTTATTTTTGTTTGAATTTTTGCTCTAAATTTTTGATGAGATATTACTTTCCCTTGTTTGACTTCTTCAATAGCTTCATATAAATCCGCCTTCTGTTGAACATTAAGTAAATCTAAAATATCTTTCTTTTGATTATGTACCAAGAAGTTATTAAATGAATTCTGTAAAAATTCATAGTCATCAGTTTCGTCTATGAGCTGATGAAATTGAGTTTTAAGTTCAATTGTTGACATAATCTTATTGTTTAAAATACAAACAAATTTAACGTATTTTATTATTTTAACAAATCTAAAAGCATAATTAAAACAAGCCCAATTGCTCGTTACTGCCCAATTTTGCCGTATAATAATCATTGACATCTTTGTATTCGTCGGGAAGGTTTTTACGGGTACATGAGATATTGAAATGTGTAAAAATCTTCTCTAATTCATCGGCAGCTTTGTGTCCAGCCACATCGTTATCTAAATAAAAAACGACATTAACTCGCTGAAATAATTTTGCCCATTCTTTCTTAAAAATATTGGCAGTTCCTAAACTCACCGCCGTTTTTCCTTCCTGCACAAGTCGCATACAATCAAACGCACCCTCCGTTACATACACACTCTCACCCGAACGAACTTTCAACAAAGCATCTGCATTGAAAAGCGTCAGAGGCTGATTATTCAAAAAGCAATAACGATTTGTGCCTTCGGGTGGTTTGCCAATCACTCGCCCTTGTAGATACACAATCCGCCCATCTCGATAGTAGGGAATTATCAGAGAATGAGAATAAAAAATGAGGTTATTTTTGACATTATATAGCCCCGATTCTTGTAAATCAATGTAAGAAAAACGCTGTTTTAGATACCAGGTTACTTCGGTATAATCTTTAATGGCAAATATTCTAAAATCCTTGATGGTCTTTTCGGTAAACCCTCGATGTTGCAAATAATCGAAGGCAGTTCTGGATAAATCGTTGGTTTTTTGCTGTAAACAAAAGTCTCTGAAAGCCTCATAAATCTGTGAATGAATCTCTGCCGTTGGTTTTTCTTTGGCTTGAATATTCCTGATTTCAGGTACATTCAAGACGTTCATTTTGGGCAAAGGCTTCTTGCGGGTAGCGTTATATTGTTGAAAACCAACAACATAGTCTTTTGCCATGTCGTTGATAGTCGTTTTTATATCAAGATTTTTGATTTCAGAATAGAGCGTAATAGAATTACCAGTTTTGGCACAACCGAAGCAATAGAAACTGTTGGTATTTGGGTACAACACCAACGAAGGCGTATCGTCCTCATGGAAAGGACATTTCATGCGGTGACGTTGAACTTCCAAGCCCAAATCTTCCGCTACTTGCAGAATGGATATTTGATTAAGTTCGTCAAGAATATTCATTGTTTTTAAAGTAAAAATAAATCAAAAACCCCACAAAAGAAAACTCTTGTGGGGTCTAATATTTTCAGAACAAAAGGATTAGTTCGTAAACTTCACTTTCAATTCGTTCAATTTTGTTTTTACCGAAGTATCAATCTGACGGTCATTAACTTGAAGAACATATCCACCAATTAAAGTCTCGTCGATTTTCTCAATTATTTCAACAGTTTTACCAGTAGCATCTGCCACAATCTTCTGAAAATCAGCTTTTTGCGAAGCTGTCAATGCAGTAGCGGTCGTAACATAAGCCTTCTGAATTCCTTTGAATAATTCATATTGGCGAAGATAATCTTCTGCAATATGTGGAAGCATCTCCTCACGATTTTTCTTCGTGATGATTTCAAAAATAGACATTGACGAAGCATCCACTTTACCTGTGAAAATTTTTTGTAAAATCGTCAATTTGTCATAATGAGATACAATCGGGCTTTTCAACAGTAAATAAAACTGATGATTATCGTCACAAACTTGGTTAAAGAGTTTCATGTCTTCATAAACCTTGTCTTCAACGTTTTTTTCTTTTGCCAAATCCAACAATGATTTAGCGTATCTGTATGCAACTGTTTGCTGGGACATTTTGATTTGGGATTTTGGAATTAGGATTTGGGATTTATCACAACCCACAATCTTAGTTCAAATCATAATCGAATATCAAAATTTAGTAATTTTGGTTAAGGGCAAATCCTAAATCCCAAATCCTAAATCCGAAATACGAAATTAATTAAGTTTTGCGTCAGCCAAAAGACTTGACACTAGACTTTCTTGTGCTTTTGGATCTGCCAATTGGTTACGCAATACTTTCTCTGCGATTTCGATTGACAATTTCGCAGTTTCTTTTCTCAAAGAAGCTACTGCGTTGATTTTCTCTTGGTTGAAAGCATTACGAGCCTTTTCGATTTCTTCTGCACCTGCTTTTTGAGCATCGGCTTTTGCTTGTGCAATCATCGCATCTGCTGCTTCTTTGGCTTCTTTCAACACTCTATCACGTTCAGCACGAGCTTCGGCGATAAGTTTTTCGTTGCCTGCTTTCAAATCCGTCATTTCTTGACGAGTCTTGGCTGCTAACGAAAGAGCATCATCAATTGATTGCTCACGCTCATGTAAAGCATCCATGATTGGTTTCCAAGCGAATTTTGTCAATACAAAATATAGTATCGCAAAAATTACAACTGCCCAAAATATAAGCCCAAGATTTGGCTCTAAAATAGAGGAAGCTAATATCATTTTAGTATTAATTTTAAAAGCTGGTAAGTAGGTGTCAGGTTTTAGTGATTAGGTTTTAGTATATTGTTAATCAATACTTTAACCCGTAAAAACTTCTAACAAATATCTATCAGCAATGAATTTCTTTTATTAATAATAGACGAAATTGTCTAATTAATCCTTTTAAAAATCAGCATACTTGCCTAATGCGACGTATGCTGATTGTAATGTTTTACTTTTATCAGAAAACAAACTATTAGGTTATGACTATCAAAACTATCTTCTGAAAATAACTAATAATTGTTAATTGATAAATGTTGATTGCTAATAACTATGCTTTAAGCGTTACTAACAAACAGATAACTGCTGCAAAAAGAGCAACCGCCTCAACGAAGGCTGCAACGATTAACATAGCTCCTTGGATTTTTCCAGATGCTTCTGGTTGACGAGCGATAGCTTCCATAGCTGAACCACCGATTCTACCGATACCTAAACCAGCTCCGATTGCTGCTAAACCAGCACCCATACCTGCAAGACCTAACGCCTGAGAAACTTCTAATAACATTGACATAATTGTAATTGTTTATTGTTAATTAATTTGAAAATTCGATATTAATGGTGGTGTCCTTCTTCAACAGCCGCTCCGATGTATGTCGAAACTAAGACGGTGAAAATGAAGGCTTGTAAGAATGCTACCAAAACCTCAATCAAGTTCATGAAAACTGAGAATGGCACTGCGATGGCAGCGATGGCAAAACTTTTGAAGATAAAAATTAAGGCTACTAAACTCAAAAGGATTAAGTGACCCGCCGTGATGTTAGCAAAAAGACGAATCATCAAGGAGATTGGTTTCATGAAAATCCCGATGATTTCTACGGGTGTCAATAAAACTAATAACCACTTCGGTACGCCTGGCATCGCAAAGATGTGTCCCCAATAAGTGCTTCTTCCATTTAAGTTTGTTACAAAAAATGCAATTACGGCTAATACCAAGGTGATGGCAATGTTACCCGTTACGTTGGCACTTCCAGGAAGAAGACCTAACATATTATTGAACCAGATAAAAAAGAAAACCGTCAATAAATATGGCGTGAAGCGTCTGTAATGTTTTTCGCCAATATTTTGCTTGGCTACTTCATCACGGATAAATACAATTATTGGTTCAAATACAGATTGGATTCCTTTGGGAGCTTTTCCAGTACGTTCTTTGTATGATTTTGCGATGGTAAAGAATACTACAAATAATAAAAGTACACTTACTAAAAGAGAGGCTACGTTCTTGGTGATAGACACATCAAACACCGAAGAACCGTCTTCTGCAACGATTTTGCCTTCTTCCAACTTTAATCCCTCGTAAGTAGCTGTGTTATTGTGGTGTTCGTCCTTGAAACGATTTGAAGAAAATACTTTCAAACTGCCATTATTCCAAACAATACATGGAAGAGGAATTGAGTAATGTGTGTGTCCAGCCGTTGCAAAGTGCCATTCATGCTCATCTGCAATGTGTTCCATCATCATTTTACCTGGGTCAAATTTCTCTTCTTCTGCACCATGTCCCTCAGCTTTTGAGTAAGCAATGCTTGGGTCATAAGTCGCAGTAGAATCTGTATGTTCTTCCTGAGCAAATAGGGTGCTTGAAATTAAAAATAAAAAAGCAAAAATATTTGAAAAATACACTTTCTTGTTCACGGCTTCTTTGAAGTATTTGGTTGATTATAAATTATATCCTTAATCTGGTTTTGTTCCTTCGTATTGATTATCAGGATGTTATAAAATTATCTGATACGCTTCCTACAAAAAGTCACGCAATTTACTAAACAATCCGAATATTTCAAAACCTGTGTAACATAAATAGAGTACAAAAAAGTCGATGATGAAAATATTGATGTTTGGAGTACCCAAATAGGCAAATGTTCCGATGAAGATTAGACTCAAAATCATACGAGCTGTAATGCCCCCCAGATAGAACTGAACGAAGTTTTCACGGTTTTGGGCGAACCCAAATTGCATGAGTAAATGATTGAGATAAGAGATAGCAAAAAAGAAGGCTAAAATCATCCATTTTTGAGGATGAATATATTGGGAAAATCCAATTTTAGGGGCAAAATAAAATACTAATCCAATGGCTAATGTTAGGAGAATTATTCGGAGCATTTTTATTGCAAAGTTATTGAAGTTAGAGGAGTTATAGAAGTTAAAGAGTTAGAAAGTTTGAGAATTGATTATATCTTTGTTTTTTTCAAAATACCCGAATCTAAAAGCCAAAATGTTTTTTTGAATTTGCCATTCCTTTTTCTAACTGTATAAATGATTTTAGAATTTTTCAACAGATATTTCATTTGTCTAAGTTGTGAGTCCTTATAATAATTTGAAAATACATTGAAAGTGAGGTGATTAGCCTTTTTATTTTTCAGAATAAACTCTTTCGTTTCTTGTAGTTCATAGCACCCAATAAAAATGCTATTTGGTTCATCTGATGGTTTTGAAATGATAATGGAATTTTCTTTCGTAATAATTTCCGATGGGATATACCCTGCAAATGAACATCTTGTAGTATTACGAGAAGTGACTCGTCGTAAATTCTTCCTTACTAATTTGTTGAAGGTATAATCTAATTGTTCTATTTTGAGCGTGTCGGTTTGTAATAAATTTCCTTCTGCATCAAAGTAACGTTTTATATGATTGAAGGTCAATAACACATCCTTATTATTTGGATATTCTTTCTCAATAATTTCAGATTCAATATTTATTTTTGGAGAAAATTGAGGATTAAAAACTATGGTATCTGAACGAAAAGTCCAACGACCTTTTTCAGAAAAACCTTCTACTCTGTAAAATGAAGGGTTAATACGAGAAGTGAATAAAAATGTAGAATCATTATTAAGAATAACTTTGATGCTTGAATCAATGCCTGTATAAGTTCCTATAATATTTTGACTAAAAACATTATAGGAGCTTATTAAGGGTAATATTATGTGGATAAATCGAATTAAGTTCAAGCGTTTTACCATAAAAAATCTATTTCACTCTAACTAAAAACATCTCCCAAAGGCAACTCAATCCCTGTCGCAGGGTCTATTAAAGTCATATCTTCTGTGAAAACTTGGCGTTTTGTGGGTTCTGAAAAAACAATAATTACTTTAAAAATCGGTAGTACAATCCAGCATGACTTTACGCCTGCATCAAAGTATCGCTTTGATTTACTGACCAATTCTTTTTCTGTTTGGGTTGAAGATAAAATTTCAATAGTTGTCAATGGCATTTCTATCATCGCAATTTTATCATCAAAAGAGTCCATTTCTAATTTTGGGTAAATAGCTATGTCAGGCACTGCATAAGGTCTTTCAGGCATAACTATATCTATCTCAGAGAGAAAAGAAAAGTTTTTTTTATAACGTATCTTTAATTCAAAAATTAAATTACTTTGAACAATTGAGTGGTTTAAACTTGGCATTGGTTTATTTCTTTCGAGTTCGTATTGAGAGATTTCTCGTTCAACTACGGTTTCAACTAATAATTCCATAATGTTTCAATTTTATTTTTTCAAATATAATAAAAATCTACCTTTTCTCATTACCTGCCCTTCCCCTTTCTTCTTTACTTCACCCCATACTCTGATTTCGCCACGCCCACAAGACCTTGCGTAGAAACACCTTCGGCAATGATTTTGATAGTTGCCTTAGCGTCTGTGTTCCAATAAGTTAGGCTTGCTTTTCCAGTGGCATCGGTCTTCACATTGGGTTGCCAGTGAAGCGTCGAACGGAAATCTGGACGAACGTGGTCTGGAATAGCGACATCGTATTTTGGAGCATAAAATTCCCTTGGGGTATTATAGCCCATTCGTTTTTGAATAGTTACGCCCAAAACAGGGTCTTTTGAATAATCGTAATTGCTCCCTCCTCTTTTGGTTAGGATTGCAATGACACCATTAGCTGCCTGAGAACCAAAAATACCCGCATCTGCCCCTTTTAATACGTCAATCACGTCCACATCACATGGATTAATGGACGAAATTGTACCGCCATCCACGGGCATTCCATCTAATAGAAAAAGTGGGTCTGTACTTCCCGTAATAGTTGAAATGCCTCTAATAATGATTCTAAATCCTCCTTGCCCATCTGGAGAAACTTGCACGCCTGGAATTCTACCTTGTATCATCTGAAATACGTTAGTTGCCCCAGCACAAAGCATTTGATCAACTTTTACGGAGTTGCTGGCTCGCCCATAAATTTTGCGTGGGTCAGGCTCTTCAAACTTTTTAGCTGTTACGGTTACACCCTCTAACATCTGATTTTTATTCAGTTTCAATTTTTTCTCCAACTCAATAGCTTCGTTGGCTTTCTTCAAAAACTCCACTAAATTTTTTGAATCAAATTCCATAGGATTGTAAGGTAGTTTCACAATTCTAACCTTCGGAGATACCCTCTGTGGGTTAATGGTCACATCTAAATTTTTCCCTCCGCCTTGTTTCATACCTTGTACGAATACCTGAGTAGTATCAAAAAAGTCTAATTCATAGAATCCATATCTACCCAACGAATCGGTCATACCCACCTGAAATTGAGGATTTTTACCTTCATTTTTTAAGACTAAAGTCAAGGTAACTTTATCGGCTATTTTTCCATTAGGTTTAACTGCTTTACCCGTTACTTCCAAACCTGTTTCTAAAAAATAATCCATTTTTGGCATTTTATCAGCCATCAAATCTCGCCAAACGAATCTTCGCCAACCTTGTGTCATCATCAAAATGTCCAAATGACGTGGGGCGTTTACATTTTCTTTGTCGAAATAATAAGCGGGCTGTTCGATGTTGCCACGAAGGGCAGTGTAATATTCTGCATTAGTTAAATTGCTGGCATCCGAACTCAACAAAAGATACGACAATAAATTTTCTTGGAAAGGTTCTGCCAAAACCTGATTAGCATCCGTAACAGCTACTGAGAAATTTCCTTCCACTGGTTTTCCTTCGGCATCGGTTGCCTCCAAATTGACCGTTACTTTTTCACGAGTCTTGTAATTGGCTTTGTCTGGCGTGATTTTGAGGTTGATTTGCTTATTTTGATTATTGAAAATCAAACGCTCACAGACGGGTTCACCTTTGGCATTCATCAAAGTTATTTGAACAATACCATCGTCTGGAATTTTATTTTTGGGAATTGAAACCGCAAAAGATTTCTGACTTTCATTTCCTTTTGCCATAAAACAAAGTTGCCCTCTTTGCTGTGCCACAACCACAATTTCAGAGGATTTATCGGCAGGTTTTGGGGAATTATTCGAGACAAAAATCTTGATTTTTTCTTTATTTGATAAATTATCAACCGCCATCGTAAAGCCTTGTTCATAAGCATTTGGCAAGGCAAATTGACGATACTTTCCATCATTTTGTTTGACATACGCTATATAAGTTTTTTGTGCTTCGGGGGTATAATTAAAGAATCCCATTCCTAAATGTTCTGATTGAAAAGCTACAACGGTATCCTTTTGATTTTCTAATACAAACCCTTGAATATCAACACCTTTTCCTAAAATATTAAGAGCTTTGAAGCCTATCCGAGAGTCCAAACCAAGCACAGAATTCCCTCCTTCTGGAAAGAACTGAACATCAGATGCCTCGGTCATTTTTGAGGCATTTGTATCACTCAAACGATTTTTGATTGAGCCTTGCCAAATTTTTATTTCTTGACGAAAAAAGAATTCCTCCGAGAAATTTCTCATGTAATTGGTATAAGCCCGAATCTGATACATTCCTTCTGCTAAACTATCAGGTAAGAGTACTTCTCCGTACGTAGAACCTTCGCATTTAAGCGTGCGAGTGGCGATGACCTTGCCTTGGGTTTCGTCAATCAAATCAACGTACAAAACCCGACTCACAGAGTCAATTTTGTGAGTGATTCCATCAAAAAGATAGCCCTTAAACCACATCGTTTCGCCCGCCATGTAGTAGGGCTTATCGAAATGAAGATATACTTTTTCTTGCGGGGTAGTTAAACGATACTTTTCGAGTTTAGCAAGGATTTTTTCGGTAAGTGTTTCGCCTTCTTGGGTGAATGTAAAGGCAGAGGTAATAATGAATACGAGTGCCAAAAGTGCATAAAATTTGCGGGTCATTGAAGTAGATTGGGATTAAAATGTTAGAGTTTTTTTATCAAATATCTTAATTGTGAACGATAAGTACAACCATTTTGTGATGAAATATAACCCGTTTTGTTTTATTCAACAAAAGTCCTCTGAAAATTAAATCCCTTGAATAATGTTGTAAACTCATTTAGGTTGAATATTTGTAACTATCTGATTATCAGAATATTTTTTTGAAGTTAATGAAAATACGCCAGAATTATTACAATATCAACGGAAAATCTCCCCCCTCATGCTTCTCAGCCATTTCTACATAATGCAAAGCTCCTAATTTTAACATTTGAGCCTGTTGTTCAGAGATTTGTTTCACTACTTTTGCAGGGATTCCTACTACCAAAGAATTATCAGGAATCTGCATTCCTTCCGTTACTAAGGCACACGCTCCAATGACACAATTTTTCCCAATTTTTGCTTTGTTCAAAATCGTTGCTCGCATACCTATGAGCGAGCCGTCACCCACAACTGCCCCGTGTACAATTGCCCCATGTCCGATGGTAACTTCATTACCAATAACAGTTGGGTCACCTGGGTCTGCGTGGAGGACAGCCGTGTCTTGGATATTGGAATTATTACCAATAATAATGGCTTCTACATCCGCCCGAATGACGGCACCGTACCAAACCGAAACATTTTCGCCAAACGTAACATTTCCCATTACGGAGGCATTGTGAGCAATAAAGGGTTTATTTTTCATATCCAGTTCGTTTCTTTTCTGTAAAAGTATTAACATTTTAAGAAAATATGGGTATAAAAACATACACTTAATGTCATAGTATTGCGTATTTTTGTTATTCGTAAAATTTACTAATCTATAAATTCCTGAAAATGAAGCGATTAATCGTTACGTTAGCCCTCATCATTCCTTTGCTAACACAAGCCCAACAAAAAATTCCTTTAGACGATATGTCTTTTTGGAAACCTTCTGAAAAAACTAACTGGCAAATCGCAGGTGACGTTACCGCTGATATTACGCAACACGATGCAATGACCAAAACCGCTGGCAAAGGCGTTTTAGTAAATATTCCCGTAGAAAAAAATAAAGCCAATCTGCAATCGGTGGCTGAATATGGCGATGTGGACGTTTCTTTCGATTTTATGATGGCGGCACATTCTAATTCTGGATTTTATTTAATGGGTCGTTATGAAGTACAATTACTTGACAGTTGGGGCGTAAAAAACCCTGGTACGGGCGACTGTGGCGGCATTTATAAACGTCGTCGTTATGAAAATGGGAAAGAAATTCTTTGGGAAGGACACGCTCCACGCCTAAATGCTTGCCTTGCTCCTGGACTTTGGCAACATATTGACATCTCTTTTCAAGCCCCAAAATTTGATGCAGCGGGAAAAAAAACCCAAAATGCCAAAATGTTATCCATCAAAATGAATGGCTATTTGATTCAAGAAAATGTGGAATTGACAGGACCAACGGGCGGACCAATTTCTAACGAAGAAGCCGCCACAGGACCTTTTATGATTCAAGGTGACCATGGACCAGTAGCTTTCAAGAACTTCGTCATTTCAAATTTGAGCGGAAAACCTGCCGAATTATCTAACGTTTCCTACAAGGTTTTTTATGGTAAATTTAAAGAACCCAAAGACTTTTTGAGCAAAAAACCAGATGCCACAGGGGCATTGGAAAAATTGACTTGGGATGTGAGTAAAGAGGAAAATAATTTTGCCCAAATATTTAACGGAACGCTCAAAATTCCAGTGGCTGGCAAGCATGATTTTACGTTTCAAATTGGGGGTAAATATTACGTGACCGTAGGTGGAAAAGAACTTCTACCCGATGCTTGGACATTCTCACGTGACCAACGAACTGCCTCAATGGAGTTGCCCGCTGGCGATGTACCTTTTGAGATAACGGTTTATAAAACAGACGGTTGGATGCCTCCGATTTTGGGCATGAATATTCAAGGTCCAAATTTTAGAAGTTATCCTTACAATTCATTGGGTTCGATGTTAGCAACCGCTCCCAATGACCCAATATTCTTGGATGCCAAAGAGCCAACAATCCTGCGTTCGTTTTCAGATGTGGTAAAGGATGGAAAGAAGCAAAAACGCATCACACACGCTGTAAACGTGGGTAATCAGGATAAATTGCATTATACGTATGACCTCTCAAACGGAGCAATTGCTCAAATCTGGAAGGGTGATTTCTTAGATACTTCGCCTATGTGGGATAATCGTGGAGACGGTTCCTCTCGTCCACGAGGAGCAGTTTTGGCTTTGACGAATGCTCAGATTTTTGTTTCAAATGATGCAAAAGGAACATTCTCAGAAACTCCAATTGAAAACTCAAATTATCGTGCTTTGGGTTATGATTTGAATACGGATAATCTGCCAACTTTTCGTTATAAAATATACGGTTCGGACGTAGAAGACCAAATTAGAATTACCGAAGGAAAATATTTCACTCGTACTTTGAACGTTAAAAATGCAGATGCCACAAAACCCATGATGTGCCGTTTGGCAGTGGGTTCAAGTATCAGCAAATTAACGGACGACACGTATGAAGTTGATGGAAAAAGTTATTACATCAAAGTGGCAACGGGAACGGTAGCAACTATCGAAAAATCAGGAGAAAATACAATGCTTTTAGTGCCTGTGAAGGATAAAGTGGAGTATTCGGTATTGTGGTAAAAATATTGTCTGAATCAGGATTTACAGGATTTTAGGATGTGTAGGATAAAAAAATGATTGATAATTTATACTAAAATTCTTAATCAAAATTTAATTTCCTAAAAAATTTAGAAAAAATATCCTGTTTTATCCTAAAATCCCGTAAATCCTGATTCAGACGGGGTCGCCCAGACAGAATTGCATAAAATTCATAAAAATCATGAAAATAAAATCATTCATACATACCTGCACATTACTCACGTGCATGACCACAGGAGGCATTTTTGCACAAGCAACTGAGCCTACTGAAAACGATTATTACAAAATCGTAAAACTCCCCATTCCCGAAGGCATCGTTTTGGAAGTAGGGGGAATGGCTAAAATGCCCAATGGTGATATGGCAATTTCCACTCGCCGAGGAGACGTTTATATCGTCGAAAATATCAGTGCTGGAACGCCAGTCTATAAAAAATTTGCTTCTGGATTACATGAAATCTTAGGACTTGCCATTAAAGACGGTGTAATTTACGTTGCCCAAAGAGGCGAATTGACAAAACTGATAGACAAAAACGGAGACGGCAAAGCCGAACGCTACGAAACGGTTTATAAATTACCCATTTCGGGACATTATCACGAATATTCTTTTGGACCTAAAATCGCTCCCGATGGGTCTTTTTATGTTACGGGTAACGTAGGATTTGGTTCATCAGATTGGTGGGCAGGAAAATCTTTTGTGCCTTGGAGAGGTTGGACGATGAAGATTTCGGAAGATGGGAAAATGACTCCCTTTGCCGCTGGGATGCGTTCTCCTTGTGGAATCGGGATGGTCGATGGAGAGTTTTTTTACGGAGACAATCAAGGAGATTGGATGGGTTCGGGCTTTATTTCGCACGTTGAAAAGGGCGATTTCATGGGACATCCCGCATCCTTGGCTTGGGCAGACCGACCAGAGTCGCCCGTGAAGATGCGTAAGGATATGATTTTAGCCAAAGTTGATCCAAGAGATAATCCAAAAGTAAAACCTGAATACATCAAAGACGAACCCATGACAACGATTTATGAAATGGGTAAAACGATGTATCCAAACATGGGTATCAAGTCACCAGCCGTTTGGTTGCCACATGGCGTTTTAGGTGTTTCAACTTCGGAAATTATTACGGACGATACCAAAGGAAATTTCGGACCTTTCGATGGACAAGTATTCGTAGGTGACCAGGGAATGTCAAAAATTGCCAGAGTATTTTTGGAAAAAGTAGATGGAAAGTATCAGGGAGCATCTTTTGATTTCAGAAGTGGTTTTCGTTCGGGCGTGTTGCGGATGGCTTGGGGGTCGGATAATGCCATGTATGTAGGTGGAACAAATCGTGGTTGGGGGTCAGTTGGTAAAGAAGCTTTTGGGTTAGAGCGTTTGGTTTTTACGGGTAAAATACCTTTTGAAATGAAAGCCGTAAGAGCCATGCCAGACGGTTTTGAGATTGAATTTACATCTCCCGTAAACAAGCAAACCGCTGAAAATGTGAACAATTATGACGTGTCGAGTTATACCTATAAATATCATCCAGTTTACGGAAGTCCGCTCGTGGATAGAAAAGATAATGCCGTGCGAGGAGCAAAAGCAACCGAAGATGGCATGAGAGTAAGAATCGTTTTGGACGGAATGCGTGAAGGTTATGTGCATGACATCAAGCCCGAAGGCGTGCGTTCAGCGAAGGATAATTTGCCTTTATTGCACGGTTCGGCATATTATACGTTAAACAGTATTCCAAAAGGCGAAAAGGCAAATATTGCTTTGGTAACTCCAAAGACTCGTGCAGAAAAGGAGCGAGTAGATGCAGGAGCAAACGCCAATACGCCTGATAATCAAATGAAAGAGGCAATGCCAACAACGGCGGGAGTAGCGGGGGCAGCAAAAGGAAAATCTAATACAAAAACCCCTTCTGTAACGCCCTCAGCCATGAAAGCGGCAATAATTACCGATGCAGAAGCAACAAAATTATTAACAAAACATACGTGTTTAGCTTGTCATAAAGTAGGCGAACGGGCAGTTGGACCTTCATATAAAGAAGTAGCCAAACGCAATTATACCAACGAACAAATCGAAGCCTTAATTTACGAACCAAAACCAGAAAACTGGCCCGACTTAACCCCAATGGCACCCATGACCCACGTACCAAAAGGTGATGTGAAAAAGATTGCGGCTTGGATTAATTCTTTGGGGAGTAGAAAATAAGGTTTTGTAAACATAGATTTGTACATTTGTGCCTTTGAATTCATTAACTTAAAACAATTCCTCAATGTATAATATTAGCCAACCCGAAAATATCAAAATCGCCATAATTGGTCTCGGATATGTTGGCTTGCCACTTGCAGTTGAATTTGGAAAGAAATATTCAGTGCTGGGCTTTGACATCAATCAAACTCGTATTGATGAACTTGCAAGCGGTTATGATAGAACACAAGAGATGAATAGTGAAGACTTGAAATCTATTGAGAAACTTTCATTTTCAAGTAACAAAGAAGATTTAAATTCGTGTGGTATTTTTATTGTAACTGTCCCCACACCTATAGATAAGTTTAAGAAACCAGATTTGACACCCCTTCTTTCTGCCAGTAGAACAGTTGGGAAAGTACTAAAAAAAAATAATGCAGAACGCCGCTCGATAGTTATTTACGAATCAACGGTTTATCCAGGTTGTACAGAAGAGGACTGTGTGCCAGTTTTGGAGAAAGAAAGTGGTTTGAAATTTAATCAGGACTTCTTTTGTGGGTATTCGCCTGAGAGAATTAATCCAGGCGATAAAATAAATACGCTTACCAAAATCAGAAAAGTAACTTCTGGTTCAACACCCGAAATCGCTGATTTTGTGGATGATTTGTATGGCTCAATTATAGAGGCTGGGACCTATAAAGCCACTTCATTGAAAGTAGCCGAAGCGAGCAAAGCCATCGAAAATGCCCAAAGAGACGTAAATATTTCTTTTGTCAATGAATTAGCTTTGATTTTTGACAAAATGGGAATTGATACCTCAGAAGTGTTAAAAGCTGCGGGAACAAAGTGGAATTTTTTAAAATTCAAGCCTGGCTTAGTAGGAGGACACTGTATAGGTGTTGACCCCTACTATTTACTCCATAAATCAGAAAGCCTCGGATATTACCCACAAGTAATTCTGTCAGGCAGAAGGGTAAATGATAATATGGGTATTTTTGTAGCCAATAAATTAATCAAGTTACTTATCAAAAAAGGGCATAAAATCGAAGGAAGTAAAGTTTTGATTTTAGGAATTACATTTAAGGAAAACTGCCCAGATATTCGTAATTCAAGGGTTATTGATGTCTATAATGAATTAAAAGAATTTGGCGTTGATATAGATGTGTATGACCCTTGGGCAAATAAGCAGGAAGTACACGAAGAGTATGGTGTAAATCTAATAGACAAATTAGATAGTAAATATGATGGTATTCTTTTGGCAGTTTCGCATGATGAATACGGAGCAATTGACATAGAAAATTTTAAAAATAATAATGCTGTAATATTTGATATAAAAGGTGTTTTAGATAAAGATTCTGTTGATGCGAGATTGTAAATAAATGAAACAACTCATACAAAACCTTAAAACAGGTGATACAATTTTAGAAGAAATACCAGCCCCTCAAATTAAACGAGGGGCTATTTTAATTCAAACCACCAGAAGTCTTGTTTCATCAGGAACAGAACGAATGTTAGTCGAATTTGGGAAAGCCAGTTACTTACAGAAAGCCCGCCAACAACCCGAAAAAGTCAAACAAGTTTTAGATAAAATCCAAACGGAAGGTTTATTACCTACGCTTGAAGCCGTCTTTAATAAACTCGACCAGCCACTTCCATTAGGATATTGTAATGTAGGAAAAGTCATTCAAGTAGGAGAAGGGGTAAATGACCTCAAAATTGGCGATAGAGTAGCTTCCAATGGAAATCATGCCGAATTTGTTTGCATTCCCAAAAACCTTGTAGCCAAAATCCCAGACAATGTATCGGATGAAGAAGCAACTTTTACAGTCATTGGTTCGATTGGTTTGCAAGGAATAAGATTACTGAATCCTGCCTTTGGAGAGACGATTGTGGTGAGTGGTTTAGGCTTGATAGGTTTGGTCACAGCTGAGCTATTAATGGCAAATGGCTGTCAAGTGATTGGCTTTGACTTTGACCAAACAAAAATAGACATTGCTCGTGCAAAAGGCATAAAAGCCTATAATCTTGGCGATGGAACTGACCCAATAAAAATAGCCCAAGAAATTACGGGTGGTATTGGCGTTGACGGTGTCATTATTACCGCTTCAAATAAATCAAACGAAATCATCTCGCAAGCCGCCAAAATGAGTCGTAAAAGAGGACGAATTATTTTGGTTGGCGTGATTGGACTTGATATAAACCGCTCGGATTTTTACGAAAAAGAACTTACCTTTCAAGTATCATGTTCGTACGGACCTGGTAGATATGATGATGATTATGAGCAAAAAGGGATAGATTATCCAATATCATTTGTTCGTTGGACAGAAAAGCGAAATTTTGAGAGTATTTTATTTGCCATTTCTTCGGGTAAATTAGATGTAAAACCACTCATTACGGAAGTAGTACCTTTTGAAAATTACCAACAAATTTATGGTGATATGAAAGGTTCTCGTTCGATTGCTTCAATTCTCAAATATGTAGATAGTCCTGTTTTATCACATAGTATTCAAGTAAATTCTAATTCATTCGTTGGGGGTAAAGGAGTGGTAGGTATCGTGGGGGCAGGGAATTTTACCAAAATGACCCTCATGCCTTTGTTCAAAGAGTTAAAGCCAAATCTCAAATATATTTCAAGTGCTGGCGGGCTCAACGCCACAAGTATGGCAAAGAAGTACGGAATTACCAACAGTACAACCGATAATTCAGCCATATTAGATGATAAAGAGGTTGATTTAGTCATTATCACCACTCGACATAACCAACACGCTTCTTTGGCTATTGAGGCATTACAAAAACATAAAAACGTATTTGTCGAAAAGCCCTTAGCACTCAATCATCAGGAGTTAGAGCAAGTAATCGAAGCCTATCAAGAAGGCAATACAACCCTCACAGTTGGATTCAATCGCCGTTTTTCTCCCCATGCAATAAAGATGAAAAGCCTTTTGGGAGATGGACAAATGAATGTGGTTGCTACGATGAATGCAGGTTTTATTCCCAAAGAATCGTGGATACATGATTTGAAAGTGGGCGGAGGTAGAATTGTGGGTGAAGCCTGCCATTTTATTGACTTGATAACCTATTTGACAGGAAGTAAAGTTACGGCAGTTTGTATGAATGCCATGGGTGATAATCCAGAAGAGAATACTGATAATGCTTCTATTTTATTAAAGTATGAAAATGGTTCAACGGGAGTCATTAACTATTTCTCTAATGGAAGTAAATCTTATTCAAAAGAGCGTGTGGAGGTATATTCTCAGGAAAGAACATTGATTTTAGATAATTTTAGGAAATTGGAAGGTTTTGGTTTTAAAGGTTTTTCGAGTTTAAAAACCAGCTTAGATAAAGGTCATAAAACCCAATTTGACAATTTATTTAATGCCGTCAAAGGCGATAACAAATCGCTCATTCCTTTTGATGAAATTGTGAATACGACCAAAGCCAGTTTTGCAGCCATTGAGAGTATGAAAACTAATAATTGGGTAGAAATTCAATAAAAAACAGATTCGTGAAAATAGATATTATCGCAGGAGCAAGACCTAATTTTATGAAAATTGCTCCAATCATTGAGGCAATTAAAAAAGAGCAAGGGTTTGGGAAATCCATTGAATACCGTCTCATTCATACAGGACAGCACTTTGATAAAAAGATGAGTGGTGATTTCTTTGAAGAATTAGGAATCCCTACACCAGATATTAATCTTGGTGCGGGAGGTGGTACGCAGGCAGAGCAAACTGCTGCCATCATGATTGGTTATGAAAAAGTATTGGTTGCTGAACCAGCAGATATTTGCTTAGTTGTAGGAGATGTAACCTCGACGATGGCGTGTGCAATTGTGGCAAAAAAGCAAATGATAAAAGTCGTACACGTAGAGGCGGGTATTCGCTCATACGATATAACCATGCCCGAAGAAATTAACCGAATGGTAACGGATAGCATCAGTGACTATTTTTATACAACCAGTGAAAGAGCCAATGAGAATTTATTGAAATCTGGAATAGCAAAAGATAGAATAGTTTTTGTGGGAAATACGATGATTGATACCCTTCTCAAAAACATTAATCGTTTTAAAAAGCCCTCAATTTTTGATTTAGCATCATTAAAACCTAAAGAGTATTTCGTTTTAACCCTACATCGCCCAGCCAATGTGGACGGGGAAGCAAATCTCAAAACCTTATTAGATAAAATAATCGAATCTTCACGAGGACTGCCAATTGTATTTCCAGTACATCCAAGAACAGCCAAAAATTTGCAAAATTTAGGCATAAATGCTCCTAATCTTCACATGGTTGAGCCTTTAAGTTATTTAGAGTTCAATTATTTGGTGCAACATAGCATGGCAGTAGTTACAGATTCGGGAGGAATAACCGAAGAAACTACCCAAATGAGTGTGCCATGTATTACACTAAGAAATAATACTGAAAGACCTGAAACCATAGATATTGGGACAAACGAATTAATAGGAACAAATCCAGACAATGTGCCACCCGCTTTTGAGAAATTATTTTCTGGAAATTGGAAAAAAGGAGGTATCCCACCGCTTTGGGACGGCAAAACTGCCGAAAGAATTGTGAGCCATTTATTGACGGTATTTGAGTAGAGTGGAACTATAAAAAGTCTTAATCAGTGTTTTCTTTTCATAGATTTGGATTATATTTTTTTGAATTCAATGCGTTGGTTTTCAGTCAATAGAGTTTCATGGTAATAAGTATTTTTGTCGTTCTATTTTTATCCCTAAAATACATAGACTAACTTTGTTTAATATTTTTAAGTATTTGAAATTTAACAAAATGAAGAAAAAAGCACTCATTACAGGTGTAACAGGTCAAGACGGTGCGTATTTGTCTGAGCTATTATTGTCAAAAGGTTACGAAGTTCACGGTATCAAACGGAGAAGTTCATTAATCAATACTCAGCGAATAGACCACCTTTATGAAGATAGACACGAAGAAGATGTAAATTTTTTTCTTCACTATGGCGATTTAAGCGATTCAACCAATATTATTAGAATTATTCAAGAAGTTCAACCAGACGAAATCTATAATCTTGGGGCTATGTCTCACGTAAAGGTTTCTTTTGATGAACCTGAGTATACTGCCCAAGTAGATGGCATTGGAACGTTAAGAATTTTAGAAGCGGTTAGACTTTTAGGTTTAATCGAGAAAACTAAAATTTACCAAGCCTCAACCTCCGAACTCTATGGATTAGTACAAGAAGTGCCACAGAGCGAAACAACACCATTCTATCCCCGTTCTCCTTATGCCGTTGCCAAATTATACGGTTATTGGATTACCGTAAACTACCGTGAAGCATACAATATGTTTGCAGTGAATGGAATTTTGTTCAATCATGAATCACCATTAAGAGGCGAAACCTTTGTAACTCGTAAAATCACCAGAGCCGTTTGTCAAATAGCCTTGGGACAACAAGAAAAATTGTATTTGGGGAATTTAGACGCACAAAGAGACTGGGGACACGCCAAAGATTATGTAGAAGCAATGTGGTTAATCCTGCAACAAGACAAGGCAGAGGATTATGTAATAGCCACGGGTATCACTACACGAGTAAGAGAATTTGTCAGAATGGCTTTTGCAGAAGTAGGTTTAGAAGTAGCTTTTTCAGGCGAAGGAGCGAGTGAAATAGGAAAAGTAGTCGCTTGTCATAATCCAGAATATCAAGTAGCAATAGGAAAAGAAGTAGTGGCAGTTGATCCAAGATATTTCAGACCAACAGAAGTAGAATTATTAATAGGTGACCCGACTAAATCAAAAACAAAATTAGGCTGGGAACCCAAATATGATTTGCCAGCTTTGGTAAAAGATATGATGGAGGGGGATATGGCTATTTTTAAGAAATAGGCTTTGCAGTATCATAATAAAAACCGCAAAAAATCAAATTTGGTTTTTTGCGGTTTTTTTGTGTATTTTCGGATTCTAAAATAACCACAAATGAATCCAACTGTTACAGATTTCTATTCAGAAACTGCATCCCATTTCAACCACAAATACCAAACCTCCGCAACCTTTATTGAAAGATATGAGGTTTGGACGGACTTGTTCAAAAAATACATAAAACCTTCTGACTATATCCTGGACTTAGGTTGTGGCTCGGGAGTTTTCAGTAAATATTTAGCTGAAAGAGGCTCAAACGTTTTGGGTATTGATGGCTCAGAAAAAATGATTGATTTATGTAGAAATGCGAATACACGCTCATCACCAAACCTTAACTACCAACTCCAAACACTTCCTTTTGAAGATAATTTCGTAGAAAAAAATCAATTTGATGTTATCATTTCTTCCAGCGTGATAGAGTACATCGAACAAGATACCCTACTTTTAGAACAAATATATTCTCTCCTAAAACCCCAAGGAATTGTCATGATTTCATTTCCAAACAGCAACAGTATTTATCGAAAAATAGAAAGAATCATTTTCAAAATGACTGGTAAGCCAGCGTATTATAAATTTGTAAAGCGTTTGTATTGTGAAGAATTAATTACTAAAAAACTCGCTTCAATTGGTTTTAAGCAAGAGGAAATACATTATTATCCAAGTCAAAATACTGTATTGAGAATGCTAAATTTGTTTCTTCCAAAGCCCTGGACCGCAACGCTATTTGTAGGTGTATATCGTAAAAATTAAGATAATGGATAAGATAGCCTTATACTTTCATACCGTCCGATTTCTAAGAATCAAGCAAGTTTACTATCGTCTTTATTATCTTTTTGTATATAAATTTTTCAGCAAAAAACTCAAACTGACTCAAGGACTCAATAGACCCTTCATTTTTCTAAACTATCAATCACCGCCACAATGCAAACCTTCTTTCAAAGGAAATACATTTACTTTTCTGAATCTATCCCACACCTTCAAAGATGGCATAATTGACTGGGAATGGATGAATTACGGTAAATTGTGGCAATACAATCTCTGTTATTTTGATTTCTTAAATCAGCCGACTTTAAGCAAACAGGAGGGAATCGACTTGATAAAACATTTTATTCAGAACCAAAAAAACTTAAAATCAGGCATTGAACCTTATCCAACCTCACTGAGAGTCATCAATTGGATTAAGTTTGTTTCAAAATATCAAATTAACGACCTCGAAATCACGGATGCAATTTATGTCCAAGCCAATCACGTCTCCAAGCGATTAGAATATCATTTATTAGGAAATCACTTACTTGAAAATGCTTTTTGTTTGCTTCATGCGGGGTATTTTTTTAAAGAAAAGAAGTTCATAAATCTTTCTATCAAGATTTTAAAGAATGAGTTAGACGAGCAAGTTTTAGAAGATGGCGGACAATTTGAGCTAAGTCCAATGTATCATCAAATTATCCTTTTCAGGGTTTTGGAAGCGATTGATTTGGTTAGGAATAATAACCACCTCACTCCCGACCCCTCTCCCGCTGAGAGGGGAGTGAAAGCACCTTTAAATACTCCCCTCTCAGCGGGAGAGGGGTCAGGGGTGAGGTGGTCATTAGAACAAAAAGCCTCTAAAATGCTCGCTTGGCTTAATAATATTACTTTCCCAAACGGAGAAATTCCTTTATCGAACGATTCAGCCTTCGGCATTGCACCAAGCACTTTTGAACTTCAAAACTTAGCTAAATCATTGAACATTCAAGAAAAAGAGATTCCATTATCAACCAGTGGCTATCGAAAATATGCAAATCAAAATTTTGAATTGATTATTGATGTTGGACAAATAAGTCCCGATTATCAACCAGGACACGCTCATGCAGACGCACTCAATGTTGTCATATATGCAAATAGTAAACCTTTCATCGTAGATACAGGGACATCAACTTACGAAAAAAATGAACGCCGACAATTAGAGCGAAGTACCCAAAGCCATAATACCGTAACTTTCGATAACGAAAACCAATCACAAGTTTGGGGAGGATTTAGGGTTGGGAAAAGAGCCAAAGTGGATATTCTGAACGAAACTAAAAACTCAATTTTAGCTCAACATGATGGATATAGAAAATTTGGAGTGATTCATCAAAGGCAGTTAGATATTTCCGAAAGCCAAATCATTATTGAAGATATGATTCTTGGAACAAATAAAACAGCGATAGCACATTTCCATTTTCATCCAGAAATAAACTTTAAAATAATAGGTAACATCCTCGAAACCGATAATTGCCAAATAATTTTTAGTAATTTTGAAAAAATAGTCGTTGAAGAATATTTGTTTGCTCCACAATTCAATACGTTGATTCCGTCAAGAAAGGTACTTATTGAATTTAGGCATTCACTTATAACCACGATAACCACTATCAATTAATGAATATACTATTTTTGACATATCATTTTGAGCCAGACTTGTCAGCGGGAGCGTTTAAGAATACGCCCTTAGTCAAGACATTGCTTTCTAAAATGAGTTCTACCGATACCATTGAAGTCATTACAACCATGCCAAATCGTTATAACTCATTTAAAAATAAGGCTTTATGTTTAGAAAAATATGATAATCTGACCATCAACCGAATAAACGTTCCTATTCATAAAAATGGATTCATCGACCAAATCAGCGTATTTACGAACTTTTATTTCAAAGCACAACAAATCATAAGAGGAAAAAAATATGATTTAGTCTATGCCTCTTCTTCCAGATTATTTACCGCTTTTTTGGCAGCAAGAATCGCTGCTTCTCACAAAATACCACTCTATTTAGACATCAGGGATATTTTTGTTGACACCCTCAAAGATGTTTTGAAAAATAGATTGTTGAAATATTTTTTACTCCCATTTTTAAAACTCATCGAACGATACACGATTCAGTCAGCCAATCACCTCAACCTTGTTTCTGAGGGATTCAAGAACTATTTTTCTTATTACAGAGGTACAACAACCTTTTACTCAAATGGTATTGACGAACTTTTTTTATCAGATGAATTTCAAAATGGACTTACAGAAAAAAAAACCAATAGAACTCAAATTATCACCTACGCAGGCAATATAGGCGAAGGGCAGGGATTAGAGAAAATCTTGCCACAAGTAGCAAAAATCGTTGGTAATGATTTTTCTTTTAGAATAATCGGGGATGGAGGCACACGGGTTAAATTGGAAGCTGCCATCAAGAAGTCTAACGTTGAAAATGTAGAATTAATTTTACCCGTTTCGAGAGAATCACTCAAAGATTATTATCGTCAAAGTGATTATTTATTCCTTCATCTCAACGATTACAAAGCTTTCAAAAAAGTGCTTCCTTCCAAAGTATTTGAATATGGAGCAACCAACAAACCCATCATTGCGGGCGTAAGCGGTCATGCAAGAAATTTTATCGAAGAAAACTTTGAAAATAGTATCATCTTTGACCCAGGTGATGTACAAACACTTACTCAACAGCTTTTAACCAGTAATCCAAAGGAAGTAAATAGAGCAAAATTTAAAGAAAAATTCCCGAGAAAAAAGATTCTTGCGGAGATGAGTGATAGTATTTTAGCGTTATTGAAAAATGGGGAAAAAGAGATAAGTAGTGATTAGTAAATAGTGATTGGGGTTACAAATAACTGATTATCAGTTATTTGTAAAGTCAAAACGTCAATTAAATTGTATTTATTACTTACACTGTCAGAACACGATTGAGAGATTAGCAGGATTTAATCTTGAAAATCACCTAAATCAAAAGGGTGTGACGTTTCGCAATCGTGTTCTGACAGATTAAAATGTATCAACCTCTAATCCCCAAAAATAAACTGAGTAACCCCCAATTTCTTAATAAACCAATGAACCAATTCCCCAATTACCAATTACCGTTTAATAAAAATCAACATTTTTTACACTTGATTGAAATGAACTTTAAGAATTTGTGCCTATTTTTGTGAAAACGATTTCATTGAGAACAATTTTAACCATATCATTCGTGATTTGTGTAACTCAAATTTATGCCCAACAGCACGATAATGGGAAAATAAAAAGAGTTATAAAATACGGTTTAGAAGCAGGGACGATAATTTCATCCACCGGAGAGACTCCATTTTGGTTAAGAGCCAATAAATACGGAACAGTTCCATTGACCTCACCCGTTTTTACATTAGGAGGTTCAGTAAGTTCAGATTATAAAAAGGCAGTTACTAAAGAAGACCAATACAAACTCTCGAAATTTGATTGGGGATATGGTCTAAACGTTGTTGGAAACGTAGGAAAAGAAAATCAACTTTTGATACCCGAAGCCTACATGAAAGCAAAATACGGAGCTTTTGAAATTTATGCAGGACGTAGAAAAGAGATAGTAGGATTAGTTGATACCGCCTTATCATCAGGCTCATACATTTGGTCAGGCAATGCTCTGCCAATTCCCAAAGTGCAAATATCAACTCCCAATTTTGTACCATTAGGCTTTACAGGAGGTTTTTTATCCCTTAAAGGAAGTTATGCCCACGGATGGTTTGAGAATTCAAGAACAGACGTAAAAAACTTTTATTTACATCAAAAAACCTTGTATTTCAGATTAGGCAAACCCGATTGGAAATTTCATTTTTATGGAGGGTTTAACCATCAGGTTCAGTGGGGGGGGGAGTTGTTGTATCCAGATCCTAAGAATATTGTTTCGAAAGACGGTAAACTACCTTCAGGCTTTAATGATTACATTGGAGTAGTTACAGGGAAAAGTTTAGCGGTTGAAAGTGATACAAGCAAATTTGGACTAAATGACGCTGGAAATAGAGCGGGTAATCATTTAGGCACTATTGATTTAGGGTTTAATATTACAGCAGGCGGAATAAGAATTCTCTTTTATAGGCAAAATATTTATGAAGACGGCTCTTTGTTTTACTTGAATAATATTAGTGACGGGCTTAATGGATTGTCTATATCTAATTTTAAAAATAGTAACAGTAATTCGATTAATATAAGAAAAATTACTTTTGAATATCTCCATACGTTAAGTCAAGGAGGTTCTTCTGGACCAGGATTGAATAGCCGTACAAGAGGACAAGATGACTACTTTAATAATGGACAATATCAAAATGGATGGTCTTATTATGGCAAATCAATAGGCTCACCATTACTAATACATAGTGATGATATAAAAAATGTACTCTCTGATAAAATATTTTTCCAATTTAATAGATTAACTTCATTCTATTTGGCTTTAAAGGGAGATTGGAAAAAAAAAATAAACTTTGAGTATAGAATGGTTACTTCTCAATTATTAAACTCATATAATGTAAATAGTAGTATTTCATTTAGTCAACTATCAATGATTTTTATATTAGAAAAAGAAATAAATATAAGTAGAAATAGGTTATTCTCTAATCTTTCTTTTTCATTGGATGCAACAGATTCAGACTTTAAAAGAGATAATGTCGGAATTAACGTTGGAATTATATGGAGAATAAACGAATAGTTTTACTACTTCAAGATGTGATAAATTTAATAAGAGAAAAACAAGTGATAAGCAAAATACGAGTTGTAATTCGAAAGTTGTATGATAAATTTTTTGGTTATCTATTTTTATTTTTTTCAAGGGGACTATCAATTTTGTTCATATATCTATTTAATTACTTACTAATTCAAAAAGCTTCTCTTGAAGAAAGTGGTATTTTTCTGTCGATTATTTCATATGGTAGTCTTTTAATTAATATTCTCAATCTTGGGCAAACTACATTAATAACAAAAAAAGTTTCAAACTATTTTTATTTTAATCATAACAAATATATTTTTAAGCTTTTCATTTCTACTTGGAGAGTTTTGACAGTCAATTTTTTTATTGCTATCTTTCTCTATGGAGTTTGTGAAATATTTTTTGTATATTTCTTAAATAATTTGCAAATTGGATTACCAAGTAAAGTAATCTTGATAATCGTAACTTCTTATATTAACTCAATATTAATTCTAATAGGAGAATTTGTTAAAAGTATAAAAGAATATGAGAGAAGTATTTTTTTCTCACTTACACTTCCTAATTTAGTAGCAGTCTTTTTACTGATGTTTAGATCTAATGTAAGTTTTTATTTATTGTATGAATTTTACATATTTAGTCTCATATTGTCGATTACGATATCAACTATATACTTAATTAAAAAAATAGGAATACATTTAATTAAGTTCATTTCATTGAATACAATTTATAAAAAATCAATACCTTTTTTTGGGGCATTGCTTTTATCCCAAGCAATTTATGTGTTGGACACTTTTTTTATCGACATCTATCTACCCACTTCCAATGTAGCAATTTTTTTTATAGTTAAAAAAATTGCATTATTTGTTTTTCTTCCTGCTCAAATAATGTCAACAATTTTTTCTCAAAAAATTTCTACTTTATCATTTTTAGAAAATACCACGAACACAAAGATATATTTTAAACAAATAGTATTTAATTTATTGATAATTTCTTTGTGCCCCCTTTTTATTGTATCAATATTTGGTGAATACATATTATCTTTTTGGGGGATAGAATTTGTAAAGAAAGGGACAAATGGACTACTTTTACTTTCAATGGGATATTTTCTTATAGGAGTATCTTATCCATATTATTATTTTTTACTTTTTTCTGAAAAAGCGAAAAAAAATAATTTTATATTTTTATGCTTTACTAATATTCTATTCATTTTACTGTGTTTCCTCGTGTGTAGTCTCTATCATGTGAGTATAGCTGCAATTGCTGGTATTGAATTACTTTTACAAATAGTAATGAGTTCTTTTTACATATTATATGTACATATCAAATTAAAATATTCTTCGTAAAATCAAAAACAGCCAAATTAGATAATACTTTACCATGTTGTAATTTAGGCTTCTGAGTTAAATAACTTGAATATTGAGCGTTATAGTAACAATTTTTATTCTATTTTGTAGAAATATTAAACATTTAATTTATAAATCGTATGGTTCAATTTATTAGTAGATTTCCTGTATGGAGCATTCCTAAAATAATAGAATTTCTTTTTAAATCACAATATAAAAAAGAGTTATCGGTAAATATTTGGGGGAGAAAATTTTACCTAAAACCTAATAAAAAAAAATTGGGAGTTGATGGGTATATATATTTATACAAAGAAAATTATGAACCTGATATGAGAGGATACTTTGATTATGTTGATTTATCTAATGCTACTTTTTTAGATATTGGAGCCAATGCAGGTTATTGGACTATATATGCTTCTCAGATGAAAAATTGTAATATTATAAGTTTTGAACCCCATCCAGTAACGTTTGCTCGTTTAAAGAAAAATGTTGATAGTCTCACTAATTGTATAGCCTTTAATATTGGATTATCAAACTCAAAGGGAGAGCTAAATATTATTGAAATGCTTGACAATGGTTCGAATTATTTATCAACGAATAAAATTGGAATACCAGTTGGAGTAACAACGCTTGACACTCATTTTAGCGAGCACCCAGACTTATATCTTAGAAATAAGATTGTCATTAAAATTGACGTTGAAGGTGCAGAGCAGTTTGTTATTGAAGGTGGATCTTCGTTTATAATGCAAAGACAGCCATATATTATTGTTGAAATGATTGATAAACACTTAATGCGATTTGATTCAAGCGTAGAAAAATTAGATAGATATATAAAAAGCTTTGGATATAAATCTTACATTTTTAATGAGAAAAGTAAATCTATTTTTGAAGATAATGAAATTATAGAGGGAAATATTTTATATTTAATTGATAAATAAAATGAATTTAGAAGTTACTTTAATTCATTTTATTCCATTATTATTTTTAATCATTGGCACTTTTGTTCTTTTAATCAATATTAAGGTACGAGTTTTCTTAATACTATTTTTTTATTTTTTGTGGGCTTTATTATTAGGGAGTAGGAGTATATTTGAGGCATATGAAAGTCATGGTATTTTATATTTTGACCCCTTAACGTATTCCTTGGAAGCAAAACAATTTACAATAATTGAATTATTTTTGTTTACTTTTCCAAGTGTGGATATATTACTTCAATTAATAATGATGATGTTCTATAGTTTTACATCATCAGATATGACTGTAATGATAATGACAGAAACATTAATTGTGACAAATATATTTATTTCTCTTAAAAAAATATATTCGAAGAACACAAGTACAGGATTAATACTCTTCTTATTTTTTTTAGTTTTTTCAAATACTGGTGTATTAATCGTGTCGAATTTTTTAAGACAAGGACTTGCTATTAGTTTTTTTTTTATGTTCGTCTCTTTCGACACGGGGAAAGAGATAAGGATAACGAGTAGTATTTTAGATAAACTACTATACTTATGTTTTGTTGTGTTTTGGACTTTAATTTTGTTTTTTTCGCATACTTCAAGTATAATATTAATTTTCTTTTATCTGTTTGCAAAATATGGAAGCATAAAAAAAATAATTGAGAGTTCAAAATTATATATCTTTTTGATTCTATTATTGAGTGTTTTGAGTATGTATTTTTTGGACAACTTTATAGAAAGGTATAATGCGTACGAAGGTTATTACGAGGAAGGGGTTAGTATTTTGTACTTGAAAATACTTGTTGACATAATTTTATTTATTGTAATGAGTGTCTTTTTTAAAAATATAATAGTAAATAACTCTATTATAGCAATTTTTTTCAAAATGTGTATATATATAGGAATAATAATACTTCTCTTTTCCAAAAATCCAATAGTGGCATTACGCATAGAGTATTATCTGAATACGTTATTGTTTTGTCTTTTAATTAAATTAATAATTGAAACAATGTCAATGAACTTCCGACGTGGAAGAAGAATTGTTGTTACTTATATTATATTAATGTATTTGTATTCATTCGCAGTGTATTCACATGGTTCTGTTAAAAGAGTACTTGTTTATAAATTTAATTTAGAAAATGCAAATTAAAAATATTATTTTATATCCTAATAATACATCGTTACGAGAACATGCAATAGCTTTTGAAGATTGTGTTGCTACTGATGTCGAGAAAATTAATTTTGAAAGTCAAGTGATATTCCATAATTCTAATATTTCGTTCAAAAAAATTTTAGATATTTTAAACATAAAGAAAATAATATATATTATTAATAAGATAGATTCCATAGTGGAGAAAAGTAATGAGATTAATCTATTCACATTTGCTCCAGAATTGAATTATCTATTACTATTTATATGTATAAAACTAAAATTCAAAAATGTCAAAATTTGGTATTTAATGCATGAACCAAATTCGATAGAAAGAAAAGTATTAAAAGGGTATATCGTACATATTTATAATCTAATAATTTTTCAGTTATGTGATAAAATAATTTTAGCAAGTGAAAATGCATACAATGGTGCTAAGAAAATTTTTTCAAATACGTCAAAAATGATAATAATTAATTTGGTTTTTTCAAGTAAGCCAGTTGTAAAATCAATAGAAGAGAATAGGATTGTAAATAATAATAAAGATAATAAATACTTATATTATGGTACAGGGTCATATGGTAAGAGACCTGATAGGTTAAATATTGTAGCAGATATACTTATGGAAAAATTCAGTAATAAAGAGTATAAAATCGTAAGAGCAGGAAAAGATATATTTAAGGTTAATTATAGAACTAATATTTTAGTATTTTCTGAATACTTGGAAAAATCAAAAATTGAAGAATTAATTTCTAATTGTAAAATTATAGTATTACCGTATGATTTTATAGTACAGAGTGGAATTATCGTAGAAGCATTGTATCATGGAAAGTTGGTTTTAGCAAGTAGAATAGACGGCTTTATGCAGTATCAGAGTTGTGAATCGGTATTTTTAGTAGATTTTGAAGATATTATTTCTGTTGAAAAGAAATTGCATTACTTGATGAATTTAACTCTTGATGAATATAGACTAAAAGTTGATTTAGGACAAATATTTTTTACTGAAAATCACTCATATTCATATTTAAGGGATAGATTGAATTATTTTTTAAGTAAAGGCGAAGAATAAAACTCTATGAAATAACCAAACTTATCAAAAAATATTCTCAAATAACAAATACAGTCGCATTTGTGACTTTAATCCAGCCATTAAACATTTTATGAATATCAATAATCAAAATTTTGTTGAGGAAAAACGTGATGAATTTGTCAAGGGTTTTTCAAAAATAATAAGTAGCAATTCAATAGTATTAGACATAGGTGCTGGACACGCTCCCTACAAAGAATTATTCGCTCATTGTAAATATATTACGCAAGATTTTTGTCAATTAGATGAAACTGCTCAGAGAGGGGGAGAGGGTTATTCTAAAATAGATGTTGTTAGTGATATAGTTGCTGTTCCTTTAGATAGCCAATCAATTGATGTAATTATTTGTACAGAAGTTTTGGAACACGTACCTGACCCAATTTCTGCAATAAAAGAATTTTCAAGATTACTGAAGCCAGGGGGAAAGGTATTGATAACTACTCCTCTTTGTTCTTTTCTTCATCAAGAGCCTTATCATTTTTACGGTGGGTTTACTCCTTTTTTTTACGATAAACATCTGTCCGATAATGGATTTAGTACAATAGTTTCTGAATTTAATCATAAATATTTTAGCTTTATTGCTTTTGATTTAATCAGATTTTATAAAATGTATTTAAAATTACCATTGTTGTTTATTGTACTTTTATTTCCCTTAGTTGCTCTCACAACCCCACTGACTGGAATTTTATACTTGTTAAGAGACTTTTGGGATAAATATGACAAAACGAATAGATATACATTTGCCTTAAATGTAACTGCTATCAAAAAATAGAATCAATGAACATTTTAATTACTGGAGGAGCAGGATTTATTGGTAGTCATCTTTGTGATTATTTATTAGCGGATGCTCAAAATAGCGTAACCATTGTTGATAATCTGTCTCTGGGGAGGTTAGAAAATATTGAACATTTGCTTGATAATAGTCACTTTAATTTTGTAGAATTAGATATTGTCAAGAATGTAAATCTATTAAACGAGGTATTTCAGCAAGGAGTTTTTGATGTGGTTTTTCACTTAGCCGCTAATTCGGACATCGCTCAAAGCCATGCCAATCCTTCGATAGACCTCAACAATACATTTCTGACTACATTTCATGTTTTAGAACAGATGAGGATTCACGGAGTAAAGCAATTAGTGTTTGCTTCAACCTCTGCCATATATGGCGATACGCCCGAAAAACTACATGAGAATTACGGACCGCTTCTTCCAGTGTCTCATTATGGGGCAGGTAAGTTAGCATCTGAGGCTTTTATATCTTCTTTTGCTGAAAACTATGGTATTCAGTCATGGATTATTCGTTTTCCGAACGTAGTAGGCGAAAGGACAACCCATGGAATCCTTTTTGATTTTTTCAGAAAAGTGAAAGCTAATACTGGCTATTTGGAGGTTTTGGGTAATGGAGAACAGAACAAGCCCTATGTGTATGTAAAAGATTTAGTGGAGGCTATTTTGTTTGTTTGGCAAAATACTAATGATAAACTTAATTATTTTAATGTGGGAGTCGATTCGCAAACTAAGGTGAGTAATATTGCAAAAATCGTTTTGGAAGAAATGGGAGAGCAGCGAGAAATTAAATATACTGGTGGTAGCAGAGGTTGGGTTGGTGATGTGCCTTTTTTTAGCTATTCTTTAGACAAAATTCACGCTTTGGGATGGAAAGCAAAGAACACTTCAGACAATGCCGTAAGAATTGCAGTTAGAGAGAATCTACGACTGTTCAATAGGTTGTTGCACAAATAAAGATATTGTATGAAAGCCATCATTTTAGCAGGAGGAAAAGGAACGAGATTAGGACTGAAAGATTTACCTAAACCAATGGTACCCGTGTTGGGCAAACCCTTATTGGAAATTCAAATAGAGCTATTAAAATCGTATCATATTACCGACATAATCATTTTGTCTGGTTATATGGCGGATAGAATTGAAAATTATTTAGGTACAGGAGAGCAATGGGGCGTAAGTATTACCCATGTAAAAGAACATGAAGCATTGGGTACTGCAGGAGCTTTAAAACAATTGGAAGGAACTTTGGATGAAAGATTCTTGGTATTTTATGGAGATGTGATGATGGACTTTGATATACGTTCTTTTATTACTTTCGACCAAGAAGATTCGCAGACTATTGCAAGTATTATAGTGCATCCTAATGATCATCCTTACGACAGTGATTTAGTAGATGTTGATAAAAATAATTATGTAAAAACTTTTTTGTCGAAGCCTCATGCCGTTGATTTAGTATATAACAACAATGTAAATGCAGCGGTTTATTTGTTCTCCCCAGAGATATTTAGTTACATTGAGCCAAATATATCTTGTGACTTTGGGAAAGATATTTTTCCTAAAATAGTCAGTGAAGGTAAGAAAAAGATTAGAGCTTATTCTACCCCCGAATATATCAAAGATTTAGGTACGCCCGATAGATTGGAAAAAGTTGAAAGAGATTTGAGTTCAGGTTTGATTAGTAGTAAAAATAAAAAGAATAAACAAAAAGCGATATTTATTGACAGAGATGGTGTAATTAATGAAGAAGTAGGGAATTTATCGGATATTGAAAAATTTAAGATTTTACCCGATGTTGCGGAAGCAATAAAATTGATTAATAAATCTGAGTATTTGGCTATCGTTGTCACCAACCAACCAGTAATAGCAAAAGGGTGGATTTCGGAAGAAAGTTTAGGGCAAATACATAAAAAATTAGAGACTATTTTAGGCGAAGAGAGGGCTTTTATTGATAAAATTTATTATTGCCCACATCATCCAGACAAAGGCTTTGAGGGTGAAATAGAGGATCTGAAAATAGACTGTGAATGTAGAAAACCCAAGATAGGAATGATATATAGGGCTGTAAGTGACTTTAACATTGACCTTGAAAAATCGTATATCATTGGAGATACCACAACAGATATTCAAACGGGGAAAAATGCCAACATCAAAACCCTATTAGTCAAAACAGGCTATGCGGGAAGTGATAAAAAATATTCAGTAAAACCAGATTGGGAAGCAAATAATTTATTAGATGCTGTTCAAGAAATTCTAAGAAAATGATTATTAGTAGAACGCCATTTAGAATAAGTTTTGCGGGCGGAGGAAGTGACTTAAAAGAGTACTATCAGCAACATGGAGGTTCAGTATTGAGTGTTACCATTGATAAATACGTTTACTTGTCAATGCACCCTTATTTTAATGAAGATAAGTATTTGTTGAAATATTCGAGTATAGAGTTAGTTGAAAAAACAGAGGAGATAAAACACCGAATTATCAAGCAAGTATTTACGGATTACGGAATTAGAGGCGTTGATTTTAATTCAAGTGCCGATATTCCGTCTGGAACGGGTTTGGGGTCTTCTTCGGCATTTACATCGGGATTGATAAATCTTTGTAATGCGTATTTAGGAAAATATATTTCGAAGGAAATTATTGCTCAACAAGCTTGTAATACTGAAATTCAAAAATTGGGAGAACCCATTGGTAAACAAGACCAATACGCTTGTGCTATCGGGGGGCTTAATTTTATTGAGTTTAATGAAAATGATACAGTATCGATAGAGAAGGTTAAAATGTTGCCAGAGAGCTATCAGCAATTAGAGCAAAACTTGATGATGTTTTATTTGGGCGTAACCCGAAAAGCCTCTGATATATTGACAGAACAGAAACATAACACAAGTTCTGACCAGAGAAAGGTAGAAAATTTGCACAAAATGGTTCAGCTTTCTAAGGAATTGAAAAAAGAGTTAGTGTCTAATAACATAGATGCTATGGGTGATATTTTGCATCAAGGGTGGATGTATAAAAAAGAATTAGCTTCTAATATATCGAATGGAGGGATTGACCAGTATTATGATTTAGCGATAAGAGCAGGAGCAAAAGGGGGGAAATTGTTAGGAGCTGGTGGGGGAGGGTTTTTATTATTTTATGTGCCTGTGGATAGGCAACATGAAGTTAGAGTTGCTTTGGCAGAATTAAGTGAATTGAAATTTGAGTTTGATAATACAGGAACTAAAATAATATTTTAAGTATGGATACTTTAGCAGTGATAGAATCTTATGTAAGTTTATTGAAAGATACGATTGATAAATTAGATAAGAATGATATTGTGATTTTTAATGATTTATTGGAAACTACCAGAAAAAACGGTAAAAGAGTCATTATCTTTGGAAATGGGGGTAGCGGTTCAACAGCTTCTCATTTTGCCTGTGATATCAACAAGGGCGTTTCATTGACATTGAATAGCAGACATAAAGTAATTGCATTAACGGACAACATTCCTACGATGTTGGCGTATGCGAATGATATGGGTTATGACGATGTTTTTGTAGAACAGATAAAAAATTTTTTAGAAGAAGGCGATATTGTAGTGGGTATTTCGGGAAGTGGAAATTCTAAGAACGTGATTAAAGCCATTGAATATGCCAATGCGAAGGGAAATGTTACCGTTGGTTGGACGGGTTACAGAGGAGGAAAGCTAAAAGAAATAGCCAAATACAGTATTAATGCAAACGTAGAAGATATGCAGGTATCAGAAGATGTGCATATGATGCTGGTACATATACTCATGAAGACACTTCAAAAAAATGACTAAGTCCAAAATAACGTTTAGTGTATTGATGCCTCTCTTTTATAAAGAAAATCCAATTTATCTTGATTTGGCATTAAAGAGTATATACCAGCAAACATTATTGCCCAACGAGATAGTATTGGTTAAGGAAGGAGATTTAGGAGAAAAATTGAATGTCGTCCTTAAAAAATGGCAAAAAGTCCAACCTGACCAACTGTCTATACGGATTGTGGATGCGGATAGAGAAGGGGTTGTAGGATTACCAGCTTGTTTGAATCTTGGATTAGATACCATTACGACGGACTATATTGCTCGTTTTGATAGTGATGATGAAAATTGTAGAGACCGATTTAAAAAACAGGTTGATTTTTTAGAAGAAAACCCACAAGTGGCACTCTTAGGCGGACAAATAGAAGAAATGGATGAGTGGATGCAAGCATCAATTGCTTTAAGGAATGTTCCTGTGGGTGATATAGAAATCAAGAAATTTGCTAAATGGAGAAACCCCTTTAATCACCAATCGGTGATGTATAAGACAGAAGTAGTGAAAACATTAGGTGGTTATCCAAATGTGAGGGCTAATGAAGATTATGCCCTTTGGGGAAAATTTATGGCGAAAGGCTATCAAGTAGCAAACCTTTCAGATACACTGGTAAAAGCTCGAACGGGCGAAGGACTCTACAAAAGACGCAGAGGGATTAGCTACCTAAAAGGCGAAGTAGAGAGTTTGAAGTCTTTGTATGATTCTAAATTTTTTAATAAAAGAGAATATTACGTACAGTTGGTATCGAGAGCTTGTATTAGATTATTACCACAAAATAGTATTAAACAAATATATGGTTTTCTAAGAAATTAGATACCCCGTTTAGTAATCATTGTCCAAAAAGTAAGGAAGGCTATTTTTATTTCTAATCCGAAACTCCAGTGCTTGATATAATATAAATCGTACATGAGTTTGTGACGAGCATCATTGACTCCTGACCCGTAAGCATACATGACTTGGGCATATCCAGAGATACCAGGTTTGACAGCGTGGCGTTCGTTATAATGTGGGATTATTTCTTGAAAAGACTCAATAAATACTTTTCGTTCGGGACGAGGACCGATGAGAGATAGTTCGCCTTTCATAATATTAAACAACTGAGGAAGCTCATCAATTCGGGTACTTCTCATAACTTTTCCCCATCCAAAAATTCTATCATCGTTTTTACTGGAAAATTGAGCACCCGCTTTTTCGGCGTCAAGTCTCATAGATCTGAACTTGACAATGCTAAATTCACCATTTTTGATTCCTACCCGTGTTTGTCTGAAAAAGATAGTACCAGGAGATTCTTGGTAGATTTTAAAAGCACTAAAAATCCATAATGGTTGCGTTAATATATAGAGTGGAATACCGATACCTAAATCAACTATTTTTTTTAAGAGACGAACACGATAACCAAAATAAGTCAATTGAGATAGATTAGGAGTTAGATTATTAATATTATCAGCCACATAGCATTTTGATAATTGTTGAACACAAAAGTCATAAACACTATAAATATGGATGTGCTGATTGGAAGATAAAGATATTTCTACGGATTGCTCAAAATCTGAATTGAATAAAGGATTATAAACAATTGTTAAGTTGGGATAATGATAAATAAAATCATTGACAGTGTCGTGTATAAGGATTTGGGAATCATTCTTTAGAGGTAACAAAAAAACGGTCTGGTATAATTGCAGAAGAATTTTGAAATCTCGTTTCTGAAGAAAATAGTCATAGTGCGTAACCAAAATAGTTTGGTTATTGAAACAGGTCTTACTATTTAGTTTGTGGAATAATTGATTCTTTTCAGATAGAAGTAATTTCATGAATGACGTATTAAAAATTATACTGTTTTAGTCTTTTAGGAATGATAAATAAATAATATACTGAATTCTAAGGATTTACTTTGTATGATAATTTAGGGATATTTTTATTATAAAATATTCTTTGAGTTTCTATTTGAGATTTATCAACCGTAATACCTTTTCATAGTGGGCAAGATTTAACCTGACTATGACAGTAAGTCCTTTGGTTGTTGATGTTTTTTCTATGAGTTCTTTTACGATGTTATAACTTGAAAAAACGATTCCTTTTATAGCATTGTGAACATGACAAAATAATCGGTGCTCAATGGGATTGTATTTTGAACTGTATGGCGGGTAATGTGCTATAATTACTGCAATACCCAATTCTTTGGTTAATTCGAGTAGTTTTATTTTAAAGATATGGTGTCGATATGAATTTCCACCACCAGCATCACATAGAATCAATATATTTTGAGCATCTGGATAAGAATGAATACCGTATTCTGTCCACCACCAGCGTAGATTATCAGTAATAAAATCGGCTGTTTCTGAACTACTACCAATAGAGACAAAGCCTTTATTTAGTTGTAAATCATAAATACCGTGAGGAATGACTTTTCCTTCGGAGAGATTGTCATAGTCATGGTCAAAAACATCAATATTACCCGTAGCATAGCATTTTCCATCACGGTAAAGGTTACCTAAACGCTCTTTTTTCTTACAGTCAATACTAATAACTGGGTTTTTCAAACTCATAGCGAAGATGATGGTCATAATGATTTTAAACTGTTCATCCCGTTGAAGATAAATACCCGTAGCGAGTGTTTTGGACATTTTTCGATAAGAATATCCTAACTCTTTGAGCAAGCGTTTAACCGTACCAGTGCTGACTTTTTCTTGGTATTGTTCATAAAATTGACTGGATATCTCTCTGGGTTTTAAATGTATCCAAAAGATAGTTGGGTCAGTAGGACTGCCAGCTTTATGACTATCAATAAAGGCAATAAGGTTAGTCTTGATTGGACAGGGGTTGCAAAATTTTTTTGCGACCACCACCAGATCTACGTTGTTTGTTTTGAGCTATTTGGGCATACAAATCTGGGTTATTGAGTTCCATAATACCTCGTTCAAGAGTCTTTTGACCAATATTAAATAAGTTTTGAATGTAGGTCTTTGAACCATATCCTAATTTTATGACCTCCAAAGAGGCACAATGACGACGTTCTTTTTCCGATAGTCGATTAAAATTAAGAACCATTAAAGTCTCTATTTCAAGAGAATATTGTTTGCAAAATCCTTTATACATTAACAAAGATACTCATTAAAATCAAGTCGATTATTTAACTTTAATTCCTTATATAATACCATAATGTACGTAAATTTGACAAAAAAAATAGAATAAACCAAGTTTGAATCTATGAAATTTATTAAACGGTAGAAAGTAAATTGGATAGAACCAAATAATAAATTATAGATGATTATAAATAGATAAGGGGTTTGTTAAATCAAATAAATTTTATAACATTGTATCAAAATTACGAACAAACAAAATTTTAAGAATAGAAAACATGAAAAAACATTTATCAATTATCTCTGCACTTGTATGTTCGGGGATATTGCTATCAGATAATTTGATGGCTCAAACGATTACAGCTCCTGTGGGGCAAAGTCTTATTATTACAAATCCAGTGAATGTAACGGGTGGAAGTGTGAATATTCCCACTGATAGTGCATTTAAAATAGCGAACATTGGTGTCTTAAGTACCAAAGGGACAAGTAATATTTTTTTAGGGCCAAACTCAGGACAATCGAATACGACAGGTTCTCAAAACTTTTTTGCAGGTTCCAATGCTGGAAAATCAAATACTGGGGGACTGCAAAATATGTTTATAGGGGTAAATTCTGGTTTTACGAATGCAACGGGAAATTACAATTTTTTTGGAGGTTTAAATTCAGGATACTCAAATACAAGTGGAGAGTTCAATTTATTTCTTGGAGCATATTCTGGTTATTCAAATACAACTGGCGAATCTAATGTTTTTATAGGTCCCGATGCAGGTCGTTCAAATACTCTGGGTAAAAGAAATATTATGATTGGTAAAAATGCAGGATATGCTAATTTATCAGGAGATGAAAACTCGTTTTCTGGACTCAATGCTGGTTTCAATAACACTACTGGAAGTTACAATTTTTTTTCAGGTTCATTCTCTGGTTTTTCAAATACTACTGGTAGTCTAAATTCTTTTGTGGGGTCTTATGCAGGTTATGCAAATATTACTGGGGCTAACAATATATTTTCAGGATCAGATGCTGGTCGTTACAATACAAGCGGAAATAGGAATGTATTTTTAGGGGGATCATCAGGATATTCAAATACTACTGGAAGTGATAATACTGCTTTGGGATATGCTTCTGGTGTTTCGTCAACGCTAACAAACGCAACCGCAGTAGGTGCAAATGCGGCAGCAACAGCCTCAAATACAGTAGTTTTAGGACAATCAGCAACAACAGTTGTTGGAAAAGGTTTAAACGTTCTGACTGAATCAGGTTTGAGATTAAATATTAATAATATGAGTAATCCAGTTACAACTAGTAATACCGATAAAGTACTAAGTGTAAATTCTGCAGGAGATGTTATTTTGGTAAAATTGGCAAGTCCTATTGTAAACGCAACAGGAGAAACACCTGTAGCTGAAAGCACTTGGAAAGAAGCTGATGGTTATCTATACAATAAAAGTACAAATGGTGTAGTTATCAAGGGTACAGGTTTAGATGGTAATTCATTGATTGTTAAGGGCGGTGTATTATCAAAAGAAGTAAACGTAAAAGTGGAAGGTTCTGAATCTTGGCCTGACTATGTTTTCCAACCATCATACAAGCGTATGTCATTGGATGAAGTTGAGAAATTTATTTCTGTAAACAAGCATTTACCAAATGTTCCAAGTGCAGCTGAAATGGCTATTACTGGTAACAACTTAGGTAAGACTGACGTTAAATTGTTAGAGAAAGTTGAAGAATTGACACTTTATCTTTTGGAAATGAAAAAGGCTAATGATGCTCAGGCAGCAGAATTGAAGGCTTTGAAACAACAAGTTAGTAAATTGAGAAAGAAGTAACCACATAGAGATTTAGGTAACATAGAATTCAATAGAAATGAAGATTTAAACTATCTAATAGATATTTAGATAGCATAGAATTCAATAGAAATGAAGATTAAAGTTGCCTAATTGTCTGAAATTATTTGATTATTTTCAATTACTAAAAAAAACTTATTAGAGATACAATGGTAATGTTATTTATGTTTACTATATTCTCTATGTGGTTGCTAAAAAACAGAAACAGATGAAAACTTATCTAAAAATAGTTGGACTGTTCTTTTGTATGATGTCGGTGAGTAGTATTTTTGCTCAACAGCAAGAAGCTAATTTGAAACTTACAGATAACATCAATAAGACTACCAAACACGAGATTGCAACTGAGACTATCAGTGCTTCTAACGTGGTAGGAGAGGAGTCAAAAGTACATTATGAGGCTGGAAAGTCGGTGAAACTATTGCCAGGATTTTCGGCAAAAAGTGGCTCAAACTTCAAAGCAAGTATTGGACGTGTAGCTTCTTCTGCAAAAATCGCAGGTGCTGAAACAAGTGAGAAAATGGATATGTATGCGTATCCAAATCCATTTGATGTTGCAACTGAAATTGAATATTACGTACCAAAGGCAGGTAAAGTTACTTTGTCAGTAACGAATATCATTGGATTGAACATTGCAACCTTGGTTGATAATGAAGACAAAGAAGCGGGTACTCACACGGTTAAATTTAAAGGAGGAAGTAACCTTGCAGAAGGAACATACCTTTATACATTGAAAACTGATATGGGAGCAATTTCTAAGAAATTATCGAAGAAATAGGTATTTGCTTTAAAATAAATTGAAGATGGCGAACTCAAAAGGTTCGCCATTTTTGTTATTATAGGCTAAATGGAGATATATTTGTAGTAGAATTGAAGTATTAGTAATTGAAACAATATGCAAGTTTGGAAATTTGGAGGAACGTCCGTCGGGAAGCCCGAAAGGATGCACTCTATCAAAAATTTGATTACCGAAGATGGTAATCGTAAAATCGTAGTTTTGTCGGCTCTTTCGGGTACGACCAATGGACTTTTGTCTATCGCTGAGTCCTTGAAGGCAAATAACGATGCTGAGGCTACCCAAAAAATCAATGATTTATACGCTCATTATGAGAGTTTTATCAAGGAATTATACAAGACGCCCGAAGGTTACGCCAAAGGAAAAACCATTATCGACAATGAGTTTTCGTTTATTCGTTCCTTAGTTAATATCAAACCTTTTTCACTGAAACAAGAAAAAGAAATTGTGGCGGAAGGTGAGTTGCTTTCTACGCAAATGTTTGAGGCATATTTGCAAGAAGAAGGTGTAAAGTCGGCACTTCTTCCAGCTTTAGATTTCATGTTGATTGATGCTGATAATGAGCCAGTTTTGAAATTTACGGAAGAAAAATTAGGAGCGATTCTTTCGCAATTGTCTGACCGTCAGATATTTATTACGCAAGGTTTTATTTGTAGAAATCCTCGTGGAGAAGTTGATAACCTCAAACGTGGTGGTTCAGATTACACTGCATCCTTAATCGGTGGAGCAATTGTAGCGGAAGAAGTACAAATCTGGACGGACATTGATGGAATGCACAACAACGACCCAAGAATCGTGAAAAAGACATTCCCAATCAAGGAATTATCGTTTGAAGAAGCGGCTGAATTGGCGTATTTCGGAGCAAAAATTTTGCATCCAAGCACCATCACACCTGCCAAAATGAAGGGCGTTCCCGTGCGTTTGAAAAACACGATGGAACCTTCGGCTTATGGCACGTTGATTTCAACAAAAACCATCACAGACCGTGAAATCAAGGCAATTGCTGCCAAAGATAATTTAACGGCAATCTACATACACTCGACCCGAATGTTGAATGCCTACGGATTTTTGAGAAAAGTTTTTGAGGTTTTCGAGAAATACAAAACGCCTGTCGATATGATTACGACTTCGGAGGTTTCGGTTTCTGTAACGATTGACAACGACGAAAATATAGATGCCATCATGGCAGAATTACGTCAATTTGCTGATTTAGAGGAAGTTGACAAAGACCAAACCATCGTTTGTATCGTAGGGAATTTCTCGGCAGACAAAGAAGGCATTGCTATAAAAGTATTGGAAGCGATGAAAAATATCCCAATCCGTATGATTTGTTACGGGGCATCAGAGCATAATATTTCCTTATTAATTCACGGAAAATACAAAAACGAAGCCCTAAATGCTTTGAACGAAAGATGTTTTTTGTATGAAGATGCGATGAAAGATATTTTCTCGGCACAGTAAAACCAGAACCATGCTACAAATACAACAAATAAAAGAAAGCAAAGCCGCAACCATTGAGGGCTTGAATAGAAAATATTTCAAAGGTGGAGAAGAAGCCGTTGAGCAAATACTTGCTTTGGACGAAAAACGTCGTGAAACGCAAGTAGAATTGGACAATACTCTTGCCAAATCAAATGCCCTTGCCAAAGAAATTGGCGGTTTGATGAAGGCTGGTAAAAAAGAAGAAGCCGAATCTGCCAAAGCCGAAACAGGAACGTTGAAAGTTCGTGCAAAGGAGTTGGAAGAAGTACTAAAAGTCACAGAATCAGAGCTTTATGAGGTTTTAGTAACTTTGCCAAATCTTCCGCATTCAAGCGTTCCCGCAGGAAAAACACCCGAAGAAAATGAAGTGGTTTTGGAAAATGGAACAATCCCAACGCTTCCAGAAGGGGCTGTTCCGCATTGGGATTTGATTAAAAAATACGACATAATTGATTTTGAATTAGGTAATAAAATTGCGGGTGCGGGCTTCCCAGTTTATAAAGGGAAAGGAGCAAGAATCCAACGTGCTTTGATAAATTTCTTCTTGGATGAAGCCATTGCTGCGGGTTATGTGGAAGTACAACCTCCGATTTTGATTAACAGAGAATCAGGTTTTGGAACAGGAAATTTACCCGATAAAGATGGGCAAATGTACCATGCAACCGTAGATGATTTGTACTTAATTCCAACTGCCGAAGTGCCAATTACGAATATGTACCGTGATGTGATTTTGCAAGAAAGTGAATTGCCCATCAAAAATACAGGATACACGCCTTGTTTCCGTAGGGAAGCGGGTTCATGGGGAGCTCACGTGCGTGGTTTGAACCGTTTGCATCAGTTTGATAAAATCGAGATTGTCCGCATCGAAAAGCCTGAAAATTCTTACGCAGCTCTGGAAGAAATGTCTTTACACGTGCAAGGTTTACTCCAAAAATTAGAATTGCCTTACCGTGTGTTGCGTTTGTGCGGCGGTGATATGAGCTTCACGTCTGCCCTCACGTATGACATGGAAACGTATTCGGCAGCACAGGGACGTTGGTTGGAAGTAAGTTCAGTTTCTAATTTTGAAACCTACCAAGCTAACCGTTTGAAATTGAGAATGAAAACCGAAGGAAAATCTCAATTATTGCATACGCTAAACGGTTCAGCATTGGCTTTACCACGTATTTTAGCAACCATTTTAGAGAATAATCAAACGGCAGAGGGGATAAAAATTCCGAAGGTTTTAGTGCCTTATTGTGGATTTGAGGTGATTTCGTAGAGATTTACAAATGAAAAGAGGCAGAAAGATTTATTCTTTCTGCCTCTTTTTTATTGTTCTAAAATGATTTTCAACAAACGATTTAGTTCATCATCTGAAATATCTGTTTGGTCGGATTTATCGTAAATAGAAACCAAATAAACCGTCTCTAAAATTACTCTGACACAAGTAACCACTCTCGCACCAGCCCTTTTCCCTTTCCCTTTCGACTTGATTTTTAAACGAATCTTGTAAAACCCATCTCTCATAGATGAACCCGAAAAAGGATTTTCTTCAAGGTCTTCAATCAAGTCAAGAATTTCATCTTTTAAGGAAGGGTACTTTTTCTTCAATCTTTTTGCTTCTCGCTCAAAGTTTTCGATGGTTTCTACTTGATAACTCATAATTCGTTCAAAAATTCTCTTGCAGGTCTTGATTTTTTTACTCCTTGTTCAATTAGCTTCATTTCTTCGAGTCCACTTTTTATATTTTCGATAACCTGTTTATCGGTATCTTCTTGAAAGTCATCCTCTTGAACACGAACAAAGGAAAAATTTTGAATCAAATCTTTGAAAAATTTGAGTTTTTTATTTTCTATTTCTAATGTTAATGTTGCCATTCTCTTAATTTTTATTGAACAAATTTAAGTAAAATTAGCATCGAATAAAATATTCCCTTGAAATAAATACAAAGGGAACATTTACCCTTTCAACTTCTCCAACATCTTCCTCGACCCATCCGCCTTTGGGTTCAATTTTACTGCCTTTTCATAGTTCAAAATCGCTAAATCTTTCTTGCCCGCTATCATGTAGGCTTCGCCTAATGAGTCATACGTTCCATCATTTTCTGGAAATAAAAACGTATTGATTTTCAGCACTGCAATGGCTTCTTTATATCGTTTTTGTCCTAAAAGCACATAACCATAAGCATTCAATTCCCCCATCTTATTAGCTAATGATTTATGAGTTTCTGCAAACTGTTTCAAGGCATTATCTGACAAATCAACCTTCTGGTTCTCAATAAATTCATACATTTTTGGCTGAATTTTGAAAGATGAAGCATAGGATTCTCCATTCATGATTTTGGTAAAATCTTTCTCAAAATTCTCAACAGGATGTTCTACGATACGTCCTATTTCTTGCCCGTTTCTATTGATGATAAAAGTGGGTACTCTGAATATATTTTGTCCCCGTTCTTCATGGGTTGGACTTTGTTTGTATCGCTCGTTATGATTGTCCACCATCACGATTTTATAATTTGCTTGTGGAACGTTCAAATACCGCATCATTTTCAAAAACTTTGGCACTTCATTCTGTGAATCTCCGCACCATGTTCCCATAAAAATGGTATAAGTGTCCGTCTCGGGATTGGGTTTTAATTTTTGTAGTAAAAGAGTGTCTAATTGGTAAGCATTGTAGGTGGCTTCATACCAATTTTTGTAAGGCTCACGCAACATAGATGCCTTCGTGCATACACCTATGAGCATCTGATAACCATTGCCATCGAGGGCTTCTTGGTTTACGATGGTGGCAGTTTGGGGAATATTCTTTGGCGAACATCCCAATAATAAACATCCGAAAAGAGCGAGTGAGAGTAATGTTTTTTCCATAAAGGATTTTGTTTAGTTTTAATAAAAACAAAGCTAAGTCCTTGATTATGAAATATTTGTTAATCAAAAGTGAATGATTGTTAATGAAATGTTAAAGAGAAGATTGAGGCTTGCTGAGTAATGGATAAATCAAAACAGTGCCTAAAATAACAAGTGTTCCGATATAAAATCCTGTGGTCATGCGTTCTTTTTCACCAAAAATAAGATAGGCAAGAATTATCCCATAAACTGGTTCGAGATTGAGGGTTAGATTGAAAGTATATGCTGAGAAAATTCTTACTAAATTAACGGATTCGGAGTAGGCGTAGATGGTACAAAATCCCGCTAAAATCAATATCCAGAGCCAATCTAAACCTTGTGGGATAATAGAAATATGAGTGTTTCCCGAAATTAAAAAATAAGAAATGGGTACAAATGTGCTAATAGCAACGCCCAGCATTTCGTAGAATGTAATAATTTGTGGAGGATATTTTTTGGCAAATTCACCATTCAGAACCGAGAAAATAGCTCCTAAAATAGCACAAATTATGCTTAATACTAAACCCCAGATGTGCGTAAATTCAAATAAAAAGATGAGATATAATCCTATTACGGCAACCCCTCCCAAAATTACTTGCAAGGGCTGGATTCGTTTTTTGTTCCATAATGGTTCAATAAAACTTGTCCAAAGCGAAGTTGTGGAGAGTCCGACTAAGGAAATAGCAATGGTCGAAACTTTGGCAGAATAGAAGAATGTAAACCAATGAAGAGCAATGATAACACCGCCTGTGAGTAATAATTGGCATTTACCTTTTGTATCAATTTTAATATCTAAATCTTTGATTTTGAAGTAAATATAAAATCCACTCGTTGCTAAAAATGTGCGGAAGAATACTAAACCCAAAGTATGGATTGAGAGTAATTGCCCAAGAATTGCCGTAAATCCAAAAATAAGGACTACAAAGTGTAAGGTAAAATAATCTTTAAAAGTGGTCTTCATTTTTTTGGATTTATGGCAAATAATTTATCATCTTGGTACTGCACGATACAAAACCATGCCAATCAATGTAAACACGATGTTGGGCAACCAAACCGCCAACAATGGAGGCATTCCGCCTGATTGAGCAATACCTTTACTCATCATAAAGAAAAGTATGTACAAGAACGCCAACAAAAAACCCAAGGCAATCTGAAAACCTACGCCCCCCCGAGACTTGCGAGCGGATACAATCACGCCTATCACTGTAAGAATCACTACGGCAAAAGGATTGGCAAAACGTAAATATTTTTCAATCAAATAAACCTCAATGCCATCCGCTCCACGACTTCGGACTTTGTCGATGGTTTCTTCCAATTCGGGCATCGTGAAGGTTTCTTGCAGTTGATATTTACTGTCAAAATCTTTGGGAGAAAGGTTGAGAGTAGTGTCTAATTTTACGCCATAGGTCAATTTTTCTTTTCCATTGGGCAAAAATGTTCTGATTCTATAATCTTGGATTGTCCATTTTCTACGGGTGGTATCCCAAGTGATTCTGTCAGACATTAACTTCATTTTCAGAGAGTTACCTGATATTTTGTCTAATGCAAACCGATAGCCTGTGTTTGACCCTGTATCATAACTTTCCAGATAGGCATAATCTTCTGGACCAATTTTGATGTGTACGTCTCGTCCGCTGAAATAATACGAACCACCTTCTACATACTTTCGCTCGAAAGCGATACGGGTTTTATTAGCAATCGGAATGACCCATCCTACCATTCCAAAAGTCAGTATTCCGAGGATGATTGCCCCCATGATATAAGGGTGAAGGAAACGCATAAAACTTACTCCTGTACTCAGAATGGCAATAATTTCGGTTCGGGCAGCCATATTTGCCGTAAAAAAAACGGTGGCAATAAAGACCATCAGCGGACTGATATAATTTGCCCAATATGGAATAAAATTGAGGTAATAATCCCACAGGATTTCTTTGAGTGGGGCTTTATTATCCATGAAATTATCAATCTTTTCGGTATAGTCAATCACCATAATAATCGTTACGATGATAAGCACCGCAAAGAAATATGTTTTCAGGAATTTTTTTATGATGTATAAATCAAGAATTTTCATTGGTCTTTGTCGTCGTGGATTTGTACGATTTGACAAATTTACGAATAAAAAAACCTCTCAGCGTGTGAGAGGTTTCATTTGGGGGTTAAATGTTGTTAAAAACGATTTTACACTTTCTTCAAAGCCCCAATTAAAGTCTCCACCTGTTCCATACTCACGGCAGCAAAATTAGCAATTCGTAATTGTGTAGCCTTAAAATCACCATAACCAGAGCCAATCACCATATTTACGTCTGCCTGAACCTTTTTGATAATCTCAGCGGCTGATTTTTCTTTTACATTCACCACTATAACAGTTTGCGAACGGTGTTCTGGATTTTTGACGAAAATTTCTAAGAAATCACTCTTTTCAGCAAAATCGTAAAGCACTTTTGCTTTCTTTTCGGTTTGTTTTCTGATGGTATCAATTCCAATGTTATTCATGTCTTCCGCAACTTTTCCTAAAACATAAATTCCCATCACGTTAGGCGTTTCAGGCGTTTCGTATTTACTGAAATTCTTGAATAGTGATGGTAAACTATGATACGTCCCGATATGATTTTCGTGCGTTTTCATTCGTTCTGCCTTTTCCAACATGGCAGGATTTGCAATCCAACAGCCCAATCCAGCGGGCATTCCGAAGGATTTTTGTACAGAAAACATGGCTGAATCAATCGTATTAAAATCTAAATCTGGATAAGGGGCAGACGATACCATATCCACACATACAAACTTATCTTTATTAGAACGTTTGAGTTTATGAATCTCGGCAGGACGCATCTGCACGCCCGAAGAAGTTTCGTTGGCAGTTGCACAAATCAACTCTGCATACTCAGGCACTTCTATTTCTGAATTATCAAAACCTTCTCCAAAGGGCTTTTCAAACTTATGAGCATATTTATTCAAATCAATCGAAAAATCATAGAATTTCTTTGAAAATGAGCCATTTACTAAATGAAAACTCTCGTGTTCAACGGTATTTTGTATCAAACGCTCCCAAATTTCATTCGCCGAACCTGTAAAGAAAATTCCGTGAGTATCTGGAATATTCATTAAGATTCTTAATTGCTCAACGGTATGTTTATAAATATCCCTAAACAACTGCGAACGGTGTGAAATTGAGCCTAATTGTAGCTCAAAAGCATCTTGGTAGTGTTTTTCAACTGTTGGATAAAGTTCGGCAGGACCTGGGGTGAAGTATGTTTTACGCATTGTTTGATATGATTTCTAAAATAATCTCTATTTATTTCATTCTCCCGAAAAAATATCTTTATCCCAAATATTTAAAGGACTTTCTTTCCCAAAATGCTTTTTTAGAGATGTATTATCTAAATTGCGTTTTATCTTGGAAGTCGCAGGTTTCTGTAAGGGATTCAAGATTATTTTCATGTTTTTATTTTTCTTGCAATTTACTAAAAAGAAAAGGGAGGGCAAGGTTTTATACTTTGTAAAATATCAAGAAAAAGACCAAAAAATAATTATCTAACCCAAAACCACAAAAAAAAAATCTATTCTACTTATCTTTATGCCTGTTTTTTTCGTTATTAATTTAAGTAAGGAATAATTTGAAATTAATTATGCAAAGATATATACTGGTGTTACTTTTTTCTTCATGGTCACTGATAGGTTTTTCCCAAAGTAAACCTCAATACAGTCAGTATATGATGAATAGTTATTTGATAAATCCTGCCGTTTCTGGAATTGAAGATTACGTGGACATCAAAACGGGTTACAGAAATCAATGGACGGACTTCCCAGGTTCTCCCGTAACGTATTATGTATCTGCCAATATGCCCATCGGCAAGCCTGACCGTACCAGTACAGGAGCGACTCCCAATGTCAGCAAAACCATTCGTCGTCCGCTTTCCTTATCAACAGAATTTAGAGGAGCTCCCCGTGTGCCTGGGCATCATGGTGTGGGAATTGCTTTGATAAGTGACCGCATTGGCAACAGTGTACAAAATACGATTTCTGCCAGTTACGCTTATCATATTCCAATTTCTGGCATGGTGAAATTAGCGGTTGGAGCATCGGGTGGAGTAACACAACAAAATATAGATTTTAGTCAAATACAAGTGAAAGATAACCCCGATCCTGCAGTCCTACAAAATGGTCAGTTGAGTGCCATACAGCCTAATATTAATCTTGGAATGTGGTTATATTCTCGTCATTTTTATATGGGGCTTTCGGTTAATCAGATACTTTTTGACAATTTTAATTATCAAGATAAAAATCAAGCCACAACGTCTTATTCGTGGCTCGGGACCACTTATCCACACTATTTTTTGACAGCGGGCTATCGAATTGAAGTGAATCCAGAGTGGGCAATTATCCCTTCAACGATGATTAAAAGAGTGTATCAGTCTCCGATGAGTTATGATGTTAATGTGAAAGCGATTCATAAAGACCGTTTTTGGTTTGGGGCTTCGTACCGTCATAAAGATGCAGCAGTGGGTCTTTTGGGCGTGAATATCAACTCTTTTATCAACTTAGGATATTCGTATGATTACACCCTTTCAGATATAAATGTACGCTCAAAAGGTTCACACGAAATTGTGGTGGGAATCATGTTGAATAATCGTCATCGCATTATTTGTCCTCAGAATGTATGGTAGATATTGGTTAGTGGGATTTCGAATCAAAAATCAACGGTTTTAATTGTAAGCATTAGATTGTTGAAGTGTAACCTAATAACTAATTGGAACTATCTACTATTTGGCGGACAATGTAATTTTGAGAAAAAATGCCTTTCAATATCCATAGCGAGGGGTTTAAACCCCTCGCTATGGATATTGAAAGGCAAATCTGCCAAATCCGTAGATAATTCCGTAACTAATAACCAATAACTAACTAACTTCACAGGTACTTCCAAAATCCCCAAATCTTTCTCTTCTTCAAATACCCCAAATCATCATCATTAGCGTAGGCTTCACGCTCAAAACTAATATTCATATAGGCATAGTATGAATTCTTGCCTCTGAGTCTATGTATCAGATATTCAAGGATATACCAAATATAGAAGGGTAAAATCAAAAGTTCTATTTGTTGTCTAAAATGGATTCTTTCATGGTTAATCAATACCTTCGAGGGCTTCTTGTACTTCACAAAAAGGAACGGGAATATTGCCAATCCACTTACACGCAGGAAAGGTAGTCTTATGATAAGAAAAAATTTGGACATCTCGGTTAGTAAGGATTGTTCGTCAAGAATTATAACAAAAAGTTTCTAAAAACGATTCGTTTAATCATAACTAACTAATACTAACCGTAATTCTCTCTTGAAAGTCCTTTCTTTTTCTTCTGGAAATAGTGATAACGTCTTTGTTTTGCATCACAGCAAACTGCATTTCAGACTTATCATAATTTCTTAGACATTGCATATTGATAAGGTGAGCCTTGTGAACTCTGAGGAAATCAGCCTCTTGAAGAATAGTGTCATAGACTTTCAAAGTCCTTGAACTAAGCATGGTATCGCCATTTCTGAGATGTAAAAGCGTATAATTCTTTACACCTTCCAAACGAACGATGTCAGTAACAAGTACACGACGAATTTTAGACTGATCTGGAACTAATAAATACTGTCTTCCAAGAAGCGTTACGATTTTGATGGAGAGAGTAGATGGTGGTAATTGTGATAGATTTTGGATTTCCATTCGGGTAGTTATATTGTGTTTGACTATTAATACTTTTAGTGCAAGTTATAGAATAAAATAACATCTTCCAAACCGTTTAATAGGATTCTTTTAGATAGTTGAAATGGAAGAGTTATGTTCGTCTTTTAACTCTTAAAATCTCTTTTTCATACAAATTTTTCTAAAATATTTAGCTGTATTTTTTATTGATATTTTCGTAGATAGAATGTGGTATTTTTGACTCATAGTTAGACTTTGTAACCTCTGGGCGAACCCAATCTAAATGTCCCTTTACCCACGCATACGCCAAACCAAGCACTAAAATACCCACGAAAATAAACATTTCAACCACTGAAAACCAGCTCCAAACGCCATCAGTAACATCTATCAAATGCTCATTACCAAATACCGTTGCCCAAGGAAAAAGAAAAATTAGCTCAACATCGAATAATACAAAAATCAAGGCTATCACGTAGAACCGCATATTGAAGCGAACATTAGCATTTCCATCGGGTTCTTCGCCTGATTCATAAGTGCTTAATTTCTCCAAATTTGGGCGGTTTGGACGAATGAGTTTTGCCACAAAAAGCATCAAAGCCGTGAACGCAATGGCTGAGATGATGAAGAGTAATATGTAACCGAAGTCTGATAGCATAAAAGAAGTCGTATGTCGTAAGTCTATAAGTCATAAGAGAAAAGTCATAAGTCTGTAAATCGTAAATTCTCTAATCATATAGTTTTTTATAACCACAATTTCTCTTATGACTTATAGACTTACGACTTTCTCATTTTTTACCTAATGAATTTATCAAACCCCAAATTATCCGAGAAATCTCTTCACAAAGCAAAATTACTTTCTGTTTTATTTCATCAGAAATATATTTTAATCTGAAAGCTAAGTAGGTCATTGATTTCACTTCATTACAAGATGTTCTGGCAAAATTAAGGAATCTTATAAAATCAGGGTCTGTCCCTCTATCAAAACCTTCGGAAACGTTGTTGGAGATAGAAACAGATGCTCTTTGTATCTGGTCTTTAAATCCCCAGTCTTTATTCTCAGCATAAGTTTCATAAATTATTACAGCCAAATCTTGTGCTTTCTGCCAAGCAATTAAATCTTCGAATCTTTTTACTTTCATTATTTTATTTTAAAACTTAATACTAATTTTTCCTTACGACTTACAGACTTACGACTTACGACTTACGACTTACACTCAAATAACCCTTAATAACCGTAAACGTGGTAATCGCTAAAAAGAACAAAATAACATAATGAACGTAATTAATTATCCAAGGGAATTGCACCCCAAAATAATAACCACCACCCACCAATGAACCGACCCAAAGAGCTGCCCCAGCAACATTGAGGAACAAATATTTTGGATAATTCATCTTACTAATTCCTGCCAAAATAGGTGCAAAGGTACGAATGTAAGGCAAAAAACGACTAATGATAAGAGCTTGATTTCCGTATTTTTCAAAGAAATCCTCGGTTGATTTTATATGTTTTTTCTTGAAATACCACTTGTCAGGGCGGTTTTCGAGGGTGCTACCAAAATATCTACCAAACAAAAAACCCGTCAATGAACCCACGACAGCCGCAACAAAAAGATAAAGTAAAACAGTAGCAATCGTAGCTTTCAAAAACCCAGTTCCCACGAATACGCCTGTGAGGAAAAGAAGATAATCGCCAGGTAGAAAAAAAGCAAAGAAAAGTCCATTTTCAGCAAAAACCACGAAGGTTACAGCCCATAGCCCTAATCCTATGATTTCCTTTGAATCGGAGAGGTATTTTATGATTTCGGAGATGTCCATTTTTAAGGTTTTATTTTCTTCAAAAATATTTAGGAGATTAGAGGAATACGAATTATTCTGTATTTTTGTTTCATGGATGAACCAATATACCCACTAAAAAAATCAAACGATTCTGTAATATTTCATTTTGAAAGTATCGGTCCAAAAGGAGTTTTCTTAAAGGAAGTAAGATTTGACCCCGTTGAAGATTCTCTTGATTATTTCCAAATAACGCTATTTGATGTTGATAGTAACAACAAACGTAGTGTTTTGTCAGAAAGTAAAAACCAAGATATGAATAAAATTATGGCTACGGTCATAAAGTGCATACTGATTTTTTTAGAGAATTATTCATCAAGTAGAATAGTTTTTTCTGGGAGTACCGAAATCAGAACTCGACTATACAGAATTATCATAGCTAAACTTTTAGATAAAATTCGAGATAAATTTGAAATTGAAGGGTTTTCAGACATTTATGGATTTGAACCATTCAATTTGAACCATGAATATGCCTTTTTCGTTATATCAATCAAATAATCAAAATATACAACACAATGGTAAAAGTAGCTTCAAATAAAAAAATCAACCAACCTAAATTGGTATTTGATACTGCCGAAGAAGCAGTGGCTTATAAAAGACAACAACTATTTGACATCGTTCCTTTGGAAAAATTGAAAGAAATATTATCTAAAAGATAGAGTCCTACTTCTTCTCATAAACAATCTTTCCATCAAAAATAGTCATTAACACCTTTACATTCTGTATCTTTTCTGGTTTAATGGTCAAAATATCGTCTGAAAGGACGACCATATCTGCCAATTTCCCAGGTTCAATCGAGCCTTTTTCTTTTTCTTCAAAAGCGGCGTAAGCATTATTTATCGTATATCCTTTAATGGCATCGGCAACGCCAATCTTCTGTTTTGGAATCCACCCCATCGGATTTCCTCCGTCCACGGTTTGGCGAGTTACTGCCGCATAAATTCCTAAAATAGCGTTCAACGGGGCAACAGACCAATCTGAACCCATGCAAAGTTTGATTCCCGCATCCAAAAACGACTTGTATGGGTGCGTGTAATCTATGCGTGTACCAATGCGTTTAGCCGCCCAAACGCCATCGTCAATGCAATGATAAGGTTGCACGGAAGCCACAACGCCCAATTTTGCAAATAGCGGAATATCCTCAAAACGAACGTGTTGAGCGTGTTCGATTCTGAAACGTCTGTCCCACTTTGGATTAGTTTTGGTGATGTTTTCAAATAATTTTAACATCAAATAATTTGCCGAGTCTCCGATAGCATGGATGGATAATTGCAAGTGATTTTTATCGGCATCGGTTGCCCATTTTGTGAGGTTTCCGTTGATGATAATGTCACTCGCCAAGCCTTTTGTGTTGGGGTTTTGGTCGTAAGGTTTGAACATCAAAGCGGTGCTACTTCCCAACGAACCATCTGCATAAGCCTTCAACGAACCCAACTTGATTTTATTAGAACCAAAACCCACCTGAATCCCTGCATTGACTAAATTTTGATAAGAATCTATCGGCAAACGAGTATAAAAACGGCAAGTTAATTTGTCTTCTTTTTCTAAGGTTTGGAAAGCAATCAAGTCGGGTTGGAAGGTAATATCTTGCACCGAAGTAATGCCATTCTCACGAGCCTCTTGCAAAGCACGTTGAACGTATTTGATTTTTTGTTCAGGTGTGAGTGGAGGTATAATGCTGTAAATCAAGGTCATAGCCGCATCTTTCAAGACTCCTGTGGGTTCGCCAGTTTTGGGGTCTTTCACAATTTCTCCTCCATCGGGTGATTTGGTGTCTTTCGTAATGCCTGCCAACGCTAAGGCTTTTGAGTTTGCCAAAGCCATATGTCCATCAAAACGGTCAATGAAAGTTGGGCAATCTTTCGTCAAATCATCAATCATTTCTTTGGTTGGTAAATCTTTGACTTCCCAAGATTCATGATCCCAATTACCTGATTTTATCCACTCGCCTTTATGCGAATCTGCGTATTTTTTGATGATGCTTTTAAATTCAGTCGTGGATTTTGCTCCTCGTAAATCTATTCCTGAAAGATACATTCCTCCATCGGCAAAATGCGTATGATTATCAATGAAGCCAGGCAACATTAATTTACCTTCAAGATTTACCATTTTCGTCCTACTATCCGACCAAGCGGCACGAGCTTCGGGCGTTGAACCTACGAACAAAATCCGTCCATTTTCAACTACAACAGCCTCAGCCACCGAACTACGGGCATCGACGGTGTAAATTTTGCCATTATAAAAACAGATTTTTTGAGCTAATAGCTGTGAGCTTTGAGCAATGAGTAAAGTAGCGATTAGTAATAGTTTTTTCATTGGATATAAAAAGGTAGTTTGAAGATTAGTAAATTTACGGAAAATTAATACAAAAACTGAGAATGAAAAATATTGAGTTACTTGAATTGCAAGGCAAAATCAAAAATCCTATCATGGAATTTTTGTTGGAACACGATGATTATTTAGAAAAAGAGCAAATAGATGCCATTTTATCAAGAGGTGAAAGCGGATTGGAAGATTTACGGTTGATTTTGAAGGCGTATAATCAGCATAATGATAAACTAAATGACTCCGAAAACCCATTGGTATTTATTGTTCATGTTATTTCATTTTTGGCAGAATTGAAAGACGAATTATCTTTTGATGATATGTTGGCGTACTTGAAAACGGATTCTATGTTGGCAGACGAGGCATGGAATGATTCTTACATGGAAGACTTCCCACGTTATTGGTCTCTTTTCCCTAATAGAATAGAATCAATAGAAAAGGCTCTTTATGACACAGAAATTACGATTCAAGCTAAAAGTATTTTGATGACAGGATTGGCAACAATTGCTGAAAATTCTACGGACAATAGTTTGGTGAAATCTATCAGAGAAATCTTTGAGAAGTACCTTGAATTTTTGCATAACGAAGAACAACGAGAAACACAGGAGGTTTCGGACTGGGCAGATATTAACTTTCTTATAGGCTCTACTGTTATTGGCTATATGGATTGCGGTGGGGATTCTAAAAATGAGTTTGCTCAATATTTCGTTAAGAACGACCTTGTAGATAATATTCTGAATATCAAGGAATTGAATAATTGGAAGAATAGTAAAAACATATTTTCAGATATTTATGAAATGAATAAAATTTGGGGAGAGGCAAGTAAAAGAGAAGAAAATCTGGAAAAAGAAAGAGAACGAGAACAGGAATTAATTAAAATAGTAAATCAACAAAAAGCCTTCAAAAAAATATTTGATCGCAACGATAAAGTAAGTGTAAAATACAAAGCTGACGGCAAAATTGTCAGTGACATAAAATACAAAAAAGTAGAACAGGATTTAATCTCTGGTAAATGTGAATTAATATGAAAAAAATAGTAGCCATCATCTTAGTAATCATCCTACTTTTCGGAGGGTTAATCTCAACGGGTATTTTGAATTTTTCTAAGAATTCGACTGAACCAATTGTAGAAAATTCTACTGATAAATCAGCCGTAGAAGAACCTCAATTTAAGAAAGAAGGAGAATTGACTTTCCTGAAAAATCAACAAAAACTCACGATAGAAATCGCTGACAATGATGCTGAAACCGCACAGGGGCTTATGTATAGGCGTTCGATGCCCGATAGTTGCGGGATGGTTTTTATTATGCCTGACTACGAACCTCAGAAGTTTTGGATGAAAAACACCTATATACCTTTGGACATTCTATTTTTAGACGAATCTAAGAAAATCGTAACTATCCAAGCCAATACAACGCCCTTTTCGGAGGCTGGCGTAGAGTCTTATGATAAGGCAAAATTTGTATTGGAAGTTAATGCGGGGTATTGTAAGAGAAAAGGAATTGAGAAGGGGGATGTAGTAAAATGGTAAAATCGAGGGGCAGATTTTTAGATTCTGCCCCTTATGTTTTTAGAATAAATAGTAGGCTCCAATACCTGTATTATTTGTAATATTTCCAAAAACCGATAAGTCATAAACATTTGTATCACTACTGTTGAGTGTGGTTCCAGAAGAATTAGGATTATTTTGACTTGTACCAATATAACTATAATTGATGCCAAAACCTCCCAAATTCATACTTAAAAGAAAGTTATTTTGTATCTGATATACGAAATTGAGAGGAGATATATTTATCCTGCCACTAAAACCGCTCGAAGACCTATTTGTTGTTTGTGATTCAATCGAACCAAAGATATAAGATGCACCTAACGTAGTATTTGGGGCGAAATAAAATTTATCAAAAACTTTCACAAATTTTCCAAATTGAATAGCTGGACCGATGTTGAAAGTAGAATTGGAATTTTTATTAAAACTTGTAGTTGATGATTGTGAATCTTTCGAACTCACAACACCAAAATTAAATCCAAAAGCTGTATAGGTGTTGTTATCTCTAATTTTACCAGTTAAAAAGGTAGCGTTAAGTATTAAATTGGTTCGACTTGTTGAGGGCGATAATGTTTGTCCTGACAAATTTAGTGATAGATTGCCATTGTAAATCCGTTTCCCAGCAAAATCTTGGGCAAAAAGGAGATTGGGAATGATACAAAATAATGCGAAAGTGAAGATGATTTTTTTCATAATACGTGTTTGTTTGTATGTTAAACTTGAACAAAATTAAGTGAAAAATTACTGAAAAATGATTTTTATAATGAAGCAATACTTTTAAAATTATAACTTTCAACTAAGACAATGATAAGAGTCCCTTCCCTCATCCACACTGGTGAATTTCAGTCCTTGAAAATTCAGGATATGACTTTTGTGGCTTACAGAAATCAAGACCCACCGCTCAAAAATGAGGTTTTTTTTGAAGAACACGCCGTTATTTTTGTGTTGGAAGGAGAGAAGAAATTTGTTTCCGCCACCCAAACCATTCACGTTAGAAAAGGAAATATTGTGTTTATTCGTCGGGGATATTATGTAATGCAGGAAACGATTGATACAAATTATAGAAGTTTAGTTTTCTTTTTTAATGAGAAACTCTTGAAGGAATTTGTGGGGCAACATTTGGAGATGTTTGAAGACCAAGCCCCCCCCGCCCCCAGAGGGGTAGCTTCCGCCTCCAATTCGGACTCAAATATTCCCCCTCTGGGGGTTAGGGGGCTTGGTCTACTTGTCTTTGAAATAACTGAAAGCCTCAACAAATTTACGGAATCAATTTTCCCCTATTTCACCCTTGAAACGCAATATTTGAACCATTTTTTACGGTTAAAATTACAAGAATTATTACTTCATATTCTCGAAATTGATGTCTCTGGACAGTTTAAAAGCATTTTATTTAGTTTGTACAAAGGTGAAAAAGTTGATTTGGAATATTTGATGCAATCATACTATTTGAAACTTTTTTCGTTGGAAGAATTATCAAGACTTTCAGGTAGAAGTTTGTCTGCCTTTAAGCGAGATTTCCAGGAAAAATTTGATACTTCCCCCGCCCTCTGGATTAAAAATAAACGACTCGAATACGCCAGTTTACAGTTAGAAAATACTGATAAAAATGTCTCTGAAATCAGTATGGAAATTGGATATGAGAGTGTTTCCCATTTTATAAAGGCATTTAAAGAGAAATTTGGAAAAACACCTGGGAGGAACGGTTGAAGGTGAACGGTACACGGGAAACGGTAAATTTTCGGTAAACGGTTCACGGTGAACGAGATTTGACGTACAACACAAGATGTAACCTAAACAGTTTTTGCTTATATTTGTGATAAGAATTTTCATCGATAAACCGTTTACCGTTCACCTTTAACCGTTCACCGACAACCCATGATTGCAACCCAAAACTTAACCTTCGCCTACTCGCCCGAAAAGCGTTTTGACTTCCCTAATTTTTCTTGTGCTGACCGTGAGACGATGCTCATTTTGGGTAAATCGGGTAAGGGGAAAACCACTTTTTTGCACCTTATGGCACTTTTATTGAAACCTACGGGCGGAAATATTCAGATAAATAATCAAGAAATTAGTCAATTATCGGTAAGTCAGGCGGCAGATTTTAGGGCAAAAAATGTGGGGATTATTTACCAAAAACCACACTTTGTTCATTCGCTGTCAGTAATGGATAATTTGTTGTTAGCCAATTATTTAGCTGGTAAAAATCAAGCAAAACAGATGGCTCAACAATTGGCTGAAAGTTTGGGTTTTGCCGAACATTTATCAAAAAAAACAACGCAACTTTCCCAAGGCGAACAACAACGTGTGAGCATCGCAAGGGCATTGATGAACAAGCCTTCGGTAATTTTGGCGGATGAACCTACATCAAGTTTGGATGATGATAACTGTCTGAAAGTCATTGATTTACTAAAAAAACAAATCCAAGAAATTGGAGCGAGTTTGATAGTCGTTACGCACGACCAACGATTGAAGGATGTGTTTGAGAAGAGGGTTGAACTTTGATGGGCAATCGGCTGTCAGCTGTCAGCAATCGGCTTTGAAATCTCATAAAATAAAGACTAAACTTTACTGCCAGAAGCCGACAGCCGATTGCTGAAAGCCGACAGCCCAAAATATGAACTTACTAAAAATATCAACTAACAACCTAAAAGACAAGCCTTTAACCACTTCTCTGAGCATTTTATTGATGGCTTTGGGAATTGCGATTATTTCGCTTTTACTTTTGGCGGGTAAGCAAATTGAAGAGAAATTTACTCGTAATGTAGCGGGCATAGATATGGTTGTGGGAGCAAAAGGCAGTCCACTCCAATTGATCTTGGCGAGCATTTATCAGATTGATTCGCCTACGGGGAATATTTCAATGGAGGAAGCCAATCGCCTGACTCGTAGCCCCTTAGTGAAGTCCACGATACCACTTTCGATGGGAGATAGTTATGAAGGATACAGAATCGTAGGGTCGAATGAGAAATATTTGGAACATTTTCAGGCGGAATTTGAGACAGGGAAGGTGTTTTCAGGAGCAATGGAAATGGTGGTGGGCAATAAAGTCGCCAAGAATTTAGGCTTGAAAGTGGGTGATGCTTTTTCGTCTCAACATGGTTTTGATAAAGAAGGTGAGGCTCATAAAGAAAAACAATTTAAGGTGGTTGGTATTTTGAAAACGACCAATTCTGTACTTGATGCTTTGATGATAACGCCTTTGGAAAGTGTTTGGGCGGTGCATGACGAACACCACGAAGAGGAAGTTGGAAAGGGAGCAAATGCTTTGAAATTGTTGGAAGAAGAACAACCTCAAACTGGCGAAGAACATCATCATGAAGAAGATTCAAAAGAAATAACATCGCTTTTAGTAAAATTCAGAAATCCAGCGATGGGCATGATGATGGCGAGAAGTATTAACCAAAATTCTACTTTGCAAACCGCCACACCAGCCATCGAAATTAACCGATTATTTGCCTTATTAGGTGTGGGTGTTGATGCTCTCAAATGGATTGCCTTAGTAATAATCATCGTTTCGGGGTTGAGCGTTTTTGTATCTTTGTATAATTCCCTGAAAGAACGAAAATATGAAATGGCTTTAATGCTTTCGATGGGGGCGAGTCGAACAAAATTATTTTTATTGTTGTTATTAGAAGGACTGATAATCAGCGTAATAGGCTTCGTAATCGGTATATTTTTGAGTAGATTCGGACTTTGGATTATGTCAGAAAATGTAGAACAAAATTTTCATTACGACTTCAACGTTTTATCTTTGCTCACCGAAGAATTTTATTTGTTCTTAGGAGCATTATTTATCGGATTATTAGCGGCGGCGATTCCGTCATTGAGTATTTATAACATCAACATTTCAAAAACATTAGCGGATGAGTAGTACATACTGAAGTCTGTGTTACTAAAATCATAAACACATGAAAATCAAGACATTATTAATATTGGGTTTGATAGTTTCAACCTTTATTTCAGCAAAAAATGCTCCTGCCGAAAAACTCACTTGGGATATGTTGAAGGATGTTTCTTTCAAGAAAAAATGGTATCCACAAGAATCTATTTTCATGCTTTACCCTACTTTCGGAGCTCCATTAAAGAAATTGGAGAACAAAGAAGTAAGCATTAGAGGCTACGTAATTCCTGTGGATGTAGCTACGAATATGTATGTGCTTTCAGCGTTTCCATATAGTCAATGTTTCTTTTGTGGAGGGGCAGGTCCAGAATCTGTAATGTCTTTAAAACCCAAGAAAAGCGAAGTCAGAAAATATAAAACTGATGAGATGCACACATTTACGGGCAAGCTGAAACTTAATGCTGACGATATTTATGAGATGAATTATATCTTGGAAGAGGCTGATATGATTGAGTAATTCTTGTAGGAGGAAAGGAAAAGAGAGAAATGGAGGAGGGAAAAATACCTTCCTCCATTTTTTTATTTAAATAATTGAATCATTTTTTTTTACACCTGCCTCCATTTAAAAATATTGCTCTGATAGTCAAAATAAGCCCTTTTGTTGCCTTTACGATTGAGAAATACAAAGTCTATCGCAAAGATTTTTGTTTCAATAACGGCAAAATTATCGTGTGCAAACGCTAAAAGTTCAGGTTCTACATCGGTTTTATTTACTTCAATCAATTCGGGTTCATTGATAAAACTGCCAGGTTTTTGTTGGGTCGTATAACACATTTTGCTTGACAATCTTGATTGCTCCCACGCCAATTTGGCTACATCATCCTCAATGTGAATAATAGCTTTTGCATACATTCGTAATTGTACTTTCAGTGTTTTATCGTAAAATAACCAACTTACTGTACCATTGATTTTGAGTTGTTCAATTTTCAAGGAACGAATGTCAGTATTAAAAGAAATTGTTTTTTCGGAAATATCTACATTTCTCACAATTACTGATCTTTGCTCGGGAACATTGTCATTGATACTTGCCAAAACGCCTTGATGAAAAGGAGTATTTGCCGATTTAGTGGATTGGTGTAATTCTTCCCATATCTGTACTTCAATGTCTTCGAGATTATTATGATAAAATTGGTTATTCATTTTTGGGTATAAATTTGAAAAATAGGATGCTATTTTAGAAGAACTATTCAAAGAGATAACTCATCAATAATTCATCAATGATACGCCTCTGACTCTTTAAATGAGTATATTTTCGGAGAACGCCCTCTGGCTCAAAGCCTACTTTTTTGTATAATTCAATGGCTCTATGATTTTCAGTTCCAGCACTTAGTTCTAATCTTTTACAACCATTTTGTTGGGCTAAATCGATGATTTCTTGCATCATTTTTACGCCAAATCCTTTTCTTGCAAGATCAGGATGAATGGCTAATCCTCCTAAATAAAAGATATGCGTACAACGGTGTTTTAAGGGATATAATTTAAACATTCCTACGGGTGAACTGTTTTCATCCATGAAAATATATTTGATTCCGTCTTTTAATAAATCGTCATAAATAGGCTTAAATGCCTCAATATCCATCATTTCATAAAGCAAATGAGGGTTTACTTGCGGGTGCATATACAAGTCGTAGATGAATTGAAGGTCGTTTTGGGTGGCTTTTCTGTGCATGGTATTATTGTTTTTTTGCAAATATAAATAATCTTATTTCCGTACCTTTGCAAAATATTTTATTTTCAACTCTTCAAATTTAATCCATGAGTTTATTAGCAATCGGTTCTGTGGCTTTTGATGCCATCGAAACTCCCAGAGGAAAAACAGACAAAATCATTGGTGGTGCAGGTACATTTATCTCATTGTCAGCATCTTATTTCAAAACTCCTATTAATTTAGTAGCGGTTGTGGGTGAAGATTTTCCCCAAGAATATATCCAACTCCTTCAAAATAAAGGCGTTGATACGACAGGTCTTCAAATCAAAAAAGGTGAAAAATCTTTCTTTTGGTCGGGTCGTTATCACAACAATATGAATTCTCGTGATACTTTAATTACGGAACTGAACGTATTAGGGACTTTTGACCCAATCGTTCCCGCTGAATATCAAGATTGTCAATATTTGATGTTGGGAAATCTTACGCCAGCGGTTCAAAAGACGGTAATTGACCGTTTGACAAATCGCCCGAAATTAGTAGTAATGGATACGATGAATTTCTGGATGGATATTGCGATGGACGATTTGAAGACAGTTTTGAAAATGGTGGATGTTTTGTGTATCAATGACGAAGAAGCTCGCCAATTATCGGGAGATTATTCGTTGAGAACTGCCTCAAAAACCATCATGGCAATGGGACCTAAAACCTTGATAATCAAAAAGGGAGAACACGGTGCGTTGTTGTTTCAAGACGATAAAATGTTCTTTTGTCCAGCTTTGCCTTTGGAAGATGTTTTTGACCCAACGGGTGCTGGCGATACCTTCGTAGGAGGATTTATTGGTTATTTAGCAAAAACAGACGATATTTCTTTTGAAAATATGAAACGTGCTATCGTTTATGGTTCGGCAATGGCTTCTTTCTGTGTAGAAAAATTCGGAACGGAGCGTTTGGTGGATTTAAAAGAAGATGAATTAACTGCCCGTGTTGCTGAATTTAAGGAATTGGCAGGGTTTGATGTTTAGGTTTTTGCTTTTTTAGTAAAGATGATTTAACGGTTTTGGAATAATTTATCAGAATTCTGTGAAAAATAGGACTTACGCAATGAAGCCCTATCGGGACGAAACTTTGATAGATAACAGAAAACCATCATGCAAAGCTCCATCGGGGCGACAGCTACCCGACTTAATTGTCGCCCCGATGGGGCTTTGCTTAATTTATGTAAGTTACCAAAATGACAGACTTATGGACTTAAAACTACATTTTGCATAAGTCCTGAAAAAAAGACAGAATAATTCTTACGCTAAATAATCAATCCATTTTACGGTCATCGTTCTTTTGAATGACGACGACTGGTCTGACGGAATAATTTTGCACAGATTATTTATAGTAACCTAATTTCTGTTTTAAATAACTCGCTGTTTGGAGTTCCCCCTCACTTGTCCAACCTGGGGGCATGAATATGTATTGTAACTTTTCCTTGAACGTTTTAGCGTTTTTAATATCTTTCCAAAGTAGCCTAAACTCTCCAAAATGAGTGTCTGCGAATTTTTCAGTATTCACTTCTCTCGTAATTCCGTATTGTATTGGTAATGAAGACTTTAAGGGCTGAAAAGTTTTAAAAATATAGTCCCAAAGAAGCGTAATTGAAGTATAATTTGTATCCATATAAGCCACATTTTGGGCGTGGTGAATACGGTGATAAGTGGGAGTTTGTAAGAATTTTTCAAAGAACCCGAGTCTGCCTTTTAGTACGTGGTCAGAGATATGCAGGAAACTGCCGTACAAAGCATCTACGATATTGACGACAATAATAATCTCGGGACGAACTCCAAAAACAGCGGGGAAAAAGCCTAAGAAAAAGGGCATATAAAAGATACTTTCCAGAAAAGAATGATTGAAACCCACAAACATATTCATGGATTCGGGGGCGTGGTGCGGAGAGTGAATACACCAAAGTAACCGTACCTTATGAGCCAACCAATGCTGAGTCCAATAGAAAAACTCGTAAACTACCAATCCATAAATCCACCAATACCAAGACAAATCCGTTTGGAAAAGGGCAAATCTACTCGCCCAAACACCAATAATGGCGGTATTGATTCTGCCGTAAGTTTGTGAAACCAAAACCGCTACTAAAATCAAGACGATTACAGCAATAAAAGTCGTTCCATATTCCTTGGTTTTTGCTACTTTTTTGATGAATTTGAGATATATAAATTCGGAGATACCGTACAGAAGTGTTGCTATAAAAAGCAATCCAAATATTTTGCCAGTGGAGATTTGAAATTGAGCTAAGGAGTCCATGTTTTAATTGTATAAATTATTCTACAATTTATACAATTAATCACTTGATTTGTTTGATTTGGTCTTAAAATTTGTGGTTTATGGCTACCAGCAACGGAGACAAAATTAGAAAGAGACCCTCATTGGATCTTGGCGTGTATCATAAACAGCCTCAATGTAAACAATAGAATTCATAATGCTGTATAAAATTTTGTAGGGTTTCTCAACAAGGTATTTATATTCAGATTTCATCCCGTGTCTATTATACGCAATAGTACCCATCTCTGGAAAATCAAATAAGTCATCAACTCGTTGATATAGTTTAGTTGTAATTTCCTCCGCTTTTTCGATGTTAATGGTTATTTCTAAAAATAAGAAAATCTCGCTCAAATCTTCGACGGCTGGGTTTGTCCAAATTATCTTTTCGATTTTGTTGCCCATCCTTGAATAATATTTAAAACTTGATTGTGGTTAGTTACTTCTCCATTATTGATTGCTTTCGATGATTTCTCCAATTTTGAATCATATTCATCCCAAGTCATGGGTTTAGGATTATATAATTCAATAAACCTTTTTACACCATTTAGCAATTTTTCATCTTCTGAGTGACTCAAAAAGTCAATAACTCTATTTTTCTCTAAAATTTCCATGATAAAAATATTTTAAAACTTCATAATTATGCTGGATTATACTTTCACTAAGTTAGTATAAATTTTGTTTTTCATCAAGCGTTATTTTAAGCCCTGTCATTGCGAGGCACGAATCGGAGTTTCGTTAAACCAATCTGTTGGATTGATGTGAAATTGTTTGACGTTTTCTTCTCGTAAGCTGATAGATTGGTTTAACGAAACTCCAATAAAAAAATATCAACCCCTGTCATTGCGAGGCACGAAGCAATCTGTTGGATTGATGAGGAATAGTTTGACGTTTTCTTCTCGTAAGCTGACAGATTGCTTCGTGCCTTGCAATGACAGGGAAGCAAAGTTAGTTTGACGAATTACAAATTCGTAACAGTTTTAGGTTTCAGATGTAAACATCCGAAACAACGTTGATTATCATGTGGTTTCCCAAACATTATTTCTATATGCTGTTATACTCGCAATCGTGCATAGATTACCCAAATTTAGAGGTATTTCATCTACATCTCCGAATTGAATATGCCCATCATAACTTGACATTCTTTCTGATAAAATTTCACCTTCCCAAAAGTCTTGAATTTGATTAGCTACTTGTACCTCATTTAAAATAAACATTTCACTTGGAATAGAAATCTGGGTAAAATATGCTTCGTGGATAGCATTTTTAAAATTAATAGGATTAGAAACTGCCCTAAATCCTAATAGCCTTGCGAGTTTTGTCCACTCAGTGCTTCTTAGTGGAACGGCATATTTTTCGGGTTTAAGTAAAGGAAATAATTCTACAATTATAATACTCCCACCTTTTGTCAATGAATTAGTGCAATACCATAAAATATTTGCAATTGTATTAGGAGTCAATTCATGTAGTACATTTGGTATGACGATAAAATCAAATTTATCATTTGGTCTTTCTGAACAGATATTTATTAGAGATTTGTAATTATGTTTAGCTAAATTAGCCTGTAATTTAATTCTTGGTTCTTCAAAAGGTTCATAGAGATACCATTCAATCTTATTTTTTTCAAATGTTTTTAAAATCTTATCAATATTTATAAGTAATCTACCTTCACCCGCTCCAAATTCTAAAACTTTTAAACTCTTCTCTTGAAATCTTTTTTCAAATATTTCATATAACTTTTGTGCTTGTAAATCTGGTTTATTTTTTGAATTTGGGGCAATAATTTCATAATTAAAAAGTGAAGTAAATGTATCAACTAAGACCTCATTCAAATCACTAATACTTGATGAAGAAAACCGCAATAATCGGTTATCATAGGCATCAAAAAGTTTATAGGCAGATAATATTTTACTATAATTTTTACTTAATATTATATTTTTTTGCTTTAATGGTCTTATATTTTCTTTATTGCTTTTTAAAAGTTTATCTGGTAGTTCTTCTGTCAACTTAGATAACTCTAAATAATTGACAATATCAACATGATTAGAAAATATAATATGTGGATGATGACTGGTAATAATTGTTTGTTTAACATTCTCTCTTAAGAACTCCATTAATGATGAAATATATTCAGGATGTAAATGATTCTCAATTTCATCAAAAATTAGTACATCAGGTTTTATATAATAAATCAATACTAAAATTGAAAAAAGAACTTTTTGTCCTTCACTCCAAGCCCCAATTCCAATATTATTTGATTCAGTAAATGCTAAACTTAACTCAAAAACGGGGATTTTTCCTCTTTCTTTTGAGTTAAGTTGATTTACTCCAAAATATAATCTACCCTGTGTTAATTTTTCAAAAATCTTAATTACTGGATTATTTCTTTGAGTAGAGTGAATAAATTTTGTATCTAATTTGTTTAATATATTGATTCTGTATTCAAAACTATTTTCTCCAAACCATTCATCTTTCAATATTTTTTTTGATGTTTGATCAAAATGATAATTAATACATTCATAGAAGAATAACTCCAGTCCATTTTTTATTTGAACTTGGGAATATTTCTCTGGCTTCCTCAATTCTTCGCTACTAACATGATTATTTTTAGAAATGACAGAAACCCCCTGTATTAATTCCGTAATTTTACTAATACGTGGTACAAAAACAGATTTGATAATTTGATGTTGATTACTACAATAATCAACATATACTTTATCCACATCATTTCTATAAATGGCAGTATCTGGGTTAATTTCTAATTGTTCATTTCGTTTAAAAATACATTTTTGCAATTTGTCAACAATATAGGTTTTCCCTGAATGATTTTTGCCACAAATAACAGAAATTGAACCCCTATCTGCGGATGGAGGAGCAATAATGACATTGTTTAAAATTTCTGAATTCCTGTTACTCGAAAATTGAATAGATTTTATCATTTTGCTAAAATTAATAATAAGACGAACAGCTAAGTCAATGATATTTTACTGATATTATTTTTTACACTTTTAATACTGTTCTTTCTTGCAATAATACAGTGTTATATTGGAAAAATAAAAATAACTTACATCTACTCTACCTCCAACAAATCCTTCTCCCCAACCTGCTGTCTCCACATCGCATAGTACAAACCTTTGTGTTCCAAGAGTTCGTCGTGTGAGCCGTTTTCTACGATTTTTCCTTTTTCTAAAACAAAAATCTTTGTGGCGTGCATGATGGTGCTGAGGCGGTGGGCAATCACGATGGTTAGGTGCGTTGTGCCTGCCGATACGTCCCTGATGGTTTCCGAAATTTCTTCCTCCGTTAAGGAGTCCAAAGAAGACGTTGCTTCGTCAAAAACCAAGAGGTTTGGATTGCGTAATAATGCTCTGGCGATACTCAAACGCTGTTTTTCTCCTCCTGATACTTTTACGCCACCTTCGCCAATGACGGTATCTAAACCATTATCGGCACGGTCTAAAAGCGTATGACAAGCCGCTTTTCTCAATACATCCAAACATTGTTCGTCCGTTGCCGTTGGGTTTACGAACAATAAATTTTCTCTAATTGTACCCGAAAATAACTGTGTATCTTGGGTAACAAAACCGATTCTTTCACGCAATTGGTCAAAATCTATTTCATCAAAATTATGCCCGTTGTACAAAATCTTTCCTTCTTTCGGACGGTATAATCCCACCAATAATTTTACCAAAGTTGATTTCCCAGAACCCGAAGGACCTACAAAAGCAATGGTTTCGCCTTGTTGAGCTTTGAAGGTAATATTCCGCAAAGCATCCTTATTGGCAGATTGGTGTTTGAACTTAACCGCCTGAAATTCAAGCGAATCAATGCTAATAACTGGATATGGATTTTCGGGTTTTACTTCCACAGGAATCTTGAAAATGTTGTCAAAATTTTGGAGAGAAACCTCTGCTTCACGGTAAGTATTTACCACATTCCCAATCTCTTGGAGTGGACCAAACAGGAAGAATGAGTAAATATTTAGGGAATAAAATTCACCAAAAGTAATTTTTCCTTCATAAATCAAATAAATCAAAACCAAGGTCAAAATCGCTCTGAGTAAGTTTACGCACGTACCCTGTACAAAGGACATCGAACGTACGTATTTTACTTTTTTGAGTTCTAATTTCAAGATTTTCTGAGTCGTAGAATTCAAATGGGCGATTTCTTGTTTTGCCAAACCCAATGATTTTACCAACTCAATATTTCGTAAAGATTCCGTCGTAGAACCCGCCAAACCCGTAGATTCTTTCACAATTTGGGTTTGAATTACTTTGATTTTCTTACTCAGAACCGAACTAATCCAAGCAATCAGTGGTCCCGTTGCCAAGAACAAAGGCAAAATTGACCAATGCACCGTGAAGGCATACGTAGAAATAAAAATCAAGGCAATTCCCGATTGAAAAAGGATGTTGATTCCTACCAAAATTAGTTTCTCCACGTCCGTTCTCACCTTCTGCAAAATCCCCAAAGTTTCGCCTGAGCGTTGGTCTTCAAAAGTTTCGTAGGGTAATTCCAAAGAGTGACTGATTCCATCCGCATATATCTGAGCACCAACTCGTTGCGTAACGGTGTTGATAAAATAATCCTGAAAATTTTTGGCAACTCGGCTCACAAAAGCCACACCTACCGAAGCCGCAGAAAGTGGCAAAATCGCCATCCAAAAATCGTGAGTTGTGTGCGTTTCAGAACGATAAACCGTAGCTACATCGTCAATTATTTTACGAAAAATATAAGGGTCAAGAAGGGAAAAAATCTGGTTGATGGCAGCCAAACCCAATGCTCCGAAGACGGTGAGTTTGTATTGTTTAAGATAACGTAAAAGTACTTTCATGGGTGGTATTTAGTTTTTTGGGATTTTTCTGTGATTTATACAGAACAAAAACCTCACCCCCAGCCCCTCTCCGATGGAGAGGGGAGTATTCGACCACTTTTTTCTCCCCTCTCCATCGGAGAGGGGCTGGGGGTGAGGTTTTTTGTTTATGACTGAATTTGTAATTCCGTATAAATATCACAGAAGAATCATTTTCGTTTATATCAAATAATTAACCCGAATCTCGAAAAGTTAGTTCTTGAAAATGAAATGTTGCTCAACGAATCCAAGTATTTTCGTTAAATTTGAGTCAGGAATCAATAATTTTAACAACATGAACAAAGCATTAACAATCAGCACATTAGCTTTATCAATAATCTTCTCTTCTTGCGATAGATTGAGTAATTCAACCGAAAAAATCGGCGAGACGGCTGGCGATATGGTCAAAGGTATCGAAACGGGTGTAAAAAAAGCCCGTGCCATCAACGTAACTTACACAGAATCATTATCCGAAAAAGGCATCACCAACGGAAAAGTTACGCTCAAAAATGATAAAGTCGGAACGGATAATCTGTTGAGTATTTATCTGATTTTCTCCAAAAGATTCAAAGGTAGAGTCTCGGCAAAGGCGTACGATAATCAAGGTTTAGAAATGGGTCGTAGTTCCGTAAAAGTGGATGCACACGAAGGAGACGCAGGTTTTTATGATTTTCATTTTGATAGTAGAACCAATATTGACCGTGATGGGAAGATTGTTTTGGAATAGATAACAAATGGAACACGGATTTAACGGATTTGACACGGATATAATTATTGAAATCCGTGTCAAATCCGTTAAATCCGTGTTCCATTCCGATTGCCAACATATCATCAAATCATCAACAAACACACAATGAGCAACAAACTAAAACCTATCATTTCTCCGAGTTTGGAGAGTGTCTATGAAGCTGCCGAAAGGTTGCGTGGCATTGCCGTGCATACGCCCCTGATGGAAAATATTATCCTCTCAGAACGCTACGAAGCCAATATTTACCTAAAAAGAGAAGATTTACAGATTGTTCGTTCCTATAAAATCAGAGGGGCATATAACAAAATGTCGAAGCTCTCGAAGGCAGAATTAGCTAAGGGCGTTGTGTGTGCGTCCGCAGGGAATCACGCTCAGGGATTGGCGTATGCTTGCCACAAAATGAAGGTGAAAGGGGCGATTTTCATGCCCACGACCACCCCAAATCAGAAGATAAAACAAGTGAAAATGTTTGGTCGGGAAGATATTGAAGTGATGATGGTGGGCGATACCTACGACGATGCCGCCAAAGCCGCCAAACAATATTGTGAAGACCATCACGCCACTTTTGTATCGGCTTTTGATGATATGGATGTCATCACGGGACAGGCGACGGTGGGTTTAGAGATTTTCAAAGATGCGGATATAAAAATTGATTATATTTTCCTTGCCATTGGTGGTGGGGGCGTTTCGGCGGGTATTTCCACGGTTTTCAAACAGCTCTCTCCACATACCAAAATCATTGGCGTTGAACCTGCGGGGGCAGCATCCATGAAGGCGAGTATAGAGGCAGGACACGTGGTGGAGTTAGAAACGATGGACAAATTCGTGGATGGTGCGGCGGTGAAAAGAGTAGGTGAAATTCCTTTCCAGATTTGCCAGAAAAATTTAGACGAAATCATCATTGTTCCCGAAGGAAAAGTCTGTACGACCATCTTAGAATTATACAACGAATCTGCCATCGTAGCCGAACCCGCAGGAGCATTGACAATTGCGGCTTTGGATTTTATGAAGGAGCAAATAAAAGGCAAAAATGTGGTCTGTTTGGTTTCTGGGGGCAATAATGACATCACCCGCACCGAAGAAATCAAAGAACGTTCCTTGCTCTATGAAGGTTTGAAGCACTATTTCGTAGTCCGTTTTCCACAACGGGCAGGAGCGTTACGAAATTTCCTAAACAACGTTTTAGGACCCGACGACGACATCACTTTATTTGAATACCAAAAGAAAACCAACCGTGAATCTGGACCTGTTTTGTTGGGGGTTGAATTAAAAAACAAGGACGATTATCACGCTTTAATCGAGCGAATGAATACGGAGAATATTGTGTATCAAGAGCTTAACGAACAGCCCGATTTGTTTTCGGTTTTGGTGTAACTGTGATCCGATGTTTCTACATCGGAAAGTGAAATTTTATTTTTATTCCGATGTGGAAACATCGGGTTACAGTTACCCTCGTCCACCTCTTTTCCCACCGCCTCCGCCATCATAATTTTGTCGTTGATTTACTTTCACGTTGGTATTCCCGAAGTTGTGGGTGAAATTAATTCTTGCTCTTCTATTGTCCCAACGATGGATGCTTGTGGTCACTAAGTCGTTAGTTGTTGATGCAAAAAGTGAAATAGCAGGTTGCAATACAACCTGTTAAAAAGCGTTAATATGAAGTAAATTTATTATCTTGAAACTCTAATTCTATTCCCAAACAATCAAGAAATGAAAACATTTTTTTTACCACTACTATTTTTCTCATTTACATTTTCGATAAAAGCACAAACTTCTCCGAGTACCCCAGAGCAATGGGGGAAAAATATCCTCCAAAATTGGGTAAAATACAGAGTTGAAATGAAAGATGGAAGTTCCGTTTTAGACGAAAGTTTAGTCAAAAATACGGCTTCGATGATTATTTTTAAGAAGGCAAACGGGGTAGTTATTATAAATGGAAAAAAGGCACAGCAAGGAAAATATATGCTTGCAGATTCCGTTTTGATATTGAATAAATCACCATCTTATATTATCGAAAAATTAACCGAACATGAATTTATTTTTCGTGGAAATTTTCCGAATATACCTGATAATGAGATAATTAGATACCATTACATCGCTACCAAAGAATCCTCTGCCGAATATTTTAATCGTCAATTTATTAAGCCCCATGTACGAATACAAGCCAATGGCGATACTGCCTATAATTTTAATGAATATATTTTCCCAGAATTTAAAGTTGATAATACGACCCTTTCAAACTTCGAAGATGTTTATGAGGCTTCGTATGATATGATTGAGCAAAATTTTAAATTCCCGAAACAAACCGTTGGTAATTTTAGAGTAACTTTTGCGATTGATAAAAAAGGAACGCTAAAAGATGTGGAGGTAAAAGAAAGTTCAGATTCTTCTTATAATGTTAAACTTCTTCGAGCAGTCTATCAAACTCGTAAAAATTGGTTGCCCGCAACAAACAATAATAAAAATGTAGAAGTATTATTTAATTATATCTTTAAATTTGAGGATGAAACGAAAGAGGCTTTTGATAATGAAATGTATCAAATTACGTTACAGAAAGCCAACAAACGATTTGAAAAAAATGAGTACTTGAAGGCAATCAAATTGTATTCTAAGTGTATTCTGATGCAAGACAAAGATTATGATTTTACGCCCTATTTTAAGCGAGCGGAAAGCTATTTTGCCTTAAAAATAAACAAAAATGCCTGTTTAGATTGGAGTTATTTAGCCTCCAACGGACAGAAAAAAGCGGAGAAATTATTTACTGAACATTGTATGAAGTAAAGTAGGGACGTATCGCATACCAATGCTGTCAATTTAAGAAATTTGTTCGACTAACGCTGGTAGGGTTTTGAACCCTACCAGCGTTCAAACGGGTTTTTTAAATATATTTTGACAAAAGTAAATCCTTAAGTTGACAGCATTGGTATCGCATACGCCCACGTTCTAACAATGCTGGCGTATTCGATACGCCCCTACATATTATCAATTCATTTTTTTGATACTTAAAATTATTAATCAACAAAACCATGAAAAAAGTATTACTCATCATCTTATTTTTTAGTTTTTACACACAGGCACAAATACGTCGCTCATTAGGTCCACCCGTGAACACACCACAGTTTACCGAGTACGCCCCTTCCATCAGTGCCAACAACAAGACTATGATTTTTGAGACCGACAGGGCGGGCGAAGGCAAGTGGGAATTGTACTATACCACCAAAAACGAAAAGAACAAATGGGCGGTTGCGAAGCCTATCATCAATATCAATAAAATAGGAAAAGAAAACGACCTAATCGGTGGACCATCAATCAGTTATGATGGTAAAACGCTCTTCTTTTTCGCTTCGTTTGAGGGTGGGCAGGGAGATATGGATATTTACTATTCTACTTGGGACGGCAAAGACTGGTCTGAACCCAAAAGTGTAGGGAATAACATCAATACGAAGACATATGAGGGTTTTCCTTCGGTTTCAGCCGATGGTAGAACGTTGTATTTTATCCGTGATAATTTCTCAAAACGCAAGGATAAAGCCCTTTGTTACACGATTTGGGCATCCAAAAAACAAGAAGACGGAACATGGGGAGTAGCCGAGAAATTACCTGCCCCCGTCAATGGAGACTGTGAAAAATCACCTCGAATCATGGCGGATAATCGTACGCTGATTTTTAGTTCTGTACGTAAAGATGGTGTGGGTGGTTTTGACCTCTATCAGACGTTTCAAGAAGATGACGGTTCGTGGGCAACACCAATAAATTTGGAGTACATCAACACCGAAGAAGACGACCAATTTGCTTCCGTTTCTGCCGCTGGTGACTTGATGTACTACAACACCGCTGGCGATATTTATACCGTTACGATTCCAGATAAATACCGTAAATATAAATTAGTAACGGTGGATGGAAAGGTCGTGGATGCTATCACAAAACAACCACTTGCAACTAAATTGACTTCTAAAAGTAATAATGCCAAAGAGAAAGCCATTAGCACAGTTGTAGATGCAAATGGCTTATTTTCAATTATTTACAGAGTGGGTAGTAAGTACGAAGTAACTTCAACACCACTACCAGACTACTTCCCGTACAAAGGTTCGATGGATATGTCTGTTGCAAAGGAAACGGATAATATTGAGAAAAACATTGAGTTGATTCCTAAGAAAATTCCTTATCAATTTCAGTTATTAGACAAAGAAACCAAAGCCATTCTGAAAGACCCAAAGGTCAAAGTAATGGACGTGGAAACCAAGCAATTATTAGAAGTAAAAGTTGAGAAAGATATTGCTACTGTAACCGTTGAGATTGGGAAACAATACAAATTTGCAGCAAATGCTTTGGGTTACGCCTTTTTCTCTCGTGGCTTCAAACCAGATACGGCGGATGTGTTCAAAGACCGTTTGAAAAAAGTACCTTTGGCGATTTTGAAAAAAGATGCTGTCGTACAATTACAGGACATTACTTTCGAGACAGGTAAGGCAGATTTAAAACCAGAATCTAACGAAGAATTAGACCGTTTGGTGAGTTTATTGGAAGGAAATCAGACCATTAAAGTAGAAATCTCCGCCCACACAGACGACGTAGGAAATGATGATTCAAACATGAAATTATCTGAAAAACGTGCTAAAACTGTTGTTGATTATTTAGTGTCAAAAAATATCAAAGCCGAACGCATGACTGCCAAAGGCTACGGCGAAACTCAACCCTTAGTTCCCAACGATACGGATGAAAATAAGGCGAAAAATCGCAGGGTGCAGTTTAAAATTAATTAGAAAAAATATCAATATTCTCTAAAAAGCCCTGAATTTCAGGGCTTTTTTATGTTTGAAGTAACCGTAAGCATTATCTTCGCTCTACAATTAACATCTTCATGCTTTCTCCCCTCCAAAAATCCACCTCCGAAGTCAAAAACTTCGTACTCAGTCCCTACTTTGGCGATGGACTCAGGATAACTTTTGGGGTAGTTTTTCCGAGTTTGGTTTTGGCTCAATTCGATTTACTCAAAATCGGAATCAATGTCTCTCTCGGGGCTTTATGTGCGAGCATTGCAGACACCCCTGGCCCTATCACCCACAGGCGAAATGCCATGTTTATTACTATTGGCTTAGTCTCTTTGGTATCTATTCTCACAGGACTCGCTACTACTTCCGTTTATCTCACAGGTTTATTGATTGTAGGGTTAAGTTTCTTATTATCAATGGCTTATGTCTATGGAAATAGGGCTTCTTCAATGGGTGTGGCGGGTTTATTAGTGATGGTTTTAGGAATTGGAGACATTCGTCCATTGTCCGAAATTTTATTGTATGCCCTATTTATTTCGTTAGGAGGATGTTGGTATTCAGCTTTGAGTTTATCGCTTTACCGAATTATGCCCTATCGTTTGGCGAAATTAAATTTGGCAGAATGTCTTGACGAATTAGCTGATTTTATGAAAATAAAAGCCGCTTTTTATCAAGAAGGAATGGATTATGATGAAAATTATAAGAAGCTAATCGAAGAGCAAATAAAGGTCAATGAACAGATAGATGCCGTCCGTGAACAGTTATTAAAAAGTCGTGAAATTGTCAGAGAAAACACCCAAGAAGGGCGTTTTTTATTGGTAATTTTTGTGGATATGGTTGACTTGTACGAACAAATTATGTCCACCTTTTACAATTACCAAAACCTCCACAAACAGTTTGATGATACAGGAATTTTAGTGGAATTTGAATCAACTTTAAATCTTTTAGCTAATCAAATTTCAGTAATTGCCACTTCGCTCAGAGATGGTTCAAAGCCTAATATTTCAGCCGAATTACCTCGTAAAATTCAAGATTTGAAAGTGGGGATTGAAGTGCTTGAAAAGGTACACCTCACCCCCAGCCCCTCTCCCGTTGAGAGGGGAGTTAACTCGGACGAATACTCCCCCTCTCAACGGGAGAGGGGGCTGGGGGGTGAGGTAAAATTTTCAAGCACAGGCTTACAAGCCCTCAAAAACATCGAAGTCAATATTGAAAATATCTTCCTGAGAATCAAGAAGATAAAGGGGTATTTTAAAGAAAAAGAACTGTCAAGATTAGGAAAAAATAATATCAAAACGGAGTCATTTATTTCTCATCAAGAATACGAAATAGAGACTTTTTTAGAAAATCTTAACCTCAAATCCGAGAATTTTAGACACGCTCTACGGGTTTCGGGACTGATGCTTTTGGGCTTTATCATCGCCCAATCTTTCCATTTTCTACACAGCAATTGGATTCTCTTGACCATCATGGTCGTGATGAAACCAGCATACAGCCTCACCAAAGAACGTAACCTTGACCGCCTCATGGGTACGGTTGCGGGGGCATTTATAGGCATGGTCATAATACATTACGTGAGTGATGCTCGTTGGCTTTTTGGTATTTTGTTGGTCTGTATGCTTGGTACGTACAGTTTTCAACGCAAAACCTATCTCGTCAGTGTCGTTTTTATGACTCCGTTTATCTTGATTCTCTTTGATTTTTTGGGAATGGGAAGCCGTGCTTTGTTCATTGAGCGAGTGTATGATACGCTCATCGGCGGGGGCATTGCTTTCATCGGAAGTTACGTACTTTTACCTCATTGGGAACGTGAAAAACTTAAAATGACTTTGATAGAAATGTTAGAGGCAAATTTGGCATATTTTCATCAAGTTTCACAGCTCTATTTTGGACAAAAATACGACAGAGTTCCCTACAAAATTATCCGTAAAGAAGTGATGGTAAGGAGTGCCAATTTAGCTTCGGGCTTCCAAAGAATGTACTCCGAACCCAAACATAAACAATTGAGTATTAACGAAGTACATAAGTTTTCAGTCTTGAATCATTTACTGACTTCCTACATTGCTACGCTCGCTTTGTATGCGAGAGAACACTTTGAAGAAATACCCAATTTTGAAGAACTCCGAAACATTGCCCAGCATACCGAAAATATGCTAAAAGAAGCCCACAAAATCATGGAAAACAGTGATTTAGTAGTAAAAGAAAACCTCCAAATTTTGAAATTAAAACCCAATCCAGACCCAGAAGAAGAAAGCAAAATCGTGATTCCAGAACAATTTATGAATATCCAAAAAGTAGCCTATGATATTTGTAAGATTTCGGAGCGGATTCAGTTGTAGCTACTACTTTTCAAACAAATCATCCATCGTCAAAATATTATCTACCAAGCCCAAACTATGCTGATTATGTTTAATGCCATAAGTCGATAACATCACCCACGAAATTTGTTTTTTGGTTTGAGTTAAAGTCTTAAAAATCAGTCTTTTTTCTCGTAAATTATCTGCAAAACTTTTGGTTGGGATAAATTCTTCTTCATAAAATTTCATCTCAAACAGATTGATTACATGGTCTTTACGGTCAAGGACTAAATCTATTTGAGTTCCTCCTAAATCAACGGTTTGTTTTTTGTAAAATGTTGAAGATGAGGTAAATATACCCGAAATTCCAAGAGCTTTTTTTATCTGTGGCAAATGAGTCAAACATAGATTTTCAAAAGCATATCCACTCCAAGACTTAAATTTTTGAGACTGACTCAATTGCAACCAAATTCCCTCTTCATTTGAGGTATTTTCAATAAAATGTAAGTAAAAAAGCGAATAGGAATCTGTAAGGCGATATATTTTATCTCGCTGTTTTTTCCCAAAAGGTTGATAAGAAGTTATAAAACCCGATTGTTCCAATTCTTCCAATAATGTAGTAGTTCCTCCGCCCGAATCTAATTTCGTTTTCTGTAAAATCTCATCTCTATCCATACCTTTCCACTTTTGAGACAAAGCCCTGATGATGGCAATATGTCTATCGGCATTACTAAACAATGCTCCGTATAATTTTGAAAATTCATCTTGCAAAAGCCCTCCGTTTGAAAAACAAATTTTATCAATATTCTGAATAGCACTAAGATTTGGCTTCACTTCCTTCAAATATTGTGGTACGCCACCCATTGCCATATAGAGATGTAAAAGCTGGAATCTATCAAAAAATACACCTCTTGATTGTAGAAAACTCTCAGTTTCAGAAAGCGTAAATGGCTGTAAATGAATACGTTTGGTTATTCTATCATGCAAGCCGCCCTTGTCATGCACAATACGCCTAATCATCCAAGAAGCAGCCGACCCACAGATAACCAAGACGATGTTTTGCCGAGAAGCCCAACTATTCCAAAAATAGCCCAGAGCCTCCAAAAACCCAGATTTATGCCCCGCCAACCACGGCACTTCATCAAAGAAAAGTACTTTTTTCTCAAAACTTTCAAGGGAAATTAAATACTGTTTCAATAATTGAAATGCCCCCAACCAATCTTCTGGGATTTCCATTGGGTAGGGTGTTTTGTATTGAATTGAAAGTTCATCTCTGAAATTTTTGAGTTGCTGTTTTAAACTTCCACCCTGAGTCCCGGATAGTTCAAAAACGATTTCCTTTTCATAAACAGTAGAAATCAAAAAAGTCTTACCTATTCGTCTTCTACCAAATATTGCTACCATTTCAGCTTCTTGCGAAATCAGTGTTTCTTGCAAAACCTTTATTTCCTCCGTACGACCAACGATGCTCTTTTCCATAAAATATTTTATTATTCGCCACAAATATAGCAAAAATAGTACTTATGGCGAATAATAAATTATTATAGTTAGCCATAAATAGATAAAAACAGTAGTTATGGCTAATTATAAATTACTAATGGTATATATTTCTATCTTACGGAAGACCAATTCGATAAAAAATGCTGACTTATATCAATTTTGTTTATTTTTGTCAAAACTAAAAAAGGTAAGAGCAAAAATATCCTACCAACCACAACAAATAACACATGGAAAGATTCACAGGACTCCTTGGAATAGTATTAATTTTGGGCATCGCCTATTTGATGTCAAACAACCGTAAAGCCATTAATTTTCGCACCGTCGGAATGGGATTAGCTTTGCAGGCGGGTTTGGCAGTTTTTATTTTAAAAACCTCTGTCGGGGCAGTTGTTTTTTCTACTTTGGGCAACTGGGTAACTCGTGTTATCAATTTTAGTAACGAAGGAGCAAAGTTCGTTTTTGGACCATTGGCGGATGTTCCCGCCGTTGCCAAAGCCTTTGATGGGGGTGGCTTTATCTTCTTTTTTAATATCATTCCAACGATTATTTTCGTGGCGGTTTTGGTGAATATTTTTTACCATTTGGGCGTAATTCAGTTCATTGTCAGAATTTTAGCCAAAGGCATGAAAGCCTTGATGGGTGTGAGTGGTTCGGAAGCTCTTTCTAATATTTCGAGTGCTTTTGTAGGGCAAGTAGAGGCTCAGATTATGATTAAGCCTTATCTCAAAGGTATGACTCTTTCTGAATTAACCGCTTCAATGTCAGGAAGTTACGCTTGTATTGCGGGTGGAGTTATGGCAACCTATATTCAGTTTGGCGTACCAGCGGCTTATCTGATTGCGGCAAGTATCATGGCAGCCCCAGGGGCATTGGCAATCTCAAAAATCATGTACCCTGAAACCGAAGAATCGGAAACGAAAGGGACTGTAACTTTACAAGTCAAAAAAGAACATTCCAACATGATTGATGCCATTTCGGCGGGTTGTTCGGATGGTTTGAAAGTGGGTCTCAACGTCTTGGCAATGCTTATCGGTTTCTTGGCTTTGATTGCCTTGATTAACTTTATTTTCAGTAAAATAGGCGGTATTTTTAACTATTCAGAATTTACCTTAGATACGCTTTTGGGTTATTTATTTGCTGGATTTGCGTGGTGCATGGGCGTACCCAAAGAGGAAGTAGTACAGGCAGGGGCGTTGATGGGAACAAAATTAGCTGCCAACGAATTTGTGGCATATTTGAACCTCGCACCGATGATTGCGGCAAAAACTTTATCTCCCAAAACCATCGCCATCGTCAGTTTTGCCCTTTGTGGATTTGCCAATTTTGGCTCATTAGGCATTCAAATTGGCGGTATTTCAGCCCTCGAACCAAGTCGCCGTGCTGACCTTACCAAAGTGGCAGTTCGTGCCTTAATTGCAGGGACTTTGGCAAGTTATATGTCGGCTACTTTGGCGGGGATTTTGTTTTAGTAGAGATACTATTTCTAAAAAAAACTCGTTATTTTCGTAATTCTAATGCCAGCCTAAATGGTTGGCATTTTTTTTGATAAATTCCTTACATAATCCCGAATCAAAACCACGATTCGATAAACAAATTAAAATGGCAAATCAACTGAGTATTCTATCATCTTTCACACACATCACCCGAGAAATTGAAGGAATCAATGCCTTGGTTTCGGTCAAATATCCTGAATTGTCTTCGTTTCAATCTTTCGGCGATTCATTTTCAAAGATTTTTGGTAATAAAAGGGCTGTTTACTTAGCCTCAACGCCCCAGAGTTTGGTTCATATCCAGACAGTGGGTGAAAAAATTGCTAAAAAAGAAGTAATTAGCATCAACGAGATTGACGATATTAAAATTTCAAATACAACCCTTGCGGGCGAGCGTAATGTGAGTTTGCAAGAAGTGAACATTACGACCAAAAAAATTACCTACAAAACCATCAAGGAAAAAGTAGAAGTACAGACAGAGAAGAAAATAAAAATACAAACCGTCACAAAGACGATAGAAGTGCCTGTTTTTCAGGAATATAGCTTTACTTTATTTCCAGTAACTTTCTTGGCGAATTTAAAGTACAATCAAAACCAAACAGAAATTCTCCAATCAGTAGAGATGAGAAAAACTTTGATTAATTTTTTACAGAAATTACAAGTGAAAATCGCCGATAAAAAACTGATTGAGCAATTTAAGGCTCAGGAAATGACGACAGCTTAGTATTGAATTAGTGGCTTTTTGACAGAAAATAGAATTTTGAAAATGCGTAAATGGTATCAAGTTTTATTGAAGGACTATTTATTTTTACTTTTGAATAAGCGAACTAAAATTATTCAAACGTAAAAAATATCTCATTTAAAAAACTCAATTCATTTATGAAAAAATTATCATCATTTATCACTTTATCAATCTTTGCTATTTGTTTATTCAGCTGTTCAAAAAGTGAAGTAAATCCAAGTGGCTGTTTTTCAGACAATTTGGTATTAACACAAACCAAAGTCAATAATCTAACTTCTTCAAACAGCATAATCGTAAGTTTTGATGTTAAAAACAAGGCTACAACCGATTATAATGTATTAAAATCTGGGGTAGGAAGTTTTATTTACTACAAAATGATTGTAAAAACTACCGATGGAACACTGTATGAAACCAAAAATCCATTTATTTCATCAATTTCAGCGGGTGCTACTCAAAGCCAAGATGTTTTAGCGAGTTACGGGGCAGGGAAAACATATCAAAGTTATACCGTTTCATTGTATTGTCAATAGTATATAAAATTCTGTAAATCAATTAATTACAAAAATTCTCAAAGCCAAGATTATCAATCAAATGATAATCTTGGCTTTTATTTTTCTCACTAAAACAAAGAAATACATCAAAACGTTAAGACTCTACATATATTTTCAAGATATTAAAAATCAACCCTTTACATCTGTTAATTTTGTACAAATAAAAAAAAGCCCAAAGCTAATTGCCAACGGCTAAAAGCTAATCAAATGCCCAAGGCTGTTCGCACAAGACAAATCGCCAACGGCTAAAAGCTACAAAAATATGATTACAGTTAGAGAAAGACCAATCACGAGTTGGTTGCCAATTACCAAAAAAGAAGTTGAACAGCGGGGCTGGGAACAATTAGATGTCATACTGATTTCGGGAGATGCCTACGTGGATCATCCTTCTTTTGGTACAGCTGTGATTGGGCGAATCATTGAAAGTGAGGGTTTTAGGGTCGGAATTATTCCACAACCCAACTGGCGTGACGACCTCCGTGATTTCAAAAAAATGGGCAAACCCAAATACTTTTTTGGCGTTACGGCGGGCTGTATGGATTCGATGGTGAATCATTATACCGCCAATAAAAGGTTGCGTTCAAACGATAGTTATACCCCGGGCGGTGAGGCTGGTTTCAGACCTGATTATGCCTCGACGGTTTATACCAAAATCTTGAAAGAAATTTACCCCGATGTTCCAGTCCTTTTGGGTGGAATTGAGGCTTCATTACGCCGTGTGACCCATTATGACTATTGGAAAGACCAGTTAATGCCTACGATTTTGGAAGATTCGGGGGCGGATATGCTTGTGTATGGCATGGGCGAACAACCTTTGCGAGACATTTTGAGATTGGTGAAAGATGGCGTGCCTTTACACGAAATTAGAGACGTAAATCAGATTGCATACATAGACGAAAAACCCGTTCCAGAACATCAAACTTGGGAGACGGTTGAGTTAGCAAGTCACGATGTTTGTTTACAGGATAAAATGAAATATGCCGCCAATTTCAAGATTGTGGAAGTAGAATCTAATAAATGGCAAGCTAACAGAATTTTGCAAAAAGTTGGGGATAAAACCTTGGTTATCAATCCACCTTTCAAAACGATGGATGAAGAGGAAATGGATAAATCATTTGATTTGCCATACACCCGTTTGCCCCACCCAAAATATAAAAATCGTGGACCAATTCCTGCCTACGAAATGATTAAGTTTTCGGTTAATATGCACCGAGGCTGTTTTGGTGGTTGTAGCTTCTGCACGATTTCGGCTCATCAAGGAAAATTTGTGGCTTCTCGTTCCGAAGAATCCATTATGAAGGAAGTCAAACAAATCACGGAACACCCTGAATTTAAGGGATATATCTCCGATTTAGGAGGTCCTTCTGCCAATATGTACCGCATGAAAGGCAAGGATGAATCTATCTGTGCAAGATGCCAAGCTCCGAGTTGTATCAATCCTGTGATATGTTCAAATTTAGATACTTCGCACAAGCCTTTGACCAATATTTACAAAAAAGTAGATGCTTTGCCAGAGATAAAAAAAGCGTTTGTAGGCTCTGGGGTTAGATATGACCTCTTGGTGGATGATTTCAATAAAAATAATCAAGACGGAAACCACGATGAATACATGGAGCAATTAGTCACCCGCCACGTATCGGGAAGATTGAAAGTTGCCCCCGAACATACCTCCGATGCTACTTTGAAAATCATGCGTAAACCTGGGTTTAAGTATTTCAGAAAATTCAAGGAGAAGTACGATAAAATTCAAGATAAACATAATTTAAACCAACCTTTGATTCCATATTTTATCAGTTCGCACCCTGGTTGTGAGGAGCAAGATATGGCAAATTTGGCGGCAGAAACCAAAGATTTAGGATTCAGATTAGAGCAAGTGCAAGACTTTACGCCTACGCCCATGACAGTTGCGGAGGTAATATACTACACGGGCGTGCATCCATACACTTTGCAACCCGTTTACACTGCCAAAACGAAAGAAGAAAAACAGAGTCAAAATAATTATTTCTTTTGGTATAAAAACGAATTTAAAAGTTGGATTAGACAGCGTTTACAGAAATTAAAAAGACCAGATTTAGCCAATCAGTTATTAGGAGACGTAAATCCAAATCCGAAAAAGAAAGATGGTCCGAGGAAGGATTATACTACTTATAAGAAGAAGTGGTAAAAATGCTTTTTATCCCCTACAACAAAACCAACAATTTTTCCGTTAAGAAATAACCAAATCATCATTTTTTAGCGTATATTAAAATTGTTTATTAGTTTTGAATTACAAGGCATTCATTCTTCCTCCTTTTGAAACACTATGCAAAAGACTTTACGATATATTTTTCTTACAATACTCGCTTTCTCAGGCTCAAAAACACTTGCACAACAAGATGCTCAATTGAGCCAATATATGTTTAATCCGCTATACATCAATCCCGCAGCCGCAGGGATGGATGGCGTAACAAGATTTCAGCTACATTATCGTAATCAATGGTCTGATTATCAGACTACTTTCGATGGTAATGGTTCATTGGGTACACAAATATTTACGGCTTCAATGCCATTAAATGGTTTACACAGTGGAATCGGCATACAATTTGTAAATGATAAAACACCATCTGGGGCAGGTTATCAAAATGCACTTTTATCTTATTCTTATCAAATAGGATTATCAAATGGTAGTGTTGTTTCAATTGGAGCAAAAGGAGGAATTTATACAAAAACTTTTGATTCAAAATTTCGCCCACGTGATGCAGGTGACCCTGTGGTGGATGCACTATCGGGAAGTTTCAATCAAACCAAAACAGATTTTTCAGTAGGAGTATTGTACAAAACTGTTACCTATCAAGTCGGAGCGAGTCTTAATCACGTTAATTCTCCCACATATAGTATAGGTACAGACAAAACAGGAGCGTACGCAATCAAGCAAGTTTTGAACCTCACAGGTAGCTTTGATTATTATTTCAATGACGACATCAAGGTAAGTCCGATGGCATTGTGGAAGACAGATTTTAATACAAATGTTCTTGAAGGTGGAGCAATTGTTACGTATTCCGAAAAATATTGGCTCGGAGGTTCATATCGTTTGAACGATGCTGGCATTATTATTGCAGGAATTTCGATGTTAAACAACAACGCATTGCGTTTGGGTTATTCACTTGACCTTACCAATGTAGGAGCCTCCGCCAAAGCCCCACTATCACACGAAATCTTGCTTAGTTATGCCATCCCCGCCCCACGGCTATTAGCAGGAAAGAAAACACCCGTGCGTACTCCAAGATTCAGACATTAGAGGTTTATTGCTAAAAACACTAAATCATTGACAGACAACACAAAAAAAATATTTAACTTTGTTGTTCTGTTTATATACTAAATAAAGAGATACTATCGTTTTTAAGAAAATTTAACATATTAGAATTTCGTTAGATTTTATAAAAGTGTAAGGATATTTAAAAATTTAATACAATCACATTTGAAGAAACATTGCCTAAATTATTTACAGGTATCATTCAAAAAAGTTTATAACACTATGAATTACGGTGGAATTTTCAGGAAATCATTTTTACTACTTTTGGTAGTTATTCCTGTGTTGTTCTTGGAAAGTTGTAGCTCTTCTGGCGGAAGCAAAGGAAAGGGTGGTAAATCAACTGCCAGTAGCAAATCAAGCAAAGGAAGAAGTAGCAAGGGTAAAGGTGAGGTAGCCTCCAAAGGAAAAGGCAAAAGCGGTAAAAATAGCCGAAGCAACAAGAAAGAAGATGTTGGTATGCAAAACGGTGAAATCGCAGCAGTTGCACGTAAAGGCTGGAAACAAACTACTCCGCTCGGAATGGTCTTGATTCCTTCTGGCTCGTACATGATGGGACAAGCCGATGAAGATGTAACATCGTCATCAGTAAGTTTCAATAAGCGTGTGACAGTTGCACAATTTTACATGGATGATACTGAAATTACCAACAACGAATATCGTCAGTTCACAGACGTAATGATGAAAGATTCTATCTCTGTAATAGGAGAAGAAAAAATCATTGCTGAATATTATCCTGATACTACCGTTTGGAGCAAAGACTTTACCTACCACAACGGTGACCCAATGACTGAATATTACTTTTCAAGCCCAGCGTTTGATATGTATCCAGTAGTAGGTATCAGTTGGACGGCGGCAAGATATTTCTGCGAATGGAGAACGAAAGCATATAATGATTATCGCACCTCAGAAGGTCAATATATTTCTCCAAGATTCCGTTTGCCATCAGAGGCAGAGTGGGAGTGGGCAGCACGTGGAGGAAAAGCATCAGCTAAGTATCCTTGGGGTAACCCTTATGTAGCCAATGGAAAAGGTTGTTTGTTAGCTAACTTCAAACCACACAGAGGTAACTACGATGCTGACGGCTATGCTTATACAGCTCCCGCCAATATGTTTAATCCAAATGATTATGGTTTGTATAACATGGCAGGTAATGTTTCTGAATGGACATTAGATGCTTATGCAGACAACTCAGTAGCCATCACTTGGGACTTAAACACGATGAACGACGACAAAGACGAACCTCGTAAAGTTATCCGTGGAGGTTCTTGGAAAGACGTTGCGTATTACTTAGAAACAGGTACACGCTCGTATGAGTACGAAAACAAAAAGCGTTCATATATCGGATTCCGTTGTGCCATGAACCACTTAGGTCGCTCATCAGGAAAAGAGTTTAAATAATTTTCAATTTGAAAATTTGGAAATTAGTTAATTTGAAGATTTTTAAAATAGTTCAATAATTAAAATTACCAAATTATCAAATAAAAAAGCGAGGGAAGATAATCGTCCAATAACGAAATGTTCCCTCGCTTTTTTTAAAAATAATAAAGAAGATTTCAATCTGTTTTATTTTGATTTAGCTAACTCATTTTCAAATTAACTCATTTTCAAATCGCACGGGCGACCCCGCTTCAAATTAAAATCAGGTATTAGTCTTAAAAACAAAACTATCTTTTAAATCACAATGGAAAAAATCGTAAACGTCATTGCAAGTTTTGCAGCCGCAGTAGTAATTTTTGGAGCATTAGCTAAAATCCTTCACTGGAATGGAGCAAACAATTGGTTGATGCTTGGTATGCTTACCGAAGTAGGTATTTTTATCATGTATGGTGTTCTATATTTAGTGACAAAATCAGGAAAGGATTATGAGTGGGAGAGGGTTTATCCAGAATTATCAAAAGATTTTACGGGTGAATTGCCAAAAAGAAGTACATCTGCCCCAGCGGCAGGTTTAGGCTTGACTGCTAAGATGGATGAAATGTTGGCAAACTCAAAAATTACGCCAGATATTTTTGATAATTTAGGAAGAGGTATGAAGTCTTTGACAGACACTGTTTCTAAAATTGGCGATTTGACAGATGCAACGGTTGCAACAAACGATTACGCAAAAAATGTAAAAACTGCATCAGGAGCAATTACTGAGATGAATAAGTCTTACGGAGCAACGATGAATGCTATGGCAGAAATGACAACTGCAACTCAGGATGCAAAAGACTATCGTGTTCAATTCCAGAAAGTTACGCAAAACATGGGAGCATTGAACGCAGTCTATGAATTAGAATTACAAGATACCAACAAGCATTTAAAAGCAATGAATGCTTTTTATGGTAACTTGACAACGGCTATGGAAAATATGTCTGATGCAAGCAAGGATACACAACAGTTTAAGCAAGAATTATCTAAATTGACAACCAATTTGACTTCATTAAACAACGTTTATGGAAGTATGTTGTCAGCAATGAAAGGGTAGTTTAGGTATGAGTTATGAGTTATGAGGTAGTAGTTTTTTACCTTATACCTCATAACTACTACCTCATACCTTAAAAATAATCTTAAACTAATTTAAAAATCCTATAAGCACATAATAACATGGCAGGAATGAAAGAAACGCCCCGTCAGAAGATGATTGGGATGATGTATCTGGTGCTAACAGCCCTACTTGCATTGCAGGTAAGTGATGCCCTTTTACAAAAATTTGTATTATTGAACGAAAGTTTGCAAACAGCGAATGCCTCTGCTGGACAAAAAAATGGAGCTACTATTTTGACAATGAAAGACTTGTTGGAAAAGTCTGCTAATAAAGCTAATGATGCTCAATACATAACACAAGCACAGGAAGTCCATAAAATAGCTGATGGCATGGTTGCAGATTTAGAAAATATCAAGTCTCAGATTATTGAAAAAACAGGAGGTTATGACAAAGAGACAAATGCTTTGGTCGGAATGAAAGAAACTGAGAAAGTTTATGAAATGATGATTGGTAGCAAAAAGGATGGTTTAGCTTATGGACTAAAAACCAAGTTAGATGATTATGTTACTAAAATTTTGAAGTATGGCGACAAAGGCATGAAAATTGAGCCTTTGGCATTGTCAGGAAGTGAAGACCCAGCCGTTGCAAGAGACGCTAATAATAAAAATAAGGATTTTGCAGAATTAAATTTTGCAGAAACTCCTGTACCAGCCGCTTTGGCAACTTTGAGTCAAAAACAATCAGAAGTTCGTCGTCATGAAAGTACCATTTTATCAGCATTGGCTCAGAAAATTGGTTTGAAAGACATCAAGTTTGATAAAATCTTAGCAATGGTTTCTGCGAAATCTAATACAGTTGTTGCGGGTATGGACTATGAAGCTGAAATGTTTATTGCCGCTTATTCTTCTGGTATTACACCACGAATGAGTTTCAATGGTTCATCTGTACCTGTGAAAGATGGTAAGGGACAAATTAAGTTCAAAGCACAAGGCGGTCAATATGACGGTCGTGGGCTTTCAAGAAAAACTTATACTGCAACTATCTCTTTCAATGGACCAAACGGTGCTGAAACCAGAAATGTAGATCAAGAATATTTTGTATTAAAACCAACCTACAACATTGAAGCGGGTAGTTTACCGCCTTTGTATTTGGCTTGTGCTAATAAATTGAGTATCGTAAGCCCAGGTTTAGGTGCTTTGTGGCAACCAAATATTACAGCCAATGGTGGTGATGTAATTCCAGGTGGCGGAGCAGGTAAAATTACGGTTGTTCCAAGTGCTGCTTCGGTAGAATTAAATATCAACAACGGGGGTATTTTGTTGGGCGTTGAAAAATTCAGAGTTCGTAGAATACCAAAACCAGAAGTTAAAGTATTTGGTAATGGTGGAGAATTGGATGAAAAACGTGGAGCAAGTGCTACTGGATTAAGAAGTATTGAAGCCCGTGTAATTGCAGAAGAGTCATTCAAAGCAACCAATCCAGATGATGCACAATATCGTGCTGGAGAAGTTTCAGTTTCCTTAGTAAGAGGAAGTAAGCGTTTGGGTGAGGTAGTGTTACAAGGAGGTGGAAGTATCGGCTCTTTATCACAAAATGCTCAAGCTGGTGACCGTTATTACATTGAAGTACGTTCATTCCAAAGAAGAAATTTCCGTGGAACAGTTGAAACAACGCCATTGACGATTGTCAAAAACATTCCATTGAATTAAAATAAAAATTCACGCTTTTCGTTATTCAAAATATGAAACAATAAGTTTACAAATGTTTGAAAATCAATTAATTGTAAAACTTGTCATTCCATAATTGTATGAAAAATCTTAGTAAAATCGCAGGTATAGCTCTTTTGTCAATGGCTACTTGCACGTGGGTATCAGCCCAAGAAAAAGACAATAAAGGTAAAAATCCAGATTCAGTTCGTCCAATTGACGAATCGAATATTATGTGGAAACAACGTCTGTGGAGACGTATGGATTTGAATGAAAAGCAAAATCAGCCTTTCTTCTCAAAAGGTAACGAAATTACAAAATATTTAATTGAGTGGGTACAAAGTGGTGTTTTGCAACCATACAGAACTGACTCCTTGAAAACTAAAATTACAAAAGAAGAGTTCCTGAAAAATCTGGTAGTTGAAGCCTCTTCTGGTGCTGATGTTTTGTCTGATGCAGAAAAGGCAGCGGGGTTTGGAACGGAAGCGGGAGGAACTACCGCAGGGGCAGATGATGGTTGGGGAGACCCAAAACCAAAGACTCCTGCTGCTGGTGGTACAACTGCAAATGATCCTTTTGCTCAAAAACCAGTTGTGTCTGCGGGTGGAGATTTGTACTATGCAAAAGAATTATCTATTTTAGAGATAAGAGAAGATGCTATTTTTGATAAACAGCGTTCACGTTTGTATTATGATATTCAATCAATCACAATTATTATTCCTGCCAATAAAACATCGGCAGGTTTTGATAAGAACGTCGCTTCGTTTAAATATAAAGATTTAGATAAATTATTCCGTAGTAATCCTAATTGTGTTTGGTATAACGAACAAAATGAAGCTCAACATAAAAATATGGCTGATGCTTTTGATTTACGTTTGCACCACGCTCGTTTAATCAAGAAAGGAAACTCAAAAGATGATGATTTAGATACTATTTATGGAAGTTCAAGACAGGGCTTAATTATGTCTCAACAAATTGAATATGAGTTGATGGAGAAAGAACATAACCTTTGGGAATATTAAATTGATTTCGGATTTTCGACTTCGGATTTCGGATAAAAAAAGGGAAAATATCAGATTTGATATTCTCCCTTTTTTTATTGCCCTCCCACAATCTCCAATTGTTGTCTAATCTTCAAAGCTCTCGCTTTACCCATCAGTTGTTCTAATTCTTCGGGGGTTGCTTTATAAATATTGCTAACTGTTCCAAAATGCTTTAACATCTTCTCCGCTGTACTTTTCCCGATACCCTCAATACTCTCTAATTGGCTGATGATGAAATTTTTAGAACGTTTATCACGGTGTTTGGTAATACCAAAACGGTGGGCTTCGTCACGTAGTCTTTGAATGAGTTTGAGTGATTCGGATTTTTTATCTATATATAAAGGAATACTGTCTTCTGGAAAATAGATTTCTTCCAAACGTTTGGCAATGCCAATGATGGGCAATTTTCCGTATAATCCTAAACTTTTTAGAGCTTCACAGGCGGCACTTAGTTGTCCTTTGCCACCATCGACAATGATTAAATCTGGCAAGGCAGCCTCCTCTTCTAAAAGTCTTGTGTATCTACGAGTAATGACCTCACGCATAGTCGCAAAGTCATCTGGACCTACAACGGTTTTGGGCGTAAAGTGTCTGTAATCTTTTTTAGAAGGTACTCCATTCTTAAAACAAACCATCGCTGACACAGGATTTGTCCCTTGAATATTGGAGTTATCAAAACATTCAATGTGTTTAGGAACGGTTTTTATTCGTAAATCATTCTTCAACGTCAAAAGAATTCGCATTTTAGAATCACCCGCACTTTCTTCGGATGCTTGTCTATCAGCTTTTTCTTTACGGAAATACAAAACGTTTTTCAGAGACATATCCAAGAGTTTCCGTTTGTCACCAATCTGAGGAATAGTATTTTCAACACCTTTCAGTTCAATGGATAGAGGAATGTTTGTGATGACTTCCTTCGCTTCACTTTCGTATTTATCCCGCATTTCCCAAACCATCATCGTCAGTACATCTTCTTCGGTTTCATCCAATTTCTTTTTTACTTCCAAAGATTGTGATTGTGTAATAAATCCGTTCAAAATCTTCATAAAATTAAAATAGAAAGATTCTTCGTCAGAAACCACTGAAAACACATCAACATCTTTAATATTAGGATTGACAACCGTGGATTTACTTTGGAAATTAACCAAATACGCCAACTTCTCCTTAAATTCCTGAGCTTCTTCAAAATTGAGTTTTGCGGCAGCTTCCAACATTTTTGATTCAAAGTACTGTCGAGGTAATCCTAAGTTTCCTTTCAGAGTATTTTTTACCAATTCTATCTCTTCTAAATATTCATTCTCAGGTTGCAGTCCCTCGCAAGGACCTTTGCAATTCCCGATGTGGTATTCGAGACAGACTTTAAATTTTCGTTCTTTGATATTTTTTTCGGAAAGATTCAAATTACAAGTTCTGAATTTATAAAGTTGCTTGAACATATCCAAAATAGAATACATCGCTTTTTGATTGGCAAAAGGTCCAAAGAAAGTTCCTAATTTTTTATCAACTCTACGAATGGTTATGATTTTTGGAAAAGGCTCGTTGGTTACGCAAATGAAAGGGTACATCTTATCATCACGCAAGAGGATATTGAATTTAGGTTGATGCTTTTTGATTAAAGTATTCTCCAACAACAACGCATCAAATTCAGTATGGACAATCGTAAATTCAAGATTCCGAATTTGAGACACTAATCGTTTCGTCTTTCGGTCATGTTGATTTGACTTAGCGAAGTAACTACTGACTCTATTTTTCAGATTTTTAGCCTTCCCGACGTAGATAATTGTTCCCTCTTCATCGAAGTAACGATACACCCCAGGTTCTTCAGGAACTTTGGCTAAGGCAGATTTATGGTCAAACTCGGACATATATTTAAAAATATCATTTAGAAACACACAAATTTACGCCAATAATTAAAAAGTGATATTTTATATTAAATTTTAAATACTAAACGAATGATTATTTTTAATCGCCGAAAAAAGGCAGATAGAACTGTATAGAACTGATAATCATACAGATACATTCGATTACAATGAGTAGTTCTTAGTAATACAGGACTTTATAAGTAAAAAATAGCAAAATTTTAAGTATTTTTTTTGCCCATCCTTGAAAATTCAAGTATCTTTATAAGGATTTTCAACCAAGGAATTAATTTTTTCAATCAAAACCCAAATTTTTTATTATGAACACAAAATTTTACTCTCCTATGAAGAGTTTACTTTTGTTAAGCGTATTCTTACTGAGTGCGTTCTTAACATTAGCACAAGACAGACGAGTGACGGGAAAAGTCACTGGAAGCGATGGTCAGGGAATTCCTGGGGTATCAGTTCTTTTAAAAGGAACACAAACAGGTACTTCAACCGATGCAAGCGGGGCATTTGCAATTAATTTAAAGTCAGGAAAAGATGTTTTAGCTTTTTCAGGAATAGGTTTCAAAAGTACGGAAGTCAAAGTTGGAACTCAAACATCAGTTAATGTTACGATGACCGAGGATGTTTCAGCTTTAGATGAAGTAGTGGTCACTGGATATTCGAGCAGTAACAAAAAAGAATCTACGGCAGCGGTTGCAACTGTTAAAGCAAAAGATTTGCAAGTAATTCCCTCTGGAAACGTTGAACAACAATTACAAGGTCGTGTTGCGGGTGTAACTCTTATTACAAACGGACAGCCTGGCACTTCGTCAATCATTCGTGTACGTGGTTTTGGTGCTTTGGGTGGTAATGAACCTTTATACATTGTGGACGGATTACCAGTGGGAAATACTGAATTCTTAGCTCCCAATGATATTGAAACAACCACCGTATTGAAGGATGCAGCAGCAGCTTCAATTTATGGTGCTCGTGCTGCCAATGGTGTAATTGTTTTTACCACTAAAAAAGGCACGAAGAAAGCCCGTCAGATGGAAGTTACGTATGATGGGCTGTACGGAGTAACTGACCCTAACGTAGCGGGTGCTCCAAAAATGCTATCTCCACAAGAACAAGCTGATTGGACACACATTGCGTATCGTAATAATGCCGCAGCAAATGGGACTCCAGTAGCTTACACTCACCCACAATACGGAACAAGTGCTCAGGCAACTTTGCCCGATTATTTACACGCCAACGGACAGAATGGTGTGAGAGGTTCAGTTGATTTAGCAGCTATTCAAGCAGCAGCAGCAGCAGACCCTTTTGGCGTATTCTTGATTAAACCAAACTTGGCAGGGACAAACTGGTATGACGAAATCACAAGAACGGCATCAATTATGCGTCATAGTCTTGGATTTAGTGGTGGTTCAGAAAATAGCCGTTATTACTTCGGACTTACAGCCCAAGAACAAGCAGGTATCTTAATTGCAAACAATTTCAAAAGATACTCATTCAGAGCAAATTCAGAATTTGACTTAGGGAAAAAAGTAAGAATTGGAGAAAACATCCAGTTTACTTATCGTTCGGCGTTAGGACAAGCGGGTGGTAACAATGGCTTAGGGATTGCCGATTCAGAATCAGAAGTTTTAGCTGCCTATCGTATGCCAACGGTTATCCCTGTTTTTGACGAATTAGGAAATTATGCCAGTACAAAAGCAGCGGGATTCAACAATCCTCGAAATCCAGTAAGAAGATTACAAAGAAATAACTCTAATGATGGAAGTTTCAGTTTACAAGGATTAGGTAATTTGTACATAGAATATGACCCAATTCAAAATCTTACGTTGCGTTCAAGTATTGGCGGTAATTACGCTAATTATTATTTCAAAGATTATAATTACAGATATTTGGGAGATTCTGAACCAGAAGCAAGTGATTCTTTTAGTGAAGGTAGTGGATATTTCTTTGGTTGGACTTTCACAAATACTGCGGCTTATAAATTAAAATTGGGTAGTCACTCAATAGGAGTTTTAGCAGGTATTGAGTCTTTGAATACTGGTTTTGGTAGAAACATTGGCGGTTCAGGTATTAATCCATTCTCGACGGATTTAGACTACGTAAATTTAAGTTTAGTTAATAATCCACAGGTTAATTCTAACTTATTTAGTGGCGTTAATTTTTACTCGTTGTTCTCGGAAGTTAAATATAACTGGAAAGAAAAATATTATTTGACAGCTTTGGTTCGTCGTGATGGTTCTTCAAGATTTGGTGCTAACTCTCGCTATGGGGTATTCCCCGCATTTTCAGCCGCTTGGCGTGTAAGTAGTGAGGATTTCATGAAAGAAATTCCAGCCATTTCTGATTTAAAACTAAGATTAGGATATGGCGAAATGGGTAACTCAAATAACGTAAATCCTAATAACCAATATTCATTATTTGGTTCAAACAGATCAAGCTCTTTCTATCCAATTTCAGGAACTAATAGTGGTGCTGATGAAGGATATTTTAGAACACGAATCGGTAATCCTGATGCTAAATGGGAAACCAGTACATCTACTAATATAGGTATTGATGTTTCGTTGCTAAGCAATAAATTCGAAATAGCATTAGACTTTTGGAGAAAAGACACAAAAGATTTGTTGTTTACTGTACCACTCCCAGGGGTAGTAGGTACACAGGCTTCTGCCCCAGCAGTAAACATTGCCAGTATGCGTAACGAAGGTCTTGACTTGCAAATTATTGGTCATGGAAAAATTGGTAGAGATGTTAAGTTTGATGTTACTTGGAACAGTTCATTCCTAAGTAATAAAATTACGTACTTAGCTCCTAATATTTCATTCTTTGGAGGTAATGGTTACCGTGGCATTAGCCCAATCAGAAACGCAGTGGGTCAAAGCATTTCTTCATTCTTCGGTTATCAACAAATTGGATATTTTAGTTCGGCAGAAGACGTTAAAAATTCTCCTGCTCAAGCTGGTGCAGGCATAGGACGTTTTAAATACGCTGATGTGAACGGTGATGGAAAAATCACACCAGACGATAGAACTTTCATAGGAAGTCCAGTACCAACTTACACAGGTGGTATTACCTTAGATTTGAAATACAAAAACTGGGATTTGACAACTTTTCTTTACACTTCTTTAGGCAACAAAATTTTCAATATGTCTAAATGGTTTACAGATTTCCATGGTACATTTGAAGGTTCTGGAAAGGGAGTTAGAGCCAAAGACTCATGGACTCCTGCTTTGGGTAACAGTGCAAAAGCTCCAATTTGGGAAAGTGCTTCAAACATTAGTACAAGTGGTGCAGAAAACTCTTGGTATGTTGAAGATGGTTCATATTTGAGAATGGCTAACTTCACAGTGGGTTACACTTTACCATCAAGCTTGACTTCTAAAATTGGTATTAAGAAGGCTCGTATTAGTGGTTCAGCAAATAATATCTTTACCATTACGTCATATTCAGGTCTTGACCCAGGTGTAGGTGGTGCCGCAGATACAAACTTTGGAATTGATGTAGGTAACTACCCAGTGACAAGAAGTTTCAATTTTGGTTTAAATCTAAGTTTTTAAACAATTTTAATTCACAAAATGTATTGTTTCGAGTATGATAAAAGTATAATTATCATATTCATTCTAAAAACATTAACAAAATATTTCAAATGAAAAACAAAATTAACTTAAGAAAAACATTGATAACTACCTTGGCAGTAGCATCAATTACATTTTCCTGTAAGGATAGTTTTTTAGAGATACTACCCACAGGTTCTCTTGGAGAAGCCCAATTAACCAGCAAAGCTGGAGTTGAAGGATCATTACTCGGTGCTTATTCAATGGTATTGGGTAAAAATTACTCACGTTTGGCGGGTCCAAATAACTGGGTATTGGGAAGTATCTTAGGAGGTGATGCCAACAAGGGTACTGATGCGGGTGACTACACCGCCATCAACCCAATCCAACGCTACGAGGTGGATCCTACCAATGGTGACATAAATAGCGTTTGGAATGCTAAATACGAAGGTATCAGCAGATGTAACAGCACTATCAGATTGGCTAATGCTTCAACAGTTCTATCAGCGGCTGATAAAGCAAGAATCGTAGGTGAAGCTCGTTTTATTAGAGGACACTTTTATTTTGAATTAAAGAAAATCTTTAATTCGGCTCCCTACATTGATGAAACCATTGATTATGGAAAAGGAATTGAAAAAGTAGCGAATACTCCAGATTTATGGGGTAAAATTGAAGCAGATTTCAAATTTGCTTATGATAATTTGGGAGAAACTATGAATGCAGCCGGTAGAGCCAATAAATGGGCAGCCGCTTCATACTTAGCAAAAGCACAATTATATCAGAAGAAATTTGCTGAAGCAAAAGCATTGTTTGATTTAATCATCGCAAATGGTAAAACGGCAAATGGTAAGAAATATAACTTAGTACCACAGTATGCCCAGATTTACAATGCTGAAAATGATAATCACGAAGAGTCAATTTTTGCTACTCAATCATCTATGAACACGGGTAGTACTAACAATGCTAATGGTTATGATGACTTGAACTATCCATATAATACTGGTTCTGAAGGACCTGGAAACTGTTGTGGATTCTTCCAACCAAGTTTTGAATTGGTAAATTCATTCCGTACAGATGCTAAAGGTTTACCGTTGTTAGATGGTTCTTATAACAGTGATGCAAATGCAGTGAAGCATGACTACAAAATTGCTTCTTCTGAACCATTCACGCCAGATGCAGGAAATCTTGACCCACGCTTAGACCATTCAGTAGGTCGTAGAGGTATTCAGTATTTAGACTGGAGAGACCATCCTGGTAAAAACTGGATTCGTGACCAAACTTATGCAGGACCATATTCTCCAAAGAAATATGTTTACTACAAATCACAAGAGAATACCTTAACTGACGGTAGCTCATGGACTCGTGGATATTCTACTATGAATTACACAGTTATTCGTTTTGCAGATGTTTTATTAATGGCTGCCGAAGCTGAGGTTGAAGTAGGAAGTTTAGAAAAAGCACGTGAATATGTAAACCGTGTGCGTTCAAGAGCTGCAAATAAGGCTTCGTGGGTGAAAGCTAAAAATGGTGTTGACCCTGCGGCTAAATATAATATCAGTACTTATGATGCTGCTTGGACAGATAAAAATGTTGCCCGTACAGCAGTTCGTTTCGAGAGAAAATTAGAACTTTCAGGTGAAGGACACCGTTTCTTTGACTTAAACCGCTGGGGTATTGTAGAGTCAACTATCAATGCGTATTTGGCTAATGAATCGAAATTCTTAGTGACTAAATTTGGTGGAGCTAAATTCGTGGCGGGAAGAGAATATATGCCAATTCCTCAGGGTGAAATTGACCTTCAAGGAAAAGAAGTATTGAAGCAAAATCCAAGTTATTAATTCAAGTAAATTTTTATTTAAAAAAGGAGACAGCTTTAAGTTTGTCTCCTTTTTTTATATAGAAAGTTATATAAAAATAATTAGCGTTTCCAAAAATCATATTATTTTTATATAACTTTCTTCAAAAAAAAATGCCCATAAAATATTAACAAATGACTACTAAATTTTTGCCATTTTTATCATTCATTTCTTCTCTATTTCTATATTCGTGTGGAAATGATAAGGTTTTCACAAAACTCCCCGTCGAAGAAACTAATATTACTTTTTCAAACGGAATCACAGAACACGATACCATGAACGTCCTCACATTCGAGTATGTACACAATGGGGGTGGGGTAGCTTTGGGAGATTTTAATAATGATAATTTAGTGGATGTTTATTTTACTGGGAATCAAGTAGATAATAAGCTGTATCTTAATAAAGGAGATTTCAAATTTACAGATGTCTCTCAAAAAGCCAACGTAGAAGCTAAAGGGAAATGGTGTTCGGGTGTGGCTTTGGTGGACATTAACAACGATAAATTATTGGATATTTATGTGAGTGCTACTGTCAAAAAAGTGGCTTCTGAGCGTGCTAACCTATTGTATGTCAATCAAGGTGCTGGAAAGGACGGTGTGCCTATTTTTAAGGAAATGGCTCAAGAATATGGCGTTGCGGACACTACTCATACGACTAACTCCGTATTTTTTGACTATGATAATGATGGAGATTTAGACCTTTACGTACTCGTGAATGAGATGGATGATAGCCGTTTTCCGAACAAATACCACGATAAAATTGTGGATGGTTCTTCCAAACGAACGGATAGATTATACAGAAACGATTTTTCTAAGACGCTTAATCATCCCGTTTTTACGGATGTCAGTAAAGAGGCAGGAATCTTGATTGAAGGTTATGGTTTGGGCGTAAATATTACCGATATTAACCGTGATGGATGGAAGGATATTTATGTTACCAACGATTATTTGACCAATGATTTACTTTATATCAATAATAAAAATGGTACATTCACAGACCAAGCTGCTGACTATCTCAAACATACATCTTATTCAGCGATGGGTAACGAAGTCGAAGATTTGAATAACGATGGGCTGGTGGATATTTTGGCGGTGGACATGATGCCAGCCGATAATTATCGTAAAAAAATGATGATTTCTGCCAATAACTATCTAACCTACCAAAATAATGAACAATACCATTATGCCTACCAATATCCCCGAAATACTTTACAAGTAAACCAAGGGGTGAATCCTGTTACGGGCAAACCCGTTTTTAGTGAAGTGGGCTTATTGGCTGGCATTGCCGAAACCGATTGGAGTTGGACTCCGATGGTAACGGATTTTGACAACGATGGTTTCAGAGACATCATTATCACTAATGGATTTCCGAGGGATATTACTGACCAAGATTTTGTGGCTTATCGGGCGGAAGTTTCTAATTTGATGAGTACAATAATGCAATTAGATTTTATTCCCTCAGTTAAAATTTCAAATTTTGCTTTTAAAAATAAGGGGGGCTTGAACTTTGAGAATGTTACCAAAGATTGGGGTATGAATCAGCCCAGTTTCTCGAATGGGGCTGCCTATGCTGATTTAGACAATGATGGAGATTTGGATTATGTTGTCAATAATATCAACGATTCTGCCTCTGTTTATCGCAATAATTCCATCCAACTGAAACCAGAAGAAAGTAATTATTTACGTGTAAAACTGAATGGTTTACAAAATAATATCAACGGAATTGGGGCTTTTATTGAGATTTCTTACGATAACGGACAAAAGCAAATCTATGAAAACACGCCTTATCGTGGATATCTATCAACCATCGAAAATATTGCTCATTTTGGACTCGGAAAAACAAATAAAATAGATGAAGTAAAAGTAACTTGGCAAAGTGGAAAGTCCCAAATCTTAAAAGATATTCCAGTAAATCAAGTATTGATAATTGATGAAAGATTGGCTGTTAGTAATAACCAATTTCCAATGACCAATAACCAATTTCCAATTTTAAAAGATGTAACAGATTCATTATCAATAAATTACATTCATCAAGAAACAGATGCGATTGATTATAATGTTCAAAAATTGATACCTCATAAATTCTCTCAATCTGGTCCTTCACTTGCGGTAGGTGATGTGAATGGTGATGGTTTAGAAGATGTTTTTGTGGGTGGTTCAGCATATCATAAAGGAACTTTTTTATTACAGAATAAAGTGGGAAAATTTGTGAAGTCTGACCTAATTTTGAATGAAACGAACGATAAAAAATTAGCCGAAGACATGGGCGTTTTGCTCTTCGATGCTGACCTCGACAATGACCTTGATTTGTACATTGTGGGCGGAAGTAATGAATTACCCAAAGACTCACCAGAGTATCAAGATAGGTTTTATGAAAATGATGGAAAAGGGCATTTCAAACAAAAGAAAGATGCTTTACCGCAATTTTTGAAAAGTGGTTCGTGTGTAAAAGCAACCGATTTTGACCACGACGGCGACCTCGACCTCTTCGTGGGTGGGCGTGTGGAGGTGAATGCCTACCCGAAGCCTGTGAGTAGCTATATTTTGAGGAATGATAGCCGCCCCCTAACCCCCAGAGGGAGAATTTCAACAAAATTGGACTCGAAAGCTCCCCCTCTGGGGGCGGGAGGGGCTAAATTTACGGATGTTACTCAACAATTTGCTCCAAATCTCAAAAATATAGGCTTAGTTTGCGATGCCCTTTGGACGGATTATGACAATGACGGTTGGCAAGATTTGATGCTTGCGGGTGAGTGGATGCCCATTACGTTATTAAAAAATAGCAATGGAAAATCGCTAAAAATAATTGACAATCAAGAGCTTAATCAACAAAAAGGTATTTGGAATAGCCTTTCGGCGGGAGATTTTGATAATGATGGGGATATGGATTACATCGCAGGCAATGTGGGTGAAAATAATCTCCACAGAGCCTCAGACGAGTACCCGATAAGTATTTATGGAAAAGATTTTAATACAGACGGAATTTATGATGCCATCCCAACGGTATTCTATCAAGATGCTTCTGGAAAACGCAAAGAAGTTACTTTCAATGGGCGAGATGATTTATCAAAACAAATGAACACTACTCGCAGGAAATTTGATAATTATAAAAAACTTGCCAATGCAACTGTAAGCGATTTTTTATCTGCCGAAGAACTGAAAGACGCAATTATTCTAAAAGCCAATTATCTAAAAACCAGTTATATAGAAAATTTGGGAGGAGGAAAGTTTAAAATCTCAGCCTTACCAACACAAGCCCAAACTGCTCCAATTAATGGAATGTTAGTAGAAGATTTTGACATAGACGGAAACCTTGATGTATTGATGGTGGGTAATGATTTTGGGAATGAGGTTTCAGTAGGGCGTTTGGATGCTTTTAATGGTTTATTGTTAAAAGGTGATGGCAATGGGAAATTCAAACCACAAACCCTTTCTGAAAGTGCTTTCTGTGTAAAAGGAGATGCCAAAGGCTTAGTTAGAGTAACAAATTCTTTTGGAAATCCAATGATAATGGCAAGTCAGAATAAGGCTGAATTGAGAACATATAGGGGATTGAAAGACTTAAAAACTAAGGCATTGCAAACCAACGATGCTATTGTTTTTGAAAAATTAAAAAATGGAAAAACTCGTAAAGTAGAAGTGGGTTACGGGACTTCATTTTTATCCCAATCATCAAGGAGTATATTGCTTTCGCCGATGATAAAATCGGCAGAAGTAATTGATTATCAAGGAAATAAAAGAATCTTATAGTTGTAAAAAGGGAAAATACAAGTAGTTACCTATCAACTTCCCGAAAGTTTTTAACTTTCGGGAAGTTACCCCAAGGCAGATTTAAACTTCTATTTTAAAGTACCAAAGTAAAAATTAGTATTCATTGAGAAATACTCCATGTAATTTGAAATACAAAACTGTCTATAATCATGTAATCATCAGGAATTTACGTGTTTTTAACTTAATAACTTACAGACTTAAAACTTAGCAACTAATCACTGCGGTAATATTTTCCAATAAAATTTCACGATTCTACGTCTGGCATCGGTTACGTTATATTGGATTCTATTATCGGGTAATTCCTCCCCTTTTCCTTCTTTTTGCAAATCCACAAAAATAGATTTCACGCCCGTGATATAGTTGAGTTTATCGAAGGTCATGGTATTTACCAAACCACCTACTTCCTCAGCTCTAAGTCTTGATAATTCCTGATTGAGTCTTGATGAATTGGTTAGCAATGAACTATCCACTGTTTCGTGGTAGAGGCTTCGGGCGATTTCGTCGTAAAGTTTTGTTTTCGTTCCAATTGGGTCAGCATCTGCGTAACCATACACAACGATTTTTACCCGCAATTTTTTGTTGATATACTTGTTGGCAGATACGACAATCGAATCAAGAATTGGCTCAAAAAATTGTTCCATTTTGGGCAAATTTTTATCCGTAATTCTATACCCTCCCCCCGTAAAAACAATCTCATTCGGAATCTTATAAATGGTACTATTTCGCATACCTTCCTGAATGATTAACAAGGTCAAGGAATCGTCCATTGCCTTAGCTCTGAGTTCTGCCACAACGTTAGACTTTCCTTCTAAATCGTTCTTTAAAGTCTCTTTAAGGGCTTTTTCATCGGTTGCATTACGTCTCATTACGCTGTCACGTTCGGCAATATTTTTTTGAACGATGAGGGCATTCATCGAAAATATTTTCTCAATTTCATCATCAATCATCCCCTCTTCCAACTTCGCTTTTGCCACGCTATCCACCTTGCTGGCGGCTTCACGGACACGCTGGTCTTTGGCATAAAGATTTTCAAACATTTGCTTGTTAGCAATCATCATTTGCTTACTAACTTTGCCACAGGAAATACACAGAATCATCACAAATAATGATTCCAAAATCATAATTTTACGTAACATAATGGTTAATCGTTTTGAGTAAAATAGTGGTAAATTGAATAGATAGCCTAATAAATCTTCTATTCAGGAGCAAAGTTAATTACAGAATATTATACTTTGCAAGGAAAAAATTAAAATATAATTATTCCAATTAAAAGTTGATTATTTTATTTAAAATATACGACTATTCAAAGATTCACTGTAAATTTAAGTTTTCGTAAAGAGCAATAAAAACTAAGTTGAAAAACTCATAACCCAAAGCTCACCGCTCATAGCTTAAAACAAATGCCATTAATCCAAAACGCTGATTATCAAGCACCTTCTTGGTTGCCCGAAGGTCATTCACAAACGATTTTTCCCTCTGTTTTTCGTAAAGTAACAGGCGTAAATTACGTACGTGAAAGAATCAGCACACCAGATGGAGATTTTCTTGATTTGGATATAGCCCCCCACCCCCCAGAGGGGGAGTCAAAAACGGATTATAAATCTGACAAGAAAGTTCTCCCACTGGGGGCGGAGGGGGCTATTGTCATTCTTTCCCACGGACTCGAAGGCGATACCTCACGCCAGTACATTACGGGCATGGTCAAAAACTTCAACGCTCACGGTTTTGATTGTTTGGCTTGGAATTTTAGGAGTTGTTCTGGTGAAATGAATCAGACCAAAAAATTCTATCACAGCGGAGCAACGGATGATTTAGAAACTATCATAAAGCATTCATTATCAAAAGGTTATCAAAAAATATACTTAGTCGGGTTTAGCCTTGGGGGTAATTTAACCTTGAAATACTTAGGAGAAAAAGGGCAAAATCTTTATCCAGAAATTCAGAAGGCAGTCACTTTTTCAGTACCTTTGCACCTTTCAAGTAGTGGCAAAACGATTGGCTGGCTTTATACCAAACGGTTTTGTCGTTCATTGAATAAAAAGATTTTGGAGAAATCTCAACGTTTCCCAGAGTTTCAGCTTAACACTTCATACATCCCGAATATCAAAACATTAAAAGATTTCGATGATGCATATACTTCACAACTACATGGATTTATAGATGCCGAAGATTACTACGAGCGTAACAGTTCGCTGTACTTTTTGGATAAAATTAATATCCCAACTTTAATCATCAACGCAAAAAATGACCCTTTTCTCTCGAAGGAATGTTTCCCTTTTGAGAAGATAAAATCTATGGAAAAAATCTATTTCCAAGCCCCCGAAATGGGCGGACATTGTGGTTTTTATCCTGTTGATTATCAAGGGGTTTTGTGGTCTGAGAAAAGGGCTTTGGAGTGGTTTTCATAATAAAAATAACAAAAAATATGGCAACATCATTAGGATTTGAAACACTCAGTCAGACCGTTCAAGGTTGGGGATATGCCAATGTTGATGTGTTTGCAAAAGAGCAAGCAAAGAATATTTTGCAACAAAAAATAGCTTATTATCAAAGTAGGATAGACTTTTTTGAGCAAAAATATGCTTTGAAATTTACTGAATTTTGTGATAAATTTTCATCCATAAAAAATCATTCTATTACTGAAAAAGAAGACGACAGTATGATTTGGGAAACGTCTTTGGATGTTGTGGAAAGTTATAAAAAGGATTTAATGACTTTGAGTTTATGAGAATATAAGGTGGGGAAGAAAAGAGATTATTTGAGTTTAAGGTTGAGCTTCTCCGAAGCTTTGTCGCTGTTTTTAACTACTCTACTACAAAGGTTGCACTTCTCCGAAGTAAAAGAGTTTCGTAATACTTCGGAGAAGCACAACCTTTGTAGAAAGTCAATGTGAGTAACAGATAGCTTCGGAGAAGCTCAACCTTAGAACAAACAACGAGCTAATGTACTTCTTTGCAGAATCCTCACTCCTACGTTCGAAGCCGTCTTTGTTCTTTGCAAAATTATAGAAAAACGAAATCAAGCAATAAAAGATTTAAGAAATAAATGTTAACCAACACAGCACAAGAAATTATTTACGTCATTGATTTTGACTCAACTTTTACAAAAGTAGAAGGACTTGACGAATTGGCAGCGATTGCCCTCAAAGGTCACAAAGACCGTGATAAAATCGTGGGTGAAATCAAAGCCATCACTGACCGAGGAATGGCTGGTGAAATCGGTTTTGCCGAATCCCTCAAAGCACGGGTTGCCCTTCTACCTGCCAATCGTACGCACGTAGCGGATTTGATTGAGTTTTTGATGGGTAAAATCTCCGATTCCTTCGCCCGTAACGAAGCATTTTTACGTGAAAATGCCCCTTCGGTTTACATTGTTTCCTCTGGTTTCAAAGATTTTATTGTCCCAGTGGCAAAATCAATGGGTGTTTTGGAAGAAAATATTTACGCCAATACCTTCGTCTATGATGCCGATGGAAACATTACGGGTTACGACGAAAGCAATCTTCTTTCACAAGACAAAGGCAAAGTAAAATTATTGCAATCTCTTGATTTTGAGGGAGATATATACGCCATTGGCGATGGTTACACAGATTATGAATTACGTGAATCTGGTTTGGCAAACAAATTTTTTGCCTTCACCGAAAACGTTTCTCGTAAAAAAGTAACCGACGTAGCCGATGAAGTGGTGGCTTCTTTCGATGAGTTTTTGTACATTAACGATTTGAACAGAGCTCAATCTTATCCAAAATCAAAAATCAAGGTTTTATTATTGGAAAACGTCCATCCAAATGGTGTAAAAGCCTTCAAATCAGAGGGTTTTCAGGTCGAATTATTGAAAGGTGCTTTGGATGAAGACGAGCTAATTGAGAAAATAAAAGGCGTTTCTATCTTGGGTTTACGCTCAAAAACCAATTTGACCAAACGAATTTTGGAACATCCAAACGCCAGTCGTTTGATGGCAGTCGGAGCGTTTTGTATTGGCACGAACCAAATCAATTTGGATGAATGCGAACGTCGTGGGATTGCCGTTTTCAATGCTCCGTACTCAAATACTCGTTCGGTAGTAGAAATGGCGATTGGTGAAATGATTATGCTAACCCGTGACATTGTGACCAAATCTAACAAAATGCACGAAGGCATTTGGGATAAGTCAGCAAAAAATTCTTACGAAATCAGAGGTAAAAAGTTAGGTTTAGTGGGCTACGGAAGCATCGGAACACAAATATCGGTCATTGCCGAAGCCCTCGGAATGGAAGTTTATTTCTATGATATTGTCGATAAATTAGCTCTCGGAAATGCCAAAAAATGTAGAACATTACAAGAGTTACTGAATATTTCTGATTTTATTTCCCTTCACGTGGACGGGCGTAAATCGAACTCAAATATCATTGGTGAGCCTGAATTTGCCCAAATGAAAGACAACGTAATCTTCGTAAATCTTTCTCGTGGACACGTCGTGGAGATTCCTGCCTTGGTAAATGCCCTAAAATCTGGAAAAGTTTGGGGTGCAGCCGTGGACGTATTTCCCTACGAACCCAAGACTAATGACGAAGAATTTATCAACGAATTGAGAGGTTTACCAAGAGTAATTTTGACTCCACACGTAGGCGGTTCAACGGAAGAAGCACAAGCAAATATTGGCGAATTTGTACCAAGCAAATTGTTGCAATTCATGAACAATGGTAGCACGTATGGCTCGGTGAACTTCCCTGAGCTACAATTGCCACCTTTGGAAGACGCCCACCGTTTATTGCACATTCATCAAAACGTCCCTGGGATTTTAGCAAAAATCAATAATGTTTTTGCCAAATACAACGTCAATATCAAAGGACAGTATCTGAAAACGACCAACGAAATCGGTTACGTAATTACGGACATCGCCAAAGAATACGCTGATGAAATCGTGGCGGAATTGAAGGATATTGATAATACGATTAAATTTCGGATGTTGTATTAGTAGTAAAATTCAAAAGCCCTTTTCCTAACGCAGGTAAAGGGCTTTTACTTTCGCTGAGAATTGTAAAATGGTAAATCATTTTCTATTTTAACATAGTCAATCAATTAGTGTACGAGATTTGTGAGGGCTTGAAGAACTTAGAGTTACCCCCTGATTACAAAAAAGTAGCTCTAAGTAAGAACTCGAAGCTACTTAGGATAGCAACTATTACAGGCTTCCTAAACATTCACAAAATACCACAAATTTCTGTGGGCTTTTTTATATCTTGCTTTACTTCATTTTCTCCATTTCTTTAACCTGTTCATCACTCAAGGTTGTATATAAAGGATATGCTTTATCAAACTCTTCGGGGCTATTAAAACGCCAAAAATAAGGCATATTTTTTAGGGCATTTATTTGAGATAACCCTGGCATTTTAATATTTATAGTCGGGTAATTTTCTAAAAAATATTGAGCAACTTGAGGATGATAGCCATTCGACAAACTAATAAAAAGCTCCGTACTATCTTCTCTTGAAAGTGTTTTAGCTTGCAAGGCATCTATCGTCTCCTTTGTACCAATGAGCATCTGAGTACCTTGTGCTTTCAAGAAGAAGACTGCCAAATCTGTGCTTTTTCCAAACTCTTTTTTTAAAGATGCTACTATTTGACTGTCATTAGCATTGTTTTCCTTTTTTCTTTCGGCGAACTTATCATGAGTGCCTTTATTTTTTGCATTCTGCTCAGATACATCCATCAAAATTTCTTGTATTTCTTCTACTGAACTACACAATTTCAATCTACTCCCGTATAATTGAACAAATGCTTTCTCCATATCAATAGCGGATTCCTTATTGGAAGCAAGTGCTTTTTCATCCAGAATCCACTGATTTTCAAGCTGTTTCAATTTTACTCCTCTCAATTCTTTTTTAGCAGAACTCTGTGGATAAGACATCATTGCCCCTGATAACCACCATTTTTTATCCCACTGAACCAAGTACATTTCGCAAATATCACTCTCTTTTATCTTACCTATATTTGCTTGAAACGAGTCCCTGTAAACTAAATATTCTCTTTCAGTAACATAGTGACGGAACTTTATAAAATCCTTTGAAGCAATACCTTCATGAACAAAATGTTTGTAATGCCGTTCTGATAACTTTCTGATTTCCTGTTTTTTATCTTCACTACATTTACAAATCATCGCCATCCACTCAGGAGCATTCAAAGCTCCAAAAGAACTTCTTTTCCTACACAAGAATTCTTCCTTCACTTGATACAACATTGCTCCAAAATTTGGATTCAATTTGTGCTTAAATGATAACTCGTCCAATTGCTTTTTAATACTATTCCCAAATTCAATACCCATCGTGTAGGCTTCTGTTGAAAACCAATTGAGAGTGGACTTAAACTCAAAATAGTTGCTGTCAGGTTCTATAGTAAACAGCTTATCGTATAACTCTGTCGCTGGGGATTCATCAATATATTCTTCAAACAACTCAACAATCTCTTTCCCTAATTCAACAAATACACGATAGTCAGCAGGATGCACCGTTTCATCATACCATTTGATTGAATAATGCCAAATCAAATACGCAATATCTTGCCAATTAATGTATTCTTTATCGTAATCTTTTAACGAGTAAAAAGGCAAATATTCACCAATCGTTTGCTTATTATGTTCCGTAAAAGCATTCCAAATCCCTATTTCAGAAATAAAATCTTCGTAATAAGATACAATCACACAAGCCAATTGCTTGATTTGCTCTCGTTCCATCTCTTTCTCATCAAAAAAATCTTCCTCACTTTTGAGTAATTCATAAACCTCATTGCACAGATTTAGATAAAAAGTATCATATCTCAAATTCGCATTTGGATAAGGTTTTAGTTTGAGCCAATCGCTCATGAATATTTGATCTTTTTTAAATAATTTCATACGTATTTCCGACTATATTTTTCGTTTCGTAAAAATAACATAAAATGTATGAATCATCTCGTTGGCAAATACAATAAAGTAGATAGGATTCCACAAAATCATATTGTAAGCCTGTTTTTGAGTTATAGTTTAGATTTCTTATTTTTACAAAAAACAATAACATTATGATAGCTGTTGCAAGTCTTTCTGAAAGTATCATTGAACGTTTGGAGGAAGAACGAGTCATTTTTATACCCGCTTCATTAGAGGAATATTGGGATGTTTTAGAGGAAATGGCGGACGAACCATACACCCTTGAATATATTAATGGAGAAATCAAAGCAAAAATGAGTCAAGCAAGCGATAACCACGAAACAATTGTAGCTAATATTTTGGCAATTCTGAGAAACATTTACCTCGAAAAAGAAGATTACAAAGCAATGGGGAGTGCTAAAACAGTCTATGTCCCAGATTGTGAAATGGCATTCAATCCTGATGCTTTGGTGATGAAGGGCGAGTCTTTACTGTTTCCAAGAAAACGTAAAGTTGCGGGAATCATCAATCCCTATATTTTAGTTGAGATTCACTCCGATTCTACCGAAGAATTTGATATGAAGAAAAAATTGCCTTGTTACAAAAAATTAGACTCCATTCATCAAATTATTTATATCGAACAAAATAAACCTTACATCACGATTTATACTAAAAATCAAAGTATTCAACACTGGTTTAATGATGATTATGATGACTTGGATGGAACGGTTAAAATTGATGGTGTTGATATTTCAATGAAGGAAATATATCATAAAGTAATTCTTAAAGAATAAATGGATTTCGTACAATTTTTGTGGTAGGGGCGTATCGCATACGCCCATTTCGTCAGAGGGCGTATGCGATACGCCCCCTACCACAAAATGTCGGAGAACCAAATAAATAGCAAAAGCCCTCTGAAATTAATTTCAGAGGGCTTTTTTGCAGTTCAAACATCGTTTTAGGATAATAAAGAAATATCTTTTTCCTTAAACCTAATCACTAATATTTCCTACAAATTCGTCAAATCAAACCCTTCCATAAAAGAAGTAGTAAAATTACCAGATTTGAAACGTTCATCGTCCATTAATTTGATGTGGAATGGAATCGTAGTTTTTATTCCTTCAATCACAAATTCCTGCAAGGCTCGTTTCATTCTCAACAATACCTCCTCACGGCTTTGTCCCGACACAATCACTTTCGCAATCATCGAATCATAGTTTGGTGGAATGGTATATCCTGAATAAACGTGGCTGTCAATTCTCACACCATGACCGCCTGGCAAATGCAAATTGGTAATCTTCCCAGGCGATGGACGGAATCCATTAGCGGGGTCTTCGGCATTAATTCTACATTCCAAAGCAAATAGTTTTGGCGTATAGTTTTTACCTGAAATCGGAACACCTGCCGCTACTTTTATTTGCTCTTTAATTAAGTCAAAATCTGTAACCTCCTCAGTAATAGGATGTTCCACTTGGATACGAGTATTCATTTCCATAAAATAAAACTCTCCGTGTTTATCCAACAAGAACTCTATCGTACCAGCACCTTCGTACTTGATGGCTGCCGCACCTTTCACGGCTGCCGTTCCCATACGCTCACGCAACTCAGGCGTAAGGGCGGGCGAAGGAGTTTCTTCACACAATTTTTGATGACGACGCTGAATCGAACAATCACGTTCTGATAAATGGCAAACCGTTCCGAACTGGTCTCCCACGATTTGGATTTCGATGTGGCGTGGTTCTTCAACGTATTTTTCCATGTACAAACCATCGTTGGCAAAAGCCGCCGCTGATTCAGTCTTGGCATCGTCCCAAAGTTTTTCAAATTCACCTTCGTGACGAATGATACGCATACCACGTCCACCACCACCAGCCGTAGCTTTGATGATAACAGGATATTTGATTTCTTTGGCTAAGGCTTTGGCTTCCTCAACCGTATCAATCAAACCCTCTGACCCTGGAATTACGGGAACGCCTGAGTTTTTCATGGTTGCTTTGGCAGTTGCCTTGTCGCCCATTGAATTGATTTGGTCGGCTGTTGCTCCGATAAATTTGATATCATACTCCGCACAAATTCTCGAAAACTCAGCATTTTCAGACAAAAATCCATATCCTGGGTGAATCGCATCAGCTCCCGTAACCTCGGCGGCTGAAATGATAGCAGGAATATTTAGATATGACTGTCGGCTTGGAGCAGGTCCAATACAAACGGCTTCGTCCGCAAATCTTACGTGCAGACTTTCACGGTCAGCAGTTGAATAAACCGCAACCGTCCTGATGCCCATTTCTCTACACGTCCTAATGATGCGAAGAGCAATCTCACCACGATTGGCAATTAGTATTTTTTTAAACACGTTTTTATCAATTAACAATTAACGATTAACAATTAACAATTAGCAGTTCACAAGGAGAATCCACAAAGGACTTTATATGAAAACTGTTAATTATTAATTGTTAACTGTTAATTGAATTACTGTTCTACAACAAAAAGAGGTTGGTCAAATTCTACTGGGGTGGCATTTTCTACCAATACTTCAACGATACGTCCTGAGATTTCAGACTCGATTTCGTTAAATAATTTCATCGCTTCGATGATACAAACGGGACTTCCTTTCGAGATTTCAGAGCCAATTTCCACCAATGAAGGACGGTCTGGACTTGAAGAACGATAGAATGTTCCAATCATCGGAGATTTGATGGTTACTCTGTTCGAGGCAGCTACGGGTGCTGCCACAGGGGCAACAGGAGCAGCAGCCTGAGATACGGGAGCAGCAACAGGAGCTTGTACCACCGCCACAGGAGCAGCCGCTACAACTTGCTGAACTACGGGAGCAGCACCATATCTTTTGACAGATAATTTCAGTTCGGAGGTCTCAATATTTACCTCATCAAGGGTTGACTGTGCTATGAAGTCAAGGAGTTTTTGAATTTCTTTGTTTTCCATTTTGGGAGTTAGAAAAGTTATAGAGTTAAAGAAGTTATAGAGTTGAAAAGTTATAGAGTTAGAGAAGTTATAGAGTTAAAAGTTATAGAGTTAAAAAATAATCGTGATATGTTTTTTTAACTTCTTTAACTCTGTAACTTTTTAACTGTACAACTCTATAACTTCTTTAACTCAAAACTAACCTTTAACTCGTTCAACATACTCATACGTACGAGTATCTACTTTAATTTTTTCGTCTGTTTGGATAAATAATGGAACAGTGATAGTTGCTCCTGTTTCAACCGTTGCGGGTTTTTTAGGGGCGTTGGCAGTGTCACCTTTGATACCATTTTCAGTATATGTTACCACCAATTCAACGAATAGGGGCATTTCACACGAAATAGGTAAATCAGTTTCAGTATTCATCAAGATTTCTACTTCTTGACCTTCCTTCATCAAATCGGAAGCCTGTACCATTTCTTTGTTCAATGTTACTTGCTCGAATGTGATATTATCCATGAAGGTAAATCCAAATTCTTCTGCATAAAGATATTGATACACTCGACGTTCCACACGCACAGGGTAAATCGTTACGCCTGAGTTGAAGGTATTATCAATTACTCTACCCGTGTTCAAGGACTTCAACTTTGTTCTCACAAAAGCTGGACCTTTGCCAGGTTTTACGTGTAAAAATTCAATAATCGAAAACAAATCGTTATTGAATTTAATTACTAATCCGTTTTTAATGTCTGCGGTAGTTGCCATTTTATGTTTTTTTACTGTATTCTTTTATAATTCATTCAAAAAATCCTCAGCATTTCGAGCATTCTTTTTTCCTGATTTTATTAGTTTTATTTCTTTTACGGCTTGTTTTATTTCGCTAACTAAAAATGTCTTTGATTTTGCTTTATACAACATACTGTCTAATTGAATCATTACCACATTCTTTTGCTTTTTGAATAATTAATGAAAAAGTAGAGTTTCTTTTTTGGGTACTCCTTGGAAAAAAATATATCGCATACTCTCCATCTTCTTCATCATTCTCAATTTTAAACGTTATTTCCGTTTTCTTAGAAAAATTTAAAAATCTAAGGTATCTTAACAATGATAAAGGGTTTTTATCCTGTTCTAACATTGTTATTAATTTAAGGTCAATTTCACCTTTCTGTCCAAATAAATTCTTGTAATTTATTACTTTATCATTCATCGAAGCTGTACACCGACCTTTGAACAATTTAATGGTCCAAAAATATAACAAACTTAAAATAGCCATTAAAGCAATCGATGAGTCAAGACTAAATCCATCGTCAAAACCACTATCAGATTGATAATAGAATAAACTCGAAGTTCCTAAAATTAGGACGATAATGGTTATAATAGTATATAAAATAATATTGGAACTAATTTTTGTAACAAGAATTCTAAAAATAAAATACAGTATAAAAGGGATCAGTAAAATCAATATTATAGGGTTTGAATCATATGAATTTGTATCAAATACATTATTCCCTAAAAAGAATGATACAGTTATTAGACTCGTGAATAATAGTACAAATGCAGGTAACGCATAAGTAAAACTTGTTGAAAGGCGAGTATTGGTATTCATTACACTGGTTAATTTATTGTTTAAAACTATTCCACCAACAAGCGGGCGAATAGTTTAATGTTTGATTATCAATTAGTTACGAGTATTTTATAACGATAACAACTTCTCAATTTGAACATTCAAGTTTTTAAGAATTTGATAGATGTCATAGACCTCTTCATTTACACAAGAAAAGTCATTGCTAATGGCATATTCTTTTCCTTCTAAAATCATAAAATACCAATTTCTACCAATAATATAACATCCATAAATAGGGAACTTATTGTCATTCAATTTCTGTGCAACCAACATAGAAATCAGAGCCTGTCCCCTTGGGTCTCCATTGGCAATATCCATTGTGGGGTCTATCCCCTTCTTATACTCGTTTAAACAAAAATACGGTTTTTTGGGGCTTCTAAAACCTGATGCTATCATTCCATCAACTCTACCAGTAAGATGATAGTCTTCTATGTCAAAAGTCAAATCTCGCTCTAAAAAATAGGAAAATAGTTCAGTTGGTTTAGATGAAAACATGATAAGAGGACTGATGAATTTGTTTTCTAATTCAACCTCATTCCAATCGTCACCGCCAAGAATAAAATGGGCTTGTAGGTTTTTTATATATTGCTTTTCAAAATCAGAAAGTTGCTTGTCATAATTCATTAAATCATCTAACAGTGTTGTATTAAAAACCTGTCTCACACCAAATGATTCATCTATTTTCTCTAATGTCCAGTCTTTGAAATTACTTTGAATCATGATTTTGTAATTTAAAATAAATACTCTTTCTTCCCATGTTCGGAGTCAAGACAAAATGATTTTCCGTCAGCGAATACACTTGTTATTACCAAACCGTTTTAACAAATGTAGATGCTTGAATAAAAGGGTCGTTTGTGATAAGTTCTAAATCTAAAAAATTAGCTGTTCCTCCAATTAAGCGGTCATGAAGTTCTGGAATATCTGAAATTTTGTAAGATTCAACGACAATATTGAATGCCAAAACTTGTTCTAAGTAAGTAGGAAATTCAGCAATGTGTTTCAGTACATCATTCAAACCTACATCTATTCTACCTTTTTCGGAAAGATAACCAATTTCAACGAATACAATCGAAGGGATTAATATTTGTACTAAACCCAAATCGGCAGATTGAAAAATTTGCTTAACGGACGGTGGTAATTTTCTTTTGCCAAGATATGATACAATCGCCATTGTATCAGTTACATATTGCTTCATTCTTTCGGAAATTCCTTATCAAAATCTTTAAATTCTTCTTCCAAATGTTTAATTTGTTGGTCGTTCATCAAACTCAATTCTTCTTTAAAGTCATACGATTTTAAAGATTTTTGACGTAAAAAAACGACAAAATCAGCAACTTCTCCAAGATATTGTTTAGGCAAATCTTTTATTCCTTGAATAATAACTTGCTCAAAGTCAATTGTTTGTATCATTTTTGCGAATATTTAAGTCCTTCAACCAATAAACCAGTAACCAATTAATCCTATATCGCCCATTTCAAATAAACACTTCCCCAAGTAAATCCTCCTCCAAAAGCCGCCAAGATTAAATTATCTCCTTTTTTCAATTGAGATTCATAATCCCATAAACACAGTGGAATCGTGGCTGCGGTGGTATTTCCGTATTTTTGAATGGTCATCATTACTTTTTCTGGACCTACTCCCATTCTATTTGCCGTTGCGTCAATGATGCGTTTATTGGCTTGGTGTGGTACTAAAAATGCTATATCATCACCCGTCAAATTATTCCTTTCCATGATTTCTGCCGAGACATCTGCCATTTTTGTCACCGCAAATTTATAAACCGTCTGACCGTCTTGGTGAATAAAATGTTGTTTGGCATCAATCGTCTCGTGCGTAGGTGGGTATGCACTACCGCCAGCTTTTTGAATCAAATGATTTGCCCCTACGCCGTCTGACCTCAAAATAAAATCTTGAATACCCAAACCTTCATAATTGGCTTCCAACAAAACTGCCCCTGCCCCATCGCCAAACAATACACAAGTGGTACGGTCTGTGTAGTCCACGATAGACGACATTTTATCTGCCCCAACTACCACAATTTTCTTGTAACGTCCTGATTCTATGAACATTGCACCCGTAGTCAAGGCATTGATAAAGCCCGAACAAGCCGCAGCAATATCGTAAGAACCAATATTTTTTATCCCAACACCTTCACAAATCAAATTGGCGGTGGCTGGGAAAAAATGGTCTGGTGAAATAGTGGCACAAATCAATAAATCAATTTCTTCGGGCTGGGTGTTAGTTTTGGCTAATAAGCCTCTGACTGCCTCGATTGCCATTACGGACGTACCCTTACCTTCGCCTCTGAGGATGTGACGTTGTTTGATTCCAGTCCGAGATGTTATCCATTCATCAGTGGTATCAACAAGTGTCGCAAGGTCGGCATTGGTCAAAATATCTTCGGGAACGTATCCCTGCACGCCTGTAATTGCAGCTGTAATTTTGGTCATAATGTTTTCTGAGGTATGAGGTATGAGGTCGTAGGTTTGAGGTATTGGGAAGAAAAACATCTTCAATTTCACAGTTTTAGTGTTCACCAAACATAAAATTTGCGATTTTCTTTTACCTCATACCTACGACCTCATACCTCATACCTACTGTAGTGCTTCTTTAATTTTTTTCAATAAATTGGATTCAACTATCTTGTAACAGAGGTGAACCATATTTTTTGCCGCCGTTGATGACGACGAACCGTGTGCGATAATAACATTTCCGTTTACCCCAATTATCGGACTGCCACCCACGGCTTCATAATTTGTTTTGTCTAAAAACTCGTCTCTGATGCCTTTGTCCTTCATAATTCCGTAGAGAGACTCGCCCATTTTTAGGATAATGTTTCCTGTAAAACCGTCTGTAACAATGACATCAGCTTTTCCTTTGAAAAAATCCTTGCCTTCAATATTGCCAATAAAATTGATGGATTTGTTCTCTTTCATCAACTTATAAGCCTGTTGAGCTACCAATGAACCTTTTTCTTCCTCCTCGCCAATATTCATCAAAGCTACTCTTGGCGATTCAATTTTCATAGTTGCCTCGGCATAAATTGAACCCAAAACTCCAAATTGAGCTAACATTTCGGGTTTGACATCAGCATTTGCTCCAATGTCCAGAATGACGGCTAAGTTACCGTCCACCTGCGGAGCAAAACCTGCAATCGGTGGACGTTGTACGCCTTCGATGGTTTTGATGGAGAATAAAGAACCCACCATCATCGCCCCCGTGCTACCCGCCGAAGCGAATACATCAATCTCACCTGTCTTTAAAAGTTTAAACCCAACTCCGATGCTGGAATTGGGTTTAGATTGTAATGCCCGAACAGGATGTTCACCCATTTCAATAGTCTCATTAGCTTCAACGATTTCGATGTTTGATCCCTTAAAATTCTGATTATCAAGTATTTGTTGAATATCCTGTACTTTACCAATCAAAACGATGGTAGAGTCTTCGGGTAATTCTTGTGCCGCTAAAATGATTCCTTCTACGATTGCGTTGGGGGCAAAATCTCCGCCCATTGCATCTATACCTATCTTCATTAATGTATTTTTCAGGTTAAATAATATAACCACAAATTTAACAACTAATGAAGTGTTAATTGGTATTTTTCGTAAAAAAAATTAGGTGTAAGGTTTTAGGTGTTGGGTGATAGCAATAAACTAACACCTCATATCTAAAACCTTACACCTAAAAACTTACGCCTGTGGAGCGTATCCTTCTACAACCATTTTGCCTTTGTACATAAGGTTTCCCTCGAATACGTGAGCACGGTGACGTAAATGAATTTCGCCAGTGGTTGGGTCAGTTGTGATTGTTTTTGGAGTACCAAAGTCGTGTGAACGTCTTTTATCTCTGCGAGTTGTCGAAATTCTCCGTTTAGGATGTGCCATTTCTTTATTTCCTTAAATTTATGATTCGTTATTTATTTTATTAATATACTTGTTTACTGATACTTTAAAACTAATTTTCAACTCCACTATCCCCTAAAACCTAACCCCTATCACCTAAAAATCAATTTTCTCTTAATTTCATCAAAGCCTCCCAACGTGGATCAATGGGCTTTTCGTTGGTATTTTTTACGTCTCCCTCCTCTTCTTTTAACGTTGTATAAACTAATTCTCCTTCAACTTCCAAGATTTCATCGTCCTCAAATTCAAAATCTCCATCGTTATCATCCTCATCTCCAAAGTCTAAATCATCATCGTCGTCTAAATCGTCATCATCCAAATCTTCTTCCTCGTATTCATCCTCAAATTTTTTCATCAAACTTTCGTAAGTGATTTCTTCTTTGACGAACCTTGGATGTAGTTTTTTGATGGGAATTTGTAATCCTATAAATTCAAAAATATCTTGGGCGACGTTAATGTACTGTGCATTTCGGTCAATCAACATCAATTCATCTGTGATTTCTTCGTTGTGGTCAGAAAATTTTAGAATCATTTTCTGAGTAATATTTACTGGGAAATCGAATAAATCAAGGCTTCTATCACAAGTTAATTCAACGCTTCCGACGATTTTATAAACCACCTGAATCATCGTCTCGGACTTATCTAAGCTCACTGTGGCTTTGAAATGTCCTTTCGTGATTAAATCTTGTTCAAGCTCTTCAAAGAAACTATCATCTCCTTCAAATTCATGCAAATGTTGCTTGTTTTCGAGGCGGAAGATGTCAATTTTGAATGTATTTAATACGCTCTTTTTCACGGTATTCTATTGAAAAGACTGCAAAATTACGGAGTTTTTTTTAGAAAGAAAAGGAAAGTTTGAAATATTAGGGATTAGGGATTGGGGATTAGGTAATTAGGGTGTCTGTTTACGCACAAAAAGTGTCCGTTTTCGGACACTTTTTGTTTTTGGATTATTTTTAAAATATTGAAAATCAAATAGTTGTATTTTTGGCATAGGTTTGGAGAAATGATTATTCAAATATCTTTTCTACTGAAATTTCAATACCGAGTACAGAATCTTTTACAATCTCGTTTTCGTGAAAAAAATTGTAATGATAAGGACTATCATAAACAATAACAGCTTTAAGTTCTGGAACAACAATCCAACAAGATTTTATTCCGAAACTGAAATACGGTTCTAATTTACTGGTCATGTCTTTGGTACTTTGTGAACCTGATTGAATCTCAATACAAAGTAAAGGGGCATCTGTACGACGTGAAGGGTCGTTTTGAAAATCTAATTCCGAATAGGGATACGCTATTATATCTGGCGTACTTCCATTTGGCTGAGTATCTAACAATACTTCGCTCGCTAAGCGAAATTGTTTAGGGTATTTAATCTTTAATTCAGAACCTATATTAAGCTGAATTGCTCCATGTAATAATGTTGGCATTGGTTTATTTCTTTCTATTTCGTAGGCAGATAATTCTCTCTCGACTACGGTCTCTAATAATAGTTCCATATTTAATACTATTTATTTTTTTCAAATATACATAAAAAATAAGGTCATGTTACAAAATTATTTAAAAATCGCCCTACGGAATCTTGTCAAAAACAAGGTATATTCTTTTATCAATATCGCTGGTTTGGCGGTGGGAATGGCGGTGGCAATGCTCATTGGCTTGTGGATGATTGATGAGCTTTCTGCCAACAAACATCATAAGAATTTTGATTCAGTTTATCAAGTAATGATGCACCAAACTTTTGATGGACATCGTGGTTCGCAAACGGCTCTTCCTTACCCAATGGGCGAAGAATTAAGGACTAAATATCCTGATTTTAAGGCAGTTGCGATGTGTGATTGGGGGAGTGATCATTCGTTGGTGATGGGCAACCAGAAGTTTAGCAAGTTCGGACATTACTTGGGTGAACAAGGTGTTGATATGTTTTCTTTGAATATTTTAAAAGGTGATAAAAATCCTTTGAAAGACCCAACTTCAATTGTTTTGACGGAGGAATTAGCCACCACTTTATTTGGTAATCAAGACCCTATTGGTAAGGTTTTGAAAATGGACAATGTTGTAGATTTGAAAGTAACGGCAGTGGTGGGAAAACAGCCTAAAAATGCCACCTTGCAGTTTGATTATTTATTGCCTTGGGACTTACAAATTAAAGTATTGGATTACATCAAAAATCAACAAGATGCGTGGGGCAGTAATTCATTCCAGGTTTATGTACAATTAAAAGATGGCGTAAATCCAGAAAAGACTAACACTAACATTAAGAATATTGTATTGAACCATGCTAAGGATGACAAGTTGATGCAGACGAGTATTAAGCCACAGGTTTTCTTGCACCCAATGGCTAAATGGAGGCTTTATGGCGATTTTACGGATGGCATAAATACAGGGGGATTCATCAAATATGTGAAACTTTTTGGCATTTTTGGCTTGATAGTTCTCTTAATTGCCTGTATCAATTTTATGAATTTGAGTACGGCTCGTTCTGAAAAACGGGCGAAAGAAGTGGGTGTAAGAAAAGCGATGGGGTCTGACCGTGGACAATTGATTGGGCAGTTTTTGAGTGAGTCTTTGGTGATTTCTTTTATTGCTTTGGCGTTGGCTTTAATCTTGGTTGAATTGATTTTGCCGTCTTTCAATAAACTTACTGATAAGGAAGTTTCTCTACAATTAGCAAATCCTCTTTTCTGGGGTATCATGCTAATATTTACGATGTTTACAGGACTCTTGGCAGGAAGTTATCCAGCACTTTATTTGTCTTCATTCAACCCTGTGCGAGTGTTGAAAGGTACAATTCGTTTGGGTAAAAATGCTTCATTACCCCGTCAGGTTTTAGTGGTTTTGCAGTTCTCATTTTCTATTGCTTTAATGATTGGAACGGTGATTATTTATCAACAAATTCAACACGGTAAAAATCGACCAATTGGCTTTGATAGTAAGGGATTAATTTCAGTATTTAGTTCATCTGATTTAATCAAAAATTATGATCCACTTCGTACTGAATTATTGGCTTCGGGTGCTGTGTCATCAATTTGCAAATCTTCTTGTCCGCCTTATCAAACGTGGAGTAATAATAGAGGGTGGTCATGGAAAGGCTCAAAACCAGAAGATGAATCAGCACTATTTAATATAATTGCCTCTGATTATGATTATACCAAAACGGTGGGTATAAAACTGAAAGCTGGTCGAGACTTTTCAAGAGAATTTGCTTCGGATTCTTCGGGTGTGATTCTGAATGAAGCTGCCGTGAAAAGAATGGGACTTAAAGAACCAATTGGAGAAATGGTAAAAGGAATGGGGAAGTCTCTGAAAGTCATTGGCGTTATGCCTAATATGCAGATGGATTCCCCTTTTGAGGTCATTCGTCCAACGGTAATTATTTTTGCTAAGGATTGGGTAAATCTGATTTGTGTAAGAATGAACCCCAACGTTTCAGCCTCCGCAGCTATCAAAAAAATGACTCCAATTTTTGATAAATATAATCCTGGTTTTCCGTTCGATTATCAGTTTACAGATGAGCAATACGCTAAGAAATTTAACTATTTAGAACTCATCGGAAACTTGTCTTTGGCAGTTGCATTTTTAGCCATTTTCATTTCATGTTTGGGTTTATTTGGCTTGGCATCTTTCATGGCTGAACAACGCACGAAGGAAATTGGCGTTCGCAAAGTATTAGGAGCTACGGTGTTGAATATCACTACTTTATTATCAAAAGACTTCTTAAAATTGGTAATAATCTCTATCGTGATTGCTTCGCCAATTGCTTATTTTACGATGAAAAATTGGTTGCAAGATTATGATTATCGCATTGAAATTGGGGCGGGTGTTTTTATAATAGTGATGGTAGTTGCGATTGTAATTGCCTTATCGACAGTGAGTTATCAGGCGATAAAGGCGGGCTTGGCTAATCCTGTGAAGTCGTTGCGGACGGAATAATATTATAACATCAGTGAATTATTAGGGGTTATTTCAACTATATTTGTCATGTAGACAATTCAAATCTTTTTAAAAAAATTATTATGAAAAACTCCTATAAATATTATCTGCTTTTATTCCTTTTAGCAACCATTTATGCTTGCAAAGATTCACCAGAGCCAACAGCAACTTCTTCCACGGTAGTTGAAACCTATTTGAATAGCATGATTTCAATTATGAAAACTAATTCTATAAATCGTAATAAAATTGATTGGAATATCTTTAAAACTAAGGTATTAGATGCCGCTAAGGGTGCTCAAAATATTAGTGATGCCAAAGTAAAAGAGGCTATTGTTGTGGCTCTTAATTTATTACAAGATAATCATAGTCTTTATCAAACCAGTAATGGAAACTATATTGTTAATACATTAAACGGCGTTTCCTGCAAAGATGTTACTCCTATATTACCAAGTCTGGATAATGAAATAGGTTATGTGAAAATTTCAGGCTTTTCAGGTAGTGGAAATAGTGCAAATAATTTCGCTCAAAATATTCAAGCCACTATTAAAAATGCTGATAGCCCAAAGATAAAAGGATGGATTGTTGATTTGCGAGGAAATTTAGGAGGGAATATGTGGCCCATGATTGCAGGAGTTAGCCCTATTTTAGGTGAAGGTCTTTTTGGGTATTTTATCAGTCCAGACGGTAGCGAGTATCAATGTAGCTATTATGCAATTGGACAAACGAATGGTATAACGATTACAGAGCAGTACAATCTTTTAAAACCAAATCCAAAAGTAGCGGTACTTACAGACCAAGCAACAGCAAGTTCAGGGGAAGCCGTAACTATTGCTTTTAAAACAAGGGCAAATACTAAAAGCTTTGGAAATGCAACTTGCGGACTTTCAACAGCCAATCAAGGATTTAATCTTTCGGATGGAGCAGTATTAATTTTGACCGTTTCAACAATGGCGGATAGAACAAAAAAAATGTATGGGAATCGTGTTGTTCCAGATGTTCTTGAACAAAATCAAGAGGTATATTTACGACAAGCTATCACTTGGTTGAAGGAGTAGTTTTTAAGATTTTTTCAAAAATATACAAAACGCCTGTAAGATGATAAGTTTTACAGGATTTTTTGTTAAAAAATGTTAAGCCAAAACCAAACGCTATTCTATTGATTATCTTCATGTTAGCAAAATAAACGGCAGAAAACATGATTCAAAATTACTTCAAAATTGCTTGGCGAAACTTGATGAAACGGAAGTTTTATTCGCTGGTTTCTATTTTTGGTTTGTCGGTTGGTATTACTTTTACGCTCCTTGTTGGCACGTATATTTGGGGAGAATTACGGGTAAATTCTGAGTTAAAAAACGTTGAAAATCAGTATGTTATTCAAAGTAAATGGAAGAAATCTGACATTGGTTTGGAGATTACGACCCTTGCCCCAATGGCGAAATCTCTGAAAGCAAACTTCCCTGATTTAGTTGAAAATTATTACAGTTTCGATGGCATTACTTCGGTGATTGCTAACGGAGATAAAATTTTCAGAGAAGACATACAAGTCGGTGATTCTACCTTACTGAAAATGTATGGCTTCAAACTCCTCTTCGGAAATCCGCAAACCGCTCTGAATCAACCTAATACGATGGTAATTTCTTCGGAACAAGCCATTAAATATTTTGGAAAATTGGACGTTGTGGGTAAAACTTTGACCGTCGAATCCAATGCTGGAAGCAAGCGAGACTTTATGGTTACGGGCGTATTGGGTGATACTCCTACCAATTCCGTGACGAATTTTGTTAGCCCTAAAACACCAATTTTGATGTCCTTCGTGAGTAGCAATGATTTTTGGGGAAGGCAACAAGGTTTTACGTGGCAAAATCCTTACATTGTAGGTTATATCGAACTCAAAAAAGGGGTAAAACCAGCGGATTTAGACAAGCCAATGGCTCAATTAATCAAGACAAATGCTCCTCAAAATTTGGCAGAAAATCTTACGCCTTACCTCGTACCAGTAAAAGATGTTTACTTGGAAGCGAATAATGGAGTCGTGAGAAAAACGGTCTTTACGCTTACGATGGTGGCATTATTCATTCTGTTGATGGCGATTGTGAACTTCGTAAATATCTCAATCGGCAACTCATTTACCAGAATAAAAGAAATTGGGGTGAGGAAAATGTTGGGTAGTTTGAAAGGGCAAATCATTCGTCAATTTTTGGCAGAATCGGTTTTGATTTCCTTATTTAGCCTCATCGTTTCCTTGATTTTATACGAAATATCCCAACCTTTTTTCGGGCAAATTTTGAATAAAGAAATCCCTTCTTTACGATTAATTTCACCCTATTTTTATGGAATCTGTTTATTATTATCCTTATCAATTGGCTTATTATCAGGTGTTTATCCAGCTTTTGTATTGTCAAGTCTGCCTTCTATTGATTCGCTGAAAGGAAAACTAAAATCCATTAAAGAGAATATTCTTTTCCGAAGATTATTAATCGTTTCACAGTTTACGATTGCCCTTTTTGTCTTCGTGGGTGCAGTGGTGATTTCTAAACAAGTCAATTATTTTTTCAATAAAGATTTGGGTTATAACAAGGAATCTATCGTTTCGGCAAGAGTTCCCCGTGATTGGTCACCCGCAGGGATTGCTAAAATGGAAACTATCAGAAACGAATTTGCCCGACTGAAAGAAGTCAGCCAAGTTAGTATTTCCTACGACATTCCCGACGGTAGCCCAGGCAATAGCAATGCCCTTTACAGAATGGGTCAGGATTCCACCCAAGCCGTTTTTATTCAGACACTTACCTCCGACGAAAAATATGCTGAAACTTATCAAATTCCGATGTTGGCAGGCGAGTTTTTTCAGGCAAAACAAACCAATTATCAGTCTATGAGATTAGTCTTGAACGAATCTGCATCAAAGGCATTAGGATTCAAAAAGCCCGAAGATGCCGTTGGAAAGATGATTCGGATGCACTACGCCCCGCAATCATACACGATTACGGGCGTTACGAAGGATTTTCATGTGAGTTCGATGCACAAAACTATTACGCCTCTTTTCTTTATAAATGTAAAAGATAATCCATTGTATAGATATTTATCCTTCAAAATTCAGGCGGGAAGTCTTCCAGAATCTATGGCAAATATTGAGCAAAAATGGAAACAATTAATGCCCAATTCTGTGTTTGAATATACTTTTATGGACGATACCCTCCAAAAGATGTATCAGTCAGAAGTACAACTCAAAAAGGCATCTTTTGTGGCAACGATTTTGGCTATTATTATTGTCCTCTTAGGAATATTAGGCATGGTATCGTTGAGCATCACTCGCCGTACCAAAGAGTTAGGAATCAGGAAAGTTTTAGGAGCTTCGAGCGGGAGTATTATGATGCTTTTTTTGAAAGAATTTGTGTTGTTAATGGCAATTGCCATCGTCATTTCTTTTCCTTTGGGTGTAATGAGTATGAATGCGTGGCTCACCAATTATGCGTACAGAATAGACCTAAATTGGCAAATTTTTATGTCCGTAGGATTTCTGTTTTGTTTGGTAATTATTATGTTTGTATCGTTTCAGACTTATAAAGTGGCATTGGCAAATCCTGTGAAATCTTTGCGGGTAGATTAGTTTATGGAGGATAGCATAAACTTAGTGAAGTATTAGGGGTTATTTGAATTATATTTGTCATATAGTCAAACCAAATCTTTTAAATATTTTATCATGAAAAATTCCTATAAATTTTATCTTCTTTTATTACTCTGGGTATTTCTTTTTGCCTGTAAAGATTCACCAGAGCCACAAGTAACTTCTTCCACGGTAGTTGAGACTTATTTGAATAGCATGATTTCAATTATGAAAACTAATTCTATCAATCGGAATAAAATTGACTGGAATGACTTTAAAACTAAGGTATTAGATGCCGCCAAGGGGTCTCAAAACATCAGTGATGCCAAAGTTAAAGAGGCTATTGTCGTGGCTCTTAACCTATTACAAGACAATCATAGTCTTTACCAAACCAGTAGTGGGAGCTATATTGTTAATACACTAAACGGCGTTTCCTGCAAAGATGTTACTCCTATATTACCAAGTCTGGATAATGAAATAGGTTATGTGAAAATTTCAGGCTTTTCAGGTAGTGGAAATAGTGCAAATAATTTCGCTCAAAATATTCAAGCCACTATTAAAAATGCTGATAGCCCAAAGATAAAAGGATGGATTATTGATTTGCGAGGAAATTTAGGAGGGAATATGTGGCCCATGATTGCAGGAGTTAGCCCTATTTTAGGTGAAGGTCTTTTTGGGTATTTTATCGGTCCAGACGGTAGCGAGTATCAATGTAGCTATTATGCAATTGGACAAACGAATGGTATAACGATTACAGAGCAATACACGCTTCTGAAACCTAACCCAAAAGTAGCTGTACTCACAGATCAATCAACAGCAAGTTCAGGAGAAGCCGTTGCTATTGCTTTTAAAACACGAAAAAATACAAAAAGCCTTGGAAATGCTACCTGTGGGCTTTCTACTGCCAATCAGGGGTTTCCTCTTTCGGATGGAGCAACGTTAATTTTAACAGTTTCAACGATGGCAGATAGAACAAGAAAAATGTATGGTGGCAGGGTCATTCCTGACGTTGTTGAACAAAACCAAGAGGTATATTTACAACAAGCGATTGCTTGGCTGAAAGAATAGTTTATGAAAACAAAAATCGCAGGTTCAAGATACGTTCTTGCCGTGCAGAATTTAAAGAAATCAATTCAGTTTTATACAGAAATGCTTGGTTTTTAACTCTTTTGGGAAGATGATGGTTGGTGTTTTGTAGTAAGAGATTCTTGCCAAATTATGTTGGGCGAATGTCCTGATGATGTTCCTGCTTTTGAGACGGGCTGTCATTCTTATTTTGCGTATTTAGAGGTTGAAAACATTGATATATTATACGAAGAATTTGAGTTGAAAGGCATAAAATTGCTCGGAAAAATAGAAGATAAACCGTGGAAAATGAGGGAGTTTGGTATCGAAACTATTGATGGACACAGAATGATGTTTGGGATGGAGATTTAGTAAAAAAGTCGCTCAGTGAAAATCATCGAGCGACTACTACTTAACCAAAACTAAATTAATATCTGATTGATTTTGATGATAAAGTGTTTAATTTTCAATGCTTAATGTTCAAGTATTTGTTTATCAAATAGTTACAAGAAAATTTCACTTGAATATTATAAATTGAGCATTGAAAATTTCACTTAACTATTTCATCGTAAGTGAGCCTGTGCTAACTCTCAAATTCACAGGAATTCCACCACCGTTGAGTTTACCTTTGATGTATGTTTTATCGAAAGAACCACTAAAATTATTGAGTGAACCAGCATGGATTTTTTGGGCTGAACAATCTAAATCTATGCCTTTATTCATCGGCATTTTTACGGTCATACTACCCGCTGAAACGCTGAGATTCAAAGATTTACCCAATTCTAAAATCTCCGCATCCAAACTTCCTGCACTCGTGGCAGCATCTAATGTTCCATAAATTTCACGTAAAACAATTGAGCCACCAGAGGTTTTCACCATTGACTCACCTCGTAGCTCTGTGGCTTTGATGCTTCCGCCCGATGTGACGGCTTTGATGTTTCCTTTCAAGGCATCTAAGCTGATACTTCCGCCTGATGTTCGGAGGTCGATTGTACCGTCAAGGTCGCTTGCAGAGATACTTCCACCTGATGTATTTAGGTCAATATCTCCCGAACAATTATCGGCAGAAATACTGCCCCCAGATGTTGATAAACCAATTTTATTTTTACAATTTCTTACAGAAATACTACCGCCAGAGGTTCGTCCAGAGGCATTTCCTGTAATGCCTTTTACATAAATACTACCGCCAGAGGTATTCAAATCGGTGGTTACTTTTTCAGGTACAAAGGCTTTAAATGCAATACTGAGGGACTTTTTACCCCAATTGTTGGTTTTATTTTTCGAGTAAGCCACGATTCCATTACCATCTTGGGTAACACTCAATTCATAATTTTTGAGGCGTTCTTCCAATTCTTCTTTGGATAGATTTCCACCACTTCCATTCCAATTATTTGGTTGAATATAAACTTCAATTCGAGCTTCTGAATCATTAGTACCTGTTACGCTCAAACTACCTCCCGAAGTATTCATTTTGAGGTTTTTGATGGCATTTGCCGAGAAGGTTTTTACTATGTAGGGTTTTTCATTTTCTTTTTGAGCGAAAGAAGCGAATGAAATAAATAGGATTGCGAGTAATACGTTCAAAGTTTTCATTTTGAGATAAAGGTTATATTGTTGAAATGATTTCCGTTAATATTTATAAAGATGCTGGGATAGTAGGTTTAGTTGCATTTAGGGTAAACTTAAATTTCATTTTAATAATTTAGGAACGTCAATTAGTTCAAACTCATTTGGATGTAAGGCGAATAAATGATAAAGAATAGATTGATGGCTTGAACCAAACATTACGAAAATTGACTTTTCGTTACCATCAAGTTCCCGAAGAATATTTGAGTAGATTCGGATATTGCGAACATACCATTCAGACGCAACATCTGCCCCAATAAAATTACCCTTTTTGCCAGCTTTCATAGCTCCTGTGAACGTGTAAGTAGCTAAGTCATGGTTTCTTGATCTTTGTGTATTTACATTATGAAGTCGTTGTTTTATGCTCATCCCAGATTCGATTTCACTATTTACTCTTTTTTCAAAACTTTTAATATCACTCATAAATTCATCAAAATAAGCATCCTGTTTACTCATTTTCCATGTGTTGATAAGTGAGTCCGCAGAGAAAGGCATACTTACATCAACACAAAATGACTTTTTGAGACTAAGCTGTTTCATCAGTCTAAAACCGATTTGAGTGCTTTCGTCTTTATCATTTTTAAGCCCTCCATTGAGAAATACTGAGTACAAACTATCCATCTTAGGCTGGTAAGAAGGAGTGCCTTCTAAAAAAACTTTCTCGGGGTTTGTTCTTGCAATAATATCAACAATATCCTGAATTTCATGCTGACTTTTTTCTGAAAGTATATCAGTATCCTTTGTTTTGGAGAAATCCATTCCAGGATTATCAAAATGAAATACACCCAATAGGAATACTTTGGTCTTAGGTTTGACACTGTTTTGTGCTACACCTGAAAATGAGAAAAATAAGATTGTGAGAATTACGTTTATTGATTTCATTTTTTAGAAAATTTAAGATGTTTGTATTTATTACGAGATGAAAACTTTAATGACCAAATGGTCGTAAAAAAACCTCCCGCCCTTGCGTCCTTGCGGTTAATCCTACACCACCCGCCCATCCAACAAATTCACAATTCTACTCCCAACGGCAGCATTTTTTTCTGAATGCGTCACTTGTACAATCGTTACGCCTTCTTGGTTTAGAGTCTTGAATAAATCCATGATTTCTTCGCCTTGTTTAGAGTTCAGATTGCCCGTTGGTTCATCTGCCAAAATTAAATCTGGCTTCGTAATCACGGCTCTGGCGATGCCTACCAATTGTTGCTGACCGCCCGATAATTGATTGGGGAAAAGGTCTTTTTTGCCAACGATATTGAATCTGTCCAAGACATCGGCAACCATAGATTTACGTTCGGACGAATTGAATCCGTGATAGAGCAAAGGCGTTTCGATGTTTTCATAAACTGTCAATTCATCAATCAGATGATAGGCTTGAAAAACAAAACCGATATGTTTTTTATAGAGTTCGGCTCGTTGTTTCTCCTTGATATTCAAGACGTTATTGTCTAAAAAGAGATATTGTCCTTCATTGGGTTCGTCCATCATACCTAATACGTGCAAGAGCGTGGACTTGCCCGAACCCGACGGTCCCATGATAGAAACGAACTCTCCTTTTTGGATTTCGAGACTTACATCACGCAGTACAAAAGCACGGTTTGCACCCGAATTGTACCAGCGGAAAATGTTTTTGAGTTGTAGCATAGTTTTGGGGAGAAAGGAAGATAGGAGAAAGGAGGAAAGTAATACTCCTTAAAACTATCTATTACTCCATTTAATTTAAAAATTGAATTTATTTTCCTCCATTCCTCCTTCCTCCATTTCTCCTGATTCTACTCCGTCCGTAAACTCTTCACAGGATTTGCCACTGCCGCTTTTATTGCCTGATAACTCACTGTTAATAAAGCAATTACACCCGCCATTATTCCAGAAACAGCAAATATCCACCAAGCAAAATTGATATGTTTTGGGTAATATTCTAAAAATTTATTGCCTAACCACCATGCAATCGGGAAGGAAACGATTGTAGCAATTCCCACCAATTTCAAAAAGTCCTTAGAAAGCATCATTACGATTCCCGAAATACTTGCTCCCAAAACTTTACGAATACCTATTTCTTTGGTTCTTCTTTCAGCCATGAAAGAGGCTAATCCAAATAATCCTAAGCATGAAACGAAAATGGCTAATCCACCAAAAAGGTACGCCAGATTTCTCAAAAGGGTCTCTTTTGAAAATTTCTTTTCAAATTCTGTATCCACAAATTCATAGTCGAAAGGAGCAACTGATTCATATTTTTTGAAAATAGTACTAATTTTCTCCAAACACTCCGTAGCACTTTTTTGAGGATTTAACCGTAAAACAACATTAGAGGCAGACTGAGAGTCTGGCATCAATTGAACCATCATCGGTTGCTTGTCCTCGAAGGGATTTCCAAACACAAAATCCTGTAAAACTCCCACGATTGTATAATTTCCATCTCTTTGTCGGCGGATGATTTCTCCCAACGGATTTTTCAGTCCCATTGCTTTCACAGCCGCTTCATTAACCAAAACGGAATGAATGGTATCTGCCATAAATTGTGGTGAATAATCTCTTCCTTCCTTTAATTTTATGCCAGTTGTTTTCAAAAAGTCTAACGTAACTCGCACATTATCAAATATTTGATTCTTTTGTTCAGGTTTTTGCCCTTTCCATTCATAACCCCAGCTATTATTACCCGTTGCATTCATGGGTTGATTGGTCGAGTAGGCACTCATCACCACACCCGAAGCCAAGAGGTCTTGCTTCATGGGTGTAAATTGCTTGTACATTTCGCCTGGCATTTCAAAATACATCAAATTCTTTTGGTCATAGCCGAGAGGTTGATTTTGTCCAAAACGGATTTGTTGATAGACTAAAATCGTAAAAATTATTAGCACAATCGAAAAACAAAATTGAATAACCACTAAAATTTTTCGGGGTAAACTTGCCCCACGCCCCAACTGCATTGTGCCTTTCAAAACCTTGATTGGTTTGAACGAAGACAAGAAAAATGCAGGGTAACTACCTGACATAAAGCCTGTGAATAAAACTAAAATAATAGCACCCAAAACGTAATTGATATTTCCAAAAGGAATAGTTAATTGCTTGCCTATCAAATCATTAAAAGCTGGGAGCAATAGCGTAACCATCAAAATCGCCAAGCCAAAAGCTAAGATTGTAATTAATAAAGATTCACTTAAAAATAAGCTAATTAGACTCCCACGAGTTGCCCCTGTAACTTTACGAACGCCTACTTCTTTGGCTCTTTTTTCAGAACGAGCCGTACTCAAATTCATGAAATTGATGCAGGCAATGACTAGAATAACGATGGAAATAATACTAAAAAGGCTTACCAAACTATTGAGCCCTTCACCTGATTCGACACCATTGTTAAATTTATTGAACAGTCTTAATCGTGAAAGTGGGTAAAGGAATAAATCTCCATTACTGAACCCATCGGCATTACTTTTATAAACCTTCAACATCTTTTTATTGACCGCTTCCAAATTTGCGTCAGGGCGAAGCTCTACCCATAATTGAAAGTTATTTGCCGACCAACCGTAATACGTTTCGCCAATACTATCCAAGAATTTTATAGACGTTAAATAATCAAAGTTAAAGCGAGTATTTTTTGGTAAATCCTTCAAAACTCCCGTTACTTTGAGGGAATGTTTGAGGTTAATTTTTACCAATTTATTCATCGGATCTTCATCACCAAAAAGAGATTTTGCCATGCTTTCCGTGAGAACTACCGAATTAACATCAATGAAAGCTGTCTTTGCCGAACCCTGCACGAATGGGAAAGTAAACATCTCAAAAAATGGCGTTTCAACGGAAAACCAAGTCTTTTTGAGGCTTTTTTCACCGTAACTAATCGTAACATTATTTCCCCAGTCAGTCAGAACAGCATTTTTTACTTCTGGAAAATTTTTACGGATATATTCAGCGGTATTGCCGCTTTGTGAGGAAGAAGTCCAAATACTGGTTTCAGATTCCTTAAAATTACGTTTTCCTTGAAATAATACGTCTCTCTTTTCTTGGAAATTCTCAAAAGAATATTCGTCCAAAACCCAAAGGGCAAGAAGCATTGTAGAAGCCAAACCAACGGCAAGCCCAGCGATATTTATAAACGAAAAAGTCTTATTTTTTAAGAGATTTCGTAGGGCGATTTTTAGATAGTTTTGTAACATAGTATTGAAGAAGGTAAAGTTTGAAACGTGCTACCTTACTTTTATCTAATGCTATGCCAAAGGTTTAAGATTCTGATTATCAGATATTTGAAGAAATTTGTGATTTTAAAAGTGTCCGATTTTGATACAATTCTGTTCGATAATGGACAAGGTAGAAAATAAAAGGGGTAAGATTTTCTCAGAAAATCTCACCCCTTTTTTGAAATATCAAGTCTTACTACCTAATCACAGGACATTTGATGCTTGGTGCTATATGATAAATAATTTTGAAACTCGTCAACATATAAATATCATTCAACTTGGGCGAGCTGTTTCTGGCTCCTCCAAGCGATTCATCAAGTTCGGGAAAACTACTTGGTGAGAATAAGACAGGGTCTGAAATAGCAAAACCTTTTGAGACATAGTAATTTCGGGCAATAGCCTCTCTATCTCTACCCGTTAATGCCGCAAATTTTTCATTTTCACGATGCCCCATTGCAGCGGATAAATTACTGATTTGAGTTTGTAAATCCCCTTTGTCGGCAATAGCCCCTCCTATATCATCCAAATAATCAGTAAAAGTGTAACGTAAGCCCACTTCAAAACCCAAGTCAAGATTTCGATTGAGTTTGTACCTCACACCCGCCCCAAATGGGACACTTACATTAATCAAACTATACGGTTGGTCGGTATAATTGGGTAAGCCTTGTCCCTCTGTATTGAGTGGTTGCAAACTGACCCACTCGCCAGGGGAAGTCTCCGTTCCACCGTAATCTTTGGGAGCTTTTGCTTCTGGATTATGATGAAAAAGGGCTATTCCTGCAAATACATAAGGAATTACCTTGGGACGATTTCGATAGCTCCTTGACTGAGCTACTAAATTATAAACTCCCGTAACCGCCAATTCTTGAATATCATTTCTAAAATGCAGGTTACGCATATACAGTCTCTCAAAACCAGCTATATCCTCAAATTTATTGTCATCCCCCGAAATTCTTGCCCATGTTAGGCTTACTCGTCCGCTAAAATGGGGGTTAAAATGTCGAGTAAAATCAAAAGCAAGATTCCAATTAATATTCTGTAAAGTAGATGGTACAGGACGAGACAAGAGAACTATGTCACCGTAATAATTGGACGCACCAAACCCAAACGAAATATCTGAATGCCGTTCGTATAAACTTTTTCGTCTCGAACCGTCTTGATTTAATAATTTAGAAAAAAATGATTGAGCAAAGCAAGAAGAAGACAAAGTCAAAAGCATGAGGAAGAAGAAAATCCTTCTATTCATACCCTTTGGGGTGTTATGGATTATAATTTGTTTCATCACTATTTTGTATGATTCGTCATTATAACGATTAATGGTCAGGATTTATGCAAATTTAATGAGTAATCGGTCAAAAAAAGAATTGATAAGTTCTAAGTTGATAAGTTGTGGTTCTATGACAGTTTTTATGGATAACAGTATGTAGGGGCGTATCGCATACGCCCTCGAACGAAATGGACGTATGCTATACCAATGCTGTCAATTTAAGAAATTTGTCCGACTAACGCTGGTAGGGTTCAAAACCCTACTAGCGTTCAAACGGGGTTATTAAATATATTTTGACAAAAGTAAATCCTTAAGTTGACAGCATTGGTATGCTATACGCCCCTACCACAGAAAATTGTCAGAAAACCTAAGTTGTTAAACATTAGCCTCAGCTTTTTAATTTAAAAACTAAGCGACTTTTTTCATATCCCCATCCGTTTACGCAATTCGGTGATGTGTGCGGTGTGATGTTTACCGTGCCACGAGTACATACCCGTAACGGTACGTAAAGAGTTGATATGTTTGGTCTCTGGGTGCATGAATTTACAATCAAATTGCTCCTCAGACATTGATTTCAATAACATCACCCAACGTTTGTGCATCATTTCTAACATCGTCAATGACCATTCGATGGGAGCATTTTTACCGTCTTCCAATTCTGCCCATAGTTGTTCTTCGTAAGGTTTTATCGTAGGAGTATTTTCTGTGAGAGCCAATTTAAAACGGATAAAAGCATTGGCATGAGAATCTGCCACATGATTAACCGTCTGGCGAATAGTCCATCCTCCTGGGCGATAAGGTAGCAATAATTGTTCCTCATTTAATCCCTCAACTGACTTACGTAATAATTCGGGAAGAGCCTCAATATCAATTATCCAGTTAGCTAACATTTCAACTGATATTTCGACTGGTTTTTGGAAAGTTCCGATGGGGTAGCGGAGTTGTTCTAAGGTTGATTCTTGCATGATTTTATTTGATTTTATTATTGAATTAATACAAATGTACAGAATATTCTAAATTATAGTTTTATCAACCAGATGAGTAAATATACTTACAAGAATTGATTGAAAGAAGTGTTTTAGTTTTTCTTATAATCTATGGTTAAGATTTTGGACGAGGCTATTTCTTTGAATATTTATACTTTTATCCATACTTTTTTGTATCATTTTTAGAATATTTATTTTCAAGAAAGATTTTTATTTGAAAAAAATTGGACTTCAATTTTTAAGTAGTAAAATAGATAAATAATTGAAATGAGCGTTAATTTTTTCTAATAACAAGACAAATTTTATCTAAGTATAATTCCTTAGTTCCTTTTTTGAACTAACACTTCATCAACCAAATTATATTAGTCCTGTTCGGATAAATTAATGAATCTTTTAATTTTTTGAGATTGTTTTTGGATATTTTCATAAATCCCATCCTTATTGAGGATGGGATTTATTTTTTATAATCTCTTCACAAAAGGCATCATTTTTGTAGGTTTTGAGGTAACATAAAGTAAGAATTAATAAACCCTTAAAAATTGTATGAAAGTCAAACTACTAATCTGTTTGAGTGCATTTTTCTTGTGCTTTACTCCCACTAAATCCCCTAAATTTAAAGTTAAATCCCCTTTTCGGAAATTATTTATTGGTGCTAAAACCGTCGATTGTTCGGGTGAAGGTAAAAATAAATGTATGATGGTAAAGAATTCGCCCGAGAAGAATTGGGAGTTTTTTTATGACCAAATCGAAGGCTTTAAACATGAACAAGGCTATGAGTATCAGTTACTTATCGAAATTGTAGATGTCCCCGAAGGGCTTGAAGACGGTTCATTATTTAAGTATGTTTTGAAGCGTGTTATCAGTAAAACCGCCATCGAATCCAATAAAATGTCGAGTAGTGTAGTCACTCCAAATACGACTGCCCCAGTCAGCAAAAGTCGAGCCACAGAATGGGTTTTGACAGATTTTATTTATAAAAATAATGGACTCGAAGCCAAAGGATTTGAAGCAACCATGACCTTGGATTTTGCCCAGAAAAAAGTTTTTGGACAAGGACCATGCAGTCGTTATGCTGGTACATTGCGAGACTTAGAAAAAAACCGTGTACGCTTTGAAAATATCGGCAATACTAAATCAGCTTGTGATTTTACGGAGAAAGAAAAAGCCTTTTTTGACCTTTTGCCTCTCACCCGCAACTATGTAATTGAGGGTGAGAGAATGTACGTATATCATGGAACAGAATTAATTATGGCATTTAGAAGACGATAAAATTCTCAAAAATCTATCCAAAATCCCTCCAAATGATGATGATTTGGAGGGATTTTTTGTTTGTATTTACTCTATTCGGCTCAAAAAATGCTTATATTTGAGCCGAATAAAGTAAATAATCGGCTCATGGCGTATAATTGGCAACAAAAGGATTGGACAAATTTTCAATATGATGAATCGCTTTTTGAAAAAATGTGGATAGAGTTCATCACGATTGCGGGTGAAAGTGAAGGTTTTATGAAATCGTCTTCGCAAGGAATTAAAGAGGAATCTATCATTAATTTATTGGTAAATGAAGCGATAAAAACTTCTGAAATTGAGGGTGAATTTATCAGTCGAATTGATTTGATTTCATCTATACGTAAAAATTTGGGTTATCCGACAGAATCTATCATTATCAAAGACCAACGTTCATTGGGAATTGCTAATTTGTTGATTTCGTCCAGAGAAAATTTTGCAGAAAATCTGTCCGAAGAAATGCTTTTTGACTGGCATAAACTTCTGATGCAAGGTAGTTATTCAGTAGAAATTGGCAAATGGCGAACTCACATCGAACCCATGCAAGTCGTTTCTGGGGCAATGGGTATAGAAAAAGTACATTTTGAAGCTCCTCCCTCCGAAATTTTATCCAAAGAAATGAACCAGTTTTTTGATTGGTTTAATGAATCAAAAACGACCATCAAAAATCCCTTAATTCGTTCGGCAGTGGCTCATTTGTATTTCGAGAGTATTCATCCTTTTGAAGATGGGAATGGAAGAATTGGTAGAATTATTGCGGAGAAAACGCTCTCACAATCCCTAAATCGACCCATTTTGATGAGTATTTCCAAGACCATTGAAGCCAATAAAAATGGGTATTATTCAGCCTTACAAAAAGGGCAAAGTTCCAATGAAATTAATGATTGGATTGAATATTTTGCCCAAGTAATTATTGATGCCCAGAGAGATTTTAACCAAACGATTCTTTTCTCCATCAAAAAAGCGGCTTTTTTCGATTCCAATAAATCTTTACTGAACGAAAGACAACAAAAGGTTATCCAACGAATGTTGCAAGAAGGTGAAAATGAGTTCGTTGGAGGGATGAATGCCCGCAAATATTCAGCCATTGCCAAAACCTCAAAAGCTACTGCCACCAGAGATTTAGCGGATTTGGTGGAGAAAGGGATTATGACAGCGAAAGGTGGTGGGCGGAGTGTTGGGTATCAGGTGGATTTGTAAAAAAGCCAATCAACTTAACCAAATAATAACCCCAAAAATTAGCCTTTCAAAAATCAAACCCTTAAATTTCGTTTCCAAACATTCCCTTGATTATGAAACGATTTTTATTGCTCCTCAAAATTTGCATTATTCCAATTTTTATTCATGCACAATGGCGTATTTCTGCTCCTGCCGAAAGTCGTTATTGTGTGGTCAATCCTGCGGGTGAAACCATTATTCCCAATGGTCGAATTATTAAGCCTTTGGGTAAAACGTATCGCATTGCTCCGCATCCTTACGGAATGGTAATGAGTCACGATGGCAAAACTATCATTACCGCTAATTCTGGCACTAATCCTTTCTCTATCAGTATTTTACAAAATATTTTTACGGATAAACCCATCATCAAACAGATTCCTAAAACTTCTAAAACGGATGATAATTTGCTTGCTGCGGTGTTTATGGGCTTGGCAATTTCTCCCGATAATTGCCTTGTGTATGTAGCGGGCGGACAAACAAACAAGGTCTTTATTTTTGACATAAAATCTGGAAAAAAAGTAGGTGAGATAAATTGTAATATTTCCTTAGACGACCAAGATTATTCGGATGCTTATTTGGGTGATATGACCATAACTGCCGACGGTTCAAAACTCTATGTGCTTGACCAAATCGGTTTCAGAATTGTGGTGATTGATGTGAAAAAAAAGACAGTAATTGACAATGTAAAAACGGGTCGTTATCCTTTTGGCGTGACGCTTTCACCCGATGAAAAATCCTTGTACGTTGCTAATGTCGGAATGTTTGAATATAGTCTCGTTAAAAATCTTGACCCTAAAAACAAGAACACTTATTTGAAAAAACCTGCCTTCGGTTTCGATACCAAAGAGATGCGAGAGGGGGTGAAAATTGAGGATAAAGAAGTGCCAGGATTAGGCGATCCAAACGCTCCTGAGTCGTTTTCAGTATGGGCGTATGACCTTACAGGAAAGCCAAAAGTTACGAACAAAATCAAGACAGGAATCTTGGTTGGTGAAATGATTGAGGGCATTCCAGCCGTGGGTGGGTCGAGTCCAAATTCCTTGGTAGCGACTGATAAATACGTTTTTGTGAGTAACGGAAACAACGATAATATCTCGGTAATTGACCCAAAATTAGGCAAAATAACCAACACGATTGACCTCCAATTAGATGAGCGTTTAGGACGTTGGAAAGGCGTAATTCCTTTCGGATTAGCTCTTTCACCCGACCAAAAACGGCTCTACGTCGCAGAATCGGGCATTAATGCAGTTGGAGTTGTTGATATTGAATCCATGAAAACCTTGGGACATTTGCCCGTAGGTTGGTTTCCTTCCAAACTAAAAGTCAGTAAGGATAATCAAAAATTAGTCGTGGCAAATGCCAAAGGTTTTGGATCTGGTCCAAATGGTGGTGCGAAGTTTAAAGTAGGGGAGGAGGGAAGCTACATCGGCAGTTTGATGAAAGGTTCGGTAACGGTTTTGGACATTCCGAAAGATGAAGATTTACGGGCGGAAACTGCCAAGACAATTGCCTATAATTTTAAATTTGAAGACCTAAAAAAGAGTGAAAATAATCCCATTCCAAGCTATCCGAAAGAGAAAGAATCGCCCATCAAATACATTGTATATATTTCCAAAGAAAACCGAACGTATGATGAGGTTTTTGGACAAATTAAGCAAGGAAATGGCGACCCATCCATTGCCCGATATGGCATAAATTCTACGTTTTCAAATAAAGAAAATACCCAAAAAATCACCAAATGTACCGTCATGCCAAACCATTTAGCCTTATCAAAAAGATTTGGAACGGCTGATAATTTCTATGTCGATGCTGACCATTCTGCCGATGGACATCGTTGGTTATCAGGAGTTTACCCCAACGAGTGGATGGAAACGCACGTATCTGCCGCCTACGGGGGCAAGCGTGAATACAAACAAGAGTCCAAAGCCCCAGGTCATTTTGCTTTGAATGGTTCATCGGGCAGTTTTTATCCCGAAGATTATAACCAAGACGGCTCGATGTGGGAGCATTTTGAACGACACAATATCACCTTCCACAACTACGGGTTTACGACTGAACAAGAAGGAAATTTCAACGATTCGACCATGAAATTTGGAGGTGAAATGTACGGCGTAAATTATCCATTGCCCAATGCCATGTACAAAAATACCGAATGGCAATTCCCGACCTACAACATGGCAATTCCTGACCAATTTAGGGCGGATATTTTCATCAAAGATTTTACCAAAAAATTCATCGGCGAAGGCAAAACTATGCCCCAAGTTGTGCCTTTGATGCTTCCAAACGACCATGGGGCGGGCGAAAGACCCAAGGCGGGTTTTCCATTCAGAGAAAGTTATATGGCAGATAACGACTTGGCGGTTGGGCGAGTTGTAGAGTTTTTGAGTCATACGACATACTGGAAAAATATGATGATTATCGTTACAGAAGACGATTCGCAAGGCGGCATTGACCACGTGGATGCACACCGCAGCATTTTGCAAATTTATTCACCTTATGCCAAGAAAAACTATGTCAGCCATCAGCATTTTAGCTTTGGAAGTATTTTCAAAACGATGTGGAATGTCTTAGCAATACCTTACCTAAATCAATACGATGCAGGAGCTACCGACTTCTCGGATTTCTTCACAGACCAACCCGATTTTACGCCCTACGATGCTGTAAACGTGGACAAACGCATTTTTGACCCACAAAAAGCACTCACACCAATTGATGAAAAATTTGACTGGAAAGCACTAAAAGAATCGCCAGTTATGGATGATGATGATTACCTTTTCAAAGACCGTGAAGAAGAAGACAGGAAAGAACTGGAAGCAAAAGAATTTCAGTCAAATCCGAGATTGTATAAGAGTCGGAAGAAGAAGAAATGAATTTCTACTGCCCAATCATCTTAAAAAATTCCTCTGAATAACTCTCACTCACAGGAATTTGAGCATTACCAATTTTGATCTTCAGATTACGGATGGATTCTATTTTGTCCAAAGAAACAATGAAAGACTTATGTACTCGGAAGAATTCGGTGGAGGGTAATTTTTCTTCCACAGCCTTCATGGTCATACGGGTGACGATGGGCTTATTGGATGAATTGAGATGTATTTTGACATAATCTTTCAAGCCTTCCACGAAAGTAATTTCATCCGTTTTTATTTTGACTAATGAATAATCAGCATTGACGAAAATAGTTGAAGTTTTAGATTCTGGAACTGTCTCATTTACAGCAACTTTATGTTTCAGATTATGTAATTCTGAGGCTTTATTGACGGCTTTCAAAAAACGTTCAAAGTCGATGGGTTTCAACAAATAATCAATCACGTTAAGGTTAAATCCCTCCAAAGCATATTGTTTGTAAGCCGTCACAAAAATCACCATGGGGCTATTGGTGAGACTTTGTAAAAATTGTACGCCCGTGATACCTGGCATCTGAATATCCAAGAAAATCAAGTCAATATCCTGATTTTGAAGCACCTCCATAGCCTCAAAAGGGTTTTTACACCGCTTTATGAGGTTTAAGAAAGGTACTTTATTGATATTGTCCTCAATCAAATCAAGGGCAAGATTTTCGTCATCGACGGCTATACAGTTGAGCATATTCTCTTTATTTTATTATCCAATTACCAAATGAATCAAGTAAAAATCCTCTTCATCTTTAATCGTAAGTTGGTGACTATCAGGATATAATAATTCCAATCTACGTTTTACATTGTTCAAACCAATCCCCGAGGCACTGTCTTTGGTTTCTTTAAATTGCCGATTTACTTTATTTTTTACTTCAAAAATTAACTGATTACTTTTTGTGTGTAAATCAATATCAATCGTAGGTTTTTCAATCATTCCCACACCATGTTTGAAGGCATTTTCTACAAAGGGAATCAACAACATCGGCTCGATGGTTTGGGTTTCATCCAAATTATTCATATCAAAATGAATCTCAATATCATCCCCAAATCGTAATTGTTGGAGTTCAATATACGCTCTCAGATATTGTGATTCACGCTCCAAAGAAACCTTCGCATCGTCAGACTCATACAACATATATCGCATCAAATCCGAAAGTTTCACTACCACAGGTTCAACTCGTTCGGGCTTCCTTCTCGACAGCGAGACAATACTATTCAAGACATTAAAGATAAAATGTGGACTAATCTGAGAACGTAAAAAGGACAATTCTGACTTCAACTTCTCAGTTTCTTGTTCTTTTTTCTCTTGCTCATTTTTGAGATTATCGGAAATAATCCTGTACGATGCACTGATGGCTAAGAAGAAAAGTAATTGAAACGAAAGACCCGTACGAGGTAAATACTGATCTGGGAAAAAAATATCTTTGACTAAGGTTTGTAAAAAAAATATACCTACAATAAGTACAATGGCAGTAAGTAAGTAGGCTAAAATTCCTTTTTTTTGAAATATTTTTGAAATTAAAATTTCACTATTGATGTAAAAAACTGGGATGTTTATAAGTGTAAAAATTGCAAAAAGTTCAGTGAATGAAAACCTTGGAATAGGTCTTGTAGGAGGACTTAGAGGCATTGTCGAAGGCTTCAACAAAAATGGCAATGCCAATATAAAAGCCCAAAAAGCCAAGTGCAAGAAAATGATTTGATATTTTGGAAGTGTGGTTTTCATGGAAATTGTTTTTACAAATCTAATGAAACCTTAGCATCAATAAAACAGATTATCACGTCTCATTATTTTCTGTCGATGAGTAGTTGTTTTCAGGAGATAAAATAAATCGTTCACATCAAAAAGAAAGGTCTTCCAATAACCTTGAAAGACCTTTGTTTATGTATTTTTAATCCAATTCTACTTCTTTGTAGCAGGAGGGGCTGTCGTAAATGAGATTGGCAACACATGATACGAACTCACGGCATCGCCTCTATCCATTGCGGGTGTCCAAGCTGGCATGAGTTTAATTACTCTGATTGCTTCCGAATTGCACTCATCATTTGGACCTTTCACTAAATGAACTTTGTCCAATCTTCCATCTTTTCTTACCACAAATCTCACAAAAACACGCCCTTTGATTTCCTGTCCTTTCAATACCTCTGGAACTTTCAAATTCTGAGCAAAAAAGGTCTTCATCGCATCTATGCCACCCGTAAAACTTGGTGGAATCGTAGGGCTAACATAAATCGAGTCTCTATCAATATCTTCATCATTATTAACTACTTTCAAACCTCCTTCATTATAAAATTTCTTTTCTTCTTCTGTCAGAACCATTTGCTTAAATTCTACTTTTGGTTTGTTGGAAGCACGTCCGTTGGTCATTAAAGAAGGAACATCATAGGTAGTTGTGGGAGGTGCAATTGGTTTTTGTTCTTCTACTTTACTGACAGGTTCTTTACTTTTCGAAGGTACACTTTTGGACGATGTAGTGGCAGAAACAGTCTTTAAGCCCAAAGTAGCTTTTGCTTTGGCAATACTGGCTTCTAATTCATCCAATTCTTTTTCGTCCAACTCATCTTCATCTTGATATTGCTCAATATTCGTTTTTGGAACAACAGTTTTAACTGCACCTGCCATTGGAGCGGACGTACTTTCGGAAGATTTTTTTGGAGATATTACAGACGAAGAGTCAACCTTGGCTGTACCAGCAGGTTTTACGATATATTGTGCGAAGGATATTACGCTAAAAAAGCATATCACAATGCTCAAAAACAGTATCTTTTTCATGGGTTGTAAGGAAATAATTAGGAAATAGCTAACCAAAATAACCACAAATTTTATGCCAAGAAAAGACATGAAATTGAATGATTTTCAGAATTTATAACTATTGAAATTTGTACCACCGCCGAAACAGAAAGGACAATAAGAATAACACGCTCAAAATGAGTCAAGAAGCGAATGGCGGTTTGCTTTTGAGATTTACCATTCAAATTTATTACTTTTTTGCAAAATCTAATACTTTTTTTCGTTATTTGTTTATAATCACGTTCTTACGTGCAATTTTATACTTTTATGCACAATTTTGAGGGTCAAAAAATCAGTATTTCATTGTCAAAACGGTATCAGCTTTGAAATAACGTTTGATAGTCAAATCTAAGCTCCCTTCCTTTTTTTCGATGGAATTATTGGGTAACACAAAATCTCCAATATTTGACTTTTCATTTAGAAAACTGACAACTCTTTTTTCGTTTTTAGGAGTCAATATTTCCACCACGTATTCGACATCATTACTTGGTGGAATTACGTTGTACCATTTTCTCAGAATTTTACCACTAAACGCTGCCATTTTCATTTCATCGACACCCCGAAAGGAGGTTTTTGGAGCATTACTTTTCATAAAATAATCAATCCCAAACGCTATTACGGCAATGCCAATGATGATGGGAGTGATTTTTTTCGTCAATGGATGAGGCTCTTCGTTTGAAGGGCGTGGTCCACCTCCGCCGCCCCCGAACATATTTCCGAAAAGGGGCATTTTTAATTTTTGCCGTGGGCGACTGACTGGGCGGTATGATGAGGGCGTTTGTTCCATGATTTTTGATTTTATTGGTAAAAATATAGCTAAATTTGCAAAGTATTATTTCTTTACGGAATAAATTTTGATAGAATCGTAATAATTAAATTTCATGCAACAAAAAGATAAATCATTGCCCCCTTTCGTCAAATCTTGGCGACAATTATACTGGCTTCTTGTGGGTAATTTAGGACTGATGATTGCCCTTTTTTACCTTTTTAGTGAGTATTTTAAATAAATAAATTAAACAAGATAAGTCTTTGAAAATTAACGACTTACAAATACTTCTTTCTTTCCCATTTCGACTTACCAGCACATTGTCGTAAATTGCACACTATTTCATAAAATATGAGCTAAATTTTTACCGAAAAGCTCATTTCTCATCGCTCAAAGCTCACAGCTTTTTCAAATGAAAACTAAAACACAATTAAAAAATAAAGTCAATATCGTCACGCTTGGTTGTAGCAAAAACTTGGTGGATTCGGAGGTGATTTATACCCAACTGAAAGGTAATGGTATGAATGTTAGCCATGAATCTAAAAAGGACGACTCGAATATTGTTATCGTAAATACCTGTGGTTTTATTGATAATGCCAAACAAGAATCTATCGACACCATCCTCCGATACGTTGATGCCAAAGAAGCGGGCGTGATTGATAAATTGTACGTAACAGGTTGTTTGTCACATCGTTACAAAGACGAATTAGAGGCTGAAATACCTTTGGTAGATGCTTTTTTTGGAACAAATGAGTTACCAAGACTTCTGAAAACCCTCAAAGCCGACTACAAACACGAACTTATCGGTGAACGTCTTTTGACTACTCCTACTCATTATGCTTATCTAAAAATTGCCGAAGGTTGTGACCGTCCATGTTCATTTTGTGCTATCCCTTTGATGCGTGGAGGACACGTTTCGAGGACGATAGAAGACTTGGTAGTTGAGGCAAAATCATTGGTCAGAAGAGGTACAAAAGAATTGATTTTGATTGCCCAAGACTTGACTTATTACGGATTAGATATTTACAAAAAACGCAATCTTTCTGAGCTATTAGAGCATTTCTCTGACATCGAAGGACTTGACTGGATTCGTTTGCAATATGCCTACCCAGCAGGATTTCCGATGGACATTTTGGACGTAATGAATTCAAAATCAAATATTTGCAAATATTTAGATATGCCTTTACAGAGTGGTTCGACTGAAGTTTTGAAAAAAATGCGTCGTGGAATTACCCGTGAAAAAACCGAAGATTTAATCAATGCTATTCGTGATAAAGTACCAAATATTGCTCTGAGAACGACGCTCATTGCAGGACATCCAGGCGAGACCGAAGCGGATTATGAAGAGACCTATCAATTTGTAGAAAAAATGCGTTTTGACCGTTTGGGCGTGTTCACTTACTCACACGAAGACCAAACGCATTCGCACTCGTTCGAGGACGATGTCCCAGCAGAAGTAAAACAAGAGCGTGCCGATGAAATTATGGCAATGCAACAAGATATTTCGATGGAGCTGAACCAGACCAAAGTGGGCAATACCTACAAAGTTTTGTTTGATAGAAAAGAGGGTGGAAATTTTATCGGAAGAACTCAATTTGACTCGCCAGAGGTCGACAATGAGGTACTTATCCCAGCAACTCAGTTTGTTAGATTGGGCGATTTTGCGAATGTTAAAATCAATCGTGCGGAGGAATTTGATTTGTATGGGGATTTGGTTTAGATTTAATTTGGGTTAAATTAAGGGAAATTGTAAATAATAAAGTACCAAGTTAGATTTGCCAATTTTTAAAAAATTGGCAAATCTATACTAAACAAATATGGCACTTTTAATTTTACAATTTCCCTAAACTAATAAACCGCCATCGTCTTATCAATCTCATTTGCCCAAGCATTGATACCACCTGTGAGATTTTGGAGGTTTGTAAATCCATGATTTTGAGACAAATACTCAATCACACTCGCAGACCGAAAGCCATGATGGCAATAGACGACAACGCTTTTGTCTTTGGGAATATGCTTTATATTACTCGGAATATTACTCATCGGAATCAAAACAGAACCTTCGATTCGACAGGTTTCGTACTCGTTCAAATTTCTGACATCCAATAGAAAAATATCTTCTTGATTTTGCAGTCTTTTGTTTAACTCATCAACGGTTACAGTTTTCTTAAATTCCTGATTATCAATACCTTTTGGCATTTTTTCACCTTCTGGAAAAATCATTTGCTCTGCCTCTTTTCTCCGTTTTACTTTGATTTTCTGAGAAGTATTTTCCAATAAATCTAACATCAAAAGCTGTCCACTTAGCACTGTGCCAATACCCGTAATCATCTTCACGACTTCATTGGCTTGGTACATTCCCAACATTCCTGGCAGGATTCCCAAGACCCCAATCGTAGCACAATTCGGGATTTCTAATTCAGAAGGTTGTTCTGGAAAAAGACAACGATAAGTTGGACCAAGATTTCCTGCTGCATCTTTAAAATTAAAAACAGAAACCTGTCCTTCAAACTGATGAATTGCTCCATAGACAAAAGGCTTATTGAGCTTAACACAGTAGTCATTTATCAAATAACGGGCTGTGAAATTGTCGGTACAATCGACTACAATATCATAATTTTTGATAAAAACCTCTGCATTTTCAGTTTTTAGATTTTGTTTAACAGCCTCATATTCAATAGTATCATTCAATTTTGCGAGATGATGGGCAGCCGTAGTAGCTTTGGGGTTTCCAATGTCTTCGACTTTATACAAAACTTGTCTTTGCAGATTCGTCAAATCCACAACATCTGCATCCATGATACCAATTTTTCCAATTCCAGCCGCTACTAAATACAGCAAAACAGGACAACCCAAACCACCAGCTCCCACGACCAAGACCTTAGCGTTTTTGAGTTTCAGTTGTCCTTCTTCTCCAATTTGAGGAAGTAATAAATGTTTTTGATAACGATTTTTTTCGGAGGGAGAGAGCATATAAATAGAGATTAGTATTTCAAACACTTGAACACCAGTCCTTTACAGAAAATTAAAAGGTCGTTTTGATTGAATTGTTTACTTAAAAGTACGGTTTATGAGATAAATTTACATAAAAAAACCTTCCTAACAACGTTAGGAAGGTTCTTAATATTTTTATTGACGATGAATTACAAAGTCAAAGTTCCTTTGCGAGCTGCCGAAACCAATGAAGCCTCTAAACCGAGTCTGTTGATAGTACGGATAGCTTTTCCAGATACTTTTAATTGTACCCAAACGCCTTCTGATTCTAAAAAGAATTTCTTTGTGTGAAGATTAGGGAAAAATTTACGCTTAGTTTTGTTATTAGCGTGTGATACGTTATTTCCTACTTGAGTTTTTCTTCCTGTTAATTGACAAACCTTAGCCATGATTAATCCTTGTTTTTAATTATATAAAATCACTTTCCAGAGTGATGTATTTGACTTGATTTTCAGTGAATTCTGAATTGGAATGCAAAATTAGAGATTTTTTCGTAAGCATACAATTTATTGAGGAAATAAAATTCAATAATCTTTGTACTTTTGCCTACTACTAATCATTTTTGATAATGTTTAAAAAAATTGCGACATCCTTACTTTGGCTTACCAGCTTGCCTGTGTGCATTTTTACGCTCATTACGTACTTGCTCTCCTACACGCTTGTGCTTGACCATTGGTCGGCGGGATTTATTATGATGTCCCTGCCTTTTGCTATGTTTGGATGTTTCATTATCGCCTTCACGTGGTTGTTTATTCGTCCTGCCAGAGCCATTTTGCCGATTTGTATTTTGGCATTAGGTTATCCTTTTATCAAACGTACCATTGTCTTCAAAGACCCTCAAAAAGCAGAGAATTCTTTGTCGGTTTTTAGTTATAATGTTTTTGGTTTTTACGGGGAAGATTATACCAAGAACAAAGACAAAGCCGACAAAATGATGGAGTATGCCGTTGATTATGAGGCAGATATAAAATGTTTTCAAGAGTTTTATAACTTAGACGACAATCATCGTTTCAGGACTTTGAATAAAATGATTGTAGAAAATCCGTATTTCATTACCAGCAATAATGATACACAAGGAGTGATTGGTTTAGCGATTTTTTCGGAACGTCCTATCATTCATCACGAAGGAAAGACTTTTGGAAGACGAAATACCAACGGCTATCTTTTGGCTGACATTGCCCGAAAAACAGATACCGTTAGAGTTATTAACATTCAACTTTATTCAATGGGAATACGAGTAAACAAAGTAGTAAGAGAAGTTGAAGGCGAAGATTATGAAGAAGCCAAGAAAGAAAGTAGAGGAATCATTGCCTCACTAATCAACGGATTTGAGCATCATGCCGACGAAGTAAAAAGTATTGAGAAATTGATTGAAGAAAGCCCATATCCTGTCATCCTCACAGGAGATTTCAATGAAACGCCCTACGGAACGGCTTATGGTAATATCAGAGACCGTTTAAAAAACGCCTTTGAAGAAGCTGGAAATGGTTTTGGGTTTACGTTAAATAGAAGCCCAACTATCGTCAGGATTGATAATCAATTTTGTTCAGAATCTATCAAAGTGCTTGATTTTAAGACTTTTAGCGATATTGATTACTCTGACCACTTTCCGATTTTAGGGCGGTATGAGGTTAAGTGACAAGATAATTTGGGGATTAGTTACTGGTTATTAGTTACTGGAAATTTAAGATAATCTTTCTTCATAAATAGAATTCCCAAAACAAAATATTTTATCAACATCCGAATAACCAATAACTAATCAACCACTAATTAATCACTAAAACGACTTCGCAATATTCGTAAACTCACGAGATTTTAGAGATGCTCCACCAATCAATCCACCGTCCACATCTGGTTGAGCAAAAAGTTCTTCGGCGTTCTTTTCATTACAACTTCCACCGTAGAGAATTGAAGTATTATTTGCTACTTCTTGACCATATTTTGAAGCTAAATGTCCTCTCAAATAAGCGTGCATATCTTGTGCCTGTTGCGACGAAGCCGTCAAACCCGTACCAATTGCCCAAATAGGCTCGTATGCAATCACGATTTTCCCAAAATCCTCAGCCGAAAGGTGAAAAAGGCTATCTGTCAATTGTGAAGCCACAAATTCAAAGAAACCCTCAGCCTGACGTTGCTCCAAAGATTCTCCACAACAGAAAATAGGAGTCATTCCGTTTTCTAAAACAATATTTACTTTTTCAGCTAATTGTTCATTACTTTCATTGAAATATTGGCGACGTTCAGAGTGTCCCGCCAATACGTGCGTAACCCCAATTGACTTCAACATCGAAGCGGAAATTTCACCCGTATATGCACCAGAAGCCTTGTTTGAACAATTCTGAGCAGCAATTCCCATGTTAGCAACAGGGTCGGTGTGTTTTTGTAAAGTAGTTAAATATATGGCTGGTGGGGCAATAATAACCTGAACGTCTGTATTGACTTCGTCCTTCACCATGTGTACGACTTCCGATGCCAAAATCATGGCTTCATCCATTGACTTATTCATTTTCCAGTTTCCTGCAACAATTTTCTTTCTCATTATTTTTTTGGTTGATTAATCTCACAAAATTATTGACTGAAATCTTTAAATCCGAATTAAACGTTTTTTTTTCCTTTTTCCGTACTTAGAATATACATTTGTAAATCAACAACGTCTCTAATTCATAAATCCTTCGATTATTCGTTAATTTTGAAATTCAATTACTCACCCTTTTCTCTTTATGCAAAATAACTTCCATCTAATCAGGTTTGTCGCAGCCAGTTTAGTTCTTTTTGGACACTGTTACCCTCTCACTGGCAGAGGTACTTACGACTATTTAACTATTGCTACCACTGGTATTTTCCCAACTGCCCATATGGGCGTTTGTATATTTTTCGTTGTGAGTGGGTACTTAATTAGCCAAAGTTTACAGAACTCAAAAACGTACACTAATTTTCTCTGGAAAAGATTTCTAAGAATATATCCAGCCCTTGTTTTTGCCTTACTTTTTTGTGTATTTTTCGTTGGTCCAATATGCACAGTTTTACCACTTAAAACTTATTTTACTTCATACGAAACATATCGGTTTTTTAAGTGGTTAAAACTTTACCCTTTTTTATATGACTCTTTACCAGGAGTATTTGATAATTTACCTGAAAAAAACGACATTAATAGTTCTTTGTGGACGCTACCTTACGAGGTTACGATGTACCTTTCTCTACTTTTGATGAAATACTTAAAAGTTTTCGATAAGCGATATCTAATTTTTTTGATGTATTTTATTGCTATGCCAATTATCTACTATGCTCTTTTTTATATAAATATGGCTAAACTCATCCCAGTAATACATTTATCATTTGTCAGTACCTTAGAGTTTGGTTCTTTTTTTATGGCAGGAGCATTATTATTCCTCTTCAAAGACAAAGTACAGTACAAGTTTAGTTATTTTATATTGATGGTGTTTTTATGGTTTGGATTAGGAATGTGGGAGGTTACCAGAAATGACAGAGCTATTAAAATGATTGGGCTAATTGCCTTGCCTTATATCGTCATGTACCTCGCAAATATTAAGGGGAAGCTAAATAATTTTGGTAACATGGGAGATTTTTCATACGGAATTTATATTTATGCTTATCCTATACAACAGATGTTGGTATATTTTTACGGGTCAGATATTAGTATCTCCAAATTATTTATCCTAAGTTTTTCGTTATCATTAGTCTTGAGTGTATTATCATGGCATTTAATCGAGGAGAAAGCACTGAAACTAAAGTCCATTTCTTTCTAAAACATTGTTAAATTAATGACTGATGTTACGCAGGCATAGCCTGACTTTTAATATTTGTTAGCTCCGCATAGGCGGCTTTGAGAGCTTTGATATAAATTTTAGCCTTTAATTCAAAGTGATTGAGTTTTGTTTTGAGTTTCAATT
>JAAFJP010000012.1 GCA_013298125.1 Cytophagales bacterium | reverse complement strand
TCGTTTGGGAGTGCAAAATTGCAACTTTTTTCCTAAACCACCAAATCAAATCAAGAAAAAAAATAAAATATCTTACAAACCCCACCTAAGACCCTGATTTAAAAACATTTACACAATCAAAAAAAAAATAACAAAATTTGAATCATTATAAAATACAATACCAACAATATCTCCCAAATCAATTTAAACTCAAAATAATACCATTTTGAACAAATCGAAAAGGCTTTGTCTCAAACAGAATTTTTAAATATTGGGCTTTACGATGCAATGAGGTTATTCTAAAATCATTAAACTATGAAATAGATTCTTTGCAGGATGACAGATGGGTGGAATTGAATTATGAAGAGAATCAAAGAAGGGTTATAAATTTGAAATTGTACTTTGCATGAGATAAATATTGATATTCAAAATTCATGATAAAACGTGCCACGACTATGCGTCACAGGTCTCTGCTAAACTCTACGCAAATCGTGACACGTTCATTAATTTTCTTATTTTTAAAATGCCAATATTTATCCTGTACAAAGGATGTAATTGACGGATACATTCATTTTATACTCAAACGTAAAAGGGTTGCGAAATTAAGTTTATTTTTTAATTTTGAAACATGATAATAAATTTAACAGATACTGAACGAAAAGAACTTCAAGTTTTTCAACGTAATGTTGGGAAACGCTCAGAGTATGTTAAAGTTACGACCATTTTAATGTTAGATAAAGGACTTTCTATTACTGAAATATCTGACTATTTAGGAATAGATGATAGTACAGTTTATCGTTACATTTCTTCCTATCAAAGTGATGGACTGACTTCCTATTTACAAACTGATTATCAGGGTTACTGGGGTTTGTTATCTTCTTATCAAATATCTCAATTACGTAAAGAACTCAATACTAATTTATACCTTGATAGCAAGGAAGTTGCTCTTTGGATATATACTCGTTGGGGTATTACTTATACTCATCAAGGAGTGGTTGATTTACTCAATCGGATTGGCTTTACTTACAAGCAAACAAAGTGTGTTCCTTGTGAAGCCAATAGTGAACAACAAGAAAAGTTTTTAGAAGAACTTGACGTATTACTTGAACAAACCCTTGATAGTGAATCAGTTGTTTACTTTGCTGACGGCGTTCATCCGACCCACAATACTCGTAGCACTCATGCTTGGATAGAGAAAGGAACGGAGCGATTACAGCCTACTCTCAGTGGTCGAGACCGTGTAAATATCAACGCTGTCATCAATGCCAAAGACCCAATAGAGGTCATTGTTGAGGAATGTAAAAGTGTTAATGCCCAAACAACCAAAGCTCTTTATCAGAAAATAATTGATGCTAATCCAGGTAAGAAAAATATCTATATTATCTCTGATAATGCCCGATATTATCGAAATAAAGACCTCATGAAATGGATAGAAAATACACCCATTAAACCTATATTTCTACCTCCTTATTCTCCTAATCTCAACCTGATTGAACGATTATGGAAGTTTATGAGAAAGAAAATAATCGGGCGGCGTTCCGTCAATACCAAATTTTATCGAACAAAAGAAGAATTCCGACAGGCGGTTCTTTCATACTTTAAAAATATTAAGCAATACAAAGACGAGTTATTATCTCTGATGACTCTAAATTTTCACGTCTTTTATTCGCAATCCATTTCCTAACGGGTATATATCAATTGAATTACATACACTTTTTGTTTTCCGAAATTGATTATTAGATATTCTTCTCTTAGTAATGTAAAGTCTAATGCTTTGTTTGGGTCTGTTACTTTTTGTTTGTTGATACTGACTGCATTGCTTTGAATTGCTTTGCGGGTTTCGCCTTTTGATTTGAAGATGATTGGTTCGTTGTTTTCATCTACTATTAAGGTTGCTAAGAAATCTGTTATGTTTGGGCAGTTTTGGTAGTCTTCTTTTTTTACTTTTATTATATCTAAGGCTTCTATTACTTTGACATTTACTTGCTCAAATTGTTCTATTACATTTTTATCGAATAGTAATTCTGAGGCTTGTTTTACGATTTCAAAGTCACTTTCTGAATGTACACGGGTGGTTACATCTTTTGCTATGGCTTTTTGCATGATGCGTAGATGTGGTGCTTGGGCGTGTTCGGCTTCAAGGGCTTCTATTTCGTTTTGATTATACAATGTAAATACTCGTAATAATCTTGGACATTCTGCGTCTGCGGTATTTAGCCAAAATTGGTAGAATTGGTATGTGGTGGTCATGGTTGGGTCTAACCAGACGTTGCCAGATTCTGATTTGCCAAATTTTGTTCCGTCGGCTTTGGTTACTAATGGGGTTGTGAGGGCGTAGGCACGGTGTTCTGCGGCATCTTCGTTACCTCCAACATCCGTTGTGGCATCTTTTCTCCTAATAATTTCTGTTCCTGTTGTAATGTTGCCCCATTGGTCTGAACCTCCCATTTGTAGGCGGACGTTTTTATTTTTGTATAACCAATAAAAATCGTAGCCTTGTAGTAATTGGTAGGAGAATTCAGTGAAGGAGATGCCTGTTTCGAGTCGTTTTTTTACTGAGTCTTTTGACATCATGTAGTTGACTGAGAGGTGTTTGCCTGCTTCACGGAGGAAACCGAGGAAGGAGAATTCTTTGAACCAGTCGTAGTTATTGACCATTTCGGCTGAATTTTCTCCTGAATTAAAATCTAAGAATTTTTCTAATTGTTTTTTGATGCTGTCTTGGTTGAAACGGAGGGTTTCTTCTGACAAGAACTCTCTTTCGGCTGCTTTGCCCGATGGGTCGCCTATCATGCCTGTGGCTCCGCCTACGAGTGCGAAGGGTTTGTGTCCGCACAATTGGAGGTGTTTTAGGAGCATGATGGTGGCTAAATTACCTATGTGTAGGGAGGCGGCGGTTGGGTCGAAACCGATGTAGGCGGCGGTCATTTCTTTGTTCAATTGCTCTTCTGTGCCTGGCATCATGTCGTGGAGCATTCCTCTCCAACGGAGTTCTTCTATAAAATTTGCTTGCATTTCTTTTCAATTATCAATTATCAATAATGAATAATCAGTGTTGTTTGACGATTCATTATTGATAATTCAAACTTATTTATTTGTTGTAATTTTTTGAAATGCAAAGTTATGGGTTGTTAATTGATTTTCTTTGTTGGAGTGGGAGAATGTTGATTATCCCTTTTATCAGAATCATGTTTGTAAATATTTTTGGTACAGGTTAAAACTTACGTTAGTTTTATCTAAACCACCCCAGTCCTAACCGCCCACGCTACTAATCCTGCGATATTTTTTGTCCCAGTTTTTTCCATAATTCTATTTTTATGCCCTTCTACGGTGCGTGGACTGAGATTTATTTTCTCGGCTATGTGTCCCGCTGTTGTGCCTTCACAGATGTGTTGGAGAACTTCCACTTCTCGTTCTGAAAGCTCTATTTGCATCGCAAAATTTGGAATCACTTTCTTCGTAGGCTTATTGACCATGCGATTGTGCATGACCTTCAACAGAAATGCTCCGTAGTAATAATCTTCTTTATGGACGGTATAAACGGCATTTTCTACTTCGTCTGGGTCAGCATCTTTTAGGAGATAGCCGTTTGCTCCAAGTTCCATGAGATGGATGACGAATTGGGCTTCGTCGTGCATGGAGATAATAATGATTTTGATGTGTGGAAAATCCGTTTTGATTTGTTTAGTAGCTTTCATTCCATCCAAAACGGGCATTTGCAAGTCCATGAAGATGACTTGTGGTTGGGATTCTTCGAGACCATCAATGAGTTCTTGCCCGTTGGCTGCTTGTAGGACTACCTCAAAATCGTCGTTGTTTTGTAATAATGATACCATCCCACGTCTGAAAATGGTATGATCGTCGGCTATGGCGATTCTGATTTTTGGATTCATGTGTTTGTGTTTAGGGATTGGGTAATTGGGGATTAGGTAATTAGGGATTGGGTAATTGGGGATTAGGTAATTGGAGTTTTAATTTCATTATCCAATTTATGGTGTTTAACCTTTTTCCTAATTCCTAATTACCCAATCCCCTAATCCCCAATCCCACAGTTATTTCAAAAGTTGAGCCTTTGCCTTTGGCTACATCAAATTTAATACTTCCTTTGATGATTGAGAGACGGCTTTCGATATTTTTTATCCCAATACCTCGGTTGGGTTGATTAACTTCGGCTAAATCGAAACCGATGCCATTGTCAGAAACTTGGAGGATTAGGGTTTCTTTTATTTTCTTCAAATTAATGCTAATAATGCTCGCCTTTGCGTGTTTGATAGCATTATTGACTAATTCTTGTGAGGTTCGATATAAAGCTAATTCTATTTTTTTGTCAAATACTTCATCTAATTCTCCATGACTGAAATATACGCTAATGCCTGTGTGTTCGGTCATTTTTTGGGTAAAATCTTTGAGTGCCAAAATTAATCCAAATTCATCTAAGGTGCTGGGCATCAGTTCTTTGGAGAGTCTCCTGACGTTGTTGAGGGTTTCATTTAGAAGCTCCTGTGTTTGGTTTAGGAGTTTTTCTCGCTTATCTGGATTGTCGTCGTACTTGGTGATTTGCGAAAGACTCATGCGGGTAGCGGACAGGAGTGTGCCTATTTCATCGTGTAAATCTCCACCAATTTGCCGACGGACATTTTCTTGAGAAACAACACTGGCTTCGAGCATTTGTTGACGGTGTCCTTCTTCGATATGCTCTAATTTTTCTTTCTGCAAACGCTGACGACGGTAATAAAAAATGACGAAAATAATAATTGCCACAACGGGCAGAAGCATGGCGGATGTGCCGAGTATGATTATTTTGGGTTCATTCATGGGGGTTAGTTATTGGTTACTGGTTATTAGTTTATTAGTTGTATCAGTTACTGGTTAATGATACAGAAGAAAACTATAAACTTCAAAAGAACTTCAATTTACGAATAACCAATAACTAATAACCGATAACTAATCACAAACCAAATTTCTGTCTAATAAGGCGGGCGTGTAAAATATAAACCAAACCAATAATGGTACAGGAAAAAACCAACATGGCGGTGGTGCCTATTTCGATGATGGACTTAATTGTTGCGGTGTCTTGCTGAACCATAAACCGATTGTTAAGAGAATACGATAAATAATATTTGAAATGGACTGAATAATTATCCAAAGTTTAGAAATTTCTGACGAGTTATTAAATAAAACGAACTCTCCAAAAATAAAAAGAAACAGGTTTACTGAAACATATAAAAGAATACCCGCACTTATCCAAAACAATGGAAAAGTCAATAAATTAACCATCTCCCCATTTTTTAATAATTCATAAAAATACATTATAACAAATAGCATAATACCTAAATTAGGTATAACATTGGCAGTTGAATTAAATCTATTGAAACTATCCCAATATGTAATATTTGACAAAATTTGAAATACTAATGTAAGTGAAGCTACAACAAGAATAGTTGTCTTATACGACTTTGTTTCTAACAATAACCAATATATATAACTTATTAAAATGAACTCCAAAGGAATATAGATATTTAATAAAAAATGATTGTGTATTGAATTAAGAGAGGTATACCACATGGCTATCTCATATATTATGAGTGAAATCCAAAGATAGCCATGCAGTATCTTTCCATACTTTTCCATACTTTTATACCTCCACATTGCAATAAATAATGGGGGCAATATGGATAATGATGTAAAAATTAGTATGTATAAGTATGAATTAAGCATAATTTAAAAAACAGGTAATTCACAACATGGAGGACACGCTGGACCATCAACAATGAACGAATTTAAACTCTCGCCATTTGCAGCAAGACCTTCAAAAATGATAGTTCTCGAACCATCTTCTAATCTTCCATGATGAAGTTTTGCTGCATAAAAATCTGGATGATCAATGAGCTTTTGCATTGCTTCTTTACTAAAAAACTGTGCATCGACAGAATTTTCTTTTTTTGTTTCTTGGTATTTCTGAACAAAACCAAGTGCTTTACCGTGTTCCTCGGGGTTTTCCTGAGATGTAATAAACTTTGCCATTTTGATTAGTGATATTTAAAAGGGTTAAAATACTTCACTAAGCTATGAATAAGACTTTATACTACCAAGAAAAGTAACGAAAATAGGGTAAAATTACCCTATAAATTAGGTAATTTTACCCTATAGATTTTACTCATCCAACATATCTGCAATCATTTTGTATCGTCCTATTCTATCCTGTAAATCCTTCATGGTCAGTGTAATTTGTTTGCCTTTTGGTTTATTATTTTGATAAGTGATTACCTTCAAAGTTGTAGCTGAATTGGGTGGTGAGAGCATTTTTCCTTGGTATTTTGTGGAAAAATCATCTGGGTTTGTGCCGTCGAAGGTGTAGTAAATATCCAAGTCTTCTACTTCGGTGCTGAGTTCTACTTTGAGCTTGCCTTTGTCGTCCTTTTCTGTTCTGACGATAGCATCATACATAGAGCGGGCGTAGTTCAATTTAGCTTCGTCCATGCGGGGGAAGTAGCTTTCTAATTTTTGGGTAAAATTATTCCAATTCTTCTTCTCTTTCGGACTCCATAATACCTCCGAAAGTGCCAATGTCCGTGGATAAAGCATATATTCCAAGTGGCGAGTGGTTGGTACGGATTCTGTCCAGAGGTTGCCTTGTCCACCCAAAATGAGCTTGTCGTCAATGCCTTTTGGGGTCGGTTCAAAGGAATAGGTTTTCTTCAAACGAGCCATGCCGTAAGTTTGTGGTTCTACGTTGGGGTCGCCTTGATAGAGGTCAAGATAGACGTATTCCCAAGGTGACATTACGACTTGGTGGTTTTGTTTGGCGGCAGCAATTCCGCCTTTCATCCCTCGCCAAGACATCACGGTAGCATCAGGAGCAAGTCCGCCTTCGAGGATTTCGTCCCAACCAATCATTCTTTTGCCTTTCGACTGGATGATTTTTTCTACTCTTTTGACAAAATAACTCTGTAATTCTTCCAAAGTCTTCAAGCCCTCTCGCTTCATAAGAGCTTGGCATTCAGGGCTTTTCTCCCAAAAACCTTTATAGGCTTCGTCTCCGCCCATGTGTATGTATGGGTTGGGGAAAAGTTGAGCTACTTCGCCAAAAACTTTATCCAAAAACACATAAACTTGTTCGTTGGAAGGGCAGAGGGTGTTTTCTACGTCTTTATAAAATTTCCAACCTCCGTTTACTTCAAATTTACCTCCGCCACAAGAGAATTCTGGATAAGCCGCCAAGATGGCTAATGAATGCCCTGGTATATCAATTTCGGGAAGGATGGTGATGTATCGGTCTTGGGCGTATTTCACGATTTCACGAATGTCGTCTTGGGTATAAAAACCACCATACGAGCGTTCTTCGTCCTCTTTTGGGGGTTCTCTGTCCCACCATTTACCCGTGCGTGGTACTCGCCAAGCCCCTACGGATGTGAGTTTTGGGTAAGATTTTATTTCGATTCTCCAACCTTGGTCGTCGGCTAAATGCCAGTGAAAAGTATTGAATTTGAGTCGGGCGATTTGGTCGATGAATTTCTTGACGTATTCTTTTCCAAAATAATGACGACTTACGTCCAACATCACGCCCCGCCAACCGTATCTTGGGGCATCAGTGATAGTTACGGCAGGGATTTTCCAAACTACTTTTTGGAGGGAATTATTTTCAATTTGCTTGGGTAATAGTTGTAATAAAGTCTGAACGGCATAAAACATTCCTTTGGGGCTATGTGCCTTAATGTCAATATACTTAGGGGTAATTTCGAGGGTATATTTATCAGGTGAAGCCAACATTTTTTCATCCAAAATAAAGTTAATGCTCTTGTTTGTATGGAATTTTACATTTTCAGAAATACTCAATTTATAACCCGTTGGGGCAGCGATAATTTCTGCAAAATATTGAGCAATATTTCTAACTTCTGGATTAGAGTTTGGGATATTGATTTTGGTATTTTGAGTAAGGGTAAATTCTCCCGTGAGCTTTTGGATGGATTGCGGCTCTGGGATGATGTTTATTTGAGCAAAGGTGGTTTGAGTTAGTAACGAGAATATTATGATTAATTTCTTCATTTTGTCTGAATATGGGTTTGGGGATTTGTTGATGATTATTCAATTAACCCTCCCAAGGGTTTTGAACCCTTGGGAGGGCTACACTCAAATAAGTATCATACATTACATTTTTATCATTTTTCTAATATACTTCCCAACAATATCAAACTCTAAATTCACAATATCACCTACTTTTAAAGTATGAAAAATAGTGTTCTCATACGTATAAGGAATGATGGCAACTCTGAATGTATTTGTGCCAGAATTAAAGACTGTAAGACTCGTTCCATTAATACAAACTGAGCCTTTTTCAACGGTAATATTCTCTGAATCAGGCGAATACTCAAAATCGTATAGCCATGAGCCATCTTGTTCGAGGATGCTCGTGACTACACCAGTTTGGTCCACGTGTCCTTGTACGATATGCCCGTCGAAACGTCCATGGGCGAGCATACATCGTTCGAGATTCACTTTACCTCCAATTTGTAATTTTCCGATATTGGTTTTTTGTAAAGTCTCGTCAATTGCCGTTACGGAATAGTCATTTCCTTGAATATCAATGACCGTCAAGCACACGCCATTGTGGGCGAGACTTTGGTCGATTTTGAGTTCATTGGTGAATGGACAAGTGAAGGTGAAAGTAATATTTGTACCTTCCGATTTAGTGTTTTTTAATGTGCCAATGGCTTCTATTATTCCTGTGAACATTGTTTCAGGGGTTTGGGGATTATGGGGTTTAGGGATTAAGTAATGAGAAACTAAAATCTATCAGTCAAATTTACAATTTTCCTTAAAATAAATCATCCAAACTAATGGTTGATTGTAAAAGAGCGTTTGCTTCGCTGTTTTCAACTAAACCACCCGCTGTTATGAATGTTAGAAAAAGTGTTTTTTTATTTTTCGTAAAATGATTAAACGCTGTCATTTTCAAACGCATTTCTTGGGCATAGTTCTTGGTGATGACATACGGATTTTCATTAAATTTTATTTCACAAACGTTGATGGCTTTGTCACCTCTATCAATCAGCATATCTATTTGTCCCCCTTTCATTTCATCATCTCCACGGTTTGACCATGACGAAACGGTAGTCTGTATGCCTGAAATACCTAATGCTTTTATGATATTTTTGCTATGATAAAAGCAAACATTTTCAAAAGTTAATCCACTCCACGTTTTCCATTGTTGCGTATTTTGAACAGCCACCCAATTTTGGAATGCCTTTGTTTTTTTGAAATTAACGTAAAATAAAGAATAATTATCAATCACTTTGTAATGAATGATTTTGCCACTTTTAGCGTACTGCATTTGTATTTCTATAAATCCCGAAGCCTCCAATTCTTCCAAAATATTAGTAAACCAACCACTCGAAATCACTTTACATTTTGTCAAAATCTCTTCACGAGTGAGCCCGTAACGATGTTTGGCTAATATTTCCACAATTTGTTTGTGCAAGTCACCTTCTCCAAACAAGGATAGAAATAAATATTCAAACTCCTCTGAAAGTAACCCGTTTTTATCAAAAACTAAACGCTCAATTGCCATTGCAGGGGTTTCTCCTTTTCTAACTTGATTGAGATAATGCGGTATTCCTCCCAACATCATGTATAATTCTGTGGTATGAAATCTACTCAGTGTCAATGATTTAGATTGAAAAAACGCCTCTGTTTCTGATAATGTAAAAGGTTTGAGTACAATTCTTTTGGTGACTCTGTTGTATAAACCGCCCTTACTTTTTTCAATTTTTTGAATCATCCAAGCCGCTGCCGAACCGCATATTACCACTACCAAATCTTTACGTGCCGAAGCCCATCCATTCCAAAAACCTTCAAACGCTGTCAGAAACCTTGATTTTGCGGTTGCCATCCATGGCAATTCATCCAAAAAAATCACCTTTTTAGTTTTCCGTTCATGGTTATCAATCAATATTTTCAGCAAATCAAATGCTTCAAACCAGTCATTTGGCACTGAAATAGGCATTGGATTTTTAGAAGCTATTTTAATGCAGGAAGCAAATTCTTTTAATTGTTCTTGCAAAGTAGCCTCAAATAAACCGCTTGTGCTGAAAATCATTTCATTGGCAAAATGCTCTCGTATCAGATACGTTTTACCAACTCTACGTCTTCCATATAAAGCAATTAGCTCACTTTGTGATGATTGCAGAGCCTCATCTAATATTTTTCGTTCGTTGATTCTTCCTATCATTTTTTCTTATAATTCTCCAAATATAAGAAAAAATCATGGATTTGGAGGATTATAAAAATTTATAATTCTCCAAATCCATGAAAAAAATACGTATTTGGAGAATTATAAAACATTCTAACCCTTTTTGCTGAGTAGTTTCAGTTGATGAATTCGGTAAATTATGAAGGCTTTTTATCTAACAATACTTATGCAATCGTATATTTGTTCTGAATATAAAAAATCAACGGAAAACGCTTTGGAATCACTCATCTCTTCTATCGAACAAAATATTATCCTTGATTTTGGGATAAGATACGCCTTCAATCTCATCGTCACTTTTATCCTAATTCGTACTTTTTATTACGCCCGTCACAAAAATAAGGACTTCGTTTTTACGTTTTTCCTCTTCAATAGCGTACTTTTTTTGATATGTTTTTTGTTGAGTAGTACCAAAATCGAATTGGGTTTTTCTTTTGGACTTTTTGCAGTTTTTTCTATTTTTAGGTATCGTACTGTAACAGTCCCCGTGCGTGAAATGGGGTATTTTTTCCTAACTGTAACCGTAGGAATTATCAATGCTTTGGCGAATCTATCCGAAACGCTACTTTTACTCATTATTTGTAACATCATAATCTTGGTTCTTACGTATATTTTGGATGGTCATTTGGGACTTGAACATGAGAGTTTTGAAGAAATCAATTATGACAGAATGGATTTGATTCAACCTGAAAAGCGTGCTGAAATGTTGAGTAATCTTCGTGAAAGAACGGGGCTTTCGATTCATCGAGTAAAGTTTCAGAAGATAGATTTTTCTAAAAATGTCGTTAATCTTCGGGCGTTTTATTATACCCGAGAAAATGAATCAACGGAAAAAGATAGTCCCGATAATGATGATTAAATTACCCGTAAAAATTAATTAATCACTTGAAAAAATATCCTTCATTCAACCTCACCCCCAACCCCTCTCCTATTGAGAGGGGAGTATTTGACCAACTGAACTCCCCTCTCAGTAGGAGAGGGGTTGGGGGTGAGGTTATTTGTATAACTTGCTCATTCATATTCCTACTATTGTTGGTTAGCACCTTTTCTGTTTTTGCCCAAAAAAAACAGAAAAAAGGGAATGCTTCTGTTGATAATTCTGAGGTTTCTATTGAGTCTGGGAAGATAACAGGGCGAGTAATTTCTATTCAAAATGACAAAGAACAGGCTCTTGAATTTGCAAGTGTTTCGGTTTTTAAGGGGAAAGATTCTACCAAAGCCATTAACGGCGGACTGACAGATACGAAGGGCGTTTTTGAAATAAACGACTTGCCTTTTGGGAGCTATCGTATTGTTATTCAGTCGGTTGGATTTAAAAAATGGAAGTCTGACAAAGTAAAACTTCAATCTTCGGAAGAGAATTTGGGTAAAATTTTGGTACAAATGAGTTCGCAAACCCTTGCAGAAGTGACCGTTTCTGAACAAAAACAAGAAATGACCATGAGCCTCGACAAAAAGATTTTTAACGTCGGAGCAAACCTCACAACGGTTGGTGGAACTGCCTTAGACGTTTTGCAAAATGTGCCCTCTATCATCGTTAATCCCGATGGTGAAATCCAGATGCGAGGAAGTGGTAATTTGCTAATTTTGATTGATGGTCGCCCGTCTGGAATCACAACCTCTAATCGTCAATCTGCCCTCGAAATGTTGCCCGCCGATGTGATTGAAAGTGTGGAAATTATCTCTAATCCGTCCTCAAAATATCAAGCCGATGGCACTTCTGGAATCATTAATATTGTTACTAAAAAGAGTAAAAATGCGGGCTATAATCTTCGGGCGAATCTGAATGTGGGTACACGGGAAAAATACAATGGAAATTTGAGTATGAATCTTCGCCGAGGTCGATGGAATGTGTTTGGAGATTATAATTTCAGAGATTTCAAGAGGCTTAATGCTCAAACACTTTTTCGTGAACAAAACAGTAAAAATGGCAAAAGCGAAATCAATCAAAATTCGGATGAAATCAATCGGGATAATAACCAAAACATTAAGTTAGGTTTTGACTTTTTTATCACAAAACGGGCTGCCATTTCGGGTTTTGCTCTTCGGCGTTTGGCAAAAGATAATAACGAAGAAAATCGTTACAGTACCACAACTTATCCGACAACACTCTCAGAACCAAGGCTTTATCGCAGAAATGGCATTAAGAATGGAGGAGATTTTGGCTTAGATTTTTTCTTGGGGTATAAACAAAAATTTGACAAAGTGGGTCAAGAATTAACGATTGATTTTACCCATATTTCAAATAATGGTTTTGACGATAATGATTTTGTTCAGGACTATTTTTATCGAGAATTTTCCACTCCTGCAAGTTTTATTCCGAGAAGAATTGAGCAAAGTCGTGCCAATAACAAAAACGCTACGGGTATTCTTCAAACCGATTACGTACTGCCATTGAACGAAAAATCCACCTTTGAAACGGGCTTGCGGGGTTCAATTCGTGAATTTGATAATGATTTTACCTACGCTATTTTTGATAAAACAAGTAATTCTTTCAAGAACGATATTCGTCGAAGCAATCACTTCGTGTATAAGGAGAACGTTTATGCAGGTTATGCAAATTTTGGTTATAAATGGAATAAATGGTCATTACTCACGGGCATCAGGGCAGAATATACCGACCTGACCATTGACCAACAAACGACCTCTATTCTTCGTAATAATAACTATTTGAATTTATTTCCAAGTCTGTTTTTGAGTAATCAATTGAATAAACAGCAACAACTACAACTCAATTTTTCGAGAAGAATAAATCGCCCGAGTTATAAGGCTTTAAATCCTTTCGTCAATACCAACGATTTGCTGAATTTAACCACAGGAAATCCGTATCTCCTACCCGAAAACGTCAATGCCTTTGAACTGACACATCTTTATACCAAAAAAGATTTTTCTCTAAATTCCACCCTTTTTTATCGAAATATTAGTAATTCGGTGGCAAGGGTTCGGCAACTTATTGGTGGCGATACTACACTAACAACCTTCCAAAATCTTAGTCAGAATAATTCGTTTGGTATTGAGTTAATTGCTTCACATCGTTTGGCTAAGTGGCTGAGAACCAATGGAAATGTGTCTATTTTTCAGTCGGATATTCAAGGGCAAACCTCGGCGGGAGAGTTCAGTAGAAATAATGTCAGTTTAACGGCAAGGGTTAATTTTCAAATAAAAGTGACTAAGAATTTAGCCATTCAGTTTTCGACTAATTATCGTTCGCCCTTACTCACGCCACAAGGTAAAGTTAGCACCATTTATACATCAGACTTGGGAGCAAAATACGATGCTTTGAAAGGTAAATTATCTGTAAATTTGAGAATTAACGATATTTTTAATACACAAGAACAAACCATTTTTACGGACGGTTTAGGATTTAATTCTGTTAATTTCAAGAAAAATGAAACCCGATTTATGATGCTCGGAGTCCAGTATCGTCTCTACAAAAAATTAAAGAATCCGACTGAGCAAAGAGAACGTAAAAAGGTGAATGAGGAACAGGCGGGGGATGAGCAGTAATTAGCCTAATAACCTCACCCCCAGCCCCTCTCCTGCTGAGAGGGGAGTTCTATGGTCCAATGCTCCACTCTCAGAAGGAGAGGGGCTGGGGGTGAGGTTAGGAAAGTCAAATTTAGCTATTACAAAATCAAAAAAATATGTTCAAAAATAAATTTTTCGTCCTCTCAGTTTTGGCAGTTATTATTGCCATCATTGCGTATTCATTTGTTGGAAATGAATCAATAAAACCGTCACAAAACATTGATAATGAATATTTTACAGCAATTAAAAATTTACGAAGTGATAAAGATACTTATCTAAAAAAAGACACAGCTTCACCGATTGAAGACAAAGTAAAGTTTGTGGGCTTGAAATATTTTGAGGTTGACCCAGCCTATAAAATCACAGGCAAAATTGACCGTGTAACTTCTGGACAAACGATAAATATTTCAATGACAGATGGAGAAGTAGAAGAATATGAGGCTTATGGAAATGTCAGTTTTGAGCTTGAAGGGGTAAAATATCTCTTAAAAATCTTCAAAACGCCCGAAGGAAATTTGTTTTTGCCCTTCAAAGATTTGACTTCTGGCAAGGAATCTTACGGAGCTGGTCGTTATCTTGATTTTGGGGTTGATGAAGTGAATGGGAATCAAATTTCGATAGATTTTAACCGTGCTTATCATCCGTATTGTGCTTATAATCATACGTTTACGTGTCCTGTACCACCTGCGGAGAATACTTTGAATGTGGCGGTGACGGCCGGGGAACGGTTGTAAAATAGTTACTGGTTATCAGTTATTGTTTATTAGTTTTAAGCTCCTCTCAGCTTAGAATATGACTCAAAACTAATAAACCAGTAACAAATAACCAGTAACCAACTCCCTACTTCCCAACATTCTTAAAATAATCCGCCAAGAAAGTACGGCTTTGGGCGATAAATCCTTGGTTTTGTTCTGTTGCTTCTTTGTTGCCTTGGGCTACATCGGCAAATTTTGAATTGGCTGGAATTTGGATATAATTGTATCTTGCCAAACGCAAATTTTTCTCTGCCCCTTTCAATAAATTATACATTTCTTCTTTTTTGGCAATTGCCATTTTCTCGGCTTCGGGCGTATGGACATTCACTGACGACTTAATGATTTTATTGAAATCTTCTAAGGATTTGAGGGCTAAATTTGAATAATGATAACCCAATGCTGCCTTAGCTTCGTCATTCCCTCTGTCAAAAATTAAGGCTCTACGGTACGAATTCAAGCGTTTTGTTTCATAATCTTGCTTTTCATATACTTGCAATGTGTCCATAAAACTGATGGTGGGCGGATTGGTACGTGAAGGCGGAAAACCTTGGTACAATCTAAACTCACGCACAGAAAGTGGTTGATTGGACAATTGCCAGATGGGGTCAAAAGGTAAGTGGTCATTCACGAACTTTTTGTTATCCGACAAATAATATTTTTCATTAAATGCCTTCACAAAACGACCTTGTTTTTCATCTACTTGCCCTGCACTCCAAGTTAAATCAACGAGATACCAATTTTTATTGACCTTCACGGCATTCCAAGCGTGTAATACATCCGAGAGTTTGAGTTTACCAGTTTCGGGGTCGAGACCTTTGCTATATCCCGCCAAAAACTCAGCGGTAATGTTTGAGGCTTCGCAAAGTTCCTTGAAAAGAATGGAATAGCCCATGCAAACGGCTTTTTTGGAAGACAAAACTGCCGAACTTTGTTGTAATTGAATAAACTCCTCAATAGATTTTTTATTCATTTTTTGAAGCAAAGGCACATCATAATCAATGTTCTTGGCGACCCATTCATAAATCGCCCGAACTTTCAGCGAGTCGGTAGATTTTCCCGAAGTGATTTGCTGAGCCAATGAGCGAACTTGTGAAGAAATAATGGGTGAGTTTTGGCTAAAAATCGGAGAACTCAAAACCAGAGAAAGTGTAATTGTTAGTAATTTTTTTAACATAAAATGTGGAGTTTTTTAGTAGGCAGTTATTAGTAGGCAGTAGGCAATTTTATAATTCAGACTATATTTTAAGAACAACTTAGTGTTTTATTTACTGCATACTTACTACTGTTTTACTGCATACTTATTTGAAGAACTGATTGAAGTAACAAGTTATAGAAAATTCTGTAAACAAAAAAATCCTCACCCGAAGGCAAGGACTTTTAGTTTGATTGATGTGTTTGTAATTTCAAAAAAGCTATACTGCAAGCTCATATTCTTTGTTAATAGTTAATACTTCTGTATCTAACAAACGAGCGGCTAAACTCAATGTTTTAATTAATTCATAATGGAAAAAGAACTTCATGGTATGGATTTTTGACTCATAAAATGCTAATTCGTCTCCTTCAAAACTATTTGTTACTAAGGCATTTTTAGCCACAATTCCTTGCTTTAACCATATCCAAGCAACCGTTATGATTCCGAACATATCCATATAGAGATTTGCATCCGCTAAGAAAACTTCGTTGTCTCCTTTGGCAGCAATTCCCAAAAGGTGCATCGTAACTTTTTGTAAACGACCTAATTCCTTCTCCAATTTCTCAGCATAAGGTTTTAAATCATCGTGCGTTTTTGATTCTTCGATGGTTTTTATTACCTCTGCAAACAACAATTGAGGACCTTTCCCACCGTTGGCAGTGATTCCACGACCCAACAAATTCAATGAGTGAATCCCCGTTGTACCTTCGTAAATAGACATAATACGAATATCACGAGCCATTTGTTCTAATGGGAAATCTTCGGTATAACCATAGCCACCAAAAACCTGTAAACCTTCGTTTACTGATTTGATACCCATTTCAGAAGGATATGTTTTAGCAACTGTGGTCATCATATCCAACATTAGTTGATACGGTTTAGCTTCTTCTGAATCACGCCCCAAAGCATTTATCATGTCTTCCCACATATAACATTCCATCAAAAGCCCCAAAGAACCCTCCACGATGGCTTTTTGGAATAAAAGCATCCGTTTTACGTCTGGGTGATTGATGATGAAAGTTTGCCCTTCTTCTAAGTTTTTATTATTCAAACGCCTTCCTTGTGGACGCTCTTTTGCGTATTCCAATGAAGCATAATAAGCAGCTGATGCAATGTATGTTCCACCCATACCAACGCCCAGACGAGCTTCGTTCATCATTTGGAACATATACTTCAAACCTTGATTTGGCTGACCTACTAAATATCCAACCGAATTATCCTTATCTCCAAAAGTCAAGTGCATCGCTGGCGTTGCTTTTTGACCCATTTTGTGATAAATACCCGTTGAGATTACGTCGTTATCCTCTGTGTATGAGCCACTTCCGTTATCTCTGAATTTAGGAACAACGAACAAAGAAATACCCTTCGTTCCGAGTGGAGCACCATCAATACGAGCCAAAACCAAGTGGACAATATTATCGGCAATATCATGGTCTCCTGCCGATATGAACACTTTTTGACCTTTAATTTTAAACGTTCCATCCGCTTGTGGAGAGGCAGTTGTTACAACGTCCGACAATGAACTACCCGCTTGTGGTTCTGTCAAACACATTGTTCCCGTCCACGTACCATCCACCATTTTGGTAGCGTATTTTTCTTTCAATTCCTCTGAACCGAATGATAAAATCAAGTGAGCCGAACCCGCAGTCAAACCCGTAAACATTACAAAAGAATTGTGAGCCGACCCACGAATCATCTCAGCAGCAGCACCGACGGTTGTTGGCAATTGTTGTCCGCCATGTTCGTATTTAAACATCGACCCAATCATACCAGCATCACCCATCGCTTTCACATAATCCTTTACAGCAGGATGCACTTTCACTTGTCCGTTCACCAATTCAGGCTGATTTCTGTCAGATGAAACATAAGCGGGACGTAATATTTTTTCAGCAATTTCCTCATTAGCATCCAATACCATATCGAACATATCGGGCGTATAGTCTTGGAAATAAGGGTATTTAGTCAATTCTCCTACGTTGAGAACTTCCTTTAACATGAAGTCGAGGTTACGACGTGAATATTGTTGTGCCATTGTTTTGAGTTTTTTTATATTAACCCTTTGATTATAAAATTGTTATGCTTGCATACAATTTTTTGTAAAAATAGTTACAAATAAAATAGTATGCAAGCATAACATTTTTATTTTTTAGACATAAAAAACGTTGCCTTTTGAAGGACAACGTTTTTTACATAATATAAAGTACTTATTTATTAATATAAGAATTTAATCTCTCAGCAGCGAATCCTGTTTTTCCGTAGGTGTAAAAAGTATAAGATCGCCTACTGGCAGGATTGAAATTGACGGCACTGTACAAAATTTTTGTAGTTCCCGTGTCTCTAACGTCCAGGGTATCAGCAATTGTAGATACTGGAATATTTACAAATTCTGTACTTGTCTTAAATGCCAAGTTAGTCGCTAAATTTTTTTTCTCTCTTCGAGAATAGACATCAACTGGCTTGGGAGTTGTCGAAACCACTAAATTGATAAAACGAGCTGCATAAAAGTTTTCTTGTGGTTCAACTAATTTATCTTCAATCGTCCATATTGATTGTTTTGGAGCCTCACCAATCATAAACATACTATAATATTTACCTGCTTCTATACTTGCTCTATCAGAAAAAGCGGTGTCACCTTTTACAGGTTTTCCGTAATCATTACCCACTCTTCTGTCTAAAATCAAATTGAAAGCTGTTGTACCTGGCTTGACAGAGGCATACGTAGCTGACCCAGGCCAAGAACCAGGCGAAGATAAAGCGTTTCCGTTGAGTTTATCCAAATCTTGATATACATAAAAGCGAGTAACGCCCACACCAGGAGCTCCTGCTGGAATATTGGAAGTGTACGTATTTATTACTTTTAAATTTGCCTTCAATGGGTCGGCAAATTGCCATATCTGATTGGCTTCGATAAGATTTTTTTCACAAGAAAATAATCCTGCAAAAAGTAATGTTAAAACAATAATTGATATATATTTCATTTTGATAAGTCTGTTTTATGTTAATTTTTTATGGCAAAAAACGTTGGAATTGTATGGTAATCTGCATCAAGTCCTTTCACTTTTTTCAGTGCCTCCACATTCCAAAGATATTCAGAATTGTATCTTGGACGTACACGGTAAACATTCTTGCTCAAATTATCGGGATAATATGTTGCCAAAGTCCAAGTTGGATATACGTCTGGACTGTATTGATAGCGACGTAAGTCCACCCAAGTTTCTTCAAAACCATAACCCCATAATGCCAAATATTTTTGAACCATGATATCCTTGATGGTTAATTCACTGGCAATTTTTGGGCTTACTGCTGTGATGTAAGCACTCACTTCGGCAGGAGTAAAATCTTTGTAACCTGTATAGTTTCTTGTGAACATATCAAAATTAGCTTTGATCCCCGCCTGAAAAGCTGTGTACGCTAAGTTTTTATCACCTTTCAAAAAAGCTGCTTCCGATTTGATAAATTGTAATTCAGCCAAAGTCATAATTGGGAATTTTGCATTATTCTTAAAAAAACTTCGTGAATTAGCATCGGGTCCTCCAACTGGGGCGGCATTTGTTGCTAATCCAAAGAAATTGTATGTTTTCCTGTTGGCTGGCAAAGTAGTGCTCTCTCCTAAATTCATAGTAATACCTCTAAAAACTCCATCGTCACTGGGTTTAAAAAGATACGCCATTCGTGGGTCTTTTACTCCTGTGTAAACCGTTCCGTCCATTAAACGAATTACGTAATCTGATTGACGGTAAAGGGGCATATTTGCACGGCGAGGTCCAAAGAAATTAGCATCACTTGAAGATGCAGCACCATTATTATACTGCACCATCGCTTCATCGTCTAAACTTGCAATTGATGCATCTACATTTTTGATAACATCATCGGGTTTGTAAGTACTTTTCAAAGAATAACGGTGAGCTAATTTTGCCCGAACTCCATTGACAAACTTTTGCCATTTCGTCATATTACCCCCATAAAACCATTTATCAGCATTAATAAAATCGGCTGATATTTGTTTTGATGAGGCTCTTTTTAAATTATTTTCAGCCGAATCACAAAGTACAGCTACATACTTGTAAACGTCTTCCTGTGAGTCGTACTCAAAAGTAAGTCTTTCAGTATCAAAGGCTTGTCTTAAAATAACGTCCCCATGGTAATCTGTCAAATTCAACCAACTCCAAGCAAAAATGGCATACCCAGCACCTACATACTCGGGCTTGTTTTCTTTGCGAGCATCACGAATCATGTTGTTTACATTTTGCCCCAACAACCAATAGTGCATTCTCCACTTCTCGCCTCCATTGTCGGAATTAGGGTCGTAGCCTTGTCTATCCCAAGAGCCACTATTTGAAGTAATTGTCCAATACTGAACGTATCTTCCTGTGAAGCGAGAATCAAACTGAATTCCACCTGCCATATTGGCAAACAGTGCGGGGAGGGCTTCCGAAGGGGCAACTTCTGTTGGTGCATTCGGATTTTTGAAGGCTTCTTCAATATAGTTTTTACATGAAAACGTACTGAATGCCAAAATTGATAATATGAATATTTTTTTCATTTTCTTAATGTCTGTTAATGAACTTGATTACTTTACTTTGAAATCAACTCTGATACCCGCTGAAAATCCACGTGGAATTGAGGTTGAAAACCAGTCGATACCAAAACCACCAATTCCCTGCGTTGAAGCGTTATTTGAATTAGTTGCAGTTGGGTCTGCTCCTGAATAATTCGTTAAAATGAACAAATCTGTTCCATTAACAAACACACTGGCATTTTCAAATCCAATTCCGCTCAAGAAACTTTTTGGAAGTGAATAACTTAATGATAGCTGACGTAAACGAAGCCAATTAACGCCTCTCTCCATGAAATTTACGGGATAGATTCTTCCGTCTTGGTAGTAGGTAGTTGATTGAGGGAATATTTGAATAGTATTCACCGTTGGCTTGTCAGTTTCTTGTAAACCATCGTTCAATACACCTGGTACAATTTGAGCTTTTTCACGGTTAAGTGTGATGGCGGTATGTCCTACCAGAGTACGAGCATAAGCCGTTCCGTTCATAATATCTCCGCCCTTTCTAATATCTAACAGAAAAGAAAAATTGAACTTTCCGTAGATACTAAAACTGTTATTTACGCCCAACGTAAAATCAGGATTACGTTCTCCAATTTTCTGATAATTTGGATTTACCAATGGGTTTCCTGTGCCTGGGTCAATTAAAATTTGCCCCTTTGTGTTACGAAGATAATCTTGTCCCGTGATTGATGTAGTTGAGCCTCCTGGAATCAAACCATTTCTGAAACCACTCACGAAAGTATCTGAATTATAATATTCGGGAATATTTGAGGGTAAGTTTAATACCTCATTTTTAGTTGAAGCAAAGTTGAAAGTAGTGTTCCAAACCAAGTTTTTAGAAACAATTGGCTGACCAGTAACAATAAGTTCAACACCTTCATTGCGAGTATCAGCAACATTGAGGGTTGATAAAATAAAGCCCGAACCGTAGCTTAAACGCACACCACGCACGATTTGACCGATATTTTTAGTGTTATAATAGGCGGCATCAATTCCTAATCTACCCTTAAAGAATTTCAATTCAGTTCCAATTTCATAAGTGCTTTGGCGTTCAGGAACGATGAATGGGTTATTATTCGTAAAACCATATCCATAGCCCAAACCACTTGTTAATTGTTTTGCATAAACTGATTGTGAACCATAAGGCGAAATATCTTTGGCAGTTTGAGCAACCGAAGCACGCAACTTACCATACGTAAAGACTTTGCTCTTAGGCATTAAATCACTAAATATAAAAGCCAAACTGGTGGCTGGATAGAAAAACGAACGAGCATTTTCTGGAAGCGTTGAAGTCCAGTCATTACGTCCCGTAACGGTTAGCGTTAGCCATTTGTCATAACTCAAAACATATTCACCAAAAACGCCTTGTAAACGTCTGAGCGTCAGGGTATCTCGTCCCAATGAACGACTATCCAAATATGTGGCAGGATTAATGGTTCTAAATTCTGGAAGATATAGTGAGTTTCCTACAACTTGTTTTACCAGACCTTGTCCACGCTTAGAGAAAGTCTCGGTTTTAAAATCATCAACTGCTGTTCCAACTCTCAAATCCATGCTGATTTTTGAGTTAATTTTTTTACTTGCCCCCACAATGAATACACCACTCAATCCACGAAAATCTTGGGTATATTCTTCCAATTGTCCGCCAACATTAAAGAATGCGTTAGAACTTGGATGAAAGAACGAATACCCGCTTTGATTATATCCATCTCGGCTTCCTTTTGCTATCAAAGTAAGCCAATCTAAAGGTTTGTAAGTAATTGAGAGATTATAAATTCTTCTGTAAGTGACATCTTCACTTTTATTTTTATTGACAGTCCAGTAAGGGTTATCGGATTCAGCAAAGTTATCGCTATCAAAAAATCTACGGCGAACATCAGAAGATTTTTCATAAACACTTGCATCATCAGTAACGGGCCAAGATAGAAGTCCTACCATATACCCTCCATCCGTTAAACTATTACCAATTGCTCCTTTTATTGCCTTGACATTTTTACTCTCAGTATAAGTGCCTGATAATGATACATCTAATTTTTTATTTAGAGATGAATACCCCAAAGTCAATTTACCATTATATCTATCTGCCGAAGTATTTGGAACTGTCCCTTTTTGATTAAGCGTTCCCAAAGAAGCACGGTAAGTAAAACGGTCTTTACCCCCGTTAACAGACAAATTGTGTTGGGCAGACAAAGCATCTTGAAAGAAATTTCTTAAATTATCATACACGGGCGTACCTGCGGGAATTTTTGGTCCAAAAAGTGAACGAGTTGTGGTAGAAAAACCTTGATTTCCTGTACCATAAACCGTTTGAGTAGCTTCTGGGAACAAATAATTTTGGTCAACTCTGAAAGAATTGTTGTATGAAATTTTGGGTTTACCCGCCTGTCCTTTTTTGGTTTTGATGATAATCGCTCCACTACCAGCATCAATTCCATAGAGTGAAGTGGCTTCTGGACCTTTCAATACAGTCAGACTTTCAATATCGTTGGGATTAATATCCGCCAAGCGATTAGAGAAGTCATTGTCTCTATTAGACCCTCCCGTGGCTAATTGTCCTTGATTCAGAGTGGAGTTATTGATGGGCAAACCGTCAATCACAATCAAGGGTGAATTATTACCACTCAACGAATTGAAACCACGAAGTACAATGGCAGAAGATGCCCCAGGAGCTCCCGAGGTGGCATTGATGGTTGCACCAGCTACTCTTGATTGTAGGGCATTAAAGATATTTTCACGCCCTGACTCCGCAATATCATCACCACTAACAGTTTGAGTGGCATAACCCAAAGAACGTTTATTTTTATCTAAACCAAAAGCCGTCGTAACGGTAACCTCCTCTAATTCAGAAGCATCTTGTTTGAGTATTACATTCAGGGTGGTTATTTTCGTCAGATTTATCTTCTGAGTAACCATACCCACATACGTAAAAACCAAAGTATTACCAGTTGATGCTTTGATGGAAAACTTACCGTTTACATCCGAGGTTGTTCCTTTGGTTGTCCCTTGCACACTGATGCTCACTCCTGGGAGAGTTTCCCCTTTGTCATCAGTAATTTTTCCATTAATGGTTTGTTCTTGGGCAAATAGTCCGTTGGATAATAACAGAACTATTCCCAGAATACGTAAAAAGTGTTTCATAAAAAATTTGATAAAGTGATATTTTCAATACTTATACAATTTAAAAATAAGTTGGCTAATTAGAAAGTAAAAACGTGCAAAAGTCTATTAATCAGCATTATATTGCTGATTAATAGACTTTTATAGTAATATATTGCTGATAATTAGAAGCTTATACGTAAAGGTATGCCCAATAAATAAACGCAAACTGCAAGGGAATTCGCCCCCAAAGAAGTGCCTTGGGAAACTTATGAAATTTATCAGAAGTAAGCATAAAAATATGAACTGTGAAGAATATTATCAACATTGCAATTATTCCCCAGGCGGAGAGTGATTGAGTAGCTGAAAACAATAAACCAATGCCACAAATAACCTCCATAACACCGCTCAACCAAACCATCAATTTATGATTGGGAATGTATGGAGGCATCATGTAAAGGTAAAATTTGGGTTTTACAAAATGGTAAATACCCGCTGCCGTAAAGAAAAATGAGAGAATGTAAAGTCCGATGTTGTGCATGGTTAGTTTTAGTTGTTAAGTTAAAAAATAAAATTAAAAGTTTAGAGAATTAGAGATAAATAGCTCATTCTATTTAAACAAAGTTTTTTTGTAGCAACCGATAATCTATAATAAATGAACGTCTTTTAATTACATTCGACTACTTATGAATCTTATTTTTCTCTAATCCTCTAACCCTCTAAGTTCCATTTTAGGAATCTCTCCCTCAATAATCAATTTCCCCTCCGTAGCTTTTTTCACATCCTCGACCGTGATACCTGGGGCGGTTTCTAATAATTTAAAACCTCCTTCGGGCAAGACCTCCAAAACTGCCAATTCGGTTACAATTTTTTTGACACAATTAATTCCTGTAATGGGTAAAGTGCAGGTTTTCAGCAACTTAGACTTCCCGTCTTTGCTGACGTGTTGCATCGCTACGATGATATTTTTGGCAGAAGCCACTAAATCCATTGCTCCGCCCATGCCTTTCACCATCTTGCCTGGGATTTTCCAGTTGGCAATATCGCCATTTTCGGAGACCTCCATTGCTCCTAAAATCGTCAAATCAACGTGTTCGCCTCTAATCATCGCAAAACTCTCGGCAGAACTAAACAAGGATGAACCCGCTTGCATCGTGATAGTTTGCTTACCTGCATTTATCAAATCAGCATCAACATTTTCTTCATCGGGGAATGGTCCAATGCCCAAAAGACCATTTTCGGATTGCAGGACAACATTGATGTTTTTGGGAATATAATTTGCCACCAAAGTAGGTATTCCAATGCCCAGATTGACGTAATAACCATCTTTTAGTTCTTGCGAAATCCTCTTGGCAATTTGATTTTTATCTAAACCAACGCCCAATTTAGGCTTATCTTCAATCAAATTATTTTTAACGACAGGTTTTGAAATAGTCTTTTGCTCAATTCTTTTTTCATAATTTTTTCCTTCAAAAATTCGTTGAACGTAAATGCCTGGGACGTGAATTTCGTTAGGATTTAACATTCCTGCGGGTACGAGTTCTTCTACTTCTGCAATACAAATTTTCCCTGCGGCAGCCATCATTGGGCTAAAATTTCGGGCTGTTCCTTTAAAAACGAGATTGCCCGCCGTATCACCTTTCCATGCTTTAATCAAACTAAAATCCGCCCTGAGCCATGATTCTAATAAATATTTTTTACCATCGAATTCTCGAATTTCTTTACCTTCTGCCACTTCCGTACCGATGCCCGCAGGGGTAAAAAAGGCAGGAATACCCGCACCTCCCGCCCGAATACGCTCGGCGAGTGTCCCTTGCGGGATGAGTTCAACTTCTAATTCGCCCGACAATAATTGGCGTTCAAACTCTTGATTTTCACCCACATACGAAGAAATCATCTTTTTGACTTGTCGAGTTTTGAGCATAAGCCCAATCCCGAAATCATCAACGCCCGCATTATTAGAAATGCAGGTTAAGTTTTTTATGCCCGATTGCAATAAGGCACTAATCAAGTTTTCAGGAATGCCACACAAGCCAAATCCTCCCAACATTAAGGTTGCATTGTCTGGAATATCCGCCACGGCAGTTTGTGCGTCTTTGATGGTCTTATTTATCATAGTTTTATGGTTTTTTTTCAATACTTTACTTCACCATTATCCCCTTCTTAATCTCCACTCTATCAGGCAAAATCATAGCGGAAGGATAGGTTTCTTTAATATCAGAAAAATATCGTTCTGCATCCATTCTATTTAAGAAATCACCAACTTTTACTTTATAAATTGGTTGTTGGAAACTCAAATAGGGGAATATTTCGGGGTATTTTTGATACGTATAAATTTTGGCATCATCTGCCGCCTTACGGTCATTGCCCACGTATATCTGAATACGAAATCCATTGGTAAACTTCACCGCTTTATTCCTCATTGCAATCGTGTCTAAGACTGCATCCAGACGTTTATTTACGTGTAAAGGTGAGTCCGAAATAACAGATTTTGAAGCCTGAACTGGCTGTGATTCAGAGGATTGTGTACTTACTTCATTGACAGCTTTGAACCTCGGGCGATATTGAGACAAGTCTTCTTCATAGACTTTATCATTCTTTTTTGAAGGAGATTGATTCGTAGTTGTGGAGGTGTTTCCACCCGATGAAGTCGTAGTCGTACCCGAACTATTCCCGCCACTTTTGACGACAGTCGAAGTAGCACAGGCATTGATACAAAGCCATAAGATTGATAAAACAAAAGGATTATATTTTTTCATGGATTTTAGTGATAGTCATTAATTCCCAAAGATACAATTTTTGTTAAATACTTGAAATACCCTTTGCTAATTGTAACTTTGCTTTTGCTTATTTTAATGATAGAATGAGTGAATGAAAGAATGAGGGAATGTTTTTAAGTAGCATTTTTATTCTTTCATTCACTCAATCACTCATTCACTCATTGAAAAGAATGACCATACAACAAAACATATCCCTAAAACCATACAATACCTTCAGATTAGAAGCTACGGCTCGTTTTTTCGTAGAAATTAATTCCGTAGAAGAACTAAAATCTATTCTTCAAAATCCTGATTATCAGTCGATTGATAAATTATTTTTGGGTGGAGGAAGTAATATTTTACTCACAAAAAATTATGAAGGATTAGTCGTAAAAATTAATCTGAAAGGCATTCATAAAGTTTTTGAAGACAATTCCCACATACATATACAAGCGGGTGCGGGCGAAGTTTGGCACGAATTAGTGATGTATTGTGTTGAAAATCAATACGCTGGTATGGAAAATCTGTCTCTCATTCCAGGAACGGTGGGAGCTGCCCCAATGCAAAACATTGGAGCATATGGCGTGGAGATAAAAGATATTTTTGAGGAATTACAAGCCCTGAATCTGGAAACCCTCGAAATCGAAACTTTCAAATTGTCGGATTGTCATTTTGGTTACCGTGAAAGTGTTTTCAAGCATCAATTCAAAGGAAAATATGTTATCACTTCCGTAACTTTCAAATTAAATAAAGTACCCGTTTATAAAGTGGCTTACGGCGATATTCAGAAAACGTTAGAAGAAATGGGCGTTAAATCATTGAGTATCAAGGCAGTAAGTGATGCCGTTATTAGCATCAGAAAAAGCAAATTGCCCGACCCTGCCGAAATTGGCAACTCAGGAAGTTTCTTCAAAAACCCAGAAATCCCGAAGGTGCAATATGAAGATTTGAAAGCACGATTTGAGAACATTCCAAGTTATCCCATCAACGAAACAACCGTAAAAGTCCCCGCAGGTTGGCTAATCGAACAGGCAGGTTGGAAAGGATTTAGAGACGGACAAATAGGCGTTCACGCTCGCCAAGCCTTGGTTTTAGTAAATTATGGCGGAGGAACGGGCGAACAAATTAAAGCATTATCAGCAAAAGTACAGGCTTCTGTTTTGGAGAAATTTGGAATTTCTTTGAGTGCGGAGGTTAATTTTATATAAATTGCCATTATGAAGTTAAAACTAAAAAATATAGGTACTCTCAAACAAGCGGAAATAGATTTATCGAAAGATTTAATAATTCTCGCTGGTCCAAATAATACGGGTAAAACGTATGCGGCTTATACGGTTTATGGGGTTTGTGATTTGTTGAAGTCTAATTCAATTTTATTAGAAGACCATACGCTTAGCTCTAAGTTAATTCCTAATTTTGAATCTCTTAATGTCATCGAATTTATTAATGGTGTTATTGAATCTATTACTAAAACTATATCAAAAGATACATCAAAAATATTAACTAATATTTTTACTTCTGGTGATTTTAAAGAATCTGATATTCAAATACTTTTGGACAATAAAGCCTTATCTCAATTTCTTGCTGATACATCAATTAATATAAATGGATTCTTAAAAGACGAAGGTGACGACTTAATTAAGTTCGATATAGGAAAGATGCCCTTTAAATATACGACAGAATTTTCACCAATTAAAGCGGTAAATGAGTCATTAGGAAGTATTTTTAATAGAACTATGAATTTCTATTTTAATAATCTCTTTATAAATACCGCAGAAAGAAGTGCCATCAATATTTTTAGCAAAGAACTCTCCATCAAAAGAAATAATATAGTAGATCAATTATTAGAATTAAGAGATTCCCAAAATGGTGATGCAAACCAATTGTTAGGGAAACTTCAACGCTACCCGTTACCTATCCGTGATAGTTTAGCAATTTCCGAAGATTTGGCTAATATTTCTCGCAATAAAAGTGAATACTCCTTCTTGGCAGATAAAATGGAAGAGGTACTCTTGGACGGTAAAATTAATATTTCAAAGTATGGGGAGGTTCAGTATAGTCCTAATAAATCGAAAGTAAAAAATCTAAGTATGAACCTCTCAGGTTCAATTGTAAAGTCACTTTCAAATTTGGTAATTTATTTCCGACATTTAGCTAAAAAAGGTGATTTTATAATCATTGATGAACCCGAATTAAACCTTCATCCAGACAATCAACGAAAGGTTGCAAGGCTTTTTGGAGAAATTATTAATCAAGGTTTTAAAGTAATGATTAGTACCCACAGTGATTATATCATTCGTGAATTGAATAACCTTATCATGCTAAAATCAGGCGGTGAAAAAGCTGAATATTTAGCTAATAAATATGGATATGAAGAAAAACAACTAATTGATTATCAAAGAGTTGGAGCGTATCTTTTTGATAATAATAAAAATATATCGCTTGAAGTAACCGAAGTTGGCTTTGAAGTAAGCACAATTGATGCAGTAATTAATGAATTAAATAATGCCTCGGAAGAGATTTACTTTACCCTTTTTGACTAACCATGATTTTACAACGTATTGAAGAAATAATCTTTTCGGGGTATAGAGAAAAGGTTTCGGGGAATATTTTTGAATTGAAAGAAGAGAATAGTTCTGCCAAATGTAACAAAGCAAAATTCTCAAAAAGTGATGATGTTTTGGTTTATAAATTTGACAAAGAACCCAAGAAAAATGGAATAAAAATAGGGGATAAATTTCCATTTTTGAATGATATTTCAGGGTTAAAAAGTATGGCTGATTTTCTTCTTTTTTATGTAAAAAAGGATAGATTGTTTGTTGTCATTTGTAATCTAAAATCAGGTAATAAAAGAAATAGTGCAGACCAAATTGAGGCGGGTAAAGTTTTTGCTAATTTTTTAGTTGAAACAGCTCAGAGAAAATTTAAAGATGACTTCGGAGATGTAAAACCTGAATTTATACCTGTCTTATATTCATCTTCTTCCCTGTATAAAGGCACATCTAAGTCTAATAAAATTCCTCAAAATAAAATACGCAAATACTTGTCAAACGACTCACAAACAGACACTTGTGATTTAGACGCTATCTGTCATTAATAAAACATGAACATCCCAAAACTAAAAAATACAGACAAAAATAATTTCTTCCTCATGGCAGGAAGTTGTGCGATTGAGAGCCGTGATTTGGCTTTTGAAATTGCTGAAAAAATTAAAACTATTACCGACCAATTCGGGATTCCGTATATTTTTAAAGGCTCATATCGCAAGGCAAATCGTACGAAATTAGACTCATTTACAGGTATCGGAGACATCACTGCCTTAGAAATTTTGAAGGATGTCGGAGAATATTACGACCTCCCAACGGTAACGGATATTCACGAATCACAAGAGTCGGCAATGGCTGCAAAATATGTAGATGTTCTACAAATTCCTGCCTTCCTGTGCCGTCAGACGGATTTATTGGCTGCGGCGGCTCAAACCGGCAAAGCCGTAAATATCAAAAAAGGACAATTCATGGCGGGCGTTTCGATGAAATTTGCCGTAGAAAAAGTGCTTCACGAAAACCCATCGGCACAAGTATTCTTGACCGACAGAGGAAACTCGTTTGGCTACGGAGATTTGGTGGTTGATTACAGAAATATTCCCGAAATGCAAGCACATGGCGTACCCGTGGTGATGGACTGCACGCACTCGCTACAACGCCCAAACCAAAGCTCAGGCGTGACAGGTGGAAATCCCAAAATGATTGAGACGATTGCAAAGGCAGCCATTGTAGTTGGGGCAGAAGGGTTGTTTATCGAAACCCATCCAAATCCGTCAATTGCCAAGTCGGACGGAGCAAATATGTTGCCTCTTGACCAATTGGAGAGGCTTTTGGAGAAATTAGTGAGGGTTCGTCAGGCGATTGTTTAGGGAGTAATTGTTGAGTTGAATAGGTACAGAGTACCAAAATATTTGTAGTAATAATTTGAAAATCGAAGTCCCAAAGGTACAGAGTACCGAAATATTCAATAAGTATGATATTTCGGTACTCTGTACCTTTGGGACTATCTTATTACGAGTACTACAAATATTCTGGTGCTCTGCACCTATTTGGGCTTAAAAAACAATTTTTTACATCAATAACATTTCCTCAAATCTTCCCCTCCGACAAATGCCCCACAATCTCAGTCTGAACCTTTTTCGCAAAGGATTCCGCTTCATTTGCATTGATGATTGAAACACTCAAATAATCGTGAAAACTACTATTGCTCAACGTGTCTTTAATAAACCTTTGCAAACTTTCTTTTTCAGGATAAACCGTTAAGAAATAGACGTTTATACGCTCCGAGGCGGTCTCTAACTCATTCAATTTTCCTACCCATTTATAGACTTTATCCTTGATGGAACTGGTATTTTTTAGGTCTAATGATAGCGATTGAAAACAATTCCAATCTCCATTTTTCCATGCCTTATCAAATTCAAAAATATCGTTCTGAGTCGTAATTGAATGATGTTTGAGATGAGATGTAACACCATATTTATCAAAATATTGCTTATACACAGACTTCCAAACTTCCTTGTCAGCGAGCGTATCAGAGGAACTTTCTTGGTTATATCTATCCACTAATCTTTCAAATAAGTCTTCCAAAGCAACTTCTAAATTAACATCAAGGGCATAAGATATTTCTGTGCATTGTAAAGAACTATCATTTTTTGGTAAAATCCCGTTGGTTATTTCATCAATCGTCTTAAAATCATTTCTGAATAATTCGTGTAGTTGTCGGGAGATTCTTTTGACTTCACTTTCAAATGCTTTTAAGGAATTCAAAATTAGATGCCCATTTACACCTGAATAGAATTGAGTAATTCTACCAAACTTATTAGTAAATTTAGATTTTAAGTAGCCCGTTTGCGGTTCAAAAACAACCACCCCTACATTCACAAATTCGCCCGTAATAAGGTCGTGCGTATAGCGAATTATTTGATATTGGTAAGTTTTCATTTGAATAAAACGTTTTTTAGTTCTTGCAAAAATAAGTCTTTGTTAGCAATTAACGAGTGGCAATAGTTTTTAATTTCATCTAATTGTTCCGTCTGCCATTCTTTTGGAATCAATGCAAATGCCTTATCCCAAAAACTATCATCCAATTGTGTTAGTTTATTGACTAAAATTGAAAAGTCAGGAAACTTATTTTTAAGATATGAGTAAAAAAAATGGTTTTTAATCCAATCTTTATCCTGTGGACGAAACTCCCAAGGTGTTTTATTTTTGAATATGTCGAAAACAAACCCAAATGCTAATTCATGGTCAAAAATAAAAATATTGCCCCCATCATCCATCAAAAGATTGGGCTTATCAACCCTACGATCAGAATTACTGATAAAAACATCAAATGGAAAAATTTGACTCGCTTGACTCTTTTGAATTTCCGTAAGGGCTTGATTATGAATTATATCAATATTTCCTGATACAAATTTACACCCAAAATTTATACCAATACTGTTGTTAGCATCAACATAAGACTCTTTCCCTTTGATAGTCTGCACAAAACCATAGCTAATATTAACCAATACAGGAGGTGGAATTAATAACCCTAATTGTAATGCAATAAAAGATGCTAATAATTCACGGGCAGAAGCCTCATTACTCATCTCTTTACTATTTCTGAATTTTACAACATAGTCACCCTTTTGGTATGTATTCTGACAAACACCACGAAACAATAATGGTTTATTTCTGCCACCAGATAATGTTTTGTACTCATCCTGAGCCTCAATAATTGGTAAGGAAAAATCGTAGTCAGTAATCTTTTTAGCCACTTTGCGGTTTGGTTAATTTTGTAAATGTAATAATACTCTAATTTTACTTGAATTGCAACAAGTCGGGCTTTGTGTACATTAGTTCACTGACAGTTTTAGCGACATAACTAATGTAGGGACGAATAGCATTCGTCCAATGTGCCTATTCAAGGCAGCAGACGAATGCTATTCGTCCCTACTTCAAATTTATCAGATGAACTGTCCATTTTAACCGTTATCATTTATACGTTCTTAGGCTATTCCGTACCACATTTTCAAGATTTTTTACTTAATTTTGTATAAAATTTAGACGTTATGTTATTTGAAATACCAATTTTCAATAACCAATTTCCAATTAACCAACCAATGATTTACCCCATAGTCGCATACGGAGACCCCGTTTTAAGAAAAGTAACCGTTGATATAGACAAATCTTACGATGTAAAAAAACTCTCGGAAGATATGTTCGAGACCATGTATAATGCCAAAGGTGTTGGTTTGGCAGCACCCCAAATTGGTCTAAATTTACGGATTTTCGTAGTCGATGGTCGTCCGTTTAATGAAGGCGAAGACATGGAAGAACGTGATAAAGACCCTTCACTGATTGATTTCAAAAAGGTATTTATCAATGCCGAAATTTTGGAAGAAGACGGCGACGATTGGGGTTTTGAAGAAGGTTGTTTGTCGATTCCTGACGTGCGTGAAGATGTCTATCGTCCTGAATTTCTGACGATTAGGTATTTTGATGAAGACTGGAACGAGCATACGGAAGAATACGAAGGACTTGCCGCCCGAATCATCCAACACGAATACGACCACGTGGACGGAATCCTTTTTACCGACCATCTCAACCCTGTAAAAAAGCGAATGTTGAAAAATAAACTCGCCAAAATCACGAAGGGGAGAGTCGATGTGGACTATAAAATGAAATTTCCGAAGTTGTAATTTTTATTACCACAAAGGCATAAAGGAAACAAAGTTTTCTCAAACCATATTTTGCAGTAAATTTTGAGAAATATACTTTCTGATTTAATACTTATCGATGTAAACCTTTGTTTTCTTTATGTCTTTGTGGCGACCGACGCTCGGTAAAAATTCCTAATATTGTACCACGGGTTACGCTCGTGGTTTTTTTATATCAAATCCTCAAATTATGACCATAAATACTTTCCCCGATTACGAAGCCCTTTCCGAAGCAACTGCCAATCTCATCATCGAAATTTTGAAGAAAAAACCTGATGCAATCATCTGCATTGCCTCGGGCGATACCCCTTTGGGCGTGTGCAAATTCTTGGCAAAATCTGATAAAAATCTCTTTGAAAAATGCACTTTTGTAGGGCTTGACGAATGGGTAGGTATGGACGAAAATGATGAGGGTTCTTGCAAATATGGCATTTATCAAAACCTATTAATTCCCCTAAATTTTCCCGCAGAACGTATCAAATATTTTGATGCAAAAGCCCAAGATTTAGACTCAGAATGTCAAAAAATTAATGAATTTATCGCTTCTCGTGGGGGCTTAGATGTCATGCTCGTAGGCGTGGGTATGAACGGACATATTGCTTTAAACGAACCTAATACGCCATTTGATATTTACGCTCATGTATCTGAATTAGAAGCAGTTACAAAAACCGTTGGGCAAAAATATTTTACGAAAGAAACCATTTTAACCCAAGGGATTACCCTCGGTTTAGCTCATTTACAAGAAGCAAAATTACCAATTTTGATTGCCAACGGAAACCGTAAAGCTGACGTAATAAATAAGGCATTAACAGAAGAAATTACCGAGCAATTTCCAGCAAGTATTTTTCAAAAAATAGAAAATAGTATCGTGATGTTAGACCAAGAAGCTGCCCAAAAATTATGATAAAAAATTTACTGATTGGAATACTTTTCGCCATGCTTTGGGCATCCGCTTCTTCGGCTACAAAAATCGGAATTCAGTCCGCCCAACCTTTGGTGATTGGCAATTTTAGATTCTTTATTGCGGGAGCATTGATGTTGGGTTATGCCTATTTATTTCAAAAAAACAGACTACCAAAAGGTTCAGAATGGCAACAATTAGCCATCTACGGATTCTTGAATGTCACCCTCTATTTAGGTTGTTTTGTCATCGCTATCAAGCACGTCTCGGCAGGAATCGGGAGTTTATCTACCGCTACTAATCCATTAATAATCAGTATTTTATCAGCATTTTGGTTGGGACGCTCTGTGAAAAAATCAGAGGTTTTAGGTTTGATCCTCGGTATTACGGGCGTAGGAATTGCCACTTACCCATTACTAAAAAATAGTTTTGCCGATGCAGAAGGCTTAATTATTTTATCCATTTCCATGATTTCCTATTCCGTCGGAACTGTCTATTATTCTTCTCAAAAATGGGATTTGCCACTCTTGATAATTAATGGTTGGCAAGTGCTTTTGGGCGGAATTTTATTAGTGCCAATAACCTTCTTTTTTACAGATTGGTCAAACAATAATTATGACATAAAGTTCTGGGGCTCAGTCTTTTGGCTCGTGATTCCAGTCTCGATTGGAGCGGTACAACTATGGTTATATTTACTAAAACTTGACCCCGTAAAGGCTTCACTATGGTTGTTTTTATGCCCCATTTTTGGATTCATTTATGCCTCATTTTTATTGAAAGAACCCATCACTTCATATACGTATATAGGTACATTGCTCGTTATTGTGGGACTGTATTTGGCTCAGCGGGAGAAGTTTAGGTGATTTTTAGGGATTGGGTTTCTCAGAATTTTTCTCTATTTTTAGATTTTAAAGATTCAACCGCAAAGTCGCAAAGACACGGAAAAAACCTTGCGACATAGCGTCCTTGCGGTAAATATTTGTCAAACACACACAAAAACCACTAAAAATCAATGTTTTTAACAAATTTACTATTGAAGCATTTTCTCAAAATATCCCTTACCTGTATCAGTCTTTTGGCGTGTGATTTAATCAATAAATCTGGGAAATTATTAGAAACAGAAGTAAGTTGGCAGAATTCATCTTGCGATACTACCCTGAAAGTCAATGATTTAAGTATTCAAGAAATAGCTCAGAGTTTTTACTTGACCGATACTTTACTAAAACAAAACCTTAGCCCACAACGAGTTTTTGTTGCCATCTCAGACCCGCAAGGAAACCTAAAAATCTCAGGCGTAACTGCCCAAGGAGACGAACGCCCACAAACATTGCCCAACACGCCCGCCATGACTTGGCAAGAGCAAGAATACCTCTGGGCGTTGGCGGTTCAACCAAGATACTTGTTCACTCGTTGGGAAAAATTATTAGCCCAAGACCGTGCTAACTTCCTTTCAAAACGAGACTCAATCCATCAGGTAATGAAAGATTTGAATGGTTCAGTCAGGATTATTTCGGATTTACGGTCAATGGCAAATCAGCAAAAATACTTGGGAAGTAACAAAACCGCTTCGCCAATTTCGATGCACAATTTTGGATTTGCGGCAGATTTTGCCGTGATGCGAAATAATAAAATTTCAAATAATTTATCACATTATCGCCCTCTCAACGACCTCACAGCACAAAATGGCATGACTTGGGGCGGGAATTTCATCGGATTTTTAGACCCTGGACACATCCAATATTTCAAAAACGGGGCGGAAATGTTAAGAAAATACCCCGACCTAATTTTTGAATTTGAACCCTATCGTCCACAATACAACACATGGATGAACAAGATGATTGGCTGGGGAAAAGAAGCCAAAGCTGGCGATACCAAAGAGTTATTGATTGAACTGAATAAACATAAAAGAGAAAAGCCTTGTCCATGTGTGAATGCCAGAGTTAAAGTACCACAAAATCTAATTGCAAAAGCCCAAAATCAGGCAAAAACACTTGGTTATCAAGTAAATACAGATTTGATTTTAGTAGGAGATTTGACATCAAAAACGGTTTCTTTGGTAACCACAAACGGTACAATTTCTTACCCATTAGGTCGTTGGAAGTAATTAATCAACCATCTTTTACTCAACGGATTAAAATCCGTTGTTAGGAAATAAGTCGTTCCTACGGAACTGTTACTGTAAATTAAAAGTCCCAGAGGGACGGTAGATGTCTTAACAACGGGTTTAAACCCGTTGAAAAACTAATGAAAAACTATCAATTTCCTTTCATCGCAAAGTTTGCCTTTGCCCTTATCTCCGTTACGATATTGGTGTATTGGCTGATGGTTTTACAGGATATTCTTGTGCCTTTTTTTATCGCAACCATCTTTTCAATGGCGATTTTACCAGTAGCTAATTGGTTAGAAAAGAAGCGATTAAGTAGAATTTTGGCTTCCATTCTTACTTTATTCCTTTTCATTATCATTTCCGTTATTATCATTTATTTAGCCTCAACCCAAATCGCCGATTTTGGTGATATGCTACCACAATTAGAACAAAAATTTACGCTTTGGTTCAACCAAATCCAAAGATGGGTACAAGAGAATTTTAATGTAGGAAAGAGAACTCAAATCGCCAATCTCAAAAAATACGGAACGGGAATGTTAGGCACGGGATTGAGTACGGGCGGTTCTTTTTTTACCAATGCCCTCTCCACAACGGGTAATGTTTTGGGCGATATGTCCCTGATTCCGATTTATATGTTCTTTTTTCTCTATTACCGAGATTTTTTCAGGACATTTTTCCATAAACTTTTTCATCAAGTCAGTAAAAAGAAAGTAGATGAAGTATTAAATAGAATTTATGAGGTAGTCCGTAGCTATCTCACTGGTTTAGTGACAGTTACGCTTATCGTTGGAAGTCTCAATACCATCGGATTATTAATTTTAGGCATTGATTACGCAGTTTTCTTTGGCTTCTTGGCGGCATTTCTTTTAGTCATTCCCTTCATCGGTATTCTGATAGGCTCAATTTTGCCCATCATCATTGCCCTCATTACCAAAGACTCTCCCATGTATGCAGTGGGCGTGGCGGGTGTGTTTGTGTTCGTGCAGTTTTTGGAAGGAAATTTTATCACGCCTTACGTTGTAGGCTCAAAGGTCAGCATCAATGGTTTGGTAGCCATCATTGCCCTCTTGTTGGGTTCAGCACTTTGGGGCATTGCGGGCATGGCGTTGTCATTGCCCACGATTGCCATTTTGAAAGTAATTTTCGATGCAGTGCCTGATTTAAAGCCTTATGGATATATTTTGGGTGAACCTGTGCGTGGGAAGAAGTAATTTAATTATAAAAATTTATGAAATTAAGAATAGGACAAGGTTACGATGTACATCGCCTCGAAGAAGGCAGAGATTTTTGGTTGGGAGGAATCATCGTCCCGCATACACACGGGGCAGTCGGACATTCGGATGCGGATATTGTTTGTCATGTGATATGTGATGCCCTTTTGGGTGCTGCCAATATGCGAAATATTGGGTATCATTTTTCTGATAAAGACCCACAATATAAAGGTGTAGATTCAAAGGTTTTAGTCAAAAAAGTGCTTGAAATGGTACGTGGAGCGGGTTGGGAGGTTAATAATTTGGACGTAACGATTATCTTGCAAGAACCAAAACTCAATCCTCACATCCCTACAATGAAGGCTTGTTTGGCAGAAGTAATGAACATTCCAGAAGAAGATTTATCCATCAAAGCGACTACTTCCGAGCATATCGGATTCGTTGGTCGTGGTGAAGGAGTGGCGGCTCAATGTGTGGCTTTGATTGTTAAGGAATAATCTTAAAACTTATGGCTTCCTTTGTTTTGTTTTGCAAATCATTTATTTTTGTTTTATGACATTATCAATTAATACAATCTACCACGAATTAGAGGGCTTAGATAAGCGTTCTTTGGACACATTCATTGAAAATATTTTGTCTTTGCGTGTTCGTCGTGAGCTTTCTGATAGACAAATTCAGGAATCTCAATTGCTGTTAAAGATAAATAAAGGCTTGTCTTTGAAAGAATCAGAACGTTACCAATTTTTAAATCAAAAACGTTTTGATGAAACGATTAGCAAAGAAGAGTATTTTGAAATTGAAAAATTGGTAGAAAAAATCGAAAAACTGAACGTTAATCGACTTAAATACTTAATAACCCTCGCACGTATTCGCAAAGTCTCAGTTCGTGATTTAATGGTTCAACTCAATCTCAATAATGGCTAAAAATAGTATTCCTGCTACTCTTAAGCGTTTTATTGTTGAACGTTCTCATGGATATTGTGAATATTGTAAATGCTCTTCTGATTGCTCTACTGAACCTTTTTCAATGGAGCATATCGTTCCCCGCTCAAAACAAGGTTCTGATGATTTAGAAAATCTTGCTTACGCCTGTATTGGTCGCAATATTTATAAATCAGATAAAATAGAGGCTTTGGATATTTTATCTCAGACAATAGTTTCATTATTTAATCCAAGAATTATGCAATGGGATGAACATTTTATTTGGGATGAATCTTTGACTGGAATGCTTGGAAAAACAGCTACTGGACGTGCTACAATCATGGCTCTGAAATTGAATCGTCGTCCAATAAAAAATCTTAGAAGAGCGTTAATTGCTATCGGCGAACATCCTCCAACTATTCCCTAAACATCACATACACATACTCATCAAGCACAACCCCATTTTTAATCACCGCCTTTTTCCGAACTCCCTCAAATTCATAGCCCGCTTTTTCTAAAACTCGCATCGAAGGTTTGTTGTGTTCAAAAACTGCTGCCCAAAGCCTCACGATTTCTGGAAAGGTCTGAAAAGCATAACTTGTCATTTGTTTGAGGGCTTCCACTACAATGCCTTGACCCCAATATTTCTCTCCCAGCCAATAGCCAATTTCAGCCGTAACTCGCTGGACGTCAGAGCCAATAATTATTCCAATTCCCCCCGCAACTTGTCCATTAACATCAATAGCAAAACTTGTTACTGGTCTATCTACCTTCTTACAAAACTCAATCCACCAACTGGCATCTTCGTAGGTGTAAGGATGCGGGAAGGTATCTTTTACGTTGTTGAAAATCTTGATGTTATTGCCATTTTCTACTAATGATTCTTGGTCTCCATTTTTGAAATGACGTAAAGTGAAATTTGTTTTTGTTTGATTGCTCGACATAATTAAGGCGTTTATTTTTCGTAAATATCTCAAAATTTAGCGTATTTTTGGAATGATTGTTGAATATTTTAGTAACACAGACTTTAGTCTGTTTGACGATAATACAGACTGAAGTCTGTGGTACCAAAAAAACATTCCTTACCCAATGTCTAAAAATAATAAATACCAAAAGAAACCCATTAACACACAACCATCTGTTAATCAGGCTATTGAAAACAAAAATACGCTCACAAAATCTTCTCCAAGTTATGGAAAATGGTTGGCGATTGGCGTTTTAATCATTACCCTTTTTGTGGCTTTTTCAGGTGGTTTCGATAATCAATTTGTGGATTGGGACGACCATGTTTATATCGAAAATGATTATCTCGTAACCGAACCCAAAGGTCATTATGGCGAAGCATTTAAAAGCCACGTTGCCTTGAATTATCATCCACTGACGATAGTTTCATTGATGATAAATTCTGCGATGTCTGGTGCTGAGAATCCGAAGGCGTTTATTATTACGAATTTCATTATCCATCTACTCAATACCCTCATGGTTTTTTGGTTGATTATGCTTTTGACCAAACGCCGTTTGATGCCCTCTTTTTTCACCGCTTTACTGTTCGCTATTCACCCGATGCGGGTTGAATCGGTTACGTGGATTTCGGAACGTAAAGACGTTTTGTATGGCTTCTTTTTTATTGCAGGATGTCTTTCATATTTGTATTATTTAGATTCTGGAAAAATTCGTAAATATTTAATAATCAGTTTGTTGCTATTTATTTTGTCGTGTTTATCAAAAGCCCAAGCGGTTGTTTTACCCATTGTTTTCTTGTTATTTGATTATTGGAGAGATCGTAAAATTGATACCAAAGCTATTCTTGAAAAAGTGCCTTTTTTAGCCTTTTCACTACTCTTCGGTTTGATTGCGACCAACGTCCAAAGTGGTGGAGATTTCCACGGAATGATTCATATTATTGGCGAACAACGCTCGGCTTTGAGCATGAAAGTCTTTACGATGGTAGATAGAATTCAGTACGCTGGCTACGGCTTTTTGATGTATTTTTATCATTTATTTTTACCCCTAAATCTCTGTACTTTTTATCCTTACGAAGCCACAGGTCCAAACGTAAAATTCTATTCCTTCGGAGTAGTTTTTGCCTTAGTAGTCGTCGGATTGACCATTTTATCAGCTCGTAGAACCAAATTATTTCTCTTCGGAATTGGCTTTTTTGCCGTTACGGTTGCTTTGGTTTTGCAGTTCATTTCAGTAGGTGCCGCTATCATGGCAGACCGTTATACTTACATTCCGTACATTGGATTATTCTTCGTTTTGGCAATGCTTTTGGATAAGTTGGCAGAACGAAATCAGAGTTTGAAACAAGTGGTTTGGGTGGGAGCTTTTGCCTTTGCGGGATTCTGTTTATTTCAAACCAAAAAACAGGTCGAAACGTGGCAAAATACGGGGACATTATTTGGACAAATCATCAAACTTTACCCCAACGATTTTCGTGCGTATTATACCTACGGGAAGTACGTAGGCGAGAAAGAAGGCAAATTGGACGAGTCAATTTCTGCCAATTTAAAAGCCATAGAATTAGGTTACAAAGAAGATGCTGGACCTTGGGAAAACTTGGGAACAGCTTATGGCATCAAAGGAGATACCAAAAAAGCCATCGAATATTTTTCGGAAGCCATCAAGCGTGGGGCGAGTTCGGGCGAGACATACATGAATCGTGGAATTGCGTATTTCAACCTCAACCAAGCGGCAAAAGCATTGCCCGATTTTGAGAAATCTTTGACCATGAAAAACGAAAAACAAACCCAAGCAAGAGGCTTTTTGGGGACGGCATTTTTAGCCACAGGAAATGCCACAAAAGCCTTAGAAAATTTCAATCAAGTGATTGATAAAGAGGGCAGTACGGATGCAGTGCATTGGTACAACAGAGGATTGTCGAAGCAAACTTTAGGAGATAAATCAGGGGCAATTGCAGACTTTAAAAAGACTTTGGAATTACAACCAAATTATGAGGCGGCGAAGAAGAGTTTGGCGGGTTTGGGGGTGAATTAACCCTCACTCCACCACCAATTTCCCCGAAGCCGAAACCTTTTTCCCATCCAAAATACGATAAAAATACATTCCAGAAGGTAGATTTATCGTTTCGATTTCTTCAATATTTTTTAATTCTTTTTGTAAAACCAAAGTCCCGAGTCCATTGTATAGTTGCCAAATTTCATTGCTTGGATTTTTGATTTTGAACTTCAAATCATCATATTTTCTGACAGGATTTGGATAAATTACGTATTCATTTTCTCCAAAAACAAAGACCGTTTCGCTATTTGAAAAACCTTCGGAATTATTCTGAAAAATCACCTTCATTCTGTACGTATTTTCGCCTTGTTCTAACTCGTTTTGGTATCGGTATTTTAGATTTGTTTCAAAAGGAATGAAGCTGTATAAATCTTGGTAAATGCCATCAATTAGTTTTTGAAAAATGATGTAAGAAACTTGTTTTAAGGTAGAAAACTCTACTTTCAATTCTGCCTTTTTATCATCAGTATTATCCACAGTAAACGTTCTTAAAAAACATCCAACGCCTTGATTATCAATAGCTATTGCATTACTTCTTGCTCCTAATTTACCATTATCTAATATGGGTGCGACGGCAAAATATTTGCCCTGATATTGCTTTTTATTAAGAACAATTGATGACCGATTTGTCTGAAAAATGGGTTCTAAATATTGCTTGCCTAATTGATAAACTACATATTTATTCACAAAAACGGGTGCATTCCAAAACAATAAAAGTGAGTCCGTACAATTATACCCCAACTTAATTTCTAAGAGTTTTGATACGCTAAAAGTATCACTCACAAAGGCTTTATTGGCAACATTCATTCGCAGACGAGAAGGAGAATAAAACAGGTTGGGTACTTTCCATTTATAAGAGCCTTTCGACAGGTCAATATCACTCACCCTCACCCACGAGCGACTACCGTTTGGTAAGTATTCTAATACTCCTTTTGTGTCTGAAAACGTTGATTTCCAACGGATTAGATTGTTTTCATTGGGCGTAATATTATCCTGACTCAATGGAAATTGCCATTGAAATTCATCTCCCAATTCCCAATCATAAACTACTGAAAAAGTCTGCGTCCCCTTCGGAATTTTGAATCCTGAAACTAAAATTAAATACTTGCCCGCATCAGCGTTTTCTATCGTAACTTGTTCTATATTATTGAGTACGTCTCGTCTTCGAGTTGGTAGTTTTTTTAATGAATCTGCATTTGGAAAGCTACTCAAAACCCAAGGCAAAATTCTGATTCCATTGGGAGTAACTACTTGTAAATCAAGGTCATTCACTAAGGCTGTTGTTGCTTTTTCGAGAGCGGGAGGGTCGTTCCAGACGATTGTAACTTTCAGGTTTTTAACGTTTGAAGGTACTGAAATATTGAAAGTTTGGGTACTTGAATTTGTGATTTCCCCTGTCAAAAAACGTCCAGAATTGAGTGTTTTGATAGCTGCAAAAGCATTGACATTTCCATAACCACTCTGATAATCAATGCCTTTCGTGCCTACATTCTCAGCACTATTGATTAAAAGAGCTTTGACTAAATGGGAGGGAGGTCTAACACCATTCCGACTCTGAGCATATTGTTGTTGTAGCAAAGTAGCCACTCCAGAAACCAAAGCCGCTGCACCCGAACTTCCATCCTGTCCAAAAGCCACCATTTCGGGTTTGAGTCGCCCGTCGTAGGTAGGTCCACGAGAGCTTCTGAGTTCAATTTTTCCGACAGAATCAACAGCCCCGACTGTTATAATATTCTTTGCTTGTTTGAAACTTCCCGTCAGATTTGAGTAGTTGGCGATGCCTTTAAAATTCCCATCGGTGGGAGTAATATTTCCAGAATTTCCAGAAGAAAAAACGTGTATAACGTCATTCAGACGACTAATTGAAGCATCGTACGCAAGAGCAACGTTACTGTAAACATTCTGAATATCAGTACCATACGAATGATTTTCAAGATAAATTTGATTTTTTCGATAGAAATCATCCGACTCTGGAAAAAGATTGGAAAACGAAATGGACATAATTTTTGCCTTCCACGCAATTCCTTTGCGTAGTACGGAACTATTACCTCCGCCCGCCAAAATTGTAGCCATATCGGCGGCGTGATTTGAGATTAAAGAAGAAGTTAATGGAGAACGAAGCAAGCGTCCTTGAAAGTCAATATCCAGAGAATCTATCTTATTTTCTTTCACTGCAACCGTGAACCCTTCGCCATTGATTAAGGGCAAAAAGCGATGTATGAGATTGATTTTATTCAAACTCAATTCCATCTCAGCTACATTACTTTCGGGTTGAATCGTTTGGGCGAAAATGGATGATGTTAAGAAAATTAAAAAGAGATAAAGGTTTTTCAAGTTGATGAATTTCAGGATTTAACCTCACCCCTGCCCCTCTCCGATGGAGAGGGGAGTAATACGACAATAAAACTCCCCTCTCCATCGGAGAGGGGTCGGGGGTGAGGTTTTATTACAACGATTTTAAAAGCAAAATTTATACCCATTTTGAATAAACATTTTCCATTCCGAACTTTACAAAATGAAACAACTTATCAAAAGTAACCTCCCTTTTTTTATTCCCTACACAATCATCTGGTTTTGTGTTTTACTATTGGTTTTATCAACCACAAAATTAGAGCAAATGACCTTCATAAATTCGCATAATTCATTGTGGGCGGATTGGTTTTTCTATACGGCTACCCAAATGGGAGAAGGTTGGTTTTGGGGATTATTAATCATTGCTTTTTTATTTATAAGATACGACAGAGCATTAATTTTAGTCACAACATTAATTATTAGTACCTTGATTTCCAGCTCTTTAAAACTATATTTTGATACACTTCGACCTGTGGCGTTTTTCAAAGAATTAAATATCAATTGGCATTTTGTGGAAGGGCTTGATATTCATATTCATCAAAGTTTCCCGTCGGGGCATACTACTTCTGGCTTTGCCATTTTTACTCTATTGACTTTTTTTTCAAAACATAAAAATACTGGATTTATCTTCGTTTTAATGGCTTGGTTGGTAGGTTATTCACGCAATTATTTATTCCAGCATTTTCCAGAAGATGTACTTGGCGGGGCTGTGATTGGTACTTTTAGTAGTTTATGTATCTATTTTATTTGCACTAAAATATTCTTAAAGATACCTAAAAATTGGCACAAGAAAAACCTCCTTAATTAATACAAAACAGGCTCTAAAATGAATTAGAGCCTGTTTTTATTAATACCGCAAACGAAAAAAGTTTAGCTTATGGAAAAAGTAATATTAATAAAGTGCATCTAATGCAATTTTGTCATTTGCTGAGAATGGAACGTTGCCACCAGTACATGAAATCATGAAAGAAGCATTGTCAATTGTAGCGGGCGTTCCAGGAATTTGAATTGCTCCAATACCAGCCTGTCCTTCGTTACCACCACCGCAAACACGTGCAAAATAGTCTGTATGGCGGAAACCGATGCAATGCCCTACTTCGTGCGTAAGTACAGTTGCAACATATCCTAAACTTGGACTGCTACCAAAAGTTGATGGTTTCATTTTGATAGTTCCGAAAGGATTACCTGACGAAGTTGGGAAGCCACCAGAACCTAATACACCAGATGGTAAAGTCTCATCTTTTGTGATATTGATATTTGCTGTTCCACTCGTAATTCTTTGAAAAGTAATTTGCAAACCCCGAGCATTATAACGGCTAATCATCTCGTCAGTTCCTTGTACAAAAATAGTTGGAAGAGTAGTTGAAACTTTTACTTTGATAACTCTTGGTAAGCCTGTAACTAACTGAGTAGTACGATATTGCTCCTCTTTTGGTGCTGATTTATCATACATTAAAGCACCTTTTGCCAAATCAGCATCTGTCAAAACGATGTCTTTTTCTACCAAATATCCTTCTGCGATTCTGGTAGTATTAGCTGCATTAAAACCAAGAGCATTGATTTTGGCGGCAGTTTCTTTTGAAATTGTTTGAGTTAATGTTGATGGTTCTGCAATGTCAGAACATGAAGTAAACATAAAAGCCCCTACGATAAGGGCAGCGGAAAATAGTCTTAAATTCATAATTGTTTTGTTGGTTTTAATTATATAAAGTTTGCGATATTACGTTTTAAAAGGCAATAGATTTTCCAGCCCTAAAATGTATAATTTTAGAGAATAAAGTACTGTAAATAAAGTTTTAAGGGCTATTTTATAAGGACTACTGAGGAGAATGTTATTTGGTAAATAACTCAGGCAAGTTATACCTTTGTTAAATTATAACCAAATAAAAGTAAAATTATTTTTAATTTATTTTTCAAACCACATCCAAACATACTCTAAACGGCTTTTTTGAAAATTGTACTCTCTTTATAAATTGGAAAAGTAAAATAATATTCTATTTTAAAAGAGGAAATAGAAGATTAGTAGATACAAAAAAGGGTTGAGGACAATCCTCAACCCTTTTAATAGATTTTTTTAGTATCGAATTTCTATACCAATTCTTCTTTCATTTCCAATTTCTTGAAAAACTCATACATCGGATTAACGTCAAATCGAATGAATTTTTGCCATAATTTTATCGCTTTCGTTATCAACTGACTTTCAATCAAAAAACCATCGTGACCGTACAATGAATCCAAAGATTGGAAAGTGGAGTCAGGAATGTGTTTTGCCAAAAATGCCTGTTCATTTATCGGAAACAAAGCATCCGACTTAATGCCCATCACCAAAGTTCTTGATTTTATTTGGGATAATGCCTTGATTGCACCGCCTCGTCCACGCCCAACATCCTGCGAATCCATCACTTGCGAGAGTACATAATACGAAAAGGCATTGAATCGTTGTGCTAATTTTTCACCCTGATAACGCTGATAAGTTACCGCCCTATGTGATTTGCCCAAAGGTTCATCCCGACGGGCTTGCGTAACGCCGTAGGTTTCATAATTACGATACGAAATCAATGCCGTTGCTCTTGCTGCCATCATACCTTTGAGTCCCGCCTGTGCATTACTTTCAATCCAAGTTGGATCAACTTCGATGGACATTCTTTGGGATTCATTAAAGGCAATCCCCCAAGGAGAATGTTGTGCATTGGTAGCGATAAGTATCAGATTTTCAATGAGTTCTGGTTGAGAAATCGCCCACTCAACGCACTGTTGCCCACCCAAAGAACCACCGATGCAGGTATAAATCTGATGGATTCCGAGGTGTTCACGGAGAATGTCAAAGGAATTAACAATGTCTCGAATCGTGATTAAAGGGAAATCATGGTAGTACGGTTTTCCAGTTTCGGAATTAATCGAAAGTGGTCCCGTACTACCATAATGCGAACCCAAAACGTTTACGCAAATGATAAAATGTTTATCTGGGTCAAATAATTTTCCACGACCAATCAGCCCTTGCCACCAGTCCTCCGCATCCTGCGACCCCGTGAAGGCATGGCATACCCACACGACATTTGAACGCTCTTGATTGAGTTCTCCCAAAGCCTGATAACTGAGTTCAAGTTCGGGTAAAATGCCTCCTGCTTCTAATGGGAAGGGGTTATTGTGTTTGTATGTGTTTATGTTGTTCAATGTTTTCTTAGATTCTAACTGATTCAATATTTCATGTCTTCTCAGTTTAGTTACTCAACAGTATTTCTGCGGTTTTGTCGACTATCCATAGCGAGGGGTTTAAACCCCTCGCTATGGATAGTCGACAAAATTCTTCGTATTCAAGGCAAATGTAAATTGAAGTAATAAAGTATTCAATAGTATTTTTCAACCTGTTTTGTTCAATATCCATAACGAGGGGTTTAAACCCCTCGTTATGGATATTGAACAAAACTCTTCTTTTATATATAGACCAAAATGAATTGTGATAATAAATTTGTATTCTCTATTTATAATATAAAATCATTCAGCTCCAATCATTCGCTCAAACTCCTCCATTTCCTCATCAAATGATTTCCGCTCATGGTGTTTCTCTTGATTTTTAATATAATTTCTAACTCTTTTTAAATGCTTAGGGTCTGGACTTACCGAAAAAGCTCCATAACCTTCTTGCCATTCAAAAATTCCATTCACTAATCCATTATCATTAATCCATTTGGAGGATTCTCCTTTTAGTTTTTGGGCAATATCAGAAACATTCTGAATAGATTTTAAGCTTACCAAACAATGCAAATGGTCTTCTACTCCATTAATCATATCCACATAAATATTTTTACTACGTCCATTTTCAAGGATATGTTTGCATAAATTAGTTCGAAATGATTTAGATAATAATGGTTCTCTCTTTTTTACTGCCCAGACGAAATGAATCCAAATATTTATAAAACTACGTGATTGAGCCATTTTAAGTATGTGGTTAATATTGAAATACTGTTTACTTCGGGTTCTCTATTCCTAACGAGGGGTTTAAACCCCTCGTTAGGAATAGAGAACCCGAAAATCTCAAAATAAAAGGTTTTTGATTTATATTTCCTTTCTAAAACCTTTACAAATCTGCAATCCAATTGCAAATTTGTAAAGGTTTTACATTCTATCTATGCCCCAAAGCCGCAATAATATCCGCCTTAATATCCTCAATATGTTCAATTCCTAATGAAACTCTCAACATATTTGGCTCAACGCCCGCTGAATTTTGCTCACTTTCAGACAATTGCGAGTGCGTAGTTGAAGCTGGGTGGATAATCAAGGTTTTTGAATCTCCTACGTTGGCTAAATGAGAAATCAATTTTAGGCTATTCACAAATTTCTCTGCAACGGCTCTGTCTCCCTTCAATTTGAAAGAAAGTACACCGCCAAATCCACGAGTCAAATATTTTTTGGCAGTTTCGTGATAGGCATGATTCTCTAATCCAGGGTAACTTACCGACTCAACCGCCTCATGATTTTGTAACCATTTTGCCAAGGCAAGGGCATTTTCGCAAGTACGTTCTACCCGTAACGAAAGCGTTTCTAAACCTTGAATTAACAAAAACGAATTGAACGGACTTTGTGCAGGACCCCAATCACGCAAGCCTTCCACACGGCAACGAATGATGAACTGAATATTGCCAAATGGTCCACCGATTCCGAAGACATCGTTCATCACCAAACCATGATAACTTGGCGAAGGTGAGGTAAACTGTGGATATTTTCCATTACCCCAGTTGAACGTTCCCGCATCAACAATCACACCGCCCATTGATGTTCCGTGTCCGCCAATCCACTTGGTGGCAGACTCTACCAAAATATGAGCACCCCATTTCAAAGGCTGACAAATTGCACCGCCCGCCCCGAAGGTATTATCCACAATAATTGGCAAGTCATATTTCTTTGCCAAAGCCGCAAATGCCTCAAAATCAGGTACTGACAAGCCTGGATTGCCGATTGTTTCTAAGTAAATTACCTTCGTTTTATCATCAATCAAAGGCTCAAAACTGGCTGGATTTACGCCATCCGCAAAACGAGCTTCTACGCCAATATTTTGAAAAGCATTCTTGAATTGATTGTACGAACCACCGTATAAATGCGAAGTCGTCACGAAATTATCACCTACCGAAGTGATGTTATTTATCGCCAAAAACTGAGCTGAGTGTCCCGAAGACGTAGCCAAAGCCGCCACACCACCCTCGAGAGCCGCCACTCGTTTCTCGAAAACATCGTTGGTTGGGTTCATCAAACGGGTATAAATATTCCCAAATTCTTGCAAAGCAAAAAGCCTTGCACCGTGAGCGGAATCCTTGAATTGATAAGCCGTTGTTTGATAAATAGGCACAGCCCGAGACTGTGTTGCTGGGTCGATTTCTTGTCCTGCGTGTAATTGGAGGGTTTCAAAGTTCATTGTATTGTCTGTTTATTGTGTTTTATATAAATCGTTATTTTTGTATTGTAATTCGTTTCGGACGTTGAGAGAGAGGGGAATTCTTAGGAATTAGCATCTACTCGTTACTTTTGAAAGTTTTAATCCCAAATCTGTGGTCGTTCGATGCCTAATGTTCTCAAATACGACAACATTTGTCCAGTATGAACTGCCTCATGGTAGGCAATTCGTTGTAAATAATCGCCCAATTTTCGTCTTTGTCCTTTCTCTGAACGGATGATTTCTATTTGACTCAAATCTTCCAAAGAAAACGCTCTGATTGTCTTGAAAAAATCTTCTCGGAATGGTTTAGCAAAATCTATTTCATCCTGCACATTTGTATAATTTCTGTCTTCCCACGGAGAAACATAATCGCCTAAATTGCCTCTATTCTCCACAATTTTATGAAAAAGATGCTCGCCTTCTAACACGTGCCTAACCATTTCCAAAATTCCCATTGCTTCTTTATCAGGTTTCCAAGCATAAAATTCAACAGGTATTCCAGACCAAAGTATGATACTTCGCCTTCTGATTTCTTCAAAATTTAGGATAAGTAATTCGGTTGAAATCATTAGATTATGATTTAAGTCCCAAAGCAATCTCAATATGCCCTAAATGATGCTTGGCGTGCCAAACCGTCATATTAATTGCTTGTGGCAGATTGACATTTATTTGTCTAAACGGATGATAATAAGCCCGCCCATAATCACTTGTTGGAATATTCGAGAATAGATATGCGTAACGTTTATGCGTGCTTTCAATCATCTGCAAAGAATCTTCAATCGGTGCTTTGGCGGTATCTGGCAAAGTTGCAAGAGCATTCACATTTCCAAAAACACCCGCTGGATTTTCTTCCGTCAGAGCCTGTTTGATTCTGATAAAATGCCACAAATGCGTATCCGCCACATGATGCACCAATTGGCGAATCGTCCACGAACCTTCACGATACGTTTTTTCTAAATCTTCTTCCGAAAGATGTTGCGTTAATTCCCTGTATTTCAAAGGATAAGCCAACATATCAGCAATGTTTTGCTCAATTTCTTCGGGTGAATAATGGTCTTTTGAAGCCCATTTTCCTACGGGGTACTGAATTTGTTCGAGTGTCATACGATTGTTTCTTTTTACTTGAAAATTGAACATTGAGCATTGCAAATTGAGAATTAAAAAAATGTTCAATTTGCAATATTCAATGTCCAATGTTCAAGTGATTTCTTGAATATTGAAAACGAAATTTGCCCTAAACCTGACGAATAATTAACAGTAAAAAAGACTGGAATTGAATCGTAATTGGTTTATATTTCCCGATAGCAATGAGCAATTATCAATAAGCAATTATCAGAATACTGTTAATTGTTAATTGTTAATTGTTAATTGAACACAGGTAGGAATTAGCACCTTGCCTTTACGGTTTGGTAGGTTGCCAGAAGTTCATTGAGCCTATTCTCTCCCTTCTTCTTTATAAATCAATTACCTGCATGAGATGAAATCTCGGAGGATGATTGATTTGATGTTGCAAAGTAAAACGTGGAAAATTTAATATGCAAATAGAATAGATAGATTCATCAAAAAAATGAAGAAATTATTAAAAAAAATCGAAATACAAAGGCGTTTTTTTGTACGCTAAGATAAAATTTTGTTATTTCGTACTTCCAATCCGCTCCGATTTTTTCCGCCCCGAAAAAAACTAAAATTACTTACCCAACCAAGCCCTAATTAACGTCTGTTGAACTGATGAACCACGAAAGTCGTCGTAAATTTCTTAAAAATACCTCTCTACTTGGTGGATTAGGCTTCACTGGTTTTGGTGAAGGTCCAACTACTATTTTTCCCATCGAAAGTCAAAACGGTAAACTCACAATCACTTCTCACGAAAAAGGACAAGTTGTAAAACCGCTTGATGTCGTTACCATTTCCACTACCGAACCTGGCTACTTTTTTATCCGTGATGGACGTTTTAGGATGTACCGCAAGGGAGACGGGAAAGTCAGTAGTATTACCTTCAAAGTGGGCGGGGCATTAGGAAATCATTTTTGTGAATTACGGAATAATAATGGCGATAGGATTGATTCTATCTACTTTCCTGTGAATTGTCAAACCGAAATTGTGGATAGTTCTGGCATTTATAAAGAACTATTAAGCACCCTTTATTGGTCGATGATTGGTGAGTGGGGCGAAACCTCAGCGTATAGAATTAACGGTAAAATTTACAAAGTCTTCGTGGGTTGGTTGCGTGACCATACGCATACGATGAAGGCGATGAAATATTTTAATCCAAACCTCAAAGACGGCTTCGATTTATACGCTGATTATCAACGAGAAGACGGCATGATTTGGGATAATATTTACCCCCGAACCAAAGAACCAAACTGGTGGGATTCTGTTTTAGAAAAAGATAATTTTATCAAAAAAATCGAAGGTGGAACCTTTGAATTGAAACGCCAACCTGTGGAGGCTGACGTGGAATATTTGTTCGTACAATGTCTGTATGAATCGTGGAAAGCAACGGGAGATAATGCTTGGATGCGTAAGAATTTAGAGCCAGCCATCAAAGCAATTAAATACATTACGACTGACAAATATCGTTGGTCAAATAAATATCAGTTAGTAAAAAGAGCCTTCACGATTGATACGTGGGACTTTAAGCACGAATACGACAATTTGGTAACGGATGGTGCAAACATGATGATTAACGAAAAAACCGATTTCGGAATCATGTTTGGCGATAATAACGGCTTGATTTCGGCTTACAAAATGTTGGCAGAAATGCTGATAGCCTCTGGAAAAAGAGACGATGGAAATTTCTACAATCAAGAAGCCCGAAATCTCCAAGAGCGTTTAGATAAATTGACTTGGAATGGTCGTCATTATGTTCATTTTGTACCCGAAGACCCACAGTTTTTTACCAAAAGAAACATAGGAAAAACCAAAACCGAAGAACAAGTTTCTTTGTCGAATGCCTATGCCCTCAATCGTGGTATTTCGCACTTACAAGCCCTTGGTATTTTGAACGAATATCAAAAAATCAGAGGAGAAATGCCTAAAACTTCAACGGCTGAGTGGTATAATATTTATCCACCTTTTGAAAAAGGATTTCAAAGTGATGGAGAATTGTGGGAGTATATGAACGGGGGCGTGAGTACCATTGTAGCGGGTGAATTGGCACATGGGGCTTTTCAAAATGGTTACGAAACTTACGGAGTCGATATTCTAAATCGAGTATTGAATTTGGCTCGTAAACATGACAATTATCTTCACGGAACGTATAAAGGAAAATTACCCGAAACTAAGATTGGCAACTTTACAACTATCAGTTTAGCAAAAGCCGCAAATGCAGATTTTTCTGGAAAAGGCAGTCAAGGAATCCCGGGTTGGAATGGTGATGGCGAAGGAAATGATGCTTCCGAAATTCCATTGGGGCAACATTTGTTTTTGAATATTCCTTTTCAAATAACTGACCCGCTTGATAATGCTGGAAAAGGTGCAATTGTGCTTTCTGATGATTTGGAGAAGGATTATCAAATCTCAACTGCAGTAATTTTGGCAAGAAAAACGACCACGATTTACCTTCTTCATGCACGTTCAAAAGGTGAAATTATCGGAATGATGGCTTTGCGTTATGACGATGGCTCGACTTTCACGGAGTATATTCATGGAGATAAAATTGATAATTGGTGGTTTCCGCAAGACAAGCCTAATTTTAAAGTAGCATGGTCGGGCAAAAACAAAAAATCACCTTTTGTGGGCTTAGGAATTACGCAAATTGTGAATCCAAATCCTGATAAAAAAATTGAAGCGGTCGAATTGTTTGGGATGAAAAATTCTAAATCTCGATGGATGATTGCTGGTTTAACTCTGGGAAATTCAGTAATTGATATAAAGTCAAAAGATACCTCAAAAGAAGATTTATCCTTCGGAGTTCCTGACCGTTGGGGTGCTGCGGCGGTAACGTATTCACTTTTAGAAGGTTTGGCGGGTGTAAAAGACACGGTAACGATGTTTGAGAAAGTAAAAGTTTCGCCAAGATGGGAAGCAACAGGCGAAAAAGAAGTTGCCGTAACCGTAAAATACGAAGCATCGGGAGGTTATATTTCGTATCAATATAAATTTTCTGGCAACAAATTGACCATCAATTTCACAGGAACAGGCACAATTTCAGATTGGGAAATTTTATTACCCCAAAATAAAAAACCAATTAGTTTAAAGACAAATAGTAATAGTAAGCCTTTGATTATCAATAAAATAGAAAACTCTGAGTATTTAATTTTTTCGGTTGATAATTTAGGCGTTAGTCGGATTGAGGTGGAGTTTTAGGTAAACTACCCTAATTTTTCCGTCTTCATCAATTTATCCCAAAAAGTAAAATAAAATCCATAATTTCCTTTTCCGTGATGGTGATGATAATTGTGGGCAGTTGAAGTATTTATCCAACGCCCCAACCAATGTGTGTGAATGGCTTTTGGGTAAATTTCATAGCCCAAATGACCATAGACATTTACTACCAAAGAGATTAAGTAAAATATTGCCACTGCATAAAGATGGGCAGGAATTACGAGCATCAAAACAAACTGAAAACAGCCATTTGTAACGGCTTCTAAAGGGTCAAAAGCAAACGCTGCCCACGGACTCGGATTATGAGATTTATGATGTAAAGCATGAAAATTCTTGAAAAGTGCTTTGTGATGAATCAGTCTGTGAGTCCAGTAAAAATAAGCATCGTGTAACAAAATCATCAAGAAAATACTCACCCAAAAATACCAAGTCGGATAGTCCTCAATATTTTCATACGCTAATGTATAGCTGTAGAAAGGCGTTTTAAAAGCCACCCATCCCACAACTCCAAAGACCATGCAAGTTAAAGTAGAATATTCTATTTCTCGCTGATAATCAGATAGTTTCGGAAATTTAGATTGTAGTTTTGAGACAGATTTAGCGTTTTTCAAAAAGTAATAAAACACTATGAAGGGTATTCCCGCAACGATGAGATAACGCAGAAAATTGACGAGAAAAATAAAGATTCCGAAAGGCATTGACGTTTCCATAATTCACTTATTTTTTAAAATGATACAGCAAATTTGGGCAACGATTTTGAAGAAAAAATTTACAAAAGATAAGTTCGTTAAGAAGTTACTAATTTTTAAGTTGTTAAGTTGATAAAATATTCGCTAAAAAAATGAATTAAGTTTCTGAAAGACAAGGGTTTATTTTTAATTTATCAACTTAGTAACTTAAAATTTGATAACTACTTATCCGTAATCCGTTTACGAATCCTGCTCAAAGAAACGGACGTTATTCCCAAGAAAGAAGACAGATGTTTAAGGGGAATACGATTCATCAAATCAGGATAATCTTCGATGAATTTCAGATAGCGTTCTTCGGGAGAATAGAAAAGGTGTCCCTCGTAAGTTTTCACAGCTTTGGCTAATTCTTGTTGAATAAAATATCTACCAAAACGCTCTAATTGATGATTCTGAGCAAATAACTGCTCCATTTCAGTATAATCATAGACCAATATTTGGGTATCTTCCAAGGCTTCAAAATTATACGAACTTGGTTGATTGAGTACAATAGATTCAAAAGATGAAGCCATTTCAAATTCTTTTTTGAAGATGATATTATACTCTTCACCGTCCTTTAAATGATAAAACCGAATTAGCCCATTGATGATAAATCCTACTTTTTTTGTGGTGTCTCCCGCTTTGATAAAATGCTCATTTTTAGGGATAAAATGAAACTTTCCGATGCTCATTAATTCCACAATATCTTCTATCTTCAAAAATTCGTATTTGTCTCTAAGTTTTTGGAAACCAGAGCTTTGAATGATAGATTCTATGATTTGTGGATTCATTTTATAAAATAGATTACTTTTTTAGACCGTCAAAGTAAAATTTAAAGCCCTTGCAAGCGTTTTGAACGCTTGCAAGGGTTGATTACAATACTATACCAACGCTTCAAACAAAATCTCAACAGCGTGCTTGGCTGTCCGTCCAGTTCCATCATGAATTTGATGGCGACAACTTGTACCCGAAGCAGCTATAATTACATCTTCACCTTGCTGGCGAATCGTCGGGAAAAGTACCAACTCACCAATCTGGTTTGAGAGTTCAAAATGCTCTTTTTCATACCCAAAAGAACCCGCCATCCCACAACATCCCGACGGTATTAATTGTACTTCATAATTCTCTGGTAATGAGAGCGTTCTCTTTGCAGGAATCATGCTCGACAATGATTTTTGCTGACAATGACCGTGTAGTTTTATCAAACGTTTTTCGGTAGTAAATGCACTTTTTGAAATGCGTTTTGCTTCAATTTCTTTCGATAAAAACTCCTCAATCATAAAGACATTTTTTGCTAAACTTTTAGCACCTTCTTCCAAATTTTTATCAACCAAATCAGGATACTCATCTCTGAAAGTCAAGATGGCAGAAGGCTCAATTCCAACGAGTGGAATGTCCTCTGTAATTATATCTTTCAACAAACTAACATTCTGATTAGCAAGGCGTTTAGCATCATCCAAAAGCCCTTTTGATAATTGCGGACGACCAGATTCTACATGACTCGGAACGATGACTTCATATCCCAAACGATTCAATAATTTAACTGCAGTGATACCGATTTCTACATCATTATAATTGGTAAATTCATCTACGAAAAGATGGACGGTTCTCGACTTTCGGCTCTCGGCTTTCGGCAAATGGCTTTCTAAATTTAACTGCTGACTGCCGATTGCCGATTGCTGATTGCTGACTGCCGACTGCCGATAGCTCTTCATAAACGTCTTTTTCGCCAATAAAGGCATCGTTCTATCAGGATGGAAACCCACAACCGTATTGGCGATTCTACGTAAAAAAGGCGTATCAAAAATCAAATTATAAGCCCACGGAACGTAAGAAGCCACTTTTGAGAGGGTTGAAAAATTACCCACCAAACGACTACGAATCGGCACGCCATTTTCTTTGTAGTATTGATGTAAAAATTCCATCTTCAACTTCGCCACATCCACGTTAGAAGGACAGTCAGATTTACAACCTTTACAAGCCAAACACAAATCCATGACCTCCTTGATTTCCTTATGGTCAAAACGATTGGCTTTATCCGAATTCGTCAAAAATTCCCTCAAAATATTTGCCCTCGCCCGAGTAGTTTCCATTTCGTTACGAGTAGCCATGTATGAAGGACACATCGTTCCGCCCGAGAGGTGCGTTTTTCTGCAATCTCCTGAACCGTTGCATTGTTCGGCGTGTTGCAAAATATTTTGGTCAGTAAATCTAAAAGTCGTCTCAAATTCAGGCGTTTGTTGCCCAGGCGTGTATCGTAGGAACGTATCCATCGGAGGCGTATCCACGATTTTGTTAGGATTAAAAACATTGTACGGGTCCCAAATTTGCTTCACATCCTTCATCAATTGGTAGTTATGTTCGCCTACCATTTGCTTGATAAACTCCCCACGCAAACGCCCGTCACCATGTTCACCCGAAAGCGAACCTTTATATTTTTTCACCAAAGTCGCAATCTCCTCCGCAATCAAACGAAATTGTTTATTTCCCTCAACCGTTTTCAGATTAATAATAGGTCGTAAATGAATCTCGCCCGAACCCGCATGAGCATAATGTACACAGTAGAGATTATTTTTATCCAAAATCTCATTAAACTCACGAATAAAATCAGGTAAGTCATTGACATCCACGGCAGTATCTTCAATTACGGCAACCGCTTTTTCGTCACCTGGGAGATTTGAAAGTAAACCTAAACCTGCTTTTCTCAAATCCCAAACCTTCTTGGTATCAGCTCCATAAACCACTGGAAAATGATAGCCCAAATTAGCCGCTCGCATTTCAGCCTCCATTGCTACGGCTTTTTGTTCTATTTCCTCCCGAGAATTTCCTCTTAATTCAACTACCAAAATTGCCCCAGGGTCACCTTGAACGAAGAAACGATTTTGGCTATGTTCTTTATTAGCTTTGGTACATTCCAGAATATAATGATCCATCAACTCAGAGGCAGAAGGTTTATATTTCAAAGCAATCAAATTTGCCCTTAACGATTCATCAACTGTATTGAAATGTCCACACACCAAACCAATCTCAGAAGGAGGGAGATCATCGACGTGAAGTTTTATTTCTGTCAAAAAGCAAAGCGTACCTTCTGAACCCGCAATGAGTTCACAGAAATTAAAAGGCTTTCCACCTTCAGTAAAAGGCTCACAATTCAAAAGCATATCTAAGGCATAACCTGTGTTTCGTCTTTCGATAGTTGGCTTTGGGAATTCTTTTCTGATTTCAGATTGATTAGACTTATCAGCTAAGATTTTATTAGTTTCTCTATAAATTTTTTCGGATAAACTTGCCGTTCCATTTTTGCGTTCAGCCGTGTTCAATAAACCTTTGAACTCTTGAACACCTGAACCCTTAAACTCCACTTCTGAACCATCTGCTAAAATCGCCTTCACTTCCATCAAATGCTCACGAGTAGAACCATAAACCACCGAATTTGAACCACATGAATTGTTCCCAACCATTCCTCCAATCATTGCACGGTTGGCAGTTGAAGTCTCAGGACCAAAGAAGAGTCCATGTTTCTTCAATTCCATGTTCAACACATCACGCACCACCCCAGGCTGAACCCGTACCCAATGTTCATCTTTATTTATTTCCAAAATTTGCGTAAAATTCTTAGAAACATCTACCACTATTCCATTACCCACAACTTGTCCAGCCAAAGATGTCCCAGCCGTCCGAGGAATAATAGACGAACCATTTTCACGAGCGAAATTGATTAATTTCTTAATATCGGAGACAGTTTTGGGAATAGCTACCGCCGTTGGCATCTCCCGATACGCAGAGGCATCTGTAGCGTAAAGTGTACGCATGACGGTATCAAAGTGCAGTTCGCCTTCTAATTCAGTAGCAAATTTTGTAAGTAGCTGATTATTAATCATTTTTTGGATTTTACGAAGAAAGATATACTTTTTCTAAGTTATATTTTTAAAAGACAAATTTACCAATAAATTCTATTCGATGTTGCTTGAAATATTTTTTAGGGCTATTTATATTAGAAAAGTACAAATTATTATGAATATTTAATGGGGTCTTTTTTTAACATTATTTAACAAAAAGGCTATATTCAATGAATCTTGCAAACTTTTGCAAACACTGTTCTAATGTGTGCTAAACTTTGCAGAGTCAAATTAAGTACAATTTACTAATTTGATAAAGAACGTATTAAATAAAATTTTTCTTAAAAAAAGTTGAATTATAAAAATATTCTCACCTATTTTGTAAGATATTTTTAAAGCAATTTCATATTTAGTCTTGTGAAAGTGCCAAATTTGCCTAACCCATAACAAATCTTCAGCTTAGGCAGAACATTGGTATTTTTACTTAACATCCTCTACATAAGTAAGGATAAATATGCAAGTGTTAAATTTTTCATTAACCATTTCCAATCTTAACAAAACCTTATGAATAATCATTTTTACAAGTGGTTTGGTCGCTCGATGCGACAAGGTGTAGCATCAAATACTTTCATGAAAGTAGCATTGATGGCTATTACTATGCTGGTGTCTGTGGGCGTGTATGCTCAGGACAGAAATGTTACAGGTAAAGTAACAGACGATGGCGGGTCAGGCTTGCCTGGTGTAACCGTAGCGGTGAAAGGTACTAATAAAGGTACACAGACAGATGTCAATGGTGCTTACAAAATTGCTGTACCAGCAAATGCGACATTATCATTCTCTTTTGTAGGTTTTGCAAAGCAAGACGTTGCTGTTGGCAATCGCTCAACGCTTGATGTGAGATTAGTATCAGAAGACAAATCTCTTGATGAGGTAGTTGTTGTAGGTTACGGTACTCAACAAAAAAGAGACATCACAGGTTCGGTTTCTGCTTTGAAAGCGGCGGATTTCAACCCTGGTGTTAGTGCTTCTGCTGACCAATTGATGCAAGGACGTGCTTCAGGTGTAAACATTGTTCAAAACAATGGTTCTCCTGGTGCTAAGACTTCTGTACGTATTCGTGGAGGTACTTCAATCACGGCAGGTAACGATCCATTGTACGTAATCGATGGTGTGCCTTTAGACAACACTTCAACAAATCCAGCAAGTAACGCTCGTTCAAACAATACCAATTCAGGTATTCCAAACAATGAAGATTCAAACCCTTTGAACTTCTTGAATCCAGGTGATATTGCCTCGATTGACATTTTGAAAGATGCATCTGCAACGGCTATTTATGGTGCTCGTGCTGCTAACGGTGTAGTTTTGGTTACAACCAAAAGAGGTGCAAAAGGTGCGGGACGTGTCACTTATGATGGCTATTATGGCTTCTCTAACCTTCGTCAAGGCGTTGATTTAGTTAGTGCTGATGAATGGAGAGCAATCTCAAAAGCCAATGGCGGAGCTGCTGGTGGAAATGCTAACGTTGACTTACAGAAAGAAGTATTCCAGACAGGTGCTTTGAAAAATCACGCTTTAGGATTCAGTGGTGGCTCAGATAACTCTAATTACTATGTTTCTTTGAGTTATGCTGGTCAGGAAGGTATCGTGAAAGGTGGTAACATGGATCGTTATTCGGCTCGTGTAAATTTGCAACAGAAAGCGTTGGACAATAAATTATTATTAGATTTTGGGTTAACGGGTTCTCGTGAGGCTCGCAAGGAAGTTCCTGCATCAGGTGGGGGTGGAGATTTCCGTGGTGGTATCCTTGCAGGTCTTTACAAATGGAATCCAACTGTTCCTTTAATAAATGCTGACGGTTCTTTCAATCAACTATCTGCATCAAACCCAAACCCATTGGCAATGATTAGCCTTGTTGACGACCGTATTAACATCGACCGTTTATTAGCTAACTTCTCGGCTGAATTAGAGATTTTGCCAGGTTTAAAAGCAAAAGCCTTTGTTTCAGCTAACACATCAACAGGAAATCGTAATTCATACTACTCTCAAGATTTATTGAATTACAAGCCTTTTGGTGGTGTTGCAACTGTAGGTAATGTTAAATTAGCCAGTTATCAGATCGATTATACTTTGAGTTACAATAAGAAAATAGGCTCTAATCAGAACCTTTCTGTACTAGGAGGTTTTTCTTATCAAACTTTTGATAAACAAGTTTCTGGCATCACGGTGCGTGGTTTCTTGAATGATGTACTTGGTACTAATAGATTGGAGTCTGGTTCAGATGGTACTGTACCTTCAACCTCAGAACGTACTTTGAGAGAAATTCAATCTTTCTTTGGTCGTGTTAATTATGACATTGCTGGAAAATATTTGGTTACTGCTACCTTGCGTCGTGATGGTGCATCCGTATTTGGAGATAATAACAAGTATGGTATTTTCCCATCGTTCTCTGTAGGTTGGAGAATCTCGGATGAAGATTTCATGAAAAACCAAAAGTTATTCTCTAATTTAAAATTCCGTGCAGGATGGGGAACTGTTGGTAATGCTAATATCGATCCATATTCTTCATTGACTACTGTGGTTGCTGACCCTGGTAAATCTGCAATACTTGATAATGCGTTTAAATCAGGAACTGGTCTTTCTCGTGCATCTAACCCAAATTTGCAATGGGAATCAACATCTTCTTTGAACTTCGGTCTTGACTACGGTATCTTAAACAACCGTATTCAAGGTTCAATTGAATTCTTCAGTAAGACTACCAATAATCTACTTTACAAAATTCCTGTACCACAACCTGCTCCATTTGATAACCAGTTGGCAAACGTAGGAGGAATGAAAAACACAGGTATTGAACTTGAAATCAACACGACTAACGTAGAGACTAAGGACTTTACATGGAAGACAAACTTCAATTTCACGACTTTGAAAAATGAAGTTACAGAAATTGCCAGTGGTAATGATTTCTTAGTATTTGCCAGAGGTGTAGGTGCGGGTGCTTCTAATGCTCCTGTGCAAGTCTTGAAAGTGGGATATCCAGTAGGTACTTATATTTTAGATCCAATTGCAAGTAAGCAAGTAGGTACAGGTGGATATGAAACACCTACTTATGGTGCTAAATCAAGCATTGATTTAGCTAAATCTGGCGAAAGTATTTCTTTTGGTAGTGGTTTGCCAACTTGGTATGGTGGTTTAAACAATAGCTTCACTTACGGTAATTTGGATGCAAGTATCTTCTTACAATATTCTGGTGGAAACAAAATCTTGAACAATACGTTTTATGAATTTAGCCGTTTAGATAACATCACAAAAAATAGCTATGGTGCAGTTAAGCCTTTGTATAATGATCCTGCAACGAAATTTAACGAAGACTTTTTGTCAAGTGGGAATTTCTTACGTATTGCTAACGTAACCGTTGGTTATAAATTGGGAAGTAACAAGTATGTGAAGAATGCTCGTATTTATGCCTCGGCTCAAAACCTTCACGTATTTACTTCATACAAAGGATATGACCCAGCAATCAATACTCCGCTTGAGGGAGCAAATGGTACAACTGGTTTGAGTCTTGACTATTTGGCTTATCCATTACCACGCAATGTTATCTTTGGTGTGCAATTAGGATTTTAATTAATGTTTTAACAATTATTAGGATTTAATAATAATTGTTAAAACATTAGTATTGAACGAATCATTATTAAATTGTTATGATTATACTTTTTAAATTAATCATTTATACAAAAATATTTAATTAATAAACAGATGAAAAAATATCTTTTGAGGTCATCTCTTGTTTTGGGGATAGGTCTTCTTTCAACAACTGCATGTACTGACTTGGTTGAAAAACCATACAGTGATGCAAAGCCAGAAAACTTTTTTGTAAACACGGCATCATTTGAATCAGCGTTGGTTCCTGCGTATGCTTCGCTTCGTGGTTATATCTGGAACTACTGGAATTTAAGCCAGCACACTTCTGACGAAACACAAGCTCCTACTCGTGGGGGTGACTGGGGAGACGGTGGACAATGGGTTCGTTTAAATCAGCATACTTTTGGTGCTAACGAAGGCTTAGTAAATGATTTATGGAATGACCTTTTTACAGGTGTTTCTCGTGCAAACAACGCTATCGAAACATTCAGTAAAGCTCCAGATTCAGTAAAGGAAAAAGCACTTTTTATTGCTGAATCACGTGCTTTGCGTGCTTGGTACTATTATTTGCTTTGCGATACTTTTGGTTCAGCTCCAATCGTAACAGTAGCACAGTCTGATCCAAACAACCCACCCGCACAAAAGACTCGTGCTGAAGTTTTTGCTTTCGTTGAAAGTGAATTGAAGGCTTCTTTGCCAGGTTTGTTAGACAAAGCTCCTTATGGACGTTTTGATAAAGGAGTTGCGAATGCTATCTTAGCTAAATTGTATATTAATGCTCAGGTTTGGACTGGTACTGCTCGTTGGGCAGATGCTGTTACTGCCGCAGATGCTGTAATTAACTCTGGTAAGTATAGTTTGGCAAGTGAGTATTTTGACAATTTCAAAATAGCTAATCAAGGCTCTACTGAAACTATTTTAGCAGCTGCTTTTTCTTCTGCAAGAGATTTGGGTTTTCCTAACATGAACTTCTATATGCGTACTCTACACTATAAGCAGATTGGTGCTGAACCATGGAATGGCTTTTGTGTAATTGCTGAAGTTTACGATGCTTTTGATGCAAAAGATCCACGTCGTTCAATCATGTGGGAAGGACAACAATATTCAGATTTAGGTTGGCCTGCAAAAGCTACTACTGGTTCATTAGTAAAAGATCGTCCAGGTAATCTGTTGATTTTTACAAAAGATGCTCCAATGGTAAATGCAAGTGAAGTAAATGGTATTCGTGTTCCAAAGTACCAGCCAGATGTTACTGCTCCTGGTGGACAAGGTGAAAACGATTTCTTGATTCTTCGTTTGGCTGACATCATGTTGGTAAAAGCAGAGGCATTAGTAAGACAAGGACAAGCTGCTGCTGCTTTGCCAGTATTGAATGCAGTTCGTACTCGTTCTAAAATGCCAGCATTGACAGCAGTAACTGTTGAAGATATTTTCAAAGAAAGATCTTATGAAATGCTTTGGGAAGGTGTTCGTCGTCAAGACCAAATCCGTTTTGGTAAATTTTTGGATCCATACACAAACAAGAATACTAAGTCGGATCCTAAATATTTGTTATTCCCAATTCCTACTAACGCTTTGGCTTCTAATCCAAACTTGAAGCAAAACCCTGGTTATTAAGAATTAGTGTAATAAAAAAGTAAAAAAGGGGCATCTTTTGCCCCTTTTTTTATAATCCTATCTCTAAAAAACAATAACCTTGTTTAGTCCTTTTAACGTTATTAATTGATAATTTTGTCTTGAACTTAACAAACAAAAAATGAAGTATTTATTGCTAAATATCATAGTGGTAACGAGTATTATTACCATTGGTTGCCAGTCAAAAAATGAGGGAGGAAACTCTGAAAAACTACTATTCAAAAAACTTAGCTCCACATCAACTAATATTAGTTTTAACAATAAAATTACAAAAAACGATAGCCTCACTATTCTGGACTATCTGTATTATTACAATGGTGGAGGGGTATCATCTGGCGATGTGAACAATGATGGAAAAACCGACCTTTATTTTATATCAAATCGAGGAGAAAACAAGCTCTATTTGAATGAAGGTAGCATGAAATTTAAGGACATTACCCAAACGGCAGGAGTCGCAGGAAAATCTAACTGGAAAACAGGTGTGGCAATGGTGGATATCAACGCAGATGGTTGGTTGGATATATATGTAAGTGTGGTGGGCAAATACAAGGGTTTAGTAGGTAAAAATGAATTATACATTAATAATCAAAACGGAACTTTCACAGAGAAAGCGGCTGAATATGGTTTAGATTTTAAAGGATTTGCCACTCAGGCTTCCTTTTTTGATTATGATAAAGATGGAGACTTAGATTGTTATATCCTTACGCACGCTGTGCATAGTGTAAGTTCGTATGACCGAGTGTCGGCTCGTTCATTGCGTGATAATGAGGCGGGAGATTATCTGTTGAGAAATGATAATGGCAAATTTAAAGATGTTAGTAAAACTGCTGGTATTTACGGGGCTGCGATGGGCTATGGTTTAGGAGTAGTTACTGCCGATGTAAACAATGATGGTTGGGATGATATTTATGTATCCAATGACTTTCACGAAGATGATTATTATTACATCAATCAAAAAAATGGTACTTTCAAAGAATCTGTCAAAGAGTCATTTAGGCATTTGAGCAAGTTTTCGATGGGCTGTGATATTGCTGATGTTAATAATGACGGTTATCACGATGTATTTACTACGGATATGCACCCCGAAGACGAAACGGTAGAGAAATTATCATTGGGAGAAGATGCTTATGATATTTATTTATACAAATTGCAGTTTGGTTTTTATAATCAATACAGCCGTAACTGCTTGCAACTGAGTAATCAAGGAAAAAATTTTAGTGATATTTCGATGATGGCGGGTGTGGCTTCTACTGATTGGAGTTGGTCACCTCTATTGGCAGATTTTGATAATGATGGGGTTAAAGATTTGTTTGTGTCTAATGGAATCACTCGAAGACCGAATAATATGGACTATATTAAATATCTAAATAAAGGTAATGGCGAAATGGTGGAGCATGGCGTACCTGTATTTGGTGATAAAATAAAAGATCAAAAAGCTATCGACCAAATGCCATCGGGAAAAGTGCCAAATTATATTTTTAAGGGAACTGACGGTTGGAAATTTGAAGATAAATCGAAGGCTTGGGGCTTTTCGGAAGCTACGATTTCTAACGGAGCAATTTATGCAGATTTGGATAATGATGGAGATTTAGACATTATTACCAATGACTTAGATTCACCTGCTGGAATTTATCAAAATCAATCTGAAAGTATTAATAAACAGTCTAATTATTTAAAAATAAAACTTGAAGGTAAAGCAGGTAATACGCAGGGAATTGGAGCAAAAATTTATGTGAAAAATGGAGATAAATTACAATATGTTCAACAACAACCTGTAAGAGGTTTCATGTCGTCTAATGACCCAATTATTCACGTAGGCTTAGGAGCAAATGTAAAAGTTGAGTCAGTAATTGTGATTTGGGGAGATGGAAAAATGGAGGTTAAAGCAAACGTAAAAGCTAATCAGACGCTTATATGTAAACAACAGGAGGCTACTTTAAACGGAGATGATTTTCAGATTAATAAATCCATTATTCCATTAGTAAATGAAATCCAGAATCTGATAACCTCAAAACACGAAGAGAATGATTTTATTGACTTTATCAGAGAGCCACTCATTCCATTTTTAGCTTCGAGTCAAGCCCCTAAATTGGCGGTTGGTGATGTTAATGGTGATGGATTAGATGATATTTACCAATCGGGTTCTCGATATAAGCCTCGGTATTTAATGATTCAGTCTGCGGACGGTTCATTTAAAGAGTCTAAACAGGCTTCGTTGAATGGAGATTTGAATTTTGAAGAAACAGATGTTATCTTTTTTGATGCAGATGGCGACAAAGACCTTGACCTTTATCTTACCAGCGGTGGAAATGAGTTTCTCGAAAAAATGACTGAAAGTAAGGATAAGCTATTGTTGAATGATGGAAAAGGTAATTTTACTTTATCAACTAATGCCTTACCAGACGGAACAAATCATAATAAAAGTTGTGTAAAACCTTGCGATTTTGATAGGGATGGTGACATGGATATTTTTGTGGGTAGCCATACTGTCAGTTCAAATTATGGAAAAGTCCCAAAATCTTTATTGTGGGTGAATGACGGAAGTGGGCATTTCAAAGACCAAACACCCGAAGAACTCAGAAATATCGGAATGGTTACGAATGCAGTTTGGGCAGATTTGGATAAAGATAATAACCCCGATTTGGTAGTTGTGGGCGAATGGATGGGAATACATACATTCTTGAATAAAAATAAAAAATTAGAATCTACCGAAAATGGCTTGGAGGAATTAACAGGTTTTTGGAAAGGATTAGAAGCCGCTGACATGGACAATGACGGAGATATTGACTTGATTGTGGGGAACTTAGGGACTAATACAAAATACCTCAAACAAGCCAATGGTAAACTCAGAATGTACACTAATGACATGGACGGGAATGGTATGATGGAACAAATAATCGCCTATCAACGAGGTGATAATTGGTATCCTGCGGCTTCAAGAGATGACCTGTCTCGGATGGCACCAGCTCTTATTAATAATCGTTTTCCTAATTATAAAACTTATGCGGGAAAAACGGTTGAAAAGCTATTCAAAGACGAAGAATTGAATGGTAAAACTGCCAAAATGTACGAAGTGAATACCTTTGAGTCAGTATATATTGAAAACAAAGGTGATGGCGATTTTGAAGTAAAACCACTTCCACGAGAAGCACAGGTATCAAAAGTATATGCTATAAAAGCTATTGATGTAGATGGTGATAAGAAACCCGAAATTTTATTAGGGGGGAATTTATACGGCGTAAGTACCTACCAAGGCAGATACGATGCCAGTTATGGAAATATTTTGAAATATACTTCCAAAGGTTTCGTCGCACTTCCTCCAACCCAAACAGGGTTTATATTAAATGGTGAAATTAGGGATATTAAGAAAGTTAAAACTGCTAAGGGCAATCTGTTGGTAGTGGGAAGAAATAATCAGACTCCGCAAGTTTTTGAGATAGGTAAATAAATAAAGATTGATACTACTGTAGCTCGAAGTGGCACTTCGAGAATCGGACTCCAACTACTCGAAGTGCCACTTCGAGCTACAGTAGTATGCTGATTATTGGTCGCTTACGTAAAATAAATGAAAAAGTATATCATCCTAACCATACTGTCCTGCTCACTTTTTTCTTGTAAAAAAAGTCAAACCTTATTCCAAAAAACAGACCCATCTGTTACAGGAATAACGTTTGCTAATACTTTGCAAGAAACCGAAGAAGAGAATATTCTCAGTTATGAATACTTTTATAACGGTGGAGGTGTGGCAGTTGGGGATGTCAACAATGACGGAAAGGTTGATGTTTTTTTTACGGGTAATCAAGTAGCCAATAGGTTATATCTCAATAAAGGGGATGAAAATACTCCTCTGAAATTTGAAGATATTTCTGCTAAAGCTGGCATTGAGGGTAGAAAAGGAGCTTGGAAAACAGGCGTAACTATGGTAGATATCAATGCCGATGGTTGGTTGGATATTTATGTTTGTTATTCTGGGAAAAAGGAAGATTCGCTTCGTAAAAATCAACTTTTTATTAATAATCATAATCTAAACGGTTCGTCGCCACGATTTACCGAGAAAGCGAAAGAATATGGTTTAGATGATTCAGGATATTCGACCCAAGCTGCATTTTTTGATTATGATATGGATGGTGATTTAGATTGCTTTCTGATGAATCATAATCTTAAAAACTATCAACGCAAAGAGGCAGCCGTCATGCGTGCGGAACGAGATTATAATGCTGGGGATAAGTTGTTTAGGAATGATAATCAGAAATTTGTCGAAGTAACCACCGAGACTGGAATCAAAAGTAATGCTTTGGGTTTTGGATTAGGATTGGTTATTTCTGATGTAAATAATGATGGTTATCCAGATATTTATGTGGGAAATGACTACGTGGAGGATGATTATTTATACATCAATCAAAAGGATGGAACTTACAGGGATGAACTCCGTGAACGAATAGACCATACTTCTAATTTCTCGATGGGCGTTGATATTGCCGACATAAACAATGACCAATTGCCTGATATTTTTAGTTTGGATATGCTCCCAGAAGATAATGCAAGGCAAAAGTCATTACTTTTTCCTGATAACTGGAATGTCTATCAATCGCAACTAAACAACGGATTTTGGCATCAGAATATGCGGAATATGTTGCAGGTGAATAGCCAAGGTCGTTTCTCAGAAATCGGACATCTGGCGGGCGTAGCTACAACAGATTGGAGTTGGGGAACGATTATGGCAGATTTTGATTTGGATGGTTATAAAGACATTTTTGTGAGTAATGGAATTTTGAAAGACTTTACCAATTCTGATTTTGTGAAATTCCAAGAAGACCTTTCTGCGAATGGTGTGCAAATGCCTGTTAGTGAGGTAATTAAGAAAATGGAATCGTCTCAAACCAAGAATTATGTTTTCAGAAATAAGCATAATCTTACTTTTTCAAATGAACAAGTTGCTTGGGGTTTTGACGAACCAACGATTTCAAACGGAACAGTAAGTGCGGATTTAGACAATGACGGAGACCTTGACCTTATCACGAATAACAACAATGCAACGGCTTGTATTTATCAGAATACTACGCAGGAAGAATCGCCAGTTAATTATCTAAAAATCAAGCTAAAAGGCTCACAAATGAATCCGTTTGGCGTGGGAGCAAAGGTATTTGTACAGACAGATTCTCTTAAGCAATCGCAAGAATTTTCACCAGTGAGAGGCTTTGAATCTTCAAGCCACGATGCCCTTTTGTTTGGGATTGGTGAGACAAAACAATTAACGGTTAAAGTTATTTGGGCTGACCTCCGTACTCAAACTTTAACGAATATTAATCCTAATGAAACCATCACCTTAGATTATTCAAAATCAGTAGAACAAAAAACACAACTCGCTCCCGAAACACAGCCTTTATTGGTTGAAGCGAACAATGGAATAGATTTTATTCATAAAGAAGATAGTAAAAACGATTTCGACCATCAGATTTTGTTGCCTTATCATCCATCGTATCAAGGCAGTAAAATGGCAGTTGGAGATGTTGATAATGATGGTTTGGAAGATGTGTATATCGGAGGGGCAAAAGACCAAAGTGGGGCTTTATATTTGCAAAAAAATGATGGCAAATTTATCGTGAAAATGAATCCCAATTTTGCCAAAGATAGCCCTGCCGAAGACCGTGATGCTGTGTTTTTGGATGTGGATAAAGACGGCGACCTCGACTTGTATGTCGTGAGTGGCAATTATAGCGAAAGACTAAAAGGAGACTGGCAAGCGGATAGATTGTATGTCAATGATGGCAAGGGAAATTTCAAGAAAAATGTATCTGCCTTACCTACCGAAAACATCAATAGTTCGTGTGTAAAAGCCTTTGATGCAGATAATGACGGAGACCAAGATTTGGTAATAGGTGGTGGAGTTTTGCCCAATTCCTATCCCTACTGCGAAGATAGTTATCTGCTTATCAATGATGGAAAGGGTAGATTTAGTATGAAATCATTGGGCAGATTGGGCTTGGTAACGAGTATGACAGTGGCGGATTTCAATAAAGATAAACAGCTTGACCTCATGGTAGTGGGCGAATGGATGCAACCTGCCATTTTATTAAATCAAAAAGGAAATTTTACGGCTGATGCTTCTGAAATGATACCGCCAAATATGCACGGTTGGTGGAATGGTGTTGTTGCTGATGATTTGGATGGTGATGGAGACATTGATTTAGTTATGGGTAATTTAGGTTTAAATTCCATAGTGAAAGCCAACGTAAACGAACCTGCGACTCTGAATTATGGAGATTTGGACGGTAATATGACCCTTGACCCATACTTATCATACTACATTCAAGGAAAATCATACCCTGCTATTGGTCGAGACGAAGCCCTTGAACAGGTGGTTTCCTTACGAAAGACCTTTACCGATTATAGATCTTTCAGCAATGCCAGTATTACTGATTTATTCCCTAACGATATTATAGAAAAAAATAAAAAACTCATTGCCGAAAATTTCGAGACAATCCTCCTTGAAAATACGGGTAAAGGATTTATTATCAGACAATTACCCATACAGGCTCAATATGCTCCCGTATGTGCCATTGCGATTGAAGATATTGATAAAGACGGCAAAAAAGATATTTTGCTTTGTGGAAATCAAAGTAAATTTCGCCTTCGGATTGGTAAAATAGATGCTAATCATGGGGTTTTGCTGAAAGGAAAAGGAAAGTTAAATTACGAATATCAAACTCCTGCAACTTCGGGGTTATGGCTCAGGGGTGATGTGAGAGATATTAAACACATTGGAACATCATTTATTTTTTCGGTAGATGATGGGAAGGTGGTTAGTTATAAATAAAATAGGTGTTAGGTTTTAGGGTTTAGGTGTTAGGAGTAATAAAATCTTTTATTCTCTTACTTTCATCTGATACCTAACACCTAACACCTAAAACCATTTTAAAAATATAAAAATTGAAAAAGATACTATTCTCCTTGTGCCTAATCGCTTGTTTTTCATGCTCAAAAGATCGAAATGACAGGCTTTTTGAGTTGATGGACAAAAGCGAAACGGGCATTGATTTTATCAATAAAATTGAAAATACTGACGATGGCAACATCTTCAATTATCGCAATTTCTATAATGGTGGCGGCGTAGCGGTTGGAGACATCAACAACGATGGGCTATCCGATGTTTTCTTCACGGCAAACATGGGGTCAAATAAATTGTATCTCAATAAAGGTGATTTTAAATTTGATGATATTACCCAAAAAGCGGGCGTAGCTGAAACCGATAAATGGAATACTGGCGTAGTGATGGTGGACGTAAACGCAGACGGTTGGTTGGACATATACGTATGTAATGCGGGCTATCGAAAATTTACCAAGAAGCAAACGAATGCCCTTTTTATCAACAATAAAGATTTGACTTTTACGGAATCTGCCGCTCAGTATGGACTTGATGAAGGCGGATATACAACGCACGCCGCCTTTTTCGATTATGATTTAGATGGAGATTTGGATTGTTATATCCTCAACAATAGTTTTATTCCTGTGAATACGCTTGACTACGCCAATGACCGCAATTTACGAGCGGAAGATTGGGCGGTGAAAGACTTTTTGAAGGGCGGAGGCGATAAATTGATGCGAAATGATGATGGGCATTACAAGGACGTTTCCAAAGAAGCTGGCATTTATAGTAGTTTAATTGGCTTCGGTTTGGGTGTTACGGTGGGTGACGTGAATAACGATAATTACCCTGACATTTACGTTTCAAACGATTTTTATGAGAAAGATTATATTTATATCAATCAAAAAAACGGCAAATTTTCGGAGGAGGTAGAGCAACGTACTAAACACATCAGTCTGGCATCAATGGGGGCAGATATGGGCGATGTAAATAATGATGGATTTCCAGAAATTATCACGACTGATATGCTTCCTCGGTCTGAATATCGTCTGAAAACCACTACTTCATTTGACAATCATTATGTCTATAAATTGAAAGAAGACCGAGGTTTTTATCATCAATTTCAACAAAATAGTCTTCAATTAAATAACCAAGACGGCACATATAGTGAAGTAGGGAATTATGCAGGAGTTGCTGCCAGCGATTGGTCATGGGGAGCATTAATTTTTGATGTTGATAACGATGCTTATAATGATATTTATGTATGCAACGGTGTTTATAATGACGTAATTGATCAAGATTTTATTGATTTTTTTGCCGACGAAGCCGATGCCATGAAAGCAAGCGGTGTTAAGAAAAGTTATAAGTCAATTATTGATAAAATGCCTTCTGTACCCATTCCAAACAACTTTTTCCATAATACCAAGACTTTGAAATTTGAAGAAAAAGCGGAGGAATTTGGGTTGGCAACACCTTCATTTTCAAACGGAGCAACGTATGCAGATTTGGACAATGACGGTGATTTGGATTTAGTAGTCAATAACGTCAATATGGATTGCTTTATCTATCGAAATAAGACCGACAAAAAAGCTGAGAAAAATCATTATTTCAAACTAAACTTGAAAGGCGAAGGTAAAAATACTTTTGGCATTGGTTCAAAGGCAGACGTTTATGCGAATGGTATGGTGCAAACTCGCTCCGTGATTCCATCCAGAGGATTTCAGTCAAGCACGGAATATACGCTTGTGTATGGATTAGGTACAAGCACCAAAATTGACTCAGTTCGCATTACGTGGGCAGATATGAGAGTTTCAGTTATTAAAAATCCAAAGATTGACCAATTGCTTACGGTTTCTATTAAAGATGCTAAAATAGTAAAAACCTTACCTCAAAACTTCACATCAAAAGGAATATTTGAAAATGTAAACTCAACTTTCGATAAACATCAGGAAGACGAATATTTTGATTTTTATCAAGAAAAAAATCTTCCTGCTTTGCTCTCAAAAGAAGGACCTAAGGCGGCAATTGGAGATGTAAATGGTGATGGTTTGGAAGATGTTTATATCGGAGGAGCTAAGAATCAGGCAGGACAATTATATCTTCAAACGGTTTCTGGTTTTAAGAAATCACCGCAAAAAGAGTTTGAAAAATTTATTAATATTGAGCAAACAGCAATAAGTTTTTTTGATGCTGACAAAGACGGTGATTTGGATTTGTACGTAGGAAATGGTGGCAATGAGGTAGAATATGGTAGGGGGGAGTTAATGGATAAACTCTATGTGAATAATGGAAAAGGCAGTTTCACGCTGGATAATGGTGCTATTCCCCTCAATACTACCAATACAGCCGTAGTCGCTCCTTATGATTTTGACGGTGATGGCGATATTGATTTATTCGTAGGAAGTCGTAGCCAACCCATGCAATACGGGCTGAGTCCATCCAGTTTTTTGTATGAAAATGATGGCAAAGGAAAATTTACGGATATTACAGCAAAAGTAAGTGCTGATTTAACAACGCTGGGTATGGTCAGAGATGCGTATTGGGAAGATGTCAATGGCGATAAAAAGAAGGAACTGATTGTAGTAGGAGATTGGATGTCGCCCACGATTTTTACTGTAAAAGGAAAAACACTTCAAAAGCTCGAAACAGGCCTGGAAGAAATGACGGGCTTTTGGGGTGCTTTGCAAGTACAAGATGTTGATAATGACGGAGATAACGATTTGATTATGGGTAATATGGGCGAAAATTTCACGCTAAAAGCCTCAACAGAAGCACCTCTAAAAATTTGGGTTAAAGACTTTGATAGCAATGGTTCAATTGATAAAATCATGACCAAAACCATTGAAGGTAAGGACGTTACGGTATTTTTGAAAAAAGAAATGGCGGAACAATTCCCATTACTCAAAAAGCAAATCTTGAAACACGTTGATTATGCTCAAAAATCATTGAGTGATTTATTCCCTGCCGATATTTTGGAAGGAGCTGTGGTAAAAAGTATCAAGTCTTGCAAATCAGTCGTTGCTCTAAATGATGGCAAAGGAAAATTCACAACCGTTGATTTGCCAGAGACGATACAGTTATCTTGTATAAATGCCATTGCCTGTTATGACCTAAACAAGGATGGATTGAAAGACCTTGTAATGGGAGGAAATTATACTGGTTTCATTCCACAATTAGGTGCGATTGATGCCAGCCGAGGCAATGTTTTAATCAACAAAGGCAAAGGCAGTTTCAAAGCATTGACCAATCAAGAAAGTGGCTTTCTGATGAATGGAGAAGTAAAACAGATTAGCCCGTTGATGATTCAAGGCAAAACAAATTTTATTGCTTTGATAAATAATGATGTGCCGAAGGTGTTTAAATTGAGATAAAATTGATTACTAAAACCACATAAAAAATGAAAAACAAAAAACTCCTCCTTTGGTCATTAACAGTCGCACTAAGTGGCTTTTTATTCGGTTTAGACACCGCAGTAATCTCAGGTGCAGAACAAAAAATTCAATCGCTTTGGTCATTGAGTGATCCTATGCACGGACTTGCGATTGCCATTGCTCTTTATGGAACGGTCTTTGGGGCGGCTTTTGGAGGTTGGTATGCTGATAAATTAGGACGTAAAAAAGCCTTATTTTGGCTTGGAGCGTTGTTTTTCATTTCAGCCGTGGGTTCGGCAGTTGCCCAAGATGTTTATACTTTCATGATATTTCGTTTCATCGGCGGACTCTGTATAGGTGCTTCATCGGTGGTTTCTCCGCTGTATATTTCAGAAATTGCACCCGCCAAAAGTCGTGGATTTTTAGTGGCTTTGTTCCAATTCAATATCGTTTTCGGAATCATGATTGCATACGTTTCCAACTATTTATTCCAACAAATGGGAGGCGAAAGTGATTGGCGTTGGATGTTGGGAATTGTCGGAATACCATCTTTGATTTTTACAGCTTTAACATTATTAATTTCAGAAAGCCCACGATGGTTGATTCTTCAAAAAAATGACATTCAATCAGCAAAAGCCGTTTTAAACGAAATTGACACAGATGCTGCCGATAAAACCTTAGCATCAATTTTGAATTCTCAGCAAAATAATGCCAAAATGGGTAATGTTAATTTCTTCTCAAAACAATATGCTTTTCCGATTTTATTAGCTTTTTTAATGGCATTTTTTAATCAAGTTTCGGGTATTAACGCCATCATTTATTATGCCCCAAGAGTATTTGAAATGGCAGGATTGGCTAAATCAAGTGCATTACTTTCTTCGGTTGGGATTGGTCTTACTAACTTGATTTTCACCATGTTAGGCGTTACTTTAATTGATAAATTAGGCAGAAGAACCTTGATGTTCATTGGTTCATTTGGATATATTATTTCCCTTTCATTAATCGCCAGAGCATTTTATGCAAATCAATTTGACGGAATGACCTTCTTCGTCTTTGCCTTCATTGCAGCCCACGCCATTGGACAAGGAGCGGTGATTTGGGTATTTATTTCAGAGATTTTTCCAAATGAAGTTCGTGCTTCTGGACAAGCCTTTGGTAGTCTGACACACTGGGTTTTTGCGGCAATTATCACCAACGTATTCCCCTATTTTGCGGGTAAATTTGGTGGAACACCCATCTTTATCTTCTTTGCAATAATGATGGTGTGTCAATTATTATACGTCTGGTTTATGATGCCTGAAACAAAAGGGGTGGCTTTGGAAGATATGGATGTGCGGGTTGGACATTGATGTTTATTTTTTATCTTTGTAATAAATTCAACGAGAAAAATGATAATTGCCAATCCGATATATGATACTGTTTTTAAGTTTTTGATGGAAGACCTTTCCATTGCTAAAACGATAATATCTGTAATTATCGGAGAAGAGATTGTCGATTTAAGTGTAAAACCGCAAGAAGAGACTACTTTTTCTGAAAAATATTTTTTGACAGTTTTTAGACTTGACTTTAAAGCCATCATAAAAACAGCCGATGGTGCAGAAAAAAAGGTCTTGATTGAACTTCAAAAAAGTAAAAACTCCTTTGATTTACAACGTTTTAGACATTATCTGGGTAAAAATTATAGTACCCCAGACGATTTGGACGGATATCGAATATCATTACCAATAGTACCAATATACTTTATAGGTTTTCCATTATCTATTCCAAATACAGTTCTCAAAATTGGTAGAAGGTATGAAGATTTGTCATCGGGTGAAATTCTGAATCAGAAAGATGAATTCATTGAGAGTCTTAGTCATGATAGTTTTGTAGTTCAAATCTCTAAATTGCATGGTGAGATGAAAACCAAATTAGAGAGAATTTTATCAATATTTAATCAAAAATGGATTTTTGATGAAGATAAAAAATGGCTATTGCAATACGATGAAGATAATAAAGACCTTGATGAAGAAACTCGAAAAATTCTAAAACGTTTGTCTATTGCCGCAGAGAGCAATGAAGTAAAAGATAGAATAAAAGCAGAAGAAACATTTGATGATTCGATGGATAGAGCTTTAAGAATGAAAGAAATAGTTATCGAAGAAAAAGAAGCAGTTATAGAACAGAAAGAAGCAGTTATAGAACAGAAAGAAGCCGTCATAGAACAGAAAGAAGCCGTCATAGAACAGAAAGAAGCTGTCATAGAACAGAAGGATATTGAGCTAAAAGAAAAAGATTTAAAGTTGTTAGAACAGCAAAAAGAATTAGAAGAATTACGAAAATTATTATCAAAAAAGGATTGACGAAAGTCAATCCTTTTTTGATTTACTCAAACATCAAATAGAGTGTAACTGTATGTGCATTAAGCCGTTGAACATCTTTTAAGTAAGCATTTTGAGCAGTAACAGGAGTAGGAGAGATGAACATATTAGTTAATCCATGCGAGAAACGTAGCTCGGGAGTATATTTAAAATACTTAAAAAACTGTTCAAAACCTACACCATACTCAAATGAAATATCGGCAGTACGAGTATCTAATTTTCTGGTAGAAGCTGCATTTTTACGAACATTGGCTTCGAGTCCAAGTTTAAAACCTGCATCCACAAACATTCTCGAATTACCTCTTCTCTGAGATTTATACTTCAAAAGTAATGGAATCTCTAACCATGTAGATTCTCTTAATTCTAATAATTCTGAGGCGGGCGTAATGAAACGATAATCTACCTCACGTCCGTACAAGGCAATATTTGCTCCTGTTTTAAAATCAAATCTGTCCGTTAATTTGAAATTGACCAAACCACCAACCTGAAAAGCGAAGTTACCAGGAGAAACAATCGTTTGGGCATTACCAGTAGCAAAACTTGGACTATGATAAACATTGAAACGAGATGAACCAAAGCCAAATAAGAACCCAAAATGAACTATTTTATCGTCATAAAATTCATCATAAATCCTTTTGTATTCATATTTTTGAGCTTTGGAATTTTGAGAAAAACCAGCGATGAATATACACGTCAAAATGGCAAAAAGAATTACTTTCTGCCTACATAAATTGTACTGATGCCAAATGTGAGTGGTAAACATTGAGTTTGGGTAAAGCCTGCACGTTGAAATACTTTCATAAAATCGTTTCCCTCTGGGAATGCTTGTACGGAATCATATAAGTACGTATAGGCGGAAGTATCCTTCGAGACGATTTTGCCAACGGTAGGCAGAATATTTTTGAAATAAAAATTATATAATTGTTTCATCGGAAATGTTTGTGGTTTTGAAAATTCAAGCACCACACAAGTCCCTCCCGATTTCATCACACGGCACATATCTGTCAAACCTTTTTCGAGATTTTCAAAGTTCCGTACTCCAAAACTAACGATGACTGCATCAAAAGTATTGTCTTCAAAAGCCAATCTTTCTGAATCGCCGCTTTGCAAAGTAATTACAGAATCCATGCCAAGTTTCTTGATTTTTTCACGACCAAAACTCAACATTCCTTCCGAAATATCTACCCCCACGATTTTATCAGGTTTCAGAGCCAAAGCCTCAATGGCAAAGTCTCCCGTACCCGTGGCAATGTCCAAAATGGTTTTGGGTTGGGCTTTTTTCAATAATTTGATGGCTTTTTTACGCCAAAGAATATCTATTCCACCACTTAACAGATGATTCAGAAAATCATATTTGGGTGAAACATTATCAAACATTTGAGCCACTTGCTCTTTCTTAGAAGCATCTTGCTCTTTATATGGAACTACGGTCATTGGACAGGAGGCAGGAGACGGGAGGCAGTTCTGTAATTGCCATTTTCTCTGATGCCCATAAAATTTAAAATTAGTACAACAAAATTACGATACACTTTTTAGATAACCCCCCGTTTTAAAATAATGTTTCTCAAAGAGATTCTTTTGTGAATTTTATCGTAAATTGAACTTAGAGTAATATCTGGTCTAAAATTAGTTTTTTTAACACAGTCCACTTAGAGTTTGTATTTGATTTTAAACTTAGAGAGTTAGAGCTATTTTAAAACTTAGAAGGTTAAAATGAACTGGTTGATTAAGTTGTGTCCAAGGAAAATTTTATAGACTAACCTTCCCAAGAGATTAAAAACCTTGGGAGATTTTTTTGATGAGTACAACTTAGTTTAACCAGTTCAGGTTAAAGGATTAGAGAAAATAACAACATCAACTCCATTTCTCTAAAACCTCTAATAAAACCTCTAAGTTTAAAATTAACTCTACGTCTGAATCACCCCAACATTATACCGCTCAGTTATAGGCGAATGATTGGCGGCTTCTATCCCCATTGAAATAATTTTTCGGGTTTCGGCGGGGTCAATTACACCATCGACCCAAAGTCTTGCAGCGGCATAATACGGACTTAATTCTGAATTGTATTTATCCGTAATTTCATTCAAAAGGTTTTGTTTATCTTCTTCGGTAATTACTTTTCCTTGTCTTTCCAACTTTCTTTCTTCAACTTGAAGCAATGTTTTTGAGGCAGAAGCTCCACTCATAACCGCCATTTGGGCAGTCGGATATGCGTATATGAGGCGGGGGTCATACGCCTTGCCACACATAGCGTAATTGCCTGCTCCGTAAGAATTACCAATTAAAAAAGTAAATTTTGGCACAACTGAATTTGCCATAGCATTCACCATTTTTGCTCCGTCTTTAATAATTCCGCCATGCTCAGACCGACTACCAACCATAAAACCATTGACATCTTGCATGAAAACCAAAGGAATTTTTTGCTGGTTACAATTCATAATAAAACGGGCAGATTTATCAGCAGAATCTGAATAAATAACCCCTCCCATTTGCATTTCTTTTTTCTTGGTTTTCACAATCAAACGTTGATTTGCAACGATGCCAACCGCCCAACCATTCACTCTGCCGAGTCCACAAATAACTGTTTGACCGTAAAGTGCTTTGTATTCATCAAAACTTCCGTTGTCAACAATACAATCAATGATTTCTTTCATATCATATGGCTTTGTGCGTTCTTGGGGCAGAATTTCGTAAATATCGGTAGCTTTTCTCTTAGGTTCTTTTGCTTCTTTTCTATCAAAATCTGCCTTCGGAAATCCGCCAATTTTATCAACTACTTTCTTGATGGCATCCAAACAACTCTCATCATTTGGGTATTTATTATCGGTCACGCCCGAAATCTCACAATGGGTTGATGCTCCTCCCAATGTTTCGCTATCAACGTCCTCTCCGATAGAAGATTTTACTAAAAATGAACCCGCCAAAAATACACTTCCTGTACCTTCTACAATAAAAGCATAGTCAGACATAATGGGTAAATATGCCCCTCCCGCTACGCAACTGCCCATAATTGCCGAAATCTGAGGAATGCCCATAGACGACATTTTAGCATTATTTCTAAAAATTCTTCCGAAATGTTCTTTGTCTGGAAAAACCTCGTTTTGTCTTGGTAAAAATGCTCCTGCCGAATCCACTAAATAAATAATGGGCAAACGATTTTCCATCGCAATCTCCTGAGCCCTAAGCGTTTTTTTGACAGTTATCGGAAAATTGGCACCCGCTTTTACCGTAGCATCGTGGGCAACTACAATGCACATTTTGCCCATAACATACCCCAAAAAAGATACTGCCCCGCCATTTGGACAACCTCCGTCTTCTGGATAAAGTCCTTCGCCTGCAAAAGAACCAATTTCTATTGAATCTGTATCATTGTCCAATAAAAAACTAATCCTTTCAAAAGCGGTCATTTTTCCTTTTGCTTTATGACTTTCTGTGCTTTTAATGCCCCCTCCGAGACGTAATTGGGCGGTTTTCTTCGTTAATTCTTCTAATAATTCTTTCACAGTTTTAGTATTTTTAATTTGTTGAACAACAATATAAGCTAAAATTTTCTTTTAATATCAATATTTTATCTACATTTAATACGGTAAACATTAGTTTATTAGTCGGCAGTTATTAGTTTGCAGTAGGCAGTAAGAAAAAAATCATACAACTATCTGATTAACAGAAACTTATTGTAAAACTTTATCACTGCCTACTGCAAACTAAAATTACTACCAACTTAATTTCAATTACACTTCAACAAAAAACAAAATGGCATATTTAACTTCTGAAAACAACGAACAAATGGAACAAATTAGGCAAAGCACTCGTGACTTTGCTGAAAAGTTCATTCGCCCACACGTAATGGAATGGGACGAAGCCCAAACTTTCCCCGTCGATTTATTTCACAAAATGGGAGAATACGGATTAATGGGGGTTTTAGTACCCGAAATCTACGGCGGTTCTGGCTTGGGTTATCAAGAATACATCACAATTATTGATGAGATTTCAAAAGTCTGTGGTTCGATTGGGCTGTCAGTTGCTGCCCATAACTCCCTCTGTACCAATCACATACTGACTTTTGCGAATGAATCTCAAAAACAAAAATACCTGCCCAAATTAGCATCAGGAGAATGGATTGGTGCTTGGGGATTGACCGAAACAGGAACTGGGTCAGATGCAGGTGGAATGATGACGACGGCAGTAGAAGATGGCGATTATTTTGTATTGAATGGTTCTAAAAACTTCATTACGCACGCCATTAGTTCAGAGGTTGCCGTGGTGATTACTCGCACAGGAAAACAAGGAGATTCGCACGGGATGACCGCTTTTATCATTGAAAAAGGTTTGGATGGATTTTCTGCGGGGAAAAAAGAGAATAAATTAGGCATGAGGGCATCTGAGACGGCTTGTTTGTTTTTTGATAATTGTCGAGTGCATAAAGACCAAATTATTGGCAAAGTAGGTGATGGTTTTGTGCAATCTTTAAAACTATTAGATGGAGGCAGAATCTCGATTGCCGCCTTAGCATTGGGCATTGCCAAAGGTGCTTATGAAGCCGCTCTAAGGTATTCGAGAGAAAGAAAACAATTTGGACAAGAGATATTTAATTTTCAAGGAATTAGTTTCAAATTGGCAGACATGGCTACTGAAATTGAAGCCTCAGAATTATTAACTCGGCAAGCTGGACAAATGAAAAATGATGGAGTAAAAAATACCAAAGAAGCCGCAATGGCAAAGTATTTTGCCTCTGAAACTGCCGTGAGAGTATCTAACGAAGCCATCCAAATACACGGTGGATATGGTTATTTGAAGGATTTTCCAGTAGAAAAACATTATCGTGATGCCAAATTATGTACGATTGGCGAAGGAACGTCTGAAATACAAAAATTAGTCATTACAAGAGAAATTGGCAGATAAAATGAACGATTCCGTAAAATTAATTGAATGTCCGAGGGATGCAATTCAAGGGATTCATACGTTTATTCCTACCGACAAAAAGATAAAGTATATCAACCATTTATTGTCGCTCGGGATATTTGATACCATTGATTTTGGAAGTTTTGTTTCGCCAAAAGCCATTCCACAAATGGCTGATACGCATGAGGTTGTGAAGGGATTAGATTTGTCTAATTCCTCCACAAAACTCTTAGCAATTATTGCCAATGAACGTGGTGCAATTGCAGCTTCTGAGTATGAACAAATTTCGTATTTGGGCTATCCTTTCTCAGTTTCCGAAACTTTTCAAATCAGAAATACTAATGCTACAATTGAAGAATCTGTACAAAATCTGCAAAAGATTCAAGAAATTTGTGTAAAATCAAACAAAAAATTAGTGGTCTATTTGTCGATGGCTTTTGGAAATCCGTACAATGATATTTGGAATTCAGAAATTGTTTTAGAATGGATTGAAAAGTTACAAGTATTTGATATAGAAATATTTAGCTTGTCGGATACAATTGGAGTTGCGACAGTTGAGAGTATTGATTATCTCTGTAAAAACATTATTCCGAAGTATAAAAACTTAGAAATTGGCGTACATCTTCACACAGAAAAACATTCTTGGAAACCTAAAATTGAGGCAGCGTTAAAAAATGGTTGTCAGAGATTTGACGGGGCAATGTTGGGCTACGGAGGTTGCCCAATGGCACAAGATGAACTCGTTGGAAATATGCCAATGGAAAATTTATTGGAGCATTTTGGAAGAACAAATATGGACGAGATTAATGATTTGAAGAGGATGTTTGGGGCGTTGATTTCGTGATTCATACAGTTAAACCTATAAGGTTTTCAAAAACCTTATAGGTTTGTGAATCAATCTAAAATAAAATTTATATAACGTTGAAAAAATACCATCTCATAAAAACCCGCATAGAAAATTCCGTTTTTTATCTGACCTTAAATCGTCCAGAGAAGCGAAATGCCTTCACTCCTACCATGATTTCTGAAATTGCGGATGCTTTGCAGGATGCACAGAATGATACAAATATTTGGTTAATTGTTTTTGAGGCAGAAGGCTCAGTTTTTTGTGCGGGGATGGATTTAAAAGTATTCCAAAATCCAGATTTAGATATTCAGAATGAGCATATTCCTCAGTCGAATTTACCTTTGGGAGAAGTCATTAGGTCTGTCAATAAACCCACATTGGCAATTGTCGAAGGTCCTGTGATTGCGGGTGGTTTTTTGATTGTTGCCGAATGTACCTTTGTGATTGCACACGCAGGGGCAACTTTTAGTTTACCAGAAGTTCAGCGGGGGCTTTTTCCATTCCAAGTTATGAATTCGTTAAGCAAAATTATGTCTGAAAGAAAGATTATGGAATTGTGTATTTTGGCAAAAACTTATACTGCAAAAGATGCAGAATCATGGGGTTTAGTGACCCATTATTTTAAAAAAAGTGAATTCAAAAATAACGTTAATACCCTGATTGACAATATTTTATCTGCCGCACCTTTGGCAGTTTCGACAGGTATTGAAGTTTTAAAAAAAATGTCTTCCATCCAAGAAAACGAAAAACATAAATATCTAAAAAACGAAATTGACAAACTCCGAAATACCAACGATGCCCAAGAGGGAATTAATGCTTTTGTAGAGAAAAGAAAGCCCGTTTGGAAGAATTGTTAAATTTTTGATTCTTCTATGATTTATACTTGCATTATAGAAATATTTTAAGAGCCTCACCCCCAGCCCCTCTCCCGTGGAGAGGGGAGTTCTACCTGATTTAACTCTCCCCTCTCCACGGGAGAGGGGCTGGGGGTGAGGCTTAACTCAGAGTAAAGCATAAATTTTAAACATTGACCAAACCATGACCATCAGACTATCCACCCCATCAGACCACGAAGCCGTTTGGCAAATTATCAGTAATGTAATTGCTACGGGTGACACCTACGTTTTTGCTCCTGATTCTTCCAAAGAAAAAATGCTAAACTATTGGTTTTCAAGCGATAAGAGAACTTATGTTGCCGAAGAAAATAACGAAATCTTAGGTACTTTTTACCTAAAAGAAAATCAAATGGATTTGGGTTCGCACATTGTAAATGCGGGCTATATGGTCTCTGAAAATGCCCGAGGAAAAGGACTTGGGAAAGCAATGGCGGAGTTTTCACTCGAAGAAGCCCGAAGTTTAGGCTTTCGTGGAATGCAGTTTAATTTGGTCGTAAAAACCAATGAAAAAGCCGTTAAATTATGGTTGAAAATGGGTTTTGAAATAATTGGAGAAATCCCTGATGCTTACAAACATTCTCAGTTTGGATATGTTAATGCTTATATTATGTATCAAAAATTGTGAAAGAAAATCCGATAAATATAGTGTGGTTCAAGCGTGATTTACGCCTCCGTGACCACGCCCCTCTACACGATGCCCTCGCAGAAGGGTTGCCCGTCATGCTTCTCTACGTCTTTGAGCCTTCCGTCTGGAATGACCCTCACTATTCCGCCCGACATTGGCGTTTTGTCGATGAATCTTTGGTGGATTTGAACAAACAATTAGCATCACTTTGCCCTTCTGAAAATCCTCCGCAAATGACCATTTTGTACGGAGAAATGATTGATATTATTCCCAAAATTCACGAACAAATCGGTATCAATAAAATCTTTTTACATGAAGAAACGGGCATTAAAGTAACGTATGACCGTGATAAAATATTAGGACAATTTGTAAGAGATAACGGCATTCAATGCCCTGAATATCAGACCAATGGAATCGTCAGAGGCAAGCCTAATCGTGTGGATTGGGTAAAAGATTGGCACGTTTTTATGTCGAAACCAATTGTGAATGTTTCCATTGATTTATTACAAAAATTAGTTGTTACGGATGAGAATTTAATCAAAATATTTAATGTAAAAACTACTTTCAGAGAGTCACTTTTTTTAGATGAAAATCCTACCTCTGAACAGCCTTTCCAATTCCAAAAAGGAGGCGAAGTTTTAGCTCACAAGTACATGAAGAGTTTTATGGAAGAAAGAGCCATAAATTACTCAAAATTTATCTCAAAACCGCTCGAAAGTCGGAAGGGTTGTAGCCGTTTGTCACCCTACATTGCATGGGGAAATTTATCTATTCGTCAAGTCTATAAAACCTCACTCGAAGCCGCCAAAAAGAAGCCCTCTTTCAAGAGACCTTTGGAGAATTTTGGTTCACGATTACGTTGGCATTGTCATTTTATTCAGAAATTCGAGAATGAAGAATCAATGGAGTTTGAGAATGTCAATCGAGGTTATGATTCTATTCAACTCTCTGATAATCAAGCACATTTACAAGCATGGAAAGATGGCAAAACAGGCTATCCTCTCGTGGATGCGTGCATGAGATGTCTGCAAAAAACGGGCTACATGAACTTCCGAATGCGAGCCATGACGGTTTCGTTTTTGACGCATCAATTAATGCACCATTGGAAGGACGGGGCAATTCATTTAGCTCAACTATTCTTAGATTTTGAACCTGGGATTCACTATCCACAGTTCCAGATGCAAGCGGGCGTGACGGGTATCAATACCGTAAGAATTTATAACCCCGTGAAGCAATCCCAAGAACACGACCCGCAAGGCATTTTTATCAAACAATGGATTCCAGAATTACGAGATTGTCCAGAGGCATTTATCCACGAACCTTGGAAAATGACTTTGATGGAACAGGAATTATACAATTTTAGATTGGGAAATGAGGGCTACCCCTACCCTATCATCGACCTTGAAGAAAATACAAAATTAGCCAAAGACCGAATCTGGGGACATCGCAAAACTATGGAAGTGAAAAATGGGGAAGAGAGGATTTTGAAACGTTTGGTGATTCCGAAGAAGGATATTGTCGTAAAAAAATGACATTTGGTCTAATAGTATCACTATTTTTTATTTTTAGAAGATAAAGTATAATTATTTTTTGATATTTGTTAAATAAACGTCTCAAATATCAAATGAAAAAAATAACCACCCTAACCATCTTATCCCTCGGAATTTGCTTCAACGCCCTTTCCCAACAAGTCATTCAACTATACGAAGGCAAACCAAAAGGCTCTGAAAATTGGACTTGGACTGAGCAAATGAGTCTCAAAAATATGTTCAATACAGAGTTGGTTTATAACGTAGTTCAGCCAACAATTACTGCCTTTTTACCTCCCAAAGACCTCGCTACGGGTACGGCAGTCATCATTGCTCCTGGTGGTGGATTTCACACTTTAAGCATCAATAGTGAAGGGATTGACTTGGCTAAGTGGCTCAATTCCAAAGGAGTAGCTGCCTTTGTTTTAAAATACAGAGTAGTCCGTAGCCTCACCGATGACCCTGTGAAGGAGTTATTGCCCAAGATGGCTGATTTCAAAAAATTAGATGAAGAAAATGCCCCCGTTGTCCCTTTGGCAATGGCGGATGGTCTGACTGCCATGCAATACGTCCGTAGCCATGCAAAAGAGATGGATATTGACCCTAATAAAATCGGATTCATGGGCTTCTCGGCGGGTGGAACTGTCACGATGTCAGTGGTTTATAATGCTACGGACGAAAATCGCCCAAATTTTATTGCTCCCATCTATACGTATGCAAATGCTATCATTGGCTCAACGATTCCGAATGCAAAAACACCTATTTTCGTAGTCGTTGCGGGTGACGACCAGTTGGGTTTGATGTCGCATAGCCTTGATATTTACAAAAAATGGTATGATGCCAAACAACCTGCCGAACTACATATTTTTGAAAAAGGTGGACACGGTTTTGGTATGAGAAAACAAAATGTGCCTACGGATAAATGGTACGAGAGATTTGGAGAATGGCTCAAATTGCAGGGTTATTTAAAGAAATTATATCCCAATAAATACGAAAAACAGTTTGGCGAAGATGCCACCGCCCAATACCAAATCAGCGAATGGGAGCGAATGAAGAGTGATTTTGGCTATTTGGCAAGATACAAAGAGGCAAATAAAAAGGTCTCTCCACCCAAAGCTAATGAAAATCGAGTGGTGTTTTTGGGTAATTCAATCACGGAAGGTTGGGTCAATGCAGATTCTACTTTTTTCAACAAAAATAATTTTATTGGGCGGGGAATCAGTGGGCAAACTTCTGTGCAGACTTTGCTCCGTTTTCGTCAAGATATACTTTCGTTGAACCCAAAAGCGGTTGTGATTCAAATTGGGATAAATGACGTGGCTGAAAATACAGGTCCTTATAACGAAGATTTTACTTTTGGGAATATCCAATCAATGGTAGAAATCGCCCAAGCGAATAAAGTGAAGGTGATTTTAGCATCCATTTTACCCGCTACTAATTTTGAATGGAGACGTTCGCTCGGCAATCGTTCTGCCATGATAGTTGCTTTGAATAATCGGATTAAAAGTTATGCCGAAAGCAACAAAATTCCATACATTGACTACCATTCAGCAATGAAAAATGAACAAAATGGGATGAATCCAGATATTGCCCCTGATGGCGTTCATCCAAATTTGAAAGGGTATAAAATGATGGAGGAGATGGCGGAGAAGGTGATTAAATCAGCCTTAAAATAGCCAGTAAAAATATCACTTTTTAAAATTTATGTGTAGAAGAGTGTGAAAATACTCCTTATTTTATCATTAGAGGGCAAAAGTAGAACAGGTTGCCAACCTATTCTACTCTATAATCCCGTAAAGAAATCATCGTAGAACCATTTTGTTTTATGAAGTAATTTTCTTAAAATTGTAGAACAACCTTATTCATTTATTAAAATCTCCATGAAATTATATAGAACAAATCAAGGCATTATCATTGAGGCTTCCGAAAAATTTTATCTTTCAAATGCTACCAATTGGGATACTTACATCAATCAAGACAATCTTTTTGAGGTATTATCGTCTGACATTCAATCTCTTAGTCCAATTTCTTGGAATGGAGAAGGCGTACTTGCTCCGATTGTCAATCAAGAAATTTGGGCTTCGGGCGTAACCTATATGCGTAGTCGTGAGGCACGTATGGAAGAGTCACAAGATTCGGGCGGGGCAGATTTTTATGCCAAAGTCTATGAGGCAGAACGTCCAGAGTTATTTTTTAAATCGACAGCCGCTCGTTGTATGGGTACGGGCGAGAAAGTACGCATCCGTAAAGATTCAGCATGGAATGTTCCTGAGCCAGAATTAACGCTGATGATAACTTCAAGCGGTAAAATTGTGGGTTATACGATTGGGAATGATATGTCATCGAGGGACATTGAGGGCGAAAATCCTTTGTATTTACCCCAAGCTAAAAGTTATGACAAAGCGGCTGCCATTGGTCCTTGTGTGTATGTTCCGAAAGATGAAATCAGTTTAGATACTCAGATTTCGATTGAGATTTTACGAGGTGGTAATTCGATGTTTTCTAATAGTATTGCCATCAACCGAATGAAGCGAAAATTAGCGGATTTAGCTCATTATTTATTCAGAGAAATGTCGTTTCCGAACGGTGCATTTTTAATGACTGGAACGGGTATTGTACCTGATAATGATTTTACTTTGTTGAGCGGTGATGTCGTGAATATCACGATTGAAGGGATTGGGACGTTGAGTAATGAGGTGGAGTAATTAAGTTGTTAAGTTTTAAGTCATTAAGTTGATAAGTTGGAACTGAACATTTTAGCAACTTATCAACTTAAAACTTAACAATTTCCCCCTAACTTATCAACTTAAAACTTATCACTTAACAACTTATACAAACATCCCCTGTAAAGCCCCCCAAAGTGCTTTCTTCTTCGGAACGTCATTCTGAATTGCGGTTAATGAATCTGAATAAATGAATTTAATACCCTGATTTTCAAGGATTTGATAAGGCGTTAATTTTACATCAATACTTACTTTTGACAAATCAATTCCAAAAGTAATAAGCTGATTTACAGAATTTTGTGTAAAAATTTGGCTTAAATTCACCGCTAGATTTTTATCTAATTCAATAATATCTACCGACTGCAAATCTAATTTTACTGCCCCCAAAATCTTTCCGAGAAGTTCACTGTCAGTTGGGTTCAATTGATTTACCAAAACGATTACTTTTTGTTTGGGTTGGTAATGTTGGGTTGCTTTTTCTTTGGGAATGTCCTCCTTCCCGTGGTCGGTGTCCCCACCGACAACAAACTCATTTTTCAACAAGTAAATATCTTCTCCTGCAAAAAGTTGTTGTAGGGCGGTTTTGTTATTTTCTATGTACATGATTAAATAACTTCTATGTGATTGATTTCGAGCCTTCCAACACTGTGAACATCAGTATTATCAACGAATCTTTCTATTCTTTCTTTTCGTGAAATTAGTAATTTAGCCAAATCCACATTTGAAACATTACCTGTTTTAATCATAATAATTTTGGGAGGATGTCCCCAAAGGTTATACATATCATCGAAGTCTGTATCTTGTGTAACAATCGTGTAGTCGTTTTCTTTGGCATATTTCCAGATTGGGATATCATCTTCTTCATACAAACCAACGTCCCAAACACTAATAGCAGATGGAAATTCGTGAATAATTTTTCTTACTACCCGAAACGAAATGTTTTGGTCAAATAATAACTTCATGCCGCTATGATTAGTGATTTTTGTTCCCGTGCAGCCGCAAAAGCCAAAGCTGCCAAAATATCTTGTTCAGTTATTTCAGGAAAATCCTCAAAAATCTCTTCGTGCGACATCCCTACCGACAACCACCCAAGAATATCACCAACCGTAATTCTCATACCTCGAATACATGGTTTTCCGCCTCTCTTTCCAGGTTCAATCGTGATAATTTCTCTGTAATCTACCATAACCTTATGATTTAATTGAAATGATGGACAAATATACAAATTTGTTCATCATCAAGGGAAAACATTTTACTCAACATTTCAACAAAAACTTCTCCAAAAATGCCAAACAATGGTCACGTTCTTCAATCATTCCCACGTGGGCGACGTTATCCAAAATGGAGGATGAAAAAAACTTCGGAATCATAATCTGTGACTTGGCATCGGCAGGTGAAACAGCCTTATCTTTTTCGCCAATAATAAACATGACCGAACAACGTAAAGCCTTCAAAACCGCTCGCCTGTCTGGACGGTCACGCATGGCTTGCATTCCTGCCATTAACGCCTCTGGGGGTATTTGAGAAGCTATTTCGATATGATTTTCAATGAGTTCTGGATTCCTTTTTACAAATTCTTCGGCGTATAAATTGGGCGTTGATGCTCCGATAAAAAGTGCCGAACCGTGCTTCTGGATAAACTCAATATTCTTGGTTCGTGCCTCTTTCTTTTCGTCCGAATCTGCAAAAGATGTGGAATGAAAAAGTCCTAATCCAGACATCATTTGGGGGTATTTTTCAGCAAAAGCCAAAGCCACATACCCACCCATCGAATGCCCGATGATGGCACATTTTTCTATACCTTGTCCTTGTATTTTTCCGTGAACAAAATCGGCATATTCCTCAATCGTTTTGAGATGAGTCAGTCGGGAATAGTCGGGCAAAATGACGTTATAGTCATTTGTTAATATATCAGCGTAATCCTCCCAAATAGTGGAGTCTTCGCCAAATCCGTGTAATAAAACGACGGTTTTTTTCATAGTTTTGAAGGTACATGATTAAATTTTGAATCTAAAATTTGCCCAATTTCTAAGGCTTTATTTTTGACAAAGGTAGCGTTTTCGCCCGTAAAAAGGCTATCCACCGTTCCGAACCAATGCGAAAGCCAATGCTCAAAACGTTCCGTAGTGAGCCCGTGCTTATGGTTTGCCTCGGCGTGCGTCCACATCATGCCGCCCGTGTATGAACTCGTTTGGAACAACCAATTTTCCCAAAAATTAACAGCACGAATAAGATGTTTATTCCAATCGTCTTCGGGCATTTCAAAGATAGTTGTTAAAAGTGGGTCTTGGTGGACGTTTTCGTAGAAAGTTTTGACCAAGATTTCTATGTCTGTTCTGGTTTTTATGTCTTGCATTTTGTTGAATAGTTAATCAAATTTGGCTATCTCGCTATGGATATGGAATTGAAATTAAATAAAGTACACGTTTAATTTATTTAATTTCAATTCCTAAGATACTCAGGGGGTTGATGTCGTAGGAACACTAACCAAGGTATTTGGGAACATCAACTTTTACGAAAACGTTTAACAAATAACAAGATAAAAAAAGCAACAACTTGTGCTATTATTATATCCAATACAAGGAAAAATGGTTTAAACCATATAACTTCTTCACAATCACCACATTTCCCTGAACTACCACTTGAAAAAATAAAAGGAAATCCAATTAAAGTTTTTCCATCTTGATCACCCTCAAATGTTCCAAAAACTATACTTGTGAAAAAAAAGAGTAATGTGGAAATGATGATAATTTGTTTTATGTCTTTTTCAGTCATTTTTAAGATGTTAGCCATAATTAAATATTTTATCAGTTCGATTTTCTATTACCACAGGAAGTGAGATTAATTTCAATCAATTTCCAAATCATCTATTCTATCTATCAGCTCAAAAAAAGAATTTCTAAAATTTTCTATATTCTCTTTATTTTCTATCCAAGCTCTTGAATTTATCACTATAATATCCGCCTCGCTCATTGAAAAATTAAGTTCTTGTGTAAGGTATTTAAAACATTCAAACTGAGAAAGCCCTTTTTCTTTTAAGTCATGAATTATTAATTCTATGTCTTCATTTCTTTTGTTAGTCATTATTTTGATATTTAATCTACCCTGTACTTGTTTATTTTAATTTCCTCTTCAAATAATACCCCCCCAAACAAACCACCATCCCCAAAAAGAAAATCATGCCTAATGTTTGATTATAATACACAATCGCCACCATACAAACCACTGATAAAATGAAGGCAATGATTGGAAAAAGTGGATAAAATGGAGCTTTGAAAGGACGTTCGAGATTAGGTTCTTTTTTACGTAAAACAATCAAACTTAACATACTAATTCCGTACATCACGACTGCCCCCAAAACTGACAGAATGATAATGTCGCTATTTGTTCCTGAAAAAATAGCCACAAAGCCAATCAATCCACCTACTATCAATGCCCAGTGTGGCGTTTGGAATTTTTCGTTTACAACACTCAGAAAATCAGGTAGATAGCCCTCCCGTGAGAGGGCATAAATTTGTCGAGAATAGCTAATGGTATTGCAATGAAAAGAGGCAATCAATCCAAAAAGCCCTAAACTGGCGAAGATTTTGGCGAAGTAACTGTTTTGCCCCAAAACCATCGCAAGCGTTTCGGGAAGTGGATAATCAATGTTGCTCAGTTTACGCCAATCGCCCACGCCAGCACTCAAAATCATGATGCCAAAAGCCAAAATAACCAAGGTAACAATGCCCGAAATATAAGCCTTCGGAATGGTAGTTTTAGGGTCTTTTACTTCCTCCGCAACCATCGCAACGCCTTCAATTGCCACAAAAAACCAAAGAGCAAAAGGGATTCCTGCAAAGACTCCGCCAATAGAAATCGTCGGGGGATTATGGGCGATAAAATTTTCCGTTTTGAAATAGGGAAAAATAATAACCATAAAAATCACCAATTCTACGATGGATAAAATGGTCATCATCAACGAAAAACGAGCCGATTCTTTGATGCCCAGAATATTGATAGTGATAAAAATAACATAACTTCCAATGGCAACTGGAATGACTGGAATGGAGTCGTTCAGAAAGTGGGCATAACTCCCCAAAGCATAGGCAATGGTGGGCGGTGCAAGCAAAAAATCGACCAATGTAGCGAATCCAGCTATAAAACCGCCAATAGCTCCAAACGCTCGATGAGCGTATTCGTAAGCCCCACCAGCATCTGGAATGGCTGCGGTGAGTTCGGTGTAGGAGAATATGAAGGTTACGTACATGACAGTGACTATCAAGGTAGAAATCAAAAAACCGATAGTTCCCGAAGTTCCCCAACCATAATTCCAACCAAAATATTCACCCGAAATCACCAAGCCCACGGCAATTGACCAGAGTTGGTAGGAGTTGATTACTTTTTTGAGTTGAGTCATTTTTTGGCTGTGGCTATCGGCTTTCAGCAATCGGCTGTCGGCGTTATGTTCTTGTTGGCTGCCGACTGCCGAAAGCCGACAGCCAAAAGCCCCAACAAATGTAATCCTTCAAGTTTTTTTAGCCAAGAATTTGCAGATTAATATTATCCGCAATAGCTTTGGTGCTTTGGGCGTTCTAAAAATATATCCTTCATAATTTATCTGAAATTTACGGAAGTCGTCCTTTTGAAGGACGACTTCCGTATTTGTCATATAACTACTTACCACTTTAAAAAATGACAAATATTGACTGGCTGGTTTTAATTCTTACTTTGGGCGGAATTGTGGGCTTCGGATTCTGGAAAGGGCGGGTTTCAAAACAAAATATTGAGGGATATTTATTGGCAGACCGACAAATGCCTTGGTATCACGTTACGCTTTCGGTGATGGCTACACAAGCGAGTGCTATCACGTTTTTGTCAGCCCCAGGACAGGCATATACAGACGGAATGCGGTTTGTACAGTTCTATTTTGGACTTCCTTTGGCGATGATTGTGTTGTCGATAACGTTCGTACCGATGTTCAATAAAATGAAAATCTATACGGCGTATGAGTTCTTAGAAGGGCGTTTCGACCTGAAAACCAGAACGTTAACTTCTTTTTTATTTTTAATCCCTCGGGCATTATCCACGGGCGTAACCATTGCAGCACCTTCTATTATTCTCTCCACAATCTTAGGCTGGAATTTATATTGGACCAACATTCTCACGGGAACAGTCGTGACGATTTACTGTATGTTTGGCGGTTCAAAAACTATTTCTTATACCCAACTGCAACAGATGTTTGTGGTTTTGGTCGGGATGTTTTTGGCAGGATATATGGTTGTACATTTATTGCCTTCGGAAATGGGATTTGTCGATACCTTGAAAGTGGCTGGTAAGATGGGCAAACTGAACGTAATAGATTGGAAATTTGACTTAAATAATCGTTATAATGTATGGTCAGGATTAATTGGAGGCTTCTTTTTACAACTCTCTTATTTTGGTACTGACCAGTCGCAAGTTGGGCGTTATCTTTCGGGTGAATCTGTCGGTGAAAGTCGCTTGGGATTGTTGATGAATGGCATCTTCAAAATCCCAATGCAGTTCTTGATTTTGTTGGTGGGCGTGTTGGTTTTTGTGTTCTATCAATTCCACGAAGCACCTTTATTTTTTAATAAAACGGAGTTAGTAAAAGTAGAACAAACGACTGAATATCAAGAAATTACAAAGAAAAACACACTTGTTTTTACTCAGAAAAAACAAGCCGTAGAAGGGCTTTCAATAGCTTTAAAATCAGGAGATGAAACAGCGATAAATATTCAGAATGTAAAAGTTCAAGAAGCGGATAAAAAGACGAATGATTTACGAAAAGAAGTAAAAGATTTAATCAAAAAAACGGATAAATCTGCCGATGTAAACGATACGAATTACGTCTTTTTGTCCTTCGTAACCAAGTATTTGCCACAGGGTTTGGTGGGACTTTTGATTGCGGTAATTCTCTTGGCTTCGATGGGGTCGATGGCTTCGGCTTTTAGCTCGCTTACTTCCTGTACGATTGTGGATATTTACCAACGAATTTTGCATCCAGTTGATACTGATAAACACTACTTAAATGCCTCAAAAATCTCGACTTTGTGTTGGGGAATTTTCTGTATAATTGTGGCTCAATTTACAGCAAACATTGGAAGTTTGATTGAAGCCGTAAACATCTTAGGTTCATGGTTTTACGGAACAATTTTGGGCGTTTTTTTAGTAGCATTTTACTTCAAATCTATCAAAAGTAATGCAGTATTTTATGCGGCAATTTTGGCAGAAATCGTGGTGATTTACACGTGGTGGATAGATTTGACGGCTTTTTTGTGGTTGAATTTGATTGGGTGTGTATTGGTAATAATCTTTGGATTTCTATTTCAAATGCTTCAAAACCAATTCAAAGTCAGGTAAAATATCTTCGCCCGAAACCGTTTCGTCGAAGCCTTATCAATGCTCAAAATAGTTCATTCCAATTACTTCTATTAACTTTGTCACAACATTTATGGCGTGCAATAATTTGAAATAAAAATGACAAAAAAAATCATTGGGGCAGTTCGGTACATACTTTTTTTATGTGTATTCATTTTTTTGGCTCTTGAAATAATTTTACGATTTTATAATCCATTCCAAACACGATTGAAGGGGGATAAAATTATTCTTCCAATTAATCAAAAAATAAAGTTTGAAAACGATAAAATTTCTCGTTTAGATAAAGAAATTAATCATACCAAAAACGCCTTGGGATTCAGAGGAGAAGAAAAACCCACTGATTTAAACAAATATCTCTCCGTCATAGCCATCGGCGGAAGCACTACCGAATGCTATTATTTGTCTGATGGAAAAGATTGGGTTGCTCATGTCAATACTTCCTTAAAGAGAGAATTCAACCCATTTTGGATTAATAATGCGGGACTCAACGGGCATTCTACCTTTGGGCATCAGATGTTGTTAGACGATTTTGTAGTCCCTCTCAAACCCAAAGTTGCACTTTTTTTGGTAGGTATCAATGACTTAGGGCGTGCCAATATGGATAATAATTCCATGATCTCGCACGAACAAAAAACGGCAGTTGGGACTGAGTACAATGTGGGCGATTCGTGGATAAAAGATACGTTTAGAAACCTCATCAAAAAGAGTGAAGTCATCAATCTTATTTATGTTTTGGAAAGAGGAATGGCGACCCAAAAACAAAATTTTAGAGATGATATTCAGTTGAATATGAGTGTCAAAGATACCGTTTCGATAAGTCAGGATTCTATTAAATACGCCATTTATACCTGTAAAGTCGGGCTTGATTTATATAATGAAAGGTTACGAAAATTAGTAAATACCTGTAAAAAAGCGAATATTGAGCCTATTTTGATTACGCAACCACTTTTATTGGGTTTTGGACAAGATAGTGTCACTCATATCAATTTAGCAAAAATAAAAAATATTCAAAACGGTAATGGTGATTTATATTGGCAAAAACTACAAGCCTATAACGACATTACCCGTCAAATAACGAAGGATAACCAAATCCATCTCATAGATTTGGCGAATACGTTGCCTAAAAATAGCCTATATTTTTATGACGAAATGCACTATACTAACGAAGGGGCAAGTAAAATTGGAGAAATTATTTCCAAAGATTTAGGGAAATATCTTCGGGAAAAATATCCTCAGTATTTGAAGAAATAAATATTGATTGATGATTTTTAAAGTAGGGGCGTATGGCATACCAATGCTGTCAACTTAAGGATTTACTTTTGTCAAAATATATTTAAAAAACCCGTTTGAACGCTGGTAGGGTTTTGAACCCTACCAGCGTTAGTCGAACAAATTTCTTAAATTGACAGCATTGGTATGGCATACGCCCTCGGACTTGGGCGAAATGGGCGTGTGTGATACGCCCCTACTTTGAATAGATAGAGTTCATAAAAAAAGCCCAAATTTGTCAATTTGGGCTTTTTTTATGAACTCTATCATCTAAACTCTATTCTCTAAAAATCTACTTCTTAAAACTATCCTTCAATCCAACCGTCCGATTAAAGACCAAATGCTCTGCCGTAGAGTCAGTATCTAAACAAAAATACCCCTTCCTCATAAATTGGTAATTTGTTCCGATTTTAGCATCTTTCAAGCTTGGTTCAACAAAAATCTCAGGTAAAACGGTTAAAGAATCTGGATTTATAAACTTCTTGAAATCATCTCCCACTTGTGAAGCATCTTCCAAAATCAATAACCTATCGTATAAACGAGCCTCCACTTTAACAGCGTGAGGTGCTGAAACCCAGTGGATTACGCCTTTCACATTGATACCTGAAGTATCTGACCCTGAGCGACTTTCTGGAAAATAACTACAATGTAATTCCGTAATATTTCCGTGTTCATCTTTTACGAAATTATCACATTGGATGATATATGCACCCTTCAAACGTACCATCAAACCTGGTCCCAGACGGAAAAACTTTTTCATCGGTTCTTCCATAAAATCATCTCTTTCGATGTACAATTCACGACTGAAAGGCACAATTCTACTGCCTGAGTCAGTATCTTCTGGATTATTTTCGATAGATAATTCTTCTGTTTGACCTTGTGGATAATTGGTAATAACCACTTTCAGAGGGTCAAGCACTGCCATGACACGAGTAGCTGATTTGTTCAAATCCTCTCTTACACAAAAATCCAAAACGCCTACATCAATCAAATTATCCCGTTTACCTACGCCAATCTTTTCACAGAAATTACGAATCGAAGCGGGTGTAAATCCACGACGACGTAAACCCGAAATCGTTGGCATTCGAGGGTCGTCCCAACTTGATACGATGCCTTCTTGGACTAATTGCAACAATTTACGCTTGCTCATCACGGTATGCGTGAGGTTCAAACGAGCAAATTCGTACTGACGAGAAGGAAAAATCCCCAATTTTTCGATACACCAATCGTACAAAGGACGATGAACATCAAACTCCAATGTACAGATTGAATGGGTAATCTCCTCGATAGAATCCGACTGACCATGAGCAAAATCGTACATTGGATAAATACACCAAGCATCGCCCGTGCGGTGATGATGAGCGTGTTTGATACGATACATGAGTGGGTCTCTCATGTGCATATTTGGGTGAGCCATATCGATTTTTGCTCGCAAAACTTTTGCTCCATCCTCAAATTCTCCCGCCCGCATACGAGCAAACAAATCAAGATTTTCTTCTACCGAACGATAACGAAATGGACTGTCCTCTCCTGGCAAATTCGGATTCCCTTTTTGAGCCGCAATCATGTCGGCGGGTTGGTCGTCCACGTAAGCCAAATTCTTTTTGATTAAAGCTACGGCAAACTGATAAAGTTGCTCAAAATAGTCTGAGGCGTATAATTCTTGGTCATTTGTCCAATTAAAGCCCAACCATTTTACGTCCGCTTTGATAGAATCCACATATTCAGTTTCTTCTTTTTCGGGATTAGTATCGTCAAAACGGAGGTTGGTTGAGCCGCCATATTTAGCCGCCAAACCAAAATTTAAACATATAGATTTAGCGTGACCGATGTGTAAATAGCCGTTTGGTTCAGGTGGAAAACGGGTCAAAATTCGTCCACCATTTTTACCAGCCGCTAAATCTTCTTCTACGATTTGTTCAAGGAAATTCAATGATTTTTTTTCTTCTTCTGCCATGATTCGGTTACTCGTTATTACTATTTACTCCTTTTAGTTTATGACTTTTTTTAGATATTCTGTCAACTCAGTAGGTGTTTCCGCATATTGGGAAAATTGAGAAATAGCTTGTGTATTTGTTGTATTGTACTTTATTGGTTTTGAAATAAATGCTTTTGTCGTTTTAGAATCTTCTATCAAACAATTTATCATTTTGAGCATAAAATCAAGTTCATATTTACCTCTAAAAACCTGCCCTTTATTTTGAGTATTAAAATCCCCTATTTTTTGTTGAAGTACATCATCAGCTACATCCAAAGCATTTGGATATTTAGCTTTTATTGCTAAAATATCGTATTTGATCATAATTCCCGCAAGTGAAATAGTAATAAACTCTCTGGGGAAACTATCTTCTAAATGTACTCCTGTTTGCTGTTGGGTTGTATTTCTTAGATAGATAAGGCAGGCATACCAAGCGTTAAAAAGGGTTATTGCTTCATGGAAATCTTTTTGTAAGTCAGTATAAACTTGCAAACAACGTAGGAAATCTTCATCTGTTTCAGCAAAGCTAAATTCACTCTTTAATATCTCTTTGAAAACGTTGCTACTGGTGTATAGATTTTCTATTGAGTAACAAGGTGTTTCATAGATTTTAGGATTCAACAATGGGAAATCAAAATCTCTATCTACAAAAAACGCTTTTCTGTAAATATCATATTCTCTATGACCATCTATGAGTTCATAGACTTTAAGAACTTTGTTTTTTCCAGAACAGCTTATTGGATAGTAATTGCCACTAAATTTTTCTTTTATTCTTGGATAATAATATGGGCTATCTTTCCCTTCAAAAAAGCAAAATAATCCTATTTTGTCCTGCGTAATATGCCTTGTAAATGTCAAATAGGCAACGTTTGCTGATTCTTCTCGTGCTTTACGTAATTGTTCAACGGTCATAAAACATAGGTTCTTTAATAGGTTGAGGATTTGGTTTTATGTATTGGCTTAATTCAATAGCGTATTTATCAAGACTATTTTCAAAAATGAACGGAGAATGAGTTACCGCTAACAAAAACTGGCATTTCCCCGAATTAAAAATATCGGGAAGTAACTCTCTTTGCCAAAAAATCGACAACGATAATTCTGGTTCATCAAAAAGTACAATAAAGTTACAATCAGACGGTGCAAGATAAATCTTTGAGAAAATTGAAATTATTTGCTTTTCACCTGATGAAAGTTTATTCAATTGAAGTTTATCAGGGCTGTCATTCAGTCTGATGTAAATTTCAATGCTACTCTCATCATAAACAACCTCTTTATTTACAAGGTATTTATTACAAATGTCTCTGAAAATTTTAATGGAACTATCTAACTCTCTTTGTTGGTCATAGATATTAATTAATTTTTGAAGAAAATAAAGCAAAACTTATCCTTCTCTTGTATTTTTCCAGTTTCAACAATACCCTTTATTCTATCTTTTTGTTCTGATTTTATCTTATTTCCCGCCCTTGCAAAAATGATTTCTATATCCTTCTTTTCAATATTTGACAAAAAACCTTCCTCCATTTCAGGCATTCCATCTTCAACCAATTGACTTAAAATTTCACCAGATATATTTGATAATCCTTCCGTAGAAAGTCTTTCAATGCTCTTGGTAAGGTCATAAAATTTTCTATCTACATCGTCCATTCCAAAATTGATTAATCTTGTATCTCCCCTATCAATATTAAATTGTTCTTCATCATAGCCTAAATTCCGTAAGTCCTCTTCAACACGACGATAAGTTGGGAAATATAAAATTTGATACTCCCCAATATGTTTGTCAATTGTACGTTGGTTTTCCCTTGGTATTTGAGAAAACAAATCATCTTGCTTACCATGAGCAAAAACTTCCATAGCTTCAATAAGCAATCCCGTAGAGACAGGTAAACTATCAAATTTCCTGCGAAAAGTGGCATTTCTTCTTAATTCAAATGATATATCTTTTAAGTTTAAGTGTCCAACCGAATTTCTCAATTCTAAAAATTGTTTCGCACCAATTCTCTTGACAACTTCTTTTACAACTGGATGTTCGAAAAGTAACATATCAAGATCCGATTTACTAATATGAATTTTCTCATTATCAGCAAATTCAATAAGTATCGAATCAAATGTATATTCCGCTAACTTATCAAATTTTTTGGTGAGGGTATAATACACCATATTTAGAACTTGGGTTTTACCAAGTCCATTTTCTCCGATTAAGATTTTTACTTTATCTTCAAATGGAATTGATACATCAGTCGTTCCAAAAAGCCCTTTTATGGAAAAGTTTTTAATTATTCTATTTTTATCCATGTTTAAAACAGTATTTAGTACAAAGTTACAAAAGTCAATGTTTTTATTACGGTTTAATTTTTTGTAAAATAATCAAATATTTTATGGAATCTACGTTCTTTGTGCATCTCCTAATAAAAACATCACAAAAAACATGAAAAAAATCATTCTCCTTTGCCTAATCACAAATTTCACATTCGGGCAAGCCGTCAAAGAACAATTGGCGGATTCTAAAATTGAAAAAGTTACGGTTTTTCTTTCGGGGGCTTCGGTTATGAGGTCGGCGAGGGTGGCTGTTGCTTCGGGTAAAACTGAAATTAGATTCAACCGCATTACGCCCGATTTGGACGTAAATTCTATCCAAGTAAAATCGGAGGGAGACGTTGCTATTCAGTCAGTTACGCACGAAAAGGACTTTTTGGGAGCAAAACCTTCCATTGCTGAAATCACAAAATTGGAAAATCAACGAGAGACAATTCAAGATAAAATTGCGATGGACAAAAGCCTCTTGACTGTCTATAAACGTGAGGAAGAAATGCTGATTAAAAACCAATTAATCGTTGGACAAAATACGGGTTTGAAGGCAATGGATTTGAAAGAATCAGTTGATTTTCAGCGACTTAGAATGACGGAAGTTTTGGCGAAACAATTGGAATTAGACAAAATCATTAAAAAAGCCGAGATTGAAGCCTTGAAAATTACCAATCAAATTGCTCAAATTACGGGTAATCGTGGCGAAGAAACTTCGGTGGTTGTGGTTACGGTTTTGTCGAATAATCCTACCAATGTCAATTTTACGTTGAGCTATTTTGTGGCAAATACCAATTGGACTCCTTCGTATGATTTGCGAGTAAAAGACATTTCAAAGCCCCTCAATCTGACTTTCAAGGCAAATATTAATCAAAATTCTGGCGAAGATTGGAAGGATGTGAAATTATCGCTTTCTACGGGTGAGCCTCAGAAACAAGGTGTACCTCCTGTGTTATATACGTGGTTTTTGAAGGAACAAATAGCTGTTCAGCAACAGGCATTACAAAATAGAGCAAGAATGAATAATAGAATTGATGTTGATTCAAATATTAAATTAAGTGAAGTTGAAAAAACCGCAGGATGGGCTGGAAATCTTGGAGCTGACGATGGTTATGGAGTTGTTCAAACCAACTACCAACAAACTGCAAAATCCTTCGACCTCCCTCAACCTTACACGATAAAAACAGGCTCTGAGAACTTCCAAGTAGAATTAAAACCACTCGAAATCCCAGCGACTTACGAGTATTATGTTGCTCCAAAATACGACAAAGATGCCTTTTTGACCGCCAAAATCGTGGATTGGGAACAGTATGACCTCATGGCAGGTACGATGAAGTTGTATTTTGAAGATACTTATTTGGGCGATTCGTACTTAAATGTCAATAATCAAGATACGCTCAGTATTTCCTTGGGAAGGGATAAGGGTGTAGTCGTTACGAGAAATAAAAGAACAGATTTTAGAAAAAAACAGTCGTTGGGAAGTAATAAAGTCGATAGTCGAGGGTATGAAATTGTGGTCAGAAACACCAAACGTCAGGCAATTAATTTAACCATTGAAGACCAATTCCCAATCTCAAAAGCCAAGGAAATTGAAGTAGATGACCAAGAAGCTGAAGAAGCGGAAATTAATAAAGAAACGGGCAAAATCACTTGGAGACTTAAATTAGAACCGAATAAGGACAAGAAACTGAAACATAAATTCACAGTGAAATCTCCAAAGGGGATGTTGTTGAATTTGGACTGAGTTTTCGTAACACAGACTTTAGTCTGTAAATTGAACGTACAGACTAAAGTCTGTGTTACGAAAAAATAAACCCAAAAGGTAATCTATCATACATTTTTTAAACAAAGCCTTGCAGATATTTGTATAATTTGCAGGGCTTTTTGTTTAGGGATTAGGTGAACTGGTTAATTAGGTTATTTTCCAAGTAGGATTTTATAAGCTAACCCTCCCAAGGGTTTTGAACCCTTGGGAGGGTTATTGATGAGTACAACTTAACCAGTTCAATTAGGAATAACTATCAAATCCTAATTACCCAATCACCTAATTACCTAATCCCCAATTACCCAGTACTCAATCCCCAAAACCCATGTTCATAAAATACTCCAAACGGCTACTAATCGGATACATAATTCTATTTGTCATTTCCCAAATTCTTTCATCTTGTCTTACCTTCAAAGTGAGCCAAAAAGAGATTGATAAGAAGTTTATGGGGTATTCAACGAAGCCCACTCAACACCAAATAGAAGTACAGGGTACTAAGATGAATTATGCAGAAATAGGCTCAGATTCTCTACCAGTAGCTTTTTTCGTACATGGCTCACCAGGGTCGTGGGGAGGGTTTATTGATTTTATGAAAGATACAGTTCTTCTGAAAAAGGTTAAAATGGTAGCTGTGGATAGAATTGGCTTCGGAGAATCGGACTTTGGCAATGGAGAAAAATCCTTAGTGGTACAATCAGAATTATTGAAACCCATTGTAGCAAAATACAAAAAGTCAGGCAAAAAAATCATCCTTATCGGGCATTCGTTGGGTGGTCCGATGATAGCAAGAATGGCGATGGACTATCCAGAACTGATTGATAATCTGATAATTGTGGCGGGTTCAATCGCCCCAGATTTAGAGCCTAACGAAAAGTGGTTTAGAATTCCAATGGACTTTATGCCAATCCGTATTTTGATTCCTGCGAGTTTCAGAGCTTCCAATCACGAAATCCTTTATTTGAAACCCGAATTAGAAAAAATGATACCTCTGTGGAAGAATATTCATCAGCCCGTTACCGTGATTCAAGGCGGGAAAGATTTTTTGGTAAGCCCCCAAAACGCTGATTTTGCAGAGAAGATGTTAGTGAATGCGAAAGGTTTAAAGATTGTCAGAATTGATACAATGAACCATTTTGTGCCATGGTCTCATCCACAATTGATTAAAAAGGCGATTTTGGAGGGTTTGTGAGGAATTATACTTTAAGCCAAATAATCCGCAGAATCTCACTCCCAGCCCCTCTCCGATGGAGAGGGGAGAAAAAGCGGAAGAATTCTCCCCTCTCCATCGGAGAGGGGCTGGGGGTGAGGTTCTAAGACTTATCAAGGAATTGGCAAAACTTTACTCTCTTTAAAAGTCGAGAGAATAACCATCGTTTGCGTTCCAGCTACTTCTTCTATTTCGTTAATTTTCTCCAACATCAATTTCTGGTAAGACGAAATATCCTTAGCTATTATCTTCAAAAGGAAATCTCCTGAACCCGTAACATGGTGACATTCAATAACTTCTGGAATTAAATTCACCTGTGAAACGAATGATTCGGTTACTTGTTTTTTGTGTCCAGTTAGGGTAATTGTTACGAAAGTCGTTACGCCCAAACCTACTTTATCACGGTTCAATTGTGCGTGGTAACTCTCAATAATTCCCGAAGTTTCTAATTTTTTGACCCTTTCCAAAGTCGGGGCGGGCGATAGACCTATTTCTTTTGATAATTGTGCATTCGTGATTTTGGCATTTTGCTGTAAAATCTCCAATACTTTATGGTCAATTTGATCCAATTTGATACTCATTTTTTTGAATGTTTAGAATTTTGCAACCACATTTAAGTATTCAGTAAAAATTAGCTTGCAGTAGGCAGTAAACAAAAATATTTGCTAATTGACTCATTACAAAAAAGGTATGAGATTTTTTTGTTACTGCATACTAAATACTGCCTACTAATCACGTGGTCAATAATTTTTTGGATAATACGATTTAATGATTGGTAATAGTGGTGGGATAGGAATTTGAAGCAAAGCTAAATACTTTCTTTGAAATATTCTAAGAAATTTTACGAAAATGCGATATGGGAAAATAATATTTTTATTAAGCGGTCATTTTTAACAGAATTTAGTAGAATATTCTGTTAAAACGAAATTATTTTGAAGATTCAAAAATGAAGAGTACAAAATATTATTTTGTAGAAAAGGTTATTTTCGTTTAGAAATCTTATTCAACGAAATTTTCTTTTGTAGTGTACATTTGAAACGAGCATCATCTACTTCACTTTTTGCACGGTGTTTTGTGGCACGCCCCTGTACTCTTGCTCGCCACATACGGAAGGATGAAGGCTTCATTTCCTTACGCATCAATTCGATAACTTCTTGTTCTTTTAATTCAAATTGGGCAGTGATGGCATCAAAGGGAGTGCGGTCTTCCCATGCCATTTCGATAATGCGGTCTATGTCCTGTTCGGAGAGTTGTGGTTGTTCAGTTTTCATGTAGTATTAACTGTATTTTGTAGGGTTTTGTTTAGTGAAACAAAAATCCCCACAAATTGATTTTGTGAGGATTTTTGAGAAGAATTTATTTCTAAATCTATACTGCAATCTTACGACCACGCATATAGAAAAATAAACCTGCAAAAGCTAAAATCAAGATACCTGGGAAGATAGCAATATTATCTAAGGTTGCCTGACCCGCAGTAAGTTCTGCCAAGTCACCAGTTAGTCCGTTTGCGGCGGCAGTTGCTTTCTCACCATCAAGCCATCCACCAATGATTGGTTGAAAAATAGCGGTTGAGAACATACCTACACCACCGATAATTGATAACCCAAATGCTCCTGTTTTTGGCATTTTCTCAGCTACAAAACCAAGCATTGTGGGCCAGAACAAAGCAACACCAAATGCAAAGCACAAAGCCGCTACATAAGTCATCGTACCTGTTTGTGTGGCAAAAAGCAAAATGCCCGCCGTAGCTAAAACCGCTGAAACTAAAAGCACCCCCGTTTGACCCAAAACTGCATAAATTGAACCCGCAAAATATCTACATACTGCCATTGTACCCGTTACCAAAGCTAAAATTAGCATAGGACTTGCACCACTTTTACTCATAATCAAGCCTGTCCATTGTTGAGGTCCAAATTCTGAAATAGCCGTGAGTGCCATACAACAGAATATAAAAATGAATAATGGCGAAACCATAGCTTTCAAATTATTACTGATCGAGTCCGCTCCTTCTACTTTTGGTTGAGGAAACGCTTGACCCCAAAATAAAATGAAATAGATAATTGTTGGAATTAAAATGATTCCAATTTGTGCTTCCCAAGACATTCCTGTGTCTGTCATAAATTTTGAAATCAATGACCCTACAACAATTCCGCCTGGAAACCACATATGAAAACGATTTAACATTTTGTTCATGTCAGCTCCTGAATAAGTATCGGCAATCATGGGATTACAAGCCGCCTCAGTACAACCATTTCCTAAACCAATCAAAAGTGAAGAGATTAGCAAAGTGCTGTACCCTGTTGCGAAAATGGTCATTAAAATCCCGATAGCATGGGCAACAAAAGCAAAAAGCATGATTTTTTTCGGTCCGACAGAATAGTAAATTAAGCCTCCTACAATCATGGCAATAGGAAATCCAAAAAACCACATAGAACTCATCCAACCTAACTGTTCACCAGTTAATTGAAATTGAGTACCTAATTGTGCCAAAATTCCTGCACGAATACTAAATGAAAAAGCGGTTGTGATAAGGGCAAAACAACTGCCCAGAAAAAGTCTTGATTGATTAACTGTTTGACTCATAATGGATTAGGGATTTAAAATGTGAATAAAATGATATGTTTCTTGGTTTTATGAAATTTCGTCTTTGAAAAATCTATCAAAAAAACAAAAACTTTTTCATATTTCATACACCGATTTATCAGTATTTTTATGAAAATTTGTACTTATTCAGCTATCAGTCACGAGCTTTAAGCTTTGAGTTTTTGAAAATAGACTTATATACGTAATCATAAAGTCTATTTTTTATCATTAATACTCGAAACGTAAAACTTATGGCTCACAGCTCAAAACACATAGCTTAGAAAAATGGCAAGAAAAATTAGAATGGGAATGATTGGTGGGAGCTTAGAGGCTTTCATTGGGGCAGTGCATCGTCGTGGGGCGGCTTTGGACGGTGAAGTTGAATTGGTTTGTGGAGCGTTTAGCTCTAATCCAGAAAAATCAAAGGCTACAGGTGAGGCTTTGTACTTACCCGAAAACCGAGTGTATGGTTCTTTTGAAGAAATGATTTTGAAAGAAAAACAACTCCCTGAAGGTGAAAGAATGGATTTTGTAACCATCGTAACCCCTAACCACGTCCACTTTGCTGCCGCTAAAATGGCTTTGGAAAATGGTTTTCACGTAGTGTCTGATAAACCCGCAACCTTGAATTCTGAGGAGGTGTATCAATTAAGAGATATTGTTGAGAAATCTGGGTTGATATACTGTCTGACGCATAATTACTGTGCTTATCCGATGGTGAAAGAGGCAAAACAGATGATTAAAAATGGCGTAATCGGTAAGGTTCGGAAGGTGATTGTAGAATATCCACAAGGTTGGTTAGCTCAATTATTAGAAGCCACAGGTCAGAAACAAGCCGACTGGCGAACCGACCCCGCTCGTTGTGGTGCGGCAGGTGGTGTAGGTGACATTGGTACACACGCCGAAAACTTAGCAGAGTATATCACAGGCTTGAAAATCACAGAAATCTGTGCAGATTTGACCATATTCGTAGAAGGTAGAAGATTAGACGATGATGCCAATATGCTTTTGCGTTTTGATAACGGAGCAAAAGGAATTTTGCATAATTCACAGATTTGTAACGGTGAAGAAAACGATTTGAACATCAGAATTTACGGAGAATTTGGCGGTTTGAAATGGCGACAAATGGAACCTAATACGTTGATTCTGACCAATCAAGAAAAAGGTTCACGCATCATACGTACAGGCGTGGGCGACCTATCTCCACAAGCACAAGCACATACCCGCCAACCCGCAGGACACCCAGAAGGCTACATTGAAACCTTTGCGAGTATCTATCGAAATTTTGCCTACGCACTCAGAGCAAGATGGGGCGAAGTAGCCAAAGAAAATGCTGCAGGAGGATTAGCGAGCGAAAGTGAGAGCGTGACGGGTGGCTATAATCCAGAAATCCACGATTTCCCAGGGATTGAAGAGGGTGTGAGGGGCATGGTGTTTATTGATACCGTTGTGAAATCTAACGAAGCTGGGGCGGTTTGGACGAAGGTGGAGGTGCATTAGAAAGTTTTAAAAAACAAATAGAAAAAATCTTACAATAAACAAATGAAAACAATCAAAGGTCCCGCTATATTTTTAGCACAATTTTTAGACGACAAAGCCCCCTTCAATACCCTTGATTCTATCACGGATTGGGTGTCGGGCTTGGGTTATAAAGGTATTCAAATCCCAACTTGGGACCCACGTGCCATTGACCTCGAAAAAGCAGCTACTTCCAAAACTTATTGTGATGAACTCACAGGAAAATTAGCCGATAAAGGTCTGCAAATCACGGAGTTATCAACGCACTTACAAGGGCAATTGGTGGCTGTAAATCCTGCCTACGATGCAGGATTTGATGGTTTTGCTCCTGATTCGGTGAAAGGAAATCCAAAGGCACGTACCGAGTGGGCAGTTCAACAATTGAAATGGGCAGCTCAGGCTTCTCAGAATTTAGGACTAAAATCGCACGCAACATTTTCGGGTTCTTTACTTTGGCATACGATGTACCCTTGGCCTCAAAGACCACAAGGTTTGGTGGACATGGGTTTCACAGAATTAGCCAATCGTTGGATGCCAATTTTGAATCACTTTGATGAATGTGGAGTCGATGTTTGCTACGAAATTCACCCAGGCGAAGACTTGCACGACGGCGTAACATATGAGATGTTTTTGGAGAAAGTAAACAATCACTCACGGGCTTGTTTATTGTACGACCCATCACATTTTGTATTGCAATGCCTTGATTATCTGCAATATATAGATTTTTATCACGAAAGAATTAGAGCATTCCACGTAAAAGATGCGGAGTTTAATCCAACTGGGAAACAAGGTGTTTATGGTGGTTATCAGTCATGGGTAAATCGTGCGGGACGTTTCCGTTCTTTGGGCGATGGTCAGGTGGATTTTGCTTCGATTTTCTCTAAATTAACGCAATACGGTTTCGATGGTTGGGCGGTTATGGAATGGGAATGTGCCATTAAAGATCCCGTTCAAGGTGCAGAAGAAGGAGCACCATTTATTGCTTCTCACATCATTCAGGCAACTTCAAAGGTATTTGATGATTTTGCGGGTGGTGGGGCAGATTTGGAGTTGAATAAACGAATTTTGGGTTTGTAAAATCAGAAATGTGTAATTGTAGAGATAAGGCAATGCCTTGTCTCTTTTTTTTGTGATTTTGATATTTTATCTGTCATTCCACCAGACAAGGTAATGCCTTCTCTCTACGTTTTACGTTTCACCAATATTTTCCTCTATTTTTCAAAATCAACCCCACCCCTCTAAACAAAATTTGAACATGGGCAGAAATTGCTCCCATTAATCCAAAATGTTTCCTCAATACCTCATAACGATCTAATAATGAACGCTTTAATTGTTTATTTGAAATACCCCCAGTGAGATATTTTGCTACTACAAAGTCCAAATATTTCACTTCTTTCGCTCGTTTCAAACACTCAATTTCCCAATCCACATCAGCACTGAGATTATTCTCCATGTAGAATGGTGCAATGGATTTGCGAGCAATAAAGGCTTGATGACAAACCAACATTCCCAATTTCATGTCTTGCCATTTCAATTCTTTGGGCAAACGGTGCGGAGTGATTTCAGAACGTAAACCTTCGATTTCTCCTTCATTATTTACGAAAAAAGTATCTCCATAAAGTACATCTGTTTTATCCGTTACGAATTGGAAAATTCGTTTTACAGCTTCACTATCATTAATTTCATCTCCCGCATTCATAAACCAAACAAAATCTCCCGAAGCCGTTTTTAGTCCTTTGTTCATGGCATCGTAAAGTCCTTTGTCAGGTTCGGAGATGAGTTTATTGACTCGATTTTTGTATTTTTCGGCAATCTGTAAAGTCCCATCTTTTGATTTTCCATCAATGATGATGTATTCAAAGTTTTGGTCAGTCTGTGCCAAAATACTTTGAATGGTTCGCTCTAAAAATGGTTCAGCGTTGTAGGTTATGGTGATAATGGAGAGAAGCCCCCCAACCCCCAGAGGGGGAATATTTGATTCCAATTGTTCTTGCGATAATTGGGACGATAAAACTCCCCTTCTGGGGGCGGGGGGGGCTATGCTTTCATAAACTTTTCTATATTTTTCAGCCACCACTTTTTCAGAATAATTATCCAAAACCTTTTGTCTCGAATTGTTCACAAGTGATTGATAATCAGACTCAAAAAGTGTCCAATAAATTCCTTTGGCAAGGTCTTCGGCAGATTTGTACTGAGATAAATAACCCGTTTTTTTATGCTCAATCATTTCTGGAATTCCCCCTACTTCAAAACCCACTGCGGGCGTACCGCAAGCCATTGATTCCATGATGGTATTGGGCAAATTTTCTTCCAAACTTGGTATCACAAAAACCGAAGCCGCTGAATAAGCATGGGCAATGGTTTCTAAATCAGAAAGTCGCCCAAGGATATTTACTTTGAATGGAAGTGACTCAAAATCAGAGGCTTGTGCCTGTCCGAAAACTATAATTTCAATATTATCTAAATCAATATTGTTTACTGATAATTGTTTATTGATAATTGTTGTTGCTTCCGAAAAATAAGCGAACCCCTTCCCAACAGCATCCACACGCATGGCGGCGAAGAGGATATATTTTTTATTTTCGTCAAGATTAAATTTCTTTCTGGCAAGGGCTTTATCAATCGGTCTAAAAACCTCAGTATCAATAGGATTAGGGATGGCTTCGATTCTGATATTCTGAAATAATGAAGACTTCTTTGCCCGATTACCAAGCCATTCGCTACAGGTGATGATGGTTAGATTTACCTTTGAAAATACTGCCCTTTTTTCTTGCCAAATCTGATGAGACAGGTCATTAGGTGACGGGGTTTTCAAAAACTGAACACAATTTCCACAAGATTTTTGGTAGTTTTCGCAATCTCTCGAATGATGGCATCCACCCGTAAATGCCCACATATCATGCAATGTCCAGACGATGGGTTTATTGGTTTGGGCTATTTTTTTGATAGAATCTATTGACAGAAAACCAAAGTTTATCCAGTGCAAATGAATAATATCTGAATCCATAACGTATTGATTATCAGAAACATCCAGTCCAAATTTGGCAGGATTGAACTGAAATCTAACCTCTTTTGATTTCTCGAAAAATAAAAAGTAAAGCCTTTCAGCCACAAATCGTAGAAAGGCTTTTTTCTTGGCAAACCATGAATTATTGAGTTGAATAACTCCCTCCTGTCCAGACTTACTTTCTTGTACGAGCATCTGAGCCTGTACGTCCGTGTATGTACGCAAAGCCTTCAATAATCGTCGGCAAGCAATGGCTGCACCGCCTGTGAAGTCGTCGGTATTTAGGAGGAGGATTTTCAAGGTTTTTTTGCAGTAACAATAATATAAGGTGAAAATGCTTTGGTATCAATTGGAATTATTTTGAAAAACACTTTCAAAGGCAACCAAACTACTTTTTTTAGTATTCTAACAAATAAAGGCTTTTCGTTTTCACGTTCAAACCAAAGCATAAATTTACCATCATAACGAGTTTCGATTTGACTTAATCCCAATGACTGGCAGACATTACGTAAAAGGTCTAAATCCATGCAATTGATGTTATGCTTTTCGTAATTTTCGAGGTCAAAAGTCTTTTGAAACCACCCATTTAAACTTTTAAAGTTGGGTAGTGTAATCAGCAAAATACCTCCTGAATTGAGTTGTTCTACGTGTTTTTGGATAATTTCTTTTGTGTCAATAAAATGTTCAATTAAGCCATTTGAGACGACCAAATCATATTTTTTCTGAGACTGATAATTAAACAAATCCGCTTCAATGACCTCAATACTACCCACTTTGAGTTGATTAGCTGTTTCTAATTCATTCAGAATTTTGGTATGAACCACAAAATCCAAAAGCGTTGCATCAATTTGTAAATGACGTTTTGCCCAAACTGAAAAATAGCCAGGAAACCCTCCGATTTCAAGGAGATTTTTACTACTGTTTTGCTTTACAAGTTTTTCTAATAAGCCCACAAAAGGATAATTATTAAGCACTTCAAAAACAAGCCCTTCTTTTGATTCCCAGTAGTCCAACCAAAATTGGCGGGAGGTCAGTTCGTTATTCATACTTAAAATATGGTTAGTTTTTTGTCTTCTGATTCTGTTAAAAAGGTAATGGTATTGATAAATTTATGATTGAAATACGCAAAAGGCGTATGAGTCAATAACTTTTTCCCGAAATACGAAAGATTACCTTTGAGTTTTTGGAAGAAAGAAGTTTGTCCAAATAAAAAACTATCACGGTGATAAAGACCTGTAAGTTCACGTTCGATTTTGAAATTTTCAGTCATTAATAAAAACTTCAAAGAGGTTGGCGTATAAAGGTTTATGTGTCCGTAAGAAAGAAAATGAGCCAGTTTTCGTTCCGCCCCAAAACGATAATCCTTAGGAACTTCAATCAATAATTGCTTTGTTACTCGATGGATTTCTCTCAACAAAATTCGTTCATGTTCTACGTGTTCGAGTACGTGCGTGAGGATGACTAAATCAAAACTTTTATCTTCAAAAGGGAGAGAATATCCGTCAAAAAGCTGGGCTGATTTTAAATTAGTGATGTTTTTAGCTTTTATTTGTGTTAATCCACTTTCAGATATTTCAACAGCGTGGAGTTCTTCGGCAAAATTATTTTCACTCAATAATCTCAAAATACTTCCATCGCCTGCACCTACTTCAAGCACTTTTTTGAAAGTCTTTCCATCCGTAATTTTTATGATATTCTGATACTTCTGCTTTGCTCCCAATCCCCTCCAAATCGCTGATTCAGAGGAATATTGGTCTTTGTATGCTTCTTGAAGATTTTGATTAACGGCAACTTGCATGAGTCTATTTTTTTATGACATATTCAAACGTTTCCACGTATTTTTTCAAAACGGTATGAATATTTATCTCTTCTTTAATAATTCTTTCAGATTCTAAGCCCATTTGCTTTGTCTTTGGTAAATCTCCTAACATTTTATCCAAGACTTCCAATAGACTGCTTTCATTTCCATCTTCAAAATAATACCCATTTTCATTTTCTTTCACTAATTTTCGCTCCGTTCCATCAGCTACCGAACATACTACGGGCAAGCCAAAAGTCATAGCTTCATTGATGGAAAGTCCTCCCATTCCTGCTAAAACGTAGATACTCGAAGCCTTGAAAGTACGACCCAGCGTAACTGTATCGTAAATTCCCCCGACAAAATTAATATTTTTCTCAATCTTTAAATCCTTAACCTGCTGTTTTAGAGTCTCTTCTTCAGGTCCCGTTCCTACTACTACTAATTCAATAGCAGGATATTTAGGAATGAGTTTTCGAGTTACCTCAATCAACATATCAACTCGTTTCCATTTCACCAATCTGCCCACATGAATGATTCGGTATGGATTTGGAGGTAAAATACTCTCCATATTTTCAATGGATGCCTTTACGTCAAACAGTGTATCAGTATCAGGGGAATTTGCGGTAATAAAAATTTTTTCTTGGGGTACTCCATAACTTCCGTGAATCTCAATGGCTTCGTCAAAATAATTGATGTGTGCATCTACTCGATTAACCATCAATTTTCTCACTTCTGTCGTAAAATGATATTTTAATTTTGTGAAATAACCTGCACGCTGATTTTTTGCTTGATTATTCTCAGAAATCCCTCCACCTTGTGTATAAAACTCAATGGCTTTGTCATAATACGGAACTTGAAAAGGTATTTCTTTGGAGATGATTTTTATATTTTTCCTTCTAATTTTCAAATAAAGTATCGGAAAAAATATCCACGCTAAGGTATAGGGCCAATTAGAAATAATAATGTTAGGTTGCTCATTATCAATGACTTGCTCAATATTTCGGAAAAACATTTTGCCGTAATAGGTTTTGTATTCTTCTAAATGATATAGCTTAAACTCAATACCTTCTTGGGTTTGATGAACCCCCGCCCCTACGGTACTTCCCGCTCCTTTGGGTGCAACCATCACCACTTCCACATTAGGGAATTGATTGAGTTTGTTCAATACCAAATTATAGTAATGCGGCGTACCACCTGCTATGAATAATACTTTCATATTTGCTAATTCGTAATCTTTTTTAACAACGTTTTCACCACCTTATTCAAATCCTCCGACACATTTAGGAACAATACTCCCCCCCCAAAGATAATCAAAATAGTCAGGGATTTTATGAGAATGTTGATGAGTATTTTGATGAAATTACCCTCAAAAACGGGTAATAATAACGTTAGCCCGTATGTGAGAATTCCTAATAAAATTACTTTAAGGGTCTGAATACCAAAGGGTTGAAGGTTTATTTTTTGTTTGATAAAAAAGAATTTTACTAAGTTATAGACAATGATAGAAACTAACATTGCCAAAGCTGCCCCATTATAACTGTATATCGGAATGAGGATTAAATTAGTAATTAGGAGGATGATAAATCGCACTACATAAAACCCTAAATCGTACTTATAGTAGGGCGAATTTTTGAGAATTTCAGAGTTTAAACCTGTTGCCATGTCAAAAAGACTGTATAAACCCACCATCAAAACCACAAATTTGCCTTGTTGATAGGTGGCAGAATTGGGAATTATCTGAAAAATGGAATCAATATTACACCAAATCCCTAAGAACAAAAACAGCCCAACTATCAACAAATTTAAGGCTGATTTTTGGTAAATTTCTCCTATGTGTTCAATATCATTATTTCGCCAAGATTCTGCCAAAAGTGGCTCGCTGATGGAAGCAATGGCATTTCGGGGAATGGCAATCACCAAACCGATGCTCAGGGCAATGTTGAAAATGGCTGTGTTAGTCAGACCGCCATTGTTGGCTGGCAAAATCATTTTTTCAAGGTGTGGCAATGCCGTTGCCGTTGCCCCGCCCAACATCGTCCAAAGACCATACTGATACATTTCTTTGAAGACGGGTTTTCTGACAAAACTAAAATCAAGTTTTAAGTAAAATCGTCCTAAAATTTTGATATAAATTAACAAAAAACAGACTGCCAAAAAGTACGCTACAATGATGCCCAAAACCAATTGATTGAAGCTAATATATTGAAAACCAAAGAGTAATGCTAAGCATGAATTAGCAGATTTTAAGAATATCTCTCGAATAATGGCGGGTACGACAATACGCAAATGCACCTTGCTGTACGACTCCAAAATAGTTTGGTAAATCAAGAAAAAAGTAATGACGGGGAATGTCCAATAATAATCTACCAAAAGCGGAGAATTTTGAGTATAGGCAGATTCAAAAGAGGGCTTTAAACCAATATAGACCAACAAAAACGTCATAAATCCCACAAAAGGGGCAAGCAAAAGATAGCCAAAGAAACCATTATGCTGATGTTCTGAATCAGCAAATTGATTGAAGAATCTCACACCCACATGAGGCGTACCCCAATGAGCAAAACCCGCAAAAACCAAAGGGAAACTCGTGAGGGCAGTATAAAGCCCCAATTGTTCGGTACTGAGGAATTTATTGTAAAGAAACAGCACATTGAGCGTACCAATTGCCACGCCCACGTAGGTAACGACAGAGTTTTTGATACTTTGACGGATGATGATGCCCATAAAAATTATTGATTGGGAATACCTTTCTGGAATTGCCGTCTTTTAATGAAAATATTAGGAATTTTAATGAATAGTTTTAAAATAATTTTAGTTATCTGAAATGCCCTATTCCAACGTTTTGAAGATATTTCTTTTAATACATTTGTAAAAGACTCAGCAATGAATTTGATTATGGATTTACTAAATCTATCATTAATATTTTTTAAAACAGATAAATATCGTCCATGAAGTTGTGTAGTTTCTGAAAACATTAAATGTGTTTTTGGAAAATCTTTTGACCGATATTCTCTTGCATGACAAATGCTTGCTGAGGAGGTAATTCCTATTTTAAATTTGTGATACAAAACTCTATTTATCAAGTCAGTATCTTCTCCATACATAAAAAAATCAGGGTCAAAATAGCTTATTTTTTTAAATAGTTCAACGTTTAAAAGCCAAGCGGCAGCATTTACAAATGAAATTTGGTAAATACTTTTGAGCTTTTTCAAGTAAATATCTGATATCAATTCAGCATTTTTACTACTGGCTATATACGCTCCAAATCCTTGGTCAAGTGCTGTTTGGGTTGAATTATAATGAATTGGACTTATGATTGCAAAATCAATGTTTTCATTTGCTATTTGTACTAATTTTTCAATTGTGTCAGTTTCGCAAATCCAAGCATCTTGATTTAGTAAAAAAATGTATTTTGCTTTTCTCTCAATTGCTAAGGCTATTCCTACATTGTTTGCACGACCAAAACCGATATTTTTATCAAGTTTTATAAGTGTTGTTTTAGGAAATTTATCTTGAATTATTTGTAAACCATCTTGTTCTGTGGAGCAGTTATCTACGACAATAATTTTATCTTCAAAGTTGGTTTTTGAAAATGAACCTAAGCACTTTTCTATCCAATCAGCACCGTTGTAATGCACAATGATAATCCAACAAGAATGTTCGTTCTCAATCATTTTAATAAGCCTAATTTTTGAGCAATTTCTGGGCGACAAATTAAATAATTAGACTCATCGGTTGCAATCACATTCTCTTTTTGTGATGCTGAACCATCCTCATCAATGCTGAAATATACATAATCACATCCTTCCAAAATTTCTTGAACTTGTTTACCTAATTCATCCGTAAAAATTTCGATTAAAAGGGTTGGTGTAAATTTCTTCAAATACTCACCCATTCCACGCAATGCTTCTGGTTCGTGCATTTCTACATCAACTTTCATCAAATCAACCTTCGTTAGCTTATGTTTTTCAATATAATCTTTCAAGGTAGTTGTTGGTACTTTCACTTCAAAGCGAGTATCAATATGTGTTGCGTGACGAGTATCCGAGAAGTTTTTATTTAATGTTGCACTATAATTATTTGCTTCTGGAATATCATAAAGTGTTAATTCGCCTGTATAATCAGAAACAGCCATCCATTCACAATGAACTTCATAATTATTGATTTCGCAATTAGCTTTGTATTTGTCATGAGTCCTCTTAACAGGCTCAAAACCAAACACTTGTGAATTTGGCTTGACACTTTTCGATAATAAAGAGTACATTCCTGTATTAGCACCCACATCAAAAATTACATCTGACATTTCAGATAATTTCGTCCATAATTGTAATGAATATCCTTCACGTCCAACGCCTAATCCTTGCCAAAATAAACCATCCTCAATAATAAATCCATGAGTATCGTAGTGATTTATAAAGAAAGATTTATCTTCTTTGACTTTGACTTTAAATTTTCCATTAAAAAATAAATGTCGGTATAGGGATTTAGGAGGAGAATAGACAGAGCGAAGTAACTCAAATGCCTGTCGTCTGAAAGGGATAATTCTATATATTGATTTCAAAAGGCTTGATTTTTGCTTCATTTTTTGTGATTATTTATTTTCAAATGTAAAATTACTATTTTTGTACTGTAAGAAAAACAGTTAATAGTTTTGACAGCTACAAATTGTATATTCTGCAAATAAAAGTCCAAATTTTAATAGTTTCACGATTTAAAAGCCCATAGAGCAATTTCCGCATGAAAAAAATCTTTTCAATTTCAGTCTTTCTATTTTTGTCTCATCTCAGTTTATCTCAACAAAAACTTTCCCTCTCAGACTATATCGGAATAGGAACTAATAATCCACTATACAGACTTACTCTACAAGGTGCAGAGGAAACGGGTAATCCAGACCGAAGGACTTTTTTATACCTAAATAATACTACTCAAAGTACGGCTTCTCTTGTTAGTATGCAACTCAAAACGGGAACGAGCAACACAACTACATACTTAACGCAAGCCTCTTCTATTTATGGAACAGATAACTACGGAACTGAATATGCTGATTTTGGGCAACTTTGGAGTACAGGCTCTGGATTAATTCTTAGGGCTGGAAGTTCAGCTTTAAGTGGTGTTATCAAATTTCAAACAGGTTCAACAAGTATTGGAGGGTCTAATGAAAGAATGAGAATTACAGGTAATGGAAATGTAGGAATTGGAACAAATAATCCTAAAACTAAGCTACAAGTTACAAGTGGAGATGTTTATGTAGATGATTCAACAAAAGGAATTATTTTAAAATCACCCGATGGGAACTGTTGGAGAGTAACAATTGATAATTCTGGAAACTTTGTAAGAACATCAATAACTTGTCCATAGTGTCTTTCAAAATCCTATTTTTCTATGAAAACTATCTACATATTTTTATTTGCAATTATTTCTTTGTCACCTGTTTTCAGTCAAGTCAATCTTAAAAATGGCTTGGTAGCTTGCTATCCTTTCAATGCCAATGCCAAAGACGAAACAGGCAATGGTAATAATGGAACGGTAAACGGGGCTACACTGACCACAGACCGTTTTGGGAAGGTGAATAGTGCCTATGATTTTAATGGTACATCCGATTACATAGAAATAAGCCCCGATAAATTACAAAATCCCACTTATACTTATTCACTTTGGATAAAACCATCCTCAAATCCACAAGATGGAATATCTTATTTTTTGTTTTCTGTTGGAAGCATAGGCGGAGACCAAGATGTAGGTTTAAATAATGCTTATACTAATGGGGGTGATGGTTTCACAGGAGGAGGTTATCTTACACCTACTGAAAATTCATTTTGTCAGTCAGGAACATTACCCAATATTAATCAATGGTATCACGTCGTGGTAGTTAGGGAATCTAATTTTTATAAGACTTACGTTAACGGAATCTTGATTTGCACAACTACTTCAATAACAAAACCACCTTTTTATGGAACTGGAACGGTGAAAGCAGTTATAGGAGGAAGACAAAATTACGGTCAGTTTGCACATTGCTCCCTCGACGATATTCACCTCTACAACCGCCCCCTAAACGCCGCCGAAGTCAAAGCCTTGTACGATGGAAACCCAACACAAAATACCACAATCACCGCCAGCAACTCAGCCCCATGCGGAGGTGACAAAATTACCTTTACTGCCAATGGAGCATCTTCTACCTCAAAATACCAATGGAAAATAGATGGCGTGAATGCTGGTACAGATAGTAAAACGCTTAGTTTCAATGCTCCAAATATTTCAGCTCAATACCAAGTAAAAATAGCCGTAGAAATTACGGATGATGACCCTTGTTTTCCAAAAAAACCAGCTACTGTAGAGCAAACTTTTACCATTAAAAATTGTGTAATTCCACCCGTTTCAACGGGCGTAGATTTAAAAAATGGATTAGTGGCTTGTTATCCTTTTAATGGAAATACAAAAGACGAATCTGGGAATAATAATAATGGAACTATTCGAGGAGGAGTAACTTTAACTACTGACCGTTTTGGAAAAGCCAATAGTGCTTACACATTTAATGGAATTGATGGTTTTATCAACGTTCCAGATGCTCCCTCTTTGAAATTTGAGCAAATCTCAATTGCGATGTGGATAAAAGCAACTCAATTTAGAGATTTTGTTAATTCTGCGGGCACTTGGGATAGATACGGAGGTCCTATTTGTAGAGATACACGTCCGCAAGGAGTTTGGAGTGGATTTACCACCACTACTTCTCATGGATTATTACGATTTAGTGTTGCCATGGCTGACAAAACAGCATCTCAAACAGGGGTAGAAAATTCCGTGGATTTGAACGTTTGGGACTTTGTTGTTTTTATGATTGATGATGGTGTCGAAAAGATTTATAGAAATGGCGTATTGGTATTAACGGAGTCTGTCAATAAAGGAAAAAAGATGCACCCAAATAGTGAACCTATCTTTATTGGAAGAGCTTTTTGGTTACCAAGTCAAGTTCAATTGGATGCGTATTTTACAGGTCAAATTGATGACATTCATATCTATAATCGCCCTTTGAATGATGATGAAATTAAGGAATTATTTAAAGAAAGTAGCCCTAAATCAATCACAATCTCTTCCAGTAATCCAACCCTTTGCGGAGGCGATAAAATTACGTTTACTGCTAATGGAGCATCTGCTACGGCAAAATACCAATGGAAAGTAGATGGCGTAAATGCTGGGACGGATAGTAAAACGCTTACGTTCAATGCTCCAAATATTTCAGCTCAATATCAAGTAAAAATATCCGTAGAGGTTACGGATGATGACCCTTGTTTTCCAAAAAAACCAGCTACGGCAGAGCAAACTTTTACCATTAAAAATTGTGTAATCCCTCCCTCAACGGGCGTAGATTTAAAAAATGGTTTAGTGGCTTGCTATCCGTTTAACTCTAACTCCAAAGATGAGACGGGTAATGGAAATAACGGAACGGTAAACGGTGCAACGCTAACCACAGACCGTTTCGGGAAAGCGAATAGTGCTTATAATTTTAACGGTTCGAGTTTCATTGCGTTACCTGATGATAAATTTGCCTTTACAGAATACAGTTACTCCGTTTGGATTTACGTAGCGAGCAATCCTACACTCGGAGATGCGTACAGGATTTTATCAATCGGTGGAAATTGTGGTGACCAAGATATTAACACTGGAAACACTTATTTCTTAGGAAGTTACAGTGGTATTGGTGGAGGTGGGTACAATATTTCAAGCCCAACTACCAATTCTGGCGTGGTTACTGGAAGTTTACCAACCATCGGACAATGGTATCATGGCGTAATTACAAGAGATAAAAATGAGATTAAACTTTATGTAAATGGGGTTTTGATACGCTCGGTTTCTACCAATGGAACATTGCCCTACTACGGTTGTGATGGAAAAGTATTTGCAAATATTGGTACTCGTAGTACACAGACTCAATCATTTATTGGAAATATTGACGATGTACATATTTATAAAAGGGCATTAAACGCTGATGAGGTAAAAGCACTTTACGATGGAAATAACCCACAAAATATCACCATTTCAGTTAATAAACCCACTCCCTGTGGTGGCGATAAAGTCACGTTTACAGCCAGTGGTGCTACGAATACTTCCAAATACCAATGGAAAATAGACGGCGTAAACCAAGGGACGAATAGCAAGACTTTTGTGTATAATTCAGTCAATAAGTCTGCTGATTATCAAGCAAAAATAACCGTTGAAATTACGGATGAAGACCCTTGTTTCCCTCAAAAACCCGTTACGGTTGATAAGACTATTAATCTAAAATTTTGTGCGACTCCTGTTGCAAATGCTAACAACAATATCTTGATTCCTAATATTTTTACCCCCAACTCAGACAGTATAAACGATAAGTGGGAGATACAGTCTCTTGCTGGTAATTCCGATGTCATCGTAGAGATTTATAACCGTTGGGGCGAGCTTATTTTCTACTCAAAAGGCTATTCAGAACCTTGGGATGGCACATACAAGGACAAACCCGTACCCGAAGGTACATATGCTTATGTTGTGCGAGTGGGAAGTGATATTATTTTGAGAGGGACTGTATTGGTTATGAGGTAAGTAGTGTTCAAAAAACTTTAAATTGTTCTATTCTTATTTCAGAACACGATTGCGAAACGTCATACCGTTAAGATTAGTAGAATTTACAAGATTAATCATAAAAATCCTGTAAATCCTAAAATCGTGTTCCGACTGTTGCCTAAACAAATTATTGTTTTTCAAACAGTAGTTATAAATGAGGTATTTAATTTGGCAAGATTATTGATGTCAAAATTGGGGATTAATTGCTTCATTCTCTGGTAGTTAGTCTTTAATACACAGTATCATAAAGTTTAGATGATACTAAGACAAATAACTTCATACCCATATCATGAAAAATATTTTTACTCTACTACTCACGTTGTTGATTTCAACGACTTTTTCTTTCTCTCAGGTTAATCTCAAAAATGGCTTAGTGGCTTGTTATCCCTTTAATGGCAATGCCAATGATGCAACTGGCAATGGACATAACGGAACTGTAAATGGAGCATCGCTAACTACTGACCGTTTTGGAAAGGCGAATAGTGCTTATAACTTTGACGGGAGTAGTTATATTCAATTATCAAATCCCGATGACTTTAAAACAAACACCTATACCTATTCTGCTTGGGTAAATGCTTCGACTCTTCCTGTTTCTGGAGAATTCAATTCTGTTATTGGGGTTAGTAGTGGACAAGTGTTAGGATTAGGGTATTTATCTGGTTCTGTTTGGGCTATGATTTCCTATTATACCTTTGCGTCTGTCCCTACGTATGATATTCATCCAAGTACAACTGTTGGGGCAAATATCGGCAATTGGCATCATTTGGTAGTCGTTAGGAGTCTCAATCAGATTAAATTATATGTTGATGGAAACCTTGAAAGAACATCTACTGCTACCATCAGTCCTTCAACACCAATTTATACACATCCTAATCCAGCGGTTGTGTATCAGGCAACTATCGGTACTCGTCCAGATGCAGGTAATATTCAATTTTTTAAAGGAAAAATCGACGATGCTTATATTTATGACCGTGCAATAACTACCGAAGAAGTAACTGCTCTTTATCAAAGCACAAAATCACCTTCAACAGTAGATTTGAAAAATGGCTTAGTGGCTTGTTATCCTTTTAATGGAAACGCTAATGACGAATCAAGTAATGGGAATAATGGAACGGTTAATGGAGCAACATTAACTACTGACCGTTTCGGAAAAGCCAATAGTGCTTATAGTTTTGATGGAACTTCTGATTTTATAGAGATAAGTCCAGATAAATTACAGACTGCTACGTTTTCTTATTCCACTTGGATTAAACCTAAATCGTTGCCTGAAAGCGGTATAGCCTTTTTTATATTTTCATTGGGGAGTGATTCAGGCGATCAAGGAATTGGTTTAAATAATGGATATGCTAATGGAACAGATGGATTTACAGGAGGGGGATATTTAGACATTGGAGAAAATGCTTTTTGTCAAAAGGGTACTTTACCCAATGTAAATCAATGGTATCATGTTGTGGTTGTTAGAGATGCAGATACTTACAAAGTTTATCTTGATGGCACTTTAATGTGTTCTACTACAACTTTAACTAAGCCTCCTTTTTATGGAACAGGAATAGTAAAGGCAACTATTGGAAGTAGATGGAACAATCAACAATTTTCGGATTGTGTTCTCGACGACCTCCACCTTTACAATCGCCCCCTAACCGCCGATGAAGTAAAAGCCCTTTACGATGGAAATGCTCCTCAAACAATCACGATAAGTTCTAACAATTCAGCCCCATGCGGAGGGGATAAAATTACCTATACAGCCAATGGTGCTACAAATACTTCAAAATATCAATGGAAAGTAGATGGTGTAAATCAAGGAACTAATAGTAAATTCTTTGAATATACTTCTGTAAATAAATCGGTAGATTATCAGGTGAAAATAACGGTTGAGGTTACGGATGATAACGATATTTGTTTCCCAAATAAGATTTCATTGACAGAAGCTAATATGACGATAAAAAACTGTACTCCTTGTGTTTTAGCTTGTCATCCCTTCAATATCCGAAAAACTAAATAGTTTTTACTCAAAATTCAAAAGTCCTTATTGTCAAATTTACTAAATTTTGATAATGAGGACTTTTGGTTTGTAGCCATTCATCCAATTCTTAAAAATTCTTAAAAAATCATTTCGTAACTTGTTCGTTCGTAAATTACTCTTCAATTTAAGAAACTAAAACTCAATGAAAAAATTACACAAAAATCTTCTCCTCGGCACATCGTTGCTATTAGGAACAACCCTTGCGAATGCACAAATGCAATATCCACAAACTAAAAAAGTTGAACACACCGACGAATACCACGGTGTGAAAGTACAAGACCCTTATCGTTGGTTAGAAGATGACCGTTCTGCCGAAACCGCCGAATGGGTGAAAGCCGAAAACAAAGTGACCTTCAACTATTTGGATAAAATCCCGTACCGTACGATGCTGAAAGAGCGTATCGAAAAGGTCTTTAATTATCCAAAATATTCTGCTCCATCTCGCAAAAACGAATGGTTTTATTTCTCTAAAAATGATGGATTGCAAAATCAATCGGTTCTTTATCGTCAAAAAGGTTTGGAAGGAACTCCAGAAGTAGTGATTGACCCCAATAAACTTTCGACAGATGGCACAACTCGCTTGGGAGCTTTTGCTGTGTCAAAAGATGGGAAATATGCAGTTTATTACCTCTCAAAAGGTGGTTCAGACTGGCAGGAGGGCTATATTATGGATTTGGCAACGAAACAAAATTTGCCCGACCATATCGAATGGATAAAGGTTTCTGGGGCTTCGTGGCAAGGAAATGGTTTTTATTATAGCCGTTACCCAAAACCAGAAGGTAGTGCTTTGGCGGCAAAAAACGAAAATCACCAAGTGTATTATCACAAGGTTGGCACTTCACAAGACCAAGACGAATTGGTGTATGAAAACAAAGAAAATCCACAGCGATTTAATTCTATCTATGTGTCTGAAAATGAGCAATTTGCCTACCTGAATATTAGTGATAGAGGAAAAGGTAAAGAAGGGAATGCCTTATTTTTTAGAAAATTGGGACAAAAAGAATTCACACCAATTGTAGCGGAAGTCGGTGATTTTTCTTACGGTATTGTTGATAATATTGGCGATAAATTTTTAGTTGAAACTAACGAAAAAGCACAAAATTCAAAAGTAGAATTATACGACCCCGCCAATAAATCTTGGAAAAATATTATCCCCGAAAAACCTGAGCCTTTGCAGGGTGCTGGAACGGCAGGAGGTAAAATTTTTACTACATATTTGAAAGACGTAACCACTCGTGTGTATGTATATGACCTTGCGGGAAAATTAGAAAACGAAGTAAAACTGCCTGGATTAGGTACTGCGGGCGGTTTTGGCGGTGAAGCTGATGATAAATTTGTGTTTTATACCTTTACATCGTTCACCTTCCCTCCTACTATCTACCGTTATGACATTGCGACCAAACAGACTTCCGTTTTCCGCAAACCAGAAGTTCAGTTTAACCCAGAGGCATTTGAGACCAAGCAAATTTTTTATACATCAAAAGATGGAACAAAAGTGCCAATGTTCATTACTCACAAAAAAGGCGTACAATTGAATGGTAAAAACCCAACACTTTTGTATGCTTATGGAGGATTTAATGTGAGTTCTCAACCAGGTTTTTCAGCGACTCTGATTCCATTTTTGGAGCAAGGCGGAGTCTATGCTTTGGCGAATATCAGAGGTGGGGCTGAGTACGGTGAAAAATGGCATGAGGCAGGCATGAAATTGAAAAAGCAAAATGTTTATGATGATTTCATTGCGGCAGGGGAGTATATGATTGCTCAGAAATATTGTACCAAAGATTACTTGGCAATTCGTGGAGGTTCAAACGGTGGACTTTTGGTGGGTGCGGTTATAAATCAGCGTCCAGACTTATGTAAAGTTGCCATTCCGCAAGTGGGTGTAATGGATATGTTGCGTTACCACAAATTCACCATTGGTTGGAACTGGTCGCCTGAATATGGTAATTCAGATGATGCTACGGATTTCAAAAACTTGTATGGTTATTCGCCACTCCACAACATCAAAGAAGGCGTGGAATATCCAGCAACATTAATCACAACTGCCGACCACGATGACCGTGTTGTGCCAGCCCATTCATTCAAATATGCGGCTACATTGCAAGAGAAGGCAGGGAAAAGCAAAAATCCATTGTTAATCCGTATTGACGTAAACTCTGGACACGGTTCAAGTAATACCAAGAAAAACATTGAACTAACCGCTGATTTATATGCCTTTATTTTTGCGAATATGGGGGTTGAGGTGAAGGGAATGTAGGAATTTGTTACAAATAAAAAAGCGGAAGTTATCCTTCAAAAGGACGACTTCCGCTTTTTTTTATACACATTAAAATCGCACTAAACCTTCACCCATCCCTGACTTCTATGACTCTCCAATATTCTCTCACAAATCAATAATTCTCTATACCCATCCGCAAAAGTTGGGAATGGAGCGTTTTCTGGCATTTTTCCTGCGGCTACAGCTGCATAAACTTCTTTGAATAATTGCTTTGAAGTATCTGGGAAGCCTTCGTTGTGTCCACCTGGGAATGACATTAATGCACCTGCCTCTGGATACGCCAATGATGGGTCACGCATGAGAGATTGGTTGTAACCATCACGGTTTCCAATCCAAATTTCGTTGGGAGCTTCTGAATTGAATGCAAAGGTTTTGTTTGAACCCGAAATCTCTAATCTCAACTGATTTTTACGTCCTGCCGAAACTTGTGAAACCGTTACTAAACCTTTATTTCCATTATCAAAACGCAGTAAAACGTTAGCGGTATCTTCCGTATTGATAGGCACATCGGCATAATCTTCTGGTTGTAACATTTTACCAGAATACGTCTCTACGGGCTTCAATGGCTTTTTACGAGTTTTATGAATGGTGTTAAAATCAGCCATTACTTCCGTAGTTTTCAAGCCTGTGATGTATTCGATTACGTCCATCAAGTGTGAGCCAATATCGGCAATGGCACGAGAATCTCCTGACTTATCGGGCTCTAAACGCCAGTTGTAGTCGGTGTTATAGAAAAGCCAATCTTGCAAATATGAACCAATGATTGAGTAAACATCACCCAAATCGCCTTTTTCACGCATGGTTTTCATCTGACGAACCAATGGATAATATCTGAGGTTGAAATGCACGGCATTAACCAAACCCGTTTCTTTGGCAATTTGTACTAACTCCTCCGCTTCGTGAAGGTCTTTTGCCAATGGTTTTTCACAAACGACGTGCTTTCCAGCCAATAGAGCCGCTTTTGACTGTGAATAATGGAGGAAGTTAGGCGTACAGATATGCACACACGTAATATCTTCCATTGCCAATAATTGCTCAAACGTACACGGACGTTCGATGCCCAACTGAGCGGCTTTGGCGGTTGCCAATTCAATATTTACTTCACAAAGGGCAGTTACCTCAACATTTGGAAGGCGACGCAATGCCTCAATATGGGCGGGTCCAATAAATCCAGTGCCTACGACACCTACTTTAATTTTTTGCATTTTTTGATTAGTTATTTTGGGGTAAGATTGTTTGATTAGTTATATCGGAAAGAGAGCTGACAAACTCTTTCAAATTACCGTCTCTTTTTGTAATTAATGTTTCAATTCTATCAATCATTTTTTTTATGAAGGCTAATTCTTTGATATTTACCTTAATACTTTCTAAATCTGTTACTTCAAAACTCTCTAAATATTTCAACTGGGAAGTTCCAATATCTTCTAAAACTCGCTCATAAAATTTAATGGAATCAGGCTTTTTATTCTTTTCAATTTCTAACAAATTGGTTTTCAGATTATTGAGTCTATCATCATGGTCTTCCATACGTGTCCAACGAGCAAATCCTTTTTCAGCTAATTGAGTCTCATACCGCAAAAATATACTCAATTTACTGATGATAGCGGATACAGCCATAACTCTGAGATGTACTTGATAGCCATTATTTCTGAACATATCAATCGTATCATAAACCGCTTTGATATTCCCACCTAATGTGCTATCAATGATGAGGTTATATTGAGTTTCGATACAATGTTTAATCAATCTTTCTGTCCAAGCCGAGGCATAAGGATTTACTAAATTGGCAGCATTTTGTACAGTTTCAGGATTTTGTTGAAGTTCAAGATAGGCAGGATGGTATAATCTAAGGTCATCGGTACTGATGAATATGAAACTTTCGTTAAATTCCAAAATTACTTCATCTTTCAAATAAGATTTGCCAGAACCAGGCTGTCCGCCTAAAATTATACCTTTGGGATTTGTACTGGCAGAGGGTCTTTTTATTTCAACATAATCAAAAAGAATATCACTGAATATTTCATCTGATTCGCTTTGAGAAATATCAATGTTCATAGTAAAGTGGCTAAATATTTATTTTCCTTCATTAAGTTGATAACTAGTTGTTGTCTTTCGGCAAGGTCAAAAAAAGCATATTTTTCTCGCAATTCTGCCCACTCTAATTTCCTACTCTTCATTGCCTGAGTTTCTGTACCTTTTTTGCGTTTTATATGACTGAACTTTGCTATTACCTCTGCAAAATAATTCTGCAAATTCTCTCGAATCAAGAATTCATCTGTCCAAGAAACCTCAATATAAGGCACGCCAATTTCAGCCAATTGACTTTCAATTTGCCATGTTTCCATTGACTTTCTGTCGTCCGTTTCGACTTCGGGATGTAAGAGCGTTTCCATAGTGCTGTCTTTTTTATTCAAAAATAAGTGTTTTAAACATTCATTACAAACGTTTCAGACATTAGTAACAAAATTACCATCAAGTCATTCCTCTGAAACCCTGATTTATCGGTAAAACTAAAAAAGGTCTAAGTGTGCCTTAAACCTTTTTTAGAAAATTTTACCAAAAACTACTACTCCTTCACCAAAACCCGAACAGGTCCCAACAAACCCGAAGGTAGCAGCGGAGAGGTGGCTTGGTAAAATGGCATAGTTGTAAAAGTAATCTTTGTTTTTACATCGGGTTGTTGGTCACCAATTAAGCGGTTTACCCAAAGGTTCGTTACTTTTATTTCTATGGTATTTTCTCCTTTTTGAAGGGCATCTTTTAGCTCAATTTTAAAGGGTTTCTTCCAAACAATTCCCTGTGCTTTTCCATTAATAATTACCTCAGCTACATTTTTTACGTCTCCTAAGTCTATCGCATAAACGCCTTTTCCAGAAGATGGGACTGTAAATGTATTTTTGTAAGTAGCTGTTCCTGAGAAATATTTGATACCCGCATCTGTGTTTTCTGATAAAGATTGTAAGGTATTGAAAGTAGCCATCGAACTTGCCCCACGACCTTCTTGGAAATTCACAATCCAAGGTGTTTTTATTTCTAAAATCTGTTTTTCTGTAACCTTTGGTGCAACATAACTCAGCGTTTTTGTAGCCTCTCTAAATACGATAAAAAACGCATCCCAAGATTCAAAACGGAGTGGAATAATTGTTCTTCCATTTTCCATTTTATAAGAAATTTTCTTCGATTCGCCCGTTTGGGGATTCCATAATTCTGGGGTTTTGCCTGAGATTCTGAAACTTGCCTCTGCCTCTGTTGGGTTGTCGCTTCTGTTGTTTAACCAATAAATATCTTGGTCAGTACTTTGGCGGTGACGATAAAGAATTTTTGATTGAGCCTTGGTGATTATTACATCTTCACTCACTTTCAAATCCTTCAAAGCATCAGCCGTTGAGGTTTTTATGACGTTTGTATTGTTCCAAATATCATTCACAATGCTTTGAAACTCCGCCTGATTATCTCCCAAACTTGGCGATTGTTCTGGTTTTGTACCCGCTACTTTTGCACCCGATTTTACAAGTAATTGCAATTTTTTCAATACTGGTAAGGTCATATTTTTTGCGGTTTCATCCAACACCAAAAGGCTGTATGTATTGCCACTTTTTGCGACTAATTTTCCATTTTTTACCTCAATAGCATTAATTAAGGCATTTGAATTCACAAAATCAAACTCATAACCCGCTGGAATATTGGGCAATTTTTCACGAGTAAGCCACGTAATGTTCTGATTTTCACCATAATAATACAAAACGTCCGCTACGTTTTTTCCTTGTTGGAGCAAATGAGAACTCCGCCCCAAATATTCTATCCAAGCCTTCCCGCCTGCTTCTGCCCAAGTTTCTTGGCGAGTAAAATACTGTCCAAAAGGTCCGAGTGAAAAGCCAGGTTTTTTGTCATCAAGTGGTTGATGCACCGAGGTATGAATCACAAAACGGTTTAAGCCCGAAGCCATTTCTAAATCTGCCGTTCTTTTGAGTTTTTCTGGATGAAAACTAAACGCATTCTGAATCGAAGTCATAGACTCAGCCGCCACGATATTCTGACCATAGATATTTGCTACCGAAGCCGACTCACGAATATCTCCTTGACTACGGACTTCCTCATCACTTCCGCCCGCCAAACTCCCAGGAGTCCACATGGCAGACATGGGTATATCGGCGTTGCGTTTTACATCCATGCCGTCAGCCAAATAAATCCGCTTGTCTTCGTGCGATTCAGTGTAGCGTTTCATGCCTCGCTTGTGCAATTCATCACCAATCACATCGTAATGACTTTCAGCGATTAGTTCGCCAATCGTTTTTCTAAAATCCCATAAAAACTTCTCGCTCGCATCTCCACTTTTTACGACTCTTCCCGTGAGTACAGGCATCCAAGACATCATGTTGTAACCCCGTCTTTTTTGGAATTCTTCTGGAAAAGTCTTCGTCCAAGTCATGTGTCCCGCTTCGTAACTATCTAATATCATGTGTGTTAATCCTTTCTCACCCATCAAGCCACCCGTGGCATCTTTGTACATATCCAAGTAGGTATTGATATATTTCCTAACGGCTTCTTTGTCTAATTTATCTACTTCCAAACCCGTTGCCTCGGGCGATGCAGGGTGATTTTGGCGACCCGTGAGCGAATATCCCATTCTCATAATTACCCAAGTTCCATTAGATGCATCCCAATTTAATGTACCGTCAGCGTTCATTTTTGAGGTTACATCAATAACATCATTCGTTGAAATAGCATCCGCATTTTGGGCTAAAAATGTCTTGGTTTCTTCTTTCCACGGTGTAAAACCAGCCTTGTCTTCCAAGCGGTCAATGCGGTCAGAAGTGTGCAAAACAAATTCCGAAACCTCAACGCCCATTGGTGTTGGGGGTTCAGGTTTTAGCCCCGCCATAATTGCCATAATATTGGGTTGTGACTCCAAAGTTTTGTAAACTAATCTGAAATATTTTGCCGTGGTGGCAGGAAAACTCACCGTATTTTCTGGAACAATACTGCCCGAAACTTTGGTGATTTGTTTGAAATTAATACCATCATCACTCGCTTGCAAACTTCTATTTTCTGGACCTCCGTAGAAATCCTCCAAACCCACATGATTTGCTCCTGACACACTAAAAGCCTTAATGGTCTGGGGTGTTTCAAACTCGTATTGAATCCAAATTTCTTCACCCGCCTTTTTAGGAGGTAAGGTTTTACTATTCATTAAATCATCGTCTGTCAGTTCTTTAAGGGTGAAATCGCCTCCACTTGAACTTACTTTTGGATTCAGTTCAGTCATTGATTTATCGTTTTGTGGCAGTCGAAAAGCAATTACTGCGGCATCTTGATAAAAGTTAGGAATAGCACCCACAAAGCCGCCCATAATGCCACCACTTTCTATTTTTGCGTTTTTGTATTTGCCTGTAACGTCTGAGGGTTGAGGTAATTTTATAGAAACACTTTGCCCGCCTGAAACTCGGGTTTCTGTCCAAACATATTTTTTCATGGCATCTTTTGGTTCAACCCAAGGTCCGCCTGTAACACTCCATCCTGGCGAGCCAGCAATTGCCATTTCGAGTCCTTTTTTATCGGCTAATTCTGTCGTGAATTTAAAGGCATCTTTCCACTCAGGAGTCATAAAAACGACCTTTTTAGGCACAACCACGGGCGTAAAAAGACTTGCATCGAAGTTCTGAAACCCTCCAATTCCGATTCTTTGCATCCAATCCAAATCTTTCTGGATTCCGTCTTTGGTGATATTTCCATTCATCCAATGCCACCACACACGGGGTTTTGCGGAGTTTGGCGGGGATTGAAAATCTTGTTTGAGATTGGTCTGGGCATTACTTACAAATGCACCGAGAAGGCAAATGAGTAGGAGATATTTTGGATTGTTTTTCATTTTATGATTGGTAAATATTGTTAGGATATTTGGATTGCTATTTCATTTTCTCGTAATCAATTTCTAAAAAATCTTCCACCGATTTTATCCAAAAGTTTTGAATAAATGCAATATGTTCTGGATGATTTGAATAAATGTCGTATTGTTCCTGATTATCAAATTCCATCGAAATACCGTATTCAAACTTATTTTTGAGGCTCATTTGCTTCAAAACTTCAAATTTTTGTACGTTTGGAATGGTGGCAAGTTTATCAACAGCCTCGAAAAACGCTTGTTTATCGGCTGGATTAAGGTCTGGTTTTAGTTTTAGAATTACTGAATGTCTTATCATGGTTATTTTTGTATTTGTAAAGATTTCAGTACTTTATGATAATTCGCTATTGTTTGATTGACAGAGGCAAGGTTACTTCCTTTGCCATTATCTTCAACATCACTTTCAATGATGATATTACCATTAAAATGTTGTCGTCTGAGTTCTTTAAAAACTTCGGAAAAATCAATAATACCAGTGCCAAGTGGTACGTCTTTTAAGTCGGGCTTATTATATTCAGCAATATCTTTCAGGTGGATTCCAATAATATGTCCTTCTAATTTCTTTAAGGCATCAACTGGATTTATTCCACTTTTGGGATAATGTCCAAGGTCTGGGCAAGCACCAAAATTAGGATGATTTTTTAAGGCAACCAACACAGAATCGGGATGCCAATATACACTCACACCTTTCCAATGATTATGAATTGCTACTTTAATACCATATATACCCGCCAAACTATCTACACTATTCCACATATTTACGGGAGGTTCGGCAGCTACATATCTCACATTCAAGGCTTTGGCTATTTCAAAGTCTCTCTTCCAATCGGCAACTATTTTTCCACCAGTAATATAGATTGATTCCATTTTCAAGCCCTTAGCTTTAACCAATTCACCTAATTTTTTGATACCACTTGCTGAGAGATTCATCAGTACAGAATCTTTGAACTCTTTTCCAGCTTTGCTAAATGAAAACCCTTCCACATATTTTAATTCTGTCTTACCAGCAATTTCTAATTGTTCTGCAACTGACGAAGTATTAAAGGTTTTGATATCATTTTCAGAAGGATTTAAAGGAGTGTGAAACGTCCATAAACCTACGCCTAATTTCCACTTTTGAGCGAAATCTAAACCTGACAGTTTTTTAATGTCACTTGGGAAATCTGTGATTTCTTCAACAGTAATATCCTTATAAAATACTTCTGCACCTTCACTCTGCAACTGGATTTTGCCTTTTGTTAATGGCGTAATTGACATATCGGCTTTCTGAATTCCTGCATTTTGAAAAGCCATCACTACATGACCATTTACCAAATGAACCGCAGCACTACCAATTGTATAAACATCTATCGTAGTCCATTCCGTAGAATTACCCTCAAAATTCTCAGAGCGATTCGCATAATGGTTTGGAAATGTTGTATAACCACCTTTAAATTTCAAGGGTGCATTTACATTCCATGTTGTATCTTCGCCAACTGTTACCTCAGCACAAGGTCTAATGCTATAATTTTTATTCGGAATTAAAAATAATTGTCCACTGTTTTTTTCTGAAATCTGACATTCAATTCCCATCAAAAAGGTACTCCAAAAAGCATCCTCATTCGTTCCTGTAAGATGGTACATAATGCCACAATCTTTGGGTAAATTTAAACGAGGTTCCCACTTTTTAGTACCCCACTTATATTTTAATTGCAAGTGATAATTTTGATATTCAGCTTTCGTGGTCAGCCCTCCATATATTTCCCCAGATGCCCTTAAAACCTTCTCATTATTGAGGGTCATAACCTTAAAAACTTGTTTGGGGTCGTTCATACCCATTGGCATGCCATTCATGCCATCACCTTTTGCTGTTCCTACTGGTAAACCTTGCACGCTTGTGTGTGGTACGCCCATCCATTTGTACCAATGAATCAACTTATCATCTAAAAGGTTGATTTTCTTACTGTTTTGAGCAAAAATACTTGACGAAAATAAGACAAAGAAAAGTATTTGGGCTATTTTCTGCATAGTCATTAGGTTGATAACATTTCTGTTTTGCATGATTTTTGTTTTTTTTTGATGAAAGTTCCTACTTCTTTTCAATCACTTTTATTCCCGTCATTTCCATTTATCGGACGGTTTGTTTGAATCCTGTTATGATGCCGTTGACTAATCAAAAATATCATTACCAATGAACTGAACCGTCCTGTACTTTCCTTGTATTTTGGGAGTAAAAATGATGAAAAATTTTGTAGTTAAAACAGTTGAAAATACATTAAAAACTTGTGAATCAAAACAAATCTGATTGTATTCAAAATCAATCATTTATGAGATGATTGTGGGGTTTTGATGAGTTTTGGCGTGAAAATATGTGTAAATTTATTTTTTATTTTATCAGAAAATATTGAGTTTTCTGTCTCTTTTTTCAAGAAAAGGTTTTGAAGGTTAGTTTTTTAAAATTCTGGAAAAACTCTTTTAGAACGTCGCAATCAATAATCTTACTTAAAACTATACAAGCTCACCCTTTGCGTACCAAACTGCCCCACAGGAATATTCACGTGTCTGCCTTGATGGGTTTGGTCTCCGTTAAGATGGCGAAGGATTTTCCAACTATTGTTTTCAAATTTTCCTTCATCAACTTTTAATAATCCCACATTGAGGTCTTTATTTTCTTGATGTTTGAAGGTAATGACAACGCCTGTCCCCGCTACATAAAATTCATCTTCACCCGTCTGAATGATGATGGTACTACCTAATTGCCAGTTTTCGGTTCTTGCTCCCGCCGTCCAGCTGAGGGTAAAATCATGCTTACAGGTAAGTTCATATTTTCCTAATCTGACAATCGTTTCTGGGTTTGATTTAGACAACAAAACACCCTTAATTTTATTCTGACCTTGATTTTGGGTAATCAATGGAGTTAATTCTTTGATGAGTTGGTACATTTTACCCAAAGGTTCATCGGCAGGTTTTTCTGTGGATTCAATGGAAAATGGAGCAAAACCCAAGGCATCATAATTGGCAATCGCAAAAAGTGCTTTGGCGGCAACAGTATTGTCAAAAACGTGTTCTGGAATAAAAAGTGGGTCGCCTTGGCGGATATAGAGGTCGCACCAATGTTTGAAATCTGGATTATAAAAATCGGGAGCAAGAAAGTCAATGGCAGTCCCAGCCGACTTCCAAACGTCCATCAAATGCGGCAAAGGTCCCGCACTTGGATATTGTCCAGGTTCTTTGTCGATTCTGTTGAGGGCAGCATTGACAAACATGGGTAAATTGTAGATTTTCTTTCCTGCCTCCGTAATTTTATGGGTAAATTTTGCGTAAAAATATGCCATAAAAATTTCGTCATTTGCTAAACTTTTCCCGAAAACTTCTTCCCAAGTCCCTAATTTTTTATAGCCGTTTTGTTTCCAAATTTGCCATAATTCTGGGACAATTTTTTCTTTATTTTTTTGTAAATATTCAATTAATTCAGCGGGTACTTCTTTCGTAAAAGCCTCATTAGCAAGGATTTGGTAGTCTCTGGCGGATGGTAGCATCCCGATTTCATTTTCTACCTGTACCATGATAACGGTTTGCTCATTGGCATCAAAACTTTTGATAAAACGCATCAAATTTTCAAACGCCTGTAAGTCAGCTTGCAGGACATTTTCACTAAACGAACTCAAAATCTCCTGACTCCTACCCATATTATCTTTGGCACGTGGATATTTTTCTTGATTCAATTTCACCCATGCGGGAACGTGACTACTCATGCTATTTTTCCAAGTTCCAAACCATAGAAAAACGATTTTTAAATCATTTTTGCGAGCTTCAACAATCAAATCTTGGTACATCGAAAAATCAAATTTCCCTTCTTCACTTTCAATCAATTCCCAATAAACAGGCACTAAAACTGTGTTCAGATTCATTGCTTTCAGTTTTGCCCAAACGGGTTGCATATTTTGGGTAGTCGTGGCGGTAGAATTGCCTAATTCACCGCCCAAAATTAGGAACGGTTTTCCTTGTACGATGAGTTGGATTGCAGCTCCTTTTTTTTCTAAATGAGGAATGGGGTTTTGACTAAAAACGGAGAGGTTTTTTAGAAAAAAGAAGAGAAAAAATAGTCGAAGTTTTTTCATTACAGTAGGGGCGTATCGCATACGCCCATTTTGGGCAAAATTACACACCACCACTCATTACATTCGTGGGCGTATGCGATACACCCTACAATTATTTTTCGATTAATTTTTAATAAGTATTTGGAATAAATAAATTGATATAATGTAGGGGCGTATAGCATACGCCCACGCTACCGTAACAAGGGCGTATGCTATACGCCCCTACAATTAGACATCTTTTATAGTATCAATTAATTTGTTCCCATTACTTATTTCAATTACGTTTTATCCTAATAACTGAAAACGAATACCCCTTCAAATCTACCGAAAACGATTTACCATTTATACTAATTTCCTTTTCATTCGGAGCAATAAAAAACGGTTTATCCATCGTGTTTTCAGCCTTCAAATCATCGTTTTGTAAAGAAATCAAACGTGCTTTTTCGCCCATTTTTGCCATGCCTTCGATGTTAATTTCGGCGGTTTGGATTTGTCTTGAAGTATTTACTATCTTGATAATCAGTTCATTAGTCTTTTTGTCGAATGTCGATGAAGCATAAAGACTATCTTTACCAATGAATGGATTTTTATTCTTATCCAAAATCGGAATAATCAAATCACCTTTGTAGTTGGCATACAGTTTTTGGACTTGATAATTGGGAGTTGGCATTACTTGTAAATTATCGACCCAAATCAAATTAGGTTTCCATTGCCAACCGTCGATGTGTCCGAAAAGGGGGGCGTAAGATGCCATGTTTACTACGTCGGCATTTCGTTCTAAACCTGTCATAAAAGCCGCCTCGGCAAGGGCTGTTTGCCAATTATTTTGGTTGTCAGGACTTACTACTCTATCACTTTGTCCTGCGTACTCGCCCGCAAAGACCTTTGAATTACTTTTTCTATCGTAATTATCGTAACGGTTCGCATTTGCCAAAAACCATTCTGGACGATTGTAATAATGTTCATCAATAAATTCAACTTTCATTTTACGAAGATTGCCATTCAAAAAATCAAACATTTCACCGTCAGAAGTAATGCCAGAACTCCCTACTAATTTGATTTCAGGGTATTTAGCTTTGATTTTTTCTTGGAAAATTTTGAGTCTTTCTACGTATTGAGGTCCCCAGTTTTCGTTACCAACTCCCAACATTTTCATATTAAAAGGGGCTGGGTGACCCATTTCTGCACGAATTTTACCCCATTTTGAGGTGGCTGAACCATTCGCAAATTCAACTAAATCAAGGGCATCTCGTATGTACGGGTCGAGGTCAGACATGGGGGCGAGTTCGGCTGAGTTGAATTGGCACGCCATTCCACAGTTCAGAATGGGCAAAGGTGCTGCCCCTATTTCTTCTGCCATCAAAAAATACTCATAAAAACCCAAACCAAAAGTCTGAAAATAATCGGGGGTGGGGCGATGGGCAATCTCATAATTCCAACGATTGATAATCAGTTTTCTATCCTCAACCACACCAATCGTTTTTTTCCATTGATAACGAACCGAGAGGTCGTGTCCTTCCACAATACATCCTCCTGGGAAACGCACAAATCCAGGTTTCATATCCGCCAAAATTTGCACCATGTCTGCCCGCAATCCGCCTTTTCTACCTTTCCAAGTGTCGGAAGGAAACAAAGAAATCATATCTAAATCAAGCGTTCCATTTCCTTCAAACCAGACGTTTAATTTAGCTTTTTGTTCGGTGGCATTTGCTACAAAACTGACTTCACCTTTTTGCCAATTTTCGCCCGTTTCTTTTGGCGTAAATATCTCATAACCAATAATTTCACCTTTTGGATTGATTAATTCTAAATGCAATTTTACTTTGGCATTTTTATGTTGGTATAAAATTGAAAAGTCATATCGCAAGCCTTTTTTGATACCCATGCCTCGAAAACCCTCATTGGTTAATCCGAGTGTGCCTTTGGCGTTATTTTCCATCACAACTCGCATAAATCGGGGATTAGTCGCTTGCTTTTCTGGACGATTGATGATGGTAATTTCACCACCATAATTTACGCCATACATAGATTTTCCACCCGTGATTTTCCAACCTGTGAGGGGCTTAAAAAACTCGAAAGAGCGGTTCTTGACTAATTCGGCATAAAGTCCACCGTCTGCACCCAAATTAATGTCTTCAAAAAAGATTCCCCACATATTGGGCGAAACTTCACCGCTTGGTTTATCAGCATGAACATTAAAAACAGCTTTATTTTGCGAAAAAATAAGGTTTTGAGTAAATATTAAAAAGAAGATTAGGGATATTTTTTTCATTTTATTGTTGTTATTTCCAAAATTACACTTTTACGATTCAAGGTAATATCAGGATTATAGCCTACTGACATCAAAAAATCTCCTGTAAAAGTTGCCACTTCGTCTAAACTCGTTTTAGTTTCTGGATAAAGATTCAATTCCTTGATTTTATATTTTTTGTTTGGGTCTAAGCCCTTCAATTTGATGGGTTCAAAAGCGAAATTAAATTCAAACCGATTTGAAACTAAGTAATTGAACATCACCGCTTTATCTTGTTTTTCATTGACATACATCAACGATGCTACGGGCTTATCCCAAGGATTTGACAGGCGGAATAAATCCCCTTGCCAAACCACATCTTTAAAAGAATTATAGTCTGAAATAGCTTTCTGAGCTGATATTAAATCATTTGGTGTAAGTTTATCCACCACAATATCAAAGCCCATTTTGCCCATCATGGCTACATCACAACGGTATTTCAATGAGCCTTTATCCCAATCAGTTACATGATTACAGCTCGCAATAGCGGGGTAAAACATCGAGTTTTCCCATTGAATATATACCCTTTCGAGTGGATGGGTGTCGTCACTAATCCAAAATTCTGTAAAATATTTCAAAGCCTCATAGTCCACTCGACCACCTCCGCCCGAGCATAACATCATGGCTACACTTGGGTACTTTGTCCGCACACGGTCAAGCACCTTATACAAGCCTTTCACATAGTCCACGTAGAGTTTACTTTGTTTTTGTTTTGTTTTTTCTAAATATTGTGAGTGAGCATTATAAATCACGGCGTTGCAGTCCCATTTCACAAAAGCGATGTTAGGATTTTTAGTAAAAAGCGTGTCTAAAATCCCATAAACAAAGTTTTGAACCTCGGGATTTGAAAGGTCTAAGACTAACTGATTCCTAAAATAATGTTCAGGACGTTGAGGTTCTTTGATTACCCATTCTGGATGTTTTTCATATAATTCACTGCGAGGATTTACCATTTCGGGTTCTAACCAAATCCCAAATTTCACGCCAGCGGCAGTTGCTTGTTTTACTAAATATCCAATGCCTTGTGGTAATTTCTTTTTATTTTCTTGCCAATCGCCCAATCCTGCGTGGTCGTCGTTGCGTGGGTGTTTGTTGCCAAACCAACCGTCGTCAAGCAAAAACATATCTACGCCCAATTTTTTAGCACCTTTGAAAAGCCCAACTAATTTATTTTCGTCAAAATCAAAATAAGTGGCTTCCCAGTTGTTCAGGAGGGTCATTCGAGAGCCGTTACCGTCTAAAATACGGTATTTTTTAGCCCAACGGTGCATATTTATACTGGCAAGTCCTTTTCCTTTTTCTGAAAAAGTATAGATAAACGAAGGTGTTTTAAACTCCTGATTGGCTTCGAGTGGATATTCTGAGGAGTGAGGATTGATTCCCGCAATCATACGCAAATGGTGGTAGGAATCCATTTCAAAATCTATCTTGAAATTTCCCGACCAAGCCAATTGACCCAATAAAACTTTGCCTTCATCCTCAGTTGCTGAACGGTCAAAAGCCAATTGAAAAGTTGGTGGAGCAAAAAGATTAGCCCTTGTACCCAATTTAGAATCTAAGGTTTTGATGCCATTGGTCAAAAGGGTTTCTTCTGGTTTCATTTCACGAGCCCACGAGCCATGATAACTTGTCAGATAATAATTATCAGCAGCAAAATAGAGATTTGCGGAAGCGTATTTTTCTAACTCAATACTCCCTTTTTCTTTATTTTTTATAACAGTCCATTGTTCTACTACGTCTTCTTGACTGTACGTTTTGAAAAATAACGTAACCTCAACAGGATATAATTCATCTTTCAGTAAAACAGTAGTCAGACTTACATTTTCGTCTTGCTTTTTGACTTCATGGCTCACATATTTCAGTTCAGTGGAAGTATTACCATCTGCGTGAGTGATATTCAAAGCGGGTTCTACCAAATTGGTTGAGCCACTCGACGTATAAGCGGCATTGTAAATACCCGCATTGTCGTCCTTTGCCCAATATTGTTGAGAGATTTGAGCATATTCGGATGTTTGTTTTAGGCGTTTACCAAAATGCGTAACACACAGCCGATTGTCCTTATCAGTTGCTAAAACAAGAGCATTATTTTGCGTTTCGATTGGAATAACAACCGCTTTCTGAGCAATAGAAAGATATGGAATACAAATAATTAGATAAAGGATTTTTTTGAACATTGGATTTAATTTAAAGGGTTTGGAATTATTTTAAAACATACTTTAAGGTATTCGTCACCATCTCCTCCATAATTTTATACCCCTTCATACTCGGATGCACGCCATCAGGGGCAATGTCTGGATTCATTCCATTTTGTTCATTTTTCAAATCTAACAAAACCATGACACGCTAAATTTTGAAACTGATGCTTTTTTGACCAACGAAGCGTGCCACGATTTCTTCTCATACCCTCGAAAACCGTGACATACTACCCACTAAATCTTATAACTTATTTTTTACGATTACTTAATACGTAAAAATAGACTAATTTTACGAGCTATAAATTTTAAGGAAAAAATACTTAAAACAATCATTCAATAAATCGACATACTGTTTTATGTTAATTTGCTCAACAAAAATTAAAATTACTCATTTTTCTTTGTAGTACACTAAAAATTTGTAACGTCTTAGATTCATAATTCATCCTTTTCCAATGACTCAAAAAACCTTTAAAACAGTAAAAATAAGAACCGAAAAAAGAGCTTGCGAAGTTGCTTGGTTTGATGATTTGTGCGGAGGCGATACCCAATTTTTAGGTACAATCGACCCAACCCGTAGGAGTAGTTTTGCCCATTGCGACAACATTATCAAAACGGCTGATAATCAGGGCTTTCAGAATATTTTATTACCGACATCATACACCGTTGGGCAGGAAGTTTTACCTTTTGCATCGGCAATGGCAACTCAGGTAAAGAATATCAATATGCTTGCCGCCATTCGTACTGGTGAAATTCATCCGCCTATGTTGGCTCGTCATTTGGCTACGCTCGACCATATTTTGGAGGGTCGTTTGACGGTAAATATCATCAATTCTGATTTGCCAGGACTCAAAGAAGACCATGAAATGCGTTACAAACGTTGTGAGGAGGTAATTGAGATTCTGAAACAGGCTTGGACGCAAGACGAAATTGATTTTCAAGGAGAAATTTATCAGTTCAAAATGAAAGCTGACCCCGTGAAACCCTATCAACAAAACGGTGGTCCATTGTTGTATTTCGGAGGAATTTCACCTGGATCAAAAGAAGTTTGTTCCAAATATTGTGATGTATTTTTGATGTGGCCCGAACCCGAAGACAGTATTTATGCAACTATGCAAGAAATGTCAGAAAGAGCCGAGAAACACGGCAGAACGATAGATTTTGGCTTGCGTGTCCACGTAATTGTGCGTGAAACTGAGGAAGAAGCAAAGGCATACACTAAAACTATGATGTCGAGATTTGATGCAGAATTGGCTGAAAAACTCAAACACCGTACCCAAGATTCAAAATCAGCGGGGGTATTGCGACAAGATGAATTCAGAAAAAGTGCTGATGAAGATGATTTTGTAGAACCCATGCTTTGGACAGGCATTGGTCGAGCGAGGTCAGGTTGTGGAGCTGCCATCGTGGGTACACCCGAACAAATTATCGAAAAATTGAACCGTTATATGGACATGGGCATCCGCTCGTTTGTGCTTTCGGGCTATCCTTTGATTGAAGAGTGTGAGTTGTTTGGGCAAATGGTTTTACCACAACTCAACACCATAAAATTATCCGTAGAACAAGGTAGAACGCCAAAAGAAACCCCAAAAACGCCTTTGACTTTTGGTGATTTGCGGGTGTAAAAGTATGGGGGTATGTAAAAAGTCAAAAGTTAAAAGTTTAAAGAATTTTATGGCAAATTATGTTCTGAAATAACTACTAAAATTTTACTTTTTAAATAAGTTGATTAGAGATATTTCAAATCGCAAAATAATAATTTCTCTCAAAACTTTTAACTCATAGACTTTTGACTTCACACAACATCTTTTTATTTTCAGAACATTACATACTACTTAATCGCCCACCATCAACGGGTAAATTCACCCCATTGATGTAAGCTGCCGCTGGACTACACAAAAACGCCACGGCAGCCCCAAATTCGTGGGCTTCTCCAAAACGTCCTGCGGGAATATCGGATTGAAAAGCCTCTTCCATTTCTTCTACGGAGGCATTTACCATTTTTGCTCTTGAATTTATGACAAAATCTAAACGAGCCGTTTTGGTATAACCTGGCAATACATTATTGACAGTAATGCCAAATTCCCCCAACTCATTAGCCAACGTCTTTGACCATGAAGCCACCGCTCCACGAGTAGTATTTGACACACCCAATCCCGTAATTGGTTGCCTTACAGAAGTTGAAATGATGTTAATAATCCGACCAAATTGCTCAGATTTCATACTTGGCACACAGGCTTGTACGAGTATGTGGTTGCAAATCAAGTGGTTAGAAAATGCTTGGGTAAATTCTTCTACGCTTGCATTCAGAATAGCACCACCCGCTGGTCCTCCCGTGTTATTGACTAAAATATGAACAATCGGATTTTCTTTCAAATGGTTTTCGATACCCGTTTTTACTTCTTCGGGCTTAGAAAAATCTGCCACAAAATAAGAATGTTTTTGCCCCTGTGATTTATCCAAAATATGGAGTGTTTCATTAAGCGTATCTTCATTTCGAGCCACAAGTGTTACATTTGCCCCAAGCAAAGCCAATTCGATGGCAGAAGCACGTCCAAGTCCTTGTGTGCTACCGCATACGATGGCGTTTTTATTTTGTAAATTTAGATTCATGTCTTTTTCGGTACACGGTAATTTTCGGTGAACGGTTCACGGTAAACGGTTCACGAATTTTCATTTATATTTCAAAGGTAATTGACAAACATTTTACGATAAAATTAAAATGTATTTATCTTTTACCATAAACCGTTTACCTTTGACCGTGTGCCGTGTACCATTTACCAGAAAATTACCGTTTACCTTTAACCGTGTACCCTTAACCGTGAACCGTTCACCGAAAAGAAATGCCAAATCTATCATACAGAAGCAACGAAAAAGAATTAATCGACGACCTCGAATTAGACAATGACGCTCTCCGTCAGAATTTAGAAGAATTAGCCCTGATAAATAAATACTTAGGTGGAAATCAAGTAACAACAAGTGGTCTATCAAAATTGATGTCGTCTCCCCTCTCATTAAGGAGAGGGGTTGGGGCGACCGACGCTTCGGGTGAGGTGTGTATCGCCGACCTCGGCTGTGGTGGAGGCGATATGCTAATGGTCATGGCAAATTGGGCAAAAAAGAAAGGCATCAACGCCCAATTTATCGGAATAGATGCCAACGACTTTATGATAGATTTTGGCACAAAAAGAACCGTTAATTATCAGAATATCAGTTATTTACATCAAGATATTTTTTCAGAAGAATTCAAAGGAAAAACCTTTGATATAGTTACGATGACGCTTTTTTGTCATCATTTTTCGGATGAAAGCCTTGTAAAACTTCTTCAACAACTCAAAAAACAAACTCGCATCGGAATAGTTATTAATGATATTCACCGCCATTGGTTTGCCTATCATTCCATTGCTTGGATTACGAAATTATTTCTAAAATCTTATCTCGTAAAAAACGATGCAAAACTCTCCGTTTGGCGGGCTTTTGTACGGGAAGATTTAGAAAAAATCATTCAAAAATCAGGCTTTACGAAGTATTCAATTCGTTGGAAATGGGCATTTCGTTGGGAGGTGGTATTGAGCTGTGAGCTTTGAGCAATGAGCATTCAGCTTTGATTTTTAGAGAACTCAAATCTCATTGCTCATAACTCACAGCTATAAGAATGAAAATCATACTTTGGTATCGCAACGACTTGCGTATTCACGACCACGAGGCACTACTTAAAGCCTCTCAAAAGACCTCAGAGGTCATTCCTGTCTATATTTTTGACCCAAGATTATTTCAAGAACATCATTTAGGTTTTCCGAAAACAGGAAAATTTAGAGAACAGTTTTTGATAGAATCCATAAAAAGTCTTCAAGAAAATTTACAAAAAATAGGCTCAAATCTTATCGTCCGTACGGGTTTCCCAGAAGATATTTTACCTCAATTAGCCAAAGAATTTCAAGCCGATGAACTTTATACTTCCGAAGAAATCACGTCGGAGGAAAATGAGGTAGATTCGTTGGTAGAAGAACGCCTAAAAGCCGATGGGCGAAAGATAAAATTCTTCTGGCAATCCACCCTTTTTCACGTGGACGATTTGCCGATGGACATTGAAAATCTGCCCGATGTTTTTACACAGTTTAGAAATAAAGTAGAAAAATTTGCGAAGGTTAGAGGAACATTCAAAACGCCTACAAATTTGATTAAAGTAGAACAGGATTCTAACCTGTTCCCGATTCAAGAAACAGGTTGGAAACCTGTTCTACTCAATTTTAAAGGAGGTGAAGATGAAGCTATCAATCGCCTAAATGATTATTTCTGGAAAAAAGATTTACTGAAAATTTATAAAGAAACCCGTAACGAAATGTTGGGGTTAGATTATTCCTCAAAATTCTCAGTTTGGCTCGCAAATGGCTGTATTTCACCACGATACATTTACGAAGAAATCAAAAAATATGAGTCAGAACGAACCTCCAATGAATCGACTTATTGGTTAGTTTTTGAATTAATTTGGCGAGATTATTTCCGTTTTGTTTGTATGAAATTTGGGAATAAAGTTTTTCAGAAACATGGCTTGAAAGCAAATACTGTTCAAAGCTCCCCTCTCAGTAGGAGAGGGGCTGGGGGTGAGGTTCGTATCTTTGAAAAATGGCGTTTAGGAGAAACGGGAGTACCTTTGATTGATGCCAACATGAAAGAATTACTACAAACAGGCTATATGTCTAACCGTGGGCGACAAAACGTAGCGAGTTTTTTAGTCAAAGATTTACAGATAGATTGGCGTTGGGGTGCGGCATGGTTCGAGAGCCAATTGCTTGATTATGACGTATGTTCAAATTGGGGCAACTGGCTCTACGTAGCGGGCGTAGGCAATGATCCACGAGAGAATCGTTACTTCAATATCTTGAAACAAGCCACCAATTACGACCCCAAAGGCGAATACGTAAAGCATTGGTTACCAGAGCTTTCAGATGTCCCAGCGGATAAAGTACACTTGGTTGGATTACTGACAAATGACGAACAAAAACGCTTTGGTGTACGTCTGGGCGTAGATTATCCCAATCCGATTGTGGATGTGCGGAAGTGGAATAGGAACTAATGAAGGAGTGAAAGGAGTTAATAAATAGCTATCAGCAATTGGCTATCAGCTATCAGCTTTACAAAATAAAGAGTTGGTAACTGATGTTACGCAAACTCTCTTTTCCAACGGATTAAAACCCGTTGTTAAGATATAGTCCGTCCCGATGGGACTTATTCGCTGATAAAATCCCATCGGGATGACCGATTTCCTAACAACGGATTTTAATCCGTTGAACAGAAGAGAATTGTGCGTAACATCAGTTGGTAAATTAAAAATGTCAATTTAATAGTAAACAAGTTACAGAATGAACAAAATATTCCTAAAATCAGGAGCAATATTAGCGGGATTATCCATCGCCTTGGGTGCTTTTGGGGCTCATGCTTTTAAGGCAGCCTTGGAGGCATCGAACCGTACCGAAACCTTTGAAACTGCCGCCCAATACCAAATGTACGGAGCTTTGGCATTAATTTTTGTAGGGATTCTAACAGATAAAATCCCTACAAAATTCCTAACTTGGGCGGGGTATTGCTTTATCGTAGGCACAATCATTTTCTCAGGTTCATTGTATTTGATTTGTGCTACGGGCGTAAAAATGTGGGGGGCTATTGCTCCAATTGGTGGAACGGGATTAATGTTGGGCTGGATTTTGTTTTTTATGGGAGTCAGGAAGAAGTAGCCACAGGAACAAACCCAACCATATTTTCGTTAGAAAAAAAGGGCAAAATCAATTCCCATTACTAACATTTCATCATGCAACTCAACCAACTGACATTTTCAGAAGTAAATCAATTTTCTTCGTTATTTTTAGACTTCATCCAACAATCTCATAAACTACAAGATTTCTCAGGGAACTTCGCTGATATTCAAGGGTTTAATAAGCAAATTGCTTTGAAGAAATTTGATATTTCAAAGAGAAAAACGTTGGTAGATACCCTCAGAAAACAATACAAAAACCTCCCAAATCCGCCTGATTTAGAGATACTTTTACAAGAAAATACCTTCACCGTAACCACAGGTCATCAACTAAATATCTTCACAGGTCCGCTGTACGTAGTCTTCAAAATGATTACGACCATCAACTTGGCGAAGAAACTCAAATCTTATTTTCCTGAGTATAATTTTGTTCCCGTCTATTGGATGGCGAGTGAAGACCATGATTTTGCAGAAATTAATCATTTTTCATTATTCGGGAAAAATTTAGCATGGGAAACTACCCAAACAGGGGCAGTCGGACGTATGAATCCAAAGGAATTAGAAAGTTTGATTTCAGAAATGTCAGAGTGTCCAGAAATTTTCAAAACAGCCTACCTCTATCACGAAACCTTAGCCGATGCTGCCCGATGCTACGCTCATGAACTATTTGGTAATCAAGGACTTGTGTGTATTGATGCGGATGACAGAGAACTAAAAAGACAATTCATTCCGATTATAAAAAACGATTTATTAGAAAATACTGCCTTCAAAATAGTTACTGAAACGACTCAGCAATTAGAAAATTTAGGTTATAAAACCCAAATCGCCCCAAGAGAAATCAACTTCTTTTACCTCGCAGACGGTGTGCGTGAGCGTATCACGAAAGAGGGGGAATTGTACAAAGTTTTGAATACCAACATTCAATTTGCAGAATCAGAAATACTGAATTTGTTAGAATCAGAACCCGAAAGATTTAGTCCAAATGTGGTGCTTCGTCCTGTGTATGAAGAAGTTATTTTGCCCAATTTAGCCTACATCGGTGGACCTTCGGAAGTTCCTTATTGGTTGCAATTGAAAGGAATTTTTGATTTTCATCAAGTAGAATTTCCAATCTTGATGCCTCGTAATTTTGGTATGATTATCAATAAATCTACTGCCAAAAGAATTGAGAAATTAGGACTTTCTGCCAACGATTTATTCTTAGATGAAATCTCCTTGAAGAAAAATTATGTAGAAAAAAATTCTCAGAATTCATTGAGTTTAACCTCTGAAAGTCAGGAGTTTATCAGTATTTTTGATAAAATTTTAGAGAAATCCGTAAAGATAGACAAGACCTTGGAAGGGGCAGTAAAAGGCGAGCAACAAAAGGTTCTGAATGCCTTAGAAAATCTCGAAAAACGCCTCAAAAAAGCCGAAGAACGTAACCAAGAAACAGAAGTAAATCAACTTTTGGGTGTAAAACAAAAACTATTTCCTAATGGTGTAGCCCAAGAAAGAGCCGAGAATTTTCTAAATTTTTATCTCAATAATCCAGAATTCTTGAATCAAGTAGCCGAGGCTTTTGACCCGCTTGATTTTAGTTTTAATATTTTAGTAGAGGAGTAGTTTATTCTCCTCACTTTGTCTATATTTAAGTTTTAATTAACGATAAAAATCATGACTGAAATTACTTTTTTAGTGCAGGAAGCCGAAGAAGGTGGTTATACTGCCCGAGCATTGGGTAAATCAATCTTTACGGAAGGTGATACGATGATAGAATTAAAATCTAACATCAAAGAAGCTATTTTATGCTATTTTGGAGATACTGATATTCCACAATTAACTCATTTACACTTTGTTTAATAATTGCCCTCATTCATATAGAATATAAACACAAAAAACCTTTCATTACTGAAAGGTTTTTTTGTTAACCGACATGGATTCGAACCATGAATAACGATACCAAAAACCGTTGTGTTACCATTACACCATCGGTCAATCTGACTTCCTTATTGACTTACGTCTTTTGGATTTCTGATGCAAAATTACGCTTTAAATCTTTATGTGTCAAGTCAAATTTAGAAAAAATCTCAATTTGATGATTTGAAAATTTGGTAATTTGAAAATGGTAAGATTAAGAATCTGAAAATCAATGTTTTATGCAAAAATTTCCAAATTGAATAATTTTCAAATTCTCAAATTAAACACCAGCCGTTTCCACTTCTGCGTTTATTTTCTTGACCAATCCTTGCAAAACCTTACCTGGTCCACATTCTACGAAAGTCGTTGCACCGCCAGCAATCATATTTTGAACCGATTGCGTCCAACGAACTGCCCCTGTCAATTGAGCAATCAAATTGGCTTTTATAGTCGCCACATCCTGCGAAGGTTGGGCGTTTACGTTCTGATAAATTGGGCAAGATGGGCTTTCAAAGTGCGTTGCTTCGATGGCAGCCGCCAATTCCTCACGAGCAGGTTGCATCAAAGGCGAATGGAACGCACCACCCACAGGTAGAGGCAATACACGCTTTGCACCCGCTTCTTTCAATTTTTCACCCGCTTTCGCTACGCCTTCATTTGACCCTGAAATCACTACTTGCCCTGGACAATTATAGTTTGCCGCTACCACAATTTCATCCGTAATGGAAGCACAAATTTCTTCAATAACACTATCTGCTAAATTCAAAACCGCCGCCATCGTTGAAGGATTGGCTTCACAGGCTTTTTGCATGGCTAAGGCACGGGCAGAGACTAATCTGAGTCCGTCTTCAAAACTCAAAGCACCTGCCGAAACTAAGGCAGAGAATTCTCCTAATGAATGTCCTGCGACCATATCTGGCTGAAAATCAGCGGTTTCTTTTGCTAAAATTACAGAATGCAAGAAAATGGCTGGTTGAGTTACTTTGGTTTGTTTGAGTTCTTCATCCGTTCCTTCAAACATAATATCGGTGATTCGGAAGCCCAAAATATCGTTAGCTTGCTCAAAAAGAGCTTTTGCTGTTGCTGAATTATCGTACAGGTCTTTGCCCATACCTTTGAATTGTGAACCCTGACCTGGGAAAACGTATGCTTTTTTCATTAGAGAATAATTGATAGTGAATAGAGAATAGTTTTATCCCGAGTATAAAAGGAAAATCAATGAAGTGACTTTATTATTCTCATAATTTATTTCTGCAAAATTAACTATTCTCTTTTAACTATCAACTATTCTCTTATTTACTCAATCTTAAAACAAACTCAATTGCTCATTCTGAGGCGGTTTTGAAAAGCCTTTCACCGTTCTGCCACCATATTTCCAAGAATCATCTCTTTCTTTTTGAAGAACTTGCTCAAAGTTATCATTCGGAACAAAATTCTCTTCCGCTTTTTGAGCCAATTTTGTTAATTTCTTAATGGCTTCTTGCTTATCTGTTTCACCCATTTTTGCTTTTTCAACCGATGATTTTAAGGCTGAAATCGTTTCATCATACACATGAGTAGGCACAGGAAAAGAAGATTTACCATTTTTACTGCCGTGAGCGAATGCAAAACGGGCGGGGTCAGTAAAGCGTGAGGGCGTTCCGTGGATGACTTCGCTCACCAACGTTAAGGATTGCAGTGTTCTTGGACCGAGTCCGTTGAGGAGTAGTAAATCTTCAAATTTCTGCGTTTCGTTTTCTTGGGCTAACCACAAAATGCTGCCCAAACGCTTTAAATCGACATCTTTTGCTTTCATGTCGCAATAAGTAGGAAGAACCATTTTTTTAATATCCGCCAACATTTTTTCGGGATTTTCTTTCGCAATATTCAGAATAGCTTGTTGCGAAGGTTGGGCTAATTTATGAACCAAATTCAAAATCTCCCCTTGGTTTTCTCCACAAATTGCCGTGTGCGGTTCTTCTACAAATGATTTTATATTATCTGAATTCCAATGATAACGTCTGGCTTTTGAGGTGGCGGTTTGCATTCCTTGTTGTATCACCGACCAATCGCCTTTATCACTGACCACAAAACTGTGGAGGTATAAATTGAAACCATCCTGCACGGCGGTATTATCCACTTTTGCACTCAATTTACTGTATCTTGCCAACTCGTTTCCGTCCAAACCTGTCTTGTTACCTACTTCAATTAATTGGCTTGGGGTCAGTAAGGAATCTTTACCTTTTCCTCCACAGATATAAATTCCAAGTTCTTTTGAATGTGGGTTTAAGGCTTTTCTTAAAGCGGACATCACTGAAATTGTCACGCCCGAAGAATTCCAATCCATGCCAATCACCGACCCAAAACTTTGAAACCAAAATGGGTCGGAAAGTCTTTGGAGGAAGCCCTGTTGCCCATATTCCAAAATGATGGATTCCACAATGGGAAGGCTCAATTTAGTCATTCTTTCAAACAACCAAGAAGGAATACTACCTCCCATAAGGGCTAAATCTGCCGAACCTGAACGTTTCATAATCAAGATATTTGGTAAGATTCTTTGATATAATTGAAAACTTTGCTACTTAATTGGTGGGTATTCTGTAAACGAAAAATTCCTTCGTATTTACCACCCCATTTAGCACATTTATGTAAGTCTTCGTCCTCAATAAATTCTCGGGAATGAAACTTAATTTCCATAAATTTAGTCATGGGTTTCAGAACCAAAAACGTTTTATTTTTCACAAATACCACACAATTTTTAGTGGCACTCACAGCCACATCGTCCCAGATGGACACTCTTTGCAAGATTTCATCAAAGACTAATAAAATGTCATCAGACTTATCCGCAAAAAGGTCGTCTATTGAAACCTCTGCACAATAATGCCAAGCATTTATATTTCTTAACTGCCTGATACATTTGGGACAAATAGTGATTTCTTTGTTCAATTTTATTTCTTTTTGTTTAAATTTAAAAGCTCTTTATTGAGAAACTCAACGGATGTTTGTACTTGTTTATCAATATCTTTTATCTTCAAAATAGTATAAATCAAACTCCTTTTTTTGCCATCGGTCATTTTGTCAAAAATGCCTCTCAGTTCATCGTCTTGGCTCAAAAGTGCTTCCAAAACTTCGGGCATTTCAACGCCCAATTGGTCAGGGTCTTGCTCTATTTTGAAATAAATTAGACTGCCTTCTTTTTTATTCAATTTCTCCAAATGTTTTCCCGCCACAATAACGAAGAAGTTGCCGTCTCCCAGATGATTCAAGCCACAACGAAACATGATTTTTTCATCCAAAATACAAATCATTCGAGTATGTCGTTGCCTCTCAAATTGATTCACAATTTCAGCATCAATTTTCAAGAAAAAATAACCTCCCTTCTGTTTCTCTAATTGACCAATATTTTGTTTGTCTTCAAAGGATTTTAGGTAACTCATCTGCTTTTTTAATTATCTTAGGAATTACGCAAAATAGCCCCATCGGGGCGAAACTTTCGCCCCGATGGGGCTAAGAATAACGGATAATACCTTATTTAATCCTACCAAAATGACAGCCCTCTGGGCTTAAACATAAATTTTGCGTAAGTCCTATATCTGTTACTGAAACAAATCTTCCAGCGTAATTGAATTTTGTACTAAACTCAGAAAATGAGTATTTTTTTGAACTCCAAACGTAGTAACAAACGTTAGAAAGAGGCTTTTTTTAGTTTTACTTTCGCTTCTAAAAAAACTTAATTTCTTTCGTAATTTTTCAGCATATTCTTTCGTAATCGTAAATTCTTCATTCGAGAATTTCATTTGACAAACCGAAATCACTCCATCTTTTCTATCAATCAGCAAGTCAATTTGGGCATTTTCTTCTTTATTATTACTTCGCCAAGCCGAGTTTTCAGTATAAATTCCATTGATGCCCAAAGCACGTTTTATGGCTGGAATATGCAACAGACAAATATTTTCAAAAGCGTAGCCACTCCAAGTTCTGTAATTGGGAGAGTTTGCCAGACTCATCCAAACACCTTCTCCTTCGGCTTTTGAGTCTTTGATAAATTGATGATAAAACAATACAAATGGGTCAATAATTTGATAGAGACTATTCCTGATTTTTCCGTTGAAAGGCTGAAATTTTCTAATGAATCCACTATTTTCCAACTCTTCTAATACTTTCGTTGTATTCCCTCCATTTGATATTTTCGTTAATTTAATAATCTCATCTCTCAGCAAACCTTTTGATTTTGTGGCAAGTACATTAATAATGGCTTCGTGGCTTTCAGCATCTTTGAAAAGTGATTTAAAGAGATTTTGATATTCTTTTCTAAGCAAACCTGTTGTTGAAAAAAATAATTTATCAATATTTTGAGCCACGCTCAATCCGCTTTCAATTTCCTCTAAATAAAACGGAATTCCTCCTAATGCTAAATACAATTCCGCAATTTGATAGCGTTCGAGAGGAATATTTTTAGATTGAAAAAATAGCTCGGTTTCTTTGAGTGTAAAAGGTTGAACATGAATTCTCTTCGTAACTCGATTGTGCAGTCCCCCATGATTATTGATGAGTTTATTAATCATCCATGAAGCGGCAGAACCACAAGTAATGAGTTTGAGGTTATTTTTTGACGAGCCGTAGCTGTTCCAAAAATGTTCGAGAGCCATCACAAAATTTGAGCGTGGCGTATCAAGCCAAGGCATTTCGTCCAAAAAAACTACGCAAGTTTCAGTTCCTTTTGCATCAATCAGCTTTCGTAATAAGCCAAACGCTTCAAACCAATCTTTTGGCTTATCAGTCATTTCTGAACCACTAAATTGGCGATAAGCCGAAATAAAATTACTTATTTGAAGAGGTGTAGTGGCATCTGCCATTCCTGTCAGGTAAAAAGTAAAATTTTCCTCAAAAAACTGTTTGATTAAATACGTCTTTCCTACTCTTCTTCTACCATAAATGGCAATAAACTCAGCCCTATTACTGTTTTTTGCCTTTCCTAAAACTTCGATTTCAGCTTTTCTACCTATTAAATTTATCATGACTAAATATTTATATTCGGCTACAAATATAAATATTTATATACATATAGCCAAGCATAATGTTATAATGGGCTATATCTATTCAAAAAACCATACTTATAGCCCATTATAAGATTTTTTTATAGGCTAACAGATATTTAGTAGCCAATGATTTATGTTCTCCCCAAGCGTTTGAAACATTAACCATCTGGGCTTTCAATTTCACATTTGGAGCTAATCCGTACAGCTTTACCATTATGTTTTTCAAATGAAAATCATCAAATGGAAATACATTTGGACGTTCTAACGTATAAAGCAATATCATGTCAATCGTCCATTTACCAATGCCTTTGATGGAGGATAAATTTTGGACAATTTCTTCATCTTTTAACTCCTGCCAGTTGATATTGTTTTCGTTGAAAAAGTCAATCGTCCTCTCAATCGTTTCATATTTTGTCATTGAAAAATTGGTATTTTGAAATGCTTTTTCTTCAAACTGAGCAAAATTCTCAGGCGTGAGGATTTCCAAAGATGCCGCATTCAACATTTTCTGGAATATCTTTTTGGTACTTCGGTAATGAATTTGTTGTTCCAAAATACAAGACATCAAATCGTGAAAAACGTTGTTTGTGCTTTGGATTTGGGGTTCTGGAATGGTTTTGATGATGTTTTTATACGACATCGTTTGGGAAATATCCCTCAGCTATTTGATTTTCTGTTATCATTTTACTACTTCCACCATCCACATCAGCGAATAGGCTGTTGAGAAATATTGTTTTGAATTAATGACTTTTAGACCTGCTTTTTCAAAATATTTAGCATAGTCGTGCGTTGGAATCCACTCGCCAATCATGGCTCTGCCGTTTGGTTTCAGCACTCTCGCTATCTCTAAACAAGCCTTTTCTTGCTCTGCTTTATCATCGATATTATGAATACAAAACATAGAAAGTACAACATCAAAAGAATTATCAGCAAAACTCAGTTTGCGGGCATCGTCGTTTCGGATTTCTATCTTATCTCTCACATTTTCGAGTTCAGCGTTCAAATAAGCGTTTTCGATACTATTGCCCGAAAGGTCTTCGGCTCGCCAAATATCAATCCCGATTGACTTGCCAGTTGTTAGATGTTTGGCAGCATTAATCATATACACGCCACGCCCAGTGCCAATGTCTAACACGTTTTCATTTCCTTTCCAAATGATTTTAGACAAAATAAAATCTCTCATTCTGAACTTCCCGTAAATGCCATAAATGTACATAGAAGTACCGAGAATCAATAGAATTACACCCCCCAAAATAACTAAATAACTGAGGTAGAGTAACATAATGTTTTCCGTAAAATTTGGAATCAATAACCCAATTATCTGAATAATTATTCCAAATATTATCATGTTACGCATGATTGCGGGGGCATCGAAGCCGTAGTTTGGTTTTTGCATTTTGGATGAATTAATTGAAAAGATAGAATTTATCAAAAATATTTCGGAATTATAAACTATTCGGCACAAAGGCTGATTTTGATAATAAAAGTCTTCCAATATCCATAGCGAGGGGTTTAAACCCCTCGCTATGGATATTGGAAGAGCTATTTGCCAAATTCTTTATACTTCCGAAATATTTTCCTAAAATTTAATGAACTGCCCCCACATCTACAACCTCCCCTTTTTTGATTTTGGCAAAGAAAATTAGAGGTAATACACAAGCACAGATAATTCCGATTAGTAAAAATCCTTCGGCATAGCTCAAAACGGCTGATTGTAAAGAAACAGCCCCTTCCATAGCCCCTGCCGCCATTTGTTGTGCTTCCTGAGCGGATTTGCCTTGACTCTGAAAGCCTCTCATTAATCCATAAAAACGCTCATTTGATTCTGGATTATACAAGGAAATATTGCCCATTAAATCATTTCGGTGGATAGCTAATCTTCGGGTTACGAAAGTATTTATGACTGCAATTCCAAGTGCTCCGCCCAGTAAACGTAGCATATTTGAGAGTCCAGATGCTTGTGCCAAAGCGTTACCTTTTAATCCTGATAACATAAGCCCCGACACTGGTACAAAAATAAACCCAAAGCCAAATCCTCGAATCATTTGAGGCCAAAACCAGTCCCATTCACCTGAATTGGGAGTTGCTAAAAAATAAGTAACTACTTCGTAAATTATCACAGCTCCGAAACCGATAAAAACCAATATCTTAGGACTCACTCCTTTCTGTAAAAGGGTCGCATTCACGCCCATCAACATTCCCGTCAGAAACGAACTTGGTAAAATCAATAGTCCAGTTCTGGTAGCATTCCAACCCAAAAATGCTTGCACAAAAACGGGGTAAAGAAATACTGATACGTAAATTGCCATTCCAAAGGCTAAACTCAATGCTGCCCCTACTAACACGTTTCTGTTCGCTAATACCCTCAAATCGACCACTGGATTTTTCACTTTTAATTCTCTGATTATAAAAGCGATTATTCCCAAAACTGACATAATAGTTAAGCCAAGAATCAGATTACTATTAAACCAATCTTTGCGTTCTCCTTCTTCCAAAACCATCTGTAAACCTCCAATACCAAGAATCAAAAATATAATCCCCCAATAATCAACCTTGCCGACAATCGGAGATTTTGTGCCTTTGATGTATTTCCAAGACAGAAAAGTAGCGATAATTCCGATGGGAACATTAACGTAAAAAATCCATCCCCAAGAAAAATTATCGGTCAAATAACCACCTAAAACAGGTCCTAAGGTAGGTCCCATTACGATTCCTGCCCCAAAAATTCCGTTGGCTTTATCCACTTCTTCGGGCGGGAAAGTCTCTACCAAAACGGTTTGGGCGGTAGCTAATAATGCTCCTCCGCCAATTCCTTGCACAAATCGCCAAAAAATGAGCATCTCAATTGAACCAGAAGCACCACACAAAAATGACGAAATGGTGAACAGAATTACCGAAGCCGTAAAATATACTTTTCGTCCAAAAATATTACTCAAAAAGCCCGTCAGAGGAATAATAATGATGTTTGAAATGGCGTAAGCCGTGATTACCCAAGCGGTCTCTTCGATGGTTGCCCCTAAATTTCCAGCAATCTGTCGGGTTGCAACGTTCACAATCGAAGTATCTATCAACTCCATGATGGCACACGTAATGACCGTGATGGTAATGAGCCATTTTCTTGCCCCAACTTCATAGGTTGGTGCTTCTTGTTGTAGTATATTTTCCATTATTTCTCGGTATTTACTTTCACCGCTACACTCATACCTGCACGTAGGAGAGAAGCATTATTTTTGTCTATAAATACAATTTTCACGGGAATTCTTTGGGTTACTTTCACGAAATTCCCTGTGGCATTGTCAGGAGGAAGTAAAGAGAATTTAGCTCCCGTTGCTTGTGAAAACGATTCAATTTTTCCTTTGAAAACCTTATCTCCGTAGGCATCTACCTCAATATCAGCCTCTTGTCCTACTTTCATCTTTTCGATTTGGGTTTCTTTAAAATTTGCCACAACCCAAATATTTTGATTATTGGTAATTGCCATCAAAGGCTGTCCAATTGATACCACTTGCCCTTTTTGGACATTCTTTTTGGAGATAACTCCATTTGCTGGTGCTTTAATCGTGCAGTAAGATAATTGTAATTTTGCCGCTTCAAGATTGTTTTCCGCTTGTTTTACTGAGAGTTCCGCCAAACTGATACCTTCGTTGGATGAACTGATGGTCGATTGTGTTGTGGCGATTTGCGTTCTTGCCGCTTCGATTTGCTTTTGTAATGAACTTACCTGCCCTTCGGCTATGCGTAATTGAGCTTCGGCAGCATCTTTTTCTGCCTGCACACCGTCAAATTGTTGTTGCGTTGCCGATTTTTGACCGAGTAATGTTTTGAAACGCTCATAGTTTTTGGTGGTAATATTCACCCTAATTTTGGCAGCTTCAACGCCCGCTTTTGCCGAAGCCATATTTGATTCAACCGCATTAGAGTTTGCCGTTGCCGATGAAATACTCGAATTGATTGTTCCTCTACCACTTTTCGACAAAGCCACATTTTGTTTTGCCAAAGCCACCGCAACTTCGGCTTGTTGAACCGCAATTTTGTACTGAGCGTCATCCAATTGCACAAGTACATCACCCTCTTTCACAACTTGATTATCTTGTACTAAAACATCCGTAACGGTACTGTTTATTTTTGGAATTACGGGGCTGATGTCCGTCTCTAATTGAGCATTATCAGTTTCTTCTTTTCCTGTGCAACTTGCTAAAAATAGGGTTAATGCTAAGGCTATGATTATGTTAAATGTTTTCATTTTTATTTTTAATTAATTGATTGATTGATATTCAATACTTTATATATTAAAATTTCTTACTATATTATAAAAATTATGAATTGAAAAGCCTCAGAGAGGCGAAATTTTGGTAGCAGTAAAAAGTATCAAAATTCCTTTTAGAAGCCCCATCGGGGCGACACTTTCAACCAAAATACTAACCGATGAGACTTTTGGATAATGCGATTTTACGTTCATATTTCTACCAAAATATCGCCCCGATGGGGCTTCTGGGGAAATTTCATATTACTCTTTTCTACCAAAATATCGCCCCGATGGGGCTTTTAACTCACAATTTTCACACTTTACCGATTTCGCTAATTAACTGATTTTAACAATTTTTTGTAAGCCAATTCTGCATTGGCAATTGCCGTTGTTAGGTTTATTTTAGCTTGTAACAAGAGCGTATTAGCATTCAAAAAATCGGTTGAGGTTGTGGTGTTAGTTTGAAACTTATTCTGTTCTACCCTAAAATTTTCCGTGGCTTGCTCTACCGATTTATCCGCTAATTGAATTTTCTGTTTGGCTTGTAAATAATTGGTATAATCAGCGTTTACTTCCAACTGAATTCCCTCTTTGGCTTGCTCAATGACCTGATTCATTTTCTGAAAAGAAAGATTGCTTTCCTTCACTTTTTCTTTGTTCGAGTGTAAATCCGTCAAATTCCAGGTTAGTCCAACGCCTACGTTCCATGTTCCCGTAAGTGAGGCTACGTTCGGGAAAACTCGTTGATTGGGCAAATCATAATTCACCATTCCGCTTGCTCCGATGGTGGGCATAAAATTACTTCGGGCTATTTTTACCCCAACTTTAGCTTGTTCTTTTCTGATGGAAAGTCCTTTTAATTCGGCTCTGTTTTGAAAAGCTTTTTCGAGATATTGATTGAGATTATCGTTCTCTTGTGTAGTGTTCGGTAAAGTTTCTGGAATATCAATTTCTGTTTTTGAGTCTAAGCCAGTCAAAATACCTAAATTGTATTTTAACAAGTTTTCAGTTGTTGAAATATCAGACAAATTTGAGCTTAAATTGGTAATGGCTAAATCAATTTTCAATACATCATTTTCTAAAATAATTCCTTGCTTTACGAAGTTTTCTGCATCTTTTTTCTGATTGTTCAACAGGTCAATATTAGCCTCTAAAATCTTTTTCGATTGCTTCACCGTGAAGAGATTATACCACAACGTTGTGATATTAAAAGCCACATCATTTTTGTTTTTTTGAATGTCAAAATAGATGGCTTTTTTGTCGAGAGCCAATATTTCATCACCATATTTTACTTTACCTCCCGCCCACAAAAGTTGCTTTACTTGTAGTGAATTGTAAGATTGATTCAAAATTTGAGGATTCAGCACGACATCGCCCGTAGGAAACGAAACCCTAAAAGGCGTAATATTATCACTGATTCTGACATAACTCAAATTCAGTCCAACTTGGGGTAATTTGGCACTCTTATTCTGCAAAATTTTTGAGTCTGCCAATTGCAAATTGATATTATCTAAGGCTAAGTTTTTGCTATGAGTAATCCCCAAGGTAATAGCCTCTTCTAATTCCAATATTCTGGGAATTTGGGCTTTGGTATTATTACCAAAAACAAAGCAAATACCAAATAGAATTAATGGTATTTTTCTAATAAAATTTTCTTTCATTTTTTTTCTGTGAATTATGATTGAAATTTGTTCATAAAATGAACGTCATTCATATTAACATAAAAAAAATATTTTTGTTCGAGGTTTTTTAAAAATAAAGTATTTTTTTTGAAATTGTTTTCATTTTATGGACATAAGTAGTCATTCAAATTTAAACGACGTTTTGAATTGTGTAAAATGTTTGATTTCGTTAAAGTCAATTTTGAATTTTGAACCTACTTGATTTAAGATTTCTTCTACTGCATTGGTTAATATTTCA
>JAAFJP010000011.1 GCA_013298125.1 Cytophagales bacterium | reverse complement strand
CTTTCAGTTAAAATAAAATTGTATTATTCTTAGTTCTATAAAGCGTAAAATGAAAAATCCACCCAAAATTGAGTGGATTTTTGAAAGCAATATTCTTGAAAAGTAATTTCCAAGGGAAGCCTAAATTATAATGATGGATTGATAGGAAAGTTTTTTACAATCCTTCATTAATTGTATTTCATGCCGATAGCTGACAGCCAATTGCTGATAGCTATAAACATACCGCTATATGTTCAAGAAAATAATTTATCTGAGTCTATTCTTAGGTTCTATCACCTTGCAGCTTCTCTTTGCCCAAGGACTTCCCAAAGATATTTTTTCTTTGAAAAAAGAACAATTTTCGATGCCTAATCGAAAATTTTATATCCAAAAAATCGTCTGTGATTTCAATCAACCCAAATATTTTTTGATTAGAAAAGGGCTTTTCAACAAACAGCAAAGTTATTCTTTGGGAGATAGTGTCCAGTCGGTTTTAATGCGTTTTTTGAAACCTTCCAATACCTACACAGGCGGGCAAGCACCCGTATTGCTACGAGTTAAAGAACTCAAAATCAGAGAAGAACGTCATTTTTTGAAAGAAGAAGGAATGATAAAAATTGCTATGGAATTTTATATCGAAACAGATTCAAAACCTATCAAAATATTCCAATCTAATGCTTTCAAGACGTATTCGAGTTTTTTGAACGTAACACCCCAACACGAAGAAAATCTTAGAGACGTTATCAAATCTTGTATGATGGATTTTAATAATGCCAAAATTGATTTTTCTAAGTATGTCTTGCCGAAGGTTTTTAAGGCGAAGAGGGGGAATTAGGGATTAGGTAATTGGGGATTGGGAGTTATGAATATCTAAGGAATGTATAGTAAAATCAGAATCCTTGTTTCACCTCTTTATACTACTTCTCACCTCTTCAAAAATTAATCTATCAAATTCAGTTTTCATTTTAATATTCACAAAATCAATTTCAATAGGTAAATAAAACAATGAAATATCTTTGAGTAAAGGATGATTGAAAAAAGGAATAAATTTTACCATATCTTTTTCGGTCATTAGAATAGGTATTTTTTTTGTAGAAATTTTCACTAAGTCTTTTTCCGTAAAATCGTGATGGTCACTGAAAATCAGATGACTAACTACTTCAAAATGCTTTTTTGCATATTCTTCAAAAGGCTTAGGATTGGCAATTCCTGACAATAAAATGACCTTTTGTAAATCTAATTTTCCTTCTTCAAAACGACAATTTTGTGGCTTTCCATATAAGATTTTTGTAAAAAAAAATGACGTTTTTTCTTTTGAATAAGGTCGTAAACCTTTTCTGACTGACTCGACATTTCTATAAGTTATTTCTTCTGGACACTTTGTAACTATCACAATATCAGCCCTTTCTGCCCCATGCCTTCGCTCACGTAAGCGACCCGAAGGAAAAGTAAAGTCTTCATAAATGGGTCGAGAATAATCCATTAATAAAATATTTAAGGACGGTTTGATAGGGCGATGTTGGAAGGCATCATCAAGGATAACGAGTTCAATATCAGGCATTTGGTCTAAAATAGCACAAACAGCCCCAACTCTGTCTTCCCCAACAATTACATCTATTTCATCCTTGAATTTTTGATAAAATTGGTAAGGTTCATCACCAATAGTTCGAGCTGTGGCGGATGAATTTGCAATAATAAATCCTTTTGTTTTTCGACCATAACCTCTACTCAAAGTAGCAATTATATATTTACTTTTTAACAATCTAATTAAATACTCAACGTGCGGTGATTTGCCAGTTCCCCCGACAGTCAAATTACCAACGTTGATAATGGGTATGTTAAAGGAAGTTTCTTTCCAGAAACCTTTGTTGTACAAATAGTTACGAATATCAGTGATGATTCCATATAAGATTGAAAAAGGAAAGAGAAGGTATTTCATTTTTTAGGGATTAGGGGATTGGGTAATTGGGGATTGGGTAATTGGGGATTGAGGAATTAGGAATTGGGGACTGGGGATTGAGTAATTGGAATTAGGAATTTACTATAACCCTAATTCACCTAATCCCTAATTCACCTAATTACCAATTACCTAATCCCTAATTCACCCAATCTCCAATCCCTAAAAAAAACAGCCGTTTAATAAAAAAACTCAATTTACATCACAAAATTCTGAAAGAGTTATGACTTTTTAGTATATTCACACCCTTTTTAAGAAACTTTAACTTGTGTTTTATCAAAAAAAATCTTCAAATCATCTAACACACAGAATTTCAGACAATTAATGATTAGTTTATTGAGTTGAGTTGAAGTTTAAAGTAGATGGGTAAAAGTTTTTCAAAAAAACTCAGAACTCAGAACTCTAAACCCAGAACTTTTTACCCGCCCTAACCAAAAAGGTTTTCACAAAATGAGTCTCAAAGCTGTTTTTTCCAAACATACACTTGATTTTAAATTCGAGGCTGGCACGTCTCGGGGCGTACTCACGCACAAAGATAGTTACTTTGTCAAGATTTTTGACCATGAAAATCCTGCCATTTTTGGTTTAGGAGAATGTTCGCCATTGAAAGGTCTGAGCATAGATGACCGTCCTGATTTTGATTTGCAACTCCTCAGTATTTGTGAGAATTTCAATACTCTCGACCTCGAAGTTTATCCTTGGAACTTGAATATTATCCTCGACCAAGTACTTGACAAATCATTCCCATCTATTGTTTTTGCTTTTGAAACTGCCATGCTTGACTTAATGAATGGTGGTAAAAGAATCGTTTTCAATAACTCATTTGCCAAAGCCGACCGAACCATTAATATCAATGGTTTAGTCTGGATGGGCAACCGAGATTTTATGTTAAAACAAATTGATGAAAAATTAGAAACGGGCTATGATACAATAAAAATGAAGGTTGGGGCGATAGATTTCAAAAAAGAATGTGAGGTTTTAGCCTACATACGAGAACGTTATGATGAAAGCAAAATCACGCTCAGAGTGGATGCTAACGGTGCTTTTTCGATTCATGAAGTGTTTGGGAAATTAGAGAAATTAGCCGAATTTAAACTTCATTCTATTGAACAACCTATTCATCAGGGTAATGAAGATTTGATGGCAGAGCTTTGTCAGAATACACCCGTCCCAATTGCCTTAGATGAAGAACTCATCGGAATTAGAGAATATACAGATAAATACAAACTGTTAAAGAAAATTATGCCTCAATACATCATTTTGAAACCGACACTCTTGGGCGGTTTTCAACAATGTAGAGAGTGGATTGAGAACGCTAATCGCCTCAAAATTGCTTGGTGGATGACCTCCGCTTTGGAGTCGAATGTGGGCTTGAATGCTATAACCCAATTTACCGCCGAATTCAACAATAGTCTTCCGCAAGGACTGGGTACAGGACAATTGTATCACAATAATATTCCTTCTCCTCTCGAAATTAGTCAAGGAAAAATCTTCCATAACTCTCAAAATACTTGGGATTTAGGGGTTTTGGAGTTTTTAGTTTAGTTGCTTCGCACCATAACTAACATACTAACAAAAATTTCGATTTTAGAGTATAACAGGTTTCCAACCTGTTAATGGAGTCCGATTAACAGGTTGGAAACCTTTTATACTTTATCTTATCCCACAAAATGTAACAGATAGTTTTTTTTAGAATTCAATATCACAAAATCCCATGCCCAACGAAGAAATTGTTGCTCTCCTCGAATTAACCGTAAAACTCCTTGAATTGCACGATGAAAATGAGTTTAAAATCAAAAATCTTAGCTTTGCGGCTCGTGCCTTAGATAAAGAACCTTCGGACTTGATGGCTCTTTCAGTAGAGCAACTCGCTAGTTTACAGAGTGTTGGAAAAAGTATTGCGGCAAAAATTGATGAAATTCGTAAAACTGGAACAACACAGGAACTAACGGAACTACTCGCTCGTACACCCGAAGGTCTTTTGGAAATGCTCCAAATTAAAGGCATCGGACCTAAAAAAGTTCGAGTTATTTGGCAAGAGTTAAGCATTACTGACAACCGTGAATTACTCTTAGCTTGCGAAAATGGCGAAGTATCTAAACTCAAAGGGTTTGGCGATAAAATTCAAGCAACTATCAAAGAATCAATCCTTTATGCTCAGTCAAATACTGGAAAACTGAGAATGGAAAAGGGTGAAGAATTAGCCCAAATCCTATTTGATATACTGGAAAAACAGTTTGAACAAGTAGAAATTGTAGGAGATGTTCGTCGTAAAAATGAAGTCGTACATTCAATTCAATTGGTCGTTGGACACGATAAACCTTGGGAAGTTCAACAGTTTTTGAATGCCTTTCCTGACCTGCAACAAGATGAAAAGTCTTCCTCTCCTTTTGCTTGGCGTGGAAGGTTTTCTGAAAAAGAAATTCCTGTGGAAATTCAAACTTGTTCTTCACAACAATTTGTTAATCAAGTATTTATCTATTCTTCTGGCGAAAAACATTTAGCTTCCAATAATATTTACAAACAGTTAAGCAAGCAGGTTTTTGAGTCGGACGAAGCAATTTATTCAAGTCTCAATTTACCCTACATCATTCCAGAAATGCGGGAAGGAAATTTTGAATTTGAATGGTCTGCAACTCATCAAATTGAAGATTTAGTAACGTGGGATTCGTTGAAAGGAATCTTGCATAATCACTCGACATACTCAGACGGAAAACATACACTCGAAGCCATGGCGGATTATTGTCGAGAATTAGGTTTTGAGTATTTGGGTATTGCCGACCATTCCAAAACTGCCTCTTATGCCAAAGGACTTTCGGAAGAAAGAATTTGGGAACAACACGCTGAAATTGAGAAACTTAATCAAAAATATGTTTCGATGTCTGACCGACCTTTCAAGATTTTGAAGGGAATTGAGTCAGATATTTTGGGCGATGGTTCTTTGGATTATGCTGATGATGTGTTGAAATCTTTTGACTACATCGTGGCATCTATTCACCAAAATTTAAAAATGACCCAAGAGAAAGCCATGTCTCGAATCATCAGAGCCGTTGAGAATCCTTATACGACTATTTTAGGACATCCAACGGGGCGAATTTTGTTGTCTCGTGAAGGCTATCCAATTGATTATCAAAAAGTTATAGATGCTTGTGCTGCTAATGGTGTAGTAATTGAAATCAACGCAAGCCCCTATCGTTTGGACTTAGATTGGCGTTGGATTCAGTATGCTTTGGAGAAAAATGTGATGCTTTCCATCAACCCTGATGCTCACGAAATGGAAGGATATTTTGATATGCACTATGGCGTGGCTATTGCACGCAAAGGTGGACTTTTGGCTAATATGACGTTTAATGCTCTGGGATTGGGGGAGATAGAGAAGTATTTGAAGGAGAGGAAATAAAAAAAGGCTTTATCTTAAATTTTAATTTCATACTTATTGCTACAACTTCAAAATAAACTATTGACGACATGGATTTGATGGAAAAAAAATCCTCACATAATACTTTATGGGGCAAAATTTTTATGGTTAAAGTAAACAAGTTGGAAACCCATTATACTTGATTTTACCACAAAATTTTGTAATACGAAAATATTTGCGATTATGAACACATCGTTCCGATATTTTCATTCTACGATTTCAACAAATTTCTCTGATAATTAGAAGGCGTAACGTTCATAACTTCCTTAAACTTTCTATTGAAGTTTGAGAGATTATTAAAACCTGATTCATAACAAATATCAGCAATGCCTAACTTGTCTTCTACCAGCAACTTGCAGGCATGAGCAACCCGTATTTGAATCAAAAAATCGGAGAAATTTTTATTGGTTCTACTTTTAAAATACCTCGAAAATGAGGTTTCGGACATGGCGATTAAATCCGCCACTTCGCCTAATCGTATTTCCTCTTTAAAATTGTTCATCACGTATTCAAAAACCTTATTTACTCTGTCCGAGTCCTTGATATTTGTTCCAAAACTATTGCCAGAGGTCAGATAGTCGTAGTCATTCGACCTTGCGAGGGTGTCTAAAATCTCTAAAAGTGACAATAATTTTTTGGTCGGATTTTCTGAAAACATCGCTACCAATTTTTCCGAAATGAATTTATTTGCCTCGCCAACTATATCCAAAACCTTCGTAGATTTCTCAAAAAGGGCTTTAATGTGGCTCATTTCGGGAATATTGAAAAAATCTTTCCCCAAGAAATCATCCTTAAAATGGATGACAATTGACTTAGCTCTTAATGTTGAATCTGCCCAATAATATTCCTCGTGACTACGATAAAGATGTGGCACATGAGGTCCGATGAGACACAAATCACCTTCTTTGTACTCCTTGATATGCTCACCCACAAAGCGTTGTCCAGAACTTTCTGTTACCAGCACAATCTCATACTCAGGGTGAAAATGCCAAGGGGTCTCGAAATATGGCACATCAAAATCAACCAAAACGAATGATGAATCAGAGGGAAGCGGTAATTTTTGGAGTAATGGTTTCATAGATTGAATTGTTGACAATATAGTACTAATATTTCAATGTATTTTACAAATATAATTAATTTGTGCAAAATAATATTACTTTCTGAAATAAGAATGGTAGAAATTTACAAAAAAACACAACAATTTTGTGCTGTCAAATTTAACAAAATAGTTTCTTTTTTGATTTTACTTAGACTTGTCATCCCGACGAAGGAGGGAACTATTAATTTAATGCTTCAATCGGATTTTGAGAGTATTTAACAGTTCCCTCCTTCGTCGGGATGACAAGTAAGAAAAATCGTAGTTGAGACACAAAATAAAAAATAGCTATGAATAATCCCGTGCTTTCCGAAAACGAAATAATTGACTACCACCGTGATGGTTATGTGATTAAGAGAAATTTTTTCAGTAAAAAAGAAATCGATAAACTTTACACAATTGCGGTTGAGGATGTTTCAATCTCTAAAAACTCCTTAGATTTGAACGATCAGTCGGGTAAAAAGACCAAATTAGCCTTGTGGTTTACGCCTGGGGACGATACTTATGGGTATTTGACTCGGAGTGAAAGAATGGTAAATGGCGTTGCTCAATTATTAGATTCAGATGCACCTGTTTGTCATTATCACTCAAAATTGATGCAAAAAGAGCCACGTGTTGGGGGAGCGTGGGAGTGGCATCAAGACTATGGATATTGGTACAAAAATCAGTTCATGTTCCCTGACCAATTGATTTCGGTGATGGTGGCATTGACCGAAGCAACTCAGCAAAATGGTTGTTTACAAGTCATCAACGGTTCTCATAAATTAGGTCGTGTCAATCATGGCTTTGCGGGCGAACAAGTAGGTGCGGATATGGTTTTTGTAGATAATTGTCTGAAAACCATGGACTTAGTGTATGTAGAATTACAACCTGGGGATGCTCTGTTTTTCCATAGTAATACGCTTCATCGTTCAGCAGCTAATCTTTCGGAGCATCCAAGATGGTCATTGATTTCTTGTTATAATTCGCAGTCAAATTTGGCTTACAACGAAAAATCATCTTCTTATTACACGCCAGTTGATATTGTCCCAGACAATGCTATTTTGGATTGGGAGGCAAACGGCGTATCAACTAACGATTTTTTGAAAAAAGAAGAAGACCCAGCATTGCAAGAAACGGGTTGGGAGAAAGAGGTTGAGATGGCTGTGTAAAATTAGAAATACTCATTAAAAGGCTTGTGAAATTGAATTTCACAAGCCTTTTTTGATTTATCCACAAACGGTATTTCGGTTAAGCAAAACAATCATTACCTTTGTTCTTTATTAAAACAAAAAACAAACTAACAATGAAAAAATTACTTTACGCTATCGTAGCCACAGTATTAGCAAGTTTTGGAGTAAATGCTCAGGGAATCAAAACACCAGCACCAAGTCCAACACAAACCATTAAGCAAGACTTTGCTTTGTCGTCAATTGAAATCGTTTATTCTCGTCCTAATATGAAAGGACGTACTGTTTTTGGAGACTTAGCTCCTTATGGTAAATTATGGAGAACAGGTGCTAACGGTGCTACCAAAGTTACGTTCGGAGAAGACGTAAAAGTAGGCGGAGTAGCTGTAAAAGCGGGTTCTTACGTACTTTATACTATTCCAAACAAAGACGAGTGGGAAGTTATTTTAAACAAAGGATTGAACAATTGGGGTGTTGATGGATATAAGGCAGAAGAAGATGTGGCTAAATTCAAAGTGAAGCCAATGACTTTGCCAATGTCGATGGAAACATTCACGATGCAAGTAGCAAACGTAATGCCTGCCAGTGCAGAAATACATGTGATGTGGGAAAAAACGGCTATTTCGATTCCTGTTGTGGCTGATATTGATGCTAAAATTTCTAAGTCAATTGACAATGCAATGAACGTGGACAACCGTCCATATTTTCAAGCGGCAAGTTATTATTTCGAGGCTGGAAAAGATTTATCAAAAGCACTTTCTTGGGCTGATAAAGCTATCGAAAATAACCCAAAAGCCTTCTGGATTATGCACTTGAAAGCAAAAATTCAAGCAAAATTAGGTGACAAAGCGGCGGCTACTAAAACTGCCAATGAGTCTATTGCCTCTGCAAAAGAAGCGAAAAACGATGATTACGTGGCTTTGAATGAGAAATTGATTGCTTCGTTGAAGTAGATATTGGTTATCAGTTATTGGTTATTAGTTATTGGTAGAAGACTTTTGGAATTTTCATTTTCCTAATAACCAATAACTAATTTCCAATGACTAACTTGCATATCAAAAAAAAATTACCCACCTTTGCTCCACAAAATTTTAAACGGCTCAATGATAGCCACCAATGCCATGAAGTTAAGACAAATTTTCTGCTAAATAGCTCCTCTCGGTTTCTTCAAAATCCTTCTTCATGGATATTGTCCTCCGAAGGGCAATTCAATTACAATTCAATCATTTTATTGGTTAATTCTTGAATCTAAAACATTATTTGTATTTTTAGTTAATACATTTGTGTATTATTTTGGTTACTGGTTTATTAGTTACTGGTGTACTGGTTTATTGGGTACTGACTAATTAGAAATAATTTAAACTCTAATCGTCAATTTCTTAATAACCAATCAACGAATTAACCAGTAACCAATTAACCAATTCTCCAATGACCAATCAACGAATTAACTGATAACCAATAAACCAATTCTCTATTAAACCAGTAACTAATAAACCAATTCTCCAATAACCAATCAACCAGATATATGTCAATTCAACCTAAAATAAACATAAATCTCGAAGAGATAAACACCAAAAAGCAACGCCTCGAACAAGTGAAGGGGGAGTTGAAGCATGAATTTATTGGTATCGACTATATCATCGAAGAATTGGTCGATTATATCCAAATCTGGTATTTGATGCCAGAGATTTTGACACGACCCATCATCGTCAATTTGTGGGGTATGACGGGCGTGGGTAAGACCGATTTAATCAGAAAATTAGTCTCAAAATTAGAATACCAAGACCGTTTCGTAGAAGTTGAATTGTCTAATGGCGAAAGCACTTGGAATAGTACCGTGTCGTCTATTTTAGAAACTAACGGAATCAATGATGCCAAACCAGCCATTATTTTATTTGATGAAATCCAACGTTTTTATACCATAGATTCAGAAGGAAAACCGCTTCTAAACACTCGATTCCAAGATTTTTGGGAATTATTGTCGGATGGAAAGTTAGCAAAACGTGATGCGAAGGAATCCATTGATGATTATTTGCAACGCTATTTGTACGCCGCCATGCAACGCCAAAAGCGTAAGCAAAAACTCAAAGATGCTCCTCCAATGCCACCCGACCCAACGAATCCGATGGGTGTTGGGGCGTATGCAGAAGAAGAGGAAGCAACCGTGGGTGTTTGGGAGGCACAGAGTCTGAAAAAGATTTTTGATTTGAAAGAAAGTGTAGCTGATATTGCCGAAATGCGTGAAGAAGATGTGTTGAGAATGATGCAGGCTACTCGTGAGAAAAAGAAGGTTTACGAACCCATCAATCACTCGAAATCATTGATTATTATTTCGGGAAATTTGGACGAAGCCTATTCTATGGCAAACGAAACGGGTGAGACAGACATCGAAGCGGATATTTTTAGAGCATATACAGAAAAAATCACGATTGTCGATATTAAAAATGCTCTTTCACGCAAATTTAAGCCAGAACAAGTAGCTCGTTTTGGGAATATTCACCTGATTTACAAGTCTTTACGTAAAACAGATTTTGAAAAACTTATTGCCGAGGAACTGCGTAAAATTGTCAAGAAAAACAAAGAACATTTTGGGGTTGATATTGAAATTACCGAAAATCTCAATCAATTAATTTATCAAAATGGGGTTTTTCCAGTGCAAGGAGTTCGCCCAGTATTTTCAAGTATTACGGATATTGTGGAGGCAAATCTCTCGAAATTATTGTTTGAGGCTTTCATGGGAAATCTGATGCACATTGCGATGGATTATGATTTTGACAGAAAGAAAATCGTAGCTGATTTGGCAGGCAAAAAGATGATTGAGTTGGATTATACAGGTAAAATCGACCAAATCCGTCAAGATAATTCTCCTGATATGATTGCGAGTATTGCCGTACACGAAGCTGGACACGCCATTGTTTACGGAATTTTGTTGGGACTTGCCCCTTTGCAATTGAAATCACGGGTTGCCTCACGTTATGCACAAGGCTTTGCGTTTCCGCACTTGATTCATTTGTCGAAAGAAAATATTATCAGCAAAATCAAAATTTATTTGGCTGGCGGAATTGCCGAAGAGATAATTTTTGGAGAAGATAAAGCCACTATTTCTCGTTCGTTTGACCGTGAGGAAGCAACTTCGATGATTATGGAATATATCCGTAAATATGGTTTTGACAAGAATTTTCAAGCATGGTACGCCCACTCAGGACCTTACAGCATGGATTTGAGCGTAACCGATTGGGCAATCGAGCGTATGATGCGTGACCTCGGAACTGAAACCCGTGAATTATTAGAAACTAACCTCAATTTTTTGATAGGTTTATCAAAAGAATTAGCCCAAAAAGGTAGCCTAAAACCAATAGAAGTGGTAAAAATTGCAGAAGGTTTTGGGCATACATTTGCGGTGAAGGAGGAGAATTATTTGCATTTGGCGGGGTATGAGAAGTTATTGGAAGAGTTTAAAAATTAGAAATCATGAATATTTTATTAGAAGTAAAAGACACTAAGGCAGCTTTTGTGATGGAATTATTAAATAATTTTTCGTTCGTAAAAGCAAAGCCAATTTCACCAGCCAAAGCTCTTTTGATGGATGAAATCAAAGAAGCCGTTGAAAATATGAAAATGGTGGACAAAGGTAAAATGAAATCTCAATCGTTAAAAGATTTACTGAATGAGCTTTAAAATTGAGGCTATACCACCTTTCGGTCGTCAGTTGAAAAGATTGGCGAAAAAATATCCATCTATTGGAGAAGATTTAGCGGAGTTAGGAAATGATTTATCAGAGAATCCTATTCAAGGAAGTTCTCTGGGAAATAATTGTTACAAAATTAGACTTCCAATCAGTAGTAAAGGTAAGGGTAAATCGGCTGGTGCGAGGGTTATTACTTGTGTTAGAATAGTAGAAGAAACCCTTTTCTTACTTACTATTTTTGATAAATCTGATATGGAAAATATTTCAGATAAAGAATTGAAAAGTCTATTAAAATTTTTAGAAGAAGATTAATGTCTATTAGGCATCAACAAATTATATGCACAATACAGAAGAATTAAATGAAACCGCCGTTTTGGTTGCTGTCCAGACACAGAAACAAACGGCTGAACAAACCAAAGAATATTTAGACGAATTAGCCTTTTTGGCAGATACTTCCAAGATAAATACACTCCATACTTTTACCCAAAAATTAGAAAAACCTGATAATAAAACCTACGTAGGTAAGGGGAAAATGCAGGATATTCTCGCTTTTGTGATTGATAAAGATGTGGATATGGTCATTTTTGATGATGATTTATCGCCCATTCAGGTTAGAAATATTGAAGGGGAATTCGCTAAATTTCAAAAAGAAGTCAAAATTCTTGACCGTAGTTTGCTGATTCTCAACATCTTTGCGATGCGAGCCCAAACGGTTCAGTCTCGCACCCAAGTAGAATTGGCTCAACAACAATACATTCTTCCCCGACTTACTCGTATGTGGTCTCACCTTTCCAAGCAACGGGGCGGTGTGGGTATGCGTGGACCAGGTGAAAAGGAATTGGAAACTGACCGACGTATTGCCAATGACCGTATCGTTTTTTTGAAGGAAAAATTGAAGCAAATCGATAAACAGTCGATGACGCAACGAAAAAATCGTGATAGAATGGTGCGGGTGTCTTTGGTGGGTTATACCAACGTGGGTAAATCTACGCTGATGCAAAGGTTAGCAAAGGCAGATGTTTTTGCAGAAAATAAACTCTTTGCAACGGTAGATGCCACGGTCAGAAAAGTAACTTTTGAGAATGTACCTTTCTTGCTCTCAGATACCGTAGGGTTTATTCGCAAATTGCCTACGAAGCTAATTGAGTCGTTTAAATCAACTTTGGACGAAGTGCGTGAGGCGGATATTTTGCTTCATGTCGTGGATATTTCTCATCCCAATTACCAAGAACAGATTGATGTCGTAAACGCAACTTTGGTGGACATTGGAGCGGCAAACAAACCTACTGTCCTGGTTTTCAATAAGATAGATTTATTTTCGACAGAAGAAGTTGAGATTAATGATTGGGAAATAGGTTCGGGCAATGAGCCTGTCAATCAGCAAATCAGGATTGAGAAAGTTACGGAGTTTTTAAAGAATTCGTTTATGAATGCTCCTCAACCGCTGACGGTTTTCATATCAGCAGAACAACGAGAGAATATTGAAGAATTGAGGTCAGCCATTATGAATTTAGTGAAAGAAAAACATATTCAGATTTTCCCGAATTGGTTGGCTGAGGAAGTTGTGGGTTATTAGTTATCTGTTACTGGTTATTAGTTATTAGGAAAACTGTTTTTCGAGTTTGAATTTTGATAGATTTTATAGAAATTTGTAGGATGAATACTGGTAAAATTATTACAAATAACCAGTAACAAATAACTGATAACCAGTAACCAAACGGTGCCATAGTTCAACGGATAGAATAGACGTTTCCTAAACGTTAGATGCGGGTTCGATTCCCACTGGGACCACAAATTGTAGCCCGATGCTTCTGCATCGGGTTTTGAATTTTATTTTCCATTGCCTCTTTTGAAAACCTTATCTATTGCTCTCTGTACATACAACGGTTCTCGATTTCTTTGGGAACAACTCGAAAGTTTAGTTAATCAAACTTTATTGCCAACTGAGGTCGTCATAAGTGATGATTGCTCTACGGATATTACTTTGGATATCGTTCAAAAATTCTCTAATGCCTTGAATATCAAAATTTTGATTAATGATAAATCTTTGGGAGTTATCAAAAATTTTGAGAATGCGATTGCTCATTGTTCAGGTGATATTATCTTGATGTGCGACCAAGACGACCTTTGGCATTCTGATAAATTACAGAAGATCAGTCAGTATTTTGAAGAAAATCCAAATCAATTGGCAGTGTTTTCGGATGCTATTTTAGTAGATGAAAAAAAGAATAGTTTAGGTAAAAACTTTTGGTCAGCAGTGAGGTTTTTTCAACCACAAATTCAGCAATGGAAAAATGGACAAGCGGTTGATTTACTGTTATTTGGCAATCGTTCTTCGGGGTGTATGATGGCTTTTCGGAGGGAATTGATTGAGAATATTATTCCTTTTCCTACGCACATTCCTGATATGATTCATGATGGTTGGATAACTTTGGTAGCTGCGATGTTGGATTCGATGGGCATTATTGAAGAACAACTGATTTCTTACAGACAACATAGTTCTCAACAAATAGGCGTTCGTCCGAAAGATAATGGCAAAATGGTAACGCTACAAGATAGGTTCTCTCGCCCACGGGAGGAAAAATTATCCCCATTTTTAGCAAAAAGAGACTACTTTTGTACTCTGAAAAATACTTTATTGGAAAGAATTGATAGTAAAAACCCTAATTTTCAGAAGTTTGATAATATTATTCTTTATTATGAAAGTAGAGGAACAATGCCCAATTTTCATTTGAGTAGAATATTACCCATCTTGAAACTACTTTTCACAGGAGATTATCATCGTTATAAAGACCAAGAAACATCTTGGAAAACTCCGTATATTGCCGCTATTGGAGATTTATTAGAATAAAATTGCCTACTTAGTTTCAATAATCGCTCTATTTATCTCACTCGCCAAAGATGGTCCAGAATAAATAAAACCTGTATAAATCTGAATTAATGAAGCCCCTGCATTCAGTTTTTCTATCGCATCTTCGGGCGAGTGTATCCCACCTACACCTACAATAGGGAATGATTTTTTAGATTTTTCTGATAAATATTTTATGACTTCCGTTGAACGTTTTGTTACAGGTTTACCACTCAATCCACCCATTTCTTTTACTAAATTTTCGTTCGATTTCAAGCCTTCTCGTGAGATAGTTGTGTTCGTAGCTATGACACCCGCAATTTTGGTTTCTTGTACTATTTCAACAATGTCATCTAATTGAGAATCAGTCAAATCAGGAGCAATTTTTAAGAGAATTGGCTTTTGTCTTTCTTTTTTTAAATTCTCATTTTGAAGCGTTTGTAAAAGATTCTTCAAAGGTTCTTTTTCTTGTAACTCTCTCAAATTAGGCGTATTCGGCGAACTTACATTAACTACAAAATAATCTATAACCTCAAATAATTCATGAAAACAAATTAAATAATCATCCACTGCATTTTCGTTGGGCGTTACTTTGTTTTTACCAATATTCCCACCAATTAAAATATCACTTTTCCGTTTTTTTAATTTAATCACTGCCTCTTTTACACCTTCATTATTAAAGCCCATTCTGTTGATGATACCATGGTCTTCTTTGAGCCTGAAAAGTCTTGGTTTATCATTACCAGGTTGTCTTTTGGGGGTCAATGTACCGATTTCGATAAAGCCAAATCCTAAGTTTGAAAACTCGTCAATCATCACAGCATTTTTATCAAATCCTGCGGCTAAACCTATTGGATTTTTGAATTTTAACCCAAATACTTCACGCTCTAAACTTGGGTGTTCGTAATGATAAACTGATTTGAAAATTTGTGGTACAAAAGGGATTTTGAAGAGAAATTTTATTAGACCGAAAGTAAGGTAATGTGCTTTTTCAGCATCAAATTGAAACAGAAGGGGTTTGAGAATATATCTATACATTTTTGCTTGATTTTTTAAACACAAATTTACAACATCAACACAGTAATTTCTAATTTTCAAGCCCAAGCATTTCTCAAAAATCGTAGCCAGTTTTTATGGAAAATGTTTTCAATGTCTTTCTCTGTGTAGCCTCTTTTTGCTAAGAGGGTAGTTAAATTTTGCAAATCAGCGATGGTATCTAAATCCATTGGTGATTGTTCGGTTCCGTAAGTTCCGTCCAAATCACTTCCGATTGCACAATGCAAGGAATTGCCCGCAATTTGACAAATATGGTCATAATGGTCGATTATCGTCTCAATTTTTATATCAAACGCTGCTGGATTACTGACCCGCTGGATAAAATTGGGTTTCATCATCCACGCATCAAAACATCCTCCAATGACCGCTTTTCGTTCAATCAAAATCTTAATTTGTTCGTCAGAAAGTTGTCGCTGATGTGGGGCTAATGAACGACAATTATGATGGCTCGCCCAGACGTGTCCATGAAACAAATCCATTGCTTCGATGAAACCTTTATCCGTCAGGTGAGTGGCATCCAAAATTATATTCAGAGCATCCATTTCTTTCAATAAATCTTTGCCCATTGGTGTAAATCCATCTGTCGTACCCGTGCCTGATGCGTACCTTCCCGTGCTGTAATGGGCGGGTCCGATGGCACGTAAACCGTAAGCGTAGGCTTTTTCTAAGTAGGATAAATTAATTAAAGAATCAGCCCCTTCCAAACTCAAAATATAGCCAATGGGCTTTTCTGAGTTAGATTTTGATTCATCCATCCACAATTTTACATGATTTTCTAAGGATGAAATATTGTTAATTTGTATCATTTCTCCCTCCATTTCCATAGTCTGATACCAAGCCAATTGTGCCTGAGACATTGCCCAAGCCTGATGCGGAGAATTCCAACCCGCCCCTGGCAAATTGCCATTATTCTGATTAAATCTCGCCAATTGCGTAGCTACCACCAAGCCGATATTCCCTTTGCGGAGTTCGGGTAATGACACTGTTCCTTTGCCTCGGTCTATTTTGTCGGTCATGCCTTCTTCACTTTTTCTAATGTCATGAACTGACATCCGATAGTCTCGATTCCATTCGATGGCGTTGGTGGAAATGTCTAAATGAGCGTCTATTAAAAACATGGCTTTGAGGTTCTAAATTGTTATTTTCTTATCTCTCGCTATTACTTTCCATTGGGTATTTACCAAATCAATTTCAACTACTTGCACCTCATTATACAAAGCAACGGTTGGGCAAATATGTACAGGAACACCGTACCAAACATCCCCAAGAGCATATTTACTTGTATCTTCAACTTCTACAATCAAATGTTCTTCATTCTGAGCAATTTGTTTTATATCACCCACATTCAAGAATTTGATTCGGGGTAATGGATTTTCGGCAGCAATAGATTTATGACCTAAATCAAGGCAAAGCGTTGTTTCATTAATGATAGAAATGACTCTGGTAGCGATGATTCCTGCAAATAAAAAATCAAAATCTGGCATCTCTTTTCCATATCCTTCATCCCAAAAAATAAACGTCCCAGGGCTAACTTCAACCTCATTGTGGGCGTGTGCGTGGAGCGAGAATGTAGGCGTTCCACCCACGATTATTTTCATTTTTTTATCTGAAAATTTTTCAAAATGGCATTGAATAAAGTACAACTTTTCATAAACTATCTTAGCACTGTATTTACGACTTGCTAAGTCTGTATCGTGAATATGTCCATCGTACCCATGAAGCCCAATAATATTGATTCCTGACAACTGAAAGCATTTTTTAAATAAATCAAGGGCATTTTCAACTGAAACTCCTGTTCTATTCATCCCTACATTTACGTCAATATAAACGTTAATGGGATTACCTAAAAAGCTATCCGAAAGTTGTTTTGCAGATTGAAAATTATCAATGGTACACGAGAAATTTGTTTCGGAAAAGGCTATTCTTAATTGCTGCAATCTTGTAATTTTTGCTCCTAAAACTGGATACGCCAACAGTACATCTTTTGCTTTTGTAATTCCCAACATTTCAGCCTCGGCAATGGTAGCACATTTGAATTTATGAATCCCCTCTCCTATCATCATTTCAGTAATTTCCCTCATTTTATGGGTTTTCACGTGTGGGCGAAGCTGGTCTTTTGACTGCACTAAGTCAATAGTTTTTGCAATGTTTTTCTTCACCCTTTCTTTGTAAATCAACAAAGCGGGAGTATCTATTTCTGAGATATTTTTGATTTCAAACCAGTTCATTGAAAATTAAAAGTTTTGAATTAAAAATTAAAAAATCCAATAACATGATAATCCGTATAAATAATTAGTCCAATTTAAACAGCGTTTTTATTTTTTGTAAATAACTGGTATTCAAGTGGTTGAAACACTAATCACAAATCACTATTTACTAATCACCACTTAAAATGGTTTTCAAATGTATAAAAAAACGGGGAAATTTGGCTTACAAATTTCCCCGTTTTGGAATAAAAATCTAAAAATTATTTCGCTGGCTTTTTGAAAATAGCTGGGTCAATGGTTGGGTTCAACTTGATTGATTCTGTTTCAATAGTCATTGTTCCTCCCATTGGACTTGGTACTTCCATTGTGTGAGGGAAAGTTAATCCATCAACCGCTTTAAAATTTGAGAATGTTACATCCGCTACAACTTCGTTACCTTGTACATTTCTTTTGGCGGAACTTTTTAGGGTAAAGTATGTAGATGTTGATAAAAATAAATTACTAACATCTCCGCTTTTTTCTGTTACTTTCAAATTGTACACTTCAGCACCATCAACTTTATCTTTACCTACCAATTCAACCGTGATACCTTTTTCTTTGTAATTCAAGAGCAATCCGCCTAAGTCCAATTGTCTTCTTGCTTCTTTGATTTCAGCGATTTTCATGTCTTCTGGCTCGCCTGTTCCTTGCATCATGGCAGGTACATTTTTCCAACCTGTTTCACCATCAACGGCAGTAATCATTTCTTGTCCCATCATCGATATGTCCGTACGCAAGGATTTTCCAGCTACGATAACAGTTTTACTTTCTATTTCGAAACCTTGTACCGCAATTTTATTTTTCATTTCCATACCTTTCAAAGCACCCCATTTGGCAGCACCACCAGTAGCTTCAATATGTTTTGCCACGATTTCGTCGGCAGTTTGGGCAAAAGAGGCAGCCGCAGTTGCCATTACGATAAACGCCGAAGCAATAATTTTTGTCAATTTCATTTCCTTGTTTTTTGTTAAGTTTTTGTTTTGGTAAACGCAAATTTTGCAATTATGTTGGAAATGTAAGCACCTTTTTTTTCATCACAAAATAATATCGTGATAATCAGTAAAAAGCACGGATAGGTGGTTAGTTATTGGGAGGGTTTAAAGATTAAGGGAATTGGAAATTAAATGAAGGCTTCCCTCCCACCCTTTTCACCTTTTTCACTTCTTTTTACCCTTTTTTGCCTAATTTTGTGGATTCAAAACCTGTCAATCTGACAGAAAAAATAATATGGCAAAACTTTTGAACATTATAGAGAATTATAAAAATAAAGCGAAAAGGAAATTGAAAATGGAAAATAAAGACGAATTACCAGTCGAAGAACAAGAAATTACTCAAGATACTGACATAGTTTCAGAAAACATTGAAGAAACTCCGACAGAAGAAGTACCAGCAACCGAAGAAGTGCCAGAATTGACAGAGGCTGAGAAATTGCAAGCGGAACTCTATGAATTGAAAGACAAATATTTAAGATTGTATTCTGACTTTGACAATTTCAGAAAGCGTACTGCCAAAGAAAAATTAGAGATGATTCAGTCGGCTTCTGAGCGTGTTATTGTGGATATTTTACCCGTCATTGATGACATCGAAAGAGCTACTGCTAATGCCCAAGAAGGTGAAATCACAGAAGGTATTTCTTTGATTTTCAATAAATTATCAAATACGTTGGCTTCAAAAGGATTAAAACCAATGGATGCCAAAGGAACAGTTTTCAACGCAGACATTCACGAAGCCATCACACAATTCCCTGCTCCAACAGAAGAGGATAAAGGAAAAGTTTTTGACGTAGTAGAAAAAGGATATTATTTAAACGAAAAAGTGATTCGCTTTGCGAAAGTTGTAGTAGCTAATTAGTGATTAGGTAATTAGGGATTGGGTAATTAGGGATTGGGGATTGGGGAAGTAGTGATTTGGTCGTTAGGATTTTGTAAAATATTTAATTGAGCTATTTGACATTAATTTCAAATCAAGTAGTCTATCAATTATCGTTAAAACAAGTTCCTAATTACCCAATTACCTAATCCCCAATCCCTAATTACCCAATCCCCAATTACCTAAACCCCTAATCCCCAAAAATAAAAATGGCAAAAAGAGATTTTTACGAAGTATTAGAGATTTCAAAATCCGCTTCGGAAGACGAAATAAAGAAAGCCTATCGCAAGATGGCTATAAAATATCATCCTGATAAAAATCCTGGCGATAAAGCTGCTGAGGAGAAATTCAAGGAAGCCGCCGAGGCGTACGAAGTATTGTCGGATGCGAACAAAAAAGCTCGTTATGACCGCTACGGACACGCTGGTATGGGCGGAGCCGCTGGTGGTGGGCAACACATGAACATGGAAGATATTTTCAGTCAGTTTGGAAGTATCTTCGGTGACGATAGCCCCTTTGGCGGAATGTTTGGCGGAGGCGGTGGTCGTGGACAACAACGCCAAAGAAAAGGAACAGATTTGAGAATAAAACTCAAACTCAACTTGGAGGAAGTTGCCAACGGCGTAGAGAAAAAAATTAAAGTAAAACGACACGTTACTTGTAAATCGTGTAGTGGAAACGGTGCCAAAAACGGAACGGAATTAAGCACTTGCCAAACGTGTGGCGGAGCGGGTCAGGTTCGTAGAGTTCAGCAAACGATGTTGGGGCAAATGGTTACGACCTCTCCATGTCCAACGTGTAATGGTGAAGGAAAACAAGTCAAAACTCGTTGTGAGGTATGTTTTGGAGAAGGAAGAACGCTTGAAGAAGAAATCATCCCTATCAAAATTCCATCGGGCGTGGCAGAAGGAATGCAGTTATCTATGTCGGGCAAAGGGAACGTTCCTCCACGTGGAGGCGTAGCGGGTGATTTGTTAATTGTTATCGAAGAAGAACCAGACGAGATACTTCATCGTGACGGCAATAATGTAATTTATGACCTTTATCTAAACTTTGCCGATGCTGCTTTGGGGACATCCGTAGAAGTACCAACGATAGGCGGAAAGGCTCGTATCACGATTGAGGCAGGTACACAATCAGGTAAAATCCTGCGTTTGAAAGGTAAGGGAATCAAAGAATTAAACGGTTACGGCGTAGGTGATGAGTTAATCCACATCAATTTATGGACACCCAAAACACTGTCAAGAGAAGAAACGGATATGCTCGAAAAAATGCGTATTTCACCTAATTTTGTTCCAAACCCGAATAAAAATGACAAAAATTTCTTTGAGAAAATGAAAGATTTTTTTAATTAATCCTTCGAGAGATAATGCCATTAGGAACAAGAATTTATAATCTATCCAACCGAAGCGTTTGTTGGATAGGTTATTTAATTCCTGTTCCTTAATTATTGGGTTTGAGATTTCAATAAATAATACTTCTCATAAAATGACCGAAGAAATTATAAACCTATATGGAAATCAGCTTCGTGTTCGGATATGTGGAATATGCGTGCAGGATGATAAAATATTGCTCATCAATCATTCGGGCATGAATGAAAATAATGAGTTTTGGTCACCCCCAGGAGGTGGTTTACAGTTTGGAGAAACGATTGCAGAATGTCTGAAAAGAGAATTTTCAGAAGAGACAAATACAATTATTTCCATTGGTAAATTATTGACAATCAGAGAGTTTATAAAACTTCCACTTCACGCTATTGAGTTTTATTATGAAGTAAAGATAGAATCAGGACAAGTAAAAAAAGGCTTTGATCCTGAAATGCAAGAGCAAATCATTAAGGATATTCAATGGCTAAGTTTTAAAGAGATACTGACAAATCCGCATATCAATGAAATATTACCCAAAATCATTTTAGAATCTTACAAAAAAACAATGTAATTCCCTTCAAATTACTTCTTCTGAGTAGCCACTTTTATCGCCTCAACTTCACTTTGTTTATAAACCGAACCGTCTGGTCTGAAAATGTCATGAAACCATAATTTAGGTTCTTCGCCAGTGGGCATGGGTTCGTCCCAAGCGTAGATGGTGTTGGTTTTTCCTTTTACTAATCCCCAATTGATTGCTCCGACTTTGTATTTTGAGAAGACGGGCAAACACGTTTCAAAAGTGCTTTTGTGCTTACGAGCCATGTATTCTGTACAAATCACGGGGCGTTTGTAGGTTTCTTGAAAGCCTTTGATTGCCTTTTCCAAATTTTCGGGCGTGCTGTAATTATGAAAAGTGATGATGTCTGAGTTATTCAACATAAATTCATTGCTCATCGGGTGGTCGTGCCACCAACCTGACGTGATGGGTTGCGAAGGTTTTGCTTCTCTTGCCCACTCAAAGGACTTTTTCAAAAGCGGCATCACAGAATCGAAATAGCCAGAATTTGAAGGCTCATTAAAAATATCCCAAGAAATCACTCGATTATCATTGGCAAAATTTCCAATAATTCCTTTGGTATATTCCTCTAATTTTCCCCAAGTTCTCGAATCATTCAACATCTTTGTACCTGGGCATCTTGCCCAACCCGAATTGTGTACACCCACTTTTGGAGTCATTTGTGTTCCAGCTTTTGGGTCGTCGTTCCAACAAGAATCGTATAGAACAAACATGATTTTGATATGATGTTTGTCCGCAATTTTCAAGAAATCATCTATTCTTTTCAGAAAACCCGTCTTGTCATTATCATAAGGAATATTATGTAAAAAAACTCGCATAATATTCATTCCCAAACCTTCTGCCCAAGCCAGTTCACGGTCAATCGTAATAGGGTCATAAGTTTCAGCTTGCCACATTTCAAGTTCGTTGATGGCTGTACTTGGGATAAAATTTGCCCCGACTAAAAGGGGCTGTTTGACATACCAAGCATTAGCCTTTTCAGGAGTCCATTGCTGAGCATTTAGCTGTAATGAGCTGATAATGAGAATGAAAGTGAATATTTTTTTCATATCAAAAAGGGATTAAGTAGTAGGCATTCTTACTCAAAATGGGATAATTTTCTAATTTACTGCCTACTACAAACTAAATTTACTACCTACTTTTCCTAAAAGACTTTTAACTACTTTTTATAATGAGCTTCACTCAAACTTCTCAATTGCTCCGCTGCACGCTCAGGGGTAATGTCTCGTTGAGGATTTGCCAATAATTCATACCCAACCATAAATTTTTTGACCGTTGCCGAACGTAAAAGTGGAGGATAAAAGTGCATATGCCAATGCCAACCTTCTATATTTTCAGCATTTATCGGTGCTTGATGAATTCCTGCCGAATAAGGGAATGAGGTATTGAAAAGATTGTCATAACGAGTCGTTAATCTTCTGACAATATCCGCTAAATCATCTTTCTCATTTTCAGTCATTTCTGAAATGTATGCCATAGGTCGCTTTGGAATCAACATCGTCTCGAAGGGCCATGTCGCCCAGAAAGGAACTACAACCAAGAAGGTATCATTTTCAACAACAATTCTTTGATTTTCAGATACTTCCAATTGCCAATAGTCTTCTAAAAGTGTCTTTTTATTTTCCGTAAAATATTCTTTTTGTTTTTGAGTTTCTTTCAAAATCTCTACGGGAATATTGCTCGAAGCCCAAATTTGTCCGTGTGGATGTGGATTAGAACAACCCATTATTTCACCTTTATTTTCAAAAATTTGGACGTATTTAATATCCTCTTGGCTACGAAAATCCTCAAATTCTGAAACCCAAGTATCAACCACTTTACGAATATCAGGCGTTTCCATTTCTGCCAAAGTCAAGTCATGTCTTGGTGAAAAACAGATAACTCTACACTCTCCTTTTACAGATTCAGCTTTCAGTAATCCCCCCTTTTTGATTTCACCTTTTGGTACATCCGACTGTAAAGCGGCAAAATCATTTTGAAAAACGTAAGTATCTGAGTAATTGGGGTTTAGCTCGCCATTCATCCGTGGATTACCTGCACACAGGTAACAGGTAGGGTCGTGATGAGGGCGAGAATCTTTGACAATATCCTCCGTTTTGCCTTGCCAAGGGCGTTTGGTTCTATGAGGAGAAACCATTATCCAGTCGCCCGTTAATGGATTTTGTCTGATATGTGAATGTTCGTTAAAATCGAAAGCCATGTTTTTTAGGTATGAGTTATGAGATTTCAAGTATGAGAGTTTAATCAGTATTAATACCTCATACCTCATATCTCATACCTAAAACCTCCGTTCCATTTGCCGTTACGACACTATACATTTTTAATTTAATACCCGTTTTTTGTTCGTAACTAATTGATAATCTGTCGAATAATTTATCAATTGCATCCGCTTTGATGAGGTTAATGGTACAACCTCCAAAGCCCCCGCCCATCATTCTTGAACCTAAAACGGATGATTCGTGCCAACATGAATCTACTAAAAAATCAGCTTCTTTACAACTCACTTCGTATAAATTTCTGAGTCCTTCGTGCGTGGCGGTCATTTTTATGCCAAAATCTTTAAGGTTTCCAGTTTGTAAATCTTCACAGGCGGACAAAATTCTCTGATTTTCTTCTATCACATACTGACAACGATTATAGACTATCGGATTCAATTGGCTCTTGCTTGCTTGCAACCAAGCCAAAGGTACTTGACTAAGATTTTTGACGCTTTTATCAAAATATTTTCTGAAAAATGCCAATCCTTCTTCGCACTGTTGTCGTCTGAGATTGTATTCAGATTCTACCAAATTATGTTTTACGCCCGTATCAAAAAGCACGATTTTATAATCGCCCAAATTTAATGGAAAGTATTGATAATCAAGTGTTTCGCAGTCTAAACGAAAGGCATGATTTTCTTTTCCGTGTATGCTGGCGAACATATCCATGATGCCACATTTTACGCCAATGAATTCATTTTCAGCCTGTTGGACTAATCGAGCGAGTGTTTTTTTATCCAATCCCAAACCATTTATTTCGTTAATAGCAAAACCAACTGCACTCTCCAAAGCTGCCGAAGAAGACATCCCTGAACCGATGGGTACATCTCCCGCAATAACACAATCAAAAGGCTGAACTGATAGATTTCGATTTTTGAATTGTTCGATAACTCCCAAAATATAATTTGCCCAAGAATCTTTTTTATCCGAAAAAGGAATATTTTTTTTAAAATCAACTTCAACCGTTCGGTCTAAATCAATAGAAATCCATTTACCTGTGGACTTGTTAGAAGGAAGAATCGCCAAGAAAGCTGATTTGTCGGTGGCGGCAGGAAGGACGAAACCTCCGTTATAGTCTGTATGCTCGCCTATCAGATTGACTCGCCCAGGTGAGCGTACTATGATTGGTTTTGCATTAAAATTGTCAGTAAAAACCTTACTGACCTTCGTTTGGAGTGGGTTCATGGTATTGAGAAACAAAAAAAGAACCACTTTTGAGTGATTCTTTCGTTTGATAAAAATGTAGAGAGTGAGGGATTCGAACCCCCGGACCTGTTACAGTCAACAGTTTTCAAGACTGCCGCAATCGACCACTCTGCCAACTCTCTTTGTGTTTGATGATGCAAAATTAGTGCTTTCTTTTTTCTCCTACAAATCTGAATCGAAAATATTTTTCTTTCCTTTGTCATTTAGCTTGCCAAGCCTTGATTATCAGATAGATAAATTTGTAAAAACTTTTTAGGTTCTTTTTTCGTATATCAATTAGGTGAGGTTAATCACTGTAAAAAACTCATTTTAAATCAACAAAAATAAATTCAACATGAAAACATTAAGCGTATTTTTAACCGTAGGAATTTTAATCATAGCTTGTAGCGGATATACCCAACAAGACAAGCCCCGCAAGTTTGAAGTAACCAAAACAGAAATGGAGTGGAAAAAGGAACTCACTCCCGAACAATACACCGTTACCCGCCTCAAAGGCACTGAACGCCCTTACACAGGCGAGTATTGGGACAACCACGAAAAGGGTAAATATCAGTGTATTTGCTGCAAATTAGACCTTTTTACCTCTGATACAAAATTTGAATCAGGCACGGGTTGGCCCTCATTTTGGAATCCAATTAATAAACAAAATGTGTTAGTTGCAACGGATAACTCGCACGGTATGACTCGTGATGAAGTAATGTGTAATCGCTGTGGTGCTCATTTAGGACACGTTTTTGATGATGGACCAAAACCAACAGGCAAACGCTATTGCATGAATTCGGCTTCTTTGAGTTTTGTTAAGAAGTAGGTTTTTAGTTCTTGGTACTGAGTTCTTGGTACTGAGTTTTGTTGAGACAGAGTCCAGAACCCAAAATTTAGAACTGAGTACCAAGAACTAAAACTTTCAAACTTTTATCGTAAATTGTCCCTTATTTTAGATACACAAATAAGCGTAAGATGGACAATATCAAACAACTCATTCAAAATCTTTGGGTTATCCTTAAAAATGCCCCTGCGAATATCTTACATTGGCTTTGGGTCAAGTTGGATATTTTGTTGGTAAAATTTTTAGGAGAGGAAAAAGTAGCAACTTTTTATAAAAAATTAGACGTTATCAAAGCTACTTATTGGGATGCCAGAAAGAAGGTAGTTGATGCCGTCGAAGAACGAGTTGATAAGGAGTCATTTTACTATAAAAGAATCAAACAACTCTGGAAAATCTTTGGTTGGACTGTCTCTGCGGGTGCTTTTTATTTGTTTTGTATCCATACAAACTTCCTTTGGCTCACGGGCGAAATGCCTTCTGTGAGTGAACTTCAAAATCCCAAATTATCACAATCTTCCGAAATTTATTCTTCTGACAATGTTTTGATGGGTAAATATTTCTTAGAAAATCGTACGCCCGTCAAAAACTACCAAGACCTTTCTCCGTATCTAACCAAAGCCTTAGTAGCCACTGAGGATGCCCGTTTTTATCAACATTCAGGCATTGATTTTAGGGCTTTATTTGGCGTTGCAGCGGGAATTGTTACGGGGGCAAGTGAACGTGGAGGAGGCAGTACCATCACACAGCAATTAGCTAAAAATCTTTTTAAAACTCGTAAAAAAGAAGGTATTACCAAGAAAGGTTTGTTTGGGTATATACCAGGACTTAAAACACTGGTAATCAAGACAAAAGAGTGGATAACTGCTATCAAATTAGAGCGATATTATACCAAGGAAGAAATCATTTTGTGGTACTTGAACACGGTTGATTTTGGGAGTAATTCGTATGGTATAAAAGTAGCGGCAAAGACGTATTTCAATACTTCACCTGACAGTTTGAACGTCCAAGAGTCAGCCGTTCTCGTGGGTATGCAAAAAGCGACAAATACCTATAATCCAAGAAGAAATTATGATAAATCTATGACTCGTAGGAATACAGTTTTGTCAAGAATGGTGAAGTATAATTATCTCTCAAAAGTAGCGTATGATTCCTTGATAAAATTACCTATTGCCTTGAAAATCAATGAAGAAACACCATATGATGGTACAAGTAACTACTTTAAATCTGCCGTGGCAAAAGCCTTAGAAAGATGGGCTGATTCGAGTGATGTAGAATTGGATTTGTATCGTGATGGACTAAAAATTGTTACCACGCTTGATTCTCGTATGCAAAATCATGCAGAAACTGCCGTACAGGATGGAATGAAGGCTTTGCAGAAAACTTTTGATAATCATTGGTCAGGTAAAAATCCTTGGACAGACGAAAAGGGTGTTGAAATTCCTGGATTTATTGATACAGTTGCGAAGCGAACCCCTTACTATAAATCATTAGTCAAAAGATTTAAAAATAATCCAGATTCTGTTTCTTATTACATGAAAAATGTGAAACGGAAAATGTCTGTTTTTTCAAGAAATGGTGTTGGAGAAGAGATTATGACCATGAGTGCTTATGACTCAATTGTGTATTACAAAAGATTCCTCCAAGCGGGCATGATGTCGATGGACCCTTTCTCTGGACACATCAAAGCGTGGGTCGGAGGGCTTGATTTTCAATACTTTAAGTATGACCACGTAAGTCAAGGTCGTCGTCAGCCAGGTTCTACTTTCAAACCTTTTGTTTATACGACTGCCATTGACGGACCTAAAAATATGTCGCCTTGTACCCAAATTAAGGATGCTCCATTTGAGAAAGAATTTGAAGAAAATGGCGAGAAAAAAATATGGCGACCACAGAATGCTGACGGACGATTTAGTTATTCTACAATGTCTTTACGTCGTGCAATGGCACGTTCTATCAACTCTTGTGCCGCCAAATTAACGGATGAAGTTGGACCTGATTCTGTGGCTTGGTATGCTCATCAAATGGGAATCAAAAGCCCCATTTCAGCCGTTGCTTCTATCGGTTTGGGATCAAACGATGTTACGCTTTTTGAGATGGTCGGGGCGTATGGATGTTTCTTGAATGAGGGTATTTATACTGAACCCATGTTGGTACTTGAAATCCAAGACCGTAACGGGAATACGATTCATACTTTTGAACCAGAGCGTCGTCAGGCAATCAAAAAAGAATCTGCCCAATTGATGAGATATATGTTGGAAGGAGGTTTGGAAGAGCAAGGAGGAACATCTCAAAACCTATGGTCATTCAAAGATTTATTCAACGGAAGTGACCGTTATAAATCACGATTTGCAGGCAAAACGGGTACAACTTCCAATCATTCAGATGGTTGGTACATGGGCTTGACCAGTAACTTGGTTACGGGTACATGGGTCGGTGGCGATGACCGCTCAATACACTTCCGAAGCGGACAGTATGGAGAAGGAGCTAAAACAGCATTACCGCTTTTTGGTAGGTATATGACTAAGATTGTTTTAGACCCGAGTTTGGAAGCCTATCATCCTGTGCCTTTTGATAAACTTGACCCCAAGCGAATTACGAAAGAGTTTAATTGTACAACGGCTTATGTTCCACGGGCTGATACACTTTATTATGACAGTACGTATGTGGGAGGTTCAATTGACTCATTAGCCCCTGCACAACCTGCAAAGCCTGCGGAGGTAAAACCTGATTCGACGATAAAACAATAACCCAATATGACCAAAGAACAAATTTCCACATACTTTCAAGAACTACAAGACTCTATTTGTAAAGCCTTAGAAAAAGCCGATGGTGGTGCTAAATTTCACGAAGACAATTGGCAACGTGAAGGCGGAGGAGGCGGTAGAAGTCGAGTAATCCAAAACGGGAAAGTGATTGAGAAAGGAGGCGTAATGTTCTCGGCTGTTTGGGGAGATTTGCACGAAAAAATGCTGGCTTCGATGGGACTGACTGAAAAAGTAGATTTCTTCGCAACTGGTGTGTCCATCGTATTACATCCACAAAGCCCACGAGTACCTATTATCCACATGAACGTACGATATTTTGAGATGTCAAATGGTTCGTTTTGGTTTGGTGGAGGAATAGATTTAACCCCACATTATGTTGTAGAAGAAGATGCTGTGTGGTTTCATCAATACCTGAAAAATGCCTGCGATAAGCACAACGAGACATATTATCCAAAATTCAAAACTTGGGCAGATGATTATTTTTTCAATACCCATCGTAACGAAACTCGTGGAATAGGAGGAATATTTTTTGATTATCAGAAAACGGACGAGACCCGAAATAAAGAACAATTATTTGATTTCGTAAAAGAAATTGGAGAATCTTTTGCTCCGATTTATACGCATTTTATGAAAAAAAATAAAGATTTACCTTTCACCGAAAAAGAAAAAACCTTCCAAATGCTTCGTCGTGGGCGATATGTAGAATTTAACTTAGTCCATGACCGAGGAACAAAATTTGGCTTAGAGACCAATGGCAGAACCGAGTCAATCTTGATGTCGATGCCTCCTGTGGCGAATTGGGTTTATAATTTTCAAGCGGAGGAAGGTTCGGAAGAAGAGAAGACTTTGGGGCTTTTGAGGAAGGGGATAGCGTGGGTTTAATAGTGATGAGTTTTTCTCTTTTAAGAATGAGTTATCCATTTTTAGTAAATTATGTTCTAATTTTGTGGAAAGGAGTTAGGGATTTGGGATTAGGGGTTAGAGACTGGTAATTTAGTTTTAGTATTTATTTTATCTAAAACAAATCCCCAATTTCTAATCCCCAATCCCTAATCCCTAATTACCAAATCCCCAATCCCTAACCCCTATCCACTAATACCTTAAAAGAAAATGGAATATAATTACAGAGAAGTAGAACAAAAATGGAGAGCGTTTTGGGAAGAAAATGAGACTTTCAAAACAGAGATAAATCCCTCAAAACCAAAATATTACGTATTAGATATGTTTCCGTATCCATCGGGTGCGGGGCTACACGTGGGACATCCGCTTGGGTATATTGCCTCTGATATTATTGCTCGCTACAAGCGTTTGAAGGGCTTTAATGTGCTTCATCCTATGGGTTTCGATTCCTTCGGTTTGCCCGCCGAACAATATGCCATTCAAACGGGGCAACATCCTGCCATCACTACCGAAGAAAATATTGCAACTTATATCCGTCAGCTAAAACAAATTGGTTTTAGTTATGATTGGAGTAAAGAAGTACGTACTTCTGATGCCAAATATTACAAATGGACGCAGTGGATTTTTATGCAATTATTTAATCATTATTACGATAAAGATGCCAATAAAGCCTTGAAAATCAGTGATTTGGTTGTACATTTTAGTGAATCAGGTAATAAGTCTGTCAATGCAGTTTGTGATGAAGATACGCCTAATTTCACTTCGGAAGAATGGAATAGAATGTCTGAATACGAACAACAATCTATGTTGTTAAAATACCGTTTGACTTACCCTGATGAATCTGTCGTAAACTGGTGTCCAGGTTTGGGAACTGTTTTGGCGAATGATGAAGTCAAAGATGGTGTTTCTGAACGTGGAGGATTTCCTGTTGAGCAAAAGAAAATGAAACAATGGGCAATGCGAATCACTGCCTACGCAGACCGTTTGATTGATGGACTGAACGAAGTTGATTGGTCAGATTCATTAAAAGACCAACAAAGAAACTGGATTGGCAGAAGCACAGGAGCGAGTGTAAGATTTGCTGTTGATACAATTTTAGACAAAGAAAATACTCCCCAATTCATCGAAGTATTCACCACCAGAGTCGATACCATCTACGGTGTTTCGTTCATGGTAATTGCTCCAGAATTAGAATCAGTGCCATTTTTGACAACGCCAGAACAAAAAGAAGCTGTTGACGAATACGTAAAATGGGTAGCTTCTCGTAGTGAATTAGACCGTATGTCGGAAGTAAAAAAAGTGTCGGGGGTATTCACGGGAAGTTACGTTATCAATCCATTCAATAACGAAAAAGTGCCAATTTATTTGGCGGATTACGTGTTGGCGGGTTACGGAACGGGTGCGGTCATGGGTGTACCTTCGGGCGACCAACGTGACTGGAATTTTGCGACACATTTCAACTTGCCAATCGTACCAATTTTGGATGCTCAGAAAGATATTGACACGCAAGCGGATAACACCAAAGAAGGGAAGTACATCAATTCGGGCATGATTAACGGCTTGGAATATAAAGAAGCAACCAAAGTTTTAACGCAATTTTTAGAAGAAAAAGGCATCGGAAAAGGTAAAATTCAATACCGTTTGCGGAATGCCGTTTTCAGTCGCCAGCGATATTGGGGTGAGCCTGTACCAGCGTATTTTAAAGACGGACTGCCTTATTTAATAAAAGAATCAGAATTGCCTTTGACTTTGCCCGTAATTGATAAATATCTCCCAACCGAAACAGGCGAACCACCTTTGGGACGTGCGGAGGGTTGGATGTATAGCCCCCTAACCCCCAGAGGGAGAATTTCGGACTCCCAATTTGCAGGTGAAAGTTCCCCCCCTGGGGGCGGAGGGGGCTATCCCTACGAACTCTCAACCATGCCAGGTTGGGCGGGTTCTTCTTGGTACTGGTATCGTTATATGGATGCCCACAACGAAACGGAATTTGCTTCTCAGGAATCCATCAATTACTGGAAAGCCGTTGATTTGTACATCGGAGGTTCAGAACACGCTACTGGACATTTATTGTACAGCCGTTTTTGGAATAAATTTTTGAAAGATTTAGGACTTGTTCCAGAAGAAGAATTTGCCAAGAAATTGATTAATCAAGGCATGATTCAAGGACGTTCTAATTTTGTGTATCGAGTGAAAAACAGCCCCCTAACCTCCAGAGGGGGAATATTGGACTCAAATATTGAAAGCGAAAGTTCCCCCTCTGGGGGCGGAGGGGGCTTGTTTGTCTCCGCTGGCTTACGTCATGACTATGAAACTACTCCAATTCACGTTGATGTAAATATTGTCAATAACGATGTGCTTGATATTGAGGCGTTTAAGGCTTGGAGAGAAGATTTTGTTAATGCTGAATTTATTTTGGAGGATGGGAAATACGTTTGTGGTGTAGAGGTTGAAAAGATGTCAAAATCTAAATACAACGTAGTCAATCCAGATATTTTAGTTGATAAAGTTGGTGCTGACACGCTACGTTTATACGAAATGTTCTTAGGACCTTTGGAACAAGCCAAGCCTTGGAATACCAACGGAATCGACGGGTCTTTTAGATTTATAAAAAAAGTTTGGCGTTTGTTTTATGACGATCAAGATACCTTGAAAGTTAAAGACGAAGCCCCAACACCAGCCGAATTGAAGGTTTTGCATACAGCCATCAAGAAGGTTGAGGAGGATTTGGAACGTTATTCTTTCAATACCGTAGTTTCAACTTTGATGATTTGTGTCAATGATTTAGGTACTTTGAAATGTTCTAAGAAGGCTATTTTGCGAGAATTAGTTATTTTGATGTCACCATATACTCCTCATATTGCGGAGGAACTTTGGACTATTTTGGGCAATGAAGCGGGTACTATTTCTTACACAAATTTCCCAACATTCAATCCTGTCTATTTGGTAGAAGCTAATTTTGAATATCCAATTTCAATTAATGGAAAAGTGAGAGCTAATTTGTCGTTTCCTACGGATGCCTTGCCCGCTGATATTGAAGCAGTTGTGCGTGAAAATGAAATTGTGATGAAATGGTTGGAAGGGAAAGAAATTAAGAAGGTTATCGTTGTGCCGAAACGAATTGTTAATGTGGTGATGTAGTGAATTTTATGGGGTTGTGTAAAAGTATTATGTGTGAAGAAATTGAGACCAAACAACACTTACAGGACTTACGCAAAAAGCCCCATCGGGGCGACACTATGGTAGAAATGATTAAAATACGCCCTAAAAAAGCCCCATCGGGGCAACAGTTTAATAAGGTCAGAATTTTCAATTAAAGTGTCGCCCCGATGGGGCTTTTATTCACTACTTTTATTTCTTTTTACCATAGTTTCGCCCCGATGGGGCTTTTTTTGCGTAAGTCCTAACTTAATTACATAACCCCGTACTCTACCAAAACCCGTACTAATATTCTATTTTAACACTTTATTTCAACCGCCTCTTTTTCCTAAATTCAGAAGGAGAATCCCCACAAATGGCTCTGAATTGTGTGCTAAAATTAGACCAATTTCGATAACCACTATCATAACAAATCTGTGTAACACTTAGGCTGGTATCTTCCAATAATTTACAGGCATGACTGATTTTGATTTCATTCAAAAACTGTATATAACTTTTTTTGGTCGATTTTTTGAAATAATGACAAAAAGCTGAAATGCTCAAATTGCACAAAGCGGCTACGTCCGAAAGTTGAATTTTATTCTTGAAATTCTGTATCGAATATTCAAAAACGTTGTTTAGTAGTTCTTGGTCTTGAATTTGATACGATTCCGAAAAGCTATTCAAATACTCTAATTCATCAGAAATACTTATCTGGTGTAAAATTTCCAACAATTCTATCATTTGAGTAAAGCCTTTTTGAGTTTCGATATTCAATAACCTTTTCCCTACTAAACTATTGAGTGTTCCCTTCAATCGCAAACCACCCCTTATTTTACGAAGTAATTGTTTCAAATTTTTCATTTCGGGTGCTTCAAAAAAGTCTTTTCCCAAAAAATCTTCTCTGAAATGAACCACTATTGATGCTCCCGTAGAGGTTTTATCGTGCTTTCTGAACCAATGTGGCAGGTTCTCGCCCAACAGGTAAACTTCGCCAGCCTGATAATCTCCAATTTTATCCCCCACAAAGGCAGTTCCAAATCCTTCTGTAATTATCATAAGCTCAATTTCGGGGTGCTGATGCCAAGGCGTTTCAAAGTCAGGAGTCTTATACGTTCGAGCTACAAAAGAGCTATTACCATCGAGAGAAAGTCGTTGAATGAGTGCTTTCATATCTTTTCTTCATTAAAAATACTTCCAAAAACGGTCAATAAAATAATCGACCATGTTAATTGGGTAGAACTACTTAGGTAATTACGAATGATTGTGTAAGTATGAACACATTGTTCAAAATAACATACAAATTTAACAAAATAACAGAGGGTTTTAAGATAAATTCATCATTACTTTGTACTTGAATATTCCAATAAATAATATAATTATTTTTATAAAACAAATTAAATATTCAAATCGTTTACCCTAAAAAATTTACAGAAAATGATAAATAAATTGAAAATATTGACCCTTACAATCCTATTGAGTTCAATTTCTACTTTGGCTCAAAAACCTAATGAAATCAAATGTGAAGAAAATATACCAGTTGCTGGTGTGAAAAAGGGTTTGTCGGATGCAGAGTTGATGGAAACAGTACAGAAGCAGACTTTTCGCTTTTTTTGGCATTATGCACACCCAGTCAGTGGTATGGCAAGGGAAAGAAGCCAAGAAGTAAAAGCCGATTTCTACTGGGATTTCATCAACGAGGCTTGGGACGAACCCAATTTAAGCAAAAACACTTTCGGGAATGATGCCTGTGCAGTGGGTGGCACTGGTTTTGGCATTATGTCCATCATCGTAGCCACCGAACGAAAATGGATTAGTAAAGAAGCCGCTCTAAATCGATTAATTCAGATTGCTGATTTTCTCAACAAGGCTGATTCTTACCACGGAATTTACCCTCATTTTATGGATGGCAATACGGGCAAAACCATTCCTTTCGGACGCTTGGACGACGGTGCTGACTTAGTGGAAACTTCCTATTTAATGATGGGCTTTCTTTGTGCCAGAGAATATTTTAAGGGTGAGACTCTCAAAGAAAAATATTTAACCAAACGCATCAATGAAATGTGGGATGCGGCAAACTGGAATTGGCACACCCAAGAGAATAACACCAAACTGATGTGGCATTGGAGTCCTGAAAACGGTTTTGATATGAACTTTCCCGTTTGGGGTTATGACGAAGCCCTGATTACTTATATTGTGTCGGCTTCTTCAAAATGGCATCCTATTGACAAAGCTGTTTATGATAATTGTTGGGTAAAAAGCCCCTCGTGGAAAAATGAAAAAATCTATTATGGCTATAAAATGCCTTTTGGAAATTTTGACCACGGCGGACCGCTTTTCTTTGAACAATATACTTTTATGGGCATCAACCCCAACAACCTGAAAGACGAATTTGGAAATGATTTTGCCGAACAAACTCGCAATCATACACTGATAAATCGGGCTTATTGTATTGCCAATCCTAAAAAATATAAAGGATATTCTGAAAAATGTTGGGGCTTAACCGCAGGAGACAGTTTCAAAGGATATGTAGCCCATTGCCCCGATACCGACTTAGGGGTGATTCAGCCTACGGCAGCACTTTCTTCGATGCCATATACTCCGAAGGAATCCATGGAAGCTATGCGGTATTTTTATGAGGAAAAAGGAGATAAAATTTGGAGTGAATACGGTTTTGTGGATGGCTTTTCAGACCATCATAATTGGTATGCCAAAAGTCATTTAGCCATTGACCAAGGACCTATTGTTGTGATGATAGAAAACCACAGAACGGGCTTACTCTGGAATCTTTTCATGAAAATCCCAGAGGTGCAAACGGGTTTGAAAAAATTAGGATTTACCACTACTCATAAGTAATTATTATCATTTCATATAATCAACAAAATAAATATCTATGAAAAATCTGTTCTATTATTCATTACTCATGCTGACGACAGTATGTGTATTTTCTTCGTGGGGGCAAAATACCTCTATTTCTGGAATAATTCGGGCTAAATCCGACAAACAACCCGTGCCTGGGGCAGCAATTAAGGTGAAAGGAAAAAACTTAGGAACAACAGCCGATGCCAACGGAAAGTTCTCTTTGACCGTTACCAAAAATGACGAAACGCTGTTTATCTCCTCGGTTGGTTATGAAACCCAAGAAGTAAATTTAAACGGAAAAACTTCTTTGGAAATATTGCTGGAATCTCAAAATAACAATTTAGACGAAGTAGTGGTCATTGGATTTGGTTCAGCCAAAAAAATTGACATTACGGGGTCGGTAGTGACTATCAATCCTGATGTTTTGACCAAACAACCCAATGCCAATGCTATTGCTTCGCTTCAAGGGCGTGTGGCAGGGGTCAGCATTAGTAATATTGGAGAAATTGGTCCTCGCAAAGCTCCTTTGATTAATATTCGTGGGGTCTCATCAACTTCAAACGAGATTTTATACGACGTTGATGGGGTATTGGTAGATAATATCAATTTCCTCAGTCCAAACGATATTGAATCCATGTCTATTTTAAAAGACCCTTCTTCACTTTCTATTTATGGCATGAGAGCCGCCAATGGTGTGATTGCTATCAAAACAAAATCGGGGAAAAAAGCGGATAAAGTTCGGGTAGATTACAGCGGTTTTGTGGGCGTACAACAAGTTCAGAATGTACCAAAATTGACCAATGCTGCTCAATATATTACTTTAATCAATGAAATGAATAAGTATAATGCCAATCCAGGCGAAGTGCCGAGGGTCTATAATTTAAGTGAGTTTTCGGGCGATACGGACTGGTTTAAGGAAGTAATGAAACCGTCATCTGTCAATACCATTCATAACGTAAATGTAGCGGGTGGTTCCGACAAAAGTACCTATGCCGTTGGTTTGAGTTATAACTTTCAAGAGGGTAACGTAAAAGCAGGGCAGGGCATATACAGCACAGGCAATGACATGGAACGCTATACCTTAAATTTTAAATTGAATACTGATTTGACCGAAAAACTCAGACTTAATGTATTCGGTAATTATTCAGGCAACCAATCTAACAACGTGGAAAATCCTTTCGGTTCGGCGTATGCGGCTGCCCCCGTAATTCCTGTGTATGACAAAAATGGCGGTTATGGCACTTTTCCTTTGGGTTCAAATATTGGTGCTTCGGCAGATAAAAACCCGAGGGCAGATTTAGATTTGTTCAGAGGGCGGTCTAAATGGAATACGATGCTGTTAGGCGGAAGTCTGGAATATGAAGTTATCAAAGGCTTGACCCTAAAAACCGAATACAATATCAATAATTACAACGAAGAAACCTACGAATATCGACCTGCTTATAATTACGGTATTTTCACCCAAAACCCTGCCGAACCCATTGGCGTTGGTACTTTTTCGAAACGTAAAGCAACGTCCGATTTAAGGCTTATCAATAATACCAACCGTGATTGGTTCTTCAACAATACCGTCACTTACAGATTCAACATTGCCAATTTGCATAATTTTACGGTGCTGGCAGGGGTTACTCAAAATGAATTAACCAATCGCAGAACCACACTACAAGGTATCAATGTACCTTTTAATGGCGATGATTCTGGAATGTATTTAGATTTGGCATCGGGCAATATCACCGCACCCGACGGTGAAAATAGCGGAGTCAGAACAAGGTATTCGTCTTACATCGGACGATTGATGTATAATTATGACGATAAATATTTATTAAACGCCACGCTCAGAAGAGACGGTTCATCAAGTTTCAGTGCCGACAACCGAATTGGCTATTTCCCAGCGGTGGGCTTGGGCTGGGTGTTATCAAGAGAATCATTTCTGAGCAATGCACAAAGCCTCAATTTCTTAAAATTAAAAGCCTCTTGGGGTAAAGCAGGCAATGGAAACGTGCCACGAGCGTTTGATTTGACCGCATCCGCTCCAAACCCTTATTTCTTTGGAAACAATAAACAATTTGGTTCATCCATTTCAACCACCGTTACGCCCATCAGTTGGGAAACCGTTGAAGGCAGAGACATCGGTATTGAAACCAAATGGTTCAAAAACAAGCTCTCGGTTGATGTGGGGTATTATCACAAAACTACCCGTGATGCCGTGGCAAACATTAGATTATTGCAAATTGCAGGTACTGGAAATACTTACACCACCAACGCTGCCGATTTTGTCAATCAGGGCTTGGAAGTGGATATTAAATGGGAAAACAGAATCAAAGAAAATCTTGGTTACGGTTTTTATGGTAACTTCTCGACCAATGCTAACATCGTAACGAAAGTGAAAGGTAATTCAGATCAATATTTGGGAGGAATCTATAACCATAATCTGGTCGTGATGCGAGAAGGCTCACAGATTGGGTCGTATTGGGGATATCAGGTAACGGGAGTAAATCAAAAAACGGGGGCATTTATTTTTGAAGATTTGAATAATGATGGACAGTATGACGAACGAGATAAAAAAGAATTAGGCAGTCCAATTCCAACATTCACCTTTGGTTTTGGGGGGCATTTGGATATAGGAAATTTTGATTTATCTATTGATTTTCAAGGCGTTGGAGGCAATCAAATCTACAACAAAAACCGACAAGTTAGATACGATGCCGAGAACTTTACCCTCGATTTCTATAACAGTAGATGGAACGGAGAAGGCACCAGCACAACCAGTCCATCTGCCAGTTCCAGCCAGAGTAATCAATTAGCCGCCAGTAGTTATTTTGTAGAAGATGGTTCGTATTTCAGAATCAGGGGTTTGCAGTTGGGATATACCATACCAAAAGCTGTTTTGGGCAAGAGATTGAATAGAGTGAGAGTTTTTGCCAATGGACAAAATTTGGTAACATTTTCAAAATACAAAGGGTTTTCTCCTGAAATTGTAAATACTTCCAACGGTGTTTGGGAAAGAGGAATAGATGCGGGTATCACTCCTATCTATGCCACTTATAATTTCGGTGTAAATATGTCATTCTAAATATATTCAACAAAGTCGAATCAGGGTTAAAAAGCCTCATAGAGGCGATATTTTGGTAGTAGTGAAATGTTTAAATATCCATTCTATAAAGCCCCATCGGGGCGATATTTTAAATGAAAGTGTTGCCCAGATGGGGCTTTGTAGAAGTCTTGGTGATTCTATTACCGCAGCGGCTAGACCGTCGGACCGTCAAAATATCGCCTCTCTGAGGCTAAAATTATATTTTCAACCAAATATTCGCATAAATAATAAAAGTATGAAAAAGTCAATTATAAGTATGAGTTTAGTTGCCGTGCTGACAGTGTCTTCATGTAGCGACAATGTTCTGGACTTGACCCCAGAAAATAAAATATTATCAAGTCAGTTTTTCAAAAATCCAGCGGATGCTGTATCTGCAACAAACCAGATTTATACCAATTTAAGAGAGTGGGGTTTGGCAGCATTTGCACCTTTGGCATTGCTAAATATTGCTTCCGACGATGTTGAGAAAGGAAGTGCCCCTGCGGATGCTTCTTTTATGAATGACTATGAATTTTTTAAATATACCTCTACCGAAGGACAAATTGGGACTTATTGGGGCGGTCAGTTTGGGGGTGTAAATCTATGCAATCAGGTTATATCCAATGTTCCACAAATAAAGATGGACGAAGCACTAAAAAATAGACTGATAGCCGAGGCTAAGTTTTTTAGAGCCTATCACTATTTCAACTTGGTGAGAACCTTTGGGGGAGTTCCTATTTTTAATGGTTTGCGGACTGATGGAAACTATAATCAACCCCGCAACACAGTGGAAGAAGTTTATGCTTTTATCCAAAAAGATTTATTGGAATCTTCGGCAATCTTACCCCAAAAATATAGTACCGAAGAAACAGGAAGAGCCACCAAGGGAGCCGCTTTATCGTTACTGGCAAAAACATATTTATATCAAAAAAATTGGGCAAAAGTAAAAGAAACCACCGAGACCGTCATGACGATGGGCTATGACCTCTTCCCTGATTATTATAAAATGTTTAGGATTGAAAATGAAAATAGCGTTGAATCTATCTTAGAAGTTCAGTGCGGAGGAGATAATAATTTAGATGTTGTGAATTATAGTCAATATGGTGAGGTTCAAGGCGTTAGAGGGATGTTTGGTTGGGGGTTCGGAATCCCATCCGAGAGTTTAATCAATGCCTTCGAGAAAGGTGATAAGCGAAAAGATGCTACCATTTTATACCGAGGCACCACCACACCCGAGGGAGATTTTATTGAAAAAGAAGGCGATAATCCTTACTATAACTTCAAAGTCTATGTACCGATGGCATTACAACCCAATGTGGGTTCTTGGCAAGGAAATCAAAATATCCGATTGATACGTTTTGCGGAAATATTATTGATGAATGCTGAGGCAAACAATGAATTGGGAAACCCCGCTACTGCCGCTATTTCTATCAACAGATTGCGTAAAAGAGCAGGGTTGCCCAACACCACTGCCACTTCCCAAGATGCCATGAGAACCGCCATCAAACAAGAACGTCGTGTTGAGTTAGCGATGGAGTGGGACCGTTTTCTTGATTTAGTCAGAACGGGAGATGCCGAAAGAGTATTAGGTCCCAAAGGCTTCAAGAAAGGGAAAAACGAATTATACCCAATTCCTGATTCTGAAATTACGTTGAGCAGAGGAATTTTAACACAAAATCCTGGATATTAGATTATAGATGACTTACGAAAAAGCCCCATCGGGGCGATACTATGGTAGAAATGATTAAAATACGTCCTAAAAAAGCCCCATTGGGGCGACACTTTACTTAAAATTTTGACGTTATTAAAGTGTCGCCCCGATGGGGCTTTCATTCACTACTGTTATCTCTTTTACCAGACTGTCACCCCGATGGGGCTTTTTTACGTAAGCCCTATTATAGATTAGTACAGAGTTTATTTCAATTAAAAGCCATCACAACGGGCTGTTTGTGGTGGCTTCTTTGTGTCATTAAAATTCATCTAAATACACTGTTTAATTAGTTTGTCGGAACTTCCCGAAAGTAAAAATAACTTTCGGGAAGTGTAGTCGGAATTTTATACTTCTCGAAAGTTCCTTACCCGCAGTGGAGCTGTTTCGAGAAGTTCTTTCAGAGAATTAAAATTCATTCAATAACTTATTAAACACTTTCTAAATAATTATGAAATTAAAACTTTTGATATTGCTTATTTGCTTCGTTATTTTCCAATCATTTGGTCAATTACAAAACGTAGGGAAAGTTAATACTTATGAAAAAACTATTCACGGATTGGCAGGAAAAACCAATCAAGGGGCTTTTGTGATTTCTGTATATAACGAACACACCATTAGAGTACAAATCACTAAGAATCAGTCAGTTGATAATTTTTCTTATGCCTTGCAGGATAATGCAATTCCCAATTATAAAAATTTTTCAGTTACTGATAAAGGCAAACAAATTATCATCACCACGGCTTCACTCCAAGTTGAGGTTGAGAAAGAACCTTTTTTGAGACTTATCTTCAAAGATTCCCAAGGCAATATCATCAGTGAAGATATGTCAGGGAAGGGTATGGCAACCGTTTTTGAGGGTCATAAAGTTACCACTTATCGAAAACTTCAAGCAGGTGAACGCTTTGTGGGCATGGGCGAATCTTTGGGAAATTTAGACAGAGCCAACAGCATCGTAACCACTTGGAATACAGACAACTATAAATACGATGACCCCAGAATTCCGATGTATATCAGTATTCCTTTTTTCATGGGAATTACCCAAAACAAAGTGTATGGAATATATTACGACAATTCTTTCAAGGGAACATTTAATTTTGGTACGTCCAACACTCGTTTCTCTTCGGTGAGTTTTGAGGGTGGAGAAATGGATTATTTCTTTATCCATGACACTTCCATGTCCAAAATTCTGAGTCACTATACCACCCTAACAGGGAGGATGCCCTTGCCGCCCAAATGGAGTATTGGCTACCATCAATCTCGATGCTCGTATTACCCCGAAGAGCAAGTAAATTTTATTGCCGAGACCTTTCGGAATAAAAAAATCCCGCTTGATTGTATCGTATTAGATGCTGACTACCTGCAAGATTATGAGCCGTTTAGAATAAATATTCGCCGTTTTCCTGACATGAAAGCGATGGCAAAACGCCTCCAAGCAAAGGGAATCGAACTAACTGCCTCGGTAAATCCTGGCATTAAGATAGATTCTTCCTACGATGCCTACCACGATGGATTGAAAAATAATATCTTTTTGAGGTATGAAGACGGAGAACTCTACAAAACTGAAATATACCCCAATATGAACCATTATGTGGATTTCACCAGCTCCAAAGCCCGAAATTGGTGGATTGACCAGATGAAAATTTATCAAGATTTGGGAATTAATGGCTACTGGAACGACATGAATGAACCCGCCATCAACGGACAAGCCATGCCCGACAACGTGGTATTTGATTTTGATGGACTCAAAAGGTCTCAAGCTGAGGCTCATAATTTATACGGTTTTTTGATGGCTCGTTCCTCTTTTGAATCTTTTAAAAAATACGGAGGGAATAAACGTCCTTTCGTAATGACTCGTTCGGCTTTTGCGGGTGTGCAGCGTTATGCTACTGTTTGGAGCGGCGACAACCAAGCCAAAGATGAGCATATTCTCTTGGGGTCTTTGCTGAATAATACGCTGGGGCTTTCAGGAATCCCTTTTGTGGGTCCAGATTTAGGCGGGTACATTGGTGATGGAAACAAAGATTTATATAAACGCTGGGTTGAGATGGGGGTATTTTCACCATTCTTACGCAACCATCGAGAGCAATTTGCCGCTGCTAATGAACCTTGGGCGTATGGCGAAGAGGCAGAAGCTATTTCAAAAACGTACATTTCGTTTCGCTACAAATTGCTTCCTTATCTGTACGCTAAATTTTTTGAGACTTCACAGACGGGTATTCCCATTGCCCGCAGTTTGTGTTTAGACAATCCCTTTGAACCCCAGGTTTACAATATCAATTACCAATATCAATTTTTATTTGGCGATGCCTTGTTAATTGCTCCGCTGACGAGTAAGGAAAAAACGAAAGCAGTTTACTTGCCACAAGGAAAATGGTATAATATTTACACCGACGAAATCATGACGGGCGGAAGGGAAATCACGAAAGATTATCCCATCTACAATCTGCCACTTTATGTAAAGGAATCTTCAATTATTCCTATGCAATCATTAACACAAAGCACCAAAGAAATGCCTTCTGACACACTGTTTGTTCATATTTATGAAGGAGAAAAAGAAAATACTTTCACTTATTATGAAGACGATGGCTCAACGATGGACTATAAAAAGGGGAAATTTTACCAAAGAAATATTACTTTTAACCCTACTGCAAGACAAATCAGATTTGATAAACCCGTGGGTGATTTTACCACTCATTTTACAAAAATGAAAATTATTCTGCATGGGTTCAATAACACTTTGAACCTTTCGATTAATCAGAAAGCAGTATCGACAAATATGGAGACCGTAAAGTTAATCGACCCTATTTTGGATTTAGAAGATGTTTATTTTGATAAAAATTATTACAACACCTTGAAATTAGTTGAAAAAATGAAACCCCAAATTACTTTTACCACCGATTTTGGGAATCAAGATTTCATAATTCAGTGGTAGGTTGGAAGGGAAAGAAATTAAGCAGGTAATTGTGGTGTCCAAACGGATTGTGAGTATAAAATACGGTTCACGGAGAACGGTAAAAGGTGAACGGTTTTGCGGAAAATAGGCTATCTAATTTTTATTTAGGTAGCCTTTTTTGCTATATTTATAGAATTATAAAAAGTTGCTAATCATTTTCAGATAAAATTTCAGAAACTATGGAAAATCACTCTAAGCATTTACTAAAATCATTTATTCTAATTACATTTTTATTGATTGGTTTTGTCAGTAAAAGCCAAAATAAAAATGATATAAATAGTAGAGATATACTTTATTTGACATCGGGAGGGAAACTAAATCCATTGCAAGCAATCATGGATATAAGGCATTATTCGATAGAATTGGATGTTGATATTACCAAACAATCAATCGCTGGATTTACCGAAGTGAGTTTGAATTTATCTCAAAAAACAGAAACTATTTTGCTTGATTTGATTCATTTATATAAAGTAACGAATGTAAAAGTCAATGGTAAAATGGCTGTATTTACTCAAAAAGACGACCAAATAATCATCACCTCTCCGACAGGCTTTGAAGCTGGAAATCAGAAAGTTAAAATTGAGTACAATGGTATTCCACCCGTAGCCATCAAACCACCTTGGGATGGCGGATTTACTTGGGTAAAAGATGTAGCTGGCAATGATTGGATGTCAATAAATATTCAGGGTGAGGGCGGTAAAATGTATTTTCCATGCAAAGACCATCCGTCTGACGAACCCAATGAAGGGGCGGATTTGAAGATTACGATTCCTTCAAATTTGATAGTGGCAGGACCAGGTTTGTTGCAAAATGTTACTACAAAAAAAGGTAAATCAACTTATCATTGGAAGACCAATTATACGATAAGTAACTATTGTATTTTGTTCAATATCGGCAAATATAAAGTTGTAAAAGATAGCTATACAACGATTGAGGGCAATAAAGTACCAATCGAATATTATGTTTTGGAAGCTGATACTGCACAAGCCAAAAAGGTGATTGAGATGAAAAAACGGGATTCAAAAATCTTGGAAAAATACTTTGGAGAATACCCTTGGGCAAAAGAGAAAATCGGAATTGCAGAAGTGCCAAATTCGGGTATGGAACATCAAACGATGATTACTTTCGATAATAAATTCAAATACAAAACCATTAACGGACAGGAATATTCCGACAATCTTTTCCATGAATACGCACATGAGTGGTGGGCAAATAAGGTTACTAATAAAGATTGGGCTCATATGTGGATTCAGGAAGGAATTGCAACGTATGCAGAGGCTCTGGCGATGTTAGAAATCGGTGGAGAACCTGCCTACAACACCATAATTGATGGTCATAGAAGGAATGTGAGAAACAAGAAAGCAATGGTTTTGGGAGAAGAAATTACGGAGGAAGAAGTTTATTCGGGCGGCGATATTTATGGAAAAGGCTCATTTTTTATGCACAGTTTGCGGTACTTGGTTGGCGATGGGGTATTTTTCCCAACTCTCAAAAAATTAGCAACCGACCCAAAATATACCTATGATAATGTTGTAACAACTGATGATGTAGAAAAATTATTCAGTGAGGCTTCGGGCAAAAATCTCAAACCATTTTTTGATTTTTATTTACGAACAACCAATGTAATGGACGTAAATGTAAAGGAAATTGGTTATCAGAAATATCAAATAAAGATCAATAATTTCTTTATGCCACTGCCTTTTGATATTATGACTGATGGTAAAATCACTCAAACAATTATTCCAGCCGAAGGTATTGTGGTTAGTAGTGCTTATGCCCCTCAGATTGACCCAAAAGGTAATTATCTCAAAAAAATAACAATTCAATAATGCGAGTTTTCAGTAATTGAGAACGTTTTTGTATTTCCTTGGTAGGTAGAACCACTCCGTCCCGTGGCACGGTATCCTCACCTTACATCTGGCGAAAGCAATATTTCAAGTAAATTAGTACCTGATTATCAAGTAGTTATAAATAAAATAGACATTAAAAACTATTCGTCCTATGGCTTTCGGACGATGTCAGGTGAGGACACCGTACCAAGGGACGGAGTGGTTCTACCGACCAAGGAACGACATTCCACACCGTCATTGCCCTTAAACCGCAACCCCACCATACAAATACCCCTGAAACCCAATAAATGTCTTCCGTATCGTAGCAATATCCCCCAACGCCTTTTTCGCATCATTGATGGCATTGTATTTCAGCAACAAAAGAGGTGAAAGTTTTTCTTCATCCAACTCATAAACCCCCGAATTGATGTATTGCTTCAAGACAAAATTTAAAAAATCCTGCTGTTTAGCATCGTAATTATGGAGGTATATCTTCGCTTTTTCTGCTCTGGTGGTTCTTTCTACAATGGTGGAATGAAACGCTACGTATGCCAACACATCATATAAATCACTATTTTGGGCATTCAATACCCTTTGGAATTCCTCTAATTGCTCTTTGGCAAAGCCCTTTTCTTTGAGTTCGTCCAAGAGTTTTTTTCTGGTATCTGGTTTACGCCAAATTTCAATTAGTTCTTCTTCATTCTTGAAAAATGCAGGTAATTCACCAAACAAGTTCTCTAAAAATTCTTCGGCAGAAATGGGCTTGCCATCTGGATTCCAGAAAGAGGTGCTGACCATTTTTTGCAAATCTCTCACTTTTCCATCACTCAATTTTACTCTTATCATCTGTCTGGATGGACACACACAAGGCGATTGCTGACATACTAAACATGGTGGCTCAGGTTCTTTCAAACAGATACAAGGTCTTTGTCCGCAAGTAGTACATAGTTTTGGTGGGGGCGTTGGTCTTTCAATCGGTGGCTCTGGGTCTTCGGGTTCTCCGTCCCAGTCAGGGTCGCTGAAATTTTTGTAGGCTTTCACAAAATCATAAATCGTGAAGTAATCTTTTCCATCAAAAAGCCGTGTGCCTCTGCCCACAATCTGCTTAAATTCAATGAGTTGCTTCACAGGACGGAGCAAAACGATATTCCTGATTTCGGGTGCATCCACGCCCGTACTCAACTTTTGAGAAGTCGTCAGAATGGTTGGAATGCTCTTTTCATTGTCTTGAAAATCTCTCAAATGTTGCTCGCCCAATTTGCCATCATCTGCCGTTACTCGGTGGCAATAGTTTGGGTTTTTACTGATAGCCATTTGATTGATAAGATTCCTGACCGCCAACGCATGAGCCTGTGTAGCACAAAATACCAAGGTTTTTTGGTTTTGGTCAATCATTTCCATAAAGGTTCGCACACGGAATGCCTCTATGTCCATCAGTTCAATTACCTTGTTTTGTTCGTCTATGTCATAGACTTTTCCTTGCTCAATTTCACCCTCAATCACTTCATCGTCAGAGGTATAGATGTAATCATCACCCGTTGTCGCAATCTGTTTTACTTTGAAGGGCGTTAAAAATCCATCGTTGATTCCTTGTTTCAATGAATACACATAAACGGGTTCACCGAAATATTTGTAGGTGTCTTTGTTGAATTTTCGTTTGGGCGTGGCGGTGAGTCCCAACTGCATGGCAGGAGAAAAATATTCCATGATGTCCCGCCAACTGCTTTCGTCATTTGCTCCGCCTCGGTGACATTCATCTATGATAATAAAATCAAAAAAATCTTTGGGATATTGTCCGAAATTCCCTTCGACAAGCTCAGGGGACTTTTTACTTTTGGATAACTCTTGAAGAGATTTCATATCTCCCTTAATAAGTGCTATTTTCTTTGCTCTACTCCATCCTTGAACTTGTTTCTCTCTATTGAATGCTTCGTCTATTCTTTCAAAACCTTCATAATAGACGAGTTTAACAGGTAAACGACTCTTTGTATGCTTTGCCCCTTCTCCATCTCCGTTTTTATGTTGTTGAAGTCTTCTTACTAAGTCTTTTGTACTTCCTACATAAAAACTATCATCTACACATTTTAAAATATACATATAACCTTTTGCAAAATCAATTGAACTCACCTCATCTATTTCAATCGAAACATTTTTGTCAATTGCTTTTTGGGTGGCTGAGCTTGTCGAAGCCGCAAAGCTCTGGAAGATGGTAAAAAATACATTGGCGTTAGTCGGAACTTTGCCTGTCTTGGTGATTTCGGCTGGTGTAATTCGCTTGAAACTGTCTTCTTCAAAGGCATTATATTCATTGAACGAACTGTATGCTTGATTGGCTAAGATGTTTCTATCCGCTAAAAACAATATTCTTGGGCTACGTTGTCCATCGCCATTGATGTTCCATTTGGCTTTAAACAATTTCCACGCAATCTGAAAGGCAACTGCTGTTTTGCCAGTACCTGTGGCAAGGGTCAAAAGTATTCTTTTTTTGCCTTCTGCAATGCTTTCAAGCACATTATTGACGGCATTCTCTTGGTAATATCTTGGCGGTTTTTCGCCACTTTTCGTTTCAAAAGGTATGGCATCAAAGCTCCTGATAAGTGCTTGGCTGTCAGGCTTTTCGAGTTGATACGCTCCAAAAGCCATCGTCCATAATTCATCGGGACTTGGAAAGGAATTTACATCCCTTTCCTGTCCTTCGTCCATATCAATTTCATAAATCCTTAACCCATTGGTACTGAACGTGAAACGAACTTGCAAACGACCTGCGTAGTCTTTTGCCTGAGCAACGCCTTCGGTATAGTGAGAATCCCGCTTTTTGGCTTCGATAATCCCTATATTCCGATTACGATATTGCAGTACATAATCCGCTTTATCGGGTTTTGTCCTTTGTCCATGACCGATTAACCGACCTTTTGAAATCGGAAATTCTCTGCGGACTTTACTACCCTCCACCACACCCCATCCAGCTAATGTTAAGGCGGGGTCTATTAGTTCGGCTCGTGTTTCGGTTTCGTTCATAATTGTCTGAACTATGATTTATTTGATTCTTTTGATTACTATGAAAATAGTGTATTAACAATTTAATATTTTGATTATCAATTACTTACAATCAATGGTTTATATTTTTTATTGGTAAGTCTTTTAAAATCCAGGCTTGTTCCTCCGAAATTTATTAGCTGTCCAATTTCAAGATTATAGGCTTCTAAATAATTAATGGCTTGGGCGTAATGTACATCCTCTAACTTAAAGATTGCTTTTAATTCAACAGAAATTACCCCTTCTACTAAAAAATCGACACGCCTTGTGCCTATATGTTCTTCTCGATAAAAAATGGGCATTTCAAACTCTCGGTTAAACGTAATTCCTGCCAAACGCATTTCAATTGCCAATGCTCTTTGATAAATAACCTCTTGAAAGCCATTTCCTAACGCTTTATGAACCGTCATGGCACAACCGATAATCTTGGAAGTCAGTTCCGAATATTTGTACTGCTCGTTTATCATTTTGTTTCTTTTTAAATTGTGATTTCTGTCTTAACTGTGATTGCGAAACGTCGCACCGTTATGATTTGTATGATTTATGTGACTTTTTTCTGATTTCTGTCTTAACTGTGATTCTTGTGATTTCCGTGATTTTTCTGATTTCTGTCTTAACTGTGATTCTTGTGATTTATGTGATTTTTTTGATTCAAACATAGTAATCAAAAAAATCAAAAAAATCACAGTTCAGACAATTTCACAACGAATCACCGTTCAGACAACTCCCCACTAAAAGCCTTCTGCAAAATACTCTTCTTCAATTCCTCCAAAGCATCCAATTTCTGCTGATACATCGCCTCTAATCGCTTCGTCTCGGTTGATAATTTGTCGAGTTGTTGGACAATTTTTTGTTGGGTTTCGAGGTTTGGAACACTTATTTTAAAACTTCTCAAAGAATTAAGTGATACCGTTTTTTGTGCTGTCCCTGTGGCAGTGTCGTGAGCTTGCCTAAAACAATTTGGAGATAAAATCCAGTAAAATAGAAATTGTTTATCAAGTTTATTACTTGGACGTATTAAACCAATGTGGCGTTGGAAACAAAAATTTTTTTCAAAGTCTATTAAAACTGGAATACCGTATGAGCCTGTTACCGTATATAAAACATCCCCTTTTTGAGGCTTTCTATTCGGTTTTATCTTTTCAAAATATTCTGTCGAAACATTATATGTATGTGAGAAATCAATTCGATTTGTTTCTTTGTTAATATTGGAAATTGTTATAAAAGGTACTCCTTCTTCTGTTTTTGGAGGTGGTTGATGGTCTCCATCAGAAATTGTTTCACAAACTTCTCCCAACTTTTTCTCTTCCCACCCCTCACCTTTATTCGTAAAAATACTATTCATTTCACTCTGAAAAAGCTCTTTGGCATTTTGCAAATTGCGTTGCAAATTCTCTTTGGCTTGCTCAATAGAAGAAAAGGCTTCATCTAAAATAGAGACAATGCGTTGTTGTTCTTTTTTGTCATTTGGAAAAGGAATTTCAACCTCCCTAATCTCGTTTAAATGAAGATTTGGTACTCCTGCACCTTTTAGCCTACTATTAAATTGTGCTTTTGCCAGTGGTGAGTTGATAAAATACAGTAAATAATGCGGAGTTATAACCTTTATTGGTCGTAATAATGCAAGGCTAACGTATATGTCAAAATCTACATCTCTATCAACCATTGCAGCAACCCCAGTAGTCCCATTTTTAGCTAAAAGGATGTCATTAATTTTAGGAGATACCCTCTTTTGCATTTCTAAATGTTGCTGTTCATCTATGTATTTGATTTTATCCCAATTGATTATTCCACTTGTTACATTTCCTGATGATAGGAAAATATATCCACTATCAAAATATGTAGGCGTTTGATGAGTACCATCTGTAATTTTTTCACAAACTTCTTTTAGCCTTTTTATTTCCCATCCTTTTCTCATGTTATTTGTCATTTTTTTCTTGAATCAATCGTTTTTCACGGGCTATTTCCGCAATTAGTTCTTCTTCTGTGGGCAAATAGGGCATATATTTAGTAGCAAATAGTTGCTTGTGTTCTTTCAAAATACTGTATTTCACAACGGTTTCATCTTTTTCGGCACAGAGTATTATCCCAATGGTAGGGTTGTCGTTATCTTGTTTTTTGAGGTCGTCAAACATACGGATATACATATCCATTTGCCCCGTATCTTGGTGGCTCAGTTTGGTTGTTTTTAGGTCAAAAAGCACAAAACATTTGAGTAAATAATTATAAAAAACAAGGTCAATAAAGTAGTGGCTCGTTTCGGTAGAAATTCTAAATTGTCTTCCCACAAACGAAAAGCCTTTACCCAATTCCAACAAAAAAGCCTGCAAATTTTCAATCAAGGCACTTTCTATGTCTTTTTCTAAGGTAGCAAAAGGTTCGGGGATATTCAAAAACTCAAAAACGTAAGGGTCTTTGATAAAATCATTTACGTCCGTTTTTTCGGGCGTTTGTATATCCTGTTTTTGTTGCGAAGACAATAACCTTTGGTAGTAAAAAGTATTGATATTTCGTTCTAAGGTGCGTGTACTCCAATTTTGATTGGCACATTCTTCCAAATAATAATTTCTTGCATCAGGATTTTCTACTCTCATTATCAGGCGATTATGACTCCATGTCAATTTGCTACACACTGCGTAGCAAATCTCAGCATCAGGATAAGTGAGATAGAATTGTCTAAAATTTCTAAGATTGGCATACGAAAATCCTTTTCCCAATTCAGCCGTTAATGCTACTGACAGATTTTTAAGTAATGCCTCTCCATAAACAGCCTTTTGCTCTCCTTTTTGTTCTTCTTCCACAATCCGTTTGCCCATCAACCAATAGGCTTGCACCATAGCCGTATTGACGGCACTGTATGCTTTTTGTCTGGCTGTTTGCAAAATAGCCAGTACGTCAGTGAGTAAAAGATTATTTTGTAAAGTGGGTTTGTTTTCCATTTGCTATTTCTTGTCAAGCTAATCAGGACAAATGTGCAACGGTGCGTTGCACAATTTGTCCAATCAGCATCAAATCAAATTTTTAATCGTCAATAAAATCTCATTTGTCTCAACATCAAGGCTTTGCATTTCTGTCAAAATATCCATTGGGCTTCTTAGCGGTGCTTCTTCGGGCGTGTTTGGGTTCTTTACGCTGAGGTCGTAGTTATGCGTTTGTACATCGGCAATCTTGATGCTCCAACTTTTTTCTGTGTTGGGTTTCGTTGCTTGGAGCGTAATAAACTCCTGCATATCCACATCGTTCAAAGCATTGGTTTTACCCATGCTTCGCCCTGCATCAAACTGATAGTACCAAACACTTTGCGTAGGTTCTCCTTTGGTAAAAAATAGCGTTACCGTTTTCACACCCGCACCCGTAAACGTACCTGCGGGCATATCCAACACGGTATGGAGGTTACAGGTTTCTAATAAATGCTTTCTGAGCGATACCGAAGCATTGTCTGAATTACTCAAAAAGGTATTCTTAATCACAATGGCAGCCCTACCACCCGCTTTCAAGTTTTTGATAAAATGTTGTAAGAAAAGGAAAGCCGTTTCACCCGTTTTTATATCAAAATTCTGTTGCACTTCGGGGCGTTCTTTTCCACCAAAGGGAGGATTGGCGAAGATTACATGGTAACGGTCTTTCTCTTGAATCTGAGAAATATTTTCAGACAACGTATTGGTATGGATGATGTTAGGGGCTTCAATACCATGCAAAATCATGTTCATAATCCCGATGATATACGCCAAATTCTTTTTCTCTTTTCCGTAAAAAGTCTTGGTTTGGAGGGTTTCCAAATCGGTAGTCGTCAGGCTTTCACGGTCACGGGTCAAATATTCATAAGCCTCACAAAGGAAGCCAGCCGAACCGACAGCACCATCATAAATACGCTCGCCAATTTTGGGTTTAATCACCGCAATCATCGCACGGATAAGGGGTCGTGGCGTGTAGTATTGTCCACCATTACGCCCTGCATTACCCATATTTTTGATTTTCGTTTCGTACAAATGACTCAATTCGTGCTTATCGGTATTACTCCGAAAAGGCAATTCATCGGCATAACCCAAAATCTCACGGAGGTTATAACCACTTTGAATTTTATTTTTGAGTTCAGAGAAAATCTCACCGATTTTATACTGAATCGTCTGAGGATTATCCATGTTTTTCAACTTGAACCCAGCCAAGTAAGGAAACAATTTCAAATCCACAAATTGCACCAAATCAACGCCCGTCATAGCTTTATGAATATCTAATTTACCGTCTTCGTTTTTAGGCATTGCCCAAGTACCCCAACGGTATTCTTCATCAAGGATATACGTGTATTCTTTGCCTTCCAATTCAGCTTGGTCAGCTTTGTCCTGTTCCAGTTCGTCAAGGTATCGCAAAAACATCACCCAAGAAGTCTGCCCGATATAATCCAATTCACTATCCGCTCCTGAATCTTTGTAAAGAAGGTCGTCAATATTTTTAAAAGTTTGTTCAAACATACGCTTTGCGTGCTTTCACGCTATGATTTTAAATAAAAAATGAGTTGATTAATTAAGAATTGATACGGAAAGTATCAGAAAAGCAATGAGGCAAAGGTGAACAAGAGTCTATTAATTTCATGGTTTTGATAGGAATCATCTTTCAGACAATTCGGTAGATTAGTAAAATTTACTTACAATTTCAGAAAAAAATGGGATAGTGAAAAATATTTTCGATTTTTTCAAAATATTTTTCACTATCCCACTTACTCACCATTTCAATAAAAAACCCTTCATACACAGTGTATGAAGGGTTAAGTGTGATCTCGTAGGGATTCGAACCCCAAACCTTCTCATCCGTAGTGAGATGCTCTATCCAATTGAGCTACGAAACCATTTTCCGTTATTTCGGACTGCAAAATTAAGGCTTTATTTTTAAAATCCCAATCCCAATCCTTAAAATATTACAAAAAAAATCAGCCAGTTCTACAACTGACTGATTTTTAGAATTTTATGTAAAACATTTTATTCTTGTTTCATTTGACAAGTGAAGACACCTGTCACGGATAAAATCTGCCTTATCTGTGTAGCCAATCTCTAAGTATTTATCCTCAATTCACCCTCCGCCAAACATTAAATTTTGAAAAACACCACAAATCTACTAAATTAGAGAAACAAGAAAATTAGAACCTATGAATTTCAGTTACGACAATTATAATACCGAAGGATTCTTCGATGAAATGTTTGATGAAAACGGCAATGTCCGTATGGGCTATGAGGCATTTAAGGAACGTACGGAGCAACTCAAAATAGAGGAATTTATCCGCCGACATCAAGCCGCAGAACGCTCTTTGATGGCAATGGGAATTACTTTTAATGTCTATTCCGAAAACGAAGGTACGGAAAGAATCATGCCCGTTGATATAATCCCGAGAGTCATCGAAGCTGAGGACTGGAAACGGACAGAACGTGGGCTGATTCAACGTATTCAGGCTTTAAATATGTTTTTGGACGATATTTATCACGACCAAAAGATTCTGAAAGACGGCATAGTTCCCCGTGAATTGATTGAAACTTCCAAAGATTTCCTTCGTCCTTGCATAGGCATTCGTCCGCCCAAGGGCATCTATATACACATCACAGGCACGGATTTGATTCGGGGTGATGATGGTAAATTTATGGTTTTGGAAGACAATCTTCGTTGCCCGTCGGGCGTGTCGTATATGCTCGAAAATCGGGAATTATTGAAGCGAACTTTTCCAGAGGTTTTGGGTAAAACTCGTGTGCAATCCATCTCTGATTATCCAAATAAATTGCTCCAAATGTTGCAGCATATCTCAGGCAGACCCAATCCAACGGTGTGTGTTTTAACCCCTGGGATTTATAATTCTGCCTATTTTGAGCATTCGTATTTGGCACAACAAATGGGTGTTGAGTTGGTCGATGCTCGTGATTTGGTAGTACACGATGGTTACGTAAAAATGAGGACGACCAAAGGCTTTCAGATTGTAGATACGATTTACCGAAGGATTGATGATACTTTCCTCGACCCAACCGCCTTCAATCCACGCTCGATGATTGGCATTCCTGGGATTTTTGAGGTGTATAAAAAAGGTAGAATCGCCCTTGCCAATGCCCCAGGTACGGGTGTTGCGGACGATAAGGTGATTTATGCCTATGTTCCTCGTATCATCAAATACTATCTGGGTGAAGATGCCATTTTGCCAAATGTCGAAACCTATATCTGTGGAGAAGAAGATGACTGTAAATATGTTTTAGAAAATATTGAAAAATTAGTGGTGAAAGAAGCCAACGAAGCGGGCGGTTATGGAATGTTGATTGGTCCAAAATCGACCAAAGAAGAACAAGAGATTTTCAAGGCAAGAATCAAGGCAAATCCACGAAATTATATTGCTCAACCAACGATTTCTTTATCAAGAGTTCCCTGTCTGATTGATGACCACGCCGAAGGTCGCCATGTGGATTTACGTCCGTACATTCTCTATGGAAATGGCGTTGAGGTGATTCCTGGGGGGCTTACTCGTGTAGCTTTGCGGAAAGGGTCGTTAGTTGTAAATTCTTCACAAGGGGGAGGTTCTAAGGATACTTGGGTTTTATATTGAAAATTTATATCTTTGGTTTTGAAAATAGAAAATACGATGATAGCATCTAAAATAGCTCCATACATGAGGCATCGCCCAAAGCCTCGAAATGTGCCTGATTATCTCATTTACGAAATAATGGATGGGCAACCCATCTATTACAAAGGATTCAGAGACGTATTATCAGGCAAAAAACAAGCAGAAGAAATAATGGGTAGTAGTAAATTACAGAGTTATATTGTTACATATTTAACCACTATATTGATTAATTTTTTAGATGAAGAATTATTTACGGTACTCGGACATGAGGCAGGTATTCATTTAGATAAATCCAATAATTTAGCAGGAGATGTTTTAGTTTTTGATACAGAAACATTGCCTGGAAGTGATATTGATGAACATTATGCGGATGTTCCAGCCAAAATTGCTATCGAAGTTGATGTAACGGCAGATACTTCTGATATTGGTGGAGTAGATACTTATGTTTACAAAAAAGTTAGAAAATTACTCGATTTTGGCGTTGAAAGGGTCATTTGGATTAACACAGCAACTAAAACAATTCTAATTGCTGATGATAAATTAGAATCATGGATTGTGCAAGATTGGAATAAAGATATAGAGATTTTAGAAGGGCTGACGATTAATATTCCAGCGTTTTTATTGAAGAAAAAAATTGTAGTGAAATAGAGGAAGGTGAGTCAAATTGGCTCACCTTTTTTTATTTGAATAGAATAATCTGTAAAAAATCTAATCACTAATTACTAATTTTGCACTATGCAAGACAAGATTAAAGAAATACAACAGCAAATCGCTGATTTTCAGATTGACAATAAAGAGCAACTCGAAGCATTCCGTATTGCTTATGTAGGGCGTAAGGGCGTAATTGGAGACCTTTTTGATGGATTAAAAAATGTCCCACAAGATGACCGCCGTGCCGTTGGACAAGAGTTGAACGCTTTGAAAGATTTAGCTCAAAACAAATTCAACGAGTTTCAAACCTTGATGGAATCGTCTCAGGATAAATCCGTTGCGATTGAATTTGATTTGACTCTTCCCAATATTCCCTACGAAAACGGAACAATTCATCCCTTGACCTTGGTACGTGCGAGAATCATTGAAATCTTTGCAAAGATGGGTTTCAATGTGTCAGATGGACCTGAAATCGAATCGGATTTTTATAATTTTACGGCTCTAAATTTTGCCGAAAACCACCCTGCCCGTGAGATGCAGGACACTTTTTTCATCGAAAAGAAAGGTGGAGAAGTAGCGGACGATATTCTTTTGAGAACGCATACATCAAACGTGCAGATTCGTTTGATGCAAAATCAAAAACCGCCTTTACGTTCCATCATGCCTGGGCGTGTGTATCGTAATGAGGCAATTTCAGCCAGAGCTCATTGCCTTTTTCATCAAGTAGAAGGGCTTTATGTGGATAAAAATGTAGGATTTAAGGATTTGAAAGACACGCTTTATTATTTCGCCAAAGAGATGTTTGGACAAGATACCAAAGTGCGTTATCGTCCTTCGTATTTTCCATTTACTGAACCTTCGGCGGAAATTGATATTACCTGTTTAATCTGTAAAGGAAAAGGGTGTAATGTTTGTAAATATTCGGGATGGGTCGAAATTGCAGGGTCTGGTATGGTAGATCCTAACGTATTGGAACAGTGCGGAATAGACTCAAAGGAATACACTGGTTTTGCCTTCGGAATGGGTATTGAGCGTATCACGATGTTGAAATATCAAATCAAAGATTTGCGATTATTTACTGAAAATGATGTACGTTTTTTACGTCAGTTTGAGGGATTGTAATTTTGATAAAGCCAAATAAATATTAATATTTTGAAGAGTGATAATTCACAATAGAAATAATCATGAAAGAAAAATATATTAATCCATTTACCGATTTTGGGTTTAAAAAACTTTTCGGGGAAGAAGCTAATAAGGATTTATTAATTGACTTCTTGAATGGATTATTGGAAGATAGAGGTGGATTGACAGATTTAACTTTTATTAAATCTGAACAATTAGGAGCTACCGAAGCCGATAGAAAAGCTATTTTTGATTTATATTGTCAAAATTCAAAAGGAGAGAAATTTATTGTAGAGTTACAAAAAGCAAAGCAAAAGTTTTTCAAAGATAGGAGTATTTATTATTCTACATTTCCTATTCAAGAACAAGCATCAAAGGGGGATTGGGATTATAAACTAAATGCAGTTTATACAATTTCAATTATGGATTTTGAATTCGATGAAAATCAATTTCATAAGGATAAACTTCGTCACGACATTCAGTTGTTAGATATAGAAACAAAAGAACTATTTTATGACAAATTAAAGTTTATTTATCTTGAAATGCCCAAGTTTAATAAAACTATTGATGAACTCGAAACTCATTATGATAAATGGTTGTACGTATTAAAAAATCTTCCAAAATTGGATCGAATACCTGATAAATTAAAGGAGGATTTATTTTTAAGACTTTTTGAAGTTGCAGAAATAGCAAAATACGATGATAATGAGCAAAGGGCTTATCAAGATTCTGTAAAATATTATCGTGATTTAAAGAATGTTATGGACACCGCAGTAGAAGAAGCCATGATGAATAGAAACATTGAAATCGTTAAAAAGTTGATATATGAAGGGGCTGATAATAGTTTTATTTCAAAAATTACTGATATAAGTATCGAGCAAATTGAGTCAATTAGACTTGCTACTAAATAATATTTTCAAAAAAGACATTCTTTCAAGCACCTCACTTAATACTGTGAGGTGTTTTCTTTTCATTACAAAATGTTAAAAACAGTGCTAATTAACACATTTTAACTTTCTAATTCTTCACAAGCCAATCATATTTTGTATTTTTGGTAATATTATTGCCACATAGCTAATTAACAGCAAACAAATCCTCAATGAATAATTTTAAAAAAATCAATGACCTTACGGGTTGGGTCGTTTTTGCCATTTCCTTATTTGTTTTTACGGCTACTGTCGAACCAACTGCTTCCTTTTGGGACTGTGGTGAGTTTATCGCCTGTGCTTACAAACTCCAAGTTCCACACCCTCCTGGGGCTCCTATTTTCTTGCTTTTGGGACGTATGTTCTCACTTTTGGCGGGGTCGGATGTTACGAAGGTTGCCTTTTGGGTAAACATGATGTCGGTGCTTTCGAGTGCTTTCACGATTCTGTTTATGCACTGGACGATTGTAATGATTGGACGTAAAATTTATAACAAAACTTTCTCAGAACTCTCAATGGGGCAATCACTTACGCTTTTGGGTGCGGGTGTTATCGGTTCGTTGGCGTATGCCTTTTCAGATACTTTTTGGTTCTCGGCGGTTGAGGCGGAGGTTTATGCCATGTCGTCTTTCTTTACGGCTTTGGTCGTTTGGGCGGCTTTCAAATGGGAATTAATTGAGGACGAAGGAGCGGCAAATCGTTGGTTGATTTTGATTGCCTATATCGTTGGACTATCAATCGGTGTCCACTTATTGAATTTGGTGACGGTGCCAGCTTTGGCGTTGATTTATTATTTCAAGAAAAATGCAAAGCCAACTTACAAAGGCGGTTTTATTGCCCTCTTTGCAGGTTTTTTAATCTTAGGAATCATTAACTCGTTGATTATTCCAGGGATTCCTTCCATCGCTTTTCAGTTTGAATTAATTTTCACCAATGGTCTTGGATTACCTTATGGTGCGGGTGTAACCGTTTTCTTGGTTCTTTTGATTGGTTCGCTCTTTTTCGGAATTCGTCATTCTATTCAAAAAGGAAAAGTTAATTTAAACATTGCTTTACTTTCCTTAGTCTTCGTTTTGATTGGATATTTGGGCTATACTTTGGCTTTGGTTCGTTCAACTTACAATACGCCCATCAACGAAAATGACCCAAGTAATATCTTGAATTACGTAAAATATTTGAAGCGTGAACAATACGGTGAGCGTTCATTATTATATGGTCCAATTTATACTGCAACGGCTGAGGATGTAGAAAATGGTGCTCCTGTTTATAAAATGAAGGATGGTAGATATGAGATTTATGACTATAAGCAAAAAGTGAAATATGCAAAAGACGGGCAAATGTTATTGCCTCGTGTGTATAGTGGTACACCTCAACATATTCAATTGTACGAGGAAATGTTAGGCTTGGCAGCGGGCGAGAAACCAAGTTTTGGTGATAACCTGATGTTTATGTTCAAACATCAGATGGGACATATGTATATGCGTTATTTCCTCTGGAATTTTGTAGGTCGTGAAAGTGATGTGCAGGATGCGGGCGTGATTGATTATACTCGCAAAGGAGAATTGCCCGAATTATTAGCCAAAAATAAAGCACATAATAATTACTTCTGGTTGCCCTTAATTTTGGGACTTTTAGGATTTATCCTCTTGGTTCGTAAAGGGGAAAAAGACTTTTTGACTACTACTTTAATGTTCCTTTTGACGGGTTTAGCCTTGGTTGTATTCTTGAACTCGCCACCCTCAGAACCCCGTGAACGTGATTATATCTACGTAGGTTCGTTTTATTTCTTTGGCTTGTGGATTGGATTGGGTGTTATGCAAATTGCGGAATTATTAGGCAAATTTATTTCAAATTCTGTAGTAACGGGTGCGGTTGCAACGGTAGTAACTGCCGTAGTACCAGCCATTTTGATACAACAAAATTATGACGATCATGACCGTAGTGACCGTTATCACCAAGTGGATTTTGCGAAAAATTTATTAAATTCTTGTGCAAAAAATGCCATTCTGTTTACTGGGGGCGATAATGATACTTTCCCATTGTGGTACGTGCAGGAGGTTGAGGGCTACCGTACAGACGTTCGTGTATGTAACCTTTCATTGTTGGGTACAGATTGGTACATCGACCAAATGAAACGCAAAACGTATGAGTCGCAACCTTTACCGATGTCATTGCCGAAAGAGATTTTGAGAGAAGGATTGAACGAGCAAATTATGTTCTACGAAAATCCGAATGTAAAAGATGGTATCAATCTTCAAGAGTACATGAAATTGATTAGCGACGGTAGCGAAGCCATCAAAGTGCCTTTGCAAGACGGTTCGATGATCAATACATTACCTACCGAAAATCTTTTCTTGCCCGTGAACGTGGAAGCAATCAAAAAGGCAGGTTTTGTTTCAAAAGATTTAGAGCCATTTTTGACAGAACAAATGTCTTGGTCAGCTGGGAAAGGTGGAATCATGAAACCTGAATTAGCACAATTAGACATGATTGCTCAGAATGCTGCCCAAGGTTGGAAACGCCCTATTTATTTTGCAAGTACCTTACCAACAGCAAGTTACTTGAATCTGAAAGAATATATGCAGTTAGAAGGATATGCTTATCGTTTATTGCCTGTAAAAGTACCAGGAGCAAAAGATGGTTTTACGAATTCGGATATTATGTTTGAGAATTTGACGAAAAAGATGTTCTGGAAAAATTTAGATAATCCAAAAGTGTATTATCATTCAGATTTCTATTTGCAAGTGCCTATCGTAACGGCACGTTTGAGTTTCTTACGTCTTACTGACCAATTAATCCGTGAGGGTAAAATGGACAAAGCCAAAGCTGCCTTGGATTTCTGTATTGCAAAAATGCCTGATAACGTAATTCCTTACGACCAATTATCCGCCAATTTTGTAGCCCTATACGCAGGTGCAGGAGATACAAAAAGTGCTTTGAAAATTGCGGACATAATGATGAATCGAAATAATAAATCTTTGGATTATTACTTAAATGATAGAAGAAATAGCGATAGCCGTGATATTCAATCGGCACTTTATGAGATGAATATTATCGTGGAAGGTCTGGAAAATGCAAAACTCCCAGAGGCAGCGAAGTATAGAGCGATGATGCAGAGACAAGTGGATAAAGCGAATACGTAGGGATTGGTTATTAGAAACTGGTTATTAGTTATTGGGGATTTCCTTGTAATTAATAACCAGTTTTTTATGATTTCGATTTGAAATTATTTTTCAATTTTTGAGTCAATTTTCTTATTTTTGTAAAAAATCTTAATCATGTTAAAGAAAACAAAATCATTCAAATATTGGACATCGGAAGAAGTAGAAAATACTTTTGCGGTCAATCGTGTGTATGAATTCGATTTGATGAAAGACTGGTTAGGCAGTAAAAATGTCATTTCAGACCCACTGAGAGAGAAATTGGTTTATTTTAAAAATGAATTAAGTCGTAAAATAGAATACCTCAACGAAGACGAATTGAAAGCTCATTATCTCATCCCGTTATTAGATGCAATTGGGTTTGATGATTTTGGAAAATATCGTACGTTTTTGAATCGAAAATTATCTTCTGAATACGAAGGGATGCTTCTTTCGGGGGAAGTAGATTTTATGGTCGCAACGGGTAAATCAGCTCCCAAACAGCCTTTTTTCTTTCTTCACGAGTATAAACAAGAACTGAAAAGAGATAATGACCCTCTCGGACAATTATTGATTGCGATGGTAACTGCACATTCTCTCAATCAAGAAAATCATCCAATTTATGGTTGTTATGTGGTTGGGCGTTTCTGGTTTTTTGTGGTTTACTTTAATCAAACTTATTGTGTGAGTCAATCATTCGATTCTTCCGAAGATGATATTTTTGACGTGGCTTCTATTTTGTTGAAAAATAAAGAACAGATTGAAAAGGCTTTTGCTTGAAAACTGTCTGAACCATGATTTTCAAGATTAAAGGATTTTAGGATTAAAAACAACATCGAAACTCTATCTCTACAATCTTAAAATCTTGTAATCCCATAAATCATAGTTCAGACAATTCAACAGCCCACTCCACCCGCAAAACCTTCGACCTCACATTAATACTCTCAAAAAACCGCAACCAAAAAAGCTGTTGATTAGAAAGACTATCCGTTGGAGATTTTACTTCAATAAAACTGTATTCTCCATCCGCCCAGATGAAAAGGTCTGGAAATCCTCTTAGGTTTTGACGTAAATTCTTTGCCATTTCCAAGGTAATTAGCGTGATTTGTTCAGGAGAAAGTTTTTCTAAAACAGTCAAAATCAAAGGAAAAAGCCCTCCGTACCACTCCACAAGCGGATTTGTCAGTCCAAATTTTTCAAAGAAAATACGATTCATATAAACCGTTGTGGCATCTTCATCTTCCAACATTTTAAGGCGTTCTTCCATTTTCTCTTTGCGTTTTTCAAAGAAAGTGGGCTTGAATAAATCCGAAGGTGAACGTTGCAAAGGGTGATGAATCGCTAAGGAATCGGTATCAAAAATAATGTCCCAAAACAGCAAACCAAACAGACTCCGCCAAAGGTGATTTTCGGTAAATTCAGCCTTCATATTTCTGTTTTGGTAATAATCAATCACGCCAAATTCGACCTGTCGTTTCCATGATGCTGGAATTGTGATGGATTCTGAATTGTGTAATTGTTGCGTTACGGCTTTTTTGGACTTCTTTTTTAGTAATTGTGCCTCAATCCGATTCAAATAATCTTCGGCAAAAAACTGTTCCGTGGCGTTTTTGGGTTCGGCTAAAATGAGTTCACAGAGAGCTTTTGCTTCTTCTTGATTCTTTTGTTTATCCAAAATCCTGACTTGTCGCTCTCGTGAGGGCGATTCTTCGGTGAGTCTGAAAACCGTGAGGGCTTCGTCTAAGGCTTTCTTTTTTTCTAAGTACAAAGCCACTTTCAGCGAGAACGTTCCATAGGTTGAGATAGCGATTTCTGATAGTTCCTTTCGGTGCTTTTCTGTCCAATCCATGAACCAATTATAAATATCAAGTATCTCAATTTCAGCTTGTTGCATCAAATAAAAATCCTCACGAGCGAGGCTTACTTTCAATTTATCCTCCACTTCCTGACGAGTTTGGAAGTACGCCACCATCTTGTCTTCATCAAATTTTTCGTAGGACTGAAAACCCAAATCACGGGTTACAAATTCGGTCATATCGCCATGCCGAGAGCCAAAGAAAAGGAATTTGAGCATCTGAACTTCCGTTTCTTTCTGCACTCGCACGACAGCCCCCCAACCCCCAGAGGGGGAGTTTTTGAACTCGCCTGACTCGGGGTCGAAAGCTCCCCCTCTGGGGGCGGGGGGGGCTTCGGCTATCCAATCTACAATTTCTTGCCAATCAGTAATCATCAAAAGCCAATCCAAGACTTCTTCCTTCTTCAAAGATGCCTTTCCACGGGTTTCGAGGTTGAGCATTTTGGCTAATTCAATCAATTCAGCTTTACTAAAAATATCCAAAACATCCGCCGCTTCTGTGAGATGATTTTCGGAAAGTGGTTCAACGAAACCTTTGTCAATCAAGTCATTAAGTGATTCTGGGATGTTTTCTATTTCAGCATATTTCAATTTCTCCGTTCTAAAAAAAGAGCCTGTACGGTTACAAAAACGAATAAAAAGGCATTTTTCATCCTCCGTCAAAGCCTCAAAATCTGAGAGAAATTGCTGTTCAGTTTCGTTGAGAATATGTTGATATTTCTTCTTGACAAAATCAATGAGATACTGAAAATAGGTCAAGTAATATTTTGGCGGAAGTTCTATTTTTTCTGGGGGCATTTTTTGAGCGAATAATTATTTGATGATTTCTCAAATTTACCACAGAAAGATGATATTTGAAGGAGAATATTTTTTTCAGTATCTTCACAAAAGAAAAAGATTTAATCTTGCCCAAAAATAATCCATGAAACCCCAAACTATCCTCCAAAATCTCCAAGAAAAAGGCTTACTTTCTTCTGAACAAAGTAATGTCGTTTCGGAATATGAAAAGACAAAGCCTTTTTCGCTTCATTACGAGTTAAGGACATTTTTATATTTAGGAATCACCTTGCTCACGAGTGGTTTGGGTATTTTGATTTACCAAAATATTGATACTATTGGACACGGTGTCATTGTAGCTCTAATTGCCCTTGCCACGATTGCTTGCTTTGTGTTTTCGTATTTAAAAAGGCAAAAATTTACTTGGGAGGAGGTCAAAAACCTAAGTCAGTTTGCAGATTTTGTTCTTTTATTAGGTTGTACATTATTTCTGATTTTAGAAGGATATTTACAATTTCAATATGATTTGTTTGGGTTAAAATATGGCTTAGTTACGTTTATTCCAGCAATCTTGTTCTTTTCCTGTGCTTATTTCTTCGACCATCGAGGCGTACTTTCAATGGCAATTACGGCTTTTGCTTCCTGGGTAGGTGTGTCTATTGCTCCGCTTTCGGTACTTTCTGCCAATGATTTTTATGCTCCTAATTTCCTGAATACAGCTATACTTTTGGGCTTAGGTTTATCGGCAATTGGCTTGGTTTCAGAATTCAAAAATCTCAAAAAACACTTTTCGTTTACCTATCTTTTGTTGGGAAGTAATTTGACTTTGATTGCGGCTTTGACTGGGACATTTAATCACGAAGGCTACGGGATTGTGTATGCTACAATTACGGTTGCCTTGTGTGTATGCCTGTTTTTATACGCTCGCAAAACAAAGTCGTATATTTTTTTATTGATGGGGACAATCTACGGTTACATAGCCTTAACTTATCTTCTGTTCAAATTAGCACAATTTCTTAACAATGACTTTGTATATATGCTTGGGATTTATTATTTCTTTGCCTCTGGTGTAGGAGTAATTGTTTTTCTCTTAAAAATAAAGAAAATTTTGGGTATTGAGAAAAAGTGAAAATTAAGGAAAGTCTCAGATATTTAAATGGTTACATAGCCATCCTCTCACGAAACGCCCCTAAATGCTCATCCGTAAAGTCCAAATGCGTTACAAAACGAACCAAATGTTTTCCAAAAGGAGAGGCTTTTATTCCTTTTTCTTCTATTTTTCTAACATAATCTGAGGCTAAGATTTTGTTATTTAATCTAAAAATCACGATGTTGGTATCGACTGGATAAATCTCCTCAACTTCCGAAATACCTTCCATGATTTTACCAATTTCTCTGGCTCTTGCATGGTCGTCTTTTAGTCTTTCGATGTTATTATCCAAAGCATAAATTCCAGCGGCGGCTAAGTAGCCCGCTTGTCGCCAACCACCTCCCCAACGCTTACGAACTCTTCGGGCTTTTTTGATGAAATCTGTCGTTCCCAAAAGCACCGAACCTACTGGAATTCCTAAGCCCTTTGACAAACAAATTGAAATAGAATCAAAGGCTTTTCCATATTCCAAAGGAGCATCATTAGTTTCTACCAAAGCATTAAAAAGTCTTGCCCCGTCTAAATGCAAAGCCATATTCTTTTCTTGACAAACTTGTTTAATCTTTTGAATTTCAGATAGTTGATAATAACATCCTCCGCCTTTATTGACGGTATTTTCCAAAGAGACTAACCTTGAAACTGGATGATGAACATTGTCATCGTGGATGGCTTCCGAGATTTGTTCAGCCGTTAATCTTCCACGATTGCCATGTAGTAAATTCACCGAAGCCGATGAGTTTGCTGCAATGCCTCCACCCTCATACAGATATACGTGCGAGAGGGCATCACAAATCACTTCATCACCCTGATTTACATGAACATTTATCGCAATTTGGTTAGTCATTGTACCTGATGTACAAAAAAGTCCAGCTTCGTAACCAAACATCTTTGCGGTCTTTTCTTCAAGTGCTTTTACGGTATAATCTTCTTCAAAAACATCGTCTCCAACTTCTGCCGAAAACATGGCTTCCAACATGGCTTTACTCGGTTTTGTGAAAGTGTCACTTCTTAATTCTATGGTCATAATTGTTTATTTTTGAGCAATTTACGGTAAAAATTAGGATTGATAAAATTATAACTGCCAATTAATTTTTCACCTTTTTAATCTCCTTTTTTTTAGATAAATTTGAATCTTTTTTAGGGATACCATTAGCCCATTTTTATAAACATGAACAAAAAAAATACCGCCTTCTCTTTTTCAAAATTACTGAAAAAGTATTCCCTACTTGTCTTCTGTTTAGGCTTATTTTCTTTCGATTCTTTCGCTCAACAAGAATTCACAATGTACTTCAAAAAGCCCTCTACGTGGGCGAATGCTAAGATTTACTTCTGGAATCCCTTGCCAGCGGGTGGCTATTCGACTACCTTCCCAGGCGTAAACATGACCCAAGATTGTGGTGATTGGTACAAATATACCTTCATGGGTGTAAACAGTATCAACGTCATTTTTACGGACGGTGCGGGTAATCAAACCGTTGATTTATTGGCTCAAAGTGCCTCTCGTTTTGCCGTTCCAAATTCCACTACGGGAACTACAATTGCGGTTACTTTTTCCACTACTCGCCCAACGCCTTGCGTGTCCGTGTCTTTGCCCGACCCGCAAGTGATGATGCAAGCCTGGTATTGGGATTATCCAAAAACGGGTCATGGGGCATCGTGGGCAGATACTTTGCGGATAAAAACGGCTGATATGAAATCGGCGGGAATTTCACATATTTGGTTTCCTCCGCACGTACCTGCGAGTTTTGGCAATAAGTCGAATGGTTATGACCCCAAAGATTTATTTATGGGTAATACCACAACGGGCTTGGGTACTCGCCCAAAGTTTAATGCCATGATGCAAGAGTTTGCTAATCAAGGGATTAAGCCTGTGGGAGATATGATTTATAACCATCGAGACGGCGGAAAAGCGGAGAATAATTCTGCCGTAAAGGCTTACATTACTACGCACATGGCAGTCGGAAAAGCTCCATTTCCTTCTGACAGAGTTCGTTGTATTTTGCCCGTGGGTGGTGCTTCGGGCAATGGGGTAGGTACATATTTTTTCAAAGTTGCTTCCAAAACTAATGATGGCGGATTTAATGGAAAAACTTACAAATTTTATGCTGAAACCAACGTCAGAAGTAATCTAAATTTACCTGACCAAAATGAAGTTGAACCCAACGGAGGAGCAAATTGTTCGCCAAGTTCTGCAAGCACATTAATAACTTTGGGCAGAACCATGAATGCCACCGTAGAAGCGGGTGCAGTGAGTTGTAATGTCGATGAATTTCAGTTAAACCTCTCAGCATCAGACTTTAACGCTTCGGGAGATACTATTACTATCTATCTGACCAATACAGGAAATGGTGGATATTCTGACCATCGAATTTATGGAATTTTTAGAACCAATACTTCTGGAATGCCTGCCGCTGGGGATGTGGTGAATCAGTTGCAGTACCAAACTTATACCAATTTCAACAACCTCCCGAGTGGACGTGGAGGAATGAATTTTGAGGCTTTCAAGCCCAATTCTGCCAATGCTTCAACTACTTTTTTGAGTGGTGATTGGGATTCGATGCTTTTCTTTTATGACTACGACCAATTTCAACCCCAAACCCGTGATACGCTCATTGCGTGGACAAAATGGTCGTGGGATATTGGGGTAAGAGGACTCAGAATGGATGCCATCAAGCACTTTACGCCAGATTTTGTGGGAGATTTATTGAATGCGATGCACGCCGATAATAAAATTCCTGATATGGTTGTTGGAGAATGGTACGGGGCGGATGTTAATGGTCAGAAAAATTGGCTTAATGCCGTCAATGCCCGCATGAATGTAAATGCACGAGCGGCTATTCAACCCAAAGTTTTTGACTTTTTGGTACGAGATAAATTGAAGGCGGCTCTCGACAATAACGCCGACCCCAGAGATGCTTTCGGAGGAAATCTCAAAGCCAATGGCGTGAGTGGTTTTAACATCGTTCCGTTTTTGAATAACCACGATTTTCGTTCCAATAATCCCAACGATTGGGATGCTTTGGTTTTCAATAATGCTATTTTGGGATATACTTTCTTGCTGACTAACAACCAGTTAGGTGTTCCCACGATTTTTTATCCAGATTATTACGGTTATCCGCAAGCTCAAACGGCAACCATTAACGGACAACCCCGCAAGATTTTTGTAATAGGCACAGATACCCTTTATTACGACTATTATCCACAAGGAAAACCCGCCTACAAAACTCAGATTGATAAATTATTGCAAATTTCAAAAACCTACATCAACGGTTCGCAAAGCGTGGATTATTTGAATAATTATGGAAACACCGTACCAGCACCCAACAATTATATCAAAGGTTCAGCCAATAAAGCGATGATTTATCAGTTGAGTGCCACAGGCTCAAAAGGTGGAAAAGAGATAATTGTTGCCATTAATTTTGGGACGGATTCTTTGAAAGTTGATCATAAAATTACGGACACTCGCAACGGCATTCAGAGGCGAAATAATACGGTAAATATTGCTGGGACAAAATTCAATGACATTCTACGTAAATCCTCTTTCAGTCAGGCAGTTACGGATGAATTAGGTAGAATTTTTATTTCATTGCCCGCCAAAAGTTATGCCATTTGGGTACAAGAAACTTGTGCGACCAACACAGTAGAAACCATCGCTTCGGGCGAGTGGACAGACCCTCTCACATGGGCGTGTGGACGAGTTCCCAAAATGACCGATACCGTAACAATCAAAGGTAATCATGTGGTGAATGTAAGAACCTCGGAACAGGCAAAAAAGGTAGAATATTTAGGAAATGGGAAAATAAATTTCATTTCTGGCGGTTCTGTAAACCTAAACCCTTGATTTTTAGTTAATAATGTGATAATTTTAGCGTGAATCCATTAACATACAGATAAAATGAACAGAATTTTATTGACTTTTTTATTAGTCATCACCTCTATTGCTGCTTTTGCAGGAGCGGGAATTTTTCGTACAGAAATAAATATTAACGGCACAAATTTAGTGATGTATGATAATGGTGCTGTACAACCCACAAATGGCTCAACTATCTCAGGTTCTCCGTTTGCAAATGGTGCTCCCATAACCTTAGTTGGTGGATTCAATAAAACCTTCAAAGATAACAATACAGGCAATATTTGTTCTGGAACATTAGCTTATAGAGTTTACAAAGTAGGAGATACACCACCCGCTTTTACAGATATTAATTTACCATTTGTGAGTAATGATGGTGGTAACAACAACCAATCATGGGGAACTTCAAGTGCAAATGTAGCCTTACCCAATACCTCAGCTGGAAATTATAGAATTGATTTTTTTTATAGAGCAACAGGTAGTAACTCGAATAGTAGCTCATGTACTGATACTTTTTTCCAAAGTAATTCAAGTAACAATTTTAGCTTACTTTACACAGTTCAAGCTCCATTACCCGTAATTTTCACGTCCTTCAACGCAATTCCCGAAGGCAAAACGGTCAAATTGAATTGGAGTACAGCCCAAGAAATCAACAACAATTATTTTGAAATTGAACGTAGTAATGATGCAAAGATTTGGGAAAGTATTATTCAGAAATCAGCGGCTGAAAATTCAAAAATAGCTCAAAATTATACCGTAACAGATTTTTCAGCGAGAAAAGGAGCAAATTATTATCGACTCACACAGGTAGATAAGGATGGTACACGTAGCGAATATCCACGCATCCAAAGTGCTATTTTGGAAGTTAATCCAGACATTGTTCTTTTCCCAAATCCAACAACGGAGATTTTGAGATTCTCAGGTATCAATGAAGATGCTAACGTGTCGATTTATGATATTTCAGGGATTCAGAAAATTGAGAAAATAGTTACGTCAAAAGATAATACTATTACACTGCTGAGCCTTACAGAAGGTGTATATTTTGTAAAAATTCAAGATGAGACCGCAACTAAGTTTATGAAAATATTAGTGAAACGATAGCATCAATCAAGATTTTATGATTCTCTAAGCTAAACTCAATTCGGGTTTAGCTTTTTTATTGGGGAACAATATAAATCAGTGTAAATGGAGTCATTTTTATTTGTAAATTACGTTTAAGAATATTATTAAAAATTTGTAGGGGCGTATCGCATACCAATGCTGTCAATTTAAGAAATTTGTTCGACTAACGCTGGTAGGGTTCAAAACCCTACCAGCGTTCAAACGGGGTTATTAAATATATTTTGACAAAAGTAAATCCTTAAGTTGACAGCATTGGTATGCGATACGCCCCTACAAATTTTCAGGATATATGATTAATCAAAATTATCCTTATTTTGAAATTCCTAAAACCATGAACAACATCATCTCTCGCCGTCAGGCTTTACAAACTTCACTTGCCTTAGTTGGGGCGGGATTTACATTTTCTTCCTTCATTCAAAAATCAAAAAGTGACGGCTTCCAAATTGGAGCTTGCGACTGGTCGATTAGTAATATCAATAAACCCGAAGCCGCTGATATGGCTGCAAAATTAGGATTGGATGGTGTACAAGTGAACTTAGGGAATTTTGATAATAATATGCACCTCCGTGACCCCAAAATTCAGCAAGCATATTTGTCTAATTTCAAGAAAAATAAGATCAAATTTAGTGGACTTGCCATTGGTGAGTTGAACACAATTCCCTATAAATCAGATGATAGAACCGACCAGTGGGTTTCGGATTCTTTGGATGTTGCAAAAGTTTTGGGCGTAAAAACAATTCTATTAGCTTTTTTTGGAAATAATGATTTGAAAAACGATGAAGCGGGTACTCAAAATGTGATACAAAAATTGAAAAATGTAATGCCCAAAGCCGAACAAATGGGTATCACATTCGGTATAGAATCTTGGTTGAGTGCCAAAGAGCATTTGTACATTATCAACGAAGTAAAATCACCAAATTTGAAGGTGTATTATGATGTGGCAAACTCTAATCACATGGGCTATAATATTTATCAAGAAATTCGTGATTTGGGTAAACAAAATATGATTTGCGAGTTTCACGCCAAAGAAAATGACTTCCTTTTAGGTTCGGGACGTATTGATTTTCAAGAAGTTAAGAAATGTATGGACGAAATTAGCTACAAAGGATGGATTCAAATGGAAGGGGCTGTACCCGTGGGTAAAACAATGTTTGACAGTTATATTGAGAATAGAAAATTTATGAAATCAATGTTTTAGGTGGCTGTTGGCATTTGGCTATCGGCTGTTGGCTATGGATGCCAATTACTGGGTAAGTTATACTGTTAAAATTAATCAAAAATGAAATCAAAAATTGTTATCCTAACAACCATCTCCGCAATCTCAATCGGACTATTTTCTTCAAAATTTATCAAACCAACCTTTCAGGGTAATCATCAAGATATTAATGTTTTGAAATCAAATATCATTGATTCAGATTCTAATAAACTCTATTGTCCTGATGATATGGAAGTTACTTTGTGGGCGGAATCTCCGATGCTCTATAACCCAACCAACATGGATATTGATGCCAAAGGACGGGTTTGGGTAACGGAAGCGGTGAATTATCGTAGTTTCAACAACAAAGCTGATACACGACTAAACCACGAAAAAGGCGAGCGTGTGATGATTTTGGAAGATACTGACCACGACGGGAAAGCCGATAAATCAACTGTTTTTGTAGAAGATATTGAAATGATTTCGCCTTTGGGAATTGCCGTTGTCGGAAATAAAGTTTATGTTTCGGCGGCACCACACTTGTACGTTTATACTGATGAAAACGGAGACGATAAGGCTGACAAAAGAGAGGTTTTCTTAACAGGATTTGGCACAAAAGACCACGACCATTCGCTCCATTCGGGCGTAATGGCTCCTGATGGGCAATTTTTCTTTAACGTTGGGAACGCTGGTCCTCACGTGGTTACGGATAAAGCTGGTTGGACGCTCCGCTCGGGTAGTGTTTATACGGGAGGAACGCCCTACAACGACAAAAATCAAGGAAATCAAGTTTCGGACGATGGGCGTGTTTGGGTTGGTGGCATGGCTTTCAAGATTGGCAAAGATGGCAAAGGCTTAAAAGTTTTAGGGCATAATTTCAGAAATTCCTACGAAGTGGCGATGGATTCTTACGGCAATATGTGGCAAAATGACAACGACGACCAAGTAATTGCTTGTCGGACGAGCTTTTTGATGGAAAATGGCAATGCGGGCTATTTCTCGCCCGACGGTACTCGGGCTTGGCAAGCTGACCGCCGCCCTGGACAAGATATGTTTACAGCATCTTGGCATCAGGAAGACCCAGGCGTAATGCCCGCTTGTGATAATACGGGGGCTGGTTCACCGACAGGATTCCACGTGTATGAGGGCGATGCTTTTGGAGAAAAATATCGTGGAATGTTGCTAAGTTGTGAAGCTGGAAGAAATGTTATTTTTAATTATTTTCCGAAAGCAAACGGAGCTGGATTTGACTTACAAAGAAATGATTTAGTGAGTTCTCAAGGCAAACAAGCCAGCGAAAAATACGACTGGTACGATACAGGGAAAGACAAATCTAAATGGTTTAGACCTTCGGATGTGTGTGCGGGAACAGACGGCTCAATTTTCATTGCCGATTGGTACGACCCTATCGTAGGCGGTCACGCTATGCACGATAAAATTGGTTACGGACGCATTTACAGACTAACGCCAAAAGAAAAGAAATTAACGACTCCCAAAATTGATGTTTCGACTATCGAAGGACAAATTAATGCTTTAAAAAACCCTGCCCAAAACGTCAGATTTTTAGGTTTTGAAGCCCTATTAAATGGTGGAGAAAAAAGTCTTTCAGCCGTAAAAGAAATATTAAAATCTGACAACTCTTTTCACCGTGCCAGAGCGATTTGGTTGATGGCTCAATTGGGAAATGTAGGAAAAATAGAAGTAGAGAATTTATTAAAATCAGAAGATGAAAATACTCGATTAGTAGCTTTTAGAGCCTTGCGTGGACAGTCTGATGATGTGGTTTCTTTGTGTGAAAAAGTAGTATCTGACCCAAGCATGGCAGTGAGACGTGAAGTAGCTATTGCCTTACGGGATATTCCTTTTGATAAATCTAAGAACTTGATTGTCAGATTAATAAAACAATATAATGGGAAAGACAAATGGTATTTAGAAGCCCTCGGTACAGCATCTGACCGTAAGGAATCACAGATGTATAGTTTGTTAAAAACGGCAAATTTATCTAATGAAAATATGAATCTACTAACATGGCGTTTGCACCCAAGCAATGCCGTTTCGGATTTGAGAAACAACATAAATCTTCCCAATATTTCCATAAAATCTCGTGAAATGTCTTTGACCGCTTTGGCATTTATAAAAGATAAAACCGCCGCCGAAGCAATGATTTCTTTGTCTAAATCTCCCATAAAAGAAGTCTCGGAAAAAGCCCGTTGGTGGGTGAATTTCAGAAAGACCAATGATTGGGCGGATTTGATGAATTGGGAAGTAGTCTCCAAAGAAATTATGTCACCCAATATGAAAAAAATGGAGGGTTTGAAAACTATTTTACTCAATGAAAAAACACCTCAACCTGAAAAAATAAAAATCGCCAAACAAATGGCAAAAGACCCAGATGGAGGGAATATTTTGATAGATTTAGTGGCAGGTTACACCATTGGAGACCCCAAAATTAAAGAGGCAGTTAGCGAAGATATTTTCAATAACCCAGATAGTAAAGTACGTATTTTGGCGAGTCAGTTTTTCCCAAGAAATGGCTCACCACTAAAATTAGATTTCGTTGCACGCATGGGCGGAGATTTGGAAAAAGGGAAAACCACTTTTGCCACTTATTGTACCGCCTGCCACCGTCACGGCGAAAACGGCAACGATATTGGTCCAGATTTAACGAATATTCATAAGAAATTTGATAAATTGGGTCTTTTAGATGCCATCATCAATCCATCGGCAAGTATGGTTTTTGGTTTTGAAAGTTGGTCGATTACTACCAAAAAAGGAAAGAATTATTTTGGTTTTTTATTAGGAGATGATGGCAAAAATATTACCCTCAAAGATGCAGCAGGTGAAAAACACGCCATCAAAGTTTCGGAAATTAAAACCAAAGAAAAAATGCCAAACTCCCTCATGCCCGACCCAACGGCAATGGGTTTAAAAGAACAAGAATTGGCAGATTTGAGTAGTTATTTGTTGAGTTTTAAGTAAAAATAAACTTAGAAGTTTAGAGATTTAGAGTTTTTTACAGATAATTCTCTCTAAATCTCCAAGTTAAAATTAATTTATTGAGCTTTAAGTAAAAAAAACTTAGAAGTTTAGAGTTTTTACATACAACTCTCTCTAAGCCTCCAAACCTCTAAGTTAAAATTAATTCATGGAAAATATATTCAATTTAGAAGGTAAAGTCGCCATCATAACGGGTGGAAATAGTGGTATTGGCTTGGCTTATGCAAAAGGCTTGGTGAAGTCAGGGGCAAGAGTAGCAATTTGGGGTCGAAATCCAGAAAAAAATAATGATGCACTCAAAGAATTAAGAGTTTTAGGGGGCGATGTCGAAGCATTCATTTGTGATGTTACGGATGAAATACAGTGCATTGATACTTTTGAAAAAACACTTTCTCATTTTAGTAAAGTCGATTTTTGTTTTGCCAATGCAGGAGGTTCAGGTAAAGCTGGAATGTTGCACAAAACCAGTTCTAATGATTGGAATGCTGTAATTGACCTAAATCTAAACAGCGTTGTAAACACTTATAAACCTGTAATCAACCATCTAATTGAACAAAAAAATGGTGGAAAACTAATCGTAACTTCCTCAGTGGCAGCACATTTAGGCATGGGTTACGCAACAGGATATGCTGCTACCAAGGCCGCTGTAATGGGACTTACGAGAGCATTAGCAATAGAACTCGGCAGATATGATATTCAAGTAAATGCCGTTTTGCCAGGATATATCGAAACCGAAATGTCAATTAATACCCCTCCTGCTTTTCAAGAAGCCACTCGCCGCCGTTCAGCCAATGGGAAAAACGGTACTCTCGAACAAATGGAAGGAATTGCCGTTTTCTTAGCTTCTTCACATAGTGATTTCATGACGGGGCAAGGCGTGATTTTGGATGGTGGACATACCATTCATCCGATGTAGTTTTGTTAAAAATCTAAAATCATTTAACCGAAATAAAAATATCCACTTCCGCATCCGCAGGGTTCTGAGATTTTGTTCCATATACCTCGAAATCAGCCACATAAGTTCGTTCAATTTCTTTATTATTCCATATTCCTACCCACTCTCCATATACACACTCTGGCATTTTCCCTTTGGCAGTGAAGATTTCGTAATTACTTTCTGGAATTGTTATTCCTATCATTCCTTTGGGAATATCGGCTAACGAACTTACATGACACCCCACTATGGCGGTATAGTCGCCCGTGTGGTCGGATTCGTAATCGGTATAAATTCCATAGATATCGTAGGACGTTTTGTTAGGGATTTTCTCGAAGATTCCTTCTCCCATAAATTTTCCCCAAAGGTTTCCTATATCTTTTCCACCAACGCTATTGTTGGTTCTGACACTAATTCCGATGATATTAAAAGCTGATTCTGAATGATTCGACATGATTTTAAAGATATTTGGAAGGTACATTTGAGTTTTTGAGTATTGAGTAAAATAGTAGGTAGTAGGCAGTCACCCGAAATCATACGATAGCTAATTGTATTTCAATATTTTACAATATAAAACTGCATACTGTCTACTAATAACTGCCTACTCCTAAAATTGATACGCTAAAAGATAGATAAACAAAACCTGCACAGATACCACACAGGCAACAATTACCTCTGCCCGAGGCTCACGATTTTTGAGATTAACATAGATTGCTCCTACCAAAATAAAAGCCCAAGTGATGATTCCGTATAGTCGTGTTTCTGGAAAAATAATAGCTACGGCGGCAACGATTTCCAACAAACCCAAGCCACGCATAAACCACATTGGGAAGCCCCAACGGGTAAATTGCTCAATTTTGGCTTGTTGAGCGACCATTTTGATAAATCCAAAATAAAAAGAGGGGGCAACAAAAAGAGCTACTAAGACCCAGAAGATAATTGTTTTGATTTCCATGCTTATTGTTTTTTTTCAAAATTACAAACACGGAATGACAACAGTATGTCAGTAGGGTTTTGGGGAAAATATACCTCACCCCAACCCTCTCCTGCTGAGAGGGAGTATTCGACGACAGTTTGCTCCCTCTCAGCAGGAGAGGGCTGGGGTGAGGTACTTCTGATACAAACTCTTAATCAACTCCCGCAATCTATCTTTCAATTCATCAGGTGAAATAATCTCCACATATTCACTAAACATCAACATCCAACGGACAAAGGATTCGAGTGAAGAAACTAAAAAATACATGGCAACACGCTCATTATCAACTTCTTCCTGATTAATAAAACCATAATAGTATTTCTGTTCCTGAATATGTCGGAGCATAGATTTATGAACCAAAATCTTTATCGAAGTCAAATTTTCTTGGGTTTCGATTCGCTTTAAATAGCTCTGTAATGATGGATGACTCCCTCGGAATAACTTAGAAGTGGGTAATAACTCAATAATTCTATCAATCCGAAAGTCTCGATAGTCGTTGCGGAGTTGGCAAAATGCAATCAAATGCCAATGGGTATTGATGTAGCAAATCCCGATAGGTTCAATGTGGCGTTCAGTTTGTTGTTCTTGATTGCGTGAAAAATATTGAAGATTAAGAATTCTTTTCTCCGAAATACTCTTTAAAATCACTTGTAAAATATCGTTATTGGGCTTTGTTTCTACATTACTCGGATGTCCGATTATTTCGATACGTTCATCAATATCTTCCAAAAAATCCTTCTCAGTTGTTTTCAGGACGGCTTTTACCTTGTACATCGCCGATTTGAAATGTTGGTCGGTGGTGTTATCAGTAAGTTTGGTGATAAATTTTTCAGCCATCAAAAAAGCGGTTGCCTCCTCCTTCGTGAACATCACGGGCGGGAGTCGGTAGCCTTCCATGAGCCAATAACCCACACCCGCCTCACCTACTACGGGAACGCCTGCCTCCTCCAATGAACGTACATCACGATAGATGGTACGAAGAGAAATCTCAAAACGGTCAGCAATTTCTTGGGCTTTGACGACTCGCTTTGATTGGAGTTGAATAAGGATTGCGGAGAGACGGTCTATTCGGTTCATGTTGTATCGGCATCATTTTTGCTGTAAATTATCTAATAAATTTACAATTTCCTAATTGCCAAGTAGAGGTGTTTTGTCATAATTTCTGATAAAACAGATAGTAAATTAGCGTAGAGAAGCCTCTTCGTTTGTTTGCTGTTGAGCCTAAGTTTTAATAATTTATTAATTCTTTTCAGCTTAATTACTCTTATTGGTCAATGAACAATAATCTTCGTTTCCACCCGTCAAAGGCAATATATGCTTGTTTTTTGATAATCTTTTCCCTCTTATTTTCTTTCAAAATCAAGGCTCAAATTACGGTTTCTGTCAAAGATACCATTCCTACGTGCGTGGGGGCAAACTTCAAAATCACCGCTACTACCAACGCCACCTCGGGAGCTGTTTTTTCGTGGAAAGGTCCAAATGGATTTACTTCCAACGTACAAAATGCCAGCATCTCTAATTTACAAAAAAGTGGTTTGGGCGTTTATACCGTTACCATAACTCAGGGCGGACAATCAGCCTCTGCTACTACGCTTGTGAAGGAAAATGCCATTGAGGTTGCGGTCATTGGTGGGTACTTAAACTTGTGCGTAGGTGAAAATTTGCGTTTGAGAGATATTGTTTTCCGTGAACCCAACGAACAGCCCCTTGCTTATTTCTGGACGGGGCCAGATAATTTCACCTCCACCTCCGCAAGAATCGAAATCCCAACTACCGAAGATTTACGACAATTAGGAGAATATAGCCTTGCCGAAACCTACGAAAATGGTTGTGTGGTAACAGTAAGTTTGACTCCAACTATCAATAAATGCCAAAGCATCGGCAACTTAGTCTGGAACGACACCAACAACGACGGCTTAAATAATAATGGAGAATTGGGCGTGGGAAACGTTACGGTTAGATTATTCAAAGCAAAAATCGAAGGTGGAAGCCCTACGGATAATCCCGATGGAATTGCTATCCAAACGACTACAACCAACGCAACAACGGGAAAATATTTATTCACCGATTTAGTCCCAGGGGCATATATTGTAGAACTTGAAGCACCCACTGGATATATTTCGAGTATTGGCATAAACGGCTCAACCACAAATATTTACGAACCTGCGGGAGATGCTAATGACGATATAAATAATGATGACAACGGTACACAGATTACACCTCAGAAGATTAGAACGACTTATATTTTATTGGCAAATTATACCGAACCACAAAATGATGGAGACGTAACCAATGGTACAAATGCCGACAAAAACTCAAATCTAACCATTGATTTTGGACTTTATAAATCTGAATGTCCGTCCGAACCTAAATGTAACCCAATGATGGTGAAGAAAGGGAATTAGCTTGTTGAATCCTTATAGGTTTTGGAAACCTATAAGGATTTTAAATCTTAATGCCCACCTCCACTCATCACAATATCCGTTCCTTCTTCCATTTTGCCTGACTTCATCAGCATCGTTGCCCCTGCGGCAATGAGTAAAAGAACACCTCCAAAAGCAATGGCTTTGCTTGGGTCGTTGTCCAAAAAGTTTTTGAGAATATACCCAAATGTCAAAGTTTGAATCAACATCGGAATCACAATCATCATGTTGATAATACCCATGTAAACCCCGTAACGCTCTTTCGGAATTGATGATACCACCATCAAATAAGGAATCCCCATCATACTCGCCCAACCGATACCAAAACCTGTAATGGCTGGAAATAGAAGGTATTTATTCTCAATTTGTGAAAAAGCCAAGAAACCTATTCCCGCCAAAACCAAACATCCTGCATGAACCAATTTTGGAGAATATTTTTTGGCAAAATAAACCAAACTAAACGCAACCAAGAACATAACGATATTATACCAACCGTTCACCAAACCTGTCCAAGAAACCGCCTCTCCGTATAATTTCGGATCATCCTTTGGCGTGGTATGAAAAACGGTCAAGGCTATACTTTTAGAAGAATTTTGCCAATAACAAAATAACGCATACCACTGAAATAGATATACCAAAGCCAATTGCCACATTACTTTGGGCATATCTCTGATGGCAGTAAAAATATCAGTAAATGGAGAGAAAATATTTAATGGAGATTTCTTCATCTCTTCCAATTCCTCATGGGTAGGCGGAATCTCAGGCGTAGTTTTGGTACTCCACCAGATTGAACCAATCGAACAAACTGAACCCAAGAAAAAAGACGCATACACCCACGTAGGTAATGAACCTGTTTGTCCAATAAAAATCAATGGAAAAATAAAAAGAGAAAGGTTAGAAAGCGTTTGCCCCAAACCCGTAAAAAAACTCTGAGCCTGAAAGCCCGTAGGTTGTTGTGAACTATCTAATTTATCCGCAATAAAGGCTCTGTAAGGCTCCATGGCGGTATTATTGCCCACATCCAAAATCCACAAAAGCCCTGCCGCCATCCACAATGAACTACTAAAAGGGTACATCAACAAAGCCACACTACACATGATTGCCCCAATCAAAAAGAAGGGTTTTCTACGTCCAAAACGTGGCGACCAAGTTTTGTCAGACAATGCTCCGATGATAGGCTGCACCAAAAGCCCCGTCATAGGTCCTGCCAAATTTAAGAATGGAATTTCATCTGGATTTGCCCCCAAAAAGTCATAAATTGGATTGACTGCACTCTGTTGAAGCCCAAAACTATACTGAATGCCAAAGAACCCGACATTCATGTTGATGATTTGGGAAAAGGTTAAATGTGGTTTTTTCATAAATTTTGATTAATAAAAATGGATTAACTTTATCTACAATATTAATAAATTATTGACTTTTATGAAGAATAATTTTGATTTTTCTTCTCTTTCAAAAAATCTATCTCCAAAAACCATTCCCTAAACTCGAATTCCTTAAATTTGTAAATGCTACTTTTTACATTTCTTTTTTCTCTCTTTTCTCAAAATCCTCAGCCTCAAATGGCTGATAGTGTTCTGATTGTCAAGCAAATAAATATCGTTGGTAATCAACGAACCAAAGAAAATATCATTCTTCGGGAATTGGATATTGCAGTGGGAGATTCTATCAAAGCGAATGACATCGAAAATCGTTTGGACCTCAATCGTAGGAAGTTAGTCAATACAAACCTTTTCGTAACAATTGACTTGAAATCCACGAAAGTGTCAGATAATCAAATAGTTATCGACATAAAGCTCTTAGAACAATGGTACGTTTTGGGTTATCCTGTCTTTCAGATTATTGATAGAAATTATGCCGAATGGTGGCAACGTGGGGCAGATTTTAGTAGAACGACTTACGGAGTAGATTTTTTGCATAATAATTTTAGAGGACGAGCCGAAAAACTCCAACTACGATTAGAAACAGGCTTTGTACAGAGAATAGATTTTGGTTATCGGATTCCTTATATCGACAAAGCCCAAAAAACAGGAATAGGTTTTGGTTTATCTTATATCACAAACAAAAATCTTGCATTCAGGAGTATTAATGATACGCTAAATTTTTTCAGAAGTACTACTGACGTTCTCAGAAGGCGATTTTCGGGAGCAATAAATGTCAGAAAACGATACGGTTTTTATGATAATCATTTTTTAGAATTACGATACCAAAACACGACTATTGCCGACACCATTAGTAAACTCAATCCTGATTATTTTTTGGATAAAAGGACGAGCCAAAAGTATTTTCAACTGAGTTATTATTTCAATTATGACTTCCGTGATAACGTAGCGTATCCCTTGCGTGGAAAGCGTTACGAGTTTTTTATTTCCAAATCAGGACTCTTTGGCAGTGATGATATTAACCAATTAGATGTATCGGCGAGTTATTATTGGTTTAAACCTCTGACGAAAAAGTTTTTTTATGGATTAGCCATAAAAGGTAAAATTGCATTTCCCGAAAAACAGCCTTTTTATAATACCCGTGGGTTGGGTTATGGAGGGGACTTGGTACGTGGGTACGAGTTGTACGTAGTAGATGGAAGTTCTTATTTGTTAATGAGAAATAACTTGAAGTTCAAATTGCTTGATACTAAAATATTCCTCAAATTTCTGAAAATCAAACAGTTCAATACGATTCCTTTTGGGATTTATCCAAACGTTTTCTTTGATTATGGGTATTCAAACAATCCTTTTGCTTCTGAAAATAAGACCAAATTAGCCAATAAACTTCTCTACGGAGGAGGTGCTGGGATTGATTTAGTCACGTATTACAACTTAGTCGTTCGATTCAGTTATGTAATGAATGACCGTCAGCAAAAGAATTTTGTATTTGGAATTGGGAGGGAGTTTTAAGTGTCGAGAATGAGTTAAAAATAACCTATGACTATAAAACTTAGAGGTTTGGAGAATTAGAGTTAATATTTTGCCTTTTCTCTATTCCTCTATACCTCTAAGTTTTATTTAGACAAATTCTTAATCTAATTTCATCATAAGTTATTTTACCTGTTCCAAAATCAACAAAAAACTAAAATTTGTAACCAATCTTTCGTCATCCTGTCTATTTTTGCAAAAGAATTAACAAAACCACACAATGGCACAACGTACCCTTGCAGAAGATGTGGCTTCGATGTTGCTCGAAGTCAAAGCCGTCCGACTGAGTCCTGACAAACCTTACAAATGGGCATCAGGTTGGAACTCACCTATTTATTGTGATAATCGTATTTCATTATCATATCCCAAAGTCCGCACCGCCATCAAAAATGGGCTTGCCTCAGCCGTACAGGCATATTTTGCGGATGTAGATATTATTGCGGGTGTTGCCACGGCGGGTATCGCACAGGGAGCTTTGGTGTCAGATTGGTTAGAATTACCCTTCTGTTATGTTCGCCCCGAACCCAAAAAACACGGTATGGGCAACCAGATTGAAGGGCATATTAAGCCAGGGCAGAAAGTGGTTTTGATTGAAGACTTGGTTTCGACGGGCGGAAGTTCACTAAAAGCCGTGGATGCTTTGCGTGAGGCAGGTGCAAATGTCTTGGGAATGGTAGCCATTTTTACCTACGGATTTGGTATTTCTACTGAAAATTTTGCTAATAAAAACCTTAAATTTTATACATTAAGTGATTATGATACATTGATTGGCGAAGCTGTAAAACAGAAGTACGTATCTGAAAGTCAATTAATTACCCTCCACGAATGGCGACATAATCCTGCCGAGTGGGGTGTTTAAGAAGAAATAGATTATTTTGTACAAAAGAGACTTGTGATGTTGAAAGACATACAGGTCTTTTTTTATTCTTCTATGATTTATTTATATTGTATTAAGCCTCACCCGAGCGTCGGTCGCCCCAACCCCTCTCCCGTGGAGAGGGGAGAACCAGACAAAGTAAAACTCCCCTCTCCACAGGAGAGGGGTTGGGGGTGAGGCTTACAAAACTATAATTTTCCTAATCTCGTATAGAACCTCTTTTTTTATTTCAACGAAAAATTGCGTTATTTACTTTTTGAATCTAAAAACAATCTGTCATGAAAAAAACAACCTTCTTTTTATTATTAACACTAATCTCTTCAACGCTTTTTGCTCAAAATATGGGCAAGATTTCGGAAGGAAAACTCATCAAAAGTAGTATTCTGAACAAAGACGTTCGATATACCATTTACCTACCCGCAGGTTACGAAACATCCGAGCGTACCTATCCCGTGGTTTATCTTTTACATGGTTATACGGATGATGATACGGGTTGGTTACAGTTCGGAGAAATCAACCGTCTTGCCGATAAAGCCATTGCTGATGGAACAATCCCTCCCATGATTATCGTCATGCCCGACGGTGGTGTTAGTTTCTATATGAATTCGTACGATGGAAAAGAAAAATACGAAGACTTTTTCGTGAAAGAATTTATGCCAAATATCGAAAAAACGTATAAAATCAAGGCTAAAAAGCAATTCAGAGGTATTGCGGGGCTTTCGATGGGAGGTTTTGGTTCATTAAATTATGCTTTGAAATACCCAGAATTATTCTCAGCCGTAGCTCCTTTGAGTGCAGCGGTTTGGGATGATACAGAAATTACAAATGTACCTGATGACCGTTGGGGAGGTGTTTTTGGACAACTTTTTGGAAGAGAATTGAAAGGAAAAGACCGCCTCTCGAAGTCATGGTACGATAATTCAGCTCTGAAAATGGTTGAGACAAAGTCGGCGGATGATTTGAAAAAAGTAAGATATTGGATTGATTGTGGCGATGACGATTTCTTGACAAAAGGAAACTGTTTGCTCCACATTGCCATGACCGAAAAGAAAGTCCCACACGAATTCCGTATGCGTGAGGGAGGTCATACATGGGACTATTGGCGTTCAGGAATTATTCCAGCTTTGGAATTTATTGGTAAGAGTTTTCATCAGTAAAATAGTAGGTAGTTGGCAGTAGGCAGTAAATTTAGTTTACAGTGGGCAGTGAGTGAAGTTTTAGTCTAAAATCTAAGTAACTAAAAATGAGATAGTTAATATAGTGTTAATTAAGTCTCTCTAACTTCCCGAAAGTTTTTTTACTTTCGGGAAGTTCTTCCAATATCAACTTCCCGAAAGTAGAAAAAACTTTCGGGAAGTCCACCACTCATTAATTTTAGAAAAAAAAGAAACTTACTTAGTTAGCAATGTAGTTAATTATGTTTTTGGAAAACTACCTACTGCCAACTATTTATTGCCAACTCACCGCTTTCTATTCACTAAATAAACACCAAAAATTACGATAAATCCCCCTACAATTTGCTCCGTTCTGAGAGTTTCGTGTAAAAGAAAGAAGGAAATAATAGAGGTCAAAACGGGTTGAATCAAAAGCGTTGGAGAAACAATTGCGGCTGGTAAAAAACCTAACGAATAATTGATACATAACCACCCCGCCAAATGACAAATTAAACCAGAGGCTATGAAAGCCCACCACGTTTGATTATCGAAATGAAGCATCTGTAAATCTTGTTGCCAACAGATGAGAAATGAAAAAAATAGGCAAGAAAGTAACGACCACCCCATGAAATTAACTACATCTACACTTTCTCTAACTTGCTGAGTAATAAGTAAGTAGCCCGCATAAAACATTGCTGCCCCGATAGCCATCAAGTGTCCTGTGCCTAAATTTGAATTATTGAAAAAATCTCTTCCCGTAACGGTAAATACCCCTACCATTGCCACAAAAAGACCAATCCAATAAATCATTGGTAATTTCTGTTTGAAGAAAATTAACGCTCCCAAACTCACAAAAACAGAAGCATTATTTGCCAATAAAGTTGAAACCGAAGCGGAGGTTTTGAGAATGGAAAGATTCCAAAGTCCCATGTCACAGACGAAGAAAAACCCTCCTAAAATTATCCATAAAAGCGTCTTTTGATTTGGGATTTTTATTTTTTTGTAAATCCAAATCGGAATGATTCCCAAGAAGCAAAAAAAATAACGATAAAACCCAGAAGTCAATGCTGGGGCATCAGCCATTTTTACAAAAATTGCCGACCAAGCAATACAAAATACACCCAAGAGTAAGAACAAGTAGGCTTTTAGTGGAATTGGTTTTGTTTCAGAATTCAAAGATTGATTGGTTTTTATTTTCCCGTAAAGATGAGTAAAATATTGTAAATTTGCTCAATAAACAACCGTGTAAGCAATATATAAAATTTAATCGATGTATTTATTTTTTATAAACAATTGATAATTAGCTGTTTATAATACTAATCACCAATCACTATTTACTAATCACTACTTAAATGACCGAAAAAGATTTTCTTATACTACTCAAACAAAAAGAATCTACCAACTTAGAGTTCAAAAGGCACATCGAAAATTCTCACAAAGCTGCCCGCATTTTGGCTGCATTTTCCAATACATCAGGAGGACGATTAGTCGTGGGAGTGGATGATGACAAAACCATCAAAGGCTGTTCCGAAATCGAGGAAATGACCAAAATTATTCATGCTGCCGAAGAATTGGTGATTCCTCCAATAGAAATTCAATATAGCTCCTATTTTCACGAAGGCAAGCGTAAAGTATTGATTATCAATGTAAAAGAGAGTAAAGAAAAGCCCCACGAAGCTATTGACGAACAGAATCATCACGTTGTGTATGTACGTGCCAACGACCAAACTACGCCCGTCACCAAGGAAATGACTCAGATTTTGGATAAGTCTGATAATCAAGTTGATGAACAATTATTAGGACAACCCAACGTCAAATATCTGATTACATATTTGAAAAAAAATAACAAAATAACTGCCAAAGAATACGCTAAACTGATTAATATTTCGGCTTATCGAGCCACGAAATTATTGGAAGGATTGACCTACGGAGGGATTTTATTGATGCTATCCAAACAACGACCCGCTCAGTTTGTTTTAAAGAAGTGGTAGGATTAGAAACTAAATGACCACGAAATTTGTCAAGAAGAAAACAAGTAAATAATCAAAAATGAATTGGAATATATTAACAGAAATTAGTCAATTAGAAGACATCAAAACGGAGTCGTATAAGTATCCTGTGTTATTGCTAAAACATAGCACAACTTGCTCTATATCAGCCACTTCCCTAAATCGTTTGGAAAGAAATTGGAAGCAAGAAAAAGTAGGAGATTTAAAGCCTTATTATTTGGATTTACTCACATACAGACCCATCTCCAACGAAATAGCCACGATGTTCAACGTAGAACATCAATCGCCCCAAGTGTTAGTAATCCAAAATGGCGAATGTATTTATAACGCCTCACATTTTGAGATTTCTTTTGCGGAGTTGGAAGGGATTGCTTAGGAGGAGAGGAAAAAGGAGGAAGGGAGACGGGAGAAATGGAGAAAGTGTAGGTATGAAGTTACATCCCCCTTTCTCCTTTGCTCCTAAAATAATTACCATTCAAAAACCAACACCTGTTCAACGTCTGGATGAAGGCTTAATGATACGGGACATTTATGGGCGGTATTTTCTAATTTTTTAATTTGTTCTGCCGACAAAACAATATTTGTTTTCATTTTTAAGTTAATTTCAACACGGTCAACACGGCGAGGAGGCGTTTGAGACATAATTTTTGTTACTTCAATGTCAGACCCAGTCAATTCTATCTCATCTCGCTGAGCAACAATTGCCATAGTCGTGAGAATACAAGTACCCATAGCGGTAGCCAATAAATCAGTAGGAGAAAAGGCTTCACCCTTGCCCATATTATCGGTTGGTGCATCCGTAATTAGTTGATTTCCAGATTGTAAATGTGTTGAGGTGGTTCGGAGTTCACCTAAATAGGTCGATTTTACTGTTGCCATGAGATTTTAAATTTATTTTTAATTCTACATTTTTATTCTAAAATTAATACAAATAGACTCCTAATGCTTATTTTTATAAAAATTAATCTCCCATTTGGAAAAAACTTACCGTGAAAAAGATATTACAAATTTCATTTATTGTTTTCCTTTTCTTAGGGATTACTAATACAATAGAGGCACAACGCAAAAATACTAAACCCCAGAGTACGCCCAAAGATGTGGTTGATGAGGAAAATTATAAATCAGTTTTATCGTTTGGACTCACTACTAATACCAATTCGGGGCTTTTAGGTGGAATAGCCGCACGAAAAGAAATTGCCATTGATAATAATGCCTTTCACAAACAGTTTCATTACATTAATCTCGAAATCGTCAGTGTGAATCATTATCGTGAAAGTACAACCAGCTCTAACGGAAGTGGTAGTAGCTATGTCTTCGGAAAACAAAATTACCTGTTTGCTATCCGTCCTCAATACGGGCGAGAGATTAATATTTTTCGTAAATCGTCTGAGGGTGGTATCAATATTAACGCTATTCTGGCGGGAGGTCCTACTATCGGATTATTGAAACCTTATTATATTCAAGTGTTTGCTGGTAGAGGAATTCTAAGAGATGAAATCTTTGACCCCAAAAAGCACAATTTTGGTAACATTGCAGGTAGTGGTGGTTTTTTTGAAGGACTTAATCAGGCTGAAATTATACCAGGAGCAAGCATAAAAGCTGCCCTAAACTTTGAATTAGACGCTTTCCGTCAATCAAATATTAGTCTTGAAATTGGTTTTTTAGCCGAGATATATTCTAAAAAAGTAAACATCATGGCAACGGCAGAGAATAGAAATACTTTTACCTCTGGTTATTTGACTATATTCTTTGGGGGAAAGAAATAGGGACTGGGGATTGGGTAATTAGGAATTAGGAAATCAGATAAGAGATTATAAAATTGTGATTAGATAAAAACGTCGAGAAAATGTAAACCAATTTCATTTTCTTGACGTTTTTATATTAATGAGACTTAAATTTGTGGCAAGAATAAAAATAGAGGATAAAAGGAAAGTAATGGTAATTTGTTTAATACCTAATCCCCATTTCCCCAATCCCTAATTACCCAGACAATGATAGAATTACCAGTAATAACGCCCACAGCAACCAAACACAACAAAAAGCCCGATTGGTTAAGAGTAAAATTGCCCATCGGACAAGAGTATGCTCGTGTGCGTAACATCGTTCAAGAAAATAAATTACACACCATCTGTCAGTCAGGCAATTGCCCCAATATGGGCGAATGTTGGGGAGCTGGCACGGCTACCTTTATGATTTTGGGGAATGTTTGTACTCGCTCGTGTACCTTTTGTGCAGTGGCAACGGGTCGCCCAAATGAGTATGATGAAGACGAACCTCGCCGTGTGGCAGAAGCCATTAAATTGATGGGCGTAAAACACGCTGTTTTGACCTCCGTAAATCGTGACGAATTGAAAGACAAAGGGGCAGAAATCTGGTATCAGACGGTTGTGCAAGTGAAAGAATTATCACCCACTACAACCATCGAAACATTGATTCCCGATACAAAAGGCAATTGGGATGCTCTGATTAGAATGATTGAAGGGGGGCAGGAAGTTGTTTCACACAATATGGAAACCGTGGAGAGATTGTACAGAAATGTACGTCCGCAAGCAAAATATGCTCGTAGTTTGGAGCAAACCAAACGTACCAAAGAATTCGGAAAACGTACAAAATCGGGCATTATGCTCGGCTTGGGCGAAACACAGGATGAAGTTTTCAAAGCAATGGATGATTTGGTAGAACATGGCTTAGACGTTTTGACTTTGGGGCAATATCTTCAACCAACCAAAATGCACCATGAAGTTATTGAGTGGATTCATCCTGATACTTTTGCGATGTATAAAGAAGAAGGTTTAAAACGTGGATTGAACTACGTAGAATCAGGAGCTTTGGTGAGAAGTAGTTATCATGCTGAGAAGCATATTTAGAAAATTTCGAGAAACCTATAAGGTTTTTAAAACCTTATAGGTTTAGTATAAAGATTTTTCAGTAATTTTAGAAATCCCGTAAGATTAAAAACTTACGGGATTTTCATTTGTTATCTGATTTAGTTAGTCAAGTTTATTCCGTTACCGTTTGTATCTCAATACTCAAAAAATGCTTTCTGAAAACCAAAATTTACCTAAAAATACTTACCATTACATCATCGCAGGCGGAGGCATGGCGGGGCTTTCTTTGGCTTTTTATCTTAATCAAAATCCTTATTTTAAAGATAAAAAAATATTGATTATTGACCGTGAGGAGAAAAACGTCAATGACCATACGTGGTGTTTTTGGGAAACGGGAACTTCTCCTTTTGAAGAAATCATTGCTCAAAAATGGAAAGGCGTTTGGTTTCATGGAACTGAAAATTTCTCACAATTCCTTGATTTACAGGATTATGTCTATAAAATGATTCGTGGAATTGATTTTTACGAATACATTATTCCAATCTTGAAACAGAATTCCAATATTACTTTTTTACAGGCGGATATTTTGGAAGTTGCTGAAACCGTCAAAACCAATAAAGGCGATTTTGATGCTTCTGAGTATGTATTTGATAGTTGTTATCGTTCAAAATACAATAATCCGAAGCACCACAATATGCTTCAACATTTTAAAGGATGGGTAATCGAGACCACAAAACCCGTTTTTAAAATAGATGAACCGATTTTATTTGATTTCAGAACCGAACAAAAAGATGAACTTCGTTTTGTGTATGTATTGCCTCATTCGGAAACAAAAGCATTAATTGAATTTACTATTTTTTCGGATAATCTCATCAGTCAAGAAGAGTACGAATTTTATCTCAAAAAATACATTGAGGAAACCCTAAAAGCGGGCGAATATCAAATAAAACCAGAAGAATATCAAATATCTGAAACCGAGTTTGGTATTATCCCCATGTCAGACGAACCACACGAAGCCTCACCTTCACCCAAAGTCATACGTATAGGTACGTCTGGCGGGTATGTGAAAGCCTCTACGGGTTATACTTTTCAACGAAGCCAACGTTATTTGCAAAATTTAGTAAAGTCTTTAGAGCATAATAAAGTAGAAAAAAATGGGATGCAGTTAAACCGATGGAAGGGCTTTTTAGATACCGTTTTGTTGAACGTGATGCTCCATCATCGTACTCCGCAAGATTCAGTTTTTACCAGTTTTTTTAAATATAACAAAGCTTCAAAGGTCTTGAAGTTTTTGGATGAAGATACTTCTGTCTTTGAAGATATTATGTTTATCAATACCGTTCCAAAACCGCCATTCATTCGTGCAGCATGGGATGTTCTGGTAAAAAAAATGTTTTGAGTTTAAAAAAGATGTTTAAATATCGTATTTGTTGCACCCCATCCTAAATCCTTCCCCTTGAAGGGAAGGACTTCCCGCACGAGGAGGTAAAGCCCTTTCCCATAAAGGGGAAAGGGTTGGGATAGGGGTACTTTAATTATGCGGCAAATAGTAGATAGTTCCGTTAAATATTACACAGAATAGTTACGTTTATAATAAATCCTCAAATAGAGTAAATTTCAAAATAATTCTATTTTATTAGATATTATATCCTAATTGTTTGTTGTAATAGATAAATTATCCATAAAATTGCCATTCCACAAGCCAAATTGTCATTTCAAAATATTCCTTTTAAATTTGTGAATTATTAGATTTTTCATATTTCATAAATTAAATATAATGGCATATCTTTTCACCTCTGAGTCGGTATCGGAAGGACACCCAGACAAAGTATCAGACCAAATCTCGGACGCATTGATTGACAACTTCATGGCGTTTGACCCATCTTCAAAAGTAGCTTGCGAGACCCTTGTAACAACGGGTTTAGTGGTGTTGGCAGGTGAGGTAAAAACAAAAACTTATCTTGACGTTCAGGCGATTGCTCGTGAGGTTATCCGTAAAATCGGTTATACCAAATCAGAATATATGTTTGAGGCAAATTCTTGCGGAATTATCTCAGCGATTCACGACCAATCTGACGATATTAACCAAGGAGTTGATAGAGTAACTGCCGATGATTTTGAATCAAAAGCTAATGCACAAGGTGCTGGTGACCAAGGCATGATGTTTGGTTACGCTACTCGTGAGACTGATAACTATATGCCTTTGGCGTTGGATTTGGCTCATACTATCTTGAAAGAAATGTCAGAAATTCGTAACAACGAGCCTGACTTAATCGGATACCTTCGTCCAGATGCAAAATCTCAGGTAACTATCGAATATTCTGATGATAACGTTCCTCAACGTATTGACACCATCGTTGTTTCGACACAACATGATGATTTTGATGCAGATGAGGCGATGTTAGCAAAAATTAAGGCTGACATTATCAATATCGTGATTCCAAGAGTAAAAGCAAAAGCAAAACCTGAATTACAGGCTCTTTTCAATGACTCAATCACTTACCACATCAACCCAACTGGTAAATTTGTAATCGGTGGACCACACGGAGATACAGGTTTGACAGGTCGTAAGATTATCGTTGATACTTACGGTGGAAAAGGTGCTCACGGTGGTGGTGCATTCTCGGGTAAAGACCCATCGAAAGTAGATAGAAGTGCGGCTTATGCTACTCGTCACGTAGCGAAAAATGCAGTTGCGGCAGGTCTTTGTGATGAGATTTTGGTACAAGTTTCTTATGCCATTGGTGTTGCCAAACCATGTGGTTTGTTCGTGAATACTTACGGAACGGCTAAGGTTGGTTTGACAGACGGTGAGATTGCTCGTAAATTAGAAGAAGTATTCGATATGCGTCCTTATGCTATCGAACAACGATTGAAGTTACGTAACCCAATCTATTCAGAAACAGCGGCTTACGGACACATGGGACGCAAGAACGAAGTTGTAACTAAAACTTTCAAAAGCCCAGACGGAACAGTGAAGCAAGTAGAAGTTGAGCTATTCACTTGGGAGAAATTAGACTTTGTGGATGCAGTAAAGGATAAGTTTGGATTGTAAGAATTTAGATTTGAATATATTAAAAGGGTTGTTTTCTTATCGAAGACAGCCCTTTTTTGTGACATTTTTTTGTATTAAATTTAGAACTTGATATTTTTAAAAACCACAATATGAATCAACTCAACAATCCACACGATAAGTTTTTCAAGGAAACGTTTTCTCGTTTGGAAGTCGCATAAAGTTTTATTGAAGAAGTATTTCCTCCTGATTTACTGGAAAGACTTAATTTGTCTGCTCTCAAACGGGTGAATGATTCTTTCACCGATGCTGAATTGGAAGAACATTTGGCAGATATTGTATATCAAACTGAATACGCAGGGCAGAAAACGTTGGTTACGCTTTTGTTTGAGCATAAATCTTACGTTCAAAAATATCCTCATTTACAACTTTTGCAGTATATTTTGAATGTTTGGAAAGAAGAACGTAAACAAAGAAAGAAATTATCAGTCGTAATTCCCATCATCATTCATCATGGTGAGGGCATCTGGAAATATAAATCCATGAAAAGCTATTTCAAAGGCTTACATCCCTCTCTCGACAGATTTATTCCAGATTTTGATTATTTACTTTTTACGTTTGATAAAATTGACGATAATCAAATAGCAAATTTTCAGAATTTGTTATTGAGTATGACTACGATGTTGTTGAAACACAGTCATGACAAAGAAGATGAGTTCATGAAATTATCATCTTTTTGGGCTGAGAAACTCAACCGTCTGGATGCAGACAAACAATTAGAATTTATCAAGACAGTTTTTCTTTACATAGAAACCGCCTTAAACTTGACACAAGAAGATTTAACTCCTATATTTACAGAAGTTTCAACCAACGTAAACGACATTGCCATGACTATTGCAGATAGAATTAGAGAAGAAGAAAGAACAAATAATATTAAAGGATTGCTTCAAAATGGAGTATCTATTGAATTGATTTCAAAATCATTCGGTTTGTCTATCCAAAAAATTGAAGAGATAGTTCAAAAAATCAAATTTTCTCTGAATTAATATTGACATGACTATTGTAGATAGAATTAGAGAAGAAGAAAGCTATTATATGATTAACTGAAAATAGCGTATCTAATGAATTAATTTCAAAATGTATTGATTTGTCTGTGCAAAAAGTAGAAAAAATATTTTGTAAGATTAACATTTCATATAATTAAAATTTTACTTACAAACCAAATAAAAAAGGGTTGCTTTCGTGAGAAGGCAACCCTTTTTAGGTATGTTAGAGAAAAATACTTCTCCTAAATTAACTCTCCATAGCCATCGACATTGTTAATACATCTCGGGTTGGGTTGAGTTTTTCTTGAACTCTGTCTTTGAACTTTTTTAATTGAACTTTCAAGGCTTCAATGGCTATATCCATTGCTTCTTCAAAAGATGAGGCGGTTTCTTTTACAAAAAGTGTTGCCCCTGGTAAACTAATCTTCACTTCTAACATTTTGCTCCTGACCTTTTTGGTATCTCCTTTATCTACTTTCAGAAAAACCTCTCCACCAGTAATTCGGTCATAAAACATATCCAATTTATTGAGTTTAGATTGGATAAACTCTAACAGCTTCATGTCAGCGTCAAAGTGAATTGAATGCACTTGTAATTTCATACGCACTCTTTGTTTAAGTTGAACAGATTATTTAACAAAAACTTGCCCTTTGGAGCAGTTCCTTGTTTCATAAGCGATTTCTTATTTCTTGCTTAGATATTTACGAACAATCATTCTCTCAGATTTACAAAAGTACAATGCTCCTAAATAGGAAACACAAAACAAGGAATATCAAATGAATGTCAAAGAACTCTCCGATTTTTTAGAAAAACCTTGCTTGATCGGAACGAGGTTTTCTAAGTTTTGGGCGTTTTCTTAATTAAACTTACAGATTATTTTTGTATTATCCTAATGTTAAATTCATATTCTTTGAAAAATCAAAACGACTAATAGTGGGATAACCTCTCAGGTAGTAACATCCTTAGAATAATGCAATTATCTGTATTTTAAGCGTTTTTTATTATTCATGGGAAACCATTTTTGCTTAAAATTAGCATAAAAAGGAACTAATAAGGATAGATTACCAAGGTTGATTGTTTAAATTTGTAACAATCAACAAACAAAGACTCTTATGAAAAAGATAATTATTTTAGTTCTGATAATATTCGGAACGTTTGAGCTTTTTAGCCAAAATAACTTAACGATTCAGGAACTCAATAAAAACATGGGGCGGGGAATGAACATGGGTAATATGTTTGAAGCTCCAACCGAAACAGAATGGGGAAATCCGTGGAGAGATGATTATTTCAAAAAAATCTCCACTCTCGGTTTTAAACACGTACGTATTCCTATTCGTTGGGACACACCAGCCCGTGGGTTACAAACAGCCCCATACACACTCAACGCAACGTTTTTAGCCCGCATCAAGCAAGTTGTTGATGATGCCCTTGCAAATAATCTTTATGTGGTAATTAATATGCACCATCACGAAGAAATTTTTTCAAATCCAGAGGGAACAAAAGCCCGATTTCTGAGTCAGTGGGGACAAATTGCGACTTTTTTTAAGGGATATAATCAAAAACTCCTTTTTGAAATAATGAACGAACCCCATGATAAACTCACACCTGAGCTTTGGAATGTTTATTTGAAAGATGCCCTCAACGAAATCCGTAAAACGAATCCTACTCGTGGCGTTGTGATTGGTCCAGGAGATTATAATGGACTTTCAGCGATGCGTCAATTAGTGATTCCGAATGATGCTAATTTGATTATTTCGATTCACTATTACAATCCCTTTAATTTTACGCATCAAGGAGCTGAATGGATTGGGACAAATGCCAATGCGTGGCTTGGTACCAAGTGGGAAGATTATGAACAAGAACGCAATCAGGTAAAAAGTGAGTTTGAATATTTGACCACATTAGCAAAACAAAAAAACCTTGCTGTTCAGATAGGAGAATTTGGAGCTTACAGTAAGGCTGATATTGACAGTCGCAACCGTTGGACAACCTTTTTAGCTCGTTGGTTTGAAGAGCAAGGATTTAGTTGGGCATATTGGGAATGGAGTGCAGGTTTCGGAATTTTTAATCCTAAAAATGACTCTTATGTAACTTCGTTATCAGACGCATTATTGAAAAACCCAATGCCTGTTGCTAAAAAGCTGAATACCAAGGAGTTATATCAGAGTAATTATGCTTCTGGAAATGACGGTTGGACAATGTCGGTGAATTCCCCAGCTACTGCACAACTTAGTCGTGAGAGTAATACTTTAATCGTTGATGTTACCAAAGCCTCGGCATCTACTTGGCAAGTACAATTGAATAAAAGTAATTTTAATTTTGTCAATGGCAAAAAGTATCAAATTACTATCAATGCTTCTGCCAACCAACCAGCTACTATTACTAATTATGCAGGAAAAAACTCAGGGGATTTCAAGGCGTATTCAGGGTATGTAGGTCTGGATTTGGATACAGAAAAACGAAATTATTATAATACATTCAGTATGAGTGATGCCACAGATGCGAATGCCAGAATTGCTTTTGATATGGCTAAATCAGTAGCCAAAGTGACGATTCATAGTGTAAAAGTAGATGAGATTTTACCTGAAAGTGTAGCGGTTACCGTTTTGGGTAATGACCCTGAGTTAGAAAATAAATTTACAGTATTTCCAAACCCAAGTAATAAGTTGTTACAAGTAAATAATGCCCGATTGATACGTACTTTCAATGTTCAAAATAACCAAGGTATCACGCAATCTGTTACAAATCGTTTTGATGGAGATATTTTATCACTTGATATCGAAAATCTGAGAGAGGGTGTTTATTTACTCGAAATCAATACAACGTTAGGAAGATTAGTAAAGAAATTTGTAAAGAAATAGTGATAATAAAGTGGGTAACAATTAGGCTTGAAAATGCCATAACTTGTTAATAATTAAGTAATTGTCAAGATATTTTTCATTGCCAACCGCCAACTAAATTTTACTCACTACTTTTTATGACTTTTTATTCCTTTAAACCGCAAATTTTCCCGAAATTTGCGGTTTAATTTTTTAGAGGGCAGATAATTAGAGTATTGCAAACATATCATTCCATTCACTAATTATCAAATTCCCCAATCCCCAAACAGCAATGTCCGAAAAAATAATCATTCTTGATTTTGGTTCACAGGTTACACAATTAATCGCCCGTCGAGTTCGTGAACAAAATATTTATTGCGAAATCCACCCTTTCAATAAAATCCCTGTCATTGATGAATCTGTAAAGGGAATTATCCTTTCGGGCAGTCCGTGTTCTGTGCGTGACGAAGATTCTCCACGAGTTGATTTGAGCCTTTTTAGAGGAAAATTGCCCGTTTTGGGGATTTGTTATGGTGCTCAACTGTTGGCATTTATGGGTGGTGGTGAAGTTTATAATTCTGGACATCGTGAGTACGGACGAGCAAAATTAGCAATCAGCAATCAGCAATCGGCAATCTTTTCGGGAGTTTCAGAAGGAACACAAGTTTGGATGTCGCATGGAGATACGATTATGTCTTTGCCCGATGATTTTGAAGTGATTGGTTCGACGGATGATGTGAAATATGCCGCTTTTCACATCAAAGGCGAAGAAACGTTTGGTATTCAGTTTCACCCAGAAGTTACGCACTCATTAGAAGGCAAAACGATGATTAAAAACTTCGTTTTGGATGTCTGTAAATGCTCACAAGACTGGACAGCTGACTCGTTTGTAGATTCAACAGTGGCGGCTCTAAAAGCTCAATTGGGTGACGATAAAGTGGTTTTAGGGCTTTCAGGAGGCGTTGATAGTTCGGTTGCGGCAGTTTTGATTCATAAAGCCATTGGTAAAAATCTTTACTGCATTTTTGTAGATAATGGTTTACTGAGAAAGAATGAATTTGAGGATGTTTTAGAGTCTTATAAAAATTTAGGACTGAACGTAAAAGGCGTAAATTCAAAGGATATTTTCTACAAAGCCTTAGAAGGATTAACTGACCCCGAAGCCAAGCGAAAAGCCATCGGAAAGGCATTTATTGATGTTTTTGACCAAGAATCTCATTTGATTGAGAATGTAAAATGGTTGGGACAGGGGACAATTTATCCAGATATTATTGAATCCGTTTCGGTGAGTGGTGGACCTTCGCAGACCATTAAATCACACCATAACGTAGGTGGATTGCCTGACTACATGAAATTGCAAGTGGTTGAACCTTTGAAAACTTTATTCAAAGACGAAGTTCGTTTGGTAGGTAAAACTCTCGAAATTCCACAATTTATTTTAGGTCGTCATCCCTTTCCTGGTCCAGGTTTAGGTATCAGAATTTTGGGAGATATTACAGCTGAAAAAGTGCAGATTCTTCAAGAAGTCGATTACATATTTATTAATGGCTTAAAAACCAGAGGTTTATACGACGGCGTTTGGCAAGCGGGAGCAATGCTTTTACCAATTCAGTCGGTGGGAGTCATGGGCGATGAGCGTACCTATGAGCGTGTGGTAGCCTTGCGGGCAGTCTCATCCGTGGACGGTATGACGGCGGATTGGTGTCATTTACCTTATGATTTTTTAGCGGATATTTCCAACGAAATTATCAATAAAGTAAAAGGTGTGAATAGAGTTGTCTATGATATTTCTTCAAAACCACCTGCAACCATTGAGTGGGAATAAAATTAACGGAAGAGCCTGATTTAAGTTGGCAGTAAATAGTTTGCAGTAGGCAGTAAACTCCGTTTCAAGTAAATTGCTATTAATCAGATAATTGCATAGTTTTGGCTTGACTGCATACTGCAAACTATATTACTGCCAACTAATTAATAATCAACAATCTTTTGAAAAAATTACTACTTAATTACAAGACAGACATCATTGCTACCTATCAATTAGCCCTTCCAATCATTGCGGGGCAATTGGGTATTATGCTCATGGGCTTTGCCGATACCGTACAGGTGGGACGCATGGACAAAGGGGCTGTTGAAGCCCTTGCTGCCTCCGCCGATGCTAACGGCATGACTGTAAATATTGCCATAATCGGTTATATCTGTTTACAAATAGTTGCCCCGATGGTCTCAAAAGCTCAGGCTGGGAATGATTTTGTAGAATGTAAACGCCTATTAAAAGCAAATATCACAGTCTCATTTTTGATGAGTTTGGTTTGCTCTTTGATTTTGTTATTTGTTAGTTTCAATCTTGAAATAACGAAACAACCTGCCGAAATCAGAACACTCACCAAAGAGTACCTTTGGATTATTATCATCTCAACCATTCCATCGTTTGTTTTTACTTCCATCAAAAGTTTTACGGATGGGCTTGGTTTCGCCAATTTATCCATGAAAATCACGCTTTCGGCATTGATTCTGAACGTGATTCTCAACCATTGTTTTATTCATGGCATCTGGTTTTTTCCTGCATGGGGATTGAACGGGGCGGGAGTTGCAACCCTGATTGCGAGAACCTACATGGCTTTGATGTTAGCATATTTTACTTTCAAAACTGATACTTTTAAAGTCTATCTACAAATCAAAGAACCGATTGGAAACGTCAATAATTTGGTTAAGAATATTCTGAAAATAGGCATTACGAGCGGATTTCAAGGTTTTTTTGAAATTGCAGCCTTCTATGGGGCTGTCGTGATGATGGGTTGGATAAGCATTCAACACAAAGCTGCCCATTTAGTCGCCATCAATTATGTAGCACTCACGTACATGGCAGCAACGGGCATCGCTTCGGCGGGCGGAATAAGAGTTGGGGCGAGTTTGGGAGAGAAAAATAGGGCTAATATTTTGAAAGCTGGAACAACCGCCTTGGGAATTGGATTTGTCTTTATGGCAATTTGTACGTTCTTTTTATTGATTTTCAATGTAGAATTTGCCAGCTACGTCAAAGATGAACAAGTCATTATCTTAGCGGCTGAACTCATCATTTGGGGAGGTTTTTTCCAACTTTTTGATGGTATTCAGGCAGTTAGTCTGGGGATTTTAAGAGGGATTCAAGATGTAAACATTCCAACCTTAATAACAGTTTTTGCCTATTGGGGTGTTGGCTTGCCAATGAGTTATGTATTAGGATTTCATTATGAAATGAAACACATAGGTATCTGGATCGGACTTACGCTTGCACTATTTGCCTCAGCATCATTATTGAGTTGGCGTTTCTACAATAAGGTAAAGCGAATGGATTTGTAATATTTTAATCCTCAATTTTATGACCAATTTTACTAACTATTTAAACGCCGTTTCACCTCTCTCAGACGAAACAAAGCAAGATTTAGAAAATAGTGTCAAGACCTAAAAATCACATCATTCTCAAACAAGGGCAAGTTTGTAATTATCTTTATTTCGTAGAAAAAGGGCTTTTACGTCTGTTTTATTTTCAAGAAGGAAAAGACATTTCAGATTATTTTGCCACAGAAAATAGCTTAATTGGAGGAATTGATAGCTTTTTTTCCAGAAAACCAAGTAATAAAATTATTGAAACCCTTGAAGCCAGTAAATTATTAGCCATTTCTTTTGACGACCTCGAAAATCTCTTTGCCAAACATCACGACCTCGAAAGAGTAGGAAGATTATTGTCCGTTGGAGCTTTTTTGACAATGCAAGATCGACTCTTTGCCATTCAGTTTCGGACGGCAACCCAACGATACAATGATTTAATCGAATCAAGTCCGAGTATTATTCAGCGGGTCTCGTTAGGTCATATTGCTTCATTCTTAGGTATTACGCAGGTTACTTTGAGTAGAATTAGAGGGCAAAAATGATTTTGCCCCCTTCTATAATCTATACGAAAATTAACGTCGTGAAGGTTTTGAACCTTCACGACGTTGATAAACAAATCATTTTTCGTATAAATCAGAGGGCAAAAATGATTTTTTAACAATTGTAAAATACTTTCAAAAAGTTACTTCTGAATTTTGTGAAAATTATTCAGAAAATGACAATCAATAAAACAGTAATCATCACAGGAGCAAATTCAGGATTGGGGTTTGAATGCGCTAAAACCATTGCCAAAGCCAATCAGGGATGGCATATTATTCTGGCTTGTAGAAATACAAATAAAGGCGAAGAAGCCCGTCAGAAATTAATAGCTGAAACCCTAAATCAAGCAATCAGCGTAATGGAGCTTGATTTGGCTTCTCTGCAATCGGTCAGAGATTTTGTTTCAATTTTTCAAAAATCAATTCTCCCTCCTCTTCACGGGCTCATTAATAATGCAGGAATGCAAGTTTTGAGTGGTTTGGAATATACCAAAGACGGTTACGAAATTGCTTTTGGAACAAATCATTTAGGGCATTTTTTACTAACCAATTTATTACTCGAAAATCTCCAAACTCCTGCCCGAATCGTGGTAGTAAGTAGTGGTACACACGACCCTGATACGATTGAAGGAAAATTTAATAAGCCTTTATTTTTGGGAGCAAAGCAATTAGCCACCATGGCAAACGAAAAGGAAATGACTGGTATTCAACGATATGCAACTTCCAAATTAGCCAATTTATTTTTTGCGTATGAATTAGACAGAAAATTGAAGGGGAAAAATATCACGGTCAACGCTTATGACCCTGCCTACGTACCCGCAACCAATTTAGTACAAAGTATCAAAAATCCATTTGCCAGATGGATGCTAAGAGCCTCAACGGGATTTTTCAAACTATTAGGCGTTGTCAGTAGTACACCTGATGTTTCGGGTGGAGCAATTGCGAGACTGTTATTAGATGAAAAATTAGAAGGAGTGTCTGGAAAATATTTTCAGATTTTAGAAGAAAAACAATCCTCTAAACAGTCTTATGATACTAAAATTGCCTCAGATTTGTGGGAGGATAGTTTGGAGTTAGTGGGCTTGAATTGAACATAAAGAACTTACAATAAAAATCCCTGATAGAAAAGTATAAATCTATCAGGGATTTTTTTGTATTTTGTAAACAAATTTTGTAAACAAATTTTATAAACATCCGATTATAAAACTGTTGTTTTTCTCTTTCTAAATTTGAACTATCATAATTCAATATTTTCCATGAAATTATCAAAAACATTACGCTTCGGAATTCCTGTAACTTTTCTCGGAATTGTCTTATTCTCAACGGCTTATCAAAATACTTCCACAAGTCGTTTTGTTAATCATTACATAGATTCTGTGATGACGGAAGCCCAAAAACGCTTGCCTGAAAATGCTCTCGTAGGCATCAAAGTAGCCGATGGTTTGGAAGCAAAAACCTTCGCTACTGAGCCTATGCTTATGAACCCAACGGATATTGAAGTTGATGCTCGTGGGCGTGTGTGGGTTTTGGAAGCCTACAATTATCGCCCTGCCATCACGGGAAATCCTGAGAAAAAAGAGGGTGATAGAATCATGATCTTGGAAGATAAAGACGGTGACGGTAAAGCCGACGAAAGCAAAATCTTCTACCAAGGACCTGAAATCAATGCTCCTTTGGGGATTTCAGTTTTGGGAAATGTAGTCATTGTTTCGCAAAGTCCCTACGTTTGGAAATTTACCGATACCAACGGGGACGATAAAGCCGATAAAAAGGAGATTCTTTTCCAAGGCATGAAAGGCGAACAGCACGACCACGGAATGCACGCCTTTGTTTTTGGACCAGATGGTAAACTATATTTCAATTTTGGTAATGCAGGAGAAATCTTGAAAGATGCCACAGGAAATGTGGTAAAAGACCAATTTGGCAAAGAAATTTCTCCTAAAAATTATCAAGAAGGCATGGTTTTCCGTTGCAATATGGACGGTTCTGAGGTGGAATGTTTGGGTGATGATTTTAGAAATAATTATGAAGTTGCCGTGGATTCTTACGGAACAATGTGGCAGTCGGATAATGATGATGATGGCAACAAAGGCGTGCGAATTAACTACGTAATGGAATACGGAAGTTATGGTTACAAAGACCAATTGACCCGTGCTTCGTGGGATGTGAGTCGTACCAATATAGAAGAGGAAATTCCGAAACGTCACTGGCATTTGAATGACCCTGGCACGATGCCTAATCTCCTACAAACAGGCTCTGGCTCGCCCACGGGTATGATTGTGTACGAAGGAAGCCTTTTGCCAAAGGTTTTTCAAGGACAAATGATTCACTGTGAGCCGGGGCATAATGTAGTTCGCTCCTACCCCGTTCAGAAAGCTGGGGCGGGTTATTCTGCTGAGATTGTGAACATTATGAAACAGGAAAAAGACCAATGGTTTCGTCCTGCCGATGTGTGCGTTGCTCCCGATGGTTCGCTGATTGTGGCGGACTGGTACGACCCAGGCGTGGGCGGACACCAAGCGGGCGACCAAGTGCGTGGACGTGTGTACAGAATTGCTCCTGCAAACACGCCTTACAAAGTCCCTACGATGGATTTGTCGACTCCTGCGGGGGCTGTGGCTTCTTTGCAAAGTCCTAATTTGGCAACTCGTTATTTGGCTTGGGAAGCCTTGATGAAATTTGGCAAAGCCTCTGAGGCTGAGTTAGTTAAACTTTGGGGTTCTGAAAATCCACGCATGAAAGCACGAGCATTTTGGGCTTTGTGCAAAATGATTGATGGTAAAAAATATACTGAATTGGCTTTGGCAGACGCTAATCCAGACATCAGAATTGCAGGAATTAGAGCGGCTCGTCAATTGAAATTGGATGTTGTGTCTTATTTGAAAACGTTGGTAAAAGATACTGACCCACAAGTACGCCGTGAATGTGCGGTGGCGTTACACGGAAATAAATCGCCCGAAGCCGCTGAATTGTGGGCAACTTTGGCAACGCAACACGACGGCAAAGACCGTTGGTATTTGGAGGCTTTGGGCATTGGGGCTTCCGAAAATTGGGATGCTTTTTTTGCGGCTTATTTGAAAAAAGTAAGCGACCCAACTCAAACCTCGGCGAGTAGGGACATCGTGTGGCGAGCAAGAACCAACGAATCGGTGAAGTTTTTGGCAAGTTTAGCTACTGACACCAAGACCGATTTGAAAGAGCGTTTGCGATATTTCAGAGCCTTTGATTTTAACAATGGCAAATCAAAATCTGAAACACTTTTGGCGATGTTGAAAGGAAATTCACCAGAGCAAAATCAGATTAACAAGCTGGCTTTGAGTCACTTAGATGCTGATTTCGTAAAGACTTCTCCCGTGGCTAAACAGTCTTTGAAAAATTTAATGGCTACTTTGGAAGGAAAAGAATTTGTGTTGATGCAACAAAAATATCAATTACTAGAAGAAAATAATCGCTTGATGACGATGATTGATAAAGGAGAATTAGCTCGTAATGCAGGAGATATTTTGGTTAGCACACCCGAAGGTTTGGCGATGATGAAAGCCGTTATCAACAATCCCAAAAAAGAGGAATTAGCTATCAAAACGATGAATGCTATCAGATGGACGGGTGGGAAAGCCCATTTAGATTTGATTCAATCGGTGATGTTTGATAAGACAAAATCGGTGAATTTACGGAGAGAAGCTACTCGCTTTTTGGGCGGAAGCTGGGGAGGTGAAGATTTGGTGTTGGCGTATTTGAAAGAAGGAAAAATCCAGAAAGATTTTGTGCCTGTGGCAGTCGATGGTGTAAGTCGTGCGTGGCGTAGGGGTGTGAGAGTGGAAGCGGCAAAATATTTAGGTAATACTACGGCAAATACCAAGACAAAATTACCCCCAATCTCAGAGTTAATTGCGATGAATGGTGATGCTAAAAAGGGCGTAGAAGTATTTGCAGCTAATTGTTCGGTATGCCACCAAGTAAACGGCGAAGGCATAGATTTTGGACCAAAATTGTCAGAAATTGGCTCGAAATTAGGAAAAGAAGGACAATATTTAGCGATACTCTACCCCGATGCAGGAATTGGTTTTGGCTATGAAGGTTGGGAATTAAAAATGAAAGACGGTTCAGTTTTGAATGGTATTTTATCATCAAAAACTGAGACAGATTTAGTGCTAAAAATGCCAGGCGGAATAGTCCAAAACCTAAAAACCGCCAACGTAAAATCCATGAAACAACTCCCTAACTCCATGATGCCCACAGGTTTAATGGAAGGAATGACGAAGGATGAGGCGGTGAATTTAGTGGAGTATTTGGTTGGGTTGAAGAAGAAGTAGGGTTTAGGTAAGCGGTTTAGGGTGAACGGTAAACGGGATTTGGAACTTACTATAAGTTTCAAATCCCGTTTTTATTTTCTACTCATATTGACGCAAAAAACCTCTATTGAACGTAGTATCGGACATATTCTTTAACTTCTAAATTAATTGATGAAGGCTTTATAAGATTTTTATCAACTTTTGAAACATCAAATTGCGTTACTATCCATTCAAAAACGCCAGTGGTTGCAGTATCACTTTTTGAATAGTCATTATTTTTAAAAGAGAGAGTTACTTCCTCAAAACTTTGACGGTCATCTCTTGAATTGAAAATGCAGGTTCTTAAAATACGCCGATTTTCATTATACAAAATTAAATAGGGGTAGATTGGTGCACTTGTCTTATTCCCAAAATCCCGCTTTATCATAGACCAACCATCTTTTGGGTACATATCTGCTCTTGAAGGGTCAAGAGAGCCATATTTTCCCGAACGGAGAAATGGATTTACCCGTCCACCAAGTCGTGCAGTTTCTCCAAAAATATTTAGAAAATATATATCCCAACCTGATTGCGTCCAATCCCAAATATAATTATCAGTCGAATCAACTCGATTCAAATCAATATTGTATTCAGCAACTAATTTATCAGTAAATTTCACTACATCCTTTGGTACAACATCCATAGAGTTATCGTGTGTTTTACAAGCAAGTAACAACAGAATTAATGTTGAGCAAACAAATACATTTTTCATACAAATTTTTGTTTATTAAATTTAATGTTTAGGTTTAAAGCAACTAATAAAGCAATATTATTTTTATCCAGAGAGAATAGACTAACCTAATACAAAAGAATTTTGATACTTGTAATATTTTAAAAATCCGTTTTGGCTTGTTAAATTTTCATGGCTTTGAATTATGTAAAAGTAATTGGTAAAAAATTTACAAGCCTGAAAAAAACATTAAAAAAGCCTTAGAAATCAATGTATCTGGTCGTAGGAACGCTTCGCTAAACCTACGACCAGACGATGTACATTCAAAAGCATTGAGTTGCCTACTTGATTACTTCGCTTACCACCAATTTACTCAAAACCCAAAAACATTAAAAACCCCTTAGAAACAAAACATTCCCAACGCTTTGAGGTTCGTAAATAAAAATCTCAAAACGTTATGAAATATTCCTTTATCATTTTACTCCTGATATGTTTTTCGCTAACAGACACTTGTGGGCAATCAAGAATGACTACCGACAGTATTTTTTACTCAGGTTGGCATCAGTTCCGATACAAGGGGCTAAATTATGATTCGCCAAGGGCTTTGAAAAAAGCCTTAAATCTCGACCAAAATTCAGATTTATACACCTCCGCCCGACAATATACCAGAACCAGAAGATTAGCTACCATTCTGGAAATTGTTGGAATCGGAGCCACTGCGGGTTCTTTCGATAATGTTTGGGAAGGAGGCAACCAAGTTCGCCCAGTGCCTCTACTGATTGGACTTGCATCCGTCAGCACATCCCTTTTTTTATGGAAAAAATCCAGAAGACAAATAAGCGATTTCGTAGATGAATATAATCACGCTGTCCATGATAGGTACATCCAAGAGAGATTTGTTAATCCCAACATGAATCCTGCAAGTCAGATTAATGTTGGGATGAGGATTAGGTTTTAAGTTTTGGGTTTTACTAAGTGGATTTCAACGATATGTCTCAATTAGTATTTTAAAACTTTATTTTGTCGGAGGCGACCCCGTCGGAACACGATTTTAAGATTGATAAGATTTTTATGATTAATCCTGTTAATCACAAAATCTTAAAATCGTGTTCTAAAAGAAGAATAAGACAATTTAAAGTTTTTTGAACATTAGATTAGTCTCACTCAAATTTCCTCAATTTCTTCTTCGACATTTCATAACTAATGATTGCAGGTACATAGAAAGTAATATCAGCCGCAAATTTTGCTACTATTACTCCGAGAGATAAATTATCTAACCAAATAGGAAAATAATACAGCAAAGTTGGGCGAATCAGGAAGGTATCGAATATTTCAGCAATGCCAAACTCAACGAATAAAGCACGGGCATTTTTATAGAAAGTTTCTGCGGAATATTTCTTCCCAGAATGCTCTAATTGCTTGATAGCCAACAAAATATCCTGAATCAAGATTGTTCCAAAATAGCCAATATTCCCAGCCCAAGTACCTGCCAATGCGGTTGAAATATTACTATTGGTAAATTTAAAAGTAAGCCAAGACGCAACAACCGTGAGCGTCAAGGAAATCACCTCCGCCAAGCCGTATCTTTTTACCCATTCCGCTATTTTTTGTTTCATTTTTGTATGAATGTAACCCGAACTTTCCAGTTCGGATTTTGTCTGACTACATTTCGAACTGGAAAGTTCGGATTACATTGAATTATATTATTACACCTTCCTAACCCTCGCCAAATACGAAAATAACCCTACACCCAAAATCAAAATCAAACCACAAATTGAAAGCTGAATTAAGGTAGGTCTTATCACTATCATTGCTCCAAAAAATTGAATTATCAAGATATAATATAGTAGCGTTGCAATACTTTTCCGTGGCATCTTACTAATCACAAAAGCCCCCAATGGAGCGAATATAGCTACAAATGGTACACAAGCCAACCAAATTTCAAAGGCTTCGGGTTGAAAATCTTTGGTGAGTTGGGTATGTATAAAAAGCCCCAGAATTGTCTCAATCGTCATGATGATAACGGACGAAGGCGTGGCTACTTTTTCACTAACTCTGTAATAAATTGTCATTAAACAGAAAGTAAAAATATTAATACCCGTTCCAAAAATGGATGAAATAATCCCGCCCACTAATCCGAAAATGATTAAACGTCCTTTGTCTGAGTTAGTAAAATTTTGAATACTCTCAAAAACTTCTCGTTGTTGTTTACGATTTTGCATCCAAAGAGCTATCCCAAAGCTGAGGTAAAGTGATACAAAAAAGAGCTTTGCCTGAACGGGAGAGATATAAGGAACGACGTAGTAAGTACCTAAAAATAAGCCAAATACGCCTCCGATGGTTACGAAGAGAATATAATTCCAATCGACTTTCAACCTCAATCCGATGATTAATAAACTGGCGGAGGTCATGCCGATACTCTGAATGGCGAAGGCGAAATTACGAGCTATGGCAGGTTCAATTTTGAGGATTAAAGTAAAGATTGGGTAAGCAACTGCCGCACTACCTTCGGGACTTGCCCCTGCGATGAACGAACCAAAAATCATGGTCAAAACTGTTGCCCATTGGCGGGTGTAAAGTTCAAAACTATCGTGGCTAATCATGTACCAAAACCAAGAAGACATCACCACCGTAAGAAAAAAGAGATATATCCAGGGTATTCTTGTTTTTGGGTTAATATTGGATTGCATAAAGTTTTTGTGTTAATTTTACTCTTGGTAAGAATGTATTACAAATTTAGGTATAAAATAAGTTTATAAGTTTTGGCAATGAAAAATTTTGACGAAGTATTACAAAAATTGATTGACGAACAGGATTTTTTGAAGGGAATTCAAGGAAGAATTGTGGATAATTATGACATCATGATTCAGAATCAGCAACAAAATGCTGATAATCATGAGATGGTAATTCAGAACCAATCGACCATTATTCGCAATCAAGAAATCATCGTCAATAATCAAATGAATATTGTTCGGAATCAAAAGCAAATTGCTCAAAATCAGGTTACGCTTGATGTGATTCAACAGACTCAGACGTATCTACTAAACCTTGTCAATAAACTTTCGGGCAATCCTGAGTCGATTGAAGATACCCAAAATTTTGTAGCAAATATCAGAAAAGCAAGCGAAGAGAGTCGTAAAGGGTATCCTTTGAATGAGTCTTCAGCATTATGATAGAAGAAATAAATCGGCATAAGATTTGTTAAAAAATAAGGAAGCACAACCACGCTTCCTTATTTTTTTGTTAATCAATCATAGCTTATGAAACGATTTTTCTTTTTGTTAATCATATTTTTTTCACTTCAAATAAAAGCCCAAGACCTTAATCTTGAAGGATTTAGCCCCAATTATTATCAAACGGGTAATTTTTATAAAGGTTTTGGTTATAACCTCAATATTTCTTCTGTTTCAACATTGACTGAAAAAATGGGTAATAAGGAATTTCCAGGTGGTCAGGCTCATTTTGTGGCTCAGGCATTACTTATTCAAAAATTCAATAAACATCTTACCGCAGGTTTGGGCTATGGTTACGGCAGTCATAATATTTTTGGTTTGAAAGAAACTGAAAATCGTTACCTCGGACAAGTGGGTTATTTGCATAATTTCAAAAAAATCACGTTCAATCATCGTCTAAGATTTGAGTATCGTATGCCTACGAATATGAAAACGGGTATTATTGACGATGCTTCTATTTTGAGGTATCAAACCTACGTGACGCTTCCGTTTTATAATCCCAAAGAGAAAAAGAAAGGTTTTTATGTATCAGCATCTAATGAGGCATTTTGGTATTTGGAAGGGGCAAATAATGGTCCTGTGAGTTCAAAAAATGGCACTTTTGGAGAAACGGGTTGTTCGGAAGACTGGGTACATTTGGCAGGTGGGTACAATATGGGCAAGGCACGGGTAGAATTGGGCTATTGTTATCAGGCTTTGGTTCGCAATCCAAAATTAGAAGTCCGTAATTTGAATTTAGTACAACTTAATCTCTACATAAATCTCAATTGGGATGATTTGCAGAGTTGGTGGTATTTGTAGTTTTGGGGTGAAAAGGGTAAAAGAAGGTGAAAAAGGTAAAAGGGGAATAATATTGATTTTTCAACCTTTCACCTCATTTCACCTCTTTTACCCTTTTTATTTCTTCCAAGCCAAACGATTCACCGCTCTACCAGTCTGATAACCAAGACGTAAGCCTTCCGAACAATCCATTCTGTAATGAACCCCCAACGGGATGCGTGAGTAGGCATTTTCATCTGCCATGGCATCAAAACTTTTGAAACTCCGAGGCGTACCGATAAACTCCGTTCTGCCTTCGTGACATTTATCAGTCATGGCGTAATTTTTCCCGTAAATATCATTCAAAATCTCAGCCGCAACACCTCCAAAAGTCGAATGTCCCGATGGATAAGCTGGGAACGGAGGCGTTACCCCGTTTACTTTGGCAATTGGGTTATTCAGTTTACTGGTCCAGTCCTTGTTAATTTCTCTACGAATATATGACGTTGGACGCTCTAAATTATACACATATTTCGAGTGCCAACAAGCCACTCCCGCATCACTCAAACCGATTGATACTTTTGCATAAGTATATATAGCTTTCTCCAAAGGTACTTTTTCTTTTCTCACAACCTGTTGAGCAATCGCAATCCAACGACCCGAAGGCTCAAAAGTTAACTTAAAAATGTCATCACTCCAAAACTCCCCAATCCATTGACCTTCGTAAGACAAAGGCGTTGTAACTTGGTGAACTTCAAAGGCTTGAAAGAAAAAAGGCGATGTAATGCTGTTACTGTATGGAATTGGTGCGGGAGATAATTTCTCACTTTCCGAAATAACAAAAGTCCTTGCTTTACCCCAATAGGGCAATAAAGCCTTTCCGAAATCTGGGAAAGAGGGTTGCCATTTGCCTGCACCTGTGGGCGGTACGTAGTCAGCGGGTTGATTGTTTAGATATCCCTTACTTCCAATGGCATCCGTTAATGAAAAATCAAAAACAGCCTTTGCCACCGCCTGACCGTATTGTTTTGAGCGAGTTAATTCGTCCGCATTGATTTTTGAAGCATCAAATTTCTTGTATTGCGTTTCGATTGAAGCCTTATATTCGTCCAAAACGTGAGGGAAAAAGTTTTTCATCATTTGATAATACACTTCGTTTACCACCGCTTGGTCGTTGTAAGTTTTTCCAGCTTCACGGGCAGGAATCGTCAGACCTTGAAAATTTGGAGCAACAGATTTGTAAACTGACGAACTCGGAACGATAGCCTCATAAGCTGCCAAGTTGATAAATCCCAAAGAACGAGCCACTACGGGTGGACGGAAGCCTGGGGCATAACGCTCCACAGTTAAGAAATTATCCATCCACTCATTGGCAACGGTTGCATCTATGTTGTTGAGAGGTTTATCAAAGGGGTCATTTTCTTGATTAGTCTTACAGGCAGACACTAAAAATAACAAAAAGGCAAATGCCATGTAGGCGAAATATTGCCTTGTAAATGGGGGAGAGTACGTTGTCTTCATATAGTAATAAAGATTGAAAAAATGGAAAACAGAATGATTGAATACTAATTAACGGATTGATTAAAAGCGGAAAGGAAGCAATATTTTAGCGTGTTAATTTTTCCGATAAAATGGAAAGCAAAAATTAAGCCAGAAGCGGAGTATTTAAAAAATTAAAGAAAGGAAGAGTTTTTGGCGTAAAACCTGTACAAATATATCTGAATTGATTTAAAAATCCAATAAAATTCTCAAAAATGTTTATTTTTCAAAAATAGGCAATTATGGAGTTGTGAAATATTTTTCCAATAAAATGGAAATTTTAGCAAAATATCTTTGAAATAAAAATTAATAATGTACCTTTGAGAAAAGAATTTGAAAATCAAACAACGATTATATTTTTAAGATTGAAATTGGGCTTACATTGAAAAAATGTTATTCAGAAAACGGACTCTCTATGGTAGTCCGTTTTTTTATATTTATCTCATAATTAATTTTACCATGAAAAAACTCTTTTACATCGGCATAATTGGTCTCATTTTATTTGAGATTTTGAACGTTTATTTCATCATGCCTATGCCTGGCAGTCAGCGGATGAGGAGCATTGATTTGGCTTATTTTTTCAATACCTACCGATGGATTTTTCGTGGATTCTTTGGGTTTTTGACCATCGTTGGTATCGTTCCAATGTTCCAATTTAAGCGTTGGATTGTGATTGTGGGTTGTCTTTTAGTAGGAATTGTTACTTACGCAATTAACTATGAAATGGCTGCCGACACGATGTTTTATCAACCCGAAACGTTGAGTTTGAAGGATGCCAAAGAAAATAAAGTCAAGACCGATAGATTGGTATTGGGCGTAACCATTAACGGTGAGTCAAAGGCTTATCCAATTTCCATGTTGGTCTATCATCATCAAGTTCGTGATGTTTTGGGAGGAAAGCCCATCATGGTAACTTATTGCTCTGTATGCAGAACTGGGAGGGTTTTTGAACCAATTGTAAATGGAAAATTAGAGAATTTTAGACTCGTTGGCATGGATCATTTCAATGCCATGTTCGAGGACGAAACCACAAAATCTTGGTGGCGACAAGCAAACGGCAAAGCAATTACAGGAATGTTAAAAGGCACAAAATTGCCCGAATTAGAAGCCCAGCAAACGTCTTTGGCTACGTGGTTGAAATTATATCCTGACTCTAAAATCATGCAAGCTGATTTGAAATTTAAAGAAAATTATGACAGCACGGCAAAATACGAATCTGGAAAATCGAAGAAAGAATTGACAGGTACGGATTCGCTTTCATGGAAAAGAAAATCGTGGGTTGTAGGCATAGAATCAGGTACGGAAAGTATTGCCATTGACTGGAATCGTTTGAAAAAAGAACGAATCGTTAATTTTCAGATAAATAAAAAACCGCTTGTAGTGGCTTTGGCAAGCGATAATAAAAGTTTCTTTGCTTTTGAACGACCAAATGCTCAAACAAAATTCAGTTTTAAAAACGATACATTATTAATCGAAAACCAAAAGTTTGATTTGAAAGGAATCGAAGTAAACTCAAAACAGCAACTCAAAAAAATAAATGCTCACCAAGAGTTTTGGCATAGTTGGCAAGAGTTTCATCTTACCACGACTAAATACTAAATTGGGAATATTAACTATTTCCCAATTTTTCCTCCAAAAGTCTAATCTGAATTTGCAAAGACGTGATTTCTGAAATTTTGCTTTCGGTCAATTGTTTCACCAATTGTAATTGAATTTCTAAGCCCTGTACTTGTTGATGAAGTAATTTATTCTGAAATTCTAATTGTTTTGTTGGGTCGCTAAAATCATTTTTATCTCTATCAATTCGCTCGGTATTTCTATTTTTAGCTAATCCTTGAATATCCTCCAAACTCATCTCCGTAAAATCCGAGTTTTGTAAATCATCTAAACTAATTCCAAAATATTGGCAAATTGATTCGCATACGTCTAAGGAGGGGAAAGTATGTCCGTTTTCGTAGTCAGAAATGGCACTTTTACTGATTCCGAGCGTTTTTGCTAAAATTTCTAAGGTTAATTTATTTTTTTTTCTTAGGATTCTAAGATTGGCGCTAAACTTGTTTTCCATTAATTCGGAATTTTATTTTATTTTTCCATTAACTTGGAAATTTTCAATTTATCTGTTTTCTTTGTACTGCAATTTAGCGATTTTTCCTGAAAAATGGAAAAATAAGACTTTGCACAAGTTTCTATTAATTATTTTATTATTCAAAGGTATGTTTAAAAATTTTACAAGATTTAGTCTTATTGCCTTCACTACCTTATCCTCATTTTTAGCACAGGCTCAAATGATGAATGATGGTATTTTTATGGGAAAAGGCAGCTTATGCGGGGGCGTATCGTACATGACCGATTCATGGAGTATCTATTGGGAAGGAACTCTTTACCGTGAAAACAAGAACATAGGAACACTCACCACGAAGTCGGTTTCTTTGTCTGGTAATTATGGAATTTCTGACAATTTGAACGTTATGTTCTCGCTTCCCTACATCACTACTAAACCCTCAGCGGGTACAGCCCAAGGCATGAGTGGCATTCAAGACCTCACGATGTCGTTCAAATATCGGGCTTTTCAGTATAAAAATTTATCGGTGATTGGTGCAATTGGTGGTTCTATCCCTACTACTAATTATGTGGCTGATTATATGCCTTATGCGATTGGTACTCAATCCAAAACACTTTTTGGAAGAGGAATTTTGTATTATACGCTTCCCTCAAACTTAGCTCTCACTGTTCATGGAACATACACGGGTCGTTCAAACGTAAAGGTTGATAGACAAATGTATTTTGCAGGGAAAGGTTATTTTACAAACGAGATGATAATGCCTAACGTAACCAATTGGGGAATGAAATTTGGTCATTATGAATACCGTTGGCAGTTGGAAGCTACACTCGACCAGCAAATTACTGATGGTTCGTTGGAGTGGCAATCGGAGGGTTTATTAGCCAGTTCGGCTGATATTCGTAGAAATGATATGCCAGGTCTTTGCAATAAATTTGACTACACCAGAATTGGTTTTATTGCTTCCTATCGTATTCCTCAATTAAAAGATTTGCAAGTAATAGTGTCGGGTGGTCAGATTCTTGATGGACGCAATGTAGGTAAATCAGCTACTTTGTCGATAGGTTTAGCAAAAATAATTGGATTCAGCAAAGGTAAGTCAAGTGATGCTTCAAATCGTTTGATTTGTCGTCCAGGAGATATGAATCATGGAGGAATGGAGATAAAAAAGGAGGAGGAACATAAAGAGCATAAGTAGATTTAGGGTACGAAGTCCACTTACAACCTCACCCCAGCCCCTCTCCTTCTGAGAGGGGAGTATTCGTCGGAGTAGCTCCCCTCTCAGAAGGAGAGGGGCTGGGGGTGAGGTTAGTTATCAATCCATTTATCCTAATTTAGACGGGTTTGCCCAAACAAAAACATTATAATAAAATGAAAACAATACTTACAAAAAATATAAAATTAGCATTCTCAGCAATACTATTAATTGCAGGAATGGTAGCGTGCGATAAAACGCTTGAAAGAGATGGAACGGAACTCGAACCATTGAATCCAACCAAAATAGACGAAACAGCAGGTACTTGGAAAACTTATACAGGCACGACCATTGCGGATTATGCAACGGTAGTAACTACCCCAGAATCAGCTACTTCTGCCAATTACTTAAAGGAAATCGAAGAAGTAAAAGCCGAGGTTGGCAAGATTGATGATGCCCGTAGAACAGCCATCAATTACTGGAATGGCGGAGGCGTTTTGCGTTGGAATCAAATCATGCGTGAGTTGGTGGCGAAGAATAATTTACCCCCTGCCGAAGATGCCAGTTTCTCAAAAAGTACAACCTTTCCATACCCATTACCAAGTTCGGCAGACCCTGATAATTTGAATGGAAGTGGGACAACCTTTCCTTTCTCAAACCCTCCGTATGCAGCTCGTGCGTATGCGTATGTGTCTGTGGCTCAGTATGATGCACTCGTAATGGCAATGGCGATGAAAGCAAAATATGCTCGCAAAGCTCCCAACGCAGTGGATGCCAGTATTGCTCCTGTGATTGTGGCAGCACCAAAGTTGAACTCGTTTCCATCAGAGGATGCCGTGATGTCGGCGGTGAGTTATGAGTTTTTGAAAAGATTATTCCCACGTGCAGTTGATACGCTTTATTTGTACAAGAAAAAAGAAGAGCAAAAATGGTTCAAATTATGGGCTGGCGTTGCGACTCGCTCGGACATTGAGGCGGGTGAAAAATTAGGAAAAGCGGTTTATGCCAAAGTATTTGCCCGTTTCAGAACAGACGGAATGGCGAATGCCGTGGGCAGTCAAGCCAAGTGGGATAGTTTAGCAAAACGTTGTGTAGAGAAAGGCGAGATACCTTGGAAATCAATGGAAGATGCTCCACGACCTCCAATGTTGGCAATGTACGGAAACGTAGCCACTTGGAATATGGACAGAGCAAATCTTACCTCAATTAGTACCTCAATTCCACCACTTTCAACCAAATCAGCGGAGTTTAAAGCTCAGGTTGATGAAGTAAAATATTATACAGAAAATCCTACTCGTGAGCGTATCGCAATAGTACATTATTGGGCAGACGGGGCAGGTTCTCATGCGCCTCCTGGACACTGGAATCAGATTGCGGAGAAGTCAATTGTGAATGCAAAAATGTCGGAAGTAAGAACGGCTCGTACCTTGGCATTATTGAATACCGCCATGATGGATGCAGCCGTAAGTTGCTGGTACACAAAGGCTTTCTATTATGTTCCACGTCCTTCACAGATGAATAATGGTATCAAAACTTTGACGGGATTACCTAATTTCCCAGCCTATACTTCTGGACACTCAACGTTTTCAGCGGCAGCGGCTACGGTTTTAGGATATATTTTTCCAGAAAGTTCGAGTAATTTTCAATCAATGGCAGACGAGGCTTCAAAATCACGTCTATATGGTGGAATTCACTATAAAATGGATTGTGATGGTGGTTTGAAGATTGGAAAAATTGTGGGGGATAAAGCGGTACTGAGAGGGCAGAGTGATGGGGTGCAGTAAATGGCTTTTGGCAATTGGCTTTTAGCTATCGGCTCGAAATACAGAATTTTACATTAAAAGTTCAGATAAATAGTGGTTAGTGTTATAGACATCTGTCGATAATGTCGGCAGATGTTTTATTGAAAAATATGGTAATCTTGATATCAGAACAAGATTTTCAAGATTATTATGATTTATTTGATTAAAATTTTCAATCCTGTTTAATCAAGTAAATCTCTAAAATCGTGTTCTGAAAATTGAATGAAAATTTATTAAACGTCTTACTTACATCCCTTCCTAACACTCAATCCTGAAAATGCCAATCCAAAAATTGGCGAGTTTTTTGTACAATCATTACTGTTAATCAAAATAATCATGCTTAAAAATTACTTTTTGCTATTTTTCATTTTATGCTGTTCTCTTTTTGCCAAAGCACAAGAGAATAATCTGAAAGGAAAAATAGTTGATGCATCTAAAACCCCCTTGGTGGGTGCTTCGGTAGTAGTCAAAGGTTCAAAAAATGCCACTATTACCAATCAACAGGGGGAATTTGCTTTGAAATCTCCCGTCAAATTTCCAATCACTTTACAGGTTAGTTCAGTAGGTTTTACTACCCAAGAAATTGCTGTAAAATCGCTGGATTTCATAACCGTTAATTTACAAGAATCAACTTCCCAATTAGAGGAAGTAGTGGTTTCGAGTGGCTATATGGTTCAGAAAAAAGCGGAATTTTCGGGTTCAGTTGCTGCCATTTCTGCCAAGCAATTAGCCAATCGTCCTGCCACCAGTTTTGACCAATTATTGGGCGGACAAGCCACGGGTATTGACATCATTCAACCATCCAGTATTTTGAATAGTACGCCCGTAATGCGTGTGAGGGGAATAAATACCATCACATCGGGACTTTTTCCGTTGGTAGTTGTGGATGGCGTTACGGTTTTTGTGGGTTCAATCGGTGGACTGATTGGCAATAATCCTTTGGCGGATATTAACCCCAATGACATTCAATCAATTGATGTACTAAAAGATGCTTCGGCAGCCGCTATTTACGGTTCACGTGCCGCCAATGGTGTCATGGTGATTACTACTAAGAAGGGCAGAATAGGCAAACCAAAAGTTAGCTACGATACGTGGGTGAGTAGAGCCACGCCTTTCAATCTTCCAGAACTTTTGGGAGCGGAAGATTATATGATGATAAAAAACGAAGCCCTCAGAAATGCGGGAAAGACGGACGGATTTTTTCCTTCTAAAAATGCCGATGGAAGCACCATAAATACCAATTGGTACGATGTCGCTTTTCGCCCTGGGATTTCTCATAATCATAACGTGAGCGTGTCGGGGGCGAATGAGGCTACCAGTTATTACTTCTCGGCGGGCTATACCAATCAGAATAGTTTTATCAAAAATAATACGTTTGAACGCTACGTTACTCGCCTCAATATCAGCCATCAATTGAACAAAGCAATCAACGTTGGGGCGAATGTGATGTATAGTAATGGCAAAAATATTGGACCAAATACGGGTGCAGTTGCCAGTAATTCGATGTCGGCTTCGTCGTATAATACCAATTACATCACCAACGAGCCTCTCGCCCGTATGACCTATGTGTTACCGCCAAATGTGCCTGTGTATAGAGCTGACGGTAGTTTTTCTATCCAAAATGGTAATAGTGTAGGGTACGGAGCAAACATTCCTGCGACTGTCGGAACGATAAATGCCTATAATTTGGCTTTGGTTCAGTCACAAGATTTGAGTTCTTCGGAGAACAATACTTTGCTTGGGAATATCTTTGGCGAATTTAGTTTATTGAAAAGTCTAAAATTCAAAACCAGTTACGGAATCAATAATTTACAGGTTACGAACAAATCGTTTTTGAATCCAATTCATGGAGGTGGGGCGGCTTCAAATGGCGTGGCTACCAATACTTTTACCAAGTTTTTGAGAACGGATTGGGTGAATACTTTGACCTACAATGCCACTGCAAAAAGCATTCATAATTTCAATATTTTATTAGGACACGAGCAAATCAAAACCATTATCGACGGTTGGGGAGCATCGCAAACTAACGTAACTGACCCATCTTATACCAACTACCAAGGCGGATTTGTGAACATCGCCCCTGCGGGAAATATGTTCTCTGAAAATGCTTTATTGTCGTATTTTTCAAATGTTACTTACGATTACAAAAAGAAATATTTTCTAAGCGTAAACTTCCGTAGAGATGGACTTTCGGCTTTGGCAGAAGGTAATAAATTTGGAAATTTTGGCGGTGGTTCGGTAGGTTGGAATATGTATGAAGAAAACTTTTATAAAGATGCTAAAGTATCGCAACTCATTCAAAATCTGAAACTTAGAGCCAGTTACGGGGTTGTCGGTAACAGTGAAATTGGCGATTATCCAGCCATAGGAACGTATAACTCTTTCACCTACGGGGGCGTGCCTACCTTGGCGTATTCGCAAACAGCCAACCCAAATCTGCAATGGGAAACCTCTAAAAAATTAGATTTAGGTTTCAATTTTACGATGTTTAATGACCGTTTGAGTATTGAATTTGACTATTACAACAACGCAGTTGACGGATTAATCTTGAAAGCCCCAGCGGCATTATCGGCAGGCATTCCAGGCAATTATATCAACGCCAACGTTGGAAGTCTTTATAACCGAGGCATAGAATTAGGCTTGAATGCGGTCATTACTAATTACGGAGATTTTAAGTGGAATATGGGGTTGAATATTTCGACACTCGAAAATAAAGTAACTTCTTTGGTGAGTGATGTGTTTGTGCCAAGTGTTTTTGGGGTACAAAATATGACACGAGTAGGTTATTCGATAGGTTCAATTTATGCCGTGCCTTGCAAAGGTGTAAATCCTGCAAATGGACAAATGGTTTTTATCAATAGTGAGGGAAAAGAAGTGCAATATAACCATGTAGGCTCGCCAAAATGGACGTATGTTTCGGACGGTGGGGCAGCACCTTCAATTGATAATTATAAAGATGGCGTGATGCAAGGTCCTTCTTTACCTACGGTTTTTGGAGGATTTAACAATACTTTCCAATACAAAAACTTTGATTTGAACATCAATTTCACTTTTGTAGGAGGTAACAAATTATATAACGGAACAAGAGCCACCAACTCCGACCAGCGATATTTTAACAACGCAACCTTCATCAAAGACCGCTGGACGACCCCTGGACAAGTGACTGAAATTCAGAAATTATACTACGGAGACAACGTATCGGCAGGTTTTTCATTTACCAGTACCTCAAAAGTGGAAGACGGTTCGTATTTGAAATTGAAAAATATTTCCTTGGGCTATCACATTCCAGTTAAAGGTTGGTTGAAGGATAAAGTTGCTTCGGCACACGCCTACGTACAAGCTGGCAATGTGTTCACAATAACGGGCTACCGAGGTTCAGACCCAGAAGTTTCCATCAATGGTAATTCCATCAATTCAGGCAAAGACCAAAACGTACCACCCAATGCACAGGTATTGACTGTGGGGTTGAATGTTGGGTTTTAAGGAAGCACCACAAATATTAGACATTTTGCAATGTCAATGCTTTGCCTTTATTTAACAAATCCCGTATTTTTTCACTTTGCTGAACGATAAAAGGGTCGTTTGATAAACTTTTTAAGGAGTTATTGATAGTATATGTCGAGGGGTCAGTATGTGGAGGTTTTACTTTATTTTTCATCTTTTAAGAAAATTAAGAATGCTAAATATTGTTGATTTTTTACGAATGATTCTTGACTTCCATCTTCCTTTATACCAATGATATTGAAATAAAGTTCCATTTGGTCAAGTAACTTGTTGATAATGATTCTGTAAAGTCTTGTTCTGGATTCTGTACTTCCAATAAAAACAATCGTTTTATCTGGTTTTCGTTCAAAAAATTTAAAAATAGTTTGTACGACAGTTCCTAAAATTAAATTCATGTCATTATTATCACTTACTGTTAGGAAATCCAGAGTATTATTGGATTTTAAATCACCAAATGATAATTGAAAAATAGAATCATTGTCAGGAACTTGGGAATATTGAACGACTTTATGAATCTTTTTTGAATCACTGATACTAAAAAAGTCAAAACGTAAGGCATCCTCTGATAACTCGTAAGGGTAAAAAGGCTTGTTTAATTCCATGAATCAAAGTTAATATTAAAATTTTGTAATCAAAAAAATGAAAAAAATATCAATATCTATACTCGCACTCACAACTTTATTCGCCTGCGAGAGCGATTTTTTGAATACCGTTCCAAAAACAAATATTGCTGAAAATGAGGCATTTAATACCCCAGGCAAGATGTTGGCTCAGGTAAATAATCTTTATGGACAAGTTCAAAATGCCAGTTTTTACGGGGGAAGGTTCATCGTTTTCAATGAGCAAAGAGCCGATGAATTTGGACAAAATGATGGAAACGCCGCCACAGGTTCAGCCGTTTGGCAACAAAGTGTAGCCTCCACCAACGATTTTGTAAATAACGTTTGGTCGGCTGGATATACTGCCATTAATGCCTCTAATATCTTGATTTCCAAGCTACAAGGCACAACGGTAGTTTCGGATTCAATCGCTAAACTTTATACTGCTGAAGCCAAATTTATTAGAGCTTTATCGTATTTGAGTTTAGTGCAAACTTACGCAAAACCTTACGCTCTGAATCCAAAAGGTTTGGGTTTACCACTTCGTCTTACGCCTGTAACTTCATCGGGTTCAAATGACCTCGCAAGAAGCACAGTTGTAGATGTATATGAACAAATTTTGAAAGATTTGAATGATGCAGAAACAGGTTTACCAGTAGCTTATTCAACGCCTTTACTGAATACATCAAGAGCTAAGAAAAGTACGGCAATTGCTTTAAAATCAAGGGTTTATTTAATCCAAGGAGATTATGAAAATGTGGTAAAGGAAGCGAAGAAGTTAGTTTCATCATCCGCTCCTTTTCAATATTCGGCAGGTTCATTGACGAATAGATTAGAGTCAAATTTTGCGACTATTTTTGGCGGAAGTTATACGGGTACGGAGGCGATTTTTTCAATTCCTTTTGCCAATAGTACCACCGAAACACCACCTTCGCAAAGTGCCTTGGCGTTCAATTATGTATCGCAACCCATCATCTTTTTGACGACGGCGGGCATTTCAAGTAATCCAGCTTTGAATACTACATCAGATGCTCGTGCAGGATTGATTAGTACCAATGCCGCCAAGCAAAAATTATTACGCAAATTCAACATCACCACCGCCCCTTTCCGTGATTATGTACCTGTGATTCGCTATGCAGAGGTGTTGCTGAATTATGCAGAAGCGGCGGCGAATATGAACGATTTGACGACTGCAACGGCATTATTGAAGGCAGTAAGGAATCGCTCGAATCCAAGCTTTGCTTTTCCAGAGGCTGATATAAACTCGAAAGAAGCCTTGACTGGCACGATTTTGACGGAAAGACGAATAGAATTATTGGGAGAAGGGTTCAGGCTTTTTGATTTACAAAGAAAATTGCAGACCTTGCCAGCCAAAACGGGTTCAATCGGAACAGCTCCTTTGGTTTTAGTAACAAGTAGTAATTACATTTGGCCCATCCCAAGCGGAGAAATCTCTGCGAATAAATTAATGGTAGGAAACTAATTAATAACCGCAAGGACGGAAGGACGCTATGAAGTTAATTTAAAAAATCATAGCGTCCTCCCGTCCTTGCGGTAAAAACCACAAACAATGAATAAAGAAAACATCATAAAACTAACCATGCTTATCAGCGTATTGGTTTTATTTTTGGCGGGAAGCCGCTTCAAAGCCGAAGAACGCAAAGTAGAATGTTCGGCAGGATTATGTAAACTCCCCCACAAGCACGGAGAACTCAATTTTCACGAAAGATTTGACCTCGAACATGATACCAACTACGTCATAAAAGTAGCCAAAAGTTGTGCAAACTTCTGGGAAGCCAATGCAACAGGTATGACTTTCGCCTTGATAATTGGCGGGGCAGCACTTTCGTTGTTACTTTCTTGGAAAAAATTAGAAGAACTCTTAGCCATAAAAGGCATCAAAGGGGCGGCGTTAGGCAGTATTTTTGGAATGCCTTTAAATATGTGTGCCAATTGTTCAGCCGTTACAGGCGTAGGCTTGACCTCACAAGGAGGAAGTGCAGAGGCAACTTTGGGCGTAATTTTGGGAGGTTCGCTCCTAAACATGATTGGCATTGTTACGATGTTTGGATTATTCCATCCAGCCGTCGTGATTTCCAGAATCGTGTTTAGCATCTTGATGATTTTGATTGTTGTTCCTTTTGTCTCAAAATGGGTAAAACAACCTGAAATAGCCCCCGCTAAAAACGGTGTTTTCAACTTAATTTCTTGTTATTTTCCAGAAAAAACCTTTGGACAAACACTCGTAAAATCACTTGAAGATTGGCTAATTGCAGTTGGAAATATTGCCTATAAACTATTGCCCTTAATGATGGTAGGGACATTGATTACGGCAATTTTTAGGGTAATTTTCCCTAATGAAGTTCTCCATGAAATTAGTGGATACAATCAAATTGTCATTGTGGTAATTGTCTCATTTATAGGCACTTTGCTCTCAATTCCTGTATTGTTTGAGATATTACTTGGAACAGTTTTATTAAACCTTGGCTTTTCAAATGCTGCCATTGCTACGATGGTTTTTACTGCACCTTCATTTGGTTTGTTTACCTTAGTTTTGACAAAGGAAAAATTGGGGGGCTACAAAGTGCCTTTGGTCATCATCGGCATTACGTTCTTATTCGGAATCGGAGCGGGTTTATTAGCGGATTTATTAACTAAAATTTTGTAGGAGCTGTTGGCTTTTGGCAGTCGGCTTTCAGCAAAAAATATTATTAAAAAATACAATCATGAAAAAGACAATATTCGGAATTATCTTATTTTTAATGCAAATTTCCTTAGCGATTTTTTACAATTCAACGATTGATTTGGTGGTAATAATTTCCATCGCTATCTTGACTTTTGGCTATATTTTGTATCGTTATTTTAGGAAAGATTATGATACTTGTGAGATTTGACACAAATCTGTTAAAATATTATCAAACTAACACATCTATAAAAATGGTTAATGTTGCAGACTTCTGTCGATTATATCGGCAGAAGTTTTTTATTTTACCAAATAATCCCCAGAAGATTTTACCGTGATTTTAGGTAAACTATGGTTTGTTTCAAAATAATCAAATCCTTCTTTCAAATTCTTCCAAAATTTCACAAACTTCTCAGAATCAATCTCTTGTCCATTTTTTATTGCTTTCCAGTACGAAATAAAATCGGGAGATTTTGCCCATTTTTGAAGGGTAATCATGTTTGAATCTGTCAGTTTTATTGGAAAAATATGCACTGGAATTTCGGTTTGCCCTGCATTCCGAGCTTCAACAGTTAGCACGTAAATTTCTTTGATTTTATCGTCCGTCATGGGCATACAACCAACGGTTACGTTTGAGCCATGAATGAAAATATCTCCGCCTAAATGCCCTTTCTCTCCCAAAATTTTATCAGAAGCATTCGGATAATTTACACCCAGAGACAAATGAAAATTACTGACTGGATTAAAGCGGTCTATGTGATAAAAACCCTCGGGCGTTTGCATATCACCCTGTTTGCGTTTAGGTCCGAGATTACCCGAAGATGAGGCAATATTGTAGATTTTGAGCAATTGAAATGTCTGAGCATCCACATTTTTTGCCCAAATTTCCAATAATTCATCTTTCTTAAAAACTCGAATAAACAAGCGTAGATTACTCTGAGAGAGGTTTTTAGATTTCAATAAAGCAAAAACCGCCTTCGATTTTTCATCGTAGGCGGTTCGTACTCGTTCGTATTTGAGTTGTTGCGATTTGAAATTATCTGCCAATGGTAACATTAAAAATAAAGTAAAAATGACTGATTTTATCATAAGATTTAATAGTTTATTTCTTCTTCATCTAACGTTGATTTGAAATAAATCTTATTCCGCAGCCCAAACAATGTTTTTCTTTTTCCCTACCTGCAACACAATGCGTGTAGGCGTTGGCAACAAAATCAATTTGGCAGTTGCGGCTGGGTCAGCTTCTAATTCAACCAAAACACCTGCATCTTTTCCTACTTCAATACCACCATCTGGCATTTCTTTGAACGTTTTGGCGAGATAGGCAGTTGGCAATAATACATCCGATTCTGGACAATATTCTTTGTGAATTTCTGAGAGAATTCCCTCTAAATAATCACCGTATTTGTCATTAAAATCGTCTTCTAAATCATGTAGAGCCTCTTCTACGTCGTCATAATCACGGTGGTCATAGCCCATTTGGCTTAATTCTACTCTTTTTTCAAATAAAGAAAGGAGGTCTTGGTCAAGTGCTTTAATATCCATTGAAATGTATTTTTCGTTAGTTTGATTTTACAAATTTGCAAACCTTTACCCTAAACTCAAACTATTCTATGAACTTTTTACATATCATTACACTCACAGTCCAATCAAAAAACTCTTCATCTGATTCTTTTTAAATTTCGATTTAAAACTATTCCCTACATTAGGCACGTCACCTATACGTGTTTCTACGTGAGTAACCTCCTCAACTTTCTCTAAAGGACTCAGTAGATTGATTCCTAAATTCATATCATCACCAAAGTTCCAAAAACGGGCAACTATTCCTTTATTCGTTGTGCTTTCTTCCGAAGGTTTTAATGTCCATAAAATCGCACTTCTATCTTCTGTCTGAATCAAAGAAAATTGATTTGTTGGAAATTCTTTGCCACCAATAATTTTCTCACAAAGTAATGGGGTTTGATGTTCCATTGCCATTTTCATGGCATTGGTTTGGTCAAATTTTCCTTCGTGTGTTTGGATAGCATAACTCTGTACAAAAAGGCTATCTCCGTCCTGCATCGGGATTCCTAAATTCTTTTCTTTATCTACTTGTCCGCCAATCAGAATATTGATTTGAGACGATTTTGAATCTAATTTTTCGGAAGTACTATTGCCAATTTTCATAAAATAAGCATCTGTATTTGAGACAGTTACGCCCAATTTTTCATTACTCACGTCCACAAAATGATTCAAAGTCTGATAGTCATAACGACCTAATTTGTCAGCATAATGTCCGCCTTCCGAGGCATATTTTGCTTTGACAACAGCTCCCACTTCTTCGTGCCAAATCTCGGGGTTTTCTACGTTAAATGAATGCGAAAAGAACTTAGGTTCGCCAAAATTTTGGAGGATTTTATTTTGAATTTCAATTCTCGGAATATCATTAAAAAGCGTGATGCGGGTTTCGTGCTTCATGCCTGAATTTGATTTACAGACAATTGTCGTTGAAATTATCCCCTGATTTTCTATTTCAATCGGACTGCCTTCATCAACTGTTCCGCCTAAGTCGTTCATGAATTTTCCATCAATATTTTTGACAAATTCATGCTTCAATTTTTTATCAAAAAGGCTTGTAATTACCCCCGCTTTTGTGATGTTGAGTTTATAAAATTTATTTTCAAAAATACCATTTTGCAATTTTTTCATCACCGCAATCTCATCAATATTTTGAGCCACAGGATTGAGATTAGATTTTTTCATTTTTGAAATAATCGAAAACTTTTTGTACCCAACCGAAGGAATTTTTTGAGCTAAAATCTGCAAATATTTCTTGCCATTTTGTTCATAAAATTGATGAGGAACGATTTTATCCTCTGAATTTAAGACGTAAATTTTCTTATCGCCATCATATTCTAAATTCACATAATCAGCCCGTTCCCAGTTCATGGCATTGAAAACGTAAAACTGTTCAAGGTCACCAGTTTTGATAATTTTGTTGGCTAATTTTTTGGAAGCAACCTGATAAAGTGTGTCCACGTAACGCTGTAAGGCTTTTTGCTCACCTCTCGCCCACGTAGCCACCTCATGGCGTTTGATAGGTCCATCGGCTGTCCAACCATGAATCCAATATGTTCCCAAAGCGAAATAGGCTCTTTGTTTTATATCTTCCAAAGGTTTAAAAGCATCAGGTTCTTGCGTGATAACTATTGATGCCAAAGCCTCCGCAGTCCGTAATTTTTCAACAGAACGTTTCACCTTGCCCGACACTTCCGAAAGTGAAGCACTGAGAAGATCCCATTCATTTCCGTAAGCCAATGTCTCCTTCGGTAGTTGCGAACCATACGTTTTTTCAAAGTCTTGAAAGAAATCCATTTGGTTCGATAAAAACAATTGTGTGCCTGGGCGAGTACGGTGTCCGATACCCCATTGGAGGTCGTAAGAGTAGTTTACAATATTATCCCAACCTTTTCCAAAAGCACCTGCAATGCGGTATGGATAGCGTTTTGAACCACAAAGCGTGTCCATCTGAATCACGGCAATAGTCGGTTCGAGGATTTCGGCATATCCGCCCAATTCAGCATTCCAGCCGTTATTTGAGTACCATTTCATTAGCACTTTTTGGTCGTCTAAACCTGTATAGTAGTAGATTTCGTGATTGCGTTTTTCTTTTTTTAGATTAGTATAAGTCGCACAATTACAGACTCCTTTCCAACTATATTTCACGCCCGAACCTGCCCACAGAGACGATAGTCCAAGCGGAATTGTAGCGTTTTCCTGAGCAACGGCAATATCTATATCCAAGCCATATTTACGCTCCAAATAGCCCCCATAATACATTCCTCGAATGACTGCCTCGGCGGGAGTAGCTCCGTAAGTAGGCAAAATGAAATTATAAGGCACACTCGCCTGATTATTTTTGAGTTGAGCCAAAACCCGATTGAAATATTCGGGCGATTTATGTTTTTCCAACATATACAACCATATCGACGAGTCATAATTCCACTTGCTTCGGGCTTCGGGGCTTTCTTTGATTGTACCTTCGCCCAGACCCAAATAAAAATCCGTCATGTCAAAGATATATTGCTTCCATTTGTCGTAATCGCCATTATACATCCAATCAGTATGGGTATCGTTGCCGAGATAGAGACGTTTTTTGTCTTGTGAAAGGCTTTGGAAATGAAGAAAAAGAAGAGAAATGAATAATAATTTTTTCATAAATTGTTGATTATGGGTATTTCAAGTAAATCGTAATTTCTGTAAAATTATGTAAAATAACGTACTGTTTTGCAGGTTAGGTTATGATGATATAAGCATTTTGCGAGATATTGAGGCTCAATCATCATTTTGTGGGGGATTATTTACCTCAATTTTAAGTTTTGGGCGTAACTTTATACCAATAATTATTCAACGGGTTGAAACCGCAGCGGCGGACCGTCCGTTGCTTGGATATCGTCCGTCCCGATGGGACTTATTTGAAAGTGATTTTTAAAAGTCCCATCGGGACGGACGATATCCTAACGACGGATTTCAATCCGTTGGAAAAGTAAAATTAACCAAAAGATTAGTTAAGTGAAAAAACAAACCAAAGCCATCAGAATTCAAGCGGAACGTTCTCAAAATCGTGAACATTCTGTGCCACTATATCTTACATCAAGTTTTACGTTTGAAGATGCCGAACAAGGTCGTGCCATTTTTGCGGAGGAAGAAGCGGGCAATATTTATTCACGCTACATGAACCCGAACGTGGACGAGTTTGTGGATAAAATGTGTATGCTCGAAAATACCGAAGATGGTATCGCCTTCGCTACGGGAATGGCTGCCAACTTTGCGGCAATGGGTGGTTTGCTTCAATCGGGCGACCATGTGGTGGCTTCAAAAGCCCTTTTTGGTTCTTGTATTCAGATTTTGACGAAAATTCTTCCAAAATGGGGCATCACTTGTACCTTCGTGGATGGTATAGATTTGAAACAATGGGAAGCGGCAATTCAACCCAATACCAAATTTTTATTCTGTGAAAGTCCTTCCAATCCAGGCTTGGAATTGATTGATATTGAGGCAATTTGTCAATTAAAAGCAAAGCATAATTTGATTTTGGCGATTGATAATTGTTTCGCTACACCCATTATCCAAACCCCTGCCGATTGGGGTGCGGACTTGGTAATTCACTCCGCCACCAAATACATTGACGGACAAGGGCGTGTGCTTGGGGGTGTGATTTGTGGGCGTGAGGATTTGATTAAAGAAATCCGTTTTTTTGCTCGTCATACAGGACCTTCGATGTCACCGTTTAATGCGTGGGTATTGTCTAAAAGTCTGGAAACCTTGGACTTACGCATGGAAAAACATTCGAGCAATGCCATGAAATTGGCTTTGGCTTTGGAAAAACATCCAGCCTTGAATGCCGTGAAATACCCATTTTTACCTTCACACCCACAATATGAATTAGCCAAAAAGCAAATGAAAATGGGCGGTGCCATCCTGACGATTGATGTAAAAGGCGGTTTTGAAGTAGTAAACGAAATGTCGAAATATTTGAAAATAGCTTCCATTTCACCCAATTTAGGCGATACCAGAACCATCATTACGCACCCAGCATCCACAACGCACTCAAAACTCACCGTCGACCAAAAAGCCGAAGTAGGCATCACGGACGGTTTAGTAAGAATAGCCGTTGGTTTAGAAGCCGTGGAGGATTTGATTTCGGATTTTGAACAGGCATTGGAGAAAGCTTTGGTGGGGAGTTTGGTTGGGTAACTTTGCAATGCAATAACTGAGAGCGGTATAGCTTCAGCAATTCTGATTACAAGAGAGGTGAGTGATACTGAGATTGATAAATTATTTATCCTCAGGAATTACGAAATAACTACTTTAATATTTTCTACATCAATTACAAATTCGAGGTAGGAAATGAAATAAAAAATCAATATCCACTATAAATGAACAACAAAATGTTAAAAAAGAACCATATTTATCTTCTGCTATTTGCAGTTTTATTATCATGTTCCAAAAAAGATGAGATTGTACCAGTTAAAAGTGCTGAAAAAAGTATAACTCTATTTACATTAAATTCATTTAGCCCTGCCGTGAAAGCTAATATTGATAGTGTAAGATATACAATTACTGCTAGTGTTCCCATTGGTACTGATATTACCAAGCTTTCACCAACTATCACTATTTCCAAACTGGCAAGTATTTCTCCTTCTTCAGGTACAATACAAGACTTCACTTCCCCAGTTGTTTATACTGTTACTGCCGAGAATGGAACAGTTCAAACTTATACAGTAAAAATCAACATAGCCAAAAGTTCCTCTAAAAGTATCACAAGTTTTAGTTTCAGTAGTCTGCCAAAAGTTATTGTATTAATAGATAGCATAAAAAAGGCAATTACTGCCACACTGCCCGAAGGAACAGACTTGACAAAATTGGTACCCACAATTATTGCATCAAATAAGGCTACCATCATTCCTGCCTCTGGACAAGCTCAAGATTTTACAAATCCAGTAACTTATAATGTTAGTGCTGAGGATGGTACTACTCAATCTTATATCGTAACTTTGAAAGTTAATTTTTCATATAAAAATTCTATCTATTTTGTTCATAATGGAACTTTATTTGCCCGTAATCTTACTACAGGAAAGGTAAATTGGACTTTTGATGTAGGTACAAATTCCTCAGCCCCCACCGTAAAAGATGGCATTGTCTATGTAGGAATTTATTCAAATATTTGTGCAATTGATGGAAATACGGGAGTTAAAATATGGGAATTTAAAGTAAAAGGTGGTCTGCGGAATGACCCCACAGTAGCTGGAGAAATTGTTTATTTTTGTGATGTTTTTGGTGCTGTTTTTGGTGCTACTGATAAAGGTAACATATATGCGGTCGATATTAAAACAGGTCTATTGAAATGGTCTGTTGAAACAACTCCTCGTATTGCAACCACTAATCCTACAATAGTAAATGGTATATTATATATCACTGCTACAGACTATACGTCTTTCTCAAATGTTAATACATTAATATATGCTTTTGATGCTTTAACAGGACAGAAAAAATGGGAGTATAGTTTCAATAGTGAATGTTACGGAAGACCAAATGTTGTGAATGAAACATTATACTTGGGCGTGACGGGAGGAAAAGTTTATGCAATAAATATAGCTAATGGAAAACTTAAATGGGTAAGTGAGAACTCTTATGGAATTACGTCTTCACTGTCGGTTTTTGATGGTATATTATATGCTAATGATTCTTTTAATGATAGATATCCAAATCTTCGAGCATTTGACACTACTACTGGCATCATTAAGTGGAGTAATCTTACTATTGGAAGCCGAGGACTTTTTATTTCAAATAGAATGGTTTATGTGATTACAGAAAAGAAAAAAGTGTTAGCAATGGACGCAAAAACAGGTTCTAAAATGTGGATGTTTTCAACTGATTTTTCGTCCATTATTTCGGGACTAATAGTAGCAAATAATATACTGTATTGCATAGGGAGCGATAACTCGTCTAATTCTAAGTCTAGGTTTTATGCAGTTGATGCTTCGAATGGTGCATTATTTTACTCATTTTCAATGGACTCTATTTTTAGCAATTACTTGTCTGATATATGTATAGTTGATTCAAATGGAAAGGTATATCATTCAACTGAATCGGGAGAACAGCAATAGTAAATTTTTCAAACCCTATTTGTAATTGGGGTGGAAATAATTGGAAGACCTTAAATTTACAAATTGGCAGATAATTTTTAATTTACTCAAAGAAAATTCTCACTAAAAATGCCCCCAAAATACCCCATAGGCATACAAGAATTTAAAAAGATACGAGAAGGCGATTTCTTGTATGTAGATAAAACTCCGTATTTACATTCCTTAGTAAATTCGGCAGGTTATTATTTCTTGTCACGCCCCCGTAGATTTGGTAAGTCTTTGTTTGTCAATACGATAGAGGCATTATTTCAAGGTAAAAAAGATTTATTCAAAGGGCTTTTTATAGAAGACAAATGGAATTGGGAACAAACAAATCCTGTCATAAAAATATCTTTCAGCAATATTGACCACAAAGAAATTGGACTTTCAAAAGCCATCAAAATAGAACTAAGAAGCCTTGCCAAGAAAAATGGCTTTGAGTTAGAATCAGAAAGCAATGGTTTGATGTTCAGAGAGTTAATTGAAACCATTGCTCAGAAAAAAGGTAAAGTGGTTGTATTAATAGACGAATACGACAAACCCATCATTGATTATTTAGGTCAAGATACTGACAAGGCACTCGAAAATCAGGATATTCTGAAAGGATTTTATTCCATTCTGAAAGATGCGGATGATTATTTGCGGATGGTTTTTATTACGGGCGTTTCCAAATTTTCACGAGTGAGTATCTTCTCGGATTTGAATAATTTGAATGATATTTCAACCGATAAAGAGTCGGCTGGAATTTGTGGAATAACGGAAAGTGAATTACAATTCTATTTTGAAGATGCATTAAAAGACAAAGATGCCGAGTTAGTAAAAAAATGGTATAACGGATATAAGTGGAATGATTCAGAAAGTGTGTATAACCCGTTTTCAGTCTTAAATTTTTTCCAAAAAGGAGAATTTAGAAATTATTGGTTTACCACAGGAACACCTACTTTTTTGATTAACCTCTGTAAACAATCGCATAGATTTGATTTTGAAGAAGTGCAAATGTCGTATAATGACCTTGAAGCGTATTCACTTACGGAATTAAATTTGATTCCTTTGATGTTCCAAACGGGGTATTTGACGGTAAAAAGTATTGATTCGTTTGGACTTGTAAAATTGGGATACCCAAACTTAGAAGTTAAAAGTTCGTTTATAGAAATTTTGGCAAACTCATTTACGCAAAATGAAAGCGGAGAAAAGTATTAGCCTTGTAGTGAATCTTCGACAATCACTCAACGAAGGCAACTTAGAAAAAGTCCAACAAATCCTAAACACCCTCTTCAAATCCATTCCATATACGCTTTGGCAAAAAGAGAACGAACATTTTTATCACGCAATCATTCATTTGATTTTCAAACTCTTAGGCATATATGTAGATTCAGAAGTACAGACTTCGGATGGTCGTATGGATGCACTCGTGAGATTAGAAAAGTACGTGTATTGCTTTGAGTTCAAAATGGACGAATCGGCTGAAAAGGCTTTGGCTCAAATTGAAAAGAAAGGATATTTGACTCCTTATTTGCATCAAGGAAAAATTTGTGTTGGTATTGGGGTCAATTTTTCTAAGGAAGAGAAAAGGGTTAAAGAATTTCTTTGGAAGGAATTTTAATCAAAAATTTATGAAAAAAGCATTTATTCTACTCAGTTTTACCCTTTTATTTTTCTCTTTTTCCGAAGAAAATTTGAGCAAAGAATACGCTAAAACAATCACAAAAGAAGACCTTTTTGAGCATCTTTCCGTTTTGGCAAATGATAATATGAAAGGTCGTCTGACAGGTTCAAATGAACAGAAAATGGCGGCTTACTACATTGCAGATCATTTTGCTAAGAATGAAATTATGAAAGTTGCTAATTGGGTCAATGATTCTACTCAGATTTATTCTTACTTTCAGAAGATTTACTTAAAAGAATACTATGGAGGACGATTTAGCCCGATGATTAATCCAACTCCTGAGAATATAAAAAGCAAAGGAGTAATGGTAACTGAAAATGTGTTGGGTTTGGTTGAAGGAACAGATAAGAAAACGGAATTTGTTGTAATCTCAGCTCATTACGACCATATTGGAACTAAAAACGGAACGATTTATAACGGTGCGGATGATGATGGTTCTGGAACAGTTGCAATGATGGAAATTGCCAAAGCATTTACAAAAGCTAAAAAAGAAGGGCATCCACCAAGAAGGGGCATTTTATTCATTGCCTTTACGGGCGAAGAACAAGGACTTGTAGGGTCAAGTTATTATACAGAGCATCCTCTTATTCCTTTATCAAATACGGTTTGTGATTTGAATATTGACATGGTCGGTAGGATTGATAGAGAACACAGAAAAGCTCACGATTATCTATATTTAGTAGGTTCTGATAGGATTTCAAAGGATTTACATAATCTTAGTGAAAAGATCAATCAATCAACGCTAAATCTTCAATTCGACTATAAATACAATTCTCCTTCTGACCCATTGAGCCTTTATACTCGTTCAGACCATTTCAATTTTGCGGTTCATGGAATTCCCGTAATATTTTATACCAGTGGCTTGCATCCAGATTATCACGAATCAACCGATGATTTAGAAAAAATTGATTTTGATGTTTTACAAAAAAGAGCACAATTGATTTTTCATACCGCTTGGGAAATTGCGAATAGAGAAGAAGGTTTGAATTGATAGATTAACTTAAAAATGTACATAGCCTTATTAATATCCCTCTCATTAATCCTCGCCAACATCGTCATAGGTGTATATGGCGAGCGAAAAATATCCGCCTTCATGCAAGACCGTCTTGGTCCGATGGAGGTTGGTAAATTTGGCTTACTTCAAATATTTGCGGATTTACTAAAACTCCTTCAAAAAGAGGATATTGTGCCTAAATTAGCTAACAAATGGCTTTTTTTAATAGCTCCTTGCTTGATTTTTATTGCCATTTTTGCGGGCTTTGCGGTGATGCCTTTGGGTCCTAGTGAGTTTTTACAAGGCTCAAAAGCGGATGTTGGGGTGTTCTATTTATTAGCAATTATCTCTGTCGACATCATCGGCATTTTGATGGCGGGTTGGGCTTCTAATAACAAATATTCATTGATTGGGGCAATGCGTTCAGTCGCTCAAATTGTCTCGTATGAGATTCCTTTGGGGCTTTCGGTGATGTGTGTAGTGATGATTTCGCAGACTTTGAACCTCCAAGAAATCAGTTTTCAGCAAGGGATTTATTCATCTGAGACTACTTATCTTTTTGGCTTAAAATTCTTGAATATTGACATCACAAACGTAGGCGGAATTTTATCTTGGAATATCGTCAGAGTGCCGTTTTTATTTCCTGTTTATGTCATATTTTTTATCGCTTCGTTGGCAGAATGTAACAGAGCTCCTTTCGATTTGCCCGAGGCGGAATCTGAATTAGTAGGTGGTTTTCATACAGAATATTCTGGCATTCGTTGGGCTTTGGTTTTTCTTTCTGAATACGGCATGATGCTCTTAGTCAGTTTGTTAGGAGTAATTTTATTCTTTGGAAGTTGGAATACACCACTCCCAAATATAGGATTTCTAAAATTAGCCGACTGGACTTCGGGCGAACCTAATTCATGGTTGGGTATCATCTGGGGAATGTTTTGGTTGTTATCGAAAGCCTATTTGAGCATCTTTCTGATGATGTGGATTCGTTGGACATACCCACGTCTGAGAGTTGATCAATTGATGTATTTGACTTGGAAAGTGCTTACACCTTTTGCTATTTTGGGGGTATTTTTGTCGGCTATTTGGAGACTTTTGATGGTATGAAGACTCTACCCCTAATCGTCATTCTTGGTCCAACTGCCAGTGGAAAAACCCACTTAGCTACCCACTTAGCCTATCAAATTCAGGGAGAAATTATCAGTGCTGATTCTCGACAAGTGTATCGTGATATGAATATCGGTACGGGCAAAGATTTAGAAGAGTATCGTATTGATAATCAATTAATTCCGTATCATTTGATTGACATTTTGGATGCAGGAAAACAGTATCACATTCATCTTTTCCAACAAGATTTTCAGCGTGTTTTTGAAGACATTTCATCTCGAAATAAACCTGCCATTTTGTGCGGAGGTTCGGGTATGTATTTGGAGTCTGTTTTAAAAGGATATGAATTTACTGCCATCCCGATTGATGAAAAATTGAGAGAAGAGTTAGAAAGTAAATCTTTTGAAGAGTTACGGATTAACGCTGGCAGGGTTCAAAACCCTGCCAGCGTTGAACGTGAATTTAATCCAGATTTATCCACAAAAAAACGACTCATCAGAGCCATTGAAATAAGTCATTTCCTATCTAAAAATCCTGAGTTTCAAATCCCAAAACCAAAAATTCCCAATTCAATCATTTTTGGATTAAATCCAGAAACAGAAATTCGTCGTGAGCGTATCACAAAGCGTTTGAATGAACGATTACAAAATGGAATGATTGAGGAAGTTAAAGCCTTGATTGATAAAGGAATAAGCCCTGATAAATTAATTTTCTACGGTTTAGAATACAAATTTATTACTCAATATTTAACAGGAGAATTAGATTATAGCACGATGGTAGAACGCTTAAATATTGCCATTCATCAATTCGCCAAAAGACAAATGACTTATTTCCGAAAAATGGAATCTGACGGTCTGATTATCAATTGGTTAGACCCAAAATTACCGTTTGATAAGAAATTAGATGAAATAATTGGTAAAATATTTGTAAATATCTGATTTTCAATTATTTTTGGTAATGTTTTTGTTCTGTTGCTAACCACTGATGTAGAAGTATTTATCTCTTAACGTCACAAGTTTCAGAATTTTTATGAAAATTTTTAATCCTTATAACATTTAATCAACCGCCATGATTTTTGTTCTATTCGCAATGCTATTGCTTGGTATGGGAGTGTACCTGAGCTTTAAAGTTACCAACAGTAAAGACGAGACTTATCCGATAAAAACGTCTTAATCCTCTGTCTCCAAACTTTCCAAAACATTCATTAAGTCCTCGAAATCACCAAAACCAGGTCTGATTTCGTTGCCACCTTTCAGAGCAAATCCAGTCAATTGGGTTTGTTCTAAAAGGTCATTTGCGTTTGATTCCTTTATGCCAAAACCTAAGAGAATAGGATATTGAAATGACCAAGCATCTAATTGACTCAAAACGCCATCGTCCACAATACCAAAATCATCCGAATTTTCTAATAAAAAATATTCTACGTTTCCTTTCGTAGCATGAAAAAGTGCGGGCAGATTTGCCGTAGCGAAATCCACTTTCAAGATGATTGGCTTACCAATTCTTTGAATTTCAATCATATTCTCCCAATCACTAACTTCCAGATAATCAGGCTGATACTTTTCGACTAAATCAATAATGGTTGATATATCTTTTGAGTTTGTCTCTCCCACAATCTGTACTCCTGCGAGCCATCCACGCATTTCTTTGAATTTATCGAAGTCCAATTCGTCCATCGAAAAACCTAACATTTCGACTCCCATACCCGCACAATAACGTGCATCTGAGAGATTATTGAGATTGGAAACTTTTATAGTTGTTTTTAGCATTTTGATTGTTCGTTATCGGAAGATGAGTCTGCAAAAGTATGAATCAAGTCACTCAGAACAAAAGAAATGGCGAAATCTACCTTTCAAAAAAGAGAAAAAATGTGTAATTTCGAGAAAAATAATGAACGATGAACTTAGAAATATCATTATCGGAATTAGCGAAACTACAACAGGACATTCTATCCAGACAGTCCTCCGTTTCCTTAGAGAAAGCAAAACAACAAGTGGAGAGACTGAAAAATCAGAACTCTTCTCTAAAAAGGATGAAGTAGAATTGCTTAGAGATTTTGCTGATAGAAATCAGTTTTGGTACAACGGAATCAATGAGAGTGCCTATATTGGAGAAGGTGCTGAACAGAAAGTTTATTTAGAAGAAAATGGGCTTTATGTTATCAAAACAAATGATTCTATCTTTTATGAAACGTGGAATGACTATTTCATTAGTCTTCTGATTCACAACTATTTATTCCCCACAACTGCCTATCAACTATTAGGATTCTTTGAAAATACAGATAAAACTGCGTTTTATTCCGTTGTAAAACAACCTTTTATAGAATCCACTTCTCCTACGGATTTATCACTTTTGAAATTATTTCTTGAAAAGAATGGTTTTCAACATAAGAAGAATAACGATTATTTTAATTCTGAATTAGGCATTATTTTAGAAGATTTACACGATGAAAATGTATTGACCAATCAAGGTATATTTTTTATTATTGACAGTGCCATTTATCTGATGGATTCATCGGATATAGAGTAAACCAAAAACGAAGGGCTTTGAACCCTTGCAGACAAACAAAATGAGTAAACACGGAAGAATTTTAGTCGCCATGAGTGGCGGCATAGACAGTTCGGTGGCGGCAGTTATGCTCCACGAAGAAGGCTACGAAGTCGTTGGAATGACGATGAAAACCTGGGATTACGCCTCCTCGGGCGGGACGAAGAAGGAAACAGGTTGCTGTTCTTTGGACTCTATCAACGATGCCCGTAATGTGGCAGTACAATTAGGTTTCCCTCATTATATTCTGGATATTAGAAACGAATTCGGCGATGCTGTGATTGATTATTTCACGGGCGAATACCTCGAAGGACGCACGCCCAATCCTTGTGTGATGTGTAATACGCATATAAAATGGGATGCTTTGTTGAAACGTGCCGATAAATTGGACTGTGAATTTATTGCCACAGGACATTACGCCAATATTAGAGAAGAAAACAATCGACACATTATTTCAAAAGGTTTTGATGCTTGGAAAGACCAAAGTTATGTACTTTGGGGTGTTTCGCAAGAGAGTTTGGCACGTACCAAATTACCTTTGGGACATCTGACAAAAGCGAAAATCAGAGAAATGGCAACAGAAAGAGGTTTCATGGATTTGGTCAATAAAGCTGAGAGTTACGAAATCTGTTTTGTGCCTGATAATGATTACAGAGGCTTTATCAAACGAAGAGTTGAAGGTTTGGAAGAGAGTGTAAAAGGCGGTAATTTCTTAGATACTGAGGGTAAAATTTTAGGCAAACACGAAGGTTATCCATTTTATACGATTGGTCAAAGAAAAGGTTTGGGCATTGCTTTGGGATATCCAGCCTTTGTAACGGAGATTAGAAAAGAGACCAATGAAGTAGTCTTAGGAAGGGATAAAGACCTCGAAAGAGACGGAATGATGGTTGGGCAATTGAATTTATCAAAATATGCCTCCATCGAAAAGCCATTGGAAACTATCACAAAAGTACGTTATAAAGATGATGGAACACCCGCTACGATTTTTCAAGAAGATGGAAAAATGAAAGTGCATTTCCACGAGGCGGTGTCAGGGGTTGCCCCTGGACAAGCGGCAGTTTTTTATGAAGGAAATGATGTTGTAGGTGGTGGTTGGATTTTGAAATCTTTTAAGCAAAATGCTGAGACGGGGATTTATGCGGCTGAGATGGTGTAACCCGATGCTTCTGCATCGGCTCTTAACTTCATCCGATGCGGAAACATCGGGTTACAGTCTCCACCTAAACGACTGATTATCAATGGCTCGCATCGTGCAGAGAATTCCGTCGAGGTGGTCGTATTCGTGTTGGAGGAGTTCAGAAAGGGCATCTTCCATTTTCCAAGATTGGGGTTGCCAATTTTCGTCTAAATAATTGATTGTTAATGATTTATGACGTTTTACTTTTACCAAAAGATTTGGAAAACTCATACAATCATCCCACAATTCAAATTTTTCTTCGCTCAGATTTTCAAAAACTGGATTAATAAAAACGACTGGTTTATCAATATTCATATAAATCAGTCGTTTCATAATGCCTAATTGAGGGGCAGCAATTGCCCTTCCGAAATTATATTTCGCTCTGATTTCTTCCATCACATTGTGCAAATCCGAAGTCCATTCTTTTACTAAATGCAGTTCCTCATACATTACGGGTTCGCAGATTTCGTATAGGCGTGGGTCGCCCAAAAGGAGTAAATCTTCAAGATGTTTCATTTGAAATGATGAGTTATTTTTAAAGGTTTCATACCTTTGTTTTTTGTTGAAATTATGCAATTATTAGAAACTATCCAAGTCCGAGACGGGCAATTTCAAAATATTAAATATCATAATCTCAGATTCAATAATTCAAGAAAAGAATTGTTTGGTATTGAGGAAAATATAAAAATACAAGAGCTTATAGAAATGCCTTCTGAATGCTCAGAGGGTATTTTTAGATGTCGTATCGTGTATGATAAAGAAATTATGGGGCTAACCATTTCACCTTATATTTACAAAGAAATCAAGAAATTGAAATTGGTAGATATTGGGGATTGGGAATATTCACACAAATACTCCGACCGTAGTTTTTTGACTCATTTACTTCATGAAAATAAAGAGTTTGACGAAGTGATTATGGTTCAACATGGTTTCATTACAGATTGTACAATTGCCAATTTAGTTTTTTGGGATGGGAAGCATTGGGTTACGTCTTCAACACCTCTTTTGAAAGGAACAAAAAGGCAACAATTACTTGATAGTCAGAGGATTATCGAACGAGAAATTAGGGTTGATGATTTAAGTAAATATAAAGGTGTTTGTTTAATAAATGCCTTTCGGGAGCTGAGAGAAATAAACTTAGTAAAATTAGTATAAATATTAAAAAATACCTTCAATGGAAAATCAGAAAAATAATCCACTTCACGGCGTAAAATTGGCAGATATTGTAGAGCATTTGGTCGTCTATTACGGTTGGGAAGATTTAGGTTCTCGCATAAATATCAAATGTTTTAACGAAAATCCAAGCATAAAATCGAGTTTAACTTTCCTTCGCAAAACGCCTTGGGCAAGAGAAAAAGTTGAAGGATTGTATCTGAAATCTTTGAGAGATATTGCCAAAAAGTCGAAAATCATCGAAAATTGAACCCTTTTCGGTTTCATGTTGTCATTATTCTATACTTCATCAGTATTTAGGGATTAAGAATTAGTTTTTGGGGATTAGGGATTTTGAGATAAATATCAATAATCAGAGGATTTATTAACCTCATAACCACACAAATCAATCATCTACCCTTTTTTTAAAATATCAATAATGAAACACTTTTTTACGACTCTATTTTCATTTCTTATTTTTTCTTATTTGTCTGTTAATGCCCAATCGGACAAATACGCCCCTTCGCCTTTTACCGTAAAAACTACTTCCGAAAAAATCAAAATAGATGGTGTTTTGGATGAACAAGTCTGGAAAGTAGGTAAGACTGTGGATGATTTTTGGCAATATTTTCCAAAAGATACCCTCAAAGCCAAACAACAAACCGAAGTTTATATGTCGGTGGATGAGAAAAATCTCTACATCGCTGCCAAGTGTTTTTCTGTGGGTAATAAATACATTGTTACGTCCAATCGTAGAGATTTTCGAGCGGGTGGAAATGACAATATCTCCTTTATTTTAGATACTTTCAACGACAAAACCAATGCCTTCATGTTTGGCATGAATGCGTATGGTGTGATGCGTGAGGCGTTGATTTCAAATGGTGGATCGGATAATAATTATTTCAATCTTTTTTGGGATAATAAATGGCAAGGGAAATCCAAAATCTATGAAGGTTTTTGGACTTGTGAGATAGCAATTCCTTTATCGACTTTGCGATTTAGTGAAGGGTCAGATAGATGGAATTTTTTAAGTTATCGCTTTGATACTCAGACTAATGAGACTTCAACCTCGGTAAGGATTCCGCAAGTACAAATTATTTTTAATTTGGCTTTTACGGCTCCTATGCACTTTGAAAAACCACTCAAAAAATCTGGGGCAAACATTTCTCTAATTCCTTATGTAGCAGCCAGCTCTCTTCGTGATTTTGAAAGAAATAACCCCTCATCGGGCAATAAATTGACAGTTGGTGGAGATGCAAAAGTAGCGATAACTTCGGGTTTGAATTTAGATTTAACGGTTAATCCTGACTTCTCGAATGTAGAGGCTGACCGACAAGTTACGAACCTAACACGTTTTGATATTTCATATCCTGAACAACGCCAATTTTTTCTCGAAAACTCTGATTTATTTACCAATTTTGGCTCTGAAAATGCCAATCCATTTTTCTCCCGTAGAATTGGCATCGCACAAGATTCTGCCTCAGGGATTAATGTTCAAAATGCCATCAATTTTGGGGTTCGAGTGAGCGGAAAATTGAATGATAATTGGCGTGTTGGTGTGATGGGTGTACAGTCGGCGGAGGATAAATTTAAGGGCATATCTGCTACAAATTATTTGGTTGGGGCTATCCAAAGAAAGGTTTTTAGTCGCTCGAATATTTCGTTTATTTATGTTGATAAAAATACCTTGAATCCTGAAATTGGAAAAGTGTTGAATACTTATAATCGGGTAGTAGGTTTGGAATACAATTTGGCTTCGATAGATAACCGCTGGGCTGGAAAACTGTACCATCATTTGTCGTATTCTCCTGTAAATCAAAGTAATAACTTTTCGCATGGTGGTAGCATTGGCTATTTTTCAAGAAAATTAAGGTTCGATTGGGTTCACGAGTGGGTAGGGAAAGGTTATAATGCAGAGGTGGGGTTTGTACCAAGAAATGATTATTTACACATCAATCCATTGGTAAGATTAAACTTTTATCCAAACGGAAAAATATTAAATCGTTATGATGTAGGTACAGGTTATGACCAAGTTACCGTTGGTGGCTATGGCATTACAGACCGCCAAATTACAGCGGGTTGGAATATGAGTTTTCAGAACACGGCAAGGTTATTTTTATTGCTTGCGAACAATTATACTTACCAATATAATTATAAATTTAATCCTCTTCGAGATAGTAAAGAGACTTCTGTGCTGCCCATTGGTTCGAGTTTTTCTTATAATAATTTGAAGTTAGATTATACTTCAAATCAACGTAGAAAATTGGGTTTACTATTATCTGGAACTATTGGGGAATATTACAATGGTAGTATTGCAAGTTTCTCAGGTTCAGTATCTTATCGTTATCAACCTTATGGGGCAGTTACGCTAAATTATACCTATAATCATATCACTTCGCCTACGGCAAAAAATGATATTTTCTTGCTTGGTCCAAAAGTAGATTTGACCTTTACGAAAAATGTTTTTTGGACGACTTTTGTACAGTACAACTCTCAATTTGATAATCTTAACATCAACTCAAGATTCCAATGGAGATTTGCTCCCGTGTCTGATTTTTTCTTGGTTTATACTGATAATTATAATACATTTAATGGCTTGGCGAAGAATAGAGCCATTTTTGCTAAGGTTACTTATTGGTTTAATGTTTAAGATAAAGAATTTAGGAGGAAAGGATAAATTGAGAAAGGAGGAATGAAGACAGGAGAAAAACTGTTGCATCTCACGTCTCCTTTCTTCCTGTCTCCTTTCCTCCAATTTCTCCTTTCCTCCTAAATCTTTTTCTCCTATAAAAGTTTCAAACCAACTGTCAATTGCCAAAGATTGCCTTTTTGAGAAAAATTAATATTTGAAGAACTCAAAGCAGATACTTCTGATAGGCTTCCTTCGTAACGTAAATCTATCGAAAGTGTGCCAATATCAATGCCCCCCCCTGCCTGATAACCGTATGAGGCATTTTTGAATGATTCACCGAGATTACTTGATACTTTTTTTAATTCTTCATCCAATCCACTACTTGACACGGTAAAAGAAGCCATTGGTCCTGCATTTATACGAAGAGGTCCAAATCTACAACCAATTAAAAGTGGTACATCAAAATTTGTATATTCAATAGAAACGGGTTTTGAAGTTCCGTTGCTTAAAATATTTACGCTGCCACCTTTTGCAGAAAAAATTAATTCTGGTTGAATGAATATTTTAGTGCCAATACGAGCATAAATACCCCCTGCATAACCAGTTTTAGTATCTAAACTTTGTTGCAAATTTGTACCGAGTGATTGCGTATTATTTGTTTTTAATTGAGCAAAATTTACGCCTCCACGAATTCCCAAAGAGAATTGAGCAAGCGTTTCATTTCCTTTTACAGAAGCTAAAACGAAAAGAAGGATTAACAGTTTTTTGTTCATATTGTTGTGATTTTTTTTGTGTTAGCAAGATAACGTGAGAAACTTATTAGACTGTATCTATTTACTCAGTTTTTTGGTATAATTTAGTGTATGGTATTCAAATACAAGGTTTAGTTTTCATTTTCCATAACCTAATCCCCAATTACCCAATCCCTAATCACCTAAATAAAAATGGCAAAAGTAAAAACATCATTTTTCTGTCAAAATTGTGGACATCAAGCCCCAAAATGGTTAGGCAGATGCCCCTCATGTGGCGAATGGAACACATTTGTAGAAGAAGTCGTACAAAAAGAAGAACCCACCAAAGGCTCTTGGAAAGTTTCAACCTCCTTGAAAGTAGCCTCAAAACCAAGAGCCATTCAAGAAATAAATTTTGAAGAACAACCAAGAATCTTGACCAAAGATGCGGAACTAAATCGTGTGCTTGGCGGAGGAATCGTTTTGGGTTCGTTGGTACTGATTGGAGGAGAACCTGGTATCGGGAAATCTACCTTGATGCTCCAAATCGCCCTGATGCTGGATAATTTGAGAGTTTTGTACGTCTCGGGAGAAGAATCCGAACAACAAATCAAGATGCGAGCGGAACGTTTGGAGAATCAAAGTAAAAACTGTTTTATCCTCACAGAAACCCAAACCCAAAATATTTTTAAGCAAATTGAAGAATTTGAACCTGATATTTTGATAATTGATTCTATCCAAACGCTACAATCTTCTTTCGTAGAATCAGGTGCTGGGAGTGTCTCGCAGGTAAAGGAATGCACAGCAGAATTGATGAAATTTGCGAAGGAGTCAGGTACGCCCGTGTTCATGATTGGGCATATCACCAAAGACGGTTCGTTGGCAGGTCCAAAGGTTTTAGAACACATGGTCGATACCGTTTTGCAGTTTGAAGGGGATAGACACATGGCGTATAGAATCCTACGAACTACTAAAAATCGTTTTGGAAGTACCTCAGAATTAGGCATTTACGAAATGTTGAATACAGGTCTCAGAGAAGTTTCTAATCCTTCCGAAATCCTGATTTCTCAACGAGATGAGGATTTTTCGGGTATTACCATCGGAGCAATGTTAGAAGGCAATCGCCCACTTTTGATAGAAACACAGTCCCTTGTTTCTATTGCAACTTACGGAACTCCTCAACGAAGCTCCACAGGTTTTGATGCCAAACGTTTGAATATGTTATTGGCGGTTTTGGAGAAAAGGGGCGGTTTCAGATTAGGCAATCAAGACGTATTCTTGAACATTGCAGGAGGCTTGAAAGTTGAAGACCCCGCCATAGATTTGGCGGTGTGTGCTTCCATTGTTTCTTCTTACGAAGATTTAAGCATTCCGTCCACGATTTGCTTTGCAGCGGAGGTTGGATTAGGCGGAGAAATCAGAGCCGTAAACCGTATTGAGCAAAGAATTTCAGAAGCTGAAAAATTAGGCTTCAAAGAAATTTGGATTTCAAAATATAACGCAAAAGGCTTAGATACAAGTAGTTACAAGATAAAAATAAACATGGCGGGGATGTTGGAGGATGTGTTTATGCGGATTTTGAGAAAGTAATTTCTCTAATTCCCAACCACACCGAGGTTACATAAAGAAATAATACAAAATAAGTAATCAAACTATACGCTTGGAGGTAGTCTGAAATATTATGCCCTAAAATATCACTCGTTGCTAAACCAACTAAAAGGCTAAACACTATCAAGACAGCTTTCATTTTATGATGATTCTCACTAATCAAGACATGACAAAGTCCCATAACAGGCAACAGCAATACAACATGGTGTCCTTCCCAAGAAACCCCTGCTACTAATAAAATAGTCAGATACGCCATGATAATTGCCAAAAGCGAAATATTTGTTCTGTTGCGAGTAAGGTAAACATAAAAGTAGGTAGTACCTAAAATCACCAGACGCATCACTAAGCTAATTTTTCCTACAATTTGGGGAGAAAGTTCTGCAATGTTATAGTGCATTCCGTTAAGGTCGGGGTGAGTTAAAAGTAATTTAGAAAGTGTGGCGGAAATACCAAAAGCTATCCAATAAGTATAAACCCGACCTTCGAGTAAAAACGGTTTGAAAGCAATATTCCAAAAGTCTAAATGGTCTTGTACAGCTTGGTCAAAACCTCTGAATAAAACGATTAATGCAAACAAACCCAGTGTAAAACCAATGACCGTGAGAAGTGTATGAACAGGTTTTTTGATAAAAAATATTCCGATAATTAAAATCGGCATCACCTTCGTCCACATTGCCAGTGTGAGTAATCCCAGACCTATTTTTTCTTGTTTTTTCAAATAAAAATAAACTCCACTTACACTCATCAGTGCGACCAATTCATTGACATTCACCCAAATAATATTATGCCAGAAATACCGAAGTGTAGCAACTATTGCGACAATGACAGCTAATTTGATTTTGTCGTTTGGGAAATAATGGGCAACAATTTCATACGCTAAAATTATCAACAACATCCATGCTACAAAGTTGAAAAAAGTAAAAACACCCACAGCCACAGGGAAAGGCATCAATGCCAAGATTTGGAAGAGCATTGCTGCCACAGGAGGATATAGATATTCCTGAGTACCAGGAATAACCTCAAAGAGTGCTTCATGATTCAAAAATTTTTTACCAACTGCCCAAAAGATATACGGGTCTCCGTTTAAATCCTCTGTGCGGGCTTCTTTAATAGCAGTAATAATTGCCAAGACAATAAATGGTAATATCAAGTACCAAAATTTTTTAAGAAATAGTAAACTCTTATTCATTCAATGTTATTCAAAAAATATTACCCACAACGCAAATGTACTACTATTTCTTAACCATCGGCGTATTAGCCTTTATTTTAAACATCTTTTTCATTACAAAAAGTAGCCATACCCAAAGTGAAATAGGCGTTGCTCCCGTGATACAATTGGTTTTTATTCTTCCCATATTTGTATTGAGTAGTCTGATTTTTTATTTCTTGCAAAACACAAATTTCGGTATCAATTATCAAGGTCTATTTTTACTATTGCCTTTTGTTTTGGAGATAATTTATTTTGCATATACCAAAGATTTATTCGATATTCACAAAACTGATGCGAGTGGTTTTTTAATTCGCTCTTACGTTTATTCCATTGGACTGGCGACTGTTTTTGTTGGTCTAATAAATTGGATATTCTAATCAAAAATCATAAACCGTTACCTCCACCTCATTTGCTAACAAAGTCGCTTCAATCAAAGGCTCAATTTTGTCCCAAGTACCGCCCGCAAGTCCGCAACCGATGCGTGGCATATGTACGGTAGCATTGTTTTCGAGGGCAAATTGAGTCAATTTTTCAAGACCAGACAAAACGGCTTCGTAACGGATAGGCGGATTGCCGTCTTTATCTTTGTAAATTTTATTTTGACCGATAAGGTTTGCTACCCAAAGATCTGGTTCAACTTGGACGAATTGAACTTCTCCAAGTTCAAAATCCTGTTTTGATTTATACCATTCTTTGTACTTTTTCTCAGGTTCTCTCCACCGTTTTGAGATAGCCAAAACAAATCCTTTACCCCATGCACCTATATCATTACAAATGTGGACGATGACTTTGTTTTTGGGAGAAATTGGAGCGGTTGCATCTCCGTTTTTATAGGTTATTTGGGTTTTCATTTTCTAATTATTTTATTTTTCTCTCAATAAATCACGAACCTCCATCAAGGCAAAACCCAAAAGATTTGTGCCTTTCCATTGCTCAGGATTTTCAGTATTTGGATTGTCAACCGCCAAACCAATGCCCCAAATGGGATCAACTGGACTGGCTTCTACGATTACTCTTTCATTGGTATTCAATAGAAAGTTTTTGAGATCTTCGTTTTGAGAAAATTTATAAAAATTACCTCGCACGACTATTTCAAAGCATTTCTCTTGCCAAATCTCAACATCAAAACCTTTGACTTGTCTGCCTAATTTCTTGGCTTCGGCAGGAGATTTTGCGAGGATTATTTTCGCTAAAATTTCTTCATCTTCAAATAAACGAGCCTTTTCTGCCATCATCCAGTGTTCGGCAGTTTTGTATTCGATTTCGTCCACCACAAACGACGACAACCACCACTGACTAAAACAGGTTTTGGTAATTGTACCCTCTTTGCTGGGTTGATGTCCCCAGAAGGATATGTATTTAAAATTTTCGCCTTGATTGATGGCTTTTATTAGGTTTTGTTTGTTGTATTTCATGGGTATTTTTTGTTTAGTCTCTCGGCTAAATCTTCGATTTCTTTTTTCTTTACAATAACATTTTTCCAATTTTCTGGGATATTTTCGTAGCCATAATATAGCCCTGCCAAACCGCCCGTTACACAACCAGTTGTATCTGTGTCTTTTCCAAGATTAACAGCTTTTAAGACTGACTCTACATAGTTTGATGTTTTCAAAAAACACCAAATGGAGGCTTCTAAGGTATGAATAACATAACCTGAACTAAATATCTCTGCCTCAAAATAGCTATCAATTGGACTACAATCATAAGGAATTGTATCATTTTGTAAAATGCGATTATACAAACCCATTTCTTTTTCAGAAGTTATTGCGTTAGTGTTAAGTAATTGATTTACAGTCTCTTGCATCATCGTTAATGCCTTATATTTTTCTTCTCCTTTCATCAAAACCAAGGCATATTCCACATAAATAAAACATCCTAAAACTGACCTTGTATGTGCATGAGTAATACTTGAAACATCTTTGATAATCTGAAAGCGTTTTTCGATTGGTAAATCTTTGACTAAGAAAATAATTGGTAAGATTCGCATCAATGAACCATTACCATTATCCTCTTCCGCACGTCCTCCTGATGTGTATGGATTGTTGGTATTTTTAAATCTTTGCAAGGCTTGCGAAGTAGCAATTCCAATATCAAAAACGTTACCATGAGGTGTCATAAATCCTTCATCTTTCCACTTGACGAAAAGTTTACCTATATCTTTTAAATCATAAGTTTTACACAAACTTTCAGCCAAACAAAATGCTAACGAGCTATCATCTGACCATGTTCCAACGGGCTGATTATGAGAACCATAGCCAATCATTGTTGTAACAGGGTTTATAGTCAAACTTTGTCTTGATTGAAATTCCACAGGTACGCCCAAGGCATCACCTACGGACAACCCCATTAATATGTCGAGTGCTTTATTTTTCATTTTTTTTGTAATTACTATTATGTCAGAATCAGGATGTTAAGATTTTAGGATAAACAGGATTAAATCATCTTGAAAATCCTAAAATCCAGTAAATCCTGATTCTGACTTTTTATTTCCCTCCCTGTCATTCTAACTGGGCGTTCCCGAAAGAATCCATTTACGAACTTCAAAATGCTTCATTTTCTCCAAAATAACATTACGAAGTTTGATAATTGATTCTTACTGAATGACAGGGAGTGAAATTCTTTTTCACCAGAACTTATACCAAGGTTTTTTGTTTTTGGAACCTAAGTATTTATCAATTAATTCAATTAGACTATTGATTTTATGTGATTCTGTGACAATAATTTTTTCATAATAATTAGGTTTCCATTGATTATTTGCATGATATAAATAACTCTCAATACTTCCAAATTCTTTATTATTTTCCTCTGAAAACCAATCAATCTTATCTGTTTCGTTCATCTCAATAATTTGCCTTTTAATTTCAGAATTATCGCCACAATACCTAATGCAACCCATTTCAGAAATAGCAATTACATTTATCATTTGTTCTAATTCTTTATCTGTCTCAGGTTGTTTTTTGACAAAACATTGGTAATGAGTTGACTTACCATTTTCATCAAATCCACCAAATAAAGTAGGAGCTTCTGCATCAGGCACACCACACATAGTACAACAGCCTTCTTCTACATAAAAATCACCGTTTACATTTTCTTCTACGGCAGGAAATCTTCTTTTATTTTCCATAATTTCATCTCTTTATTTTAACCCATTCCCCTTAACCCCCTCAAAATCAATCTCTTCCATAATAATCCCATTCTCAAAAACCGTCCGTAAAATATCTTCTCCATTTTCGTGGAGGGCTTTTGTGATGTATGTTTCGTCTTGTTTTACTAATTTCAAACGTCCTCTTTTGCTCTTTTTGCCGTGGTCGGTAGCGGGGTCTTTGTACACGTCTCGGTCTTCGCCGTTGATGGTGGCACAACTACATTTGAAGGCGAATTTTTGGGTGTCTCTGTGTACTTTTTGTAACAATGCTCCACCCATCCCAAAGGCAACATTGTCGGCACTCCAACCGTGTTTTTTGAGGTGTTCCAAAATCTCGCCGATACTCTCATAATTCACGCCATCACCTTGGATGATTCTGATTTTTGGATTCAAGACTTTATAGCCTTTTTCATTGACTGTATAGCCAATTTTTGCACCCAAAATCTCCGTACATTTCAAGACCACATCCTTCGGTTCGCCACTGTCTGGACGAACTACCAACATGCCATTTCTACCCAAAATCTCCTCTTTCAAAACCTCTCCCCACAGGTTTTCACAGGCATTATAAATATCATAACTATCACTCACGACAGCCACCAAACCTTCTGGATATTGGGTTAGCATATTTCGGTAGGCATCCGTCTCATTTTCTTTACCCCAACTCGTGATGGTACTATGTTCTGCCGCAGGAATACTGAACCCAAACATTCCGTCAGTGTCATAATATTCCTGTATAAAACTCAATGCAGCCACAGTGTCCGTTCCCATAAAATTGACCAAATGAGCCGCCCCACCAATACCCGCACTTTGTACGCTACTAACGCCCCTAAATCCAAAATCATGGAGCTTAAAATCTATCGTAGCAGGGTCGCCTGTTTCTTCTAAGTATTTAGTAATCAAAATCTTAACTTCTCTACTAATCGTTGCTACGGTACAAGGATACCACAATTGCAACAGTAAAGTTTCCAAGAAATTAGTGAGCCAAAAACAATTTGGGTCGGTGTTTTCGATGGTCAGCATCACGTTATGCGTAGGGATAACCATACCCTCTGGCACTGCCTTGATGCGGATGGGTAAGTGTCCGTCGTGGGTATGCAAGATGTATTCCCAACCTTCTTTATTGAATAATTTTTCGTTCCCAAAATGGGCAGCGTATAACTTGGCGGCACGGTCAATTTTCGCTTGACTGACTACTTTTCCTTCTAAATATTCTTTCAATAAATACTGTAATCCAAAGAAAGTTACACCTTCAAATTCGCCTCCACGACTCTCGAAGTAACTATAAATTTGGCTTGTTCCCGCAGGATATTGTTTGTAATGACTGAGCTTGTAGCTGTCTGTCAAAAGGATGATGTTCGGTTGCATTTTATTATGTGTTTAAAGATTGAATGATTTTAAATAAAACTCATTATTTTTGCGATATAAAAAGTTTTGAAATTTCATAAACAACAAAGAAAATGGTTGCAAAATACAATTCAGTTTATGATGAACTCGCATTTTTCCTTGCGAGCCTTTCTCCTCGTCGTGTTCTTAGCTACAAGTCTTCCATCAAGTCGCAAGAAAGAGTTAATCTTTTAATCGAAAAAAACAAAGCTGACGGCTTAACGGTAGAAGAAAATTCTGAAATGGAAAGATTTATGACTGTTGAACATATCGTACGATTAGCGAAAGCCAAAGCCCTACAAAAACTAAATGCTCAATGAGTACATACATTTCTCGTGCTACTCGAAAATTAGTAATGTCAAGGGCAGGGCATCGTTGTGAGTATTGCCGTGTTTTAGAATATCTTTCCAGTTTTGATTACCACATCGACCATATTATTGGTGTTCAACACGGTGGCACAAACTCACTGAATAATCTTGCCTACGTTTGTTCTTCTTGTAATTGGAAAAAAGGTCCAAATATCAGTACAATTCTACATCTCGAAGGTCCATTGATTCCATTATTCAATCCAAGAATTCAGGATTGGTTTGAACATTTTGAGGTTCAAAAAGGAATTTTAACAGCAAAATCATCTATCGCCGAAGCAACTATTAAATTATTGGAACTGAATCAAGATAATAAAATAGAAGAACGCTTTGAAATGATTTTGGCTGGTTTTTATCCTTAGTTTCAAATACTTCCAAAACTTCCCGAAACAATCCCCTTTCCAACAATAAACTCCGCCAATTGCTTCCCCCAAAGTGAGTAAGTATATCCCGAAGGATGCACGCCATCGCTGAACATAATTTTGGGTTCGGTAACTTCAAATCGTTGATTGTCGAAATAGACATTTTTGAACATGGCTGGAATTGGTTTAACTGCCCAACTGTGTAATCTTTCAAGTCCTCCCAAAACCGTATTCAAAGGAAATGGAAAAGCTGGAAATGAACCCACAGGTGGCAAAGTCGCAATCACAATGGAGGATTCGGGTTGAATTTTCTGGATTTCGGAAATAATATCAATCAAATCCTTTTGCCACCTCATTGGACGATTTAATTCAAAAGTATCATTGCCTCCCAAGCCAATCACGATGACATCAATGGGTGTTTTGGGGATTTGCGGGACTAATTCTGTCAGTACCTTTTTAGCTGAATATCCACTTTGAGCCAACACTTCCCAATTCACGGAACGATTCGTTTTCTCACTCAAAAACTTGGCTAATTGTCCCGTCACTCCTTCCTCATGTGTACTTACACCAACCCCCGCAAAAGTTGATTCTCCGATGGTCAATAAATTAATAATGTTTTCATTACCAATTACTTGCCCTTTCGTTCCAGTTGCTTCTGGTAAATTTGGAATTGTATTTTTTACTCGTTTCCCTTGCCAAATTAGTAGTGGAACTATTGGGATTATTAAGATTCCTCCGAGGAGGAAGAGTAGTTGTGGTAGCATTTGGTTTGTAAAATTTAGTGAATTATCCGTTGAACCTCACCCCCGCCCCCTCTCCTTCTGAGAGGGGAGTAATTCGTCCGACTTCTCCCCTCTCAGAAGGAGAGGGGCTGGGGGTGAGGTTTTTAATAATATGCAAAAAAAATAATATTGCGGACGTACCACGGTTTGCGTGAGGTTTGAGCGAAAGACCGTGGCAAGTCTGGGGAGGGTTTATATTTCTTAGCTCCAAGCGTGCCACGGTCTTTGCTCAAACCCTCCGCAAACCGTGGCACGCTGACCAATCCTTTTTAATCTTTAATGACAGTTTTCCTCTCCAACAATCCCCACAAAACCCGATGCTCTTCCACAAAATCCTCCGCCTTCAAATTCTTCAATTTAAACCATTTTAATTCCGCAATATCATCTTGGGCGGTAGCGTTTCCGAAGACATAATCCGCTGTAAATAAAGTAGTTATAATCTTATCGACTTCGTGTCTGTATCGCCAATCGTCAATTCGGGCAGTGCCTAAGTATTGAAAATTTCCTACTTCTACGCCCGTTTCTTCTTGGGCTTCACGTTGGGCGGCTTGCTCAAAACTATCATCGGTTGGGTCAACGAAACCGCCAATAAATCTGAATAAAATTTGATGAGATTTTCTACCCAAAAGCACTTCATCGCCTTTCATAATTGCCACGTCCACCGTTGGGTAAACCTTTGGATATTGGTTGTAAGCCGCAAAAATCACCCCCGCCCTAAAATCTGGACTTGCTTTTATCGCCTGACTGACTTCTTTACGGATTTCTGTTCCTGAAAAATCACCAATTCCGTCCAATTCAGTAGTCTCAAAATGTCCGCTGTAATAGTTGATAAAACTATCCCGTCCACCGTATAAAAGGGGCGTTCCCATCGGGCAAACTTCACGAAGGCGTTTGTCCAATTCCTTGCTCCAATCGTCATCATTGGGCATATCGGGCAATGCCACAATCGTCACATCAGGAAACACTTTCAATATCATTTCCTTGCGTGTGATGAAATCAAGCGGGTTTTTCTTCGTAACCAACACGGGCGTAACACCCAAGAAAATCACCACTCGTTTGTGGTTCTCGACCACCGTTTGTATTAATTCAACGTGTCCAGCGTGCAACTCAGGCACCTGAAACCGTCCGACGATAACGCCTATTTCGTTTGTGTTTTTCATGTTTACCACAAAGGCACAAAGAGGACAAAGTTTTACGTCTCTTTAAGTCTTCGATATTTAATGTCAATTTTTAAAACCCTTTACCTCAAAATAAAAAACTTTGTGTTTCTTTGTGCCTTTGTGGTAGTATTAAACCAACTCCAAATAAATCCCCTCCTTCATCAAAACCTCATAGCGTTCTCTATCGAATTCGTAATAAAAAGCCGCTTTATGAGCTACGTTTTGTTGTTTTTCGGATAATTGTTTTAGAATCTGCATGGATAATAATTTCTTTCTAAAATTGCGTCTGTCGAGGCTTTGCCCCAAGATAGCTTCGTATAATTGTTGTAATTGAGGTAGCGTAAATTTGGAGTCAAGCAACTCAAAACCAATGGGTTGGTATCTAATTTTACCTCTAATTCGTTGAATGGCAGTTGCTAAAATATCATTATGGTCAAAGGCTAAATCGCCTACTTGTTCCACATCTCGCCACTCGATTTGTAGCTCATCATTTCCTGCAATCAGTTCAAAATCAGCCGTTTTCACAAGTCCCATATACGCCACCGAAATCACACGCTCACGAGGGTCACGGGAGGGCGTTCCGAAGGTAAAAAGCTGTTCCAAATACACCCCCGAAATATTGCCTTCCTTCATCAAAACCCTCTCAGCACAACTTTCTAAGGATTCGTCTTCATTGACAAAAGCCCCAGGCAAAGCCCACATTTTGGCGAATGGTTCACTCTTACGTTGGACCAACATCACTTTAAGATTCTGTCCATCAAAACCAAAAATGATACAGTCCACCGTTACGGCTGGGTGAGGGTATTGATATTGATACATTTGTGTTTTCTTTTTCTTATTGCGTAATTATGACACAAAGATTAAAGTTTATTTTTATATCTCCAAATTATTTAGTGTATTTTTTACACAATGAAACAATAGTTGTCTGAATCAGAGTTCTATTATGAGAAGATTTTCAGGGTAAAAGGAAACAAAAAAGCCTTCCAAATTGAATTGAAAGGCTTTTGATAAATTTATGTATAGCAATCAATATTGGGTTCACGAATAGGTACAGGACAATATTTTCTTACAAAACGGATTAAAATCCGTTGTTAGGAAATCGGTCATTCCTACGGAATTCTGTTGCTACAAATAAGTCCCATCGGGACGGTCTATATCTTAACAACGGATTTTAATCCGTTGAATATCGAAATTCTCAATATTTTATGATTAACATTTTTAATTTGACGACCATCTGATTTTAAAACTAATAGCCAACAGCCAAATGCCAATAGCTACTTCAACAATTCCGCAACTTCAAAACTCACCGCTACTCTATCCTTATTCGCTTTGATGAGAGCATTTTGAGGAAGGGGTAATTTCACTTCATCATCATAATTTTCTTGAAGTCGTTGTGATGGGACTTTTACTAAAATCGTACTACCCATTTCTGCCAAAACTGACTCAGGACCTACCAAAGTAATTATTCGTGGGTTCACATTTATCAAACTCGTAATGACGTATCTATCTTTCAAAGAAATATGTGAGCTATCCACTTTTACGACAAAATCCTTAGAAATTTTACGGTCAAATTCCAGTTCAAACTTATCCGCCACCACATAATTCACCTTAACATCTTTGATATAATCTGAAATAGAATCTGCCAATGAACCCGTATTTAAAAATCTGGTTTTCAGGGGTTTAGTGATGGCATACTTGATTGGACTGTTATCGTCCAACGCCAAAGCCTTGCGAAGTAGATTCCAGCCATTCCCCGATACGTTTACCGATATTTTCTCAGGCAAAGGTTGGGTAGGAATATACAGGGAGTCGTTATACGTAAATTGAAGAGGGAATGATATTTTATCTGAATAGCCGTCTTTGTTGAGGGCATTCATAATCCAGAAAACAATGGCAGCCAAAAGACAAATCGCAATGGCTTTGTAGTCGGTTTTGGGTTGGAAGGTTTTCATGGGTTGGATTTATTTAAAACCGCAAAGACGGAAAGGTACGATAAAATTTGCGTCTTCCCGTCTTTGCGGTTTATATTCTAAAATTACTCACCAATTTGAGCCGATGAATCTTTTGAAATAGCTGTTTTCAAAAAAACCATTTTGATGCCTTTGCTTGAATCTACTTCCAAAACAACAGTTTTTTCACGAACCGAAGATACCGTACCGTGCAACCCTCCGATGGTGATTACTTTGTCTCCCGCTTTCAAGGCATCAACATATGCCTGTTGGTCTTTTGCTTTCTTTTGTTGTGGACGAATCATGAAAAAATACATGATAACGAACATTCCTCCGATTAAAAATAAAGAAGAAGCTCCGCCTCCGCCCATTCCTTGTAATAAAATACTATTGTACATGATGTTAATTTGAAAATTTATGAATTTGAAAATTTGAAAATTCGTTAGTTTGAAAATATATGGTACCAAATTTTCAAATTAGCACATTTTCAAATCATCAAATTAGTCTTTTTTTGTTAAAACTTCAATCTTGAAAGAGACAGTATTATCGGCAGGTTTTGTATTGGCATAAGCCGTTACAGTTTTGTTCAATTTGCCTTCTTTTCCTTTGCTATTAAACTTCACGGTAATAAAACCTTTCTCGCCTGGGGCAACGGGTTCGCTTGAATAGGACGGTGTTGTACAACCACATGAGGCGTTTACGTTACTCACTACCAAAGGCATATTTCCTGTATTTTTAAAATGGTAAACGTGCATGATGGTATCGCCTTGCATGATTTTTCCTAAATCAACGGTGGGCGTATCTATTTGCATTACTGGAAATTTGTCTGCCGTTGGTTCAAGTGCCTTTCTGCTTTCTTCAATCGTCTGAGCATCAGTGCGTTGCTTGTTTTCACAGGCGACAAATACAGATAGAGTCAGAGCTAAGATTACTATTTTTTTCATGGGTAAATTTATCTTTTCAAGTATTTTGGATTTAAATCATCCAACCAAAAACACCTAATATTCTACTAATTTCATTCAATGCGAATATTTTGGTATCGGTTGAGGCTTTGTTGTTTTCTAAGGAAATAAACAACCATTCTAAACCCGTAGAGACACAACCATAAATGATTTTATTGTCTGCATTTTTTTCTTGGGCTATGTACATCTCTGCCACACATTGGGGAATTCCAGAGAGTAAATCCTGTTTTTTTGCTTCAACCAGAATACAATAATTACCTTGCGGTTCTAAGGCACGTGGCGTTTTTGAAATCAAAAAATCACAAATGCCAGAAATTTTTTCGGAGTTCAACGGTTCTCCTGAAAAAATAGTTATTTTATCTTCAAATAACTCTTGAACAGCCATCAAAACAGGGGCAATTAATGCTTCTGATATTGATTTTTCAGACCTCATTGTTGCTAATTTCTGAGTATTTTTCTCAATGATATGAGCTAACCAAGAGGGCGTTTCGATGGGTTCAATATTTGGCAAAAAACTTTTTCCCTCTATCGTGATACCGAACTCCGTTGAGAGTTCAGACATAGTAACTTGACTAAATGATTTCATGATGTTGGATTTTTATTAAGATGCCTTACATTTTACGCTTTTGCTTTAATTTGGCTCATCATGCTTTCTACGTCTTCCAGAAGGCGTTCAGCTTTTTCACGAGCTTCGTTTACTACTTTTTTACCTTCTGATTTTGCCATGGTCTCAGGAATTTCTTTTCCATCAATCAAGTCAGAAATCAAGCCCTGCAATTGGTCACGGTACTTTTGGAGTTGATAAAATAATTTGTTGCGTGTGTTTTCGCCTTTGTCGGGGGCATACAAAATACCTAATACAGCACCCACGGCTGCACCTGTCATAAATGCCCAAAATGTTTTTGATGACTTGCTCATTTTTTGTTATTAGTTATCGGTTTATTAGTTACTGGTTATCGGTTATTAGTTACTGGTTATTAGAATCAGATTTTTTCTATTTACTAACAACCAGTAACTAATAACCAGTAACCAGTAACTAACTTCTACTTATTATCAATCAAACCACGTCCAGACTTTCTGATAATGCCTTCTTTTTGTAATTTTTGAGAAATTCCATCTAAAAGACCGTTGATAAATTGTCCAGATTTGGGGGTTGAGTAATTTTTTGCTAATTCAATATATTCGTTAATCGAAACTTTGGTTGGAATGCTTGGAAAATTAATCATTTCGGCTAAACCCAATTTCAGAATCAATAAATCAGTCATTGCCAGACGGTCACCTTCCCAATTTTGAGTTTGGTCAAGGATGATTTTTTCGTATTCCTCTTCATTGTCTAACACATAATTGAACAAGTCCACGAAATATACTTTGTCATCCTCCCAATTCATTGCCAAAGGTTGCAATTCCAACTCTTCAACACTCGCAATCTTGAAAGTTTTGACCATCATACTTTTCAAAACCTCCTTATTTTCACCCCAATTTATATCTTTTTCTTCAAAATAATCAGTAATGAGATGATGTTTTAGAATAAAAGTTTTGACAAGATAAATAACCATCGTCAAATCTTCCGCAAAAGTGGGTTTGGTAATACGAAGGTACGACTGGAATTCGGTATCAGGCAAGATGGCATCCAAGAAAAGTTTTCGGAGGAAATTTTGGTCGTCGGTTGTCCAATTGACATTTTTACGGATAGACTCCGTTTCGAGATTTTTTAGATTTTTGAGAGCCGTCAAAACTGAATTATTAGCGAGCCTTGAAGTACGAAAATCTGTTTCGACCAAACGGCGTTGTTCGTCCCAAACGGCTATTTCATTGATTTCAAGCAACAATTGAAGCATTTTGAGATATACGTTGTAGATATTTTCTACTTCGGCTACCATGGCGTTCATGATTTTATTGCGGTCTCTTTTTACAGCATCACGATACATCAAAAGAGATTTTTTTGCGGCAGTCTTAGCTTCTACGGGAATATCCTCATTAACATCTTTCTTATTGAAAACCTCAGTATAATGCGTTTCAGAAAGTTTGCGAAGGGCATCCAATTTCACGATTTGTTCCTCTTTGGGAATCATCAAATCGAGATTGGGCAAGAAAGAGTCGGAGATAATATCGTAGTAATGTTGATAATCAGCACGTTCCGCTGTGCGGAAGGCGTATAGGTTTTGGAAAGCCTTAGTTCGGAGAAGTCGTCTGTTTACCATTGTGTGTATGAAAGAACGTTTTTTGTTTGCTTTAATTTTCTGCAAAATTAGTATTTTTTTAAGAAAAATGCTGAATTTTAGTTAATTTTATTGTGTAAAACTTATACAGTGGCACAAGAAGTTAATTTTTATGAAATACCTAAAACATCTCAACAAATACTTTCTCAAATATAAGTGGTACTTAATCTTAGGTACGCTTTTTACTTTTATTTCCAATCTTTTTGGTGTTGTGCCTGCCCAAATCGTGCGTTATGCCTTGGATTTGGTCAAGGAAACCATTGATTTATACTTCCTTTTTGACGGATTCAAACTTCAAACTTCTGTATATGAGTTCTTTGCATTTTCGATTTTGTTGTATGGAATTATGATTTTGGTATTGGCTTTACTGAAAGGATTTTTCCTATTCTTGGTTCGTCAAACCTTGATTGTAATGTCTCGACACATTGAATTTGACTTAAAAAATGAGATTTATCATCACTACCAAACCCTTCCACTGAGTTTTTATCGGAAAAATAATACGGGAGATTTGATGGCTCGCATTTCGGAGGATGTCAATAAGGTGCGGATGTACGTAGGTCCCGCCATTATGTACGGGCTGAACTTGATTACGGTTTTCATTCTTGTGATTTGGTATATGCTTTCAGTGAATCAGAAACTGACTTTATGGGTGCTTTTACCCGTTCCGTTTTTGTCATTCAGCATCTATTTTGTCAATACGATTATCATGCGAAAATCGGAGCAAATTCAAGAAAACCTTTCTAAAATTTCGACTTTTACGCAAGAGGCTTTTTCGGGAATTAGGGTTTTGAAATCGTTTGTACAAGAAGAACCTTCTACGATTGCGTTCACGAAACAAGCCAATATTTATCGTCAAAAATCATTGGATTTAGTGAAAGTCGATTCTTTGTTTTCGCCTTTGGTTTCGGTTTTAGCGGGTTTGAGTTCTGTGATTGTGGTGTATGTGGGAGGTGTGGAAGTTATGGCTGGGCGACTGACTCCTGGCAGTATCACGGAGTTCATTATGTACGTGTATATGCTCACGTGGCCCATGATTGCCTTGGGTTGGACGGCTTCGCAAATTCAAAGAGCGGCGGCTTCTCAACAGCGGATTAATGAATTTTTGGAAATTAAAACGGATATTGTTTCTGAGCAAAATATCAATAAAGAAATCGAAGGAGAAATAGAAGTCAAAAACGTCAATTTTGTCTATCCAGATTCTGGAATCGTGGCTTTGAAGGATTTTTCGATGAAAGTTTCAGCGGGTGAATCGGTAGCAATTTTGGGAACTACGGGTTCTGGAAAAAGTACGATTGCTAATCTTTTGTGTAGGATGTATGACGTATCGGAAGGAGAAATAAAGATTGATAAATTGCCAATTAAAAATCTGAATGTCAATGGTTTACGTTCTCAGATTGGTTATGTTCCGCAAGATGTTTTCTTGTTTTCAGATTCTATCAGAAATAATGTAAAATTTGGGGCAGATGAAATGACCGAAGAACAAATTATTCAAGCCGCCAAAGATGCAGATTTGTATGATAACGTGATTAATTTTCCAGAAGGATTTGATACTGTTTTAGGTGAACGTGGCGTAACGCTTTCAGGTGGACAGAAACAACGCCTGTCAATTGCTCGTGCCATTGCTCGTGAGCCAAGAATCTTAATTTTGGATGATTGTCTTTCGGCAGTTGATACCAAAACCGAAAATCAGATTTTGAATAACCTTCAAGGTATTATGAAGGGACGGACTTCGGTGATTATTTCGCATCGTGTTTCATCGGCAAAATTGGCAGATAAAATCATCATGCTCGACGATGGGCATATCGTTGAACAAGGCACGCATGAGGATTTGATGGAGGCAAATGGGGTTTATCGGGAGTTGTATGACAAACAGATGTCTGTGGAAGATGCAACCACATAGGTACAGTAGGGAACATAGTTTTAGAGGTGTAAACCTATATCTAAACATATTGACCATAGTTTTGCAATCACATAGATAACAGAGAAAACATAGTTCCAGAGGAAAATTAGCAAAAAATATTCAACTACTATTTTATTTATAAATGAAACAGTAAACTTTGTTCACAACCTTTCTAAAACTATGTTTCCTTTAATAACTTTAATAACTATGTTGTTGCATCTTCATCAAACCCATGTTCCCTATGTTAACTATGTGGTTGCAACTATTCATCAGGCAATATCTTAAATAAATCATTAACAAATGTTTTTTGCCCTTCTTTGAAAATATTAGTGCAATGAAAATTGAACAGAATTCCTTTCGGTTTCTTCAATAATTTCATGTAACTCATTAATTGTGCTTCGAATAATGGAAGCATAGTACTTACGGCTTTCAATTCAATAATAATGGTGTCTTCTACCAGTAAATCAAGCCGTAATTCACAATCTATTTTTTCTCCTTTGTAATCTACATAAATTGTTTTTTGAGAATCTACTTTTAGTCCTCGATTACGTAATTCGTGAGTGAGACATTTTCATAGACTTTTTCAAGTAGTCCTGAACCTAAGTGCTTATGAACTTCAATAGCTCCACCAATTATTTCATAACTCAACTCATTGACAATTTTCTTAGTAAGAAGGCTCATTTTAGTAAATCAGTTTTTAATATGTGGTTATTTAAAATTATAGTTGGTTAAGATTCTCCCGAAAATATTTATAGTGCTGTACCTCTAAAACTATGTTACCTATGTTACCTATGTTACCTATGTGGTTGCACTATTCCAATATCTTACTACTCAACCGCAACAATTCTATCTCCGTAACCTTCGCATTAAATTCAGCCTCAATCAAGCGAGTTTCAGCCGCTACTGCATTGCGTTGGACTTCACGAAGTTCATACGCCGTTGAGTTTCCGACTTTATATCTTTCAAAAGCAATGTCAATATTTTGGCGAGCGATTTTGTAGTTTTCAGTCTCTAATTTTATCAATTCCAAAGCATTTTTGTAGGTCAAAAAGGTTCTTTCCAAAGCTGTATTCAACTGATTTCTTAAATCACCTTCTTGGTGGTTTGCTATTTCTTGACTGATTTTGGCATTCTGAATTCTTCTCTTTTGATTATAACCATCAAAAATATTTATCGAAGCACGGATTCCGTAATTGAAAGCAAAATTTTCGAGTGATTTTGTACCTTGCGGAGGACCAGCACCGTTATTGAGCGTACTATAATTATAACCTGTAACTAAGTCAATTTGAGGATATTGAGCTGATTTTTGGAACTTTAAATCTATCTCAGCTAATTTCTTATTTTGCTCCGCTAAAACTAATAAAGGATTTTGTTTCAAAGTGGCTTCACGGAGAGATTCGAGCGAAAGGTTTTTGTCGAAAACAATAGTATCGTTTGTCACAAAATCAGTTTGTAAATTTCTGACTAACAATGAATTAAGGCTTATTTTAGCATTTTCGAGCGATTGTACTTGGGCAATCAAAGCGGCTTGGTCTTCGTTGTAATCTACTTGTGAAGAAAGATAATCGACCTTTGAGCCTTGACCCACTTCATAACGGTCACGAGAAAGTTTGAGGCGGTCATTGGAAATGGATAAACCTTGTTTCAGATTTTTCACCCTCCTCGACTGACGAATAATGTCGTAATACACATTACTGACCTGTGAGATAGAATTTTCAAGATTGCTTTCTAATTGCGTTACGGTGGTTTTTTTGAGTTCTCTCAAGCGGTCACGAGCGATGAACATTCCCATTCCATCGTACAGCGTCCAAATAGCATTTACACCAATTCCACCTGTGTTATTCTGTACTCCTGAGCGTTCGATAGGGTCTAATTTAGGGTCAAAAAGCCCGATGGTAACGCCACTGACGACGTAGTTTTTGTTAATATTTCCTGTAACAACGGGCAACATTCCCGCATTGCCTCGGGTATTGTTATTTTCAGCAATTTGTTGATTTGACTTGGCAATTTTGATGGAATAATTATTTTCCAGAGCAATTTTTATGGCTTCATCGAGCGTGAGAATACCCTGTGCCTGAGCATTCACCACGAAACAGATTATGAGTAGTAGTAGTGGGTATTTCATGTTGAGATTAGATTTTTAATTTGAAAAATTTATTTCTTCCCAATGCCCTTAAATGGCTTCCATTGCTTGTTTTCGGGCTTTGGTGTGTAGGGCTTTTTCTTCTTTTTATCTTTGTCTAAACTTCCTGCATTATTGGGTACAGACTTATTGACAATGATATTTCTTTCTTCAAATTCCTTTCCGTCTAAGGCGGCGATGGCGGCTTTGGCTTCTTCTTCGTTGGGCATTTCTACGAAGGCAAACCCCTTGTTCTGACGAGTGAATTTATCTATCACAATTTTGGCAGAATGTACTTCGCCAAATTCTCCGAAAATTGCTACTAAATTTGAGTCCTTCCATTTGAAAGGTATGCTACCTACGTATATATCCATTTTAATTTGTTGTTTTTTGATTCACAAAGGTACGGAGAAGGGATTAGTTATTGGGGATTGAGGATTGGTTTTTCGACAGATTTACTTTTTTCTGCGACAGAGAGGAAGAAGTGAATAGATTATGTTTGTTTTATTTATCACTTTTTCTTGTGGATTTCTTTGATGAAGACAAGGAGGAATCTCGTAAAATATATTCTTGCATTCTTTGGTCTGAAACAATTTCTTTAATAATTTGCAAATGAATCAGTTACATCTTTATAACAAGTTTGTATACCAAGATAAAACTCTTCATTTATAACTCCATAAACAAAAATAATTCTCAATTTCATGAACAAAATACTGTTCTTTTCCTTAATCTTCATTTTGAGTTCGTTTAAAATAACCGCCCAATATTCTATCACTCGTGGGGGAACAATTGCTGAAATTGCTACGCCTGCAACGGGTGTAACTACGGCTTATTTGGATGATGGCAACATAGTAGTAGAAAACATGGTAAGCCTTACAAATAACATTGCTGACGAAAACCACTACTCATCCGATATTCAAGGTCAGGCAACGATGCCGACCAATAATTTCATCACTCGTTGGAATTTGGCGACAGCAGGTTCAGGTACTAACCAAATAAGTTTTGGTACAGGTACTAATGGAACGGTAAATTATACTTGGCAACAGGTAGGCGGTGCAGGAGCTACTGGCTCTGGGTCGTTTAGTGGCAATGGCAATACGATTATTACAGGCTTGCCCTCAGGTGCAACGATTGATTTAAGCATACAACCCACTAACTTTCGAGCATTCTCTATGCTCAATAGCACTGACAACAGCCGATTAATTGACGTAAAAGAATGGGGTGGCGTTGCATGGACATCTATGCAAAATGCTTTTTATGGCTGTAATAACTTGAATATAACAGCTATTGATATACCAAACCTTTCAGGTGTAATCAGTATGAATTCTATGTTTAGACTATGTACCATACTAAACGGTCCTGTAAACATTAGTTCTTGGAATACTGCCACAGTAAATGATATGAGTGGTATGTTTGCTGAAGCCATAGCCTTCAATCAAAATATTGGTACTTGGAATACTGCCGCAGTAAAAGATATGAATGGTATGTTTGCTGGAGCCAGAACCTTCAATCAAAATATTGGTGCTTGGAATACCTCAGCAGTAACTAATATGATTTTTATGTTTTTGGATGCAAATACCTTCAATCAAAATATTGGTTCATGGAATACCTCAGCAGTAACAGATATGAGTTGGATGTTTGGTTATGCAGAAAACTTCAATCAAAATATTAGTTCATGGAATACCTCAGCAGTAACAGATATGAGTTGGATGTTTTATTATGCAAGAGCTTTCAATCAAAATATAGGGACGTGGAATACCTCAGCAGTAACAGATATGAGTTGGATGTTTTATTATGCAAGAGCTTTCAATCAAAATATAGGGACGTGGAATACTCCAAAAGTTACAAATATGAGTAATACGTTTAACGGAGCCAGTGCTTTCAATCAAAATATTGGAGCTTGGAATACAGCAGCAGTAACTAATATGAGTGGTATGTTTACTGATGCAAGTGTTTTCAATCAAAATATTGGTGCATGGAATACTGCACAAGTAGTAAATATGAGTGCTATGTTTAATGGAGCCAGTGCTTTTAATCATAATATTAGTGCTTGGAATACTGCAGCAGTAACGGATATGAATAGTATGTTTTTAGGAGCAAGTTCTTTCAATCAAAATATTGGAGCTTGGAATACAGCAGCTGTGAGATATATGTATTATATGTTTAAAAACGCCCAATCATTCAATCAAAATATTGGAGCTTGGAATACAGCTAGTGTAATAAATATGTATAGTATGTTTTGGGGAGCAACCGCTTTCAACCAAAATATTGGTTCGTGGAATACAGCTAATGTAACAGATATGAGTTATATGTTTTACAATGCTAATGCCTTTAACCAAAATATAGGTTCATGGAATACATCAGCTGTGACAAATATGTATCAGATGTTTTTTGGAGCAAATTCTTTTAATAAAGATATAGGTTCATGGAATACATCTGCTGTAACAAATATGAATTCTATGTTTTACAATGCTAATGCTTTCAATCAGAATATTGGTTTATGGAGTACAGCAGCAGTAACTGATATGAATTATATGTTTTACGGAGCCAGTGCTTTCAATCAAAATATTGGCTCTTGGAATCTTGCCAATGCTACTAATATGATTAATATTTTTAATAACTCGGGCGTAAATGTTACTAACTATGATGCCATTTTAACAGCTTGGAGCACCTCAGGTTATACCAACAAAAACTTAGGTAATGTAACTCCTTTAAAATACTGTGCTTCAACAGTAAGAACCACACTTACTACCCCTATTGCCAGTGGTGGAAAAGGCTGGACTATTACAGGTGATGCTTTGAATAGTGTTTGTCCTTGTATTGTGAACACTTCATTAATGACGGGCAACTGGGGAACTGCCACCACATGGTCTTGTGGACACGTGCCTCTCGCTACGGAACCCGTACAAATCGCCCCAGGGCATACCGTAACGCTTAATGTGAACGGAACTGCCAAAAGTTTAGATTTGCGTGGGATAATAAATAAGCAGACTACTAAGGTTTTGACGATTCAAGGGAATTGAGAAAATTGGGTCTGGTCGTGGGTCGATTCACATAACCTACGACCATAATTTTCGTATATTCTCAAACAGTCCGTAAAAACTCAACCTCAATCTCATCTATCTTCTCAAACCGCCCAAGCACTTGCGGAGAAATACTTTGCCTAAATTCAACTTCAATAATACATTGATTATCAAACTGTTGATTACGGATTTTTAAATCAAAATCTTTGACTACTTTCATAATATCATTCATCTGAACATAGCCAAAAGTGATTTGATAAACATCATTTACCGTCTTTTCGATGATTTCTGAATTAGCAATTGCCTCTTCGGTGGCTGATTTATAGGCATTGATTAATCCTGGAACGCCCAATAAAGTCCCGCCCCAATAACGGACAACTACAACCAAAATATTCGTAATTTCTTTGGATAAAAGTACATTCAAAATAGGTCGCCCAGCCGAGCCAGAAGGTTCACCATCGTCATTTACTCTGAAAGTATTTTTGTCTAAACCTATCCGATAGGCATAACAAAAATGAACCGCTTTGAAATGTTCCTTTCTAAGCGGTTCAATGATATTTTTTATTTCAGATTCATTCTCAAAAGGATAAGCAAAAGCTAAAAACTTACTGCCTTTGTCTTTGAAAAGCCCTTCTGAGGGTGATTTTATGGTTTTGTATATATCCATTTAGGGATTGGGGATTAGGTAATTAGGGATTAGGAGTAACCTGATTTTATTTTAAATTTTTCCAAAAATAGAAAATATTACTCAATTAGCGGTGAAGGGAAGTGTTTTTAGAGTTGATATTGGTGGATGTGATAATAATTGAGGGACGAATTGCCAAAATATCGTACTTCTTTGGAAATTGATGGTTGGAATGATAAATTTGAAAATTAATCATAAAATAATATTTCAAAACCCATGTCAGAGTTTCAGTTATACGATTTCAGAAGAATTGATAAAGTTCTTACCTCCGAAGAGATAAAAATGGTCAAAGGCTTGTCGAGCCATATAAATGTTAGTTCACGTAGGGCAGTTGTCA
>JAAFJP010000010.1 GCA_013298125.1 Cytophagales bacterium | reverse complement strand
CGAAGGCACGCAAAAGACTATGAAAAAACAACAAATTCTGCCGAAGCATGGATATTACTAACCAATTGCCAAATAATATTAAATAGAAACTGAATTTTACCAAATATAATTTTTAAACATTTTCTTACGAAACATTTACTTACCACTGGAATATGATTATTTTTATCAATGAGTTTATCATCAAAATAATTGGACACAAAAAAGCTCAAACTTTTTCTACAACTGAGTTTGACCATTTAATTGATGCTAAATTGGACGCAGTGGTATCTCGAAACTTGGTAGGTCATGTGATGATTATCAATGTTTTGCCTCCTACCATTATTCGCCTTTTCTCCATTATCAAAACGGAGGAACTTCCTCATTTACAATCTATTACATTAATTTCTAATGATAAAGAATTTCTTGAAGAGTTGATTAAACAACAATACAAAGTTTTGAAAGCGGCGGGTGGAGTTGTGCAGAATGAATTTGGGCAAATTCTGATGATGTACCGCTTGAAAAAATGGGACTTGCCCAAAGGCAAATTAGATAAAGGGGAGTCTTCGAGAATTGCGGCGATAAGAGAAGTGGAAGAAGAATGTGGTGTTAAGGCAAAATTGGGAGAAAAAATCTGTACGACCTTTCATACTTATACCTACAAAAATGAAGATATTTTAAAACAGACAAAATGGTATTCGATGGATTTGGTGGATGATTCTAAAATGACTCCACAAGAAGAAGAGGATATTGAAAAATTGGAATGGATGGGGAAAGAAAAAGTAAAATCAGCCCTGATAAACTCTTATTCGTCTATTCGGTATGTTTTGAAGAAGTTTTATCAACAATAGGTATAGTTAATATAGTGCACTTAAATGCAGGCTGGGTTTTGAACCCAGCCTGCGTTGCTTTTGTAATTTAATTTTCGACTAAATCAAAGAAATCTCAGTCAAAAAACTCATTATGAAAATTCAATAAAAATACTTCGTTTGTTGCACGGGTAACAGCAGTGTAAAGCCAACGAATGAAATCTTCGTTAATCAATTCATCCGTTAGATAGCCTTGTTCAATAAAAACAGCATTCCATTGCCCGCCTTGCGATTTGTGACAGGTCAAGGCGTAAGCAAATTTTACTTGCAGGGCATTGAGGTATTTATCTTTTCTGATTTCTTCATTACGCTCTTTTTTATTGACGATGTGGGCATAATCCGCAGCTACTGATTCGTAAAGAGCTTTATTTTCATCTTTGGACATGGCGGGCGTGTTTGAATAAAGCGTATCCATCAATACTTTTGCCTCGATGTGAGGGTGTTCGTCGTAGTCTAATAAACGTAGGGTCAAGGTAGCAAATCTAAACCCGTGCATTTCTTCAATTCCTCTGATTTTCATTACTTCCACAAAGTCGCCATTTGCTAAAAATCCAGCGGGAGAATCTTCACCTAACCAATGGTAATTATTTCGGACAATCATCAATAAATCACTCGCTGCCAATTCGTCCTCTTGTCCAAAGATTCTTTGACGGATGTATCGATTGTATTGTACAGCAGTTTTGTTGGAACGTGTCAGAATGATAGTATTCTCACGGTCAAATTTTCGGTAGGCATAATTTAATCCGTCTTCCAATTTTTCACCCGTCATTTTAAAAAAATCACGGTAGCCCTTTGTCGTAAAACTGATTTTGGGTTCTTTGTCTTTCAGTAAATTACGGAGTTTGGTAGCATTCAATAAAATACCCGAATCAGCATCCTGACGCATTACGTCGGTGAGTTCTTGTTCTAAAACGCCAATATGAAACTGTCCTTCGAGATAGGTTTTTTCTAAGGCTGGGGAATTTAATTTGCCCACAGGAGGTAATTGGGCGGTATCTCCAACAAAAATAATCTTGTTTCCGTTATAATCGGTTTCTGGATTCGTAAAAACAAATTCCATTAAATCTGTCAATAAACCCGCAGAGCCAAATTCGGCATCGTCAGAAATCATGGAGGCTTCATCTATGATAAATACGGTGTTGGTTGCGTAGTTATTTTGACGTTGGAATTCGAGGTTACCCGTGAAGGCATTGGCAACTTGACGGTATATTTTTTTATGAATGGTTAAGGCTTTTTTCTTAGAATAATTACTCATCACCTTCGCCGCACGCCCTGTGGGAGCGAGTAGGACTGATTTTAGTCCAAATTTGGGTAATACCTTAATTATAGAGCTAATGACAGTTGTTTTACCTGTACCTGCATATCCCTTCAACAAAAAACAGAGTGGACCAAAATCATCTTGATTGGTCATGTAATCATCCATTTTTTGGAATAATTCTATCTGTCCTGTGGTAGGTTCAAAAGGGAATTTTTGACGAAGTAAAAAAGAGGGAGTGGCTTGTTCTGTTGGCATTTTGTAAGGATATTTCCTCAAAAATAATCATTTTTTATTTCGGAACAATATACTTGTTGATGCAAGTCTCTCAAAACCTCACCCCCGGCCCCTCTCCCGTGGAGAGGGGAGCATTCGTCCATTTTTCTCCCCTCTTCACGGGAGAGGGGCTGGGGGTGAGGTTTTGCATTAATAAGTATATGATTACTTTTTATTTTAATGACTAAACCTTCTTTACATATTGATTTGCCCGTTCGTTTTGTTCGGCTTTACTTACAATTTCGGTAATTCTTTTCAGGCGAGTTTCGGGTTGTTTAGCATTCATTAACCATTCTAAAATGCCCCTTTTTACTGAGCGAGGGAATAAATCGAAATACTCTTTTGCCAGAGTATTTTGGTCTAAGGCTTCTTGCAAATCGGGTGGTGAGATAAGATTTTCTACATCGTCAAGTGCTGTCCAAGTGCCTGTTTGTTTGGCTAATTCAATCATTTTCAAGCCTGATGCTGACATCAAACCTTCTGCCATTAGTTTTTCAACCTTCAATTTATTAACTCTACTCCAATTGCTTTTGGGATTTCTTTGGGCAAAATATTGGTAAAAACTTTCATCGTCACGTTTGTTAATTGAACTATCGACCCAACCAAAACAGAGGGCTTCGTCCACGGCTTGGTCGTAGGTAACGCTTGGAGTACCACTATCTTTTTTATAAATAATCAACCACAATTTTGACTCGTTTTGATGATTCTCGATGAGCCAATCCCTGAATGCAGTTTTATTTGCTGCATAAAAAGTTTTTACTCCTTTGTATTCCATCACAAAATCGGTTTGAAGATTTCCTTAATCATGGCTAAATCTTTGATATGAGCCTGTTTACCATCCATCGTATTAGGTGTTTTAGCTTCAACACATTGCTCAATCACTAAATGCGGACGGAGTTTCATTGCCTTTAATTCATTCGCAAACCGCTGATAATCAATGTCTCCCGCTCCAAATGTCTCTGACCAAACACCATCAACTGACTGGCGAATATGTAGTTCTACTATCCGATTACCATACATTTTCAACACATCAAAAACAGCATTTTGAGAATCGGACGAACCACGATAAACCCAGTGCGTATCAAAACAAAACGAGACATTTTCGGGTGAGGTGTTTTGTAGAATGTGATGAAATTCCCTTGCCCCCGCCCGTAGTTCCACATCGTGTGTATGGTAAGCAAGTGTGAGTCCTTTTTTCTTTAATTCTATGCCCAATTTTTCCATACTTTTGGCTTGTACAGATAACTCAGCATCGTTTTTTAATTCTGGTCCTCCCCATTTGATTGGACTTGGATTGGTCACCACGATTTTTGTTCCCAACTTAACCACTTCATCGGCAATTGACAAAACCGTTGCAATAGATTTCTCCGCATCTTCGGCTTTATGCAGTACAGAATTGACGTAGATGGAAGGCATTGTGAGATTATATTTCTTCAAAAAAGGAGCTAATTTTCTTACTTCTTCCGCACTTTCCAGTCCAGGTTCATAGGCTGTAATCCCTGTCTGGGCTAAATCAGCTAAACATTTATCCAAATCTTCACCCCATTTTTTGTTCTGTCTGTCATAAAATGTCTTCCAATTATAGGCATTGCAAGCAATGGGAAAATTAAACGATTTTTTATCCTTATTTTTGAAAGAGGTGAATAAGGGAGATGCTGAAATCACAGCCAAAGAGTTGAGGAATTGTCGTCTTTTTGCGTACATTTTTTGGAAAGTTTATATCCAAATTTAAAGAAATAAATGCCAAATTCTACTCATGGTCTGAGTTGACCTAAAATGATTTCTTAATATACAAAATCTTTATAATTCAACTATCTACAATTTCTCTAAATATCAATTATTACCTTCCGTTTAATCTTTTTCATTTCATCGGGAATAACTGACAAAATTTCTTCATTCAGTAAGTCAATTATTTGCTTTTTCAAATAGCTTCTATGTGTCACTAAACTTACCTCCCTCACGGGTGCAGGGGACTTAAAACGACGTACCATTTTTAGTTGTTCAATCGTCAAATCATGGGTTGCTAATTCGGGTAAAATAGTCATGCCGTTATTGGTCTGAACAATCTTTTTTAACGTTTCAATACTACCCGCTTCATATTCACAATTTATCTCACTTATGCTTGCTTTTCTTAGCTCACAAATATTCATAATTTGCGAACGAAAACAATGTCCTTCTTCCAAAAGCCAAAGAGAATTTATATCAATATCTTCTGCCAATACATAATTCTTTTTATAGATTTTGTTTGTTTTTGAGGTGTAAACCACGAATTCCTCATAAAAAAGTGGATATTCATTGATATTCTCATCATTCGTTGGCGTAATAAGTAAACCAACATCAATCTGATTTTTTTTTAGTTTTTCTAATAAATCATCCGTCGTCAATTCCGTGATTTTCACCTTCACCAAGGGGTATTTTTTAAGAAAATTTTGAAGAAAAAGAGGTAATAAATATGGGGCTAATGTTGGAATAATACCCAACCGTAACTCTCCTGATTTTTCATCTTTCTTAGTCGTAATTATTTCTTTTATCCTTTTAGATTCCTTCAAAATCACCCTCGACTGAGCGATAATTTCTTCGCCAATCTCAGTAGGAATTACGGGTTGTTTACTTCGGTCAAAAATTTTCACTTCTAACTCTTCCTCCAATTTTTGGATTTGCATACTCAAAGTTGGTTGAGTGATACAACAATTTTCGGCTGCATCCGCAAAATGCCGAAAAGTATCGACGGCAATGATATATTCTAATTGTGTGATTGTCATAGTTTTATACTTTACAAGTCTATGATTGAGATGTAACAAAACTCAATTTAGAAAGAACTTGATAAAAGAAATAGTATAAAGATAGATAAAATCTATTAAATCATAAAAATTATTGATTTGAATTATATATAAAGAAGTGGTAATATTGTGGAAAATAAAATTCGTTTTATTCAAATATCTAATTATCTCAAAAATGGAAAATTATCCTCATAATGGGACAGCTTCAAATGGCGAAGCAAAATGTCCTTTCCCACACGGAATTGTATTAAATGGAACAGCCCCAAAACACAGTGCTGGCGGTGGTACACAAAATCGTGACTGGTGGCCTAATCAATTGAAAGTAAATATTTTACGTCAAAAGTCATCACTTTCTAACCCGATGGAAAAGACGTTTAATTATGCTGAGGAATTCAAATCGCTTGATTTGGATGCTTTGAAAAAAGACCTTTATGCTTTGATGACGGATTCACAGGAGTGGTGGCCCGCAGATTATGGTCATTATGGTCCTTTCTTTATTCGCATGACTTGGCACAGTGCGGGTACGTATCGTATTCAGGATGGTCGTGGTGGCGGAGGAGCTGGTCAGCAACGTTTTGCACCACTCAACAGTTGGCCCGATAACACTAACCTCGACAAAGCTCGTTTGCTTTTGTGGCCCATCAAACAAAAATATGGCAAAAAAATATCTTGGGCTGATTTAATGATTCTTGCAGGAAACTGTGCTTTGGAGTCTATGGGCTTCAAAACTTTTGGTTTTGCGGGTGGACGTGAAGACGTTTGGGAACCAGAAGAGGATGTATATTGGGGTTCTGAAAATGTATGGTTGGACGATAAACGCTACACAGGTGACCGTGAATTAGAAAATCCACTCGGAGCGGTTCAGATGGGATTAATCTATGTGAATCCACAAGGACCAAACGGAAATCCAGACCCGTACGCCTCAGCTCGTGACATTCGTGAGACTTTTGGGCGTATGGCGATGAATGACGAAGAAACTGTTGCCTTGATTGCAGGTGGACACACTTTCGGAAAAACGCATGGGGCAGCCGATGCTGATGTACACGTAGGCAGAGAACCAGAAGGTGCAAGTATTGAAGAACAAGGTTTTGGATGGAAAAACTCATTCGGAAGCGGTAAAGGCGTACATACTATCACGAGTGGTTTGGAAGGTGCTTGGACAACTACGCCAACTCAGTGGAGCAATAATTACTTTGAAAACCTTTTTGGTTATGAGTGGGAATTGACAAAAAGTCCAGCAGGAGCTTTCCAATGGAAGCCAAAAGCGGGTGCAGGTGCAGGAACGGTTCCAGATGCCCACGATCCATCTTTGAGTCACGCTCCAACGATGCTTACCTCTGACTTGGCATTGAGAGTAGATCCAGCTTATGAGAAAGTTTCAAGACGTTTTTACGAAAATCCTGATGAATTTGCTGATGCTTTTGCTCGTGCATGGTTCAAACTCACACACCGTGACATGGGACCTCGTAACAGATATTTAGGTAAAGAAGTACCTGCCGAAGTATTGATTTGGCAAGATCCAATTCCTGCCGTTTCTGGCGAATTGATTAATGAGCAAGACATTACCACTTTAAAAGGACAGATTCTTGCTTCGGGGCTTTCTGTGTCTGAATTAGTTTCTACGGCTTGGGCTTCGGCTTCAACTTTCCGTGGTTCTGATAAGCGTGGAGGTGCAAATGGTGCGAGAATTCGCCTTGCTCCACAAAAATATTGGGCAGTCAATAATCCAGCACAATTATCGAAAGTTTTAGATACCTTAGAGGGAATCCAGACGGCGTTTAATACAGGTGCGAGAAAAGTTTCATTGGCGGATTTAATCGTTTTGGCAGGTGGTGTTGGTGTTGAAAAAGCGGCAAAAAATGCAGGAATGGACATCACAGTTCCATTTACGGCAGGACGTACCGATGCTTCACAGGCTGAAACAGATGTAGATTCATTTGCTGTTTTAGAACCAATTGCAGACGGTTTTAGAAATTATCAAAAAGCTATTTACAAAACATCAGCAGAAGAACTATTGCTTGACAAAGCCCATCTTTTGACATTGACAGCCCCTGAAATGACGGTGCTTGTGGGTGGAATGAGAGTTTTAAATACCAATTTTGATGGTTCTCAATTGGGAGTATTCACGAAAAATCCAGAGGCACTGACTAATGATTTCTTCTTGAATTTACTTGATTTGAGTACAACTTGGAAAGCTACTTCTGAATCCGAATTAGCATTTGAAGGTCGTAGTCGTGCAACTGGCGAACTCAGATGGACGGGTTCACGGGTAGATTTAATCTTTGGTTCAAATTCTGAATTACGTAATCTTTCGGAAGTTTATGCTTGTGCAGATTCAAAAGATAAGTTTATAAATGACTTTGTGGCAGCATGGACAAAGGTGATGAACCTTGACCGTTTTGATTTAGTATAGTTTATTGATTGAATGGTGAATGGACTTAGTTTTCATCATTCAATACATCTTTAATTAAGTCTTTTAACTTCCCGAAAGTTCTTTTTACTTTCGGGAAGTTCTTCCAGCATCAACTTCCGAAAGTAGAAAAAACTTTCGGGAAGTTCACCGCTCATTAATTTTAGAGGAAAATTGAAAACGATTTTGGGTTTTGACCCAACCTTCGTTTTACATCAATTAGAACAATTCACTTACAGATACAAAACCGACTTATCCACCACCGCTGGCAAAGGTCCTTTCGTAACTAATTTCAAAGCCGCTAAATTCCCACCTGCATTCGCACAAATTTCGATAGATTTTCCTTCTGAAAAAGCCGTTAAAAAACCTGCCCAAAAAGCATCTCCTGCCCCTGTAGCATCAATAACTTCAATGGGTTTTACGCCCAAATGAATCTGTTTAGAGCCTTTTTCGTAAGAAATCGTTGAACCATCTCCGCCTTTGGTGAAGCAAACTAAATCTGCCCCCATCGCATGAAAATCTTTAATAACTTGCTCTTCTGAAACTTTGTAGCCATAAATTCTCTCAGCATCGTCTTCACTCAATTTTACCAATCCATCGTGTGAACAATAGGCTGAAATGGTTTCCCAAGCCTGTTTTCTATCAGCCCAAATTTGAATGGCATAATTGGCATCCAAACTCACCCGACAGCCTAAACTGTTGGCTCGTTTTGCAGCATCCACAATAGCGGATTGGGCGGGTTCTTGGCTCAGAGCGAAACAAGTGGTATGGAAAATCGCTGATTCAGCCAACAAACTATCAGGAATATGATGCGACTGAATCATGCGGTCTGCCGTACGGTAAGCAATAAAATCAGGCGTTCCTTTGGTTCTGGATACAATTACGGTACTTGTAGGTTGAAATTCATCAGTGGCTACATGGCTAACATCAATACCTGTTTTGGCAACTTCATTTTTCAAGAAAATTCCTAAATTATCGTTTCCTACGCACGATACGATGGCGGTACTCATGCCTAAACGAGCCATATTTGCCGCCATGTTGGCAGGACTTCCACCTTGAAAACGCTCAAAAGTAGAGGTCTGTAAAATACTTTCTTGAATATCCGTTCCGATAATATCAACTAATAATTCTCCCACAGAAAGGAGTACATATTTTTTCATCTACAAAAATGGTTTGTTTTAGTTTCGCAAATTACCGATAAATTCGTTAAATTGAATAGACATTTAAAACGAAATGTCTTGGTCACAGAGAATCACTGAGTTTTTCACGGAGTACCACAAAGTATTTTTTAAAAAACTCTGTGATACTCTGTGATAACTTTGAGTAACTCTGTGTCCACTTCAATATTATTAAACATGAAAAATCAACTAAAATTAATCCTCATCCTTCTTTTATTCTCTTATACAGAAGGCTTTTCACTCTCAAAACCAAAGCCTCAAAAAGCTAAAATTTCTGATGAATCCCTCCGTAAAAAAGCGAATGAATTAGCTCATAAATTCATCATCGTGGATGGACACGTGGATTTGCCTTATCGCTTAAATGGTAAAATGGAGGACGTTTCTGTACAAACCAAAGGCGGAGATTTTGATTATGTTCGGGCAAAGAAAGGTGGTCTTTCAGCTCCTTTTATGTCGATTTATGTACCTGCCAATTTGCAACAGAAAAAAGGCTTTTCAAAGGCTCTGGCAGATTCTTTAATTGATTTGGTGGAAAATTTAACGAAACAATATCCCGATAAATTTGCCTTGGCTAAAACTCCGCAAGATGTAACTCAGAACTTCAAAAAAGGCTTAATTTCCTTTCCGATGGGGATGGAAAATGGCTCGCCTGTGGAAAGTAATTTGGCAAATTTGAAGCATTTTTATGAGCGAGGCATTCGTTATATCACGCTTTGCCATGGCGAAGATAATTTTATTTGTGATACTTCTTACGATACCACCAACACTTGGCGAGGACTGAGTCCGATTGGTCGTCAGGTGGTCAGAGAAATGAATCGTTTGGGGATAATGTTAGATTGTTCACATATTTCAGATGAGACTTTTGCACAGGTAGTTGCCTTGTCGAAAGCACCCGTCATAGCCTCACATTCGTCTTGTCGTAAGTTTACGCCTGGATTTATTCGGAATGCTCCCGACGATTTGATTATCAAAATGGCTAAAAAAGGAGGCGTAATTATGATAAATTATTCTTCGATGTTCTTGGATTCGGCTTCAAATAAAACCTACGAAATCAAGCGGTTACATCTGAGAGCATGGCAAAAAGAGCATAATCTTACGCCCGATTCTCCACAAGCCCGTGCATACGAGGACGAATACACAAAGGTACACCCAACACCTCTGACGACTGTCGAAAAAGTAGCCGACCACATCGACCATGTAAAGAAAATTGCAGGAATCAATCACGTAGGTTTAGGTTCAGATTTTGATGGTGTTGGTCCAACGCTACCAGAGGGTTTGAAAGACTGTTCAGAAATCCCAAATTTGATTTTTGTATTGTTGAAAAGAGGATATACTGAGGAAGAGATTGAGAAAATTTGTAGCAAAAATGTGTTTAGGGTTTGGAATAAAGTTGCGGAGGTGGCAAAACAGAAATAACAAATAAAGGCTGAGATTATTCCATCTCAGCCTTTATTTGTTTGATTCTCTCAATTGAAAGTCCAGAAATTTGACTGACCATTTCTTCGGACATTCCAGCTTTTAGAGCATTTTTGGCTACTAAAATAACCCCTTCTTCTATGCCTATACCAATTCCTTCTTCACGAGCGGCATTTTCATAAATAGTCTTAGCAACTTTTGCAGCCTCAGATTTTTTCTTTTGATCTAATTCTTCGGGGGAAATATTGTCTATTTCGATTAATTCTGCGGCACGCTTAATTCCTTCATTTTGAAGGTTTATCACAGGGCGAGCAGAATTATAAATAGATTGATAAATCAGGTCTAACCAATCTCTAATGGGTTTTGGCGTATCTTTTTCTGGATGATTCGGATTTAAACAGACAAATTGATGCCCAAATAATTCTCGTTCTTCATCTTTTAATGTTCTTGGGTTTAATTTTAATAATAAAACTTCATCCAAAATAGCTTTCCCGTTTTTCTCAACAATTTTATAAGGAGCTGTCAAAACGACAATTAAATAAACGGTTTGATTAATCCCATATTCTTTTGAACGACGTTGTTGTTCAGTAATTGCCATTAAAAAATAATGCAAGAATCTATCGAAATTGTGGTCGTATTCGACCCTTTGAATTTCGATAATGATTCTTTTATCAACACTTTCTGCGAATATGTCCAACTTAAAATCAATATTTCCTATCTTGGGTTTGAATTGCTTTTCTGTCTCAATTTTATCAACTTCAATTTCAATACCCAAAATATCTCTTACAAAAGCCTTGAACACGATTTTATCGGTAAAGGCTTTTTTGAAAATGATTTCGTTATCTAAATTTCCTAACATTTAATTCTTTATTTTTAACAAAGATAATAAAACTATTTTAGATAACTCCAACGAGTAGGTTTATGTAAAATTTAGCTTTTCTATAAAAAATATCGACAATGAACAATAGAAGAAATTTTCTTAAAAATACAGCCATAGCATCCGCAGGGGCATTTTTGCCATTAGAAATATTAGCAAATTTACGCACACGTGTAGGGGCAAACGACAAAATAAACGTGGGTGTAATTGGCTGTAAAGGTCAAGGTTGGAATAACCTAACAGCCTTTCTCAAAATCAGTGAAATCAACTGTTTGGCTCTTTGCGATATTGACGATTCTATCTTGAATCAACGTAAAGCTGACTTGGCAAAATCGGGCATCAGCAATCCGATTATTTACAAAGATTATCGAAAAATGCTCGAAAATAAAGACATTGATTTTGTAATCGTTGCAACACCAGACCATTGGCATTGTCTTCAATTAACGGACGCTTTATCGGCGGGAAAAAATGTGTTTTGTGAGAAACCAATCGCCAATTCAATTGGGGAAGCCCGTTTGATGGAAAAAGCCGTTAAAAACTCTGGAAAAGTAGTACAAGTGGCTCAATGGCAACGTTCTATGCAACATTTTCAAGATGCAGTTGCTTTTGTCCAATCGGGTAAACTGGGTGATTTATTGACAACCAAAACTTGGATGTATCGGGGAAATTCTGTACCGCTTCCAGTTGTTCCAAACTCCCCAATTCCAGCGGGGGTAGATTATAAAATGTGGCTTGGTCCTGCCCCAATGCGTGAATTCAATCAAAATCGTTTTCACTATGAATTCCGTTGGTTTTGGGATTATGCAGGTGGACTTATGACTGACTGGGGCGTACATTTGATTGATATTGTTTTGTGGGCAACTGGCGTAAATACTCCCAAATCCGTAATGGCGATGGGTTCAAAAATTGCGTTCCCAGATGATGCCAGAGAAACGCCTGATTACCTCAATGTGATTTATGATTACGGAAAATTCACGATGTCTTGGGAGAATATAATGGGTGTAACGGGAGGACTTTATGGACGACAACATGGAATAGCTTTCATTGGAAAAAACGGAACATTAGTTGTTAATCGTAGTGGTTGGGAGGTGATTCCAGAAAAGGTAAATGGTAAGGATTTAATGGAAGCCATACCACTCATAAAAGCATCAGATAATGGTTTAGTAAAACATACTGAAAACTACGTAAGTGTATTGAAAAGCAAAGACTTAACGAAATTAAATTGCCCGATTGAGGCAGGGGCAAAAGTTGCCATCAACTCCCACATGGGTAACGTAGCGTATCGTACAGGTGAGAAGATTTATTATGACGAAATGACTGAGAAATTTACCAATAAAAAGGCTAATAAATTGATACTTCCTAATTATCAGAATGGGTGGAAATTGGTTACTGGTTGATTGGAAATTGGTTTATTGGGAAATTGGTTTGATAGGAATTGTTTTATTGGAATTTTTCTTCAAAACAAAAATGCGTCCAAAATAAATTTTGAACGCATTTTTGTTTTGTGTTGGTTGAAATTATCTAATAACCAATAAACTAATTTTTAATTAACCAATAAACCAATTCACCAGTAACCAATAACTAATCCTCTACTTCATCACTTGGCAAAGTATAAGTAAATTTATCTTCAATAAATTCGTCAATTGCTAATGAAGTAGGTTTTGGTAAACGCTCATAAAATTTTGAGATTTCGATTTGCTCACGGTTCTCAAAAATTTCTTCTAAATTATCTACCGAAGAAGCAAAATCAGACAATTTATTGTTCAATTCTTCTTTCGATTTCAAGGCAATTTGTCTTGCTCTTTTTGAAATAATCGCTACGGCTTCGTAAGTATTTCCCCCTGCGATTGCAGCCAATTCAGCTACGTTTCTTGTAATGATTGATGGATTTGTTGCCATTTTAAATTTAAGGTTTTAGGTGTTTGGTGTTTGGTATTAGTTCAGAAACATTAAAGATTAGTTCATTACATTTCGTAATTTTTCTAATCCCTAATTCCCAATCCCTAATCCCCAATCCCTAACCCCTGATTTATTGTTTTTCCGCTGCCCCAACTTTGGCAGTATTTGATTTTTCTTTATCTCTCAAAGCCTTGTACTCAGCTTCTAATTTTGCAATTCTATCACTTTCTTTGATACTTACCTCATAGAATTTCTCCGCTTTTTTCAGATAATTACTCTGAGGATATTTATCAACTAAAACTTGATAATACTTAATAGCTTCGTCAAAACGCTCTTTTTGTTTACTTTCGATAGTACTTTGGGCTAAATCATATTGAGCTTGAACTTTCAAAAATGCCATCTCTTCATTAAATTCTGAATCAGGATAATCTCTCTGAAAATTGTTAATTTCAATCACCGCCGATTTCAAAGAAGCAACATTAAATGAACTTGTTTTGATGTATAATTTTGCCTTTTCGTAAGCCTTCTTTTCTAATTTCACCCGCAAAGACTTAATCAAATCCGAAGTTTCTTCTCTGAACTTACTGTCGGGATAGTTATTGATAAAACTTTGTAACTCATTTATGGCAGTAATCGTTCCACTTTGGTCAAGATTGAAGTCGGGAGAGTTTTTGTATAATGAATACGCCGACATATAAACGGCTTCTTCATAAAACTCACTACGAGCAAAAGTCTCTGCAAAACGCTTGAAGTGGAAGTTGGCTGTTTCGTAACTTCCCGTGTGATAGTCACAATAGGCTTGATAGAAAGTTGCTACTTCTTGTTGGTCTGTACCTGTCAGGATAGGCAACAATTCCTCAAAAAGTATGCTGGCTTTGTCGTATTGCCCTTTTTTATAGAATTTTACAGCCGCATCGTACTTCTTTTTCTCGTCAGTCATTTTTCTGACTTTCTCAAAACTACTACAAGCGGTTAGTGCTACGGCAAATAATATAAATAATAAAAATCTGTGAGTTCTGTACATAAGGGTACAAAGTTAGGTAAAATTTGGTAGATTGAAAATCAACCGTTTAAGTATTCTCAAATTTCGTTATTAAAACGTGGAATATTGATATAGTAACGAGTGATTTAACAATATTTAACTTTGGTTAATTGGTAATTGGGGATTGGTTAATTGGTAATTGGTTAAATAGGGATTAGGTTGAAAATATTTTCATATACATGTATAGGAATCTTAAAAATATAAATCGGACTTGTTTAAAATCTCAATTACCTAATCCCCAATTACCTAATCTCCAATTACCCAATCCCCAACTACCTAATCCCTAATTACCTAATCCCAATTCCAAAATATTTGGAAAGATGCGGAGACTTTTTTAATTTCAGACAGAATATAACCAAATTGATAAAATGACAAATTCTGGAGGTCTCAAAGCTCGCCTTTTTATGGGGCTAATTATGGCAGGCATTGCCCTGTTCTCTTATTATTCTAAAATGCAGGTGAATCCCATTACAGGCAAACGCCAAGCTGTGACCATGACTCCGCAACAAGAAGTAGCAATGGGTTTGCAGTCTGCCCCACAAATGGCTTCTGAATTTGGAGGACTTTACCAAGACCAAAAAGTACAAAATCAAATCAAAAATGTAGGTATGAAATTGGTTAATAATTCTGATGCGGCTAAGTCGGAATATCAATTCAATTTTCACGTACTGTCTGACGACCAGACGATTAATGCCTTCGCTTTGCCTGGGGGACAAATTTTTATTACCGTTGGATTATTAAAGAGATTAACTTCCAAAGACCAATTGGCTGGGGTTTTGGGACATGAAATTGGTCACGTAATTGGTCGTCATTCAGCTCAACAAATGGCAAAAGATGAATTGACAAATGGACTTTTGGGAGCTGCCGTTGCCGCTACGTCCGACCCTTACAGTCCTAATAGTTCGGGGGCGATAGCTCAATATGTGGGCAAAATGATTACGATGAAGTATGGTCGTGATGACGAATTAGAATCTGATAAATTTGGGGTCAAATATATGTTACAATCGGGGTATAATCCTGAAAAAATGGTTGATGTCATGGAGATTTTGAAAGAGGCTTCGGGTGGTGCTGACCGTCCTTCCGAATTCCAAAGTTCTCATCCCGACCCCGACCATCGTATTGCTGAAATCAAAAAGGCTTTGGAGCAATATAAAAAGACTGGGAAGTTAGAATGGTGAGAAGTCGGCAGTTATAAGTTTGCAGTATAATTTTTCATAACTATCTCATGGTTAAAGACTTGACGTTAAATTATTGCCTACTGCAAACTAATAACTGCCTACTCAACTTTTCTACTCAAAAATAACCGACTCATTCAACTCCGACCAAGCATCCATTTTAGTCTTATAATTCGCTTCCACAACATTTCGCTTGATTTTCATCGTAGGTGTGAGCATATTATTTTCAATAGTCCATCCTCCTTTTACCACGATAGCTTGCTTGATGGCTTCATAATTTTTGAAGTTTGGATTTACTCTTTTTACTGTGGTGTCGATACTTTCAATCAAGGCATTGCGTTCCATATTTCTACCAATTTCAGATAGAACAATCAATACAATTGGTTGGGGTAATCCCGCACCTGCCACACAAACTTGTTCAAAAATTGGATTAACTGCTAACATATTTTCGATAGGAGAGGGAACAATATATTCACCTTTGGCAGATTTGAACATATCTTTTACCCGTCCCGTGATTTTCAAATACCCTTCCGAATCCATCTCTCCCATATCACCCGTACAGAGCCATCCGTCTTGTAAAAGTCCTTCGGTCAAAATGGGTTCTTTGTAATAACCAATCGTATTCCAAGGAGCTTTCATTTGAATTTCACCCGTTTCTGGATGAATTCTGGTTTCTACCTTTGAATAGGGTTTGCCGACAGTTCCGCTTTTTACAGCATTTTCAGGCATCATCGAATGAGCTCCTACATTTTCAGACATTCCGTAGGCTTCACGAATCGTAATTCCCAATTTTTTATACCAATCCAACAGACTCGGAGGCATTGGGGCTGCACCAGTCAAAATCACTTTGGCATTTGATAGACCTAAGCCTTTTTGAATTTTTCCTTTGATAACCGCTTTTACGAACGGAATTTTCAATAATAAATCCAATTTACTCTGAGTCATTTTTGAAAGAACCCCTTGCTGAAACTTCGTCCAGATTCTTGGAACTGCCAAAAAGTGCGTTGGCATGGCATCTTGAAGGTTTTTTTGGAAACTTTCGAGGGTATCAGCAAAGAAAATTGTTCCACCAGTTGCCATACTTGCCGACTCAACTATATTGCGTTCTGCAATATGGCAAAGTGGTAAGTAAGAGAAAAAACGGGCATTGGGAGTATTCAGTTTAACTTCATCCCTTGTATCTATCAATGCAGAAATGGCAGCTTTGTTTGTCAGCATCACGCCTTTGGGTACGCCCGTAGTTCCAGAAGTATAAATGATGGTAAAAAGGTCACCGTCTTTGGGTTTTATATTCTCCTGTAAGGGTTCATTCTTACTGATAATATCATCCCATCCATCCATTTCTGAGGTAGGGCAACCATCATAAAAACTCGGATAAGCAATACATTTTACACTCGCAGGAATACCGTCTTTCATCGTTTTCCAAGAATCTAACTTTCCGATAAACAGTACTTTACATTCTGAATGAACTAAAACCTGATTGATTTGCTCTGCCACCAAGGTCGGATAAAAAGGCACAGAAATATGTCCCGCCATCATAATTGCCAAATCTGACATCACCCAGTGGGCACAGTTTTTTGAGACGATTCCAATGTGGCTTTGTGGAGGCAAATCCATCGCTTTCAGAGCCATCGCCATTCTGCGAGCTTGATTGCCAACATCTTGGAAAGTATATTCCTTACTATCCTCTCCCAAAGGCTGACTAAGATAAATATTATCAGGCGTGTTGGCTTCCCAATGATAGAAATTTTCAACAGGGGTTTTCAGTTCGTTAATCATAAATGTTGAATTTATTGGTTTCAAAAATGACTTGTGATAATGACATTCGTCTCAAAAAAAATAATTTAGGATAAGTTATTAATTTTTCTGTATTATCGTTACATTTGTTATGAAAAAAGTACAATAAAATTATAACTTTTTCGTCCTAACCAATAAAAAACACACAATCATGAAGTTACAGGCGGTACTTCGTGTCCTCTTGATTAGCACTCTGGTGTTGATGCTTGGATACGTTTTTTTTCAAAGTTTTGATTCGTTTGCGTCGCACGCTTTTAAGAAACCTTAATTTTTGTTTATCCCACTCAAACGCTGGTAATTTTACTGGCGTTTTTCTTTTGCCATCAAGACACTAAGTTAACTGGTAGAATAGGTTGTACTCATCAAAAATCCCTCCCAAGGGTTCAAAACCCTTGGGAGGGTTAGTTCATAGTATCTTGCATGGTATAACTTTATCAACCAGTTAATGAAGTTTTTAAAAAATAAATATTTATGTTTTCGTGACTTGGAGGCAACTAAACCACAAACTCCACCTCTTTAAAATCAAAATACAAAACCATACCCTCAGTTTCAATTGCCAATTTTCCAGTTTCATCAATTCCGATGATTTGCCCTAAAAATTGTTGTCCATTTTTTCTAAAATAATGCCATTCTTGAAATCTGTACATATTATTTAAGTAACTGATTTTCAGAGATTCGTAGTCATTATTTTTAATTTTTAGATAGTTTTTTTCAATATGTTCTAATAATTTTTTTAGCATTTCTGAAAGGTCATATTGCTGTGGATTTCGAGTAATATTTCTGAGAGAAGTAGCCCTAATATTTTGAAATTCAACTTGATTAATGTTCAGTCCAATGCCAACAATTGAGTATCCAATATTGTACCCTTGCAAGGTATTTTCAATCAAAATTCCTCCCATTTTTTGGTCTTCAAAATAAATATCATTCGACCATTTTACGGATAAACCACCATCAATCAATTCATTCAAAAAATCAAAAACGCCCATCGAAACCGCCACGTTCAATTGGAATTGGTCGCTTGCTTTCAAGAAATTAGGTTTCAGAATTAGTGAAAAAGTTAGATTTTGCCCTACACTCGCCTCCCACGTATTCCCACGTTGCCCACGACCCGCCGTTTGATTATCGGTAATAATGACCGTTCCCTCAAAAACGTTGTCCCCCGACTGAATCATTTGAGCCGCAAAGTCGTTAGTTGAGTGACAGCTTGGCAGATATTTCAGCGTTTTGCCAGTAAATAATGTATTGGGTTGAATTTTGTACAAGGTTATTTTGTAATTTTAGCGTTTATTGTGAATTGATTTTTTCGCAAGATAAAAATATTCATAGACATCTAACAAAAATTAAAACTTTCATGTCACAATTTGACTTATAAATGTGACTTACAATTAATTAAATGGCAGGAGTAAAAACAAAAAAAGAAATGAGTTCGGAAGAACTTAGCCAATTGGTGGTGAAGGGAATGCAGGAGAGAAAGGCTTTGAATATTGTGGTGATGGACATGAGGCAGGTCAAAAATGCTTTTACCGATTTTTTCGTAGTATGTTCGGGAACATCAGACACGCAAATTGATGCAATCTCAGATTCAGTGGATAAAGAAGTTTGGGAAGCAACCAAACAACACCCAAGAAGTATGGAAGGCAAAGCCAATCGTGAGTGGATTTTGGTTGATTATTACGATGTTATCGTTCACGTTTTCAAAAAAGACCGTCGTGAATTCTATAAATTAGAAGAACTTTGGGGAGATGCAGAATTCACCTATATTTCTGATGACGAATAAAATCCACTCAAAAATCTATCTTACCATTCCTCACGAATTTGAGGTGTGAGAAACAAAAACATCAATCAGAACGTTTTTTAGAAATACAGTTTGAGGCAACACAAAGAGTTTGAAAATTTGAAAATGTGTTAATTTGAAAATTGAATCCATGAAGATAATTTTCAAATTAAAACATTTTCAAATTACCAAATTAAAAAACCTAACACCTCAATAATTTAATTATACAAAATGGCAGAAAATAATAGTGCAGATAACAAACCACAGGGCTTTCCGAAACGTCGCCCAAATCCTTCTGGAAATGGTTTTCAAGGTTGGTTAGTGATTGGATTAGTGATTGCTTTAATCAGTATTTTCTTTTTGAGCAGAACACATATCCTTCCAAAAGTAAACCAATCACAATATGAGCAAATGGTCATGGGTAAAGAAGTGGCTAAATTGGCAATTCTGAAAGGAAAAGATGTTGTAGAAATTACCCTCAAAAAAGAATTTTTAGATAAATACAGGAGTGAATTGAGTGAACAACCAAGTGCGGTTGTTAATCAAAACGGAGGTCCTCATTTTGAAAAAGAAATTACTTCGGGAGACTCTTTTGTAGAAGAATTAAACGAATTACAAAAAGATATTCCTCGTGGTGAGCGTGTCCATGCTACATCAGAAGAACGTTATGGGCTTATGGAGTTTTTGTTAGGTCCAGGGTTTTTTATTTTATTCTTCGTAGCAATCTACTTCATGTTCTTCCGCATGGGAGGAGCAGGTGGACCGGGTGGACAAATTTTCAACATTGGACGCTCAAAAGCTACTTTATTTGATGGTGATGGAAAAGTGAAAATCACTTTCAATGACGTGGCGGGACTTGACGAAGCCAAAGAGGAAATCCAAGAAATTGTTGAGTTTTTGAAAAATCCAAAGAAATTCACTGATTTAGGAGGTAAGATTCCGAAAGGTGCATTGTTAGTAGGACCTCCTGGTACTGGCAAAACCCTTTTGGCAAAAGCCGTTGCGGGTGAAGCTGCCGTTCCTTTCTTCTCATTATCAGGTTCTGATTTTGTAGAAATGTTCGTGGGTGTAGGTGCGGCTCGTGTACGTGATTTGTTCAAACAAGCCAAAGAAAAAGCTCCTTGTATTATTTTTATAGATGAAATTGATGCCGTAGGTCGCTCACGGGGACGTGGCGGAATGCCAGGCTCAAACGACGAGCGTGAGAATACATTGAACTCACTTTTAGTTGAAATGGATGGATTTGCGACGGATTCAGGGATTATCATCATGGCGGCAACTAACCGTCCAGATGTGTTGGATTCGGCTTTGCTTCGCCCAGGACGTTTTGATAGACAAATTTCGGTTGATAAACCAGATATTATTGGTCGTGAAGCGATTTTTAAAGTACACCTAAAACCTTTGAAATTAGCTGCCGATATTGATGCAAAAGAATTAGCTTCACAAACCCCAGGTTTTGCTGGTGCTGAAATTGCCAATGTTTGTAATGAAGCCGCTTTGATAGCTGCCCGTCGTGGTAAAACTGCGGTGGATATGAAGGATTTTCAGGAGGCAATGGATAGAGTAATTGGCGGTTTGGAGAAGAAAAATAAGCTAATTTCACCAGAAGAAAAGAAAATTGTAGCCTACCACGAAGCGGGTCATGCCATTGCAGGTTGGTTCTTGGAACACGCCAATCCATTGGTAAAAGTAACGATTGTACCACGTGGGATTGCAGCTTTGGGTTATGCTCAGTATTTACCAAAAGAACAGTTTTTGTATCGTACCGAACAACTGATTGACGAAATGTGCGTAACCCTTGGCGGACGTGTTGCAGAAGATATTATTTTCGGAAAAATATCAACGGGGGCTCAAAATGACTTGGAGCGTATAACCAAATTGGCTTATAGCATGGTTACAGTTTATGGTATGAATGAGAAGTTAGGTAACGTTTCGTTCGTGGATTCAAAAGGTGGAGGAGAATATACTTTCAATAAGCCATATTCAGAAGAAACTGCCCGTGAAATTGACGAAGAAGCTCGTGCCATCATTGCCTCGGCATATGTACGTACGAAGGCTTTATTGACTGATAAAAAAGATAAATTAGAAATATTAGCTCAGGAATTATTGGTTAAAGAAGTGCTTTTCCAGAGTGATTTGGAGCGTTTGGTTGGACCAAGACCATTTGAGCAATTGACTACTTATCAGGAATATACCAGAGGTGAAGACAAAAAAGCGGCTGATTTAGTGAAAGCGAATGAAGAGGCTGAGGCAGCGGCTTTGATTGTAGCTACTGAACTTGCAGCAAAGAGTTAGAATTAATTTCTTGAAATTTATAAAAGCCTTGTTCATTGATTTGGACAGGGCTTTTTCATTAATCGCAAAGTCGCAAAGGCACGAAGAAGTCTTTGCGTCATAGCGTCCTTGCGGTAAATTTATTTTTCATTTCAAAAACAAAATATTCCGTTTCAAGCCTTCAAACTTCGTCCGTTTCAAAGGAGATTTTTTGAAGATTTCTTTGAAAACTTCTTCCGTGATTTCTTCCCAATCTTTATTAGTAAATGTCTGTAAATCAGGATTTAGATTAAATTGAGGCTCTTTGTGAGGTTTTGAAAAACGATTCCATGGACAAACATCCTGACAAATATCACATCCAAAAGCCCAATTTTTGAATTGCCCGCTTACATCGACAGGGATATTTTCTTTCAATTCTATTGTAAAATAGCTAATACATTTTGAGCCGTCCACTACAAAAGGTTCAACGATTGCCTCCGTCGGACAAGCATCTATACAACGAGTACACGTTCCACAATAATCTTTGATTTCGTGGTCATAATCAAGATCTAAATCTATGATGAGTTCTGCAATAAAAAAGAAACTACCTTTTTGTTTATTAATGAGATTTGAATGTTTGCCGACCCATCCCAAACCGCCTTTTTTCGCCCAAACTTTATCCATCACAGGGGCAGAGTCCACAAAAGCCCTTCCACCAACTTCGCCAATTTCTTGATGAATAAAACTCAGCAATTCTTTTAATTTTTCTTTTACAACGTAGTGATAATCAGTCCCATAAGCGTATTTTGAGAGTTTTATGTCATCTTCGCCTTCGGGCAAACGGTGTTCTGGATAATAGTTAAAAAGGAGCGAAACCACCGATTTCGCATCGTCCACCAAAAGCCGTGGGTCGAGGCGTTTATCGAAATGATTTTCCATGTATTGCATCTTGCCGTGTTGATTAGCTTTGAGCCAATTTTCTAATCGTGGAGCTTCTTCTTCTAAAAATCCAGCCTTTGAAATACCACAAAAATCAAAGCCTAAATCGTAGGCTTTTTGCTTGATTTGTTGAGAGTATTTTGTTGGATTTTGCATTGTAAAACATTAAATTTTGAAAACACCACAAATCTACTGAATTAGAGAAGTAAGTGAATTTAAAATCTATGAATTTTAGTCTTATTAGTCACAATATTGTTTATGTGAGTTATGATTTCCTGCTTACTACACGGTAATATATTTTAATAGTCTAAAAATCAGTTACTTATATCTATATTTTAGTCTAAAAAACAAATACTCAAAATCATTTCTAAATTATTACCTTCATTTAAGAAAAATTAGTAATTTTATCGAGATTAATAACACAACCACCAAAACGGCACAATTTTAGGATAATATTAACCAATGATTCCTAAAAATATAACGAATATGAAGAAACTACTTTTGGTAGCTTTTGTAATCCTTACAAACTCTGTTTTCGCTCAAACTTTTATGGCTCAAACTGACCCGCCGATGTTGGGGAAAGTTTGTCCAGAATTTTCTATGTCCGTTATCACAGCTAACGGTACGGAAAAAAATCTCGCTCTCAGTGAACTTCGTGGAAAAATTGTGGTCATGGAATTTTGGGCTACTTATTGTGCTCCTTGCATTCCTTCACTCAAACATTTTGACAAACTCCAAGCTCAGTTTGGTGATGCCGTTAAATTTATTGCCGTTTCAGACGAAAATCGTGATAAAGTAGATGCCTTCATCACCAAGAGAGGCTACAAAAATATTACGTATGCGATGGACTGGGGACGTAAATTGAGTGATATGTTTTATCATCATTTCATTCCTCATACCGTAGTAATCGACCAAGATGGTGTTGTGCAAGCATTTACTTCGCCCGATGAAGTTGATCAATTTGTTATCGGTAAACTCATTAATCGTGAACCCGTATCCTTCACTATGAAGCACGAATATCAGGAGGCTTCTTACACGCAATCGACGGGTGTTTTACAGAATTATGACCAACCCATCATCGTCAATAAGCCTAAGAATCAGACGTATAAGGTTGAGTTTTCTAATTATAAAGAAGGTTATGCAACTGAATTTGTCAAAGAATCTTCTTCGGAATATCGCTTCGTGAATTGCCCTTTGACTTTGATGTACCAAGTTTTGTACGACCAAAAGACCAGTAGGGTTGTGTTGGATGTCAATGATAAATCGAAATATTCATTTGAAAATCATAATCTTTATTGTTTGGAATTGAATATTCCAGATTTTATTGGTAAAACGATTCAAGAAGTGGGTTTACAACAATTGGAGTCGCTTTTTCCTTTAAAGTCAAAAGTAGAAGCACGTACTCAAAAGGTTTTTTCTATCCAAAAATCAGATTTACAAGGAGCAATATCAAGTGTAGATAGCACAGGAATTATTCAGAAAGGCTTGACTATCAAGGATTTAATGAATTATTTAGAAAGTAATCCTCAGTTGGTTAATAATCTGCCCGTTATCAACGAATCAGGAATGCCCGAAACGACGGTCTTGGATTTAGATTGGTTTCAAAACTATCCAGATTCTATCGAAAATCGTTTACGTACCCTCGGATTACACGGAGAAGTAAAAATGGCAGAAATTGCTTGTTTAGTTCTTTATGAGCATCAATTGGTTAGTAAAAATGAGTAGATTGCAAGGTTTTAGGTGTTGGGTGTTAGGTTTTAGACAAGATTTGACAATTTTTGAAAAATTGTCAAATCTAAAAACAAATAAATTCATCTATAACCATTTGAAAATAAGCTATTTGTAAAAATATATTTCTTATCATTTATCACTTATCACTCATCACTTACAAATATTTGCTTACCGTTTCTTATCTTTACCACAATAATCAATTTTTACGTTTAATATGAAAAAAGTCTTAATTGCCGAAGATAGCTCAGTTATCCAAAACCTTGCTAAAAAAATATTAGAGTTTCAGAACTTCGAGATTCATTCTGTCAAAAATGGTCAGCAAGTATTAGATGCCCTTGAAAATGAGGATTTTGATATTCTTTTGCTTGACATCAATATGCCCGTAATGGATGGAATGGAGTGTGCCAAAGCCGTTCGTGGATTGAAAGATGAGAAAAAAGCTAAGTTGCCAATGATTGCCATTACAGGTAACGCCCGCAACTACTCAATGGAAGATTTCAAAGAGGCTGGTTTTGATGATATGTTGGCAAAACCCCTCAATTTCGATGCCTTAGTGGCACAGGTTAAAGCGTTAACTGAGTAGTTTATTGGTTATTGGTTTATTAGTTACTGGTTATTAGTAATTTGTCTATTGTTAGTAGAATTTAAGGAATTGTCAAAACTGTTTTCTTCAAATAATCACTTACTAATTAACAAACTCTCTATCAAATAATCTGTAACCAATAAACTAATCAACCAATAACCAATCAACCAATAACCAAATGCAAATCACCCTCTTAGGCACTGGTACATCGCAGGGCGTTCCCGTAATTGCCTGTGGGTGCGAGGTTTGCCAATCCCTTGATTTTCGAGATAAACGATTAAGAGTTTCTATTCATATCGAAGTGGATGGAAAGAGTTTTGTCGTGGACACTGGTCCCGATTTTAGACAACAAATGCTTCGTGAACGTATCAAAAATGTAGATGCGATTCTTTTTACCCACGAACACAAAGACCACACCGCTGGGCTTGACGATGTGCGAGCGTATAATTTTTTCCAAAAACGTGATATGCCAATCTACGGGCGGAAACACGTTTTAGAGCAAATCAAACAAGAATTTTATTATGCTTTCACCGAAATAAAATATCCTGGAACTCCCCAAATCACACTTAATGAAATTGAAAATCAGCCTTTTCAGGTTGAAGGAATTGATATTTTACCTATCGAAGTAATGCACTTTAAATTACCAGTTTTTGGATTTCGGATAAAAGATTTTACGTACATTACAGATGTGAATTTTATTTCAGATGAAGAAATTGAGAAAATAAAAGGTTCTAAAATCGTGGTGATGGGAGCTTTACAAAAACAAGCTCATCTTTCGCATTATACTTTGACAGAAGCAATTGAAGTTTTAGAAAAAATTGCTCCCGAACAAGCCTATCTCACGCACATAAGCCACCGTATGGGTTGTCACCGTGAAGTGGAGGAAGAATTGCCTTCGTTTATTCGTTTGGGGTATGATGGTTTGGTTTTGAATTTAGAATAAATTTGTATAACAGGTTTATAACCTGTTTGCAACTAAAAACAGGTTGGAAACCTGTTATACTATTACAATGAAAAAAATATTTTATTCCATCGCATTTTTACTTGTTGTAAGTGCTTGTTCAAAGGAAAATAAAACTTCTGAAACGGCTGATTCTGTAAAAGTAGTCAGTACAGATTCGGCAGCTACTGATACGCCCAAATCTGAGGTTTTATATCTTGAAGATGTTTTGCAATGTACTGATTTACAAGGTCTTGAAAATAAATATGGCAAAGAAAATATAGAGCAGAGTACAAAAATCACCTTGGGAGAAGGGGAATTTAATGTAACAAAAATTTATCCTGGTTCTGATAAGGAAGTAGAAATTTACTGGAAAGATGGTCAAGAATTTAAGCAAATCCTTGATGTTATTGTGAGACCTATATTGATTGCAAGTGACAAGTTTGATTTTAATTGTCCGTGGGTTTCAAAAGAAGGTTTACACTTAGGAATGAAGATGTCGGATGTAGTCAAAATGAATGGTAAGACCTTCACTATCACGGGTTTAGGTTGGGATTTAGGAGGTAATGTAGTGAGTTGGGAGGGAGGTAGATTAGCTAATAAAAATGTAAATATCCGTTTTAATGATTATTCAGAAAATAAAGGAGGGCTTTCAGAAGAAGAATATTCGGTTATTTCAGGAGATAGAGAGTTTGATACAAAACATCCCTCTTTACAGAAACTAAATCCTGTGATTGACCAATTATCTGTCAATAAAAGATTTGAAATTACTCCTGAATTAGGTAAAAAAATGACGAAGGAAGTTGAGGAGAAGCAAATTAAACGGTAATTTTTTACCACAAAAGGCACAAAAGAGAACAAAGAAATTTAATATTTTACTTTTGAGACTTTTGTGGTAAAAATTAAGAATATTTATAAAAATTTTACACCCAAAAATTCAAAATCATCACCCCAATAAGTCCCACCAACGACACGATACTTTCCATCATCGACCACGAACGGATGGTGTCTTTTATACTCAAATTAAAATATTCCTTAAACAACCAAAAGCCAGGGTCATTCACGTGTGAAAACATGAGACTTCCTGAGCCAATTGCCAACACCATCAACTCTGGATTCACACCCGTTTGTTGAACCATCGGGGCTATTATTCCTGCCGTTGTGAGTCCTGCCACTGTTGCGGAACCGACACATATACGTATCACAGCCGCAGCTAACCACCCAACTATCAGCGGATTAAGTGGAAGAGATGTTAGAATATCCGCAATTTGATTACTCACGCCACTTTCGACTAAAACTTGTTTTAAAGCACCTGCCCCAGCAATTATTAACAAAATCATTGATACATCTTTGACTGCAAGCGAATAATAATCCATGATTTTTTTCATAGAAAAACCCATCTTTATGCCAATCGTATAAGTCGCCACAGCTACTGAAATTAGCATTACAATTTGTGGGTCACCAATGAAAGTAATGATTGATTTTAGATTTGGATTCTCTTTGGTATAAAATGCCATGACCGTTGTGAATCCCAACAAAAACACAGGAAGAAGTGCCGTAAAAAAGCTATTAAACGTGCTGGGCAATTGCTCTTCTGGGAGCGTTTCGTTTTGAAAAGTTTTGAGAGGTTTTGAAGGAATTTTCTTTAAAGTTGTGGCAAAAAGAGGTCCTCCGATGATGATTGCGGGAATAGCAATCGCAAATCCGTATAAGAGCGTAATGCCCATATTAGCACTAAACTGAGCCACCAAAGCCGCTGGTGAAGGATGTGGAGGCAAAAATCCGTGGGCAACAGACAACGAAGCCAACATCGGAAGCCCAACATAAACGGCGGGTAATTTATATTGATTTACCACTGAAAAAATTAAGGGAATCATCAATACAAAGCCTACATTATAAAAAAGTGGAATGCCGATAATAAATCCCGTGCAGACTAATCCCCAATGAATATTTTTTTCACCAAAAATACCCATCATCACGGAGGCGATTCGTTGGGCAGCACCACTTTCAGCCACTATTTTTCCTAACATTGCCCCCAGAGCAATCACAATTACCAACGACCCTAACATATCTCCAATACCTTTTTGGAGGGATTTACTGATATTTTCGATGGGAATTCCTGTGAAAATGCCCGCAATAATTGAAACGACAAGGAAGGCTAAAAAGGGATTTATTTTTCCCCAAGTGATTAATAAAACTAAGAGTCCAATACAGATGGCAATGGTTAGTAGGGTCATTTGAATAGTGTTTTTTGGGTTTTAATAATGAAGTCAAATCCATATTCATATAAACTCAAAATACCCCAAACCCAAACCCTTTCCCCTTGAAGGGAAAGGGCTTTATACTCTCGTTAAGAAAGTCCTTCCCTTCAAGGGGAAGGATTTAGGATGGGGTATTTTGAATTTGTAAATAAGTTGTAAGTTCGATTTATAAATCCTTTAAAGCCTCATAAACTTTACTGAATTTCCTAAAATTTTCTTGATAAACAAGGTGATTTGCTTTATTTGGGAGAAATATTTTTTCTTCGATGTCATGTTGTTGAGATTCAATCCCAAACGCCATGAAACCAATGAGAACCGCTCCCCAAGCCGAGCCTTCAACTTTTTGAGAGACTGCCACCTTCATTTGAAAAATGTCGGCTGCAATCTGTAACCAAACATCATTTTTCGTGAATCCTCCACTTGCCATGATGGTGATTTGCTCTCGTTCTTTTTTAACAGGTAGTAATATTTCAGTTATACTCAATAGTCCAAATAAAATGCCTTCGAGGGTTGCCCGAATGAGATGTTCTTTTGTGTGATTGATGGTGATTCCTAAGAGCGTCCCTTGGGCGGAAGCATCCCAAATTGGGGCTCTTTCACCCAATAAATAAGGCACAAAAATTAACCCATCCGACCCAACGGGAGCATTATTAGCTTGTAAAATCAATTCATCAAACGACTCATCTGTTTTTAAAATTGACTCTTTCAACCACTGTAAAATTACCGCTCCATTATTAACTGCCCCCAGCGTAAGATATTGATTGTCAATGAGATGATAACATTGAACTCTCATTTTTGTATCCATAAATGGCTTATTGATGGGCAATCGAACTGCCCCACTTGTGCCAATCGTCAAGGACATTTTATTTTGCTTCATAGCACCTGTTCCCAGGCTTGCCAAAGCTCCATCTGCCCCCCCGATAATTAATGTGTGACCGTTTTTTAAACTTTGAGCGGTATAAGTAGGCGGAACTATGGGAGAGAGTTTATCTTGACGAATTCCAGCAAAATTTAAGATTTTATCATTCCAACATAAACACTCAATATTCATCATACCCGTACCAGATGCCATGGACGAATCTATTACATACTCGCCCGTGAGATGATGCCAAATGTATTCTTTCAGACTGATGAACTTGTAAGTTTTTGCAAAGATATCGGGTTCATTTTCTTTTAGCCAAAGAATCTTTGTCATGGGGCAAAATGTATGGATGGGAATGCCCGTTTTTTCGTAAAATTGTTGTCCTAAATCACTTTCTCTAAGGTTTTTAGCAATTGCAGAAGCTCGATTATCTGCCCAAAGTATGGCATCGGTCAGTGGTTCTCCGTTTGAATCAATGGCAATAATACTGTGCATGGCGGCACTAAAACTAATGAATTGAGGTGTGATTATTTTAGTTAAATTTTCGATACACTCAATCACTGCATTCAATACTTCGGAAGGTTTTTGAATGCTCCAATCGGGTTTTGGATGGTGCATTGCGTAAGTAATGCACTGATAATCAACCACTTTTCCCTCTCTGGTAAAGACCATAGCTTTGGTGGCGGTTGTGCCTATGTCTATACCTATATAAAAATGGTTCATTAATTTTTAAGATTTAGAGAGGTCTTTATTTTTTCTCAACCGCATGACCACCGAACTCATTTCTAAGAGCGGCGACTACTTTTCCAGAAAACGTGTCTGTCATTTGTGAACGGTAACGCATCATTACGGACATAGCTATCACGGGTGTTGGAACACCTAAGTCTAAGGCAGTTTCTAATGTCCATTTGCCTTCGCCCGAGGAGTGCATAATGCCTTTGATGGATTCTAAATTTGGGTCTTTTTTGAAAGCATTTTCCGTTAATTCCATCAACCAACCTCTCACCACCGAGCCGTGATTTAACATTTTAGCGGTTTTTTGGAAGTCAATTTTAAATTCTGAATGTTCAAAAACTTCAAATCCTTCGGCGATTGACTGCATCATGCCGTATTCGATTCCGTTGTGAACCATCTTCGTAAAATGTCCACTTCCTGCCTCGCCCGTGTGTAAATACCCATCCGTAACGGAGATGTCTTTGAATACTTTTTCAACATAATTAAAAACTTCATCATCTCCTCCAACCATCGTGCAAGCACCGTTTAATGCCCCTGACGTTCCGCCCGAAGTTCCGCAATCCAAGAAGTCTATTGATTTGGTTTTGAGATAGTTATATCGTCTTTGAGAGTCTTTATAATTTGAATTTCCGCCGTCTATAATAATATCTTGGGGTTTAAGAAAGGGGATCAATGATTCAATCACATTATCGACAATTTCACCCGCAGGCACCATTAACCATATTACTTTTCTTGCTGTTAATTGCTGACATAAATCTTGAATAGAATTGGCAGTTTTGATATTTTCAATAGCTATTTTTTGAACAAAATCGGTATTCACATCATTGGCTATTACTTCGTAGCCATTTCTTTTTAAATTTAGGGCAAGGTTAAACCCCATTTTTCCTAATCCTATTATTCCTATTTGCATTATATTTTTTGGTTACTGATAATTTATTTCCAAAGGTAGTTTCAACTTCCCGAAAGTAGAAAAAACTTTCGGGAAGTTATTAAGAATCTTCCCAACTCAAAATTAAAATCTTTCCTACTTATCCCACCAAACCTTCGCATCCAAATCATCCGCCCCAATCCGACTAACAGCTTCATCAACATTCTTTTTATTCACTGATATTTCAGAATTTGGATAAGTTAATCTTCTAATAAAATTACCTTTTATGGCTTTTCCTGGATATGGATTTGGAGAAAGATTTGGGAATCCACTTCTACGGAAATTAGCAAATGCTTCTGGTCCATTCAGAAACGATGCCACCCAATATTGTGTATTGATTTGCTCCAAAGCCGTGTTTGCATTATACGGATTTGCTTTTTGGTAAGCATCAATTGCCGAGGCAGAAACCGCTGAATTGGCATCAAATATTGCCATTTGTTCCATGTGTAATTTTACGCCACGATTAAAAAAAGTCTCAGCTGTTGTACCCGTAACCCACCCACGTTGTGCAGCCTCAGCCAATAATAATTGAGTTTGAGCGGCAGTTACCAAGAACATTGGAGCGGTTGTCTTAGCCATTCTGGTTCTATCAGCCTGACTATAATCATAAAAACTTGCCAATTTTGACTTGGTAACTTCCGTACGAATTGAGCTATTATCAAATCCAAAAGGCATTCCAATTTGTACTGTTGGGTCAGTTGATGCTTTTGAGGCAACTTGGTCAGGTCCAGATGAAGCCCCTACGTATCTCACTGCAATTGAACGTAATCGGGGGTCGTTGGTTTTTTGTAAATAATCAACAAAAGGTGCCGCCAAATAGAAGTTATTGGCTTCCGTTGAATTCAATAATTGCCCTACTCCATTCAAATAATTAGCATCATGTTTTATGAAAGCGTTATCAGCGTTGGCATCCATAACACCCGCCTGAAACGCTCTCTGCACCACTTGTTGGGCTTGTGCCACATCAACTTTCGATAATCTCATACCCGCACGGAGTAACAAAGAGTTTCCAAATTTTTTCCAGAGACCAACATTTCCACCATACAATACATCGGCAACTTCTATGGTTTTTGAGGCATCTAAGGCGGCTGTTGCTTCGGTTAATTCCTTGATAATTCCTGTGTAAACTGTCTGTTGCGTATCGTATTTTGGAAGCGTAATTTGGTCAGTATATCCCTTCCCTGCATCTGTGTAAGGAATATCACCGTAATTATCTGTCAAAACCATGAAAGAATATGCCTGTAAAATCCGAGCCATGTTGTACAGATTTGAGCGATTGGGCAAATTTTTCGTAGTTGAAATGACATCGTAGGTATTTCGTACAACTGAACGAAAATGACGTTGCCAGATTTGTGACGTTACATCTCTATTATCTTGATTGAAATTTGCCCCAGTTATTACGCCCGAATTTGGACTAATAATTTGTTGAACGATACCCATTTCGTAAATTAATATTCCATTCGGAAATGAAGCATTTATCGTTGCATTGTTTAATGTGAATACTGGATTAATGGCAGTTGCTGCCGTTTTATTAATATTCAATTCATCAAAACCTTTGTCGCAACTACTTATAGAAAAACTAAGTAATACGCTCAATATCAGGGTTTTGGAAAAATATTTATTATTGATTTTCATAAGAATTTCTATTTTAAAAAATAAGTTATTTGATTTTTACAGAAACGTTTGCACATGAAATACAATTCAGTTTCTGAAATCTGTGTGAATCTGAGTTGCGAAGCATCTGTGTCATCTGTGTTCCATCAATTGCGAAGTAATCCTAAAACTTAGCATTCAAGTTAAATCCGATGCTACGTGTTGATGGCAAACCTGTTGATTCCATACCCACCAAATTATCCGAAGAATAACCGAATGAATCGGGGTCGATATTAGGCACCCATTTTTTCAACATCAAAACGTTGTTTGCCGTAATGCTTAATTTCAGACCTTTTACAGGGAAACTTTTAGGTAAAAACTTTGTCAAATCATAACCAGCCGTAATTTGACGTAGCTTCCAATACCCACCGTCATACACCACAGGCTCAACCAATGCCAATGACCTCACTACCGACCAATAATCTTGAACGTTCGCTTTTACAGTATTAGGCTCGCCTTTTTCAGTAACTCCAACACCCACAACACCACCTTCTTCACGACCCTGTAAAGTCATTTGATGCAAACCATGACGAACTGCATTGAAATTTGTACCCGACAACATCATATTTCCTAATTTGAAGTCAATCAAGAAAGACAATGAAATACCTCTGTAATTGAAAGAATTGGTAAATCCACCAGTCCATTTGGGCAAAGCACTTCCGTAGGAAATCAAATCAGTCGTTCTTAATGGAAGACCGTTTGTTCCAAAAACCATTTGACCTGCATCGTTTCTTCTGAATCCAAAGCCATAAATCTGCCCCATTTCCTGCCCTACAACTTGGCGAACTTCACCATTGAATACGTGCGTACCAGTGGTAAATCTTTCGGGTCTTCCATCTTTGTTATAGTCTTTTTCAGGAGTTCCATCATCATCCGTTGTCAGGCTCAACACTTTTGTAATGTTATACGAACTATTGAAAGACACATTCCATTGAAAATCTTTATTTTTGACAGGTGAAAATCCTATCAGCATCTCAATACCATCATTTCTACTGATTCCACTATTGATTACTGTACTTGTAAATCCAGAAGCGTCAGAAACTTGTGAAGAAACTATTTGGTCTTTGGTAGTTTTGCGATAACCAGTTACATCTAATGATAATCTATTTTTAAACAATTTTAATTCAAGCCCTATTTCAGCTTCTGATGTCTTACTTGGTCTCAAATTAGTATTTGGAATTGTTAATCCTAACGAACCACCCACAGGTTGAAATATGCCAGAAGGATTCGCAAACAGATTAGCATTTATTCCATAATAAAGATTGTTTGAATAAGGAGCAACAGAATTATCACTCCCTGCCTCTGCGTAAGCCATCCTTAATTTTCCAAAACTTAACCAGCTTGGTGCATTTTCAAACGATTGAGAGAATACATAACTTCCTGATATTGAAGGGTAAAATATATTATTGTTCTCTTTGGAAAGTGTTGAAAACCAGTCATTTCTACCTGTAACATTAATGAATAATGTATTCATGTACGAAAATTCAGCCGCACCATATAGTGAATTTACAGCATTTTCAGCTAAACCATAAATAGGGTCTTTCACACGACCATTCATTACGGTATATAAATCACGAACTACAAAATCCGTTACCTGAGTTGAGTTTAAATCTACACGCTTGTACATCTGATTTCCTCCAAGATTCAAATCAATCCCAAAATCACCAAATGTTTTAGTGGCATTAACCAAAAAATCAACATTAGTTTCCCTTAATCTACGAGATTCTTGGGTATAAACGCCATTTGAAAATCCTGCGGGTGCGGGTGCTAAGGAGGCTTGACCTGTTGGGAAGTTGTTATAATCTTGGTCACGTGACCAGTAATCTTGTCCTATTCTACCTTGTACAGATAACCAATCTAATAATTTGTATTTTACTGTAATATTTCCAAAAATTCTGTCTCGAATAATGTTTTGAAATTGTTGAGATAAAGTGAAATAGGGATTGGTTCTGTTTCTGAATCTTGAATACACAAACTCATTTCCGTTGGCATCAAATTTCTTAGCTTCCAACAAATCAAAAGGCATTGAGTTTGCCATATTGTAAATTGCAGTTGGAATAGAATTGTCCTGATTGGCGATGTTAGGCGGGTTTTTGTTGGTTTCATTTGAATAATTAATGTTACCTGAAACATTTAATTTTGATGAAATATCATAAGCAATGCCTAAGTTTATGGTTTTACGATTAAAAGTATTGTTTGGCACAACTCCTCTATTGTCGGTGTTTGCAAATGACATCGTAAATCCACCTTTTTCTGAACCTGACGAAAGTGCAACGGTATTTGTGAAATTTGTTCCATCTCTGAAAAATTTTCTAATTCTGTTATAAACGGGTTCATAAGGAACAGTTACACCATCAAAAAGTACCTGTGTCATGCCAGGTTGAAATTTCTCTCCGAAAGACCACTGTCCAGAAGTTGGATTGGCACTGGTTGGACGTACTCCATTTTCTCCTTGTCCATAAATATATTGATAATCCGTAAAATCAAGCGGAGTATCGTTAGTGAAGTTTGAATTATACGTTACGCCAATCCCTTTTGAATCACCTTTGGTTTTGGTCGTAATCATAATCACACCATCCTTCGCCCGTGAGCCGTACAAAGCTGCCGCCGTTGCACCTTTCAAAACGGTCATATTCTCAATATCATCAGGGTTTATACTCGAAAGTCCGTCACCGCCGTCAGAGGTATTTCCCCCTCCACGAACACCAATGGAATTATCCGAACCTGCATTGTTGGGGTTTGTTCCGAAGTTAGTGTTATCAATTGGAACTCCATTCACAACAATTAGAGGGGTATTTTGACCTGAGATAGAACTTTGTCCTCTAATTCTGATTTTAGAAGTTCCCGCTGGTCCAGTTCCTAATGGAGAAATATTTACACCCGCAATTTGTCCTTGTAAGGAGTTCATAAAATTAGGCGTACGGTTTTCAGTAAGAGCCTCACGGGTAATGGAAGATACCGAATAGCCTAACTTTTTAGCATCCTTTTTAATACCCAAAGCCGTTACAACGACCTCCCCCAAATTTTGTACTTCATCGTCTAAGATTACATCAATGGTCGTTTTATTACTTACCAAGATTTCCTTAGTTCCATAACCAATGGCACTAAAAATCAGAGTAGCATTATTACCAACCGAAATTTTAAAATTTCCAGTTGCGTCTGTGCTTGTTCCCCGAGTTGTTCCCTTTATCTTAACGGCAACACCCGCAATACCACTATTAGATTTATCTGATACCGTTCCTTTGATGGAAATATCTTGTGCAAAAGTGGTAAGGGTGAATAACACAAAAACTATCCCAAAGGCTATTTGGGGCAGTTTTTGGGAAATAAGAGACCCTATTAGTCTATTTTTTTTCATAACTTTTAATTTAAATTTTAAATGAGTAATTGTTTCAACGATGTAAAGTTTCATCATTATTCAAAGAAAAACTTTCATTTTTTCTAAGTGGTGAATTTTGTAATATTTTTATAAAAAATTGACCTAATTTTACTTCAAGATTTTCAAGACACATGAATAATCCATTTATACTGTACCAAGAAAAATCAAAAGAGTTAGAGACTTTTCCGTACATTATTGAGTTTGCCAATCATAAAATTCAAAATATTCAGCTTCATTCTCATCAAATAAAACTTAGTGAAGGCATTAAGATTTGTTTTATTACAGAAGGAAAATTTGACTGGAATATCGACGGACAGCCCTATTTGCTCTACCCGAATGATACTTCTATGACTTGTCCTTGGCAAACAATGGGTGGGAATAAAGGCGTTTTTGACATAGGTTCTTTGATGTGGATAACAATTAAACCGCAAGTTTTTGAACAAAATGGCGAGTTAGTTTTGGGAGATTGGAGTGGGATTTCTGAAACTGACCAACGGGTTATTGGTAAAATTTTGTCATTAAATAAAAAACCCATTTTGAGTCGTTTGAAATCTTGTCAGCAAATTTTTCAGAATTTAGAAACAGAATTATTTGCTCAGGAAATGGGGTATCGTACACGAATTAATCACTTGATAGACGAACTTTTGATCACGGCAGTAAGGCATTTGAGCAAGCAAGATAACCTCAGAAGGGACTTCCCACAGACTTTTTTGAAACTGGAACAGACTTTGCGTGAAAATCTGTCTGACCCCTGGACGGTGGAGGAGATGGCGGGCTTAGTAGGTTTAGGAACAACAGCATTTACTGAAAAAGTAAAAGCCTTTTCAGGATTTTCGCCCTTGAATTATTTGATAAATATCAGGATTTCAGAAGCTATTAAATTATTAAACAGGGAAGATTTGAGCCTAACGGATATTGCTCTGGAAACAGGGTTTTATTCATCTCAACATTTCTCCTCAACCTTCAAAAAACTCACAGGTTATACGCCTCGGGAGTTTAGGAAAAGTAAAGATTGAAAAAAATAGTACTTCAACAACATCTCCCTGCCCCCTTCAAAGGCAGGGCTGTTAAGTTCTGAAAGTCAAGTCAGAATTCAGAACAAGGAATGGAGAATTTAGAAGGAATATTAGAATGAAAAATGTGAAAAGTTATACCTTTTTACTTCTCCATTCTGAATTCCTTGTTCTAAATTCTACATTTTTTAGAGAACTTAACAGCCCTGCCTTCAAAGGGGGAATTGCACTAAGGTTACTCCCCCTTTGAAGGGGGAAGGGGGATGTTCTCACGTATAAAACTTTAAAAAATGGATTGTCTTCTTACCATCGACATCAATACATCGGCAGTCAAAATTCACGCATTTGATATGAATGGGAGGGTAATTTGCTGGAAGAAAGGTTCGTATCCCACCTTCCACCCACAACCCGATTATAGCGAACAAGACCCCGAACAGATTTTTATCACAACTTTATTTATCCTTAAAAATTTGCTCAATGAGCATATTCATCCCAATAAATACAAGGTCAAAGCCATTTGTTTTAGTTCGTCCATGCACAGCGTTTTGCCAGTTGATAAAAGTGGTAATCCGCTCGGTAATGCCATTATTTGGGCGGACAATAGGGGTGTAAAAGAGGCTGAATTATTGAAAAAATTACCCCAACACGTCAATATTTTTCATACTACGGGAACGCCTATTCACCCAATGTCTCCCTTAATAAAAATAACTTGGCTCAAAAATCATGATGCTGAAAGATTTGCTCAGACCTATAAATTTATTTCTCTAAAAGAATATGTCATAAAACAACTCACAGGCGAGTACGTAATTGACCATAGTATCGCCTCATCGACGGGGCTTTTTGATATTCATAAACTCAAATGGCATCAAGAATCGCTTGATTTTGCGGGAATCTCAACCGAAAGACTTTCAGAGCCTGTTTCGGTTTTTAATGATTCGATACAATTGAAAAAAGAGTATTGTGTAACGTTGGGGTTATCTCCCAAAACCAAATTAATTATAGGTGCGAGTGATGGATGTTTGGCAACTTTGGGAGCTGGCATTATTGGCGAAGGAAAGGCAACCATAACCATCGGTTCAAGTGGGGCGGTGAGGGTTGCAGATAAGCAAGTTTTGAGGGACGAAAAGCAACGATTTTTCAACTATTTATTAGCGGAAGACTACTATATTTCGGGTGGTCCTACCAATAACGGAGGCGTAGTTTTTGAATGGTTCGCCAAACAATTTGGGGATTTTTCGGAAGGTTTGGAATTTGATGAAATTTTAAACGATTTGTTCAAAACAGCCTCTCATGTGAAATCAGGGGCAGATGGCTTACTTTTTTTACCATATTTATTAGGAGAAAGGGCTCCACTCTGGAACGCCAACGCCCGTGGAATGTATTTTGGTCTAAACATTAATCACGAACAAAAACACTTCGTTCGAGCAACATTGGAAGGCATTTTATTTGAAATTTACAGTATCGGAAAAATTTTAGAAACACATCGAAATTTTGAGGATGTTTACATCAATGGGGCTTACGCTTCTTTGCCTTTGTGGACACAAATATTAGCGGATATGTTCGGTAAAACGGTTCATATCAACGATAATCACGATAGCGTAGCGATGGGTGCTGCCTTGATGGGACTCACAAAATTGGGAGTTTACAGTAATTTAGAAGAGGCTGCCGCAACCGTGAAATCAATCGAAACTTATCATCCAAATACTAAAAATCATGAAACTTACATGAAATATTTTAAAATTTTTGAACGATTGAGTCATAAACTTTCAGAGGATTTTGAGGAGATAGTTTTGTTGCAGCAAGAGATTTAGGGAAATGATTAACCAACTTCCCGAAAGTTATTTACCCGCAATGGATATTGTTTCGGGAAGTTCCTACAAGGGTAGTATTTTGTACTCAGAATATCTTTTATTTCAATTTCTCATTCTCCAAATGCCTTATAGCATCTCGTTTGGTCTTTTTATCCAAATTTTTCTGTAAAGCCTCCGTCAGGTTCACGCCAGTTTGATTGGCAAGGCATATTAACACGAAAAGCACATCTGCCATTTCGTCTCCCAAGTCTTTGTTTTTATCAGATTCTTTTTCAGATTGTTCTCCGTATCGGCGAGCAATGATTCTGGCAACTTCACCGACCTCTTCGGTAAGCATTGCCATATTAGTTAGTTCGTTGAAATACCGTACGCCGATGGTCTTAATCCACTGATCTACGGTTTTTTGTGCGTTTTCTATCGTCATTTTGATTGATTGCTTTGTTGAAATAACTACCCATAAAACCGCCAAATAAACACGGCAGGGGTGAAATGTAGGTAATAAATTGAAAAACAGTAAATTTTATTGGGGTAAATCCAAAGAATTTACTCAAATAAAATCCTGCAAAAATGCTCACCACTAATTGTATGACGGACATCCAACCTTTTTGTGGTTGCAAATACCCCAAAATCAGAGCGGCTACAAATACAAAAAATAAAGGAATATGCACGACCTCACTATGAAGATTTATCGCAATGATAATTATCGCAAAAACGATGGCTAAAAGTGTATTCCGAATCATATTTTATTTTTTGAATCCAAGACTATGGTAACTGGTCCATCATTGATTAATGACACTTTCATATCTGCCCCAAACTCGCCCGTTTGGATGGGTTTTCCTAAATCTTTCTCTAATTGAAGAATCATTTTTTCGTATAAAGGAATCGCAATCTCAGGTCGGGCAGCTTCAATAAAACTTGGGCGATTACCTTTTTTTGTACTGGCATGGAGCGTAAACTGACTGATTAAGAGGATGTTACCGTTGATTGTACTTAGGTCAAGATTCATTTTTTTCTCTTCATCTGAGAAGATTCTCATACCAACAATCTTCTTGGAAAGCCATTCAACATCTTCTTGTGTGTCTGTGTGTGTGATACCCAGAAGCACAAGAAAACCCGCTTGTATTTCTCCTTTAATTTTACCTTCTATTTTGACAGAAGCCTCTGAGACTCTTTGGATAATGGCTATCATTTGTGTAACAATAAATAAACTATCAATAAATAAACCCCATATCCCAAAAGGTCATTCGTAATAGTAATAAATGGTCCTGATGCAATGGCTGGATTGATTTTAAATTTATCTAAAACCAGAGGAGTAAAAGTTCCCATTAATGAAGCTAACATAACGATTGAAAATATTGATAATGAGACCGTTAGCGACAAAGTTGCATCTGCATTATCTACTAAAAATGACCCCCCAAAAGCAAAAATTCCAGCAATAAGTGCATTTAATAAGGCTACTTTTAGGACTTTCACAAGTCGTTCTCCCAAAGGCGTATCAATACCCGATTTATCCGCTAAACTCTGCACAATAATAGAAGAAGATTGAATACCAACATTGCCCCCCGTCGAGCCAATCAAAGGAATAAAAGCGGCAATGGCAGGAATGGCTGAAAGTGTATCATCGAAACCATCAATCAATTTTGCGGCTAAAAAGCTGCCACACATACCCCCAATCAACCACGGCAAACGAGAGCGAACTAATTTCCAAACGCTGTCATCCTCTTCCACATCTTCCGAAATACCCGTCATAGCTTGTACGTCTTCTTGGGCTTGCTCAGTGATAAAATCGACCACGTCATCAATGGTAATTCTACCCAACAATCGCCCTTGAATATTCACGACAGGTACGGCATCTAAGTCATATTTTTGCATGATGTCGGCTACCTCTTCGCCTGTTGCTGTCGTCTTGACCGACACAATATCATCTGAATAAATATCAGCAATTTTAGAGCCTCTTTTTGCTAAAATAATCTTCTTCAAAGAGACACGCCCTTGCAAAATAATATCATCATCGACCACATAAACCGCCGTAACATTTTCTACATCTTCGGCTTGTCGTCTAATCTCCTCAACACACTCAGTTACAGACTGTTTGATATTGATTTTGACTAATTCTTTTTGCATCAAACCACCCGCAGAATCTTCGTCGTAGTGCATCAAATCATTGACAAAACGAGCTTGTTCTTTGTCCTTCAAAAGCCCCACAATATCCTCCGAAATATCTTTGGGTTGCTCATTCAAAATATCAACGGCATCATCCGAATCTACTAAATCAACGTACTCGGCAATCTCTTGGGGCGTAAAGTTTTTGAGGAATTTTTTACGGTCATCGGCATCCAGATTTGTTATGATTTCCGCCCCGAGTTTTTTATCTAAAAGTTTAACTAAATAATAGGATTCTTCACCAGACAACTCATACAAAATGTTGGTTATATCAGCGGGATACAACTCTTCCATCTCAGCAAGGATAAACTCATTATCTTGCTGATTGATAGCACTTTGTAATTTTTCGAGGTAGTCTTTTGTCAATTCAAAAGGCGTAAGCTCGAAGGGTTGATTGGTGATTTGCTCCATTGTTTATTCACTTCGTTTAATATACATTTATTATACCTTTTGTTTTTTTGGTCTGGGTTTGGAAAGCCTTATTAAACGCTCCTGACTTCGCTCTTGTAATGACCTCAATTTTTTGTAATATTTATTAACGTTTTTATCCATGACTATTTTCATATTCGGAGACGACGCTCCTGCTAATAAGACTGCACCCACAAATACAGAAAAAACCGCTCCAATTCCAAGAGCTCCCCATAATGCACTTGCCATTTTAAGATACCCATCACTGGCGAGTAAGAAAGTTATTACAGACCAAGGTCCCATAGTGGCAAAAAAACCTATTCTGAAATTGAATCCTATAGCGTTAGAACGTCTTAAAATTAGGGTTTTAATTTCAGAAATATTGATAGAAAGACTATGATACAATGAGTCTAAAATAACGATTTTGTTAGAATCTGCACTATAAAATATACCCTTCTGTAATCCTGCCTGCGTGGTTACTTCTGCCACAAAAATCTGATATTTCTGGGGCATTACAGGCATTTTTGCTGTACTATCACTCTGTTGTGCTTTTACTTCTGAAAAGCTAAAAGCCATTAAAATAAGTAAAAAAATGATGGGGTTTTTCATGTAATTGATGGTTTTGTGAAAAGAAAATAATGTTTTAATTCAATATATTCCAGACAATTGACTCATCATTTACCCTTTATTTCTACTATTTTTTAAGAGTTTTTAACAAATAATCATCCTAAATTTTCCTCCAACCAATCATCAATTTGCTTCGTTTCGTTGTCAAAATTTACGCCAATTCCAATAATATTTTTCCCTGAATTTTGATATTTTGAGGCATATTTTTTGTTTTTTATTTGTTCAATGGCTTCTTGGGCAGTTTTATTAAATTTGAATTCAAAAATAAAAACATCACTTGGCGTTTCCACAACAGCATCTGCCCGTCCCTGTGATGAGTGTACTTCGCTCGTTATTAACATTCCTAAATAACTGAATATCAAATGAATAAGTCCGTGATAAAGCCCTTCCGATTGTTTGAGATACGTTTCAGAAGGCAAATCTGCCAAGATAGAATTGATGATAGTTTTGACAGTTTCTAAATCTTTTTCGAGAAATGCCTTATTCAAATCCCGCATCGTTCTGCCCGTATTGGTTCGATACGGATTTCTTGCCAAATCACTTATCAAAAACTGATACATACTCTCACGAACTTCCTTGTTTGGATAATCTAAAACCATTTCACCTGTCATCACATCCATTTCTTTGACAGTGAGATAACCTGTTTGGAAAAGTAGAGGTACTAAATCAATATTGTCAAAATCGAATTTATCTAAAACGATACTATCTGCAATTGTATTTTCAACATTATACACAACCTTTTTACGCATTTGATCAACCAAAAATTTGGGGCTGCCAGTTGAGAACCAAAAATTTCGAAATTGTTTGACATCCAAGAAATTAAGCGTACCAAAGGGATTATAAACTTTATTAATTCCATCCCATGAAAAACCATTATACCAGACTTTCATCTCCTTTAGTAATTTTTCTCTTGATAAATTCAATGAAACTTGTATTTCCTTAAGATAATCATCAAAATATAATTCAATCTCATTCTGAGTATAACCAACCAAGGTGGTAAATTTTGGATGCAAAGTAATGTCTCGGAGGTTATTTAAGTGTGAAAAAATAGAAATTTTTGAAAATTTGGAAATGCCCGTGATAAAAACAAACTCTAAAAATTCATCAGCATTTTTTAGAACGCTATAAAAATCTCTCAGAATACTTCTATTGATTTCACCCTGTTCAATTTTACTCTCCTCTAAATAGTCGATAATTGGTTTATCATATTCATCAACTAAAAAAACAACTTTACCAAATTTATGGTATAGTTGTCCAATTAAATTTTTTAATAAAGCATTGATATTGTCTCCATCTAACACAATATTAAACTCTTGTGCTTTCAATCGAATATCATCTTTTATGACATCAGAAAGAGATTTTTCTTTAAATCCTAACTCATCAAAGGAAAAATGAATCACAGGATGAGATTTACTCCAGTCCCAATTATTCTCAATCCAGAGTCCTTCAAAAACAGATTTGTTTCCTTTGTAAAGTTCTTTGAAAGTCGAAATCAGCAAAGATTTTCCAAAACGACGGGGACGTGAGAAAAAATAATACGTACCTTCTGTTGTGATTTGGTGAATCAATTTCGTCTTATCAACGTAAATGGCATTACCCTCACGTAATTTTACGAATGATTGTGTTCCTATTGGTAAATTTCTCATAAATAGTAATTTTATTGCTCATTCAAAACCTTTACCTCCATCGCCATCTTTGTCAATTCCAAAAAATCCGCCACACTCAACTGTTCCGCCCGCTTACTCATGTATGGGTTATCAGGTAATTGCAAGGCTTTCAGGGCGTTACGTAACGTTTTTCGTCTTTGATTAAAGCCCATTTTTACGACAGATTTAAACATACTTTCAGATACGCCTAAGTTGGTAACGCTATTTCTCTTCAAGCGAATCACACCCGAATTTACTTTTGGCGGGGGTGAAAATACTTCTGGTCCTAACGAAAAACAATATTCAATATCATAAAAAGCCTGTAACAAAACACTCAAAATTCCATAGTCTTTATTGCCAGGTTTTGAGGCAATTCTTACGGCTACTTCTTTCTGAAACATTCCCGCTACTTCTGGCACTAAGTCTTTGTAATCCAATACTTTAAATAAAATTTGAGAAGAAATGTTATAGGGGAAATTACCCACAATCCCGAATTTTTTACCGCCAAAAAACTTCTCTAAATTCAAATGCAAAAAATCTGCCGAGTGAATTCTGCCTTTCAATTGTGGGTAATAGGTATTCAAATATTCCACTGATTCTCGGTCAAGTTCTACTACATCGGTCTGATATTCAGTGTGTTGCAGAAGATATTGTGTCAAAACGCCCATGCCTGGACCAATCTCCAAAACTTGGTCATAATCTCCATGCCTCGACATCAAATCTGCGATTCTTTTTGCCGCATCCAAATCCCGAAGAAAATGCTGCCCTAAACTCTTTTTTGCTCTTACGTCCATTTTTTCAATTAATAGTCGATAGTTAATAATTAATAGTTGTTTCCCAAAAATACTATTAATTGATTCTATCTGTACCTTAAAATTACGTTGAATTTTGTACTTTTAGGCTAAACTTTTCAATAAGTTAGTTTAGTATTTTACAAATTCATTTATCTAAATCAATTACAGTTTCAAAAAACTGTTAATTGTTAACTATTAACTGTTAATTGAACAATGCGTTGGACTCACAAAACCAAAGAAGATTTAATAGCTGAAATACGTCACCTCAGAAAAGAATTGAGGGTGCTTGAAGTCAATGAACGAGCGGGCGAAATGCCTGTCCCGATGGCTTCTGAATTGGAAAAAACAGTCGAAAATCTCAATTTAGTGGGAATCGTTTTGGCAGAAGACGGTACAATTATTTTCTGTAATACCTTTGCTATCAATATTTTAGGATATAATTTAGACGAATTAGTCGGCAAAAACTTCTTTGATATTCTTGTCCCACTCGAAGAGCGAGAAAAACGAATTCAGTCCTTCAAAGATGCCATGGAGAAGGGCGGAATGTTTGAGGAAAAGGAGCGTACGATGCTCACGAAGTCCAACCAAATTCGTTATGTAGAACTAAATTCCACGATTTTCAACGATGCCACCGAAGACATCCGATATTTGACCGTTATCGGTGAAGACGTAACTGAACGCCGCAAGGTGTCGGAGGCACTCGCACGCACCAATGCTCAACTCCAAGACATCATCAATAATACCTCCGATTTAATTCAATTAATCAGTATGTCGGGGCGTTTTTTGTATGTCAATAAGGCTTGGTTAGAAATCACGGGGTACGGTTCGGATGAATTGGCAACTTTACGTTTGAAAGATATTTTGCACCCTGATTTTGCGGAGGAGGCACTTTTGAAGTTTGAGAAAATCAAAAACGGAGAAAAAATTGCCGATTTTGAAGTAGTTTTTCGTAGAAAAGATGGTCGCAGATTGTACCTTTCGGGTTCGGTAAATTGTCGTTATGACAAAGAAACTCCGACAGCCTACCGTTGTATTTTCCATAACTCAACTGCCAAAGTTCGGGCAGAGCGGTCTTCAAATTTATATTCAAGCATTGCCCAAGCCACTATTCGCTCCACCAATTTGGACGATTTGTACGTCAATATCCACCAAGAATTAGGGAAAGTTATTGACGTAAAAAACTTCTTTATTGCCCAATACGATTCTGCAAAATCCTACCTTTATTTCCCGTATTACATCGACGAATATTTTGATAGTCGTGTTCATTTTACCAAAAGAAAATTAGGGAATGGACTCACAGAATATGCTATTGCCGCTAATAAACCACTGATACTCAGGGATGAAGAGATTTATAAATTGGCAGAAGAAAAGAAAATTTATCTCTACGGTGTTGTGCCAAAAGTGATGATTTGTGTACCATTGCGAATTGGGAATAAGGTTACGGGTATCATCGGTTTGAAATCTTACGAACGACAAAATAAATACGAACAACGAGATTTAGAATTATTAGATTTCATATCAGGACAAGTTGCACTCGCCATTGCCCGCAAGCAAGCCGAGGATATGCTCGCCCGTGAGACTGCCCGATTGACAGCTATTATTGAGGGAAGTTCTCACTTGATGTGGTCAGTGAATCGGAGAATGGCTTTGACTTCTTTTAATCAAGAATATTCACAACTCATTGAAAATCAATTAGGTGTAAAGCCCCAATTGAGTTTGAGTACCGAAAAAATGGGATTTAGAATGGTGTCTCAAACCGATAGAAAAGTCTTGGAAAGTCGTTATCGAGAGGCATTTAGAGGAGAGCAACAACACTTTGAAGTACAATTAGATTCGGATGATGGAGAGGAGAAATGGGTGGAAGTTTATCTCAATCCGATTGTGAATAATGGTAATATCGAAGAGGTTTCGGGGATTGGTCGGGATATTACGGATTTGAAAAAATATCAGCATGACATCGTAAAAGCCAAAGAAGAAGCCGAGCGGTCATTGAAGGTAAAAGAGCGTTTTTTAGCAAATATGTCGCACGAAATCCGCACGCCTATGAATGGGGTTATAGGGATGATAGATTTGATGATTGATACGCCTTTGAACGAGGAACAAAAAGATTATGTACAGACCATTCGTAAATCATCAGAAACGCTTTTACACATTCTGAATGACATTTTGGATTTGGCAAAAATTGAGGCGGGTAAAATGGCTCTTAACGAAGCCCCAATCGTATTTAAGGACGTTTTTGATAGATTACAATCCCTTTTCAATCAAGTAGCAACTGCCAAAAACAATAAAATTATCTGCGAAATCAATGACAATCTACCCGAATTTGTCATTGCGGATGAGACTCGTTTACTCCAAATTCTTTCAAATTTCACCTCAAATGCTTTGAAATTTACAGAGAACGGTACGGTCAAAATTAAGGCAGATTTAGTAGAAAAAAGAGGAAAATTCAATCGCATAAAAGTTGAGATTATTGATTCGGGAATTGGGATAACGGAAGAGAACTTAAAAATACTTTTCAATGCCTTTCAACAAGTGGATAATTCTACCAAAAAGTCATTTGGAGGGACAGGTTTGGGATTGGCAATTTCCAAAGAATTGTGTAGAATGATGAAGGGAGAAGTAGGCGTAACTTCCGAATGGGGCAAAGGCTCTACGTTCTGGTTTACCATCGAAATCAAAGAAACGTCCATCAGTCCGATGATGGCGAAAAAAGACGAACCCGTTTTCCATGTCGTCAATCATTTTGATACTTATCATCCTTATTTATTGGTCGTAGATGATAATGCCACTAACCGAAAAGTTGCCAGTGAAATTTTGAAAAAGTCTGGTTGTGAGGTCATTACGGCAGATTCTGGACAAAAAGCCATCAAGTTAGTACAGGCTTCTATTTTGGACAGACCCTTTGATATTATTTTCATGGACATCCAAATGCCCGAAATGGACGGTGTAGAAACTACTCAGATTCTAAGAAATAATAACACCAATTTACCCCCAATCATCGCCATGACCGCCTATGCCATGAAGGAAGACCGTGACCGTTTTATGGCAAATGGTATGAACGATTATGTACCTAAGCCTATCCGTGCGGAGGTGTTGGTGAGAAAGGTTGCGGAGTGGATGGGTAAACAGATGATAGAGAATAGTGAACAGATTGTAAAGAATAGAGAACAGATGGTAGAGAAGAATAAGGAGAACGTTTCTTCATCGACTCACAAACACAATAATTCAACAATTCAACAACTCAATAATTTTCAAATTCTTGACCAAGAAATCATAAAACAACTCTCCGACAGCGTTGGTGGTGATATGGGTTTTGTAGCGACTATTTTAGAAGGCTTTGAAGAAGAAGCCACTGAGCAAATTGCTAATGCCATAGAAGGTTACAAAGCCAATAATTGTAAACAAGTCCAAGGAGAATTACATACGCTCAAAGGCAATGCAGGGACTTTGGGAGCAATGCGTTTGCACGAAATCACCAGAATCATTGAAGAAAAAGCAAAGCACTGTGACTTTCAATTATTTGAAAGTGAGGTGGTTATCTTACAAGAAGAGTTTGAGAAATTTAAGAAGGAACTTAGAAGGAAAAAGGAGGAATGGATATAAGGAGGAAGGAGAAAACCAGAAGTAACTGATTATCAAATTTGGAACTCTACTTTAACTTGTAATATTTAACAACTATTAATTGTTAATTGATAACTGTTAATTGATTCTAACACGTTGAGGGACAGAACGCCGCCCCGCCCCTCAACAATCGTTTTACTTGGCGGATTTTAATCTAAAAAATGGGGACATAACTTGGCGGTGCTATGCCCCACTATCGCTACGGTACATTGGCGGTTGACCGTAACCTCATGTCAGTAATTTTGGAATTTTGATATTGTTGAACTAAACCCCGTGTGTAACAGAATAATACAAACACAATCACTGACAAAATCTTTCGATGGTATATAAAAATACATCACTAAATTCAAAAAGTAAGGAACGTTTACAGCATACATCTGCATATTTCTTCGTAAAAATTATACTTTTATCGCATTAATACAAGTAAATATTATTATTTTTTTCATTTTTAAGTAATAAATTACTGTTTTCTTCAATTTTAAGTAAAAAACTACCAAAATTTACTAAAATCTTTAAATTCAAGGACTTATCTATCAAAAGTATATTTTAAAAATAATCCATGATAAATTATAAAAAAAGAAATATTATCTTGCCTCAATAATTCTGAAAACTAATCCATCATTTCAAATGAAATTAACCACACGCATTCAGCTAATGCTTATGATGTTCCTCATGTTTTTTACGTGGGGGGCTTGGTACGGGCAAATGGGCAAGTACCTTTTTACTTCTCTCAAAGCCTCGGGCGACCAAATCGGGAGTGCTTATGCTACTTTTTCGATTGCCTCAATCATTGCTCCTTTCTTTGTCGGAATGATTGCTGACCGCTTTTTTTCTGCCCAAAAAGTAATGGGCGTACTTAATTTATTGGGAGCGGGTATTTTGTATTTATTAATCCAAAATCAAGATCCAGATGCTTTCTTTTGGTATATTTTGGCTTACACTTTGACCTTTGCTCCAAATTTGGCTTTGTCGAGTTCAATTGCCATGAATCAAATGCAAGACCCAGGCAAAGAATTTCCAGCAATTCGAGTTTTGGGTACGATTGCGTGGATTGTCGTAACAAATATCATTGGATTTTATGGATTAGGAGATAAAGTAGCTATCTATCAAATCGCCATGTTTACTTCAATAGTTTGGGGAATTTTCTCGTTTACTTTGCCAGACACGCCTCCAAAAGCAACTGGAAAAGCTACGGCTTCTCAAATTTTGGGTACGGATGCCTTTGTGCTTTTCAAAGACCGTTCTTTCTTGATTTTCTTCATCTCATCGGTTTTGGTTTGTATTCCGTTGGCATTCTATTATGCTCATGCCAATTTGTCTTTGACAGAATCAAATATGACAAACGTTGAAAACAAAATGTCGCTTGGACAGGCTTCTGAGGTGCTTTTTATGCTTTTGATTCCCTTTGCTTTGCAGAAATTTGGCATTAAAAAAATGCTTATCGTGGGCTTAATTGCTTGGATAGTTCGTTTTATTTGCTTCGGAAATGGCGATGGTATTTCATCAGAATGGATTTTGTATCTTGCCATTATTCTGCATGGAGTTTGTTACGATTTCTTCTTTGTAACAGGACAAATTTATACTGATGAAAAAGCGGGCGAGAAAATCAAAAACTCTGCCCAAGGACTTATTACATTGGCAACCTACGGAATCGGTATGGGGATTGGTTCAAAATTATCAGGAATTGTTTTGGACAAATATACGCTTACGGATGCGGCAGGAGTGGTTTCTCACAATTGGAATGGCGTTTGGATGATTCCAGCGGGTATTGCGGCGGTGGTTTTAGTTTTGTTTATTATTTTCTTTAATGATAAAAAAGCGGTGAGTCGTGAGCTTTGAGCAATGAGTTTTCTATAATAAGGGAAATTGTAAATTTAAAAGTACCTGTTTCCTATCGTAGAACTTCCCGAAAGTAAAAAAACTTTCGGGAAGTAAATCTCCCAGCGACTTCCCGAAAGTTATTTCTACTTTCGGGAAGTTCCTCTAAGTCAAACATGGTACGTTTAAATTTACAAATTCCCTAAGTTAATTTTATCATCAATAAATAGCTTGCAGATTTCAGGCTCATAGCTCACATCTCAAAGCTCAAATCTAATTTAAAAATGGCAAAAGTTTGTATTCTCGGAGGAGGTTTCATTGGGCGTTTTTACGCAGATTCATTGCACGGACAACGTGGTCGTGACCGTGTGCAGGTTGTTTACGCACGCAAGGAAGAAACCGCAAAACGTTTCGCAACAGATTATTCTATTCCACATTTCACGACTTCAATGGAAGATGCCATTGCTCATGCTGAGACGGAGGTCGTGGTAATTGCTCTTCCTAATCACATCCATGAAGAGGCGGTTATGCTTTGCGTAAAGCACAAGAAGGCGGTTTTATGTACAAAACCATTGGGCAGAAATGCCGAAGAAGCTCTCCGCATGACGAAGGCTTGCGAAGAGGCGGGTGTTTTTGGAGGCTACTTAGAAGACCTTTGTTATACGCCTAAGTTCTTAAAGTCTGTACAAAGTGTAAAAGAAGGAGCAATCGGTAGAGTGCTTTGGGCAAAATCTCGTGAGACACATCCTGGTCCACACTCCGACTGGTTTTGGAATATCGAAATGGCGGGTGGCGGAGCAATCCTCGATTTGGGTTGTCACTGTATCGAAATTGCCAGAAATTTTATCGGTAAGGATGTTCGCCCCGTTGAGGTAATGTGTTGGGCAGATACCCAAGTAAAACCCATTGATGCCGAAGACCATGCCATCGGTTTGGTGAAATACGAAAACGGAGCAATTGGTCAATTTGAGGTTTCTTGGACATTTCGTGGGGGTATGGATTTACGTGACGAAGTAATGGGAACAGAAGGAACAATCTGGGTAAATTCATTCTTACGGACTGGTTTTGAGATGTTTACAACGGGCAAAGGCGAAGGCGGATATGTGGCAGAAAAAGCCGAATCCGCTACGGGTTGGTTGTTTCCAGTAGGTGACGAAGCCCACGAGTTAGGTTATACGCATATGTTTACGGATATGTTCAACGCCATCGAAGAAGGACGTTTACCACAAGAATCTTTTTATGATGGTTACGTAGTCAATGCTATCATTGATGCAGCTTATAAATCTGCCAAAACAAAATTGTGGGAACCTGTAAATCTACCCGTTTGGCGTGGACAAGAAGGGCTTTCAAAACCTTCTGTTTATCAAGAATATGATGCAGAACATTGGTTCATCAAAGACGAATTATTACCAAATGGTGACATTAAGTTAATTTTGAAGAAGAAAGAAACGGGAGAAATTATTGAGATTGAAAAATTGAATATCAAGTAGGCTCGATTATAATCTTATAAGGCTCTTTTACGAATAAAAGCCATGCAATGACTAAATTGCATGGCTTTCCAATTAGTATTTATTTTGAATGTCCTGTGCGGGCGAAAAACTAATAAAGCCGCCACTTGATTAAATTTAATCACCACACACAGGACTTACCTACTAACGTATTTAAAATTTATTCAGTATCATCTACATCTTCATTAGCATCATCCACAACCACTCCTTCCGATTCATCTGCTATTTTTTCAATTAGTTCTGTTAACCTCAAATCAGACGAACGCAATTTAAAGACATTATCCATTAGCCTCGCTCCCCTGAGGCTATCATATTCGGGAGCGAGTGAAATTATTTGCTGTCTCCAATTGTTTGGAAGGTTTTGTTTGCACGCTTTTATCCTGTTTTTTAGGATTTCAGACGTTTTTTTCAAATCTTTTGGCGGCATATCCTGATAATTAATTATATTTGTGCCTAACAAATTGTGTTATACACATTTTTTAAGTTTGGGTTGAAGATTATTTTAGAAACTACTTGTTACGTCTCAACGTTCTAATCAAACCTGTATTTTCTTATATTTTATATAGTTACATAAAGAAATACTCATAAAATTATACAAAACTATATTTTTATGAGTATAACTCAAAATAAATTTCAATAAATAATTAAAATTTATTTAGAAAAACTTTATTTTAATGCTTTTCGAGATAGATTTTCTTAGCACATTCAAATACCATGAACCGAATTGAAGATAAAATCAGAGTTTTAGTAGCCGAGAAAGGGATTACCTTATTACAGTTAGCTGCTCGCTCAAAAATAACCGAGGCTACTTTGCACGCCATTTTAAATAGAAATGATGCTAAATACTCACAACTTCGTAGAATGGCAGAAACCTTAGAGGTAAATGTAGCTTACCTCACAGGCGAAACGAGTATCAAAAATATGTCGGTGGTTGAAGAACCAAGAACTGGATATGTAGCCATCAAAGCTGATGATGTGATTGATATGCAAAAACAAATTATTGAATTGCAAGGGAAGTTGTTGGAGAAAAAATAAAATTATCATAGAAAGGAGATAAATTATATTTTCTCCTTTAAATATCATAAATCAAAAGAGGATAATATCTTTGTAGAATGTAATTCGTTTCTAACAAAGAATATTATCCTTTTTTACTTTTATAGTGAATTTAAAAATTCCAAAAAATAACAAACAACCCATGGAAAGAAGAGATTTTACTAAAAACTTGATTGCCAGTGCAGGATTAGTGTCCGTGCCTTCTTTGATAAAAGCCACTGAAAATCAAACTCTTATCGCTCCGCAAACGCCATTTAAACTCAAATATGCTCCTCATTTTGGAATGTTTGAAAACTCAGCGGGCAAAGATGAAATAGACCAATTGAAGTTTATGCACGAGGTGGGCTTTCGGGCTTTGGAAGATAATGGAATGATGGGAAAATCGCCCGAATTGCAGGCTAAAATTGGTGAAACAATGGCAAAATTAGGGATGACTATGGGCGTTTTTGTCGTGAGTTTTGACGGCTGGCCTCCCAAAAGTACCTTAGCATCGGGTGATAAAACTTGGCGTGAAAAATTCTTGAAAACTTGTCGAGAAGCCGTTGAAGTAGCAAAACGTTGTAATGCTAAGTGGATGACCGTAGTACCTGGGAATTTTCAGAGAGATTTACCCATGGGCATCCAGACATCGCACGTGATTGAATCTTTACGACAAGCGGCTGCCATTTTTGAACCACATAATTTGACGATGGTTCTTGAACCACTTTCTGATAATCCTGATTTATTTCTTCGTCATTCAGACCAAACTTATATGATTTGTAAGGCTGTCAATAGTCCCGCCTGTAAAATCTTGTTTGATATGTGGCATATGCAACGCAACGAAGGGCGTATGACTCAACATATGGACTGGACTTGGGACGAAATCGCCTATTTTCAGATTGGGGATGAGCCTGGACGCAATGAACCAACCTCTGGTGAAGTGAATTATAAATTTTTATTCAAACACATTGCTGAAAAAGCCAAAGCAACGAATAGAGGGGAGTTTGTCCTCGGAATGGAACACGGAAATTCAATGAAAGGGAAAGAGGGTGAAATGAAGTTGATTGAAGCCTATCGCTGGTCGGACATTTCATAAAATTAGAAGGGATAGAATCTGAAAATTCTATCCCTTTTTTTATTCTAATTCTTCTAATATTTCTATGGCTTCATTCTTCCCTTCCATATCTTTTGCAACTACCTCTTTCAACAGAGCAATCGTCCTGTCTTTGAATAAAGGAGTTTGTTTTAATAATGCAATTGCTTCATAAAACAAACCTGGATTAGTGTATAGACCTTTTTGATGTGAAAGTAAATTAAAAAAATCAACAGCTTTATCGTATTCTTTCAAGCGTAAAGCTGTTATTCCAGAGAATTTAATGGCTTCGCTATTAGTATTTTCTTTTTTGTAAATATCTTCAAAAATCAACTGAGCATCTTTTAATTTTTGTTCATTAAAAAGCCGTAAACCTAATTGTAAACTGTCGGTTTTCCCGTCCATTTTTATTGGTAAATTTTCAAAATGTTGTTGAATATACACATCCGCCAAAGTCTCTGACGATTTAGTATTTGAACCAATAAAACTCCAAAGTCCGAAGCCAATAATCAGAGAAGCTGCCAAACCCGAAAGCCAGATGATGGGTTTTATATTTTGAGATTTAGGTCGGTGGAGTTGAGTTCTCAATGCTTCAAATTCTTGCCTCCTCTTATCGTTTGCTAAGTCTTTTGAGGCTGCACGTGCCTGTACATAAAATGCGACTTCTTTTGCGAAAGCATCATTCGTAAGCATTTGGTTTTCAAAAACTTGTCTTTCAGCAAGGCTTAGTTTGTTATCGAAATATTTTTCAATTTGCTCTAACATAATCATTTCTATTAATGTGGTTGGTAAATGGAAAGTAGGCAGTATTAAGTTTGCAGTAGGCGGTTCACAATTATCAACCTACAAATATTTATTTCATTATAAACAGATTAAAGAGTACTATCAATTACTGCCTACTGTAAACTGAATACTACTTTTACTATTCTCTATACAATTCTTTCAATTTTTCTAAACAACGTAATCGACTGACTTTGGCGACATTGGCACTTTGATAACCCAAATCTTCGGCAATTTTATTGTCCGAAAAACCTTCTCCCCATGCCATTAGCATTTGTTGGCATTTGTCTCCCAAAAGTCTGATTTTCTCATTGAGTTTCTCAAAATCATTTTCAGAAATAAGTTTTTGCAAGACATTTTTAGATTCATCGGGCATTCCGAACATGAAATCTTCCATAGGCTGGGTTTCATGGACGCTCATCTTGTTAGTCGAAGTTCTACGAATAAAGTCAACACATTTGTTTGAAAAGATTTGAAAAAGGTAGGTTTTGATGGCTGATTTCCCTTCAAATTTGTGATTACGGACGTTGTCGATGAAAGCTAAAATGGTATCGGTATAAATGCTTGCCGCCTCATCCTCAAATAGTTGATGCTTGTAGGTCGCATCTTTGATAAAATAAAAGTATTGCTCATAAAGGCGATTTTCGGTAGTTCGTTGGAGAATACCGTCACTTAGGATGCCCTTAATTATTGCTTCATCAGATAAGTTACCACGACTAAAAAAGTCCATTTTGGAGGAGGTTAGTTTTAGATTCAATACAATGAAGTGGTATTTCTGTAAATATAATTGATTTTGGTGATTTTGAATACGAAATAGGTGATAAAAACGACTGATTACTACGTTTTAATCACTTCCCAAAACAAATCCGTTCATAATTGATTTTACCTATTATGCCCAAACGTACTTCCATAAATGACGTTCAGAGAATGGATGATTTGAACGATTTAGACCGTATCGTGATTGATAAACGGAATGCTAAAAGAGCGGATGCTAAGAGAAACAGACGCAATCGCCACTACGTGAAAGTGCTTATCAAATCTCAATTGGATTGATTTACAACAGCATTTTCACTGCCAACACGTGCTTGCAAAATCCTCGTTTGCCTCGGTGGTTGGTGTACCAGTCACAAGTACATTTGGCTTCTTCGTTTTCGATGATGATTTTATGCGTTACGCCACTGCCTTTTACGTTGGCTTCTACATAATTATCGGTTTTCTTTACGAACTCAATATCATTTTCAGCTACTAATTTCTTGGCATTTTTTAATCTTGGATTCAAACTCAAAATTCGTTGTGTTTTGAAGGGTAATCGTCTGTAAAAATGTTGGTTATTGAGTACGTCAAAACCCAATAATCCGATACTTGCTAAGTTCGCTGTCAAGCTGTCCATGGTCGAAAAAGCAATGTCGTTTTCGATGGAAAGATTGGTCATGTTGAAGATTTCGTTGCCCTTGAAGAGATTATTGATACCAAAAACCCACTCCATCGGGATTTCTTCGATGAGATGTTCCAAAGCCTTTCCTTCACCAGAAAAACCTCGGTAGGCATCGGCTGAAAAGGCAAAAACCATTTGTAAATGCCCCATCAAAGCCACAAAACAAGAGGCTTGTCCGTCTTCTGATTCATAGATTTTTAAAGAAGTAATAAATGGCAAAATCCCTTCCATCACCCTGAGACGGTGCGGACTTCCGACCTTCACATTTTTACCACTTTGTAGTGGAGAAAATAGAGATTTACCCGCTCTCTGCACGATAAACATATCGCCTTTTATGGTTGATTTTGGAAGACTTTGGAACAATTGAATGACCTGTAATTTGTTCAATTCAAACTTTTCGTCCATCTCTGCCAAATAATGTTGAACGCTCGTTAATCCCTTAATCCAGCGATTGGGCAAGGAAACTTTCTTTTCTACGGCTTTGGTTCGGGAAGTCGAAACGGTTACATTATCGAAGCCTACACTCAAAATTACTTCCTCATTCTTTTGCACTAAATTCAAGGCATTGAGCATCGGTTCGTTGAAATCGACGTTGGTTGTTCCACTTGCCAAAAACTCGCCATCAAGTCCTTCCGAGAGTATATCCAAGCGGGCATAAACGCCATTGCAAGACGAAAAACCTTCAAAGCGAATTTGCTCCGCCCCAGCCGTCACGATGGGGTCACGCATGGCTGCGAGTTCTTGGGCGGTGAGTGCGAAACGTGAACGGACTGTTTTGGCAACTGTCGAAAGGCATTTTGCCGTCAAATAAGGGTCTCGCATTCGTCCCCAAAAGAAACAGGGAATGTTATTGACTTCTTCTAATTCGGTCTGGTGCGAAAGAAAAAGGCTATTTTGATTATCAACTTTACTGATGGTTGATGTACTGGCGAAGGTATAATCGGCTGTTGTTTCCATTTTTCAGATTAACATGGTTGTCTGTGAAGACACAGACAAGTGCGGGAGTTTTGTTTTTTACTTCTTAATTTATTCATAAATAGTTCCATATTTCATGAAAATCTCTTTGAATTTCCAATGAATTATTGAAGTATATTCTTCTGAATTTTGAATCACGTAAAATTGAGATGTTTCTGATTTTGGAGGAGTTATCTCAAAATCAAACTCCATAGAAAATCCTCCTAAATAAATATTATCTTCCTCTAATTCAGCCATGAATTTTTTAAAAGCATCATTTATACACGAATTAATCTCTATATATTTTCGCTCAAATTTACATTTTACAGAAATAGAGTTTTTGTAAGGACCTCCTCCAGAGTAACTGATTGGCTTAGGACTGATTCTAAAAGTCAAGCAATATTTAATATAATCCGAATAATTGTTGTAATTACAAAAGTCGATTGATTCAACAATATTAGTTTGAAGCCTTAAACCTCCATTTTTAAATGAAATTTGAGGATGAATAGTTTCAAAGAACTTGCCTAAGTCTTCCTCAACATAATTAGTAGGCTTTACATCAGGTTCATATTTTTGTTCAGATATCTGATATTGATTCTTATTTAGAATTTTTAACCCTTTCTGATAAAATAAATTTCTAAACTCACCAACGAAGCTTGACAAAAAGTGGTGAGAACCATAATCAACTTCATGAACAATAAAATCATGAATAAAAAGTTCAACTCCTATAATATTAATATTTTCTTGCCTAAATGTGTTAACCAAGTAATTAACTGCATTTTCTATATCGTTTCGGATATGTTTACTGTAACCAGAATATGATGTATCATCCATAATAGTACCATCAACATATACGATAAATGATGATATATCTGAACAAGGTTTAACAACATATTGGAAGTTTGTACATCGACCATTAATAAGCCATCTAAATACATGACCTTTATATTCTTTTTTTAGAGTTATTAACTTTGAATCAGGGTCTAAATTTGTTATTTCAATTAGTTTATTCATTTAATTTATATTTTTTGGTTCTTCCACCAGCCATTGTCTATGTCTTAACAGACATCCACGCCAAATTAAACAGTGTCAGCGTGCCACGGTTTGCGAGGGGTACGTGTGCGAGACCGTGGCACGCTTGGATTGATGAAAATAATTACCCTCCCAAGACGTGCCACGGTCTCACGCTCATTCCCCCGCAAACCGTGGCACGTCCACAACATTAATGAGAATAATAGTTCTTTATTTTTCAACAATTCAACAATCGAATCGTCGAGCCGTTCAAACTTCAACAATTACCCATTTATCTGTTTACAAATACTTTTTAAAGAAGCGTTACTTTGCCATTTGGTCATTATTTCAATGATTTCGGGCGATGGTTTCTTTTTGGTTTTGGTGAATAAATCGAAATAAATTTCTAATAATTTTTTGGTATTAGTCGGGAATTCTGCAATGTCTTTTATGCTGATTATCAAGGCATTAAGCATTAATAAAAGCCCTTGATTATGAAGCATTGAGGCATCTTTTACTAAGGCAATGACATCTACAAAACGCTGGATTGGACTGTATTTGTTATTGACCAAAAAACCAATTTGCTCTCCCAATTTTTCTGGTTCGATGGTTTGTTCTTGGAAATGGTGCATCAAAACCTCCGCCGCAAAGCCACGAGCTTCTCGTTTTTGTTGGAAGAAAGCACTCGCCAAAACCAATAAAGAATTTCGATTGAAAACGGTATTGGAACGAAGCATTATTTTGCAAACACCCTCCCAATTATTCGAGTTTTCATCTGCCATTCTACTGGCAGTTTGCAAGAGTAAAACGTACAGAGCATCAAGATTTTGAGGCGTAAATCCGTAGTAATAGTAAACGTCGTTTGTGGTAAGTCCGTAGTAGTAATAATTGTTCTGTTTTCCTTTATCAAAAAACTCTAAACTATACAGCATTGTAGGCGGGAGTGTCTTGTGCGGAGGAAAGTCTAAATTGAGATAAAACCACGATTTTGAACGCTCTTTTTCTTTGGTTTGGTAGTTTGTCCATTCGTGCCAATCTTCCTTAAAATAAGGCTCAGGAGCAAATGGGGCTATAACATTGGGTACATCGGCTAAAAATGTTTTTTCAAATTCTGGGAAAACTTTATCTGGATAATACGTACGTGCTGCCAATGCCCAAAGCGAATTATGGACACTTTCTTTGGTGGTTTGACCATTGCCGAGAAGGAATTTTGTAAAGAAATTACCTTCTGAATCTAACTCAATTTTATCGCTTGCCCCCAAACAAAACTTCATCAATTTTGAGAGATTTACGTCCAATTGCTCACACAAAGGCAATGCCTCATCCACACGCTCACGGGGCATACGAGAGATGGCAATAGCGAGGTCGGTCATATCAATTTTTTCATCCGCTTTTTGATAGGCTATCAGTCTCTCTATCAATGTTTTAGGTTCAATCCAATAAGGTTTATGCGTAGGGAAACTCAATAATGGAAGAGTCGATTTTTCCTTCATTTTATTGTTCAAATGAACCAAGCGATTATACTGCAAATCCAATACCTTTGAATTATAGCCATAATGTTGAATTTTATCGAACTTTTTTTCTGAATTATCCATCCAATGCAAGATGAACATTTTTGTATGATTCTTAAAACTTGATTCGTAATAAGTACCATATAGTTTATTTTGATACGCCTCACATTGTGTTTGATAATCGGCTGGAATTTGGTCTTTTAGCAATATCAAAGAATTTAACAAAATCTCAGAATCAATCACATTACCAGAACCAATAAAATTACCGATTTGAAATAATAATTCGTTCCAATCTTTGGGTAATTCCACTCTACTTTTATCGTACAGTCGAAGTGTGGGTTTTAAAGCAAATTTATACTCAATATCTAAATCAACCTCCTCATTATCAACATCTTCTGTTAATAAATCAGCTACCAACGTTTTTACATTTCCCAACATTTGCGGGGCGTACATCGTGAGTTTTTCTTTGATTTCATCGTTATCATTTGTGGTATATTTTTGAAGAATTTTAGCCGATTTTTCTTGAATTGTTAAGTCATTTATCGCAAAAGTATCAGCCAATAAATCCAAGATTTTGCTTTGAAATTGTGGTTGATTTTTACAGGTTTTTTCAAACATCGTCAAGAGTGTTTTGATAGAACCTTTGCAATCGTCACGCATCATCACGGGCTGAATCCAATCTAAGAAAGTGTCCATGTCAAAGTCATTTTCTTCATAAATTTCTTTGACATAACCAACAGCATAATTAACCACTTGATTCAAGGAGGCATGGAGCAATGGGAAAAGTGATTGTTGTACTGTAACTAACTCATTCTTAGAAGGTTGTGCGTCATCAAAACGTTTTCTAAAAAATGAACGTGTACCATTATTCCACTCTTTCGTTTGAGTTTGAAGACAACTTTCCAAAAACCATTTGCGGTCTATTTTATTTTCCGTTAAAAGACGTTCAAAAACCTTCTCCCAAACCTGAATTGTAACCCATTGTTTATTGATTTCAACGGAGTAATTACAATTTTGAATATTCGTTTCGTAATCAAAAACAATTGGCACATCACGTTCAATGGCAAGAGTATTTTCACAAATAAAATCTTGAAATTGTTGAACATCATAATCTATTCTGTTCTGGTAATCATATCCAGTGAAAAACGTAATTGCCTTGGCATAAAGTTGCGGATTAAAAGTGATTAGTTCCAAATTTTCCAAGACTCTTAATTTGAGATAACTCATCCGATACCACTCGTTTTTCAAGACTTTATCTAATAAATAACTTTCTGCCCATGTCGGCTTACTCCACATTAAAATATCTTTAATGAATTGAACTTCAAATACTTGGGTGTTTTTTTCCTGATTTAATAACGGAGTTCCTAAACGTTTAGCGAGTTCTTCTGCAACGTTTTCTTTATTAAGTATTATCCGTTCATTATCAACATTATTGAAATAATTGAATGGTTCATCCCAAGAATTAATTTCGGTTTTATCAAAAATAGCCATCGCACTCAGCACGATGATTTTTCTTTGAATATCATTACCTCTCGTTCCCCAAGTTCCCCAATCGTATTCCTTTTTTGGGTCTTTCGGGACGAGTTCCACACTTTCCATCCAGTATTTTCTTGCTTTACGAATATGTTTTTTAAAAGCCTCATAATGCCGTTTTTCGACAGATTGCAGGAATGGTAATAGTCCATCAATGGCATTTTCTACAATCAATTTATCGTATTCCGCCAATACCTCCGCAAGGTTATCCACTTTCTCTGGTTTGTCAGATTTTGCTCTCGGTTTTGCAGCTACCACGACAGACTCAACACCGTCTTCAACATATCCTTTTTTACGTTTTTCAGCCAAGATTTTTTCGGCTTCTTTTAGGCAAAGTGCCTCAGAATCAAAGGTTTTGGTTTGGCTTTGTCCAGATGTACCCGTCCGTCCGTATGTGACCGTAAAAGATTTTTCGGAGGTTTCAATTTGCCAGAATTTATCAGAAGTATCGTCTTGAAAAGTGAGGTAATGTTTCATGTAGCAATGAAGGGTTTATGAATAGATACCCAATTTACTAAAATAAAAAACGACAGAAGTAATTTTTTTGGATGATTTTTGAGGAAATGAGTAAGTGGTGTTTTTTGCTAAATAAATACACATTTAATACACTACCAGTAATTGTGAGAATTTAGAAAATAATGTACTCAGAATCAACTTTTAATAGTGTGAAAATAATTTTAGATAGATTAATCCGTTAATTTTGTTTTCTATTTAGTTTAAGATAAAACCACAACTTCACATTTATGGAAGACCCTTTAATCATTGATAATAAAATATTTGTTCCCGTAACGTCAGATTATGGTTTTAAAGCTACCTTTGGTAATGAATCACATCCACTATTCTTGAAAAAGGCATTACAGGCTCTAATCAAATCAAAAACACCCATAAAACATATAAATTACGTAAAAAATGCTTTTGAAGGATTAACAATTGATAGCCGAAGTGGAATTTATGATGTTGCTTGTACTGATGAAAATGACAATCATTTTATAGTGGAAATGCAAATGGGACACTCTCCAAATTTTGTTCAAAGAATGAAATTTTATGCCCTACATAAATTAAATGTGTTGGTCAAAAAGGGGGAGTTTAACTATGTAAACATTCCTAAAATATACTGTGTCGGTTTATTGGAAAAAAATATTTTACCGTACGCTGATTATCACTCAATCATCAATTTGAGAAATGAAAAAGGGGAACTTATTGATAATCAAACAACTTTTGTAGTTGCAGAGCTGGATAAGTTCAAAAAAGAAGAAAAAAACATTGAAACAGATTTAGATAAATTACTCTGGATTATGAAAAACTTACATAAAACTCAGCCTACTGCCTTGCCTACTTTTATTAACGAAGATTGGTTAAAGCAAGCTATTGGAGATTTGGACACTCGACAAATGAGTATTGAAGAAAGATTTGCTTATGAGTACGCACTGGCGGCAAACGCAGAAGTTGTAAATGCCGATAGACAAAAGAATAAAACGATGGTAGAGAAAATGCTAAGAAGAGGTAAACTAACCCCTCTCGAAATTGCTGAGGATTTAGGGCTTGACATAGATTTTGTTTTGAGTGTTCAGAAACAATTAAATTTAGAGAATTAATCAAATATTGGATAAACAAAAAAGCCCTTGATTTTGTGTGAACCAAGGGCTTTTTTGTTTATCCAATATCACCAATCTCAAAAGGCAAAGTCCTAATCCGCTTCCCAGTCAAATTAAAAATCGCATTACAAAGTGCTGGGGCAATGGGTGGAAGTCCTGGTTCGCCAACGCCACTTGGGGCTTCTTGGTTTTGGATGATATGTACTTCGGTTTTTGGCATCTCGTTGATTCTCATTAGGTTATATTGATGAAAATTACTTTGTTCTGCCAATCCATCTTTAAAGGTTATGCCACTTTTGATGGCGGCAGTTAATCCCATCACAATATTTCCTTCGGTTTGGGCAATGACGTTGTTAGGATTTACAGTCATCCCACAGTCAATTACTGAGACTACTTTTTCAATTTTTATGCCTTTCCCTTGCTTAGAAACCGTTACGGCATGAGCCACAATCGACCCAAACGAACGAGTCACAGCAATACCAATCGCTTGATTTTCAGGAAGTTTATGATGATAGTTGGCTTTTTTGGCTAAGGTCTGTAACACTCTACTAAATCTCGGAGAATCCACTAACATATCCAATCTGAAAGCTAATGGATCAGTCTTGGCAGCGTGTGCCATTTCATCAATAAAACTCTCTTGCCCGAATGCCGTAGTCGAAGAATAAACCGAACGCCACCAAACGATGGGAATATCAGTTTCTGCCAAATGAAAACTCATCGTACGATTTCCAAAATCGTAAGGGCTATCGTCCAAAGTAGCCGTTTCAGCCGCCCAAGAATCAGGGGCATCTTTCAACGGACTTTTAAACACTTGATGCTCAATCGAAGCTCCCACAATCTTGTGATTATGGGCTACAACCGCCCCATTAGCATCCAGACCGCCTTCCATCGCCGACACCATCCCAGGGCGGAAAGGTCCTTGGGTAGTATCATCCTCCCGTGTCCAGATAACTTTTATGGGTGCATTTACTTGTTTTGAGATATGCAAAGCCTCCATCACGTAGTCATAATAAGCACGTCGCCCGAATGAGCCACCCATAAACGGCACGTTGATTTTGATATTTTCAGGTTTGATTTTTAGGTATTCAGCCACTTCACCAAGCAAGCCGTCAGGTCCTTGATTCGGTGCCCACAATTCTACTTTATCGCCCTGTACCCAAACGGTAGCATTTTGCGGTTCGAGGGGTGCGTGAGCGGCAAAAGGTGTTTGATAATAGGCTTCTAATTTCTGGGTTGCTCCCGAAAAGTTTTTACTAAAATCACCCTTGGTATGCTCTTTATAGGCTTCACCTTTGGTTTTGGCTAATTTTTGTAACTCATCATAGTACGAGTATGTGGACATTTTACTCAAATCCTCCTTCTCCCACTTGATTTTCAAGGCTTTACGTCCTTTCAAAGCTGCCCAATAATTATCCGCTACTACTGCCACAGCCTCAACGGTTTTGTGAGGCATTTTGCGTTCAGTTTTTACGACAAATTTTACGCCCTTAATTTTCATAGCTTCCGAACCATCAAAACTCAGGACTTTTCCATGAATACTTGGCGAACGTTCGATACTGGCATATAACATTCCTGGGACATCTCCATCAATCCCAAAAACCGCCGTTCCGTTCACTTTGGAAGGAATCTCGGGACGTGGGATAGATTTTCCTAAGAGTTTAAAATCCTTAGAGTCTTTCAGTTTGGGAGCTTTTGGAACTTCTAATTTTGAAGCCTCTGCCACCAATTCTCCATAAGTAAAAGATTTATTAGTAGGTTTATGAATTACCTTCGCATTCTCCGCAAAGCACTCACTTACAGGCACTTGCCATTTGGTAGCCGCTGCCGAAATCAACATTTCTCGCACGGCTGCCCCCGCAGTACGCATGGGAGTCCAACGAGAATTGACCGAAGACGAACCTCCTGAAAGTTGATTTCCGTACTTCTCCAAACCGTTTGTATTTCGGATTTCTACTTGGTCGAGGCTAACTTCCAATTCCTCCGCCAAAAGCATTGGTAGGGCTTGGTGCGTGCCTTGTCCCATGTCTGGACGAGCATTGAAAAGCGTAATTTTTCCCGCATCATTTATCATAATATACGGGTTCAATTCAAGCCCCAAAGCGTTGGTATTTAAAGTATCAATTTTATGCACAACCGTTTTGGAATTACCGAATGAAGGTAATGAAAAACCGATAGCCAAGAGTGAGGTGGCTTTTATGAAGTCTCTGCGGGAGGAATTATTTTTCATAGCATCATAATTATTTTAATGTCATTATTGATTGCAATTGTTCAGGAAGTATTTTATTCAAAGTAATGAAGTGAGAGTCTAAATGGTCAAAATCTCCATCAGTAGTAATTAATGTAAGATTTAATAAAGATGCTGTGGAGGCAATCCATAGGTCATTTTTACCCATATTCCGAGGAGTTTGAAAAGAATATTCTATGAAATTTTTGTGTTTCCTTTGACTGAAAGCATCTATGTTTACATACGTTTTCAACAAAGTTTCATCAATTTCAATTATTTGAACTTCCTCCAAGAAAGATTCAAGCCTCTTTATTTTTCTACGACTCCAATTACTTTGAAAAGATATTGATTCAATCTCTGCAATAGTTGCATAAGAAACATAAACATCTCTCAATTTGGGATTTACGAAATCAAGCACTTTATGTTCAGACTTGTCTCTTGAAATATAAATTAAAATATTAGTGTCAAAAAGGAGATTCATTTACGTTCAAGGTCTTTTAAAGCATTATAAAGGTCTTCTTCTGATAGATGCTCTCCTTTTAACTTGTACAGTCGCTTAGGATCATGCCCCTTCAAACGAGCAAATGCAGTCGTCCCACCAGCGGCTATGACCTCCGAAGCTGAATATGTTTTAAATTTTTTAAAAAATACTTGCTCTTTATGCTTTTCTATTGTTTTCATAATTTTTTCTATTTAAAATTTTACTTCCCAGTAGAATTCCCTCCTTCCTTCATCATCTCCGAAGCACGGTGAATGGCTTGACGAATGCGTGGATATGTACCACAACGACAAATATTTCCTGACATTGCTAAATCAATATCTTCATCGGTTGGATTTGATTTTTCTTTTAATAATGCCACCGCTGACATGATTTGACCTGACTGACAATATCCACATTGAGGAACTTGTGCCTCTATCCAAGCCTTCTGAACGGCATGGTCAGTATTTACAGAAATTCCTTCGATGGTTGTGATTTTATTAGAAGATTTCAAAGTCGAAATAGGCGTTGAACATGAACGAATTGGTTGTCCGTCGAGATGTACTGTACAAGCTCCACAGAGAGCCATACCACAACCAAATTTTGTGCCCTTCAAGCCTACGTAGTCACGAATTACCCACAAAAGTGGCGTGTCTGAGTCAGCTTCTACATTGTATTTTTTTCCGTTTACGGTAAGATTATATTTTGCCATGGTATTGTCAGTTTTTTATTTCTAATCGTTTGTTTATCAGTCAGTTGATTTGTTTTATAAAAGTATAAAATATTCTGGTTTGTTCAAATAAATAATTATTGAATTTTGAGTTGTTTCCAACAATTCTACAAGCGGAACGCCGCCCGTTCAAACTTCAACAATTAACCATCTACCACTCAGGCGTAACTCCTCCTCGCACCCGTGAGTTGAGTCCAAAACGAAAACCAAAAACTACATTCTTAGATTCATTGTTGGGTTGTGGTATTCCAAGACTATTATAATTAATAACGGCTTCTAATCTAAACAATCGAGCGATTCCGTCTATTCCGTAACCAAATTCTACGTTATGTACTTTGTTGTTGGCAGTGTATAAATAATTAGCAAAAAGCTCTTCTCTTAATGCCCAGCGTCTAACTAAACGTTTTACTACTGGCAATTGAGTCAAAGCAAATTTTCGTAAACCCACCATCGTCATAATGTCAATGTATGAGCCGTTGGTTGAATAATAATATTGGTCAATTAATTTCTTGCTCGCACCCCAAACATAATTGTCATAAAAACCCACTAAACGATGCGTGGTAAGGGCATCACCAATCGAAATCATATTATTATTTCCGTTGAAATGCTTGAAATCAGCAAAAGTCATGTTGTTTGTACTAATGAACGTTCCCGCCTGTGCAATGTAATTGAAACTGGTATTGATGCTCAAAGGGAAGTTATGCGTTACACCAAACTCAATCGTATGAAAATCCACCTGAGAATTAAATACTTTTGGAATTGCTCCACGATATTTGAAGGTTATCAGAGGTGATGAGGAAAAATCAACGTTTCTGATACTATTTCGATATTGTTTTTTCAAGAACGGACGATAATTAACTTGAAAACTTGCCGTGAAAGCCTCATTAGGTTTAAACTCTGTTGCTCCAATTTCTTGATTTTTTGGAAAATTTGGAATGTAGTCATTTAAATTGAACCATTTGTAGTCTGTCGTATTTTGGAGTGGATATCTTCTCGACCATTCCAAGGAAGTTTTTATACCAATAGTATTTGAAAAACGGTCATTGTAATTGATATTAAAAAAATCTTTTTCATATATTTTGACAAAATTCTTATTAAAAACTAAGGTCGAAAGTGAGTTCAAATCGAAGGCAATGGGTGTATCTACGTTGTATTGCGACATGAATTTCCCACCCGAAATACTAAAATCTTCTCGTTGGGTTTTCCAACGAATTTTCACCATGCCCATCGAACGTTTTTGATTGAAAGAATATCGCCAAGTTGGGTCTATTTCCCACCAGTCATAACGATTTTTACGGTATCTCAAAATCGTCCCTGTGTTCATCACAAAGCCTTCTACGGTATTAAAGTTGAAATCAAGAAGGGGAGCTTTGTAGTAAATTTCGTAGGGATAATAACCTCTTTCGGTACTTCCCATAAAAAACGAGCGACTGAATAAGACACTTCCTATCCCAAATTTATTATTGGCTTGGCGATAATTTGAAAACTCATCTGGCTGAGAAGGTAAGGTGTTTTTGTTTTTTCCTGATATGGGTAAATCAGGTGTAAATATTTGAAAATCAGTCTGTTGTTTTAATTCATTCCAATAATTTATCACTCGCTCATTGGCTTCTTTCGAAATTTCGATTTTGTCGTAACGCTTTAAACCCGAGGCAATATTGGCATCACTCCATTGACGACGGAGGGTTGTACCTAAATTTGTCATTACTTGTTTGAGTTGTTGAATCTCAAAATTTCGTTCTTGTACGTTTACGATTTCGTGAAACTCACTTTCACTTGGTCGGTTGAGTTTTGCTCCTTCTTCGGGACTCAAAACTTGGTAATTCCAAATCTTAGCCAAATACTGATATTCCCCCTCAAAACCCATCAAACTACCCGAAGCATGAATGCTAAATTTGACTGGCAACCACTGATTTAAAAGTTGCGTATATTCGATTTTGAAATGATAATTAATGGCATAATTCCTGACTTTTAAATCAATATTTTGAATAGCAAAACCTTTGTCAGTAATAGAAATTGTACCACTAAAAACCTTTTCATCGTTGTTACGTGTAGGAATTACTTTAATTTTATAAATCTTAATACCCTCAATTTCAGTTGTATTGACTAACTCAAAATCGTAAAAATGAAATGCTTTTGGACAAAGTGGAGAAATTGCACCAGTTCCCAAAATAGCCTTATAAAAATTGGGATTTACTAACTTATCTGGACGTTCTTGGGTTTTATAATTATTTCTAATTGCCTGATAATTAAATAAATAATTATTAGAATCATTCACAGAAAACTTGGCATAAGATTCGGATTGATAAGGTAAGCCCTCTTCCACACCTTCATTGACTAAAAGCGATTTCCAAACATTGGGAATACGATTCCATTTGCCAGAATTCTGGATAAAGGTTTCTGCCGAATAATTTGCGTAAGATTTGTCGTGTGTGGGAGCTGCCTCAATGGCTTTTTGGATAATGCTTTTTACCAGTGTAGAATCATTAATCTCCATACTATAAGCCTGATAATCAAAGGAATAGAACAAAAATAATGAGAATGTGAATTTCAATAAATTTTTATAAAGCATTTTTGAGTTTGTTTCTGTTCAATTGAAGATTTTGGGGAGGTAAGTACAAGATTATAAAATTACGAACAATCTTTGACACTATTATTTTGAAAATACTAATTTTATCAAGCGGTTATTTTGAAATATGTGATTAATTATAAAATTATAACAATCTAATCACTTTCTAAGGTCGTAAGATAAACTATACAATACGTTTCTTTGTTACTCAAATAGCACAGAAAACTAAACTTAAATTTTATCCTTTTAAATATGCAATCCACTCAGTTAAGCCTTATTATCAAGAAACTAACCGAGTTTTATGGTACCGACTTCGACAATTTTACGTACAATTCTCCTTTTTCAGAACAAAAAACTTATCGTTCTGAAGATTTAGACTTGTTTGTAATTGACCTCATCGAAGCTGCCCGAAAACAACATTTTTTGGTAATTGAAAATTATTTAGCAAAAGATGATTTTCAAGAACTTTTACAAAAAAATCAACATCCGATTATCTATTTTGAAGAAGACAGAACCGTTATCACAGGTCGTTTACTCAAAAATAAGAAGCCATTTACTTACGAAATTGCTGATAATCAAGATTTTAAAGAAATTTCTGATACCCAACGCTTCAACCCCAAAACAGTTGAAAACTCCGCCGACTCATATAAAAACGGGAAAGTTCGCTTTTTAGTAGTTTATCCCCACGAAGAAATTAGTGATTCTGAGAAAATAGAGCATCTTACGCCTCTGAAACGCCTTTTCGGAATGCTTAGAACTGAGCGTAAAGACATTATTAATATTTACATTTACGCCATCGTTGTAGGTATTATTAGTTTGTCCTTACCCCTTGGTATTCAGGCAATTATTGGTTTGGTATCGGGCGGTTTGGCGTTCAGTTCGGTTTATGTTTTAATAGCCATAGTTATTTTTGGGGTTGTTATTTCTGGTATCATGCAGATTTATCAATTAACGCTCGTTGAAATCCTGCAGAGACGAGTTTTCACGAAGGCGGCTTTTGAGTTTACGTATAGGATTCCACGTGTAAAATCGGAGTCCCTTTTGGGTTCGTATGCACCCGAATTGATGAATCGTTTTTTCGATGTAATTAACGTTCAAAAAGCTCTTCCAAAAGTTCTGATAGACATTACGGCGGCTGTGATTCAGATTATTTTTGGCATTATTCTTCTTTCGCTTTATCATCCATATTTTATCGCTTTCGGTTTGATAACGATTTTCATTGTGGTTACCGTAGTATATTACAATGCTCCGAAAGGAATGGAAACCAGTTTGTCAGAGTCTAAATATAAGTACAAAGTGGCTCAATGGTTGGAGGATATTGCTCGAACTTTGTATGCCTTCAAGTCGGCAGGTTCGACTAATATGCCCATGCAACGAATGGACTATTTGGTAAATAACTACTTGAAATACAGGAAGAAACACTATAAAGTACTATTGAATCTTTACGGTAATGCGGTCTTTTTCAAAGCATTTATCACAGGACTTTTATTGATTCTGGGAACATCATTAGTTATTGACCGCCAGATTTCTTTGGGGCAATTTGTGGCTTCTGAAATCATCATCGTTTTGGTAGTAACCTCGGTAGAAAAACTCATCTCAGGTACTGAAACCATTTTCGATTTATTGACTGCCATCGAAAAAATGGGTCATGTAACCGATTTACCTCTCGAACGTCAGCGAGGAATTCAGGTTAATTTTCACGAACAAAATCATGGAATTGCTATCAATTTGAAAGATTTGAGTTACAAATATCCAGATGGTAAAAAGTACGTTTTGAAGAATCTAAATCTCGATATTCAACCCAATGAAAGTATTTGTATCACGGGTACGAATGGTTCGGGAAAGGAGACTTTATTGAAAATCCTTTCTGCCATTTTTACTGAGTTTGAAGGGGGTGTTTCGTATAATGGTCTGTCAATCAAGGAAGTACAGTTAAATTCTATCCGAGATGCTATTGAAAGAAACTTAGCGACTGACCTTATTTTTGACGGAACGCTCTTAGATAATATCGTTTTGGGACGTATGGGTATTACGCTCACGGATGTACAGTGGGCATTGGAGAATTTGAAAATGAATGAGAATATCAACGAGTTGAAGGAAGGGCTGAATACGCAGATGATTGCGGGGGGCAAACGCTTTTCGGATAGTTTTATTGCTAAAATTTCCGTGGCTCGTTGTGTCGTCGAAAAGCCTAAATTGTTGTTAGTTACAGATATTTACAGAGGTTTACACAAGCCCGAACGCATGAGTGCAGTTGGTTTTTTGACAGATAAATCAAACCCATGGACGCTCATAACTATATCAAGTGACCCAATGGTAATGGCTGCCTGTGACCGTGTGATTGTGATGGATGAGGGCGAAATAGTACTTGATGGACATTATAAAGATTTAATACAAAATCCTGTTTTTCAGGAGGTTGTGGATTAGAAAATTTGAACCTCACCCCCAGCCCCTCTCCTGCTGAGAGGGGGGCGCACACAAAACTCCCCTCTCAGCAGGAGAGGGGCTGGGGGTGAGGTTTTATTTAGAACTAAAAAGATGTTAAACATATCAAAACAAAGCGTAGATAAACAAGTGAGAGAAAACTATCAATTACATTCTCTCGAAACTTTACATACCCCACGTTCGGCGGTGATTCTGAGGCGTTGGATGTTGGTGATTGTGGTTGTTTTATTGGGGACATTATTCCTTCCGTGGCAACAAAATATTGACGGAAAGGGTGATGTGTCTGCCCTTACACCCAAAGATAGACCTCAAAATATCCAAAATATCATTTCTGGAAGAATCGAAAAATGGTTAGTCAGAGAAGGTGATTTAGTCAAAAAAGGTGATACCCTTTTGGTGATTTCGGAGATGAAAGATGACTATTTTGACCCACGCTATCCGCAACGATTACAAGAGCAATTAGTCGCAAAAGGGGATGCCATTAAAAGCTACCGTTTAAAGATTCAATCGCTTGATAATCAGATTATTGCTTTAAGAGAAAATAATAAATTTAGCCTCCAAAAAGCACGCAATAAAGTTCGTCAGGGCTATGCAAAAGTTACCGCAGATAGTACAGACGTGTTGGCGGAACAAGTGCAAGTAAGTATTGCCAAAACTCGTCTTGACCGAGGAGAAGAACAATTGAATAATGGTGGTTTAGTATCGTTGAGTGAAGTAGAATCAAGACGTTTGAAATATCAAGAAGTACGGGCAAAATTGGTTTCAAATCAGAACAAATTAGCCATTTCACGACAAGAACTTATCAATGCTCGCATCGAATTAAGTTCGATTAATGCTGAGTATGCTGAGAAGATAGCCAAAGCACAATCAGACCGTAGTTCAGCCTTTTCATCTTTGGCTGCGGGGGAATATGAGATGTCTCAATTACAGAATAAAATTACCAATGTGGATATTCGCAGAGGGCAATATTTTGTAAAAGCACCACAAGAAGGTTATGTAGTAAAATCCTTGAAAGCGGGTATTGGCGAGACTATCAAAGAAGGAGAATCTATCTGTACGCTACAACCCTCATCGCCCGAAATGGCGGTTGAGATGTACGTGAGGGCAATGGACGTGCCTCTGATTGAACCTGGGCGAGAAGTCAGAATACAGTTTGAGGGTTGGCCTTCATTGGTATTTTCGGGTTGGCCCTCTGCAACCGTTGGTACATTTGGCGGTACGGTAAAAGTGATTGATAAAATAGACAATGGCAAAGGCGAATACCGACTTTTGATAACGCCCAAAGTAAAAAAGGGAGACCAAGAATGGCCCAAGCAATTACGCATGGGTTCGGGTGTGATAGGCTGGGTTATGCTCGAAGACGTACCCGTATGGTACGAAATCTGGCGACAACTCAATGCCTTCCCACCGACTTTGAAGAAAGAGCCGAAGGCGGCTTTGAAGGAGAAGTAGGGTTTTGGGAGAAAGGGAAGATGGAGGAATGAAGAAAGGGATTTGATAGATCTATTTTCTCATGGTATTTCCTTATCCTGTCATTCTGGAAGAATATATTTTCTAAGTTATTGATGTTTGATTTTAACCTACAAAATGACATTTCTAAGCTATCAGATAGGTTCTTTCAGAATGACAGAGAAAGATGAATTAAATGAGGTAACATGAAAAAGCAAGAAAATATTAAAAGTATCTTGTTAAGTACAGAAGAAGAAAAGTCTTTTAAATTACTTGAACAAGTAAAAAATGAAATTGATAATTATTATGCAATTCTATCTCAATCATTTGTAGAATTAAAACCTGGTCTAATAAAGAACAAAACCGCTCTTTTACTTTCAAAAATTAGCAATGATGATTTTGTTCCTTTAATTATTGACGAAATTAAAAAGTATCTTGATGGTTGGGATATTGGTTCTCTCATATATTCTTTGGATGAAAAAAATATAAGAGAATATGTAAAAGATATTATTGAAATTTTATGTAACCTAAACACTAAGAACGATAATTTTGAAGCTCTTGAAATGATAATCTTGGTGTTGAAAAGCTATAATGGGTACATATCAAAAAAAGACATAAATGTATCAATTCGTTTGATTCAAAAAACGTTGAAATTAGTAAATGAAACTAACCAAGAATATAGCTATCTTAATAGGTGTCTTAGTTGGTTACAAGACAAAAAAGCAATGAATGATTTTATTGCAAGTAATTAAATTACTCAATAATTACCTAACCTGTTGGTAGAAAGAGTATTTTACAAATATTTGAAAATGAACAAACTAACAATAATATTAATACTCTTATTTTCCTTCCAATCAAAAGCCCAAACCACTTTCGGCTACGAGGATTTTAAGAATTTAGTCCTTAAAAATCATCCAACCGTCAAGCAAGCGAATCTTTATCCACTGGATGCAGAGACGGAAATCTTGCAAGCCAAAGGAGCGTTTGACCCAAAATTTGCTTCTACTTTTGACCGTAAAAATTTCAAAGGCGATGATTATTACAATCGTTGGGATAATACGCTCAAAGTCCCCACGTGGTCGGGTGTGGATTTTAAAGTGGGCTATGAAAGAAATGCTGGTAAGTATTTACAAAGTGAAGAATCCAGCCATTTATTAGTGGCAGGTTTGAGCGTTCCCATCGGGCAAGGACTCATAATTGATGCCAGACGTAATACTCTGAAACAGGCTAAGTTAGCCAAAAATTACGCCGAAGCGGAACGCCAAAAGTTGATTAACTCAACGATTTATTACGCCACCAAAAGTTATTGGGAATGGTGGTTTTCGTATCAACAATTACAGTTAGTTCGTGAGGGTTATGACTTGGCAGACAAGCGGTTTATTGGTACTCGTGAGCGTGCAAGAATTGGTGAACAAGCGACCATCGATTCAGTCGAGGCAAAAATCACGCTTCAAGACCGCCAAGTACAAGTTGAACAGGCAATTATTGAGCTTCAAAATAACCGTTTGGCATTGTCCAATTATCTTTGGTCTGCCAACGAAACGCCCTTGGAATTACCCGAAGATGCTCGTCCGCCATTGGCACTAATTCGCAAGGTTGATGAAACTACTTTACAATCTTTAATCAATCAAGCGAGATTACAACATCCTGAAATACAGAAACTTAATGTAAAAATCGACCAATTGCAAATAGAAGAACGTTTCAGAAAAGAAATGTTGAAACCGACATTAAACGCTAATTTTAATTTCCTTGCCGACGGCTTTGTGAATAAGTCGATTTATAAATTTGAAAATTCGTTTTCGATTAATAATCACAAGTTAGGCTTTGAATTTGCGATGCCATTATTTTTCAGAAAAGAGCGTGGTAAACTTCAACAGGTTCGCATCAAACAACAAACTACTGGTTTTGAATTAAATCTGGCTCGTCGGGAGATTATGAATGATGTTTACGCCGCCTACAATGAAGTTCGTAATTTTGAAAAACAATTAAAAATTCAAGAAGATGCCACTCGCAACCAGGAGATTTTGGTCAAAGCCGAACAACGTAAATTTGACGTGGGCGAGAGTACACTTTTCTTGATAAATACCCGTGAAAGTAAACTAATCGAAATGCGAACCAAAGTAGAATCACTGAAAAGCAAATACGAAAAGGCTTTGGCGAATTTGGCATACATGGCGGGTTTGACGGAGTTTTAAACAGTACCACAGACTTTTGTCTGTCCTCCAATGAACAGACTAAAATCTGTGGTACTGTTTTGTAAATCCTTAAAAATCAATACATTTGTAAAAATCATTCATTAATCCACTTACAAATGGCACAATCACAACCTTCAACTTTCTTGTTATTACCTTGGAGTTTGGCAGCAATCACCATCATTATTTCGTTAGCTATCTTCTCGCCTGAGTGGGCGGGTGACAATTGGAATTGGCTTGCCTTAGTCTTGATTATTCCAGCGGCAGTTCTCGAAAACCTCAAATCGGGCTATTCGTCTATCAGAGTTATGTTTTTGAAAGTGGTTTATACTACCATCTCCTTTTTTATGGTTGGGGCAGCCGTTGGAATATGGTGGTACGGCAAAACCTACGGAGGCATCACGACCAAATTATCGTGGTATATTTTCTTGGGCGTAGGCGTAATTATGGTCATTGACCTTGCCAATATTTTCAGTATGTTGAAGTCAGTAAAAAGAGATGGGACTTTTGCGGGGGAATGAAAGAAGCGTTAAATTTGTTACAGAAAAAACATTTAGAAATCATGGAAACACAAACAGAACCAAGGTTAAGAGGTGCGGCATTGTTCCGTAAAATGCTGGATAATAAGAAGTTAATTCAAGCACAGGCTGTTGAAGATTATAAAAATAATCCAGAATTACAGGAAATTGTAAGACAACTTCGTGCAGAAAATAAACGTCAAAGAGAACTAAAAAATCAAAAGTAATAATGGTTATAACGGGTGATAGTTACACATTTCAATTTTTAGGTGGACAAAATAATACCTATGTTTTCGATACTGATTTCGATATTACTTACGAAATAAAATTTGTTCCATCTGGTTATATTTGGGAACCATCGACTCCATTTTTCAAAGATAATACCTATGAATTTATCATTGCTATTCTTGAAAATAATACAGGAAAAAATCCTCCATTAGATAAAAAACTTCCAGATACGATTGCACTTATTTTTAAAGATTTCTTCACAGATAAAAGAAATTTAGTCGTATATATTTGTGATTCTTCCGACAATAAACAGGCAATTCGTTTTAGAAAATTCAATACATGGTTTCATCAATTCAAAGGAATGAATTTCATGAAATTGGATTTACCTATTCCCGAAGCCAAAGGGACAACAATATTTACATCATTAATTATGCGTTTGGATAATCCAAATAAGGGAACTATTATGGTGGAATTTGATAAATTGGCTTATGATTTAACTGAAAATAAATGAGCTATCCCCTCTCTAAAGCCGAAAAATCCTTCATCAAATCTCATCAAAACGATGATGTGACAAACCTACTTTTACAGGCAAAAAAATATCCCAATCTCAATATTCCAGATTTAGTTTTACAGATTAAAGCCCGTCAGAAAGCGAAAACAAAACTTCCAGAATGGTTTGAAAATGAGGAGATTATCTTTCCAAAAATGCTTTCTGTGGAGCAATGTTCTTCTGAAATTACGGCAAAATTTAAGGCAAGTTTAGTATCAGGTGATACGCTCATTGACCTCACAGGCGGTATGGGCGTGGACATTGCGTACATGAGTAAAAACTTCAAAAAATCCTTTTATTTTGAACAAAATACTGATTTACTGAATGTTACGAAATATAATTTTAAGCAATTGGGGATTGAGAATGTGGAATTTTTGGAGGGGAATTCTGTGGACTTAATAGGAGGAAACTCCCCTCTCTTTTGGAGAGGGGTTGGGGCGACCGACGCTTCGGGTGAGGTTCTTTGTTCTTGGTTTTACCTCGACCCACACCGTCGAGATAATACTGGCAGTAAAGTAGTAAGACTACAAGACTGCGAGCCTAACATTTTGGAAATCAAAGATTTATTGTTTGAATATGCAGACAATATTCTTCTAAAAGCTTCCCCGATGTTAGATATTGATTTGGCAATTTTGGATTTAGGGAATGTTTTACAGGTGTATGTAGTAGCGGTTGAAAATGAGGTAAAAGAGGTGTTATTCCATATTAGAAGACCAAGGTCAGACGATAATCAGACCACTCAAACAGAAACGTCCGACTACCGTCTGACTACTACAAATGAAGTAATTTTAAACGCAATTAATCTCACAAAAAATCATTCCACAACCTTATCCTTCACTAAATCAGAAGAGAAAAATACAAGCATAAAATTAGGCTCGCCACAACAATATTTATATGAACCAAATGCTGCCATAATGAAGTCAGGTGGGTTTAGATTTATTGCACAACACTTTAATTTACAGAAGATTGCACCACATAGCCACCTTTATACTTCCGAAGAATTAGTTGAGAATTTTCAAGGAAGAATTTTTAAAATTGTGGCAGTTTGTAAATTGGATAAAAAAGAAATAGCTAAATATTTAACGGATAAAAAAGCAAATATCACCATCAGAAATTTCCCTTTGACAGTGCAACAAATAAGAGATAAATTGAAACTATCGGATGGTGGGAATGAATATCTTTTTGCTACAACAGATGCTCAGAATCAGAAGATTATTGTTGTTTGTGTTAAAGTATGATTTTAGAGTTTTCGGACAAACTTCCCGAAAGTTCTTTCTACTTTCGGGAAGTTAATCAGCTTAACTACAAGACCTTGGATTGGAAACCTGTTATGCTTTTTTCCAACCAAAACCCACCCAAAATACCAACAGAATAAGCCACTAAATCACTCCACAGAAAACCAAAGCCTAAAATTAATCCTCCCAAACGATTTTGACGGATAGAATCAATCCAATCAGCATGATAAAGTTGAGATATTTCTATCAAATAACAAAACGCCAAAGCAAATCCAAATGCCTTTAAAGATTGACTTGGAAACAGAAATCTAAACCCAAAATAAATCATCATCGCCCACAACAAATCACCCACATAAAGTTTCATAAATTCATTGCCATAAGAGCGAGTTGCCAAGCCTATCGGAATCAATAAAAATGCGAACAGAATGAATTTAAGCCTATTTTTCATGTTGAGGCATGATTTTTTTGATAAGATAATACAATGGTAATCCACCCAAAAACAAGCCAATTGCCGTAGGTAAATTATCTACATTATTGTACAAAGAAGCTACCGCAACCAAGGTATAAGTAACAATAAAAATAGCTGGAAAAAGCACTTTCCCAAAGCCAATCGTATAGAGATTTTCAACATTTTCACGGATTTTTTTTCGTAAAATAAAAATCGTAAAAGCCGAAGTAATCATCCCGATTGAGTCGCAAAACATGACATAATTTAGTAATTCTTTGAAGGAATCTGCAAAGAAAAGTATCAAAATCAAGAAACTTGCATAGACCGTCAAGGCAATTTCTTGAACTTGTGTTTTGTCATTTTGTTTACTGAAAAATTTAGGTAAAACGCCATCCTCCGCCATCGCATAATACACTCGTGGGTTCGTGAGCATGGAAGAGTTTACGAAAGTCAAAACCGAAATGAACAATAAAACAGACGTAACTTTCGAGCCTGTTTCTCCAAAAAACACCTTCGCCAAATCTGAAATCAAGGACGTTGAATTAGCAATTCCATCAATTCCCAAGACGTTGTAATAAGCATAATTGATTGCCAAATACAAAAACATCACAATCCCACAACCAATAAAAATGCCCTTGGGCGTATTTTTAGAAGGATTTTCAATATCTGTCCCAAAATTTATTGTTTGTTGATACCCGCCATACGTAAAAAAGATTGGGATAAAACTGAGTGCCAAGGCTTTAAAATAATCGGAGGTTTCCCAAGTTTGTACAACTAAATTTGTTGAAGGTTTAGGCGTTTCGTGATTTCCAAAAATCGTTAAAATCAATAATCCCATCAAAACGATTTTTATCATCGAAAGTACGTTTTGCGTTTTGGCAGAAAGCCTGATTCCCAAAAAATTGATGCCGTACAAAACCACAATTGTGGCAATGGATGTTATCTTGATTCCCAAAGGATTTTGTAACGACTCGGGCATCAAGATTGGGTTGATGTATTCAGCACCAACCATTGCCACAATCGACACTGCCCCCGCATTGGAAATCACAATCATCCAATTGACCATAAAGGCAAAAGCGGGGTGATAACAGTAAGAGAAAATTTTGTAAAAACCACCCTTCACGGCATAACGAGAGCCAATTTCTGCATAGGTTAGTCCGCCCAGGTAGCTGATAATTCCTCCCAAAATCCACGCTAAAAAGAAAATTGAAGGGATTTGAGCGGTTTTAGCGACTTCAACAGGGTTTCTAAAAATCCCCATGCCAATAATTAAGCTCACAACGAGCATGACGGTATCGAAAAGGTTGAGTTTATTTTTGTGGTTCATGTTTTTAGTTCTGGGTTCTTTGTTCTGAGTTGATAATGATTGTTTTACGGAAGCCTTCGGTTTGACCGAAGGCTTCCGTAAAACAATCATTATTTTCAAAATTCTCTACTGTAAATTAGAAATTAGCCGTCATAAATCATAAATTTGACGTAAATAAATTATCAACCATGAACTGGAAAACACTTTATACCAGCAAACGCCTTGGAGCGGAAAATCGTTACGAAACTGAAAAAGCTGACCTTATCCGTAATGCCTATTTGCGTGATTATGACCGACTTATCTTCTCTTCGCCCTTCCGAAGAATGCAAAACAAGACCCAAGTTTTTCCAGTTCCAGGTCCTATTTTTGTACATAATCGTTTGACCCATAGTTTAGAAGTTGCCTCCGTTGGGCGGTCATTGGGGAAAGCGGTTGGCGTGAAATTATCCCAAAAATATCCAAATGAAAATCCAGATTTTCATGAGTTTTATCGGTATGATTTGCCAACTGTAATTGCTACGGCTTGCTTGGCACACGACATTGGCAATCCTCCTTTTGGGCATTCGGGAGAGTCGGCAATTCGGAATTATTTTGAGAACCTGACGGGTGAAACTAAGGATACTTTGGAGGCAGAACTCTCTGAAAATCAAATCAATGACTTCCGAAAGTTTGAAGGAAATGCTAATGCGTTTCGTATTTTGACCAACGACCAAAACGGGCATAAATTGACCTATACCGCCATTGCGACCATCGTGAAATATCCGACAGATTCGACCAATGGCTTCAATAAAAAAACGGGTTTGATTGGCACAAAAAAATCAGGATTTTTTGATTCAGAAATTGAGGTTTATCGTAAAGTTGCCAATGAGTTGAATATCAAAGTTTTGGACGATGAACACAATACTTTCGCTCGACATCCTTTCGTGTTTTTGATGGAAGCCGCCGACGATATTTGTTACAGAATCATAGACTTAGAAGATGCACACCGTCTCAGAATTTTGACCGTCCAACAGGTTACAGATTTACTTTTACCTTTCTGGGAAAACGACGAAACGACTTATAAATACCTGACAGAAAGCAAGTTACCTCGCATTACGGACAATAACGAAAAGTTAGCCTTCCTTCGGGCGATGCTCATAAACTTGCTTTCGCAACAATGCACGGAGGCGTTTATGCAGCATGAAGACCAAATTTTGTCAGGACAATTAAACAAGTCATTGATTGATATGTTGGACGTTCATACCTTGGCTTGTCTGAAAAAAGTAGATGACATTTCGGTACGAGATATTTACAATCATAAATCTGTGGTTGAGATAGAAATTGCGGGTTACAACGTCATAGGGGCATTATTAGACGAATTCGTGACGGCAGTTTTGCATCCAACACGCTCAAAATCAGGGAAATTATTACAACTCATCCCAAAACAAAACAATATTCAACAAGGCGAATTGTACAACAATATCCAAATTGTCGTGGACTTCGTAGCGGGTATGTCTGATTTGTATGCCGTGGATTTGTATAGACGGATAACGGGAATTACGATTCATTAAATAGTGATTGGTGATTAGTGTTTCAACCACCTAAATTTTCGTATTTGTAAAAAATGGAAATGACGTTGAAACTGTATTTATCCCTTAATTTATAAAAATTCAAACCCATATTTTCCCCATAACTCAGGCATTTCAATTTCAAATTGGAGTGCCTGTTTTGTTGTCGGATGATTTAAAGAAAGATGATAGGATTGCAAAAAAATACTCCCGTCTGGCGAACTTCTTTTATAGCTATATTTCAAATCTCCCAAAATTGGAGAGCCAATGGTAGATAATTGTGAGCGAATCTGATGAAAACGACCTGTAAGTAGTTCAATTTCAAGTAAATGGTAACGTTCAGAGGATTGTATAACTTTGTAAATCAATTCAGCTCTTTGACTATTTTTCACTTCATTTTCAAAGGCTTTTGAAATATTTTTCTTAGCATCTTTCAATAACCAATGAGTCAATCTTGCTTCTGATTCAGAAGGTTTATTGGCTACGATGGCTCTGTATTTTTTAGTGATATTTCTGGCTTGAAAATCTTTGCTGAGTCGTGCGGCTGATTGTTCTGTTTTGGCAAAAATAACGATGCCTGACACTCGTTGGTCAAGACGATGGATAAGATACAGATTGGGACGATTTTCTGAAAGGATTTCCAATAAAGATTCCGAACCTTTTTTATCGGGTTGCGTAGGAATTCCGTTGGGTTTGTTCACAACGAGAATTTCGGAGTCTTCGTGGAGGATGGGTATATTCATATTCTACAAAATTGTCTGAATTTGGATTCGACAGATTAGTGGATTTTTAGGATTTTTAGCACATAACTTAATCCAATAAATCCGCTAATCTGGCGAATCCGAATTCAGACGGGAAAGCTACATCACCACATTCACAATACGCTTTGGTACAACGATAACCTTCTTAATTTCTTTGCCTTCCAACCATTTCATTACAATTTCATTTTCACGTACAACTGCCTCAATATCAGCAGGTAAAGCATCAGTAGGGAACGAAAGATTAGCTCTCACCTTTCCATTGATAGAAATTGGATATTCAAAATTAGCTTCTACTAAATAAGCTGGATTGAACGTTGGGAAATTTGTGTAAGAAATAGTACCCGCTTCATTGCCCAAAATCGTCCAAAGTTCCTCGGCAATATGAGGGGTATATGGCGACATCAAAATAACTAATTCTTGCAAAATAGCCTTTTTAGAGCATTTCAACGTACCTAAATCATTGACACAAATCATCAAAGTTGAAACTACGGTATTGAAAGAATAACGTTCCAAATCCTCCTCAACTTTCTTAATGGCTGTATGCAAAACCTTCAATTCAGCTGGATTGGGGACCTCATCTTTTACTTTCAAATTATCAGCATCATCATAAAACAAACGCCAAACTTTTTTGATAAATCTAAATGAACCGTCGATTCCGTTGGTATTCCACGGCTTGGCTTGTTCCAAAGGTCCTAAGAACATTTCATACAAACGTAAAGTGTCCGCACCGACTTTATCAACTAAAATATCTGGATTAACAACGTTGTACTTAGATTTTGACATCTTTTCAACCTCCACTCCACAAACGTATTTTCCATCTTCTAAAATAAATTCAGCATTAGAAAAATCTTCTCTCCAAGCCTTAAATGCCTCAATATCAAGCACATCGTTACTCACAATATTTACATCCACGTGAATTGGAGTAGTTTCATAGTCATGACGTAAGCCAGCGGAGACAAACAAGCCCCCTCCGCCCCCAGAGGGGGAACTTTCGCTTTCAATATTTGAGTCCAATATTCCCCCTCTGGGGGTTAGGGGGCTGTTTTTTACTCGATACACAAAATTAGAACGCCCTTGAATCATTCCTTGATTAATCAATTTCTTGGCAAATTCTTCTTCTGGAACAAGTCCTAAATCTTTCAAAAATTTATTCCAAAAACGACTGTACAATAAATGTCCTGTGGCGTGTTCCGAACCTCCAATGTACAAATCAACGGCTTTCCAGTAATTTATTGATTCCTGCGAAGCAAATTCTGTCTCGTTGTGGGCATCCATATAACGATACCAATACCAAGACGAACCCGCCCAACCTGGCATTGTTGAAAGTTCATAAGGATACCTCACCCCCTGCCCCTCTCCATTATGAGAGGGGTGATATGCCCAACCCTCCGCACGTCCCAAAGGTGGTTCGCCTGTTTCAGTCGGAAGGTATTTATCAATTACTGGCAAGGTCAAAGGCAATCCTGATTCTTCTATTAAGTACGGCAAACCATCCTTAAAATACGCTGGTACAGGCTCGCCCCAATAACGTTGGCGACTGAAAACAGCATTTCGCAAACGGTATTGAATCTTACCTTTTCCGATTCCTTTTTCTTCTAAGAAATCCGTCAAAACTTTGGTTGCTTCCTTATATTCCAAGCCATTAATAATGCCTGAATTGATATACTTTCCTTCTTTGGTGTTGTCTGCCTGAGTGTCAATATCTTTCTGAGCATCCAAAATTGGCACGATTGGCAAGTTGAAATGGGTTGCAAAATTCCAGTCACGTTGGTCGCCCGAAGGTACACCCATGACCGCACCCGTTCCGTAACCAGCCAAAACGTAATCAGCCAAATAAATCGGCACTTTTTCGTTGTTGAATGGATTGATAACGTAACTCCCTGTGAAAACACCCGATACTTTTTTTACCTCCGACATACGGTCTAATTCACTTCGAGAAGCTACCCATTTTACATATTCATCAACGGCTTCTTTTTGTTCGGAAGTTGTTAAAAACGGTACATATTCATGCTCAGGGGCAATTACCATGAACGAAACACCGTAGATGGTATCGACTCTGGTGGTGAATACTTCGATAGCCCCCCCCGCCCCCAGAGGGGGAGTTTTCTCATCCGATTTCGTCTCAGTAGCTCCCCCTCTGGGGGCGGGGGGGGCTATTTGAAACCGAACACTTGCTCCTGTACTTCTGCCAATCCAATTACGTTGTTGGTCTTTTAACGAATCTGACCAATCTACTTCATTCAAGCCATCAATCAAACGGTCAGCGTAGGCAGTGATTCGCATTGCCCATTGCTTCATTTTCTTTTGCTCAACAGGAAATCCACCACGTTCTGAAACACCGTCTTTTACTTCATCATTTGCCAAAACAGTTCCCAATCCTGGACACCAGTTTACGACAGATTCGTCAGGGTAAGTCAAACGGTATTTTAACAACATAGATTGCTGTTCGTATTCGGTCATTCCATTCCACTCTTCCGAAGTGAAATTAGGCGTATCTTCATCACAAACGGCATTGACAGACTTATTGCCAGATTCTGAAAAACGCACAATTAAATCACTGATTTTCAAGGCTTTATTCGCATTTTTATCGTAATAGTGATTGAATAATTGCATAAAAATCCACTGAGTCCATTTGTAATATTTAGCATCGGAAGTACGTACTTCTTTGCTCCAATCATAGCTAAAACCAATTTGTTTTAGCTGACGGATATAAGTCTTTATGTTTTCTTCGGTAGTGATGGCAGGATGTTCCCCCGTTTGAATAGCGTATTGTTCGGCGGGCAAACCGAAGGAATCGAAGCCCATAGGATGAAGCACATTAAAGCCCTTCAAACGCTTGTAGCGAGCAATAATATCAGAGGCAATATACCCAAGCGGATGTCCCACGTGTAGCCCCGCACCCGATGGATACGGAAACATATCTAATACGTAATATTTTGGTTTTGAGGGATTTATCTCTGTTTTGAAAGTCTCATTTTCTTCCCAAAACGCTCTCCATTTTTGTTCTACTTCTCTGTAATTATAGTCCATTTTTTTTTAAGGTATTAGTGATTGGTGATTAGTGATTGGTGGTTGGCGGACATATCAAACCAATCACTAACCACTAATCACCAATCACTGAAAGACAAAATTAGAACATTATTCCCAAAAATCTCAATACCAATTGCTCATAACTCATCACTAACTCGTATTTTTGGAATATGAAAACGCTACTAACCATCATTTTCACACTCCTCTTTGCTGGGCAAAATCTTCTTGCCCAAACACCCCATTTTCGTAATTATTCCGTTGATGATGGCATACCCAGTTCACACGTATATAGGGCTTTTCAAGACAGTAAGGGCTTTATTTGGTTTTGTACAGATAAAGGAATTACCCGTTTTGATGGTTATAAATTTGAAAAATTCACTACTAAGAATGGACTTCCTAATAACGATATTTGGCACTGTGCAGAAGACTCCGAGCAAAGAATTTGGTTTTTATCCTATGCCAACGCCTTCTTTTATTTTGATTTGAAGGACGATAAATTCCATGTGATTGAGAATCCGTATAAGGAATATCACGATGCACATGTGGCGTGCTATGTGCAAGAAGGCAAGAACAAATTAAGGGTTATACTGAACAATGTAGGAAAAAGTCTAACCATAGACATGACCAACAAAGTCCATGTAAGTTTGTATAATATTTCACGAAAAGGGATAAATATATATCCTATTCAAACAGGTGAGGTTTATATGCCTACTACAATTGTTCATAAACCTTTGAAAGGAAATCGTGAATGGTTCATTAGAGCTTTATCAGAAAGTTTTGAGCATAATTTATTACATAAACCTCATATATTGCCTAATATCAATGTGTTCAATAATGAATTTTGGTACAACGTTATATCCATAGAATTTGATGACGATAAAACCATTTATGGAACAAATGATAGCATTAGTTTTTATAGAAATCATCAGTTTTATACAAAAAAATTAAACGCACTTACCAATAACAAAAATGATGTACTAAACCTGATACTTTCGACGGGTACACCCAAGAAAAAATTGATAGTTACCGAACGAGACATTTTTATTATTGACGAAAATTTAAACCGAGAAAAAAGATTCGATTTTATTAAAAACTTCAATATAAACACAGTTTTTTTTGACAAAGAAGAAAATATGTGGCTCTGTACCCAAAATCAAGGAATATTCTTATTATCAAAAAAATCTCTTTCCTCAAATATATTCTCTTCGATTGGGGCTCAGTCTGTGAGTACACTTTCAAAAGATAAATTTAATCGTCTCTGGTTAGGCACTAATACAGGAAAAATATTCTCCTTGGATGAAAAAAATGTTTTGAAGCAACAAATCATCTTACCTGAATCAAATATCCCCATCAAAAAAATTGTAGCGAATAATGAATCTTTGGTAATTGCTTGGAATAGTACCATGTTTACGAGTTTGCCTTTAACTGTACTCGGGAAAAACAAACCCCTAACTTTAGAGAATTTATCATTAGAAACAGGAACAGGAAACATTCAAGAAAAAATTAAAGAAAAGTCTTTGAAAATGTTTGTGGGTTACGTCGTTAAAAATTTGACTAATACCTCCAATAATCATGTTATTCTGGCATCTTCTGGTGCTTTGATTGATTTCTCAATGAATGAAAAAAAATATCGAATAGAGAAAAAAGGAAGCTACATTAAACATCTTGCTTCTGTTGTAATTGGAAGAGATTTATTCTCTGGCACAAATAATGGAATTTTAAAAATTGATAAAAATGATAAAATTGATAATTTACAATCAATTAAACAAAAATACCCAATCCTTACGAAACCAATCTCATGCTTTGAATCTGATATAAAATCTGCAATATGGGTGGGTACGGACGGCTACGGCGTTTATCGTTTTCATCAAAATAGAGCCTTAGAAATTTCAGAAATGAAGGGTATTATTATTAATAACCTCTATTCAGAAAAAGAAAACAATCGTCTTTGGGTAGCAACTAATGAAGGTATTTTTCTATTAAAATTGAATCTCAAAACGCCTCAGTTAACTTATACTATTCAAAAAATATCCTTAGCACAGGGGCTTCCAACGCTTGAAGTCAATTGTATGGTTGTGCGTGATAATGAACTCTTTGTAGGTACAAGCAAAGGCTTGGCAATGCTCCCCATCCAAAGTATTATTGATACTGAAAATGAAAAAAAATCTGTACCACTAATCATCAAAAATATCAAAATAAATCGCCAAGATACTACTGTCTCAAATCTTTATAATCTTACTTATCGTCAAAACAACCTTGATATTGAGTTTGTGGCTTTGTCGTATAAAAGTGATAAAAATATCAAGTACGACTATAAAATGGTCAGTGATAATTCAGATACCATTTGGCATCCTGTACAAGATTTACACAAAGAATTTTCGCTACTATCTCCTGGTAAATATGAGTTTTCTCTGAGAGCTTTTGACATTGATGGAAACCCTACCCAAACTGTAAAACCTATTATTTTTATCATAAATCCCCCTTTTTGGAGTACAATTTGGTTTTCTATCCTTGTAATTTCGTTAATTATCGGAGGAGTTATTTTATATTTCTATTTGAGAACTCGTAAAATCAAAAAAGAAGAAGAACAAAAAACAGTTATCAATAAAAAATTCGCCGAACTCGAATTGCAAGCCCTTCAAGCTCAAATGAATCCCCACTTTGTGTTTAATGCTCTGAGTGCGATTCAAAACTTTATCTTAAACAACGATGCCGAAGAAGCAACCGATTATTTGAGTAGATTTTCGAGATTGATGAGATTGTTTTTAGAATCTTCCAGAAATAAATATATCTCGTTAAGTGATGAAAAAATCCTTTTGGAATACTATATACAATTAGAACAACTACGTTTTAAAGATAAATTTACGTATCAAATTACTTTGGAAGATGGCGTGAGTTTAGATACTGAAATACCCTCGATGTTATTGCAACCTTTTGTCGAAAATTCGATAAATCACGGATTAGTTTACAAGGATAATGAAGATGGCTATTTGAGTATCAATTTCAAACGAGAAACTGATTCACTAATTTGTACGATTGATGATAACGGAATTGGGAGAGAAAAAGCAGGAGAAATCAAAAGTAAATCACTAAAATCTTATAAATCAAGAGGAACTGAAATTACCGAAGAACGTTTGCGGTCATTAGAATTGATTGAAAATACCAAAATTGAAATTAGCATTATTGATAAAAAAGATGAAAATCAAATGGCAATAGGTACAAAAATAGTAATTGTGATGTATCTTTGAAATCTAAATTTATGACCAAACCACACACTGATTTCTTGTAATGTTTAAAACTTTAATTATTGATGATGAAGCTCACGCTCGTGAGTCTTTGTCAAAAATGCTTGCTATCAATTATCCTAATATTCAGATTCTTGGTACAGCATCCTCGGCGGATGATGCTTATGAAAAAATCATAAAACTTAATCCTGACATACTATTCTTGGATGTTGAAATGCCCAATGGCACTGGTTTCGACTTGCTTACTCGTTTCCCCAAACCCAATTTTAAGGTCATTTTCGTAACAGGTTTCGACCAATATGCTCTGAATGCCATCAAGTTTTCGGCTTTAGATTATTTGCTTAAACCTGTAAGCGTCAAAGAGTTGAAAGAAGCCGTAGAAAAAGCGGCACAGCAGTTATCAACGCCCGATGGATTTGGTGATTTAAAAAACTTGCTATCGACTTTGCAGAATCCCAAAAATAGAAAAAACAAATTAGCAGTTCCGACCCAACAAGGCTTGGAAATGGTTGAAATTCAGGAGATTGTAAGGTGCGAAGCCGCCAATGGATACACCATTATTCACCTAAAAGAAAACAAACCTTTGCTTTCGTCAAGAGATTTGAAAACCTATCAGGAGTTGTTGGAAGATTATGATTTTTTTAGAATTCACGACTCGCATCTTATCTCACATTATCACGTTTTGAAAGTTCTGAATGAGGACGGTGGCGTAGTCGTGATGAGTAATGAACTCAAACTCCCGATTGCCCGTAGAAGGAAAAGTGATTTTTTGGAATGGATTAAAAATAATAACTAAACCAAATACGGATTTAGAATTACCATATACAACCTGTATGCTACCACATACAGGTTTCTTTTTTTTATTATGATTTGAAAAAACTAATTTTGAAACAAGTAATTAATCTACATCTACCAAAATTAATCAGCTTCGTGGTTTGGTCATAGGCTGATTAATTTTAAAGTTCTATACTTATCTGAAAACCTCTACAAAATCATAATTTTTCGTCTTACATTTAAACTTTAAGAATTACGCCCCACCCCAAATGCAAATTAATGGTCTAACCATTTTTTTAAAATGGCAAAACAAAAGTTCTCTACTGGTTCAGTTGAGAGCTTTTTTGTTTTCTAAGAACTTGATGTATTTGATACTTCCTGCATTGTAGATTTCAAGGTGTTCGTCATCCGTTAGCCAATTCAATGATAAGCGTTCCAAGGTTTTAAGATTGATATAAAAAATCTGTGGTTCTGAGGTCTCTATTTTCGTAAAACCTAATTTATCATAACTTCTTCCATCCGACCAATCACGGTCAGCGTATGACATTACATCATTTACAGGGTGTTCTTCTGTAAATTTTTTCAATAATTTATCCATTCCTCCCACAACAACATGACCTTTCAGAGACGCAAATCTGATTAGCTCATACGAGCGAGTACCTGCCCGTTCGCCTTCTTTCATCATTCTACCTCCGCTAAATGTTGCAACAGCAATTAATAAAGGTTGAAGTTGACCAACTACTCCCATAAACCTTTCAACATACTGCGGTTTTAAAAACAATCCATACCTCAATTTTGCATTCACTGTTCCTTGTAAATGATTAATTTCTAAGAAATTATCTGCGGTTGGCTTGTCAATTCTCTTGATGATACAATGTCTTGCGTGTAAGCGTGTAAATGTACCTATCATGGTTAATATACGGGCATGAACAAGGTCTTTTTTCAAAATATAGACATCTTCCCAAAGATGAATAATTCTTTGATTTTGAGCATTATACGAATCTGAAAGTATTTGGAAATAAGTATTTGGAAGAGAATACTCTTGAAAAATGTGTATGTCAATAAGATGTAAATAAAGTTGATGTTCTGGAATAAAAATCAATTCAAAGACTGATTGATTCTGGATAGTTTCAAAAGCTAATTGATTGTTTTCTAAGAACTTATGTATTTCTTTTTTCCACATTTTGAGTACCACAGGCTTTAACCTGTTACTAAATACAGGTTAAAACCTGTGATACGAAGTTAAATCGGTAAATATACTTTATCAATCATTTCTTGATATTCTGATTGAGCATCTGAAAAAACAGTTATCCCTCCGCCACTTTTGAAAATCAGGCTTCCATCTTCTTGTTTTTCGATGAAACGAATCATTACGGAACTGTCTAAGTTTTTTCCGTCAAAAATTCCAAAAACACCCGTATAATAGCCTCTGTCATAGTTTTCAGCCTCTTTGATGATTGATAAAGTTTGTGGCTTAGGGGCTCCACAGATTGAACCTGCGGGTAACAATTTAAATAGAAGTGTTCCGATTTGAGCTTGATAATCCGCTGGCAATTTACCACAAATTTCAGAACTTACCTGTAATAAATCTCCTTCGTGGGTATGAATCCTACTGATATACCTAAATTTTTCAACCCAAACTTTTTCTGAAATCATACTAATATCATTACGGATTAAATCAACGATGGTAGTATGTTCAGCAAACTCTTTTTTATCGTTTAAAATCACCGATTCAGCATCAGGTATATCTGCCGAGATAGTGCCTTTCATGGGATGGGAAGAGATAATTCCGTCTTGAATTTTGACAAATATTTCGGGTGAAAAAAGCACAAATTTATCCTTAAAATACAATTGATATTTCGCCCGACTTCTCTGGAAAATCTCTTGCAAAGACAAATTAACTTTGATGGGCGTTGGCTTTGTCAGATTCGTCAAAAAGCTGTCTCCTCGTAACATTGCCTGTTTTACAATATCAAAAGATAGTTTGTATTCCAGAAAACTGATAGGATATTTTTCTAAATAAAGCGTTTTTTCAAAAGGTGATTTACCAAAAGAGAAATTCGTTTTATCGTTAATTTTATAAAATATAGTTTCCTGCTCAACCTCCTCCAAAGTCAAGACAACAGGCTGTTTCATTTCATAATCAATCACGAAAAGAAATGGCTTGCCCCGACTACCCAAATCGTTCATTTTTTGGATAGCTTGCTGAGTGGATTCTGGAAGTATTTGGGAGGTTTTTGTCAATTATTTTGCATCAATGTAAGCCAAAATTGACTTTATATCCTCTTCCTTAAAATTTGGAAATGCAGTCATTTGGGCTTTGTTGTATTTATTGTACAAATCTACGGCATATTTATCGCCACCCGCAATGACTTTCTGAGGATTTTTTACCCAAGTCAAAATCCAATCAATAGGACGGCGATTTGTTACGCCTTTCAATCCTGGACCAACAACAGCCTCATCAGTAACTGCATGGCACGAAGCACAATTATTGTTAAAAAGCTCTTGTCCATGCTTTTGTTCATCAGTCAAAGCTACCGCAGGGGCTACTGAATTAGCAAGATTGACATTCGTTTGATTGGCGTTGGAATTTCCAAAATTTTGATTGGCATAAACGTACACCATCGTACCCATACACAAAATCAGAAGAATAATTGACAATTGAATTGCCGAAACAATGCGGGAGATAAATTGAGGATTCATAAGAACAGTTTACTTTTTCAACAAGTAAAAAGCCCTAAAAAGTTTCGTTTTTTAGGGCTTTTTAAGAAAATTATGAGTTCTGTCATTGCGAACGAAGTGAAGCAATCTCTCAGAACGAGAAATGAAGTTTTAATACCCCTCCATCAATCCAACAGATTGCCTCACTGCGTTCGCAATGACATACATTTATATATTTTCGGAATTATAAAGATTAAGTCGCACAACCTCACCCGAAGCGTCGGTCGCCCCGACCCCTCTCCGAAAGAGAGGGGTCGGGGGTGAATACTCCCCTCTCTTTCGGAGAGGGGTCGGGGCGACCGACGCTTCGGGTGAGGTTGTGTGGACTTTGCGACATAAAGTTTATGATTCTGTATATTTTTTCTTCGCAATAACAAATTTACGAAACAAAACTTTTCCCCTTCTCAACGGCATTTTTCAATCCAGAAATGTCATTTCCACCTGCCGTTGCAAAGAATGGCTGACCGCCTCCACCGCCTTTGATTTCTTTGGCAATTTCTTTGATGATTTGCCCTGCATTCAGGTTTTTTGAGGCAATTAAATTCTCGGCAATCATTACGGCTAATTGTGGCTTGCCGTTTACTTCTGCACCCAAAACGCAATATAAATCGCCAATTTTGGCTTTTAATTCGTATGCTAATTGCTTCAAAGCATCGGCTGAAGGTACTTCTACGACCTCCGCAATCATGTTGATGTCTCCAACTGAAATGATTTTGGCGTACAATCTTTCTTTGACTTCTTGGAGTTTTTCGTTTTCTAAAACTTCAATCTTTTTCGATAAAGCATTACGCTCTTCTTGCAAGGCTTTCACGGCTTTTACGATGTCTGATTGTCCTTTGAAAAGCTCTTTTAATTCCTCAATAATCGCTAATTGTTTATTGATTTCTGACATTGCTTTCTCGCCCGTATATGCCTCTACACGACGTACACCCGCAGAAACTGAACTTTCAGCCACAAATTTAAACATTCCGATTTCGCCCGTTGCGGGTACGTGTGTACCACCACAAAGCTCTACTGAAAACGTTGGGTCGAAAGTAATTACTCTCACAAAATCCCCATATTTTTCTCCAAAAGTTGCCGTTGCTCCTGATGCTACTGCCTCTTGAATAGGCACATTTCGTTTTTCGTCTAATTTAATATTCTCACGAATTTTCTGATTGACAATCGTTTCAATTTGTGCCAATTCTTCATCCGTAACTTTCGAGAAATGAGCAAAGTCAAAACGAGTAACTTCCTCATTTTGATAAGAACCTTTCTGAGAAATATGAGAACCCAAAACCTGACGCATCGCCGACAACATCAAGTGCGTTGCGGTATGATTTTGAGTGATTCTTTGTCTTCTTTCTGTATCAATTTTGGCGGTTAGCTGTCGGCTATCGGCTGTCGGCTTTTGATACTCCTCAATAAATTTACCAAAACTTTTATCTGATGAAATATGGATAAACAAATCATTTTCTTTTTTGGTATCAGAAATTGCTATCGTCAAAGCCGATTGCTGACTGCCGACTGCCAACTGCCCACTGTCTCCTACTTGTCCACCCATCTCTGCATAGAAAGGCGTTTTGTCTAAAACGATGTGATATTCTTCTCCCGTTTTAGTTTTTACTTTACGATATTTAATAATTTTCGATTGTGTTTCGGTTTCGTCATAACCCACAAATTCAAAATCAAAATCTTCATCCGACACAATTACCCAGTCAGTAGCTTCTTTGGCTGAATCCTTACGAGAACGATCTTTTTGAGCTTGTAGAGCCTTTTTGAAACCTTCTTCATCAATCGACAATCCATTTTCACGAGCAATTAAAGCCGTTAAATCTGATGGAAACCCGAATGTATCTGATAATTCAAAAACAACTTCTCCGTTTATTACTCCGTTTTTAGCTGTCTGTTTAATAATATCATCCAAACGTTTCAGACCCGTTTCCAAAGTTCTCAAAAACGAATTTTCTTCTTCCAAAATCACCTTTTGAACAAAATCTTGTTGTACTTTTAATTCTGGAAAAACACCATCAAATTGGTCAGCCAACATCGGAATAATCGTATTCATAAACGGTTCACGGAAGCCCAAGTATGTATAACCATAACGAACCGCACGGCGAAGAATCCGTCTAATTACGTAACCAGCTTTGTTATTTGACGGTAATTGTCCATCGGCAATGGCAAAAGCAATCGCACGAATATGGTCAGAAATTACTCTGAGGGCAATGTCAGCCCATTTTTCCTGCCCATAAACTTTACCCGCTTTATCACCAATAAATTTGATAGTATTTGAGAAAACATCGGTATCATAATTAGACTGTTTACCTTGAATCGCCATACACAGTCGCTCAAAACCCATACCCGTATCTACGTGTTTTGAGGGCAAAGGCACAAGCGAACCGTCTGCCATACGCTCAAATTGCATAAAAACATTATTCCAAATTTCAACCACTTGCGGATGGTCAGCATTGACTAATTCCTTTCCAGAAGTCTTTGCCACTTCATCTGCATTTCTTAGATCTATATGAATTTCTGAACATGGTCCGCACGGTCCAGTATCACCCATTTCCCAGAAATTATCTTTTTTATTTCCGAGAATGATACGGTCTTCACCAACCATTTCCTTCCAAATATCCCACGCTTCTTGGTCGAAAGGCACGCCGTCTTTTTCGTCTCCTTCAAAAACAGAGACATAGATTCTATCCTTCGGTAACTTATAAACTTCCGTCAAAAGCTCCCACGACCACGCCAGAGCCTCTTTTTTAAAATAATCGCCAAATGACCAGTTGCCCAACATCTCGAACATGGTGTGGTGGTAGGTATCAAATCCTACGTCTTCCAGGTCGTTATGTTTTCCAGAAACTCTTAAACATTTTTGCGTATCAGTAATTCGTTTTGAAGGAGGCGTACCGTTACCCAAGAAAAAATCTTTGAACTGTGCCATCCCCGAATTGTTGAACATCAAAGTTGGGTCGTTTTTTGCGACAAGAGGTGCAGAAGGTACAATCAGGTGTCCTTTTGAAGCGAAAAAATCTAAAAATTGCTGACGTATTTGTCTGGAAGTCATATTACTAATTTGAAAATTATTGAATTTGAAGATTTGAAAATGTTAGTTTTGCAGGTAATTTCTTAAATTTGATTACAATATCATTTTCAAATTAAATGACATAATACACCGCTATTCATTTTTCAATTTGCAAATTTACATAAATTGGTGGAGTAAACCATTTTCAAATTTTCAAATTAACCAATTTTCAAATTACCCTAATGGAACTTACCAAACGCTATTATTCAATTTCAGAAGTTGCAGGAATGTTTGAAATGAACATTTCCAAACTCCGTTTTTGGGAAGAACAATTCCCAACTCTCACGCCCAAACGTGACCGCTCTGGTGACCGAAAATATACTCCCGACGACATCAATCATCTCAAAGAAATTGTAGAATTAGTTGATAATCAAGGCTATACGATTGATGGGGCTAAGAAGGCGTTAGAATCTAAGAAAAAGAAAAAAAACGTCAATCAATCGGTGATTGATAAATTAGTGGAGGTGAAGAGTTTTATGGTATATTTGCGTGATTCTTTGGAAAGAAGTGATGAGGAAGAGGAAGAAAATATTGATGAAGAATAAACAAAAACCATGGCAAAGAAAAAAGATTGGAAAGAAGCTGAATTAATCCAAACATTTCATTTAGAGAGAATTGCTACGCATCAAACGCCTTTGATGACAGAATGGCTCATGGTTGAACACCCAAAGTTTACTAATTCGGAATCTGAGATTTTTGAAAAAATATACCAAAAAGCGGTTGATAAAATTGGAGGTTGGAGTGAAGAAGACCTTAAAATGAAGTTTATTTCCTTTGTTTTGGAATTAGGTGATTTGACGGATGATAAAAATATTGTTACCTTTTTCGACAAACAATTAAAAGGAGTCGTTGAAGGCATTTCCCTTTCTGTGAAATCTGATTTTATGTTAGCTAAGGGTTTTATGAATATTTATCAAACTCCTTATTTTCATTTTCAAGAATACAAACCTCAAATCAATCCCTCTGGCGAACCAATGGCTCAATTAATTGAGGCTTTTTTGATTGCTCAGGAACAAAATAGTCAGAGTGGAATTGAGATACCTCTATACGGTTGTGAGATAATCGGAAAGCAATGGTGTTTTGTGACAATGGAGCGTAAACAGTACTGTATTTCAAGTATTTATGTCTGTACAAATCGATAAGAATTACTACAAATTATTGCGATCCTTCGTAAGTTTAAAAGTATTTTGAATGATAGGTTCTTAGTGAATTAATCATAAAAGCTCTTCTTTCAAAAACTCTTTAACCTTTTTCTCTTTCTCGGAGAAATTAACGCCAATCCCAATACATATTAATTCTTCAAAACTATGTGTGACAAGTGGATATAGATGTATCATTCTGTAATTTAATCAAAAAACAAAGATAATGATTTTGGGGGATTTTGATTGTTTGATTTGAAGTCTTATTTTTGGCAAAAAATAACCACAAATCAATGCCCAATACCCAAGATAAACTCTATCAAATTGCTCTAACTTTAATTCCAAAAATCGGCGATGTACTTGTTCGTCAATTGATTAGCTATTGTGGTTCGGCAGAAGAGGCTTTCAATACTCCCATTCCAAAACTTCTCAAAATTCCAAATATTGGTAAAACTATTGCCCAAAATTTACAGGATAAATCTGTGCTTGAAAGTGCTTGGAAAATTATTCAAGAGGCTGACAAACAAGGCGTTGAATTATTGTTTTATATGGATAAAAATTATCCGAATAGAATGAAGCAATTGTATGATTCACCTGTTTTGATGTACTACAAAGGTAAGGCAGACTTGAATGTTCAAAAAACGGTAGCCATCGTAGGCACACGTCAATCTACTGAATATGGAAAAAATGTAACCGAACAAATTATCGCTGAATTATCGACTTTTAATCCTCTGATTGTTAGTGGTTTAGCTTATGGAATCGATATAGTTGCTCATAAGGCTTGCCTGAAAAATAACGTCCCAACCATCGGTGTTATGGCGAGTGGTATCGACTTAATTTATCCATATCAACACAAAAATACCTCAATTCAAATGCAAGAGATTGGGGGAATTTTGACCGAACAAACTTTTGGAACTGAACCAGACCCACGTTTTTTTCCACAACGAAATAGAATTATTGCGGGGATGTCGGACGTGACGATTGTAGTAGAGGCAGCCGTGAAAGGTGGAGCATTAATCACCGCAGAATACGCCAATAACTACCACAGAGACGTTTTTGCTGTACCTGGGCAAATAGGAAAGTCCTTTTCGGAGGGCTGTAATAAAATTATAAAAGAGAATAAAGCTCAGATTTTCACAAGTATCAAAGATGTAGTTGAAGCCTTGAATTGGGATATGGAAGGGCATGAGAAAAACCAAAATCGAACTGCACAAATAAATTTTTCAAATTTTACAGAAGAGGAAAGTACGGTGTTAGCATTGCTCCACAAGAATCAAGAAATGCACATTGATGAAATGGCTTGGCAGTCACAGATTCATGTAGCAAAATTATCTTCATTGCTCTTAAACCTTGAATTTCAGGGACATATAAGGTCTTTGGTTGGTAAAAAATATAAAATCGGAGGGTAGGTTTTAGGAGTTTACAAATCATTATTTACAATTTAAAAATCATACAAAAATGACAATCCATAATTTATTAGAAAAAATCAATCAGACACCTGAGAGTATCGAATTTAGCGAAGTGATTGCTACGATAGATGAAAATTATGACTTCACACCCGCTACTTTTAGCAATGGCGAAACGGTCAATGAAGCGGGTAAAAATTCGGGGTCGTGTAAATTATTTTCATTCGCAAAACTTCAAAATCTGAGTGCAGAGCAAACTTTGGCTTGTTTTGGAGCATATTACAGGATAGATGTTTTAGAAAATCCACAAGGAACAGACCACCAAAATATCCGTAATTTCATCAAGTTTGGTTGGGGCGGGATAACTTTTGAAGGAGAGGCACTTACGGTCAAAAAAGGCTAACTTGATAATTTCCATTGACCTTTGCTTCATGCTCTAAAAGCCATTTTTTACGCCATAAATCTCCACCATATCCCACCAAAGAACCATTTGAGCCAATCACTCGGTGACAAGGAACGATGATGTTAAATTTATTATTCCCATTCGTCGTTCCTACTGCCCTGATGGCTTTTTCGTTGCCAATTCTCTTGGAAAGTTCGAGGTAAGAAATCGTTTTTCCGAAAGGAATATTCTCTAATTCTTTCCAGACAAGTTTCTGAAAATCAGTACCTTGATGTTGAATTTTAAGGTCAAAATCTTTACGATTTCCATCAAAATATTCGGTAATTTGTTGGATGTATTGACGGATAATCTCAGGCTCAAAATCGGTTTCTATTTTCCGTGGACTCGGTTTTTTCTGAGCATCCACAAATAAAACGGATGTCAAATACTCGTCAGTTGCTGAGATTTCTAATTCTCCCAAAGGTGAGTTAATATATTTTGTGTAAATTGTTAATTCCATAACGCAATTTGCAGATTTTTTAACAAATTTCTATTCCGTATCTTGCGAAAATTAATGGTTGTCTAATTTTTTTATGGACACAAAGTCGCACAAAGTTCACTCACAGAGTTAAAGGAGTATTTTATTCGTGTAACCCTGTGAAAAACTCTGCGGTACTCTGTGACAACAAAAGTTATCAGGTAACCACGTTAATTTATTGAAAAAATGTCATACAAAATCCCAATCCTCAAAAATTTTTCTTTCCAAGAATGCCTCTGGTTTTTAGACCGTAATTATGATGATTGCCTACATGAAGTACGCCCCGATGCGGTCAGGAAAGCTATTTTTATTGATGGAAAACCTACTTTAATTGAAATCACAGAAAGTGATAATTGTTTGAAAATCAAGGTTTTACATGGCAATGATTCAGAAAAAAAGATTATAGATTTCGTAAAAGATTGGTTTGATTATGACCGTGATTTGAGTCCTTTTTATAAATTATTAGAAAGGGATTTTGAACTAAAATATATGGCATCCGAATACAATGGTTTACGCCTGTTGGCTATTCCAGATTTGTTTGAAGCTCTTTGTTGGTCAATCATCGGGCAGCAAATAAATCTAACCTTCGCTTATAAGCTAAAACGCAGATTTACAGAGGTTTATGGAACAAAACTGAGCTACGAAGGTGCAGATTATTATTTGTTTCCAAAGCCTGAGATAGTAGCAAATATTAAGGTAGAAGATTTATTACCCTTACAATTCTCGAATCGTAAGGCTGAATATTTGATTGAAATTGCGAAACAATTTGTATCAGGAAATATCTCCAAAGAAATTTTATCCACCCACACAACCGCAGAGGCAATCCGCTTGCTCGTAAGCGTACGAGGAATCGGTGAGTGGACGGCAAATTATGCTTTGATGAAATCGCTAAAACGTTTGGAATGTGTAACTTACGGAGATGTTGGACTTTATAATGCTCTTCATAATTTGAAAGGATTTGACAAACGCCCAAGTCGGGAAACGTTAGATTCATTCTTTAGGAATTTCAAAAATTGGGAGGCTTACACGGTTTTTTATTTGTGGCGGAGTTTGGCAGTGAAGAAGTTGGAATAAAACTTTGGCACGGCTTTTGTGACACTCTAATTAACCAAGCAATTCCGCCAAATAGCAAGGGTAGTTAAAAATAATTATTGTGTTTAGATTAATTTTTGGCACGGTAATTGAAATAAACAAATTGGAAATCTTAACGTAGATTTCTATTAGTAATTGACAAAAATCCAATCTTTTTGCCGCCACGAGAAGTTTTTGGGTAAAGCTAAGGAGTTTGAATTCTCCTGATTTTTCATGAGAATTCAAACCAAAAGCCTTGATATAGCTGAACCAAATCTTTGAAAAATAATGTGGCGGAATTCTTATTGAACTTCCTTTCTTGCAGATTTTCTTCTGCCAAATTTCCACAATTTTCACAGTTTTAAGTTTCAACAAACAATTCGTATTCTGTTGTATATTTTCTATTTATGACCGTTTACTAATTGACAAAATTTTCCCCGAAGAAAGCAACAATTTAAAGATGTTGGCGGACGTTTTTAGAGGGCAATCTTCGGGAAAGACCTTACGGGGGTGGAAAGTTTTGCACGCTGCAATGTGTTGGCGGACGCAAAACGGATGAGCAAAGCTATCAATTCCAGAACCGTATTACCACAAAGGAGGTGGAGCAAATTTGATGAAGAATGTTGGCGGACGTTCTGAAATCGAAACTCCACCCACCCTTTGTACTCAGACCTTAAAATTTTAATCCTTACTTATATAAAGTTTTTAACTCAACCCATAATACGACCCTGATTTGTCTTCGACTTTTCAGGGTTTTTTTTATGAAAAATAGTCAGTAAATTGAGTTGTCACTTTTGGGGAATACAAATTCCTATGATATTTTTTTCAATACTTTATTAGCCATGCACCGTTTTTCCTTAGAGCAATTGATAATTTCCTATAAATGCAAAAAATATTAATCATCTCCGACACCCATAGTTACTTAGACGAACGGCTCATGGAACACGTAGATTGGTGCGACCAAATTTGGCACGCTGGCGATTGGGGCAATGTTTCGCTTTCGGATACCCTCGAATCTTACAAACCTATCGAAGGTGTTTATGGAAATATTGATGATGCCACCGTGAGACTGATTTACCCTAAGATTCTTCATTTTCAATGCGAAGACCTCATCGTGGGTATGACGCACATCGCAGGAACGCCGTCCAAGTATAAACCCGATGCTTTGGAGTGTTTTGCTATCCAAGAACCTGACATTTTCGTTTGTGGACATTCGCACATTCTTCAAGTAAAACGAGATTTAAATCGTGATAGAATGCTCTACATCAACCCAGGAGCGGCTGGAACGCACGGTTTTCATAATATCCAAACGGCAGTTCGCTTGAAAATTGATGGGAAACGGGTTTTTGATGTGGAGGTCGTGGAGATGGAGAAAGGAAGGTGATTGGGGGATTAAGATTAGATTAAATAGAAAATACTTCTGAATCACCCCAGAAGCATTTTATTCTTGATAAAATCTATTATTTTTTTCCTCCACCCAAAGTTGCTCCAATTTTAAAATTAAAATAATTGAGATTGTAATTTTCATCAGGAATAAAATTATTTTCAGCTACTAATCGTAAATGTCCAATTTGGAATCCTCCTCTTAAAACAAAACCTGGCTTTGCATAAGAATTTTGATTTTTACTGACATCAAAATTTGCAAAATATAAACCCGTTCCTCCACCGATAAACATTTTTACTAAATTTTCCCATGTAGAAAACTCCCCCGTAAAAACGAAAGAATTTATCCAACCATCTGGACCATAAGGACTAATAGGAAGTCCTCTGTATTCATTCAAACTATACGCTTGTGCATTTTCCCATCTCAACCCAGCACTAAAACTATTACTGAATTTATACTTTGGTTCAACAGCAATCGCTAACCCAACGGCAGAGCGTGATGCTCCTATGCCCGTGGTAACATCTACTTTGAAAGGATTGTATTTCAGAGTCTGAGCCTCAATTTGAAATAAATGGCTCATAATAATCAAAAGTGTAATTATTGCTTTCATGTTAAATCGTTTTATAACTGAGACGAAGATAATATTAAAATGGTTGTTTCTAATCCTACATTTAAACACTTTCTTCCCGCCCTCTTCGTTAATATCCCATCAAAGATTATTAACTTGCAAAATTATTTTAAAACAAACTTTATTCTCGAATGAAATACCCATTTTTAACGCTTGCGGCTCTGTTTTTATGCCTAAATACTTTCGCTCAGAAAGTCTCACAAACCACTAATTATCAATTCTTTATTGATTTAACCAAAGTCCAAAATGATAAATTGGAGGTGTCGTTAATTACGCCTAAAATTTTGAAAGATGAGGTCGTTTATAATTTACCTAAAATCGTCCCAGGCACGTATGCCAATTATGATTTCGGACGTTATGTGTCTGATTTTAAAGCGTTTGATGCTTCTGGGAAAGCTCTTGTAATAGATAAATTAGATAAAAATAGTTACAAAATAAAAGGTGCAAAATCTTTAAATAAAATTACTTATTTAGTAGATGATACGTGGGATTCGCCTGAGATTGCGGGTGAGTACATATTTGAACCTGCGGGAACGGATATTGAAGAAAATAAATTATTTGCCATCAATACACACGGATTCATTGGTTATTTTGATGATATGAAACGTCAGACCTACGAAGTAACTTTCACAAAACCGAAAGGATTTTATGGAGCTACTTCTTTGGTGGCTACGAAGTCAAATTCTCAGAATGATACTTTTGTTACTGCCAACTATAATGATTTAGTAGATGCTCCAATCATGTATTGCCAACCAGATACTACGATTTTGAAAGTAGGTGGGGCAGATATTTTGATTTCGGTGTATTCTCCTAATAAAAAAGCAACCGCAAAAGAAATTGGTGATAATGTAAAAACGCTTTTAGAAGCTCAAAAAGAGTATTTGGGCGGAACATTACCCATCAAAAAATATGCTTTTGTGATTGTGCTTTCTGATAATTTGAAAGGAGGAAGTTTTGGGGCTTTGGAGCATTCTTATTCTTCGTTTTATTATTTACCAGAATCATCAGCCGAAGAACTTTCTCAGACTGTGAAGGACGTTTGTTCGCATGAGTTTTTCCATATCGTTACGCCTTTGAGCATCCACTCAACCGAGATTGGCGAGTTTGATTTCAACAATCCAAAAATGTCAAAGCACCTTTGGATGTACGAAGGAATGACCGAATACGCAGCGGGACATATGCAAATGAAGCATAATCTGATTGATTTGCCCATGTATTTGAATATGTTGAAATCAAAAATCAGCAATATGAATGACCGATACAAGGACAATCTTCCTTTTACAGAAATGTCGATTGATGTTTTAGAGAAACATAAAGAGCAGTATCAAAATGTTTATGAAAAAGGAGCATTGATTGGCTTGTGTTTAGATATTAGATTGCGTCAATTATCAGGTGGAAAGTATGGTACGCAAAACCTGATGCGTGATTTGTCGAAGTATTATGGTAAAGAAAAATCTTTCAACGATAATGAATTATTTGACAAAATCACGGAGGTTTCTAAACAACCTGAAATCCGTCAGTTTTTTGCCAAATATGTTGAAGGAAAAGAGCCTTTGCCTATCCAAGAAACCTTGAAAAGTGTTGGAATTGATTATTTGAAAAGTCGTAAAAAGAAAGAAAAAACGTTGGGATTTTCTGTTTATAACTTAGGAATCAATCCAGAATCAAAAGCGATTTTTATTATCGACGAAGATGGAATTGATGAATTTGGCAAAAAAATAGGCTTCAAAGCGGGCGATGAATTAGTATCTTTGAATAGTCAAAAATTGGGCTTAGAAACTTTCAGAACAACTCGTAGCGAATTTATGATGAGTGCCAAAGAGGGTGACGAAGTGAATTTTGTAGTCCAAAGAAAAGATGGCGATAAGAAAGTTGAAACAAAACTTTCAGGAAAATTATTTATTCCAGAAGTAGAGGAAAAAAATATTCTTACGCCTATGCAAAGCCCAAGTGAAGAGCAAATGAAGTTGCAACAAGCATGGTTAGTGCCTTCTGGGAATTAGGTGAAAAAATGCAGTAGGGGAGTATCGCATACGCCCTCGGATGAATAAACGGGCGTATGCGATACGCCCCTACATACCAATCGTATGAAAATATTTCAATATATCATCACCAAACAGGTAAAAGTCCTCACGGCTTTTACCTGTTTGGTTTTAACGCTATTGATCGGGTGTACTCCTAATCTCGACTGTGGATGTGTAGCACCTCCACAAACTGGTGCTGAGTTTTTTTATCCATCTATCGGCAAATCAAACGTTTATGAAGTAACCGAAACACAATATACCCTTACGACTACCCCCATCATAAAAACCTATCAACTTAAAGAATTAGCCGCTTCGTTTTTTCAAGATACTGACGGAAAGCAAACCCTCCGAATAGAACGTTATCGTCGTGAGAATGACTCCCAAAATTGGGCGATTGACTCTGTTTTTACAGCAAAAAAAGACATTGATAAAGCCCTCAAAACAGAAAATAATGTAACTTACGTAAAAATGATTTTCCCCGTAAAAGATGGTGTAAAGTGGGATGGAAATCTATTTAATAATTTAATGACTGACACTTACGAAATGAAAAATGTACGTAAGCCGTTTTTAGATTATCCAAATACCATGACCGTAGTTCAACAGAATGATTCGACTTTGGTAGATTTGAAAAAAAGAATAGAAGTTTACGCAGAAGGTGTAGGCATGATATATCAAGAAAAAACAAATGTATCTTATTGTAATACAGGCGATTGTCTGGGAAAAGGGAAAATAGATTTTGGCACTAAACGGATTTTAAAAATTAAGAAAATATGAAAAGTAGATATCAATATGCAGTATGTAGTATGCAGTATGGCAATACAACATCTTGGGTATTTCCTGTTTTGGGATGTATTAGAAAACATACTCCTCTCATATTAGCAAAAGAAAAATTACGTATTTTAAAGTACAAATTGCCTAATACATTGTGGTTATTGCTTACTGCCTACTGCCTACTGCCTACTGCCCAATGTAACGCTCAATTGCCAGCAAAGTATCTCATCACTTTCAAGGACAAAACGAATTCGCCCTATTCCGTTTCAAAGCCTTTGGAGTTTCTTTCTCAGCGTTCAGTAAATCGTCGTCAGAAGCAAGGAATTACGGTCAAAACTCGTGATTTGCCTGTTAATCCATCTTACATTTCTGAAATAACCAAAACGGGAGCAAAGGTAATGTTTACTTCTCGTTGGATGAATGCCGCTTTGGTACAAACCTCTGCGACTAATTTACAGACCATTTTGAAATTACCTTTCGTAAAGGGATTAGAAGTAAATGGTTCAATTGACAGCCCAGTTTCTCGCTCAGGGAGAAAGGCAAGTAAGTTTGAAACAACTGATATTCAAGGGTTTAACTATGGATTGTCAAAAACTCAAAACGAAATGATTGGCGTGGATAGAATGCACGATTTGGGTTTTAAAGGGGAAGGTATGATGATTGGAGTCTTGGATGCAGGTTTTAATAATGCAGATAAAATACCCGCTTTCAAAGCACTTTTTGATGAAAAAAGAATCGTAGGAACGTATGATTTTGTCAAAAAAGAAACCTCAGTGTATGAGGACGATGCACACGGAACGGAGGTGCTTGCCTGTATGGGAGCGTTTGCAGAAGGACAAATGGTAGGTTCGGCTCCGAAGGCTTCATTTTTATTGTTACGTTCAGAAGATGCTCCAACTGAGTATGTTATCGAAGAAGCTAACTGGCTTTTTGCGGCTGAATATGCCGATAGCGTAGGGGTTGATTTGATAAACTCATCTTTGGGTTATACCACTTTTGACGATGTAAAAACAGACCATACCTACGCACAATTAGACGGTAATACTACCATCGCAGCCCGTGCGGCAGACTGGGCGGCAAGTGTTGGGATTATTTGTGTAATTAGTGCAGGAAACGATGGAAATGGCTCTTGGAAATACATTTCTACACCCGCAGATGCTGATTCTGTACTTACGGTTGGGGCGGTTACTGCCAATAAAACGTATGCTTCATTTAGTTCTTTGGGGATTCCAACCGATAAGCGGATTAAACCAGACGTAGCGGCAATGGGTCAAAGTGCCGCTGTTGTAGCCCCAAGTGGCAGTGTTGGCACAGCTTCTGGAACATCTTTTTCATCACCAATTCTTTGTGGAATGGTGGCAGGATATTGGCAAGCCAATCCAACTCTAACAGCAATGCAAGTGATGGATAATATTAGAAAGGCAGGTAGTCAAGCGGATAAACCTGATAAGAATTTGGGTTATGGTATTCCAAATTTATTTAAAGTTTTGGCAGTTCAAGGAGAAATTAATGATGTTTTCAAAGCATATCCAAACCCAACAAATGAGGATATTACCATTGAAATAAATGACTTTTCAGGAAGAAATTACGAAGCACTTTTAGTAGATATTTCTGGAAAAATGCTTTGGAGTGAAAACATCAAAAACCGTGTCCAGACGTTTTCAGTAAAGAATTTGATGACAGGGCAATATTTTCTGAGAGTTGGGAATAGTGAAAGAAGTAGTGTTGTAAAATTATTAAAAGAGTAATGCCAAACCCAAAATAATCATGAAACCAATCAAATCATTTTTAATCGTAGCAATCATTGCTTTTGGATTCAATGCTAATGCACAAAACTGGCAAGGAGGTGGCGGAGGTGGCTATCAACAACTCTCTCCCGAAGACCGTGCCTATAATCAAACTAAGCAAATGAAAAAGTTGCTGACCTTATCGAAAGAACAGTTTGACAAAGTAGAAGCCATCAATGTAAAATACGCAATGATGATGGACTCGACCATCAAAGCCAATGGAGGATTTTCACCAGAAATGCGTGAAAAAATGAAGCCCATGATGGAGGCAAAAGACAAGGAATTGAAGCCAATTTTGACCGAAGAACAGTTGAAATTGTATGAGGAGAATAAGAAGAAAATGGTTCAAGGTGGTGGAGGACGACCTCAGAATAAATAAAAACAAAAAGCCTTCAAATCACTGATTTAAAGGCTTTTTTGTGGAGACGGAGAGATTCGAACTCTCGTCCAGACAAGGAACTCGATAACTTTCTACACGTTTAGTCTTGATTATTTTTTCGAGACGGTCAAGGTTCAAGCCAGACCAAATTCCATCCTTATCCTCTCTGTACTAAATGTTTGCTTAGAGAAATCACAACATTCGACTTTGCGAAGCGTCCCCCCAAATCTCCACGGCAAAGTTTAGCGGAGTGGGAGGTGGCGAATAGTCGCAATCTAATTGGGACTATCCAAAACGTAATTCAATTAAGAATTAGGCTGCCATGGCATACGAAGTATTGCCGATTGTTTGTTTGGACTGATTATTTACGGGAGGTCAAGACCAACTCCCGACGTGCTTACTACCGAACCGCACAAGCTGTCAATACCGGTCGCCCCCATGTGTAATTCGGATTGCAAAGGTAATGGAGTTTTTAATGAAAGTAAAGAAAAATAATTTTCAGTTTGTGTTATACAATTTACAGGCTGATGGAATTTAGTACCTTTGTTCATCAAATACTCGTTAATGTCCGATTTTATGTATCAAATCCCTACAAAACTCTTTTTTGTTATCGTCTTGGGCTGTTGTTTTTATTTTCCATTTTTGGGAGGTGTACATTTATTTGATTGGGATGAAATCAATTTTGCCGAATCAGCCCGAGAGATGATTCTTACGGGTAATTATAGCCGTGTTCAAATTGATTTTAAGCCTTTTTGGGAGAAACCGCCCCTATTTTTTTGGATGCAAACCGTCGCCATGCACCTTTTTGGTATCAACGAATTTGCCGCACGTTTCCCGAATGCCTTAATTGGAGTTTTTACACTGATAACGTTATTTTTAATTGGTAAAAAACTACAAGGTGAAAGATTCGGTTTTATCTGGGCATTGATGTACCTCGGAGCATTTACGCCGCACCTTTATTTCAAATCTGGTATTATCGACCCGACTTTCAACCTCTTTATTTTCTTAGGTATTTATTTTAATTTCAAGGCAAAAATTCAGTCCGAAAAATCTTTGCTAAATATTACGCTTGCGGGAGTTTTTATTGGATTAGCGATTTTAACAAAAGGACCTGTTGCAGGATTAATTTGGGCATTAACAGTATTCTTTTATTTTGGATATTCTCGATTCAAACAATTTTTACGTTGGAAAGAACTTCTTGTTTTTGGCGTTAGTTGTGTGTTAGTAGCATCCATTTGGTTTGCTAATGAGTTGATTAACAACGGGTTCTGGTTTGTAAACGAATTTATCACTTACCAAATCCGACTTTTTAGTACACCTGATGCGGGACATGGACAGCCTTTTTACTATCATTTTGTGGTGGTACTGATTGGATGCTTCCCGATTTCAATTTTTGCGATTCGGGCTTTTACCTACAATCACTCAAAAACTGAGGGTAATTCAAGGGAGCTAAATACTTTTTTGGTTTGGATGAAAATTACGTTTTGGGTCGTCATGATTCTGTTTAGTATCGTTACCACCAAGATTGTACACTATTCATCAATGGCTTATTTCCCAGTATCTTTTTTAGCCACTAAATTTCTCTATGACTGGCTCAATGACAAGGTTTTGTGGAGCAAATGGGTAAGTTTTGGACTACTTCTTATCGGATTTATTTTGTCGTTTTTGTTGGCGGCTGTGCCTTACGTTGGTATGAATGCTCAGAAAATAATTCCTTATATCAAAGACCCATTTGCCGTCAAAAACCTCGAAGCGGTAGTAGATTGGCACTTTTACGAAATGTTTATTGGGATTATTTATTTCGTTGTGATTGTTTTTGCCATATTTTTTCTGACCAAACGGAGCAAAAAAACATTCATCTATACACTATCTCTCTCCACAGCCATTTGCTTATTTTTATTTGGGGCAATAGTCGTCCCTAAAATTGAGCGATATACCCAAGGAGCAGCCATTGATTTTTATGAATCCAAGCGAGGACAGGATGTTTATATTCATCCACTTGGTTTTAAAAGTTACGCCCATTTATTCTATTTTCAGAAACCAGTTTCGTCCATTACTGCTCAGAAAGGGGATGCCTACGAAGATTGGCTTTTGAATGGGAAAGTAGATAAACCTGTATTTTTTGTAACAAAATTTGACCGTTATGATGATTACCGAAATCATCCCAATTTAGAATTCATCAAAGAAGAAAATGGGTTTGTGTTTTTGAAACGAAAAGGTATTTTACCCTTAATTTCTAAACCGTAGGTCAAAATTTTATCGTAAAGAAACTATGTCGCTAATTTTCTTTGCGTCATAGCGTCCTTGCGGTAAAAAACTATTTCCCAACTCTAACCGTCATTCCCCCAAAAACAAAACTCCCCGCCGCAGGTTCAAAATAACGATTGGCAGTTGCATTTATCTGAACATTGGCATTGTAAATTTCATTGAATAAATTATTAATTCCGACGAAAGGTTCAAAGGTTAAGCTCTTGATTTGCTTTCTGTAACCTACTCTCAAATTGACCGTTGCGTAGGAATTATTTTTTGTCAAATTAGCATCGTCTGCGTATAATTCTCCAATGCTTCTAACCTGTGCGATAGCGTAAATGCCTATACGTGGGAAGTACCTAATTTCTCCGTAAATATTGTGTTTGGGGATTCCTGGCAAAGTATTTCCATCAAATTTCCCCGCAGTTGTGGCGTAGTTTTTATATTGAAAATCTGAGAAGGTGTAGTTAAAAAAGGTCGTCAGCCCTGAACGAATTTTGTAGGACAAACCCAATTCTAAGCCCTTTCTTTCTGATAATCCTGCATTTCTGAAAAAGGTTCTACCAACCTGACCAGTGATTTGATAAGGCACAATTTCGTCTTCCACTTCAATATAAAATACTGAAATATCAGCCCTAAATTTTTTACTCAAAATTCCTTTGTAACCAACTTCATAATTCCTCGATTTTTGGGGTGTTAGGTCTGGATTGAAACCGCCTAAGCCCGTTGGATTATTGGATAATTCATTCAAAGATGGGGTTTCAAAATTAGTTGAAATATTGGCAAAAATAGCTTGCGAAAGGGTAGGAGAGAAGGACAACCCCGCCATCGGACTGAATCGTTGAAATGATTGGGTTGCCGATTGATTACCATCTGAGAGAAATTTATCCGAAATCTCTAAACGAATATCATCGAAGCGGGTGTTGAGAGATAATTTTAACTTCGGAATAATCGTAAACTCTTGTAATAAAAATACGCCAATGTTTCTAAATTCTTCTATTTGGTCAAGTTTTAAATTGCCTTGTTCTCCACTTAAATTATCAAAACGTTTTCGGTTATCTTGTTGATTTTCAATATCTAAGCCAGTTTTTAGACGATAGTTTTTAGTCGTAAATTGATAATTAAATCCTCCTCCCGAAAAATCACGATTGAAGGCAATTTGTCCATTTACTTGAAATGCTTGACGATTTGAGAAATCACGATTCAAATAAAATGCACGGGCATTTATTTGATGTTTTTGATTAAAAGTATGGTCATAAATCAAGGCTATTCGTTGCTGGCTGAAAGTTTCGGAAGCCTTGAAAGTAAGGTTTTGGGTACGTACTTGTTGGCGATTTTTATCTAATTCCGATTGTATTAACGCTCCTGGGTCTTGTGCCAAAGGGCTATCAATGTAATTTACTAAAAAAGTCAGTTTGTTTTTATCCGAAAAATTATAAATCAATTTTCCATTCAAAAAATTACGTTCGATTGAACTATTATCTCGGTAGCCCCTACTCAGAAGGCGTGAGGCTGAGACAAAATACATCACTTTGCCAATTTCTTGACCCGTTTTGAATTGATAACGTTGTAAACCATAAGCCCCGATATTGGCTTGAAATTCAGCAAAATGTTCTTTGGGATTTTCTGAAAAAAGACTAATCACTCCTCCCGAAGCATTGCCATACAAGCCTGACGAAGGTCCTTTGATAACTTCCATGCGTTCCATCATGCCCACGTCTAAATTTCCAACTTTTGCCGTACCGTCGGGGATAGATTCTGGAATGCCGTCCGAGATAATTTTTATGCCTCTAATACCAAAAGCTGCCCTTGCCCCAAAGCCACGAATGGAAATGCGTAAATCCTGAGCAAAGTTTTCAGAATTCATCGCAAAAACGCCTGGAATCGCTCCCAAAGACTCGAAAAGTGATATTTTGGATTGTCCAACTTGTAACCTTGATTGGTCGATGACGGTTATTGAAAGAGGAATTGAAATATCTTTGGCAGTAAATCTTGATGAAGAAACCGTAACGGGTTCGAGTTCTTTTGAGGTAGTAGTTGTGTCGGTTTGAGCAAAAATAATTGCTGAATTTAGGGTTAAGAGGAATGTGAATAATTTGTGCATTTTGTTGATTTTTATTGACAAAGATACCTTATTTCTGAATCAGGATTTTAGGATGATAAGATAAATAGGATGAGTTTATTTGAAAATCATCCTTCAAAAGAGTGGTTTTGATATTTTTAATAATACATCTAATAGGCTCATCCTGTAAATCCACGAATCCTCAAATCCAGATTCAGATATTCAATTATCAATTTGTCCACTTCAAATCAAAAATATAGACATTCAAAGACCAAACTTCTATATTTGTTGCATGAAGAAAAAACTATTAAGGTCAGCATATATTTCATCTCCCCTCATGTCATTGACGGCAAGCGTTCCGATGGTTGTTTTTGAAAAATTACAGATGCCCAAAATCCTTATCATGTGGTTTTTGTTGGCTTTTATCATTTTCATATATTGGAATATCAATATTTTTATCCTTTCAAAAATCAAAGACTCTAATAGTTTAAAACGATATTTATTTAGTTACGCTACTGTTTTAAGTGTGCAAGCTATTATTATTTCTGTTGCCGTTAGTCTTCATCTTAAACCAGATGAAATCAATGTATTTTTCCCTTTTATTCCTGCTATTGCGATGAATACGCTCATTTTAATCATTTCAAATTCAATCATTTTACAATTTCAAAAAGAAAGTGCAGAGTTAGAAATTGAACGTTTGAAGGTAAATAATTTAGAGGCACAAAAATTGATACTAATTCAACAACTGCAACCTCATTTTCTGTTTAATGCCCTCAGTACGCTCAAATCTTTGATTAGTGAAAACCCTACGAATGCAGAGGATTATACTGTTCGACTTTCTGATTTTTTACGATATTCTGTTCAAGCAAAAAATAATGAAATAGTGAGTTTGGCAAATGAATTGACTTTTACCAATAATTATTTAGAATTACAAAAAGTGAGGTTTGGAGAGTCTTTTGCCTGTAAAATCAATATTCCTGAGCAATTTTTATCTAAAAAAATACCCGTTTATGCCCTGCAAACTTTGGTAGAAAATGCCATTAAACACAATTCGTTTACTGATAAAAAACCACTTCTGATTGAGGTTTCAGTAGAGGACAATCGGATAAAAATACGTAATAATTTATTACCTAAAACCCTTCAAATACCCTCTGGGACGGGTTTAGAGAACTTAAATCAGCGGTATAAATTGATTGCGAATAAAGAGATTGAAGTATTGAAAACTGATGCAAATTTTACGGTATTTATTGACTTGATTTAAATCGTGAATGATGATGGTTAGAGGTGCACTGCACCTTTTTGAATAAATAAAAAAAACGAAATTATCTACTATTTGTCGGAATATATAATTTTGAGATAATATGCCTTTTAATATCCATAGCGAGGGGTTTAAACCCCTCGCTATGGATATTAAAAGTACAATCTGCCAAATAGTAGAAAATTCAGAAAAAATGAAAATCACTATGAAAATCATAATCATCGAAGACGAAAAACTGACGGCAAAGGATTTAGCCAAAACCATAAAAGGCATTGATTATGACATTGAAATCGTGTCTTTGCTCCACTCGGTTGAAGAAGCCATTGATTTTTTCAAGACCAAACCTGAGCTTGATTTAATCTTTTCGGATATAGAATTAGGTGATGGTTTAAGTTTTGAAATCTTTGAAAAAGTTAATAATCGTACGCCCGTTATTTTTTGTACGGCTTTCAACGAATATGCCTTACAAGCCTTCAAAACCGTGGGAATTGATTATTTATTGAAGCCTTTTTCAAAATCAACCGTTGAGAAAGCCTTAGATAAATACCATTCTTTGAAAGAAAAATTAGCTCCCCAAGAAGATGTAATGCCGAACTTAATGAGCCTTTTGAAAAATCAGCTTTTTCCGACAAAAACGCCTTCGGTCATTATGCAACAAGGCGATAAAATCATTCCTTTGGAGGGTGACAAAATCGCTCTGTTTTATATTGAAGATAACGTAGTTTTTGCCTACACTTTCGACCAAAAGAAACATTTACTTTCTCAGAAATTAGATGTTTTAGAACACACTTTTTCCTCTACTTTCTTCCGTGCCAATCGGCAGTTTCTTATCAATCGAAAAGCCATAAAAGATGCTTCACATTACTTCAATCGCAAAATTGTGATTAATCTTACGCTTCCGTTTGATGAACAAATTATTGTGGGTAAGTTGAAAGTTACTTCTTTTTTGGATTGGTTGGCGAATGGTTGAATGATTTTCAAAATAAGCCTCTCTATCATCCAAATTGGCATTTTAGTCTATTTTGATTGGTTATTTTGAGAAATATTCTTAGTATTACCACTTATTCAATCAAAATATTATGTCCAAAAAAATTTCAACTGATACACTTTTTAAAGCACTTTTTCACATCCTTTTTTGGGGTATTCTCATTATTTTTCCCCTATTTTTTGGACCACAGAAAACCTTTGTTTTACCCAAAAATCCCATTTCATTTAGTTCAATTCTTTCTCTCACAGGTTTTAACGCAATTGTTTTTTTTCTTAATAGTGATTGGCTCATACCCAAAATACTTCACAAGAAAGGAGTTTTGTGCTATGTGCTGTCTTTATTTGGGCTTATTTCGGTTTCGTATTTAATCCTTCAATCACTTCGAGACATTATTCTAAATACTGGTAGTCCTTCCAGTTTTAAATCATTTGCGATTGTTCCTCTGATAATGGTAACAGCCATCAGTACGGGTTATGGACTTTTGTCGTATTTTAATGACCAAGAAAAACTCAGACAAGCCGAAGAAGCTGAACGAATGCAGTCAGAATTGTCATTTCTTCGTTCGCAAATAAGCCCTCATTTTATCTTTAACGTATTGAATGGACTGGTATATTTGATTCACAAAAACTCTCCCGATGCCAAAACAGTGGTTGTGAAATTGGCGGATTTGATGCGTTATATGTTGTATGAATCGGATGTATCAAAAGTTCCTTTGAAAACCGAAATTGAATATTTACAGAATTATATCGACCTTCAAAAACTACGATTTGATGGAGATGTTGAGGTAAAATGCGACATTCAAACGCCTAAAAGCAACTACTTTATAGAACCCATGTTGTTGATTCCGTTCGTTGAAAATGCCTTCAAACACGGCGTAGCGATGGTTCAGCATCCTTCTATTGATATTAAACTATACCAACAAGATGAAAAATTATTTTTTGAAGTAAAAAATACCGTTGGGCGAAATCCTGATGAAAAGAAAGATAATGAATCGGGAATTGGAATGAAAAATGTGCAGAGAAGATTAGAATTACTATATCCTCAAAATCATTTACTTTCTATCAAATACTTGCAAGTGAGCTATGAGGTAGCTTTGGAATTGAAGTTAAAATCTTAAAAATTATGCTAAAATGTATCGTAGTCGATGATGAGCAAATGAATCGCAAACTCATCGAAGAGTATATCTCACAAGTTTCGTTTCTGGAACACGTTGCTTCGTGCAAAAATGCTTTTGAGGCTATTTCTGTGCTTGAAAACAATACCGTTGATTTGATGTTTTTAGACATTCAAATGCCTGGGATGATAGGAACTGATTTCTTGAAAGCCTTGAAAAAAAAGCCCATGACGGTTTTCGTAACGGCGTATGCTGAATACGCCTTGGAAGGTTACGAACTCGAAGTGATTGATTATTTGATGAAACCTTTGTCCATCGAAAGGTTCACCAAAACAGTTTTTCGTGCCTTAGAATTACATCAAAATAAAGTCGAAGGTATGGAAAGTTTTTTTGTTAATGTAGATTACGGTTTGGTAAAAGTAAAATTAGCCGACGTAACCTATATTGAGGGTTTGAAAGATTACGTCAAAATCTATACAGAAGGCTCAAACAAGGCAATTATTACTAAAATGTCCTTGAAGGCGATGGAAGAAAAATTGTCTCCCAACAAATTCATGCGTGTACACCGTTCGTTTATTGTGAATTTGTCCAAGATAGAAAAAATAAGAGGCAGCAAATTATTCATCGGACAAACCGAGATTCCTGTTAGTGACACTTTATTAGAAACCCTCATCCACAAAGTCCAATCTTCGTAGATTCCCCCTTCATCTACCTACTCCGTATTCTGGTCTATTACCCATCCCGACATGATACCTTTTGGGGCTTAGTTGCGTTCCTATAATGTAGCTAAAAGATTGATTTCTGAGCAATTGGACGGATTTTTAATGCGTTTTGGTTTGTTTTAGATGGTCTTTTTAGCTTTCCCAAAATTATATCAATTTAAAGAAAACGTATGAAAAAAGCACTTTTACTGACCACCATTTTTTTATTTTCCTTGAAAGGATTTACACAAGTGACAACTTCCACGGGAATAAAAATCAAAGACGAATTTTATAACAATTGGCAATTGAAAGAAATCTTTCAGGATTTAGAATCCAAAACTGGGGCAAAGTTTAAATTTGACCCAACGATACTCAAAGGCATATATGCGAGTTTTTGGTTTGATAACATGACCTTAGAAGCTGGTTTGAAAGGTTTGCTAAAAGGTTCTGGTTTGAAATTCTATGTAGATGACAATCAGGTAGTTAATATCATTCCGAAATCGCAAAAAGTGTATGTCAAAAGTAGTTATAACAGCGGGACATACTACGGAGGAAATGCGGGGGATATGCCAGCCATAAGTCCGACTACGCCCAATATGCCTAATGTGCAAGTTGGGCAAGTGGCTACTGAACGCCCAAAAATTGCAGTTATCAACAATAGAGAAACAAACAAAGCTCCAACAAAATTTGGATTTACTTTCGCTGGACGAATCATCGATGCACGTTCTTCTGAGCCTCTGCCTTTTGTGAATGTAATGATAAAAAGTAACAAAACAGGCTCTCAGGGCAATGTGGATGGATATTTTACTTTGTTGAAAGTACCAACCGATACCACTACTTTGGTGCTGAGTTATATTGGCTACATCACCACAACTATCAAACTCGTGCCTGATGCACCCATCAATGGCGTAACGATTGAGATGGAACCCGATAATGCTGAGTTGGACGAAGTAGTCGTGAAAGGCGAAAAAACCGAAGTCTTGAAAGCCGCCGAAACCATTGGAATGTTCAAAATGACCCCTCGGAATATTGCCAAATTACCCAACATTGGAGAGAAAGATATTTTCCGTTCGTTCCAACTGATGCCTGGCATCAGTGCAGCCAATCAATCGTCTTCGGGCTTGTATGTACGGGGTGGCTCACCCGACCAAAATCTCGTGCTTTATGATGGATTCACGGTTTATTATGTGGATCACTTGTACGGATTTTTCTCGGCTTTTAATTCAAATCCTATCAAAGACGTGCAATTATACAAAGGTGGTTTTGATGCCAAATTTGGTGGACGTATATCATCCGTAGTTGAGATTACGAGTAAGGACGGTAACAAACGTGAGCATAATTTCGGAGGAGACATAACCTTGATGAGTGCGAACGTTTGGGCAGAAGGACCACTCTCCAATAATAAAAAATTGACCTTCTCGGTGGCGGGCAGACGCTCGTGGGAAGGACCGCTTTACAATAAAATTTTCAGTGATTTTAATTCAAGTAACTCATCCTCAACAAGTTCTGGCGGAGGCAATCCTTTTAGTCGTCAATTGCAAAGTGCTCAGACTGCCACTTCTTATTTTTATGATTTAAACGGTAAACTGACATTCAAGCCTACTGAAAAGGAGAACATCACACTCAGTTATTATAATGGGAAAGATGATTTGGATAATTCTCAAAATCAGAGTTTTGGTTTTGGCGGTGGTGGTGGTTTCAGTAATTCCGATATTTCGGCTTGGGGAAATACAGGAGCAAGTCTCAAATGGTCGAAGAGGGTAAGTGATAATTTTTATGTAAATGCCTTGGTGAGTTACTCAAACTTTTTCAGTGATAGAGACAACACCAACAAAATTACTTTCTCTCGAAACAACGAAGACCGAACCGTAAAATTTGGGACTTTGGAATCTAATAATTTGATTGATTACTCAGCAAAAGTGGATATGGAATACAGGACTTCATCCAATAATCAAGTGTTTTTTGGTATTCAAGGTAATAAAATGAACATTGATTATTCATATAGCCAAAACGATACACTCCAAATCATTAATAAAAATGATAAAGGAAATATCTTGGCAACATACCTGCAAGATGAGTTGAAATTGGGTAGTTTATCTATGAAGGGAGGGATGAGAATGTCTTACTTTGATGCTACTAAAAAAGTATATTTTGAACCCCGTTTATCAGCTACTTACGCTGTCAATGACCGTTTGAAGGTGAAAAGTGCTTGGGGAATTTATTATCAATTTGCCAAGCAAGTAGAGCGAGAGGACATCTCAAACGGCAGTAGAAATTTCTGGGTTTTAGCCAATAATTCAACCCTTCCAGTTACTTCTTCCACGCATTACATTGTAGGTTTTAGTTATGAATTAGACGATTATCTTTTTGATGTAGAAGCCTACTACAAAGACATCAACAACGATACTCGTTATTCGCTAAGGTTCAATCCAAATATCAGTAGGGGCTTGGTGGCAGAAGAGGCTTTCTATAATGGAACTGGCAAAGTAAAAGGAATCGACTTTTTGATTCAAAGAAAATTTGGAAATTTCACGGGTTGGACGGGATATACCTTGGCTCAATCGGATAAAAATATTGCTCAATTTTCGGCAGACCCATTCCCTTCAAATTTTGACGTGAGACACGAATTCAAAGCCGTTGGAATTTATAAATTAGGTCGTTGGGACTTGGGAGCAACTTTGATTTATGCTTCGGGTAAGCCTTATACTTCCATCGTTGGAGGATACACCGTAAAGCTATTGGATGAAAAACCAAAAGCCTTTACCAATCCCTCTGAGACCAACGGAAATCGTTTGCCAGACTCGCATCGTATGGATGTTTCGGCAACCTATAATTTTGCCCATGGAACGATAGGACTATCAGTTTTCAATCTGTACAATCGCACCAATGTTTGGTATAAAAAATATCAAACCCTAACCGATACCGAAACCAATGAGTCTTATTTGTCCATTACGGATGTGAATTATTTAGGGTTTACGCCTAATATCACTTTTACGTATAAATTTAGATAAGTTAGGACTTACGCAAAATAGCCCCATCGGGGCGAAATTCTGGTAAAGAGAGATAATTGTAGCGAGAGAAGCCCCATCGGGGCGAAACTTTCGCCCCGATGGGGCTTCTATTTGCTGAGAAACATATTTTTTACCAAAATGACAGCCCTATGGGCTTAGAAATAAAGTTTGCGTAAGCCCTACAAACAATTGATAATCAATAATTAAAGAACATAAAATCATGAATTCATATTTCAAAAACATACACACATTACCGTCAATAATCCTCTTTGGAGTGATTGCACTTTTCAGTTCTTGTGAAACAGATTCCAACAATTTTACCGAAGGAGGACGACCAAATATTGAAGGATATTTAGTGGCAAATCAGCCCATTACTATCAAGGTAAAAAAGGAAATAGCTTACAATGATGACCTTTCCAGCACTGAAACATTCATCTCTGGGCTGAACATTAAAGTAACGGGTGACGGGCAAACCTATAATCTCAAACAAGTCCAAGATACTTTGTACAAGTCAGAGGCAAATGTCAAACTAAAAGTTGGCGTAACGTATTCATTATCATTTGATTATAACGGAAAAACTATTTCGGCGAGTACCATTATTCCCGAAAGACCAACGGGGTTTAAGACCGATATTACTTCAATTGCCAGAACTAAAATAGATTTAAGCGGTGGAGGTTTTCCCTTTGGTGGTGGTGGTTTAGACCAAAACGTTGATATAAATTTATCGTGGTCAAATCCAAATAATGGTTACTACTTTGTGGCTGTTAGAAACTTAGAGACCGACCCTAAGAGAATTGTGACTTTGCCAAGCTCCAATAGTTCAAATCTCCCAAGGATTAATTTTACCAGTTCGCCAGTCCAAGGTACTGAAACACGATTAAGGTCTCCTCAGTTTGAATATTTTGGAAAACATAACCTTGTACTTTTACGAGTTAATCCAGACTATGTGGCACTCTACCAAACCACTGGAACGACCTCGCAGAATATTAGCACACCACCCACTTCAACCACTAATGGACTCGGAATTTTCACGGGTGTAAATGCAGACACGTTGTCGTTTTTAGTGAAAGAAAAATAGATTTGAGTGAATGGTAAAGTTGATTTTTGCTTTTCAATTATTACCTTTGAATGACGGAACAAACGAAAAAAAATGACATATTCAGAATTAAAATCAGGGTTAAAATTTCAGCAAGATATAGTTGTGACCGCAAAACTCGTTGTACCAGCAATGTCAGATTTTTATCCAGGCTTTGTTGATATGCCGAGCGTTTTTGCAACGGCTTTTCTTGTTGGATTTGCAGAGTGGACTTGCATAGAAGCCCTTAGACCATACTTAAATGAAGAAGAAAGAACTGTTGGAACGTATGTAGATTTGAGCCATTGTGCGGCTACGCCAATTGGACAAAAAGTTACAGCAGAAGTGGAGTTAGTTGAAGTTGAAGGACGCAAACTTCGTTTTAAAATCCTATGTCGTGACGAAAAAGAAATCATAAGCGAGGGCTTTCACGAAAGGTTTATTATCAATTATGATAAATTTTTGGAAAGAATAGAGGAAAAAAATAAATAAAAACTCAAAATGGATATGACTAAACAATTCAATTACAATCAACGAATGGACATTAAGTATGACCATCAAGAACTCATAGATGTAAACAAAGTCGTTGAGGAATGTACCGATAAATGGTTCAACCAAACCCTTACAAAAGTAAATGGAAGCGTTGTGAGAATCGGTATAGTGGAAGGAGAGTATCATTGGCATAAGCACGATGAAGACGATGAGTTTTTCTTTGTATTAAGTGGAAAACTTTTCATCGACTTAGAAGACAAAACTATTGAACTAAATCCAAACGAAGGGGCAACAGTTTCAAAAGGAGTAATGCACAAAACAAGGGCGCCTCAAAAGACCGTAATGCTTATGGTTGAAACGGACACCATCGACCCAATCGGACAGTTAAATTAGTAAATTCTGATTTCTTGACGTTTTAAAGGCTGCATACTCTTTTGCATTTTTTATGCAAAAGAGTATGCAGCCTTGTTTATCTCTCCAATTATTCATCTTCGTAATACTCAAATCTATCTACTTCAATCAAACCTTAGTCGATTACCATAAAAACTGCCAAATAAACATGACTGATTTTGGTTTTATAGATAGTGCTTTTGAAGTTCTATCTTTTTTGTGGTTAAAAATAATTCCACGTCCACTTCAATCCCATTTTGTCCATTTCATCGACTACTCCATTTCATAAAAAATGATTTTATGAGAATTTTGAATCGAAAATTAAACATACTTTAAAAATGATAAAATTCAAGTTTACTTTATTGTGTATGCTTTTTTTGAGCTTTACACTCTCTGCACAAGACAAATTTACCATTAGCGGAACTCTAAGAGATAAGTCTTCGGGCGAAGAACTAATTGGGGCAACCATCATGGTCAAAGAAATCCCAAATACGGGCAAAGCTGCCAATGAATACGGTTTTTACTCTATTACTTTACCCAAAGGCACTTATACGCTTCGGGCAAATTTTGTGGGGTACAATGAGATGATTAAGACGGTCAATTTAGATAAAAATCAAAAAATTGATTGGGCTTTGGAGAGTGGGAAAGTCTTGGAAGAAGTAGTCGTAACTGCCACAAAACAAGACGATAACATCACGAAAACTACGATGGGAACTGAAAAGTTGAATATCCAAGAAATTGCTAAGTTACCCGTGATTTTTGGTGAAAAAGATGTCTTGAAAACCCTCCAATTATTACCAGGAATTAAGTCGGCAGGTGAAGGAAATAGTGGCTTTTATGTACGTGGAGGTGGGGCTGACCAAAACCTGATTTTGTTGGACGAAGCCCCTGTTTATAATGCTTCTCACCTTTTGGGATTTTTCAGTACCTTCAATAGTGATGCCATCAAAGATGCAACGATTATCAAAGGAAATGCCCCTTCACAGTACGGAGGGAGGCTTTCTTCGGTCTTGGATGTACGTATGCGTGAAGGAAATGACAAAGAATTTCAGACTTCGGGCGGTATTGGTTTGATTAGTAGCCGTTTGAGTATTGAAGGTCCGATTCAGAAAGAAAAATCCTCTTTTATGATTTCTGGAAGAAGAACTTATGCCGATTTATTTTTGAAAGCATCGGAAAGTTTTAAAGATAATCAATTGTATTTCTACGACCTCAACGCCAAAGCCAATTACCGAATTAATGAGAATAATCGTTTGTTTGTTTCGGGATATTTTGGGAGAGACCGATTGGGTTTTGGAGATGCCATCGGTATTGATTGGGGCAATAAAACTGCCACTGTACGTTGGAATAGCATCATCAACTCCAAATGGTTCTCGAATACCTCTTTGATTTATAGTGATTATAGCTACGAATTTAAGGTTTCGGGTGGTGAAAGTAGCTTTTCTAATCAATCAAAAATCAGAGATTGGAATCTCAAACAAGAATTTCAGTATTTTCCGAATACCAAAAATTCTTGGAGGTTTGGTATAAATTCTATTCATCACACCATCACTCCTGGAAGTTTGGTGAGTAATAGTGATGCCAACAAAAGCCAAATAAAAGACGGAAGAAAAGCATGGGAGAACGCCATTTATTTTAACAATACCTTCACCGCTTCGCCCAAATTGAGTATTGATTATGGTCTGAGATTGTCGTCTTGGAGTATTTTGGGAGGGACAACGTACAATATTTACAACAAAGGTGTCAAAACCGACAGCGTTAAATTAGCCGATAATGCCATTGGAGAAACCTATTTTAACCTCGAACCTCGTTTGTCTTTCAACTACATTTTGAATGAGCAAAGTAGTTTAAAAGCGGGTTACGCTCGTAATACGCAAAACCTTCATTTGTTGAGTAATTCCACGAGTTCAAATCCGACTGACCAATGGATAGGCAGTAGTTACAACATCAAACCCGAAATTGCCGACCAAGTAAGTTTGGGATATTTTAGAAATTTTGCGGATAATAAATATGAATTCAGTGCCGAGACTTACTACAAGAATATGCAAAATCAGGTAGATTATAAAAACGGGGCGGATATTCAAACTGCCAAAGATGTAGAGAGTGAATTGTTGTACGGAAAAGGCAGGGCTTACGGTTTGGAATTATACCTCAAAAAGAAAACGGGCAGATTTACGGGTTGGTTGAGTTACACCCTCTCACGCACAGAAAGACAAATTGAAGGCATAAATGACGGTAATTGGTACGCCGCCAGACAAGACCGCACCCATGATATTTCGATTGTAGGAATGTATCAATTATCTCCAAAGTGGTCATTATCAGGCAATTTTGTTTACAATACGGGCAATGCCGTTACCTTCCCGAGTGGAAAATACAACGTGGCGGGCAAAACCACTTTTTACTATACTGAAAGAAACGCTTACCGTATGCCAGACTATCACCGCTTGGACATCAGTGCAACCTACGAAAAACCCAGAAAAGGCAAGTTCCAAAGCTCGTGGAATTTCTCGGTTTATAACCTTTACGGAAGAGAAAATGCCTATACTATCACCTTTGAGGATAGCAAAACTGACCCAAGCAAAACTGTTGCCACCCAAACATCTTTGTTCAAATGGGTGCCGAGTGTGACTTATAATTTTAAATTTTAAAGCCCCTTAACCCCCAGAGGGGGAATTTTGGGAAGGACTAAAAATAAAAACCTTAAATTTCAATAAAATGAACTTCAAAAAGATAATGCTCTCTATATTACTCCCCCTCTGGGGGTTAGGGGGGCTTTCCTGCACAAAAGAAATAGAATTAGACCTTAATTCTTCTAATTCAAAGTATGTAGTTGAAGCGGAACTACCTCAAAATCAGGTAGCTACGATTACAATTACTAAAACTGTAAATTTTAGCGATGCTAATAATTTCCCTCCCATCAAAGGGGCGGATGTGACGATTACGGATAATCTCGGGGTTACTGAAAAACTCATTGAGATGGCTTCGGGTATTTATAAAACTCAGAAAATGAAAGGGGAAGAAGGGAAAACGTACTCGCTATCTATAAAAACAGATGGACAAACTTTTATGGCGAAAAGTACCATGCCTACTGCCACCAAACTCACAGGTCTGAAAACGCCAGTCAGTATTTTTAAAAGACCTGGTAGCAAAGTCGATTTATACAATATTCTCCCACAATTCATTGACCCTGAGACAATTGGCAACAATTATCGTTTTATCCAAACCCGAAATAATGAGGTAGATAAATCTCTGATTTTGGCAAATGATAATGTCGGAAACGGCGAACCAAATACCAGACCAATAATTAGTAGAGATTTTGACATAAAATTAGGAGATAACATCACAGTAGAAATGCGTTGCTTGGACAAAGCCGCCTACGATTATTTCTTCTCACTGAATTCAATAAATCCCAATGGACCAGGTGGAGGCACAACGCCTACGAACCCCGTCACAAACCTCTCAGGCGGGGCATTGGGTTACTTTTCGGCTTATACGGTTCAAAAATTGAGTACGACTGTTAAATAAATTTTGGTTGATTTTTATTCCCTAACCAAACGAGCCTCCGTATTAATTTATGGGGGCTTTTGTTGTTTTTTTGCATTTTGTCCACTTCAATTCCATTTTGTCCATTTCGGTTTATACTTCATTCTTTCCCACTTTTTTTCATTAGAAATTTGAATAAATAATTCAAAAAACCAATGAAATCAATCACATTAACACTTACTCTTTTGATGCTCACCTTTGCATCTATGGCTCAAAATCCAGACAAAATGCTTGGCAAATGGAAGTTTGAGGAAGACGGAAAATCTATCGTAGAAGTTTACCTCGCTAAGGATGGAATGTATTACGGTAAAATTATTTCTGCCGCTGACACAAAAATGACAGTGGGACATTTGCTATTTCAAAAATGTAAGTACGAGGCAAATTCGCCAAGTTTGAAAGGAATTATCAAACCAACTGACACTGCCAAAGAAATGAATATAACCATCAGTTTGGATGCAAATGGAAAATTAAAGGCGGTTGCCAAGAAGTTTTTTATGAGCAAAACCTTATTGTTCAGCAAAGTAAATTAACGAAAAATGAAGAAGATTTTTTTAATTATATTTCTGTTAGTCAGTCATTTAGCTGATATTCAAGCCCAACAAAAGTTTGAAAATTTGGAAAGCCTCTTGGCTTACGCTGATGCAAAAAATATTTCGATAAAAGCCAACGACATTCGATTGTTACAGGCTAAAAAAACGCTCTTGGCTTCAAAATTGGCAATCGCCGACCCTATGGTGAATGTATCGGCAACTTTTACGGATAATACTCGTTTGCCCGTGAATATTCTTCCCGCTGAGATTTTGGGAGGTAAGCCAGGCGAATTTAAAGAAGTCCAATTTGGGGTTCAGTACAATACTAATTCTACTCAAAACATTGACATAAAATTGCTCAATTTGGAAGGTTGGAAGAACTATAAATTAGCCGAAATCAATATCCAGATTTCTGAAAGTGATAATAAACTCAATCGCAAAAATCTACACGACAATATTGCTTCGGCGTATTACAACATTGTGCAACTGAACACGCAATTAGAAAGCACCAAACAGAATCTTTCCATTGCTGATTCGCTTCTGGCTTTGGCTCAACGCAAATACAAACAGGGCATTGCAAAACAGCAAGATATGAACGATAGTAAAGTTAACTCCCTGACAATCAAGGAGAATATTCGTCAGATTGAATTTTTGGTTAAGCAAAATTATACTACGTTAAAAATCCTGAGTGACATTCCTGAAAGTGAAAACATCGAAATTTTGGAGAAGAATAATCCTATTTCTGATATGCAACGCCCCGTGGTCGAACTCAATAATCTGTTAATTGAAAGCAATCGTCTGAGAGAGTTATCGGCTTTTACCACTATTCAAAAAACAAAAAAGGCATTTGCTCCGACGGCTTCGTTGATTTTTAATAATGCCTTCAATTTGTACAACAACGACTTTTCAATTTTAAGTGGCAAATGGATTACGAGTAATTACATAGGCTTACGGGTGAACTTGCCCCTGCCCAATGCCAACACATTGAGCAACAAATTTAAGGCTCAATATGACTATGATTTAGCCCGAAAAAATTCAGAACAGGCTCAAATCAAGGCAGATTTAACCACCAGACAATTAGAAACTGATTGGGAAAAAGCCATTTCTCAAACCAAAAATTATACTGAAATCGTAGAGATTCAGAAAGAAACTTATGCCAAAAATAGAAATTTATACAACGAAGGTTTAATCAGTATTGACCGTGTTTTGAATAGTTTTAATGCACTAACCAATGCGATTTATAGCCTCAATTCATCCAAAGTGAGTATTTCATTGGCACAAGCCAAAATTGATATTAATAATAAAATTAAATAAGATGAAAAATTACATATTCAAATTGACAAAGAACCAAAACCATAGCCTCGTACAAAACCTCACCCCCGACCCCTCTCCAAAAGAGAGGGGAGTTATCCTTGCAAGTACTACTCCCCTCTCCATCGGAGAGGGGCTGGGGGTGAGGTTCTTTTTTATCATAGCCACAGCCTTTCTCTTGGCTTCTTGCGGGAAGCAAACCCAAGAAACTACGCCCATCAGAAAGGATGTTATCGAAACCGTTTTCGCTTCGGGAATCTTGGAAGCAAAAAATACTTACACCCTCAAAGCACAAACCGATGGGTATTTGACGGCAGTAAATTTTGAAGAAGGCAACTCCGTGAGTGCAGGAAAAATCTTGGCGGTTGTCGATAACAAAGAGAGCGGATTGAATCAGGGGAGTTCCAAAGAATTATTTGAAATTGCTCAAAGTAATGCTCAAAATAATGCCCCTGCCTTGTTGCAAGCCCAACATTCTATCCAAATCAACAAGCAAAAAATGGAGCAAGATTTGGTGCAAGTTCAACGCTATCAGAAACTTTGGGAGAGCAATAGTGTAGCAAAAATTGACCTTGAAAATGCTGAATTACAATACAAAAACTCAAAAAGTATGTATGAAAGCTCGCAGGAATATTACAAGCAATTGAAAGTTCAAGCCAATCAACAAGTGGTGAGTAATAAAGTTGCGAAGGAAGTAAACAGCGTTGCGGTTACTAAAAATCAAATTAGGGCGGTGAAAGGAGGAAAAGTCTTCAAAAAATACAAGCAAGTTGGCGACTACGTAACCCGTGGAGAAGCCATTGCCCTGATTGGCGAACCTACCAACATCTACGCAAAGGTGAATATTGATGAAAGTAATATTGGTAAAATCAAAATCGGACAAGAGGCTTTGGTACAACTGAATACCAATAACGAAAAGGCTTACAAAGCCACTGTTGCGGAGATTTACCCCTCATTTGACGAAGCTACGCAGTCTTTTGTTTGTAAACTCACTTTTAACGAAGCCTTAGATTTTGCGATTGTCAAGACACAATTACAATCAAATATCGTGGTCGGAGTTAACAAAAACGCCCTTCTGATTCCTCGAAATTATGTGGATTTTGGTGGATTTGTTCAGATAAAAGACCAAAAAGAAAAAGTGAAAATAACGACAAAATTTGCCAGTAGCAATTGGGTGCAAGTATTGAGTGGAATTTCGGATAACACGGTATTGATAACAGAAAATCTTGCAGCAAATAACGTAGCTACCTCAGAAGTAGGGGGAGCAATGATGAAATAATTATGAAAAATAGCATAAACTTAGACATTGCCCTCACGCACATTTTTACTCGAAAAAAGCAAACTTTTGTGGCGGCAATGGGCGTAACAATTGGCGTAGGCATTTATTTATTCATGAACTCGCTGGATTCTGGATTTTCTAAATTCTCCACGGGCGAAGTTTTCAAAAATAATGCTCATATCAAAATTTACAAAAGTGACGAAATAAGCCAACCCTTCTCTCTCCCAACGGATGATACCAATACGTTGAGGGTCATTATCAACCCCCAAATTACGACGCTCTCCAAGAAAATCATCAACCCCGAAGCCCTTTTGGCAACCGTAAAAAGTCAGCCTTATGTTACGAACGCCATTGCTCAGGTGAATTTTGATGCGTTTTATAACCGTGGGAAAGCCCAAGTAAAAGGAGCTGGAAATGGCGTAAATATGATTGAATACGCCCAAATGTTTAATACTAACAAATATATGGTGGCGGGCAAAACGGAGGCATTGCAGGGTAATCTGAACGGAATTATTATTGGTAGTGGTATTTCAGAAAAATTGAATTTGGGATTGAATGATAACATCACCGTAACCTCTTCTTTTGGCGTGGTGAAAGTCTTGAAAATCGTGGGTATTTTTTCGACAGGTAGTAGCATGAACGACAACTCCAAATCGTATGTAAATATCAGCACGGCACAGCAATTTATGAAAGAAGGACCATCGTTTGTAACGACTCTTTTTATCAACGTACCCGATGCGGAAAATACGGAGCCTTACGTCGAAAAACTACAACAACTCACAAGCTATACCGTTGAGGGTTGGAAAACCAGCAATGCCGATGTGGTGAGTAGTAACAAAACCCGAGAATCCATGATGGGTGCAATCTCGATGGCGATTTTGATTGTGGCGGGCTTCGGAATTTATAATATTCTGAGTTCGACAATTATGCAAAAAATCAACGACATTGCCATTCTGAAAGCCACAGGATTTAGAGGTGGCGATGTGGTGAAAATATTTGTAACAGAGGCCTTTTTAATGGGAATTATTGGGACTTCTCTCGGATTACTCATGGGTGCTATTCTTATTTCAATCATGTCAAAAGTGTATATGGGTGGTCCTGTGGGGTATTTTCCTATCCGACATGAGTTGCATTTATTCCTGCGAAGTGGATTTTTAGGAATGTTTATTACCCTCTGTGCAGGATATTTTCCAGCCAGAAAAGCCGCCAAAACCGACCCTGTTGAAATTTTTAGAAAATAAAAAAATGAAAAGCAATAATATAGTTTTAAAGACCGAGGGCTTGATAAAATATTTTTACGAACCCGTAAAATTTCAAGCCCTTCAAAGCGTGGCTTTCGAGGCTTACGAAGGCGAATTCTTGACCTTAGTAGGAAAAAGTGGTTCTGGAAAATCAACGCTTTTGTACTGTCTCAGCACCATGGACACGGCTTATGAAGGAGATATTTTCATTAAAGGTGAAAAAGTTACGGGTAAAAAAACGGACGAATTAGCCGCTATTCGTAATGAACATATCGGCTTTGTTTTTCAGTTTCATTACTTACTGCCAGAGTTTTCATGTCTCAAAAATGTGATGGTTCCTGCCCGCAGATTAGGTAAATATTCTTACGGAGAAATCGAAGAAAGAGCGTACGAAAAACTGAAAATATTGGGTTTACAAGATCAAGCCTTAAAACCCGCCTCCAAACTAAGCGGTGGACAACAACAGCGTGTAGCCATTGCCAGAGCCTTAATCAACGACCCAGCGATATTAATGGGCGATGAACCAACGGGAAATTTGGACAGTAAAAACACGGCAATTGTGTATGATATTTTCAAAGAAATTTCTCACGATTTCGGGCAAACTATCATCGCCGTAACCCACGACAACGACTTTGCCAAAGCCAGTGACAGAACTATTGAGTTGGCTGATGGAAAAATTATCAATCAGAATAAGAAGGATTTTGAGTAGGGAAATAGGAATTTCTACAAATTAATTTTCTTGGTTTCAAATTTTTATTTTGTTTTAGAAACGTATAAGCTATCCGTTTCTGAAACAAAAAACATTTTTATTAGTTTAAATACCAAAAGCTGATTTATGCAAAACTAATAATCCCATGCTTGTAAAGCCATTTGAGACCGCTCTTTATGAGAAATTACGCTTGTTTTTCGAGAAACAGGGGTTTGAATTGATGGCTGATAAAAAACAGTTTCGTAAAGTTACACCAACGGGCTTTCAAAATGTTATTTTCACGGCATCCTCTTACGATGATGAGGTATGGTTAGAAGTAAATATTGGTTGTCGGAATAATCAAATCGAACAAATCGCTCAACAATTTTTAGGAAATACTCGTGATTTTTGGCAAGATTCAAACACCATCGTCATCTCGATTGGTAAGTATAATGATGCTAAATATTTCAGATACAAAATCATGACAGAACCCGATGTGGAGGATGTTTGTGACATTGTGAAAGATTTTTTGACAACGGAAGGACTCCCTTTCCTGAATGACTCAGATAATTTACTTTCATTGAATACTATTTTCAACAAAACGACTTCAAAACCCTGCAAATACGTTTATAACCAAGTTCATCGTTGTTTTAAAGGTATTATTGTTGCCAAATTGACCTACGACGAAAGATTCCTCGACTTGGCAGATGAACACAGAAATCAACTTGTCAAAATCGGAGCTACACCCGAAGAACTCCTCACGTATGAGCGTTTGCTTAGTTTTTTGTTGTATCATTCTTCAAATTAAATTCTAATTTTCATCTAAACTCAAATCTTACTATCTTGCATCAAGTAGAAATGAGTTTATGAAATATCCAAAATCAATATTATCCATTTTTCTCTTCTGTTATTGTTCGTTCAGTTCAATAGCCCAGCTTCGCTTTGAACGTATCGGTAACCAACAAGGGCTTTCCCAGAGTACCGTTCTCAAAATTTTTCAAGATAAAAAAGGCTTTATTTGGTTTGCAACTCGTGATGGTTTGAATAAGTATGACGGGTATAATTTTACGGTTTATCGTCATATTTTTAACGACCCTAATTCCCTGAGTAGTAGCAATATTTCATGTATAGCCGAAGACAATGACGAAAATCTCTGGGTCGGAACGGCAGATGGCGGAATCAATAAATTAGACAAAAATTCTGGAAAATTTATTCGTTTCACAAAGACGAATGATAATCAAGATATTTCAAAAGTTTATGTATCATCTATTATAGCTACAAAAGACAACAAAGTAAAAGTAGCTACCTATGGTTACGGAATCTTAGATTTTGATAATACAAATAATTCCGTCAAATGGATATTGAACGAAACGCAACCTCTCTCAACCAATAATATTTCACATATTTATCAAGACCGTCGGGGAAATCTACTGTTAGGTGGATATTTGGGAATCATTACTCAAATATCAAGTGATAATAAAAAGCAAATCTTCAAAATTGAAAATGCTTTAACTCCGAAGAAGAACCAAATTTCATGCTTCTTGGAAGATTTGAATGGTAATATTTTAGTTGGTACGAGAGGAAATGGGTTGTACAAAATTGATTTGAACTCACGTAAAATCTCACAAATTCTTTATAATCCTAAAATAAGTGATAGGGATAATCTCATCATGTCCTTGGCACTTGACCAAGAAGGTACTCTCTGGATAGGGACTGATAGTGGTGTTATTCTTGTCAAAAACAATAATTTTACAAAACTTACCCACTTACAATCAAACCCAGATTCTGAGACGGGACTTAGTAGCCATGCCATACAAGGGCTATTGGTTGATAGGGACGATAATGTCTGGATTGGTACGTGGGAAGCTGGTCTAAACGTTCATTTTAGAAGGAAAAACAGATTCAGTCTTTATCGCCACAAAGCCAATGTAGCCCAAAGTTTACTACGGGACAAGGTGACTGCCATCGTATGTGAAGATGAAAATAAAGTATGGGTTGGGTCAAATAACGGGCTTACTCTTTTTGATAGACGAGCCAATATGTATCAACATTTTGTGAATGACCCTTCTACTTCTTCCATCAAAAATAATAACGACATCAATTATTTATTCATGGATAAAGATGGCGATTTGGTGGTTTTGACGTGGGGATTGGAGATGAAAATCATAAAAAAAGGGACTACTCAATCATCATCGTATCGTTGTGAATATAATGGTTATCAACCGAATCTTACCTGTGTAGGCGTATCTAAAACTCCCAATAAATTATGGATTGGGACGCAAGATGAGGGCATTTTATTATTTGATAAATCCACAGGAAAATTCTCTACCATTGAAGAACTCGACAAGGAAGGAGTCTTGGCAAGAACGCACATCAATTCAATTTTAGAAGATAGTAATGGACTCTTGTGGGTTGGCTCATACACGAGTGGTTTGTTTACGTATGACCTTAAAAATCACCAGGTTAGACATTTTCAAAAGTCTGAAAAAGAGGGAAGTATCAAGGGAAATCACGTCTTTCATATCAAAGAAGATTCTCGAAAAAGAATTTGGGTAGCGACCAACGGAGGAGGGTTTTGTTTATATCAACCTGAGAAAAACAATTTTAGGTCATGGACAACATTTGATGGACTACCGAATAATACGGTTAAAGGAATTTTAGAAGATAATCACAGTAATTTATGGTTAGCGACCAACGAAGGGCTTTCTAAATTTAATTTTGAAAAAAATACTTTTAAAAATTATTCTCAGGCGGACGGTCTGCAAGGTTCAGAATTTTTAATAAATGCTTTTGCCAAAAGTAAATCGGGAGAAATGTTTTTTGGTGGTACGGGAGGTATGAACGTATTTCATCCCGATAGTTTGACAGAGAGTAAAAAATTCCCGCCCGTTTATGTTACAGGGTTTCGTTTATTCAATAAACCTATCGCCGTGGGGCAGAAAGATTCGCCTCTACAAAAGGATATTTCTGTAACCGATGAGATAGAATTTAAGGCAAACCAAAACGTTTTTTCTATCGAATACACCGCCTTAGATTTTCAGTCGCTCAAAAATAATCAGTATGCCTATATGCTCGAAGGGTTTGATGAGGACTGGAACTACGTAGGTACTCAGCGAGTGGCGAACTATACCAATTTGAGTGCAGGGACATACACTTTCAAGGTAAAAGCCAGTAATAATGATGGTGTTTGGAATCCACAAGAAGCCACTATCAAGATTATTGTATTACCTCCGTGGTACAAATCTTGGTGGGCTTTTTTGATTTATGGTTGTATGATTTTGGGTAGTATTTATGCCCTCCGCAGGGTCATACAGGTACGTGAAGGTTTTAAATCTGACATAAAATTGAGAGAAAGAGAAAAGGTGCAGATTCAAGAATTAGACCGTCTGAAAACCAATTTCTTTACCAATATTTCTCACGAATTCAGAACGCCTTTGACCTTGATTATCAGTCCCTTAGAGAAATATTTATTAGATAATCCAGACATTTCAGAATCGCTGTCGAAGCGGGTTGAGTCAATGTATCGGAATGCTAAACAATTACAAAAACTCATCAATCAATTGCTTGACCTTTCTAAATTGGAGGCGGGCAGACTTTCGCCCGAAATCTCTCAGAGTGATTTGGTAGAATTCATTGAAAAAATAGTGGAATCATTTGGGGATTTGGCTTCGCAAAAAAATATTACCTATCATTTTCAAAAGCCAGTCAATCAGCTAACGGCGTATTTTGATGGAGATATTGTCGAAAAAATTATCACTAATTTACTCTCAAACGCCTTCAAGTTTTCAAAAGAAGGCGATACCATTAGCATAAATTTATCTTTTGAAAATAATGAAAAAGCCATCATCAAAGTGTCAGATACAGGCGTGGGCATTGCGAAGGAGCATTTGAGTAATATTTTCAATCGTTTTTATCAAGTCCACGATGCACATCAACCGCAATTGGTGGGAAGTGGCATTGGTCTGGCATTGTGTAAAGAATTGGCGGAATTGCACCAAGGCGAAATTTTGGTTGATAGTAAAATTGGCGAAGGAACGACTTTTACCGTATATCTCCCCATTGCGAAGAAAGCCTTTGATATTCAGTGGATTAAGGAGGATAGTAGCGTATTAGAATTACACGAATCAAATCGTAAAAGTACAGAGATATGTCTTGATAATCAGAAGGTTACGCCTATTTCAAAAGACTCATCAATCCTGTTAATTGCCGAGGATAATGACGATTTACGGACTTATATCAAAGAAATTTTTATGGATAAATTCCAAATTTTGGAAGCGGATAATGGTCAAAAAGCATACGAACTTGCCCAAGAAAATTTACCAGATTTAATCATTTCTGACTGGATGATGCCAGAAATGACGGGCGTAGAACTTTGCGAAAATATCAAAACTAATGACAAAACCAGTCATATTCCAGTGGTGATTTTGACTTCAAAAAGTAGCAATGAAAGTAAACTCGCAGGCTTAGAAACGGGGGCGGATGATTATATCACGAAACCATTTAATGCCAATATTTTGGAAGCAAGAGTAAAAAATCTCTTGGAAGGTCGGAAGAAATTAAGAGAACTTTTTGGCAATAATAAACCCATAAAAACCAAAGAAATTACGCTCAATTCGTTTGATGAGCATTTTTTAGAAAGAGTTATCAAAATAGTAGAACAAAATATCGACAATACTGACTTAGATATTTCGTTTTTGGAAGACGAGTTGAAAATGAGTAATATGCAGTTATACCGCAAACTCAAAAGTTTGACTAATCTGTCAGGTAATGAATTTATCAAAAATGTACGCTTGAAAAAAGCGGTACAATTACTTGAAAGTGAGAATTTTAGCGTTGCAGAAATAGCATATAAAGTAGGTTTCAACGACCCCTCATATTTTACCAGAATATTCAAAAAAGAATTCGGAAAAACGCCTTCGGAGTATTTGGAGAGAGGTTTGGAGGTGTAATAAACATTTGACGTTACATTCATTTATACAAATTTTTTATTAATATGAAATAAGCCCTCCCAAGCGTTTAAAACGCTTGGGAGGGTTATCAAACGAAACTCATTTAATCTCAAAATAGTGAAGAAAATAATCTTATTCACCACCATCATTTTCAGTGCATTACACTCCATTTTTGGTCAAAACCATGACCACGATTCAACTTTCAAGAAAGTACCTGCTACACATTTCATTGCCCCATTGGTTTTAATCGGTGGTGGACTTATTGCCAACTCGACTGATTTTAAGAATAAACAAATCTCTTGGAGAAATCAGAATTATCCAGACTTTAAGACCAAAGCCGATGATTTAATGCAGTTTGCACCGCACGCTGCCGTTTTTGGTTTAGATTGGATTGGGGTAAAAAGTAAGCATGGCTTCAATGATAAATTAGGCTTGATGGGAACAGGAATGGTCTTTATGATAGGTACAGTTATGGTTTTAAAAGAAACAACCAGCGAAGTTCGTCCAGACGGATCAACGCCAAACTCTTTCCCCTCTGGGCATACAGCCAATGCCTTTATGGGAGCTACCATTTTAGCCAAAGAATATTCTGGAAAAAGCCCTTTGATTGCTATTGGAGGTTATTCTGTGGCAACGGCTACGGGAGTTTTCAGGATTTTAAATAATCGTCACTGGGCATCAGACGTATTGGTAGGGGCAGGAATCGGGATTTTATCAGCCGAGGCAGCTTACGCCGTTTATCCGTGGTTGAAAGAAAAAATTGGTAAAAAAGGGAAAAACAAAAACGTTGCCTTTGTGCCTGTGTATGACGGCTATACGATGGGCGGGAATTTGGTGATTGGGTTTTAGACAATTATTAATTACCAATTACCAATTACCAGGAAGTACCTTTCAAGACTAATAGTTCCTTATAATTGATAATTGTTTACTGGTTATTGATAATTGAAATTACTCTTCGCTTTTGCCCTTACGAGACTGCAAAAGCCCTTTTTTTATCAATTCATTAGCTTTCCAGGATTCCTTTTCAGACTTTAATTTATCTTTATCTTCATCTGTAACACTCTGCAAATCAGATAAATCTGGACAACCAGCATCTACCCAAGCCGTGTACCAAAAATCAGCCACAGTTTTTGAAGATTCTAATAATCTTTCATTGACAGTGTTTTCTAATTTAATGGCATAAGCCTTCGCAAATTCACCTGTATAGTTTTTCCTAACCTGCCCAAATCGTTCTGAACGCTTAAATTTTGTTGCATCCGTAAAACCTTCCGAAGCCTTAATTTCGTCAGCAAGCACCCTTGCTAACATAGCATTCGACTTTCTGATTTCTACCCAAATAACCGCCAAAGGATCTTTTAGGTATTTGGCTTTATGATTTTGATAAAGATTATACCCCTCAATGTGCATCTCAGGTACTGTACTTTCCCAAAGCGAATGCAAACCTCTTTGGTTACTCAATTGACCATCATAATTTTCAGTCGTATGCAGAGGTACATGAGCATCGGCAAGGTAATGTCCCAAATCGGCAGCATAATATAAAATACTGTCTTTCAGTTTATTACGAAACGAATTTGTCAACTTCTCTTGTAATCTCATAACCTCCCAAGGTACAGTTCCATACTTACGAAGGGTGTCTTCCGAATATTTTTTTACGGCATCTTCCCACGTTTTTGGCATCGAATCAAATGGATTTTCTCCAAAAACTTTGGCATCAATATCAATAAAATGTTTGGTAGCTTCTTTGGGGTCGTCTTTACGTCTTACATCTGGACGTACCGAATTATAAATCATATAATCGGAATTTTTGAAGAAGAATATTTGTAGTTTTTTAGGTAAGGAATAAACCGCCAATTGACTGATGGTTTTATGCCCAAGAAACCCCCAAGAACAGCAAGCTAAGGTGATTGTAATAACGGTAATTTTAAATAATAGCGGAAATTTTATCATGGTTTTGTTTCTTATAAATGGTTGTATAATATTATGATTATCAAATGGTTAATTCAAAGTAAAGAACTTCATTTAAAGGGTTATAGACATAAGGCTTCGTTTCGATAAATCCCATTGAACGATATAATTTTACGGCTTCGGTCAAGGTAGTTAAAGTATCTAATTTCATCGTTTTATAACCCGATTCTTTGGCAAAACGGATGAGTTCTTCGACTAATTCTTTACCTAAACCTTTCCTTCTCCCAGAGGGTCGTACGTACAGACGTTTCATTTCACAGACACCTTCTTCAATGGGTTTTAGAGCCACACAGCCAATAATTTGCTCATCTTCATTGGCTAAAATAATACAACCTTTGGGAGGAGAATAAACTTCGTGTAAAGTCTGTAATTCTTTCTCAAAATTCTGAAAACACAAATCTACCTGCAAAAACTCAGCATATTCAATAAAAATTTCTCGAACTTGCTCTAACTCTTTAATTGAATATTTTACGTAGTTTAATTGTATCATCTGAATTTCGTTATTCGATTATACCTTAAAAGTTTCATTGATGGATGAAATTACAAGAAATGTTCCAGAATATCACTATTGGTACTCCTGAATTTCAGTTAGAACCTGTTTAAACTTATTCCTTTCGTTGTAATCCGTTTCATTTTCAACCTGGTAGTCCAAAATTTATTCAACGTAGCGATGCTATGCTTCATAAATTTTGAACTACCAGATTAAAAATGATTTCAATTTCCAATCAAAACGAAAAGTTTAAACAGGTTCTTAATCTCAAAGCTGATAAAAAACCCGCTTCACTCGCTCGCTCACGGACGTAAGTATTTCGTAGGCAATCGTACCAATTTTATTTGCTAATTCAATCATCGTCAAGCCATTACCAAAAATTATAACTTCATCGCCTTCTTCTACGTGCGGTACGTCCGTGATGTCCACCATCGTCATATCCATACATACATTACCCACGACTTTACAACGATGTCCATTGATTAAGACTTCACCCACTCCACCACTAAATCTTCGGTCATATCCATCCGCATATCCAATGGCGATAGTGGCGGTTTTAGTGTCTCTTTCTAATTGCCCTTTCCGTCCATAACCCACTGTTTCAGAAGATTTTACGTGTTTTATCTGTGAAATAACTGTCTTTAAAGTACCGACTGTCATTAGGTTTTCTTGGTCTTCGGGTTTTGCTGCCAAACCGTACAATCCTACTCCCAAACGCACCATATCCAAACGGGCTTCGGGGAATCGGGCGATACCTGCGGAGTTGGCTAAATGACGTGAAGGCGTGTAACCAATGGCTTCCGAAATTTGCTTTGCCATGTCAGTAAATTCAGCAACTTGATGGCGGGTAAATTCGTCAAATTTGTCTTCATCCGCCGCCGCCAAATGACTAAAAATCGTGGAAACCCAAAGATTTGGATTTGATTGTAACGTTTGGATTAAATCAGGTAATTGCTCTTGTTCAAAGCCCAAACGGTGCATCCCCGTATCTAATTTTAAGTGAATTTTTGAGCTAATGTTTTGATTATCAATGTATTCTGAAAATTGTTTTAGAATTCGGGGAGCATAAATTTCGGGTTCGAGCGAGTAGGTTATCAATTGCTCAAAATCATTTTCAGTCGGATTCATCACCATGATTGGGAGATAAATTCCGTTTTGTCTGAGGCTCACACCTTCATCCGTGTAGGCAACTGCGAGATAATCTACCCCATGAAATTGGAGTAAATTCGCCACCTCCGTACTACCCGAACCGTAGGCAAAAGCCTTGACCATGACCATGATTTTAGTCTGTTGTCCTACTTTATCTCTGAAATAATTAAGATTATGCGTAACGGCATCCAGATTAATTTCCAAAACCGTTCCGTGCGTTTTTTGCACCAAACGATTGACGATAGACTCAAATCCAAAACGTCTTGCCCCTTTCACCAAAACCACACTTTCTTGAAGGTCTTTGAGGGTTTGACTATCCAAGAAATCGACAGTAGTTCTGAAAAATTGAACGTTATTTTCTTGATGTTTGAATAGATTTCTGTTGCGAGTAATGACCTCACCAATCCCGATAAATTGATACAAATTTCGCTCTTTAACCAAGTGAGCAATTTGTCCGTACAATTCTCTTTCGGGAATACCTGTTTCTAATAAATCACTCAAAACCAACACTTTACGAGTACGTTGTTTTTGTTGTGTCAGAAAATTTAAGGCGATGGTCAATCCTGCCAAATCGTTGTTGTAGGTATCATCAATCAAATAATTATTGCCAATGCCTTGCTTCAATTCCAACCGCATCGACACGGGGCGAAGTATCTGTAACCGTGCTTGAATTTCGACGGCATTGTATTCCAAAAACCAAAGCGAAACGATGCAATGAATGGCATTTTCGATGGAGGCTTCATCCGTAAAAGGCACGTCAAAAATCTCTGTTTTATTGGGGAAGTCTAAGGTTACTTTGGTGTTTTGGAATTCGATTTGCCAATCGGCTTGGATGGATAAAAACCTCACCCCCCAGCCCCCTCTCCCGTGGAGAGGGGGAGAAAAATCGGAGGAATACTCCCCCTCTCCACGGGAGAGGGGGTTGGGGGGTGAGGTTAATTTTCCAGCCATCCTCGACCAACTAATCACCTCACAATCAGTATTTTGCAACACAAATTCATTCTTCACCACCTCATCAATCTCCACATAATCAGCACAATAAATCAGTTGTTTGACGTGCTGAAACAGCAACATTTTTTCTCTAATTTTTTGTAAATTATTCTCAAAAAATTCGTTGTGAGCATTGCCAATATTCGTAAAAATCCCGATTTGAGGTTGTACGACTTTCTCTAAATTTGCCATTTCGTTTGGGCGAGAAACACCTACCTCAAAAATCCCCAAATTATGGGTCTCATTCATTTGCCAAACCGACAAAGGCACTCCAATTTGAGAGTTATAGGACTTCGGACTTTTCACAACCTTAAAACGATTGCTCAATAATTGCGAAAGCCATTCTTTGACCACCGTTTTTCCATTGCTCCCTGTGATGGCAATTATTGGAAAATCATAAGTTTCACGGTGTCGTTTTGCGACTTTTTGCATCGCTAAAATACTGTCTTCAACTTGCCAAATTTTAGCCTCCTTCATACGCTCCAACTCACGAATGAGGGCAGGCGTAAGAGCATCACGTTCGACCACAAACTCACGTACACCTTTACGATAAAGGTCATCCAAAAATTGGTGTCCATCATGGTGTAATCCCTTGATGGCAAAGAAGATAGATCTTTGAGGTGAGGATAACTGACGACTGTCGTTCAGTAAATATTGGGCGGTTGTATAGATGGGAAGGGTTTGGAAATTCATAGTGTATTTTGATAACCGCAAGGACGGGAGGAAGAAATGTTTTGATTTACTCACCGCAAGGACGGGATGTTTTAATTTAAGAGAATTTGTAAATTTAAACGTACCATGTTCGACTTAGAGGAACTTCCCGAAAGTTTGAAACTTTCGGGAAGTTAGTCGGTATCTTTATTTTTATAATTTCCCTAACATTAGCACCTCAGCAACATTGCGGTTTAGATAAGTTATCTTGATAAAAAATATTGTTTAAATTCAGCTAATTCTTGTAATTCTATTTCAACATATTTGGCAAATAATTTCTCGCCAACTTGGCTTTTCAAGGCAGAAATTCCAACATCAATTAGGCGTAAACCCTGTTGTGTCAAAAAGATGTTATCATAACGTTCACCCGTTAGGTTTGAGGGGCGTTTTAAGTCTCGATGCACAAATCCTTGTTGATGTAATTCCTTTAATTCATCTTCAAAAACCTCAAATATCAACTTCCTTTTTTCTACTTCAAAACTCCTGAAATCCAAAGGGTAGAGACGTTCCATGACTAACATCTCCCATTGATTTTTTTCATCAAAATCTATTCTTACAAATCTGACAATCAAGGAGTTAATGGTATTAGCAACCTTCATTTTCTCAGCCTCCGAACCAATATCTGAACGAGTATCTCCTTCGTAAATTTTAGCTACTTCCGTATCTGAAAGGGCAATGACAACATTATTTGCTCCGTAAGAAAGTTTATGAATGTATTTGTCCATCTTGATTATTTTTTTCAAAGATAATTGTTTTGGGTTAAGCTATCAATTTGTTTTCCAACAAGCCACTTATTATCTTAACAGAATATTTACAATCATAACCCTTAATATTTCCACCACCGATGAAAAAAATCTACTTTTCGTTGTTATTTGCTACTGCACTCTCGCTTGTTTCTTTTTTGTCTTTCTCGCAAAGTCCAGCCTGTGCCAATTTTTCGGGTGTTTTTATTGCTGATTCTTTGGAACAGAATCTATCTGAGTATTATATCTGTTCGGGTAGCAATATCTACTTAAAATCCCTCAATAATCCATCGGGGGCTACGTATCAATGGAAAAAGAATGGGGTAAATATTTCGGGAGAAACGACTCGTAAAATTAACGTTACTTCCGAAGGACTTTATAGTCTCACAATGACGGTTGGGGCTTGTACGGCTACATCTTCGGGGATTATTGTTCGTCAATATTCTAATGGGGGGTATCATCCTTATCAAATTACCTCCAACAACATCACCCAAGCCTGTACAGGAGATTCAATAAAATTGAGCGTTCCGAAAGGTTTTGGAATTTCTTATCAATGGAAAAAGAATAGTATTAATATAACTGATGCAGCTAACTCTTCAATTTACAAAGCCTCTTCGACGGGTTCATACAGACTTACTGCCACACAAGGAACTTGTACTTTTAATTCAGGTGGAATTTCTCTAAATTTCAGCAATTCAGCTAATCCTCAAATCTCAACTAATAAAATAACTATTTGTGAAGGGAAAACCACTACTTTGAAAGCCTCAAATATCAATATGACTCATACATTGCAGTGGTTGAAAGATGGTGTGCCTATATCAGGAGCAAATAAGGATAGTTTGGTGGTTTCTCAGACTGGAAATTACATTTTACAAACAACAAAAGGCTCATGTACTGGTAGTTCAAGTGCCTTAAATATTTCAATTACAAACTTAAATTTACCTGCACCACAAATTTTACAAAACAATCTAATACTAAACGACTTTGAGACCTGTGGAAATAATGTAATTAAACTGAATATAAAGGATTACACAGATGGTTCTTTGACTTGGCTGAAAGATGGGAATGTTATATCTGGACAAACAGCAACAGAATTAATTACCAGAGAATCAGGAAATTATTCTGTTCGTTATCAGGGAAATGAGCTTTGCTTTTCACAATCGGCAGTTATTCCGGTCAAGATTACAGATGTTGCTACAATGAGTTTTGCAGGGAACGATTATACTGCTGCATCAGGGCAAAGTGCATTTATTGGTTATACCTTCACTGGTGCTGGTTCTATTGTTTTGAATATCAATAATCAATCTGATATATTAATTAACAATCCCTTTTATAAGAATACCATTCTTCTTTACCCAACTTTTACTAATACTTATACTGCTACGAATATTGCTAATGCGTGCGGTGTAGGTACTTTTTCAAACCCTGCCACAATAACAGTCGGAAACTGCTCTCCTATAACACGAATACAATCTTCGAGTAGCTTTTTTCCAAGTGTTTGTATCGGAGGAAGCACAAATCTGAATATTAGTGCAGTCGGCTCAGGTACTTTAACTTATCAATGGCAAAAAAATGGCGTAAATATCCCTAATGCTACGAATAATAATCTTACACTTTCTAATTTTAGTTATTCTGACATAGCAAACTACTCAGTAACCGTAACAGGAGGTTGTGGGACAAAAATTTCAAGCCAAACTATCCAAGTAAACGCCAATTACGGAGACGTAGTTTTTGCTAAATTAGACTATCCCGCCTATACCAATTCAGATATTTTATTGACGGCTTTTTCGGGTAGTAGTTTTGGAAATGCCTCTAATGCTTACCGTTGGGCGGGACCAAATGGCTTTACTTCTACTGAGCAAAACCCAGTTATCCCCAACGGAACTGCCTTAAATAGTGGCACTTACACCGTAACAGCAACCAATGCAGGTGGTTGTGTAAACTATGCTTTATTGTCAGTAACGGTTACGACTGCCCCCATCACTTTGGGAAACTTAGGTACGACATCTTTCTGCCCAAATGGCACTTTATCCGTTCCTTTTACCACAACCTTAGCCATCGGAACGCTTTATAAAGTCTATTTATCCGATGCCAATGGAAGTTTTAGAAATCAAACAGAAATTGGCAGTGGTATGACCAGCCCGATTGAAGTTACTTTCCCACAATACGCACAGGCAGGAACAAAATATAGAATCAGAATTGTATCAACATCACCATCGGCAACGAGTTCTTTGAGTGGGTATTTGAGTACGGATGGGCAGGCTTTGACGATTTCGGTTAAGAATACTATTGGTAAACAAAGGGAACTTAGCACCTACACATATATTTGCCAAAGTTCAGCATTAACCGCAGCAATTACCTCAAATCAGTTTGACGTTACATATGATTGGAAAAGAGATGGTGTTTTACAAACGACTAATTCATCTTTAAGAATGACTCAAAGTGGTCAATACATTGCTTCTGTTAAAAAAACAGGTTGTACTAATATTAGTACAACACTAATTATACAATTTTTATCTAATGCTACAAATTATACTCAAACAGAGGGAGGTCAATTTCAATGTACAGGAGATTCAATTCTTATCAAAGGAACCTATTTTAGTGATAGTGCAACGTATCAGTGGAGAAATAATGGAAATATTTTAATTGGTGAAATAAAAGAAACTTTAATTACCAAAGTTACAGGAACCTATAATTTAGATATTCAAGATAAATGTCCAGTAAATGGGAATTCTTCGTCAAAAGTTATATTCAGTAATATCATTGAAAATACTCCATCGTTTACAAGTGACGTGTTGACTAAAACTTTTTGTGGAAATATTATAAATCAATATCTCTATGGAGAAATATGGAGCATCAAATACAATCCATTAACCACCTATTCGTACCAATGGAAAAAAAATGGGATCGATATTCCCAATGCTACTTCTTATTTGTTGTTTATTGATTCAGAAGGAGTATACAGTTTGTCTTTAAAACAAGGTAATTGTACAGCAATTTCAAAAGGAGTTTCTTATATGAAAGTAGATACTGTTAAACTAAATTTAGAAGTACCTTACCCTTATTCAGATTTTATTTGTCAAGGGATGCAAACACAATTACTTACTAATAACGCTTACGGAGGAATGCACGTTAATTTTTACAAAGATGGAACTCTATATCAACAAAATAATTCAGGTGGATTTGACGTTACATCATCAGTAACTGAGACTGGTAAGTATAGTGTTTCAGGTAGTTTATCAGGTTGTGTTGTACTACCCTCTGATACCGTTAAAATTACAGTTGGTAATAAGCTCAAATCGAGAGTTTACCAACTTGGTAAAATAATTTGTAATGGTTCATATACAAATTTAGGTGTTTTCAATTTTTCTCCTTCGCCAACATTCCAATGGTTTAGGAATAATCAGCCTATACCAACTGCTACTCAATCATCAATGAATTTTTATCAGTCGGGTTTTTATAAGATTCGAGTTACCTCGGGTTCTTGTACTGGTTTTTCTGATTCAGTAGAAATTAAAGTTGTTCAACAATTGTCGAAACCAAAGATTTACAATAAGAACGCATCATTGTTCATTGAGAGAACAGATGGGTTTATATGTAACAATAATATTGGGAATTTATATGCTATGAAATTTTATAGTCAAGAACATGAAATAAGATATGAATCAATTTTTTGGAAAAGAAATGGACAGGTAGTAGCTACTTTGGGTGGGCAAGACGTTTTTGCTATCAATCAATCAGGCATATACACGGTAACAGGCATACAAGGCACTTGTACATCCCCAGAATCCGACCCCGTAGAAATAAAAATCGGTGAACCCATCACTGCCAATATCACAGGTTCAACGTCTATTTACCCTGGGCAGAAGGCTAAATTGAATCTTAATTTTACGGGTGGAAATGCTTGGTCTTATCAAACTTCGGATGTGGCTACGGGGCAAACAACTACGCTTTCACCCACCCTCAAAACGGTGAGTCCAAGTAGTACACAAGCCTACTCCATTACGTCCGTTGCCAGTAATTGTGGCTTTGGAACAGTTACGGGCAATGCCACAGTAACGGTTTTACCTTGCCCAACCGACAAAACTATCAGCCTAAATTCAGGTAATTGGAATACCTCCACTACATGGACGTGTGGGCAAATACCATCCGCAACCCTCGATGCTATCATCGAAAATGGACATACCGTTACCTTACCAAATGGTTATCAAGGTATTACAAAGAAATTGGATTTGAAAGGAGGATTAAAACAAGGCGTTGGGGCTGGGGTGAGGATTGGGAATTAGTTACTGGTTTATTGGGGAATTGGTTACTGGGAAATTGGTTATTGGTTTATTTATAGGGAAATTGGTTACTGGAAAATGCTATTTTCCCAATTTTCCAGTAACCAATAAACCAATCACCAACCTATACTCCCAAACTATCATCCGAAGAAGATTTTTTCTTGAAAGAAAGTAGAACGCCTGATGCAATAATAGCGATGGCAATTAATGATAATGTCCTCATAGCTGTATTGTAATTAAGAAAGTTTGACTGATTAAACAGCTATAAAACAAATTTCAAGCCACTTTATTGTATTGCTATCTCGACAAATCAGAAATTTTCAAATATTTAACCTTCACCTTCCCACTCGCCGTAAACAAAGAAAACATATTAGTATTTTCTTCTGGAAAAATCAAATTCGTTATTGCTACTTTTCCATCGTTTGCAAAAACTTCTACGGATGATTTATCTACTAAAACCTTCAATTTCAAGACATTACCTTCCAATTTCAAATCAGCTTTATCAATCGAAGCAAAATTTTCTTTAATCATCAATCCAGATTTTGTTCTGTCGATGTACAATTGTTCCGTCTTCCGATTATATCCGATAATGGTTTCTTGCAAAATCTTTTTATCATCCATTTTGTCTTTCTTTCGGGCGATTTTTAATCCAAAATCTTTGGCGGATTTCAACTCAAATTCTATTTCTACCATGTAAGAATTTTTAGCAAAAAGGCTCATACCGTCCAATTGCTTTTCTTTGGAAAATACAAAATCACTTTTTTCAAAAACTCGGTAAGTATCTTTTGGTTGTAACATCGAAACAGGCTCTTGAAATAACCTTAAACCCTCCACTGTTTTGCGTAATTTCATACTTCTCGGAATCGCCATTGCCCCTTTCCACGGATAAGTTGGGACGGCATCGGCATATTGCCAGCTTGACATCCAACCTAACAAAATTTTCTGATTCTCAGGTGCATCTGTGTAGGGAATTCCTGCATAAAAATCTTTGCCATAATCTACGTATAATTTTGTTTCGGGCGAGTTGGCGTTTTTGAAAGTTGTTCCGTCAAAATCACCTACAAAATATTGCATTCCCTCAAATTTCTCTGTTGCTCCATTCGTAGAAATAAATAGTAACCATTTGGTATTCTGAGGATTACCTTCAAGGGGCATTTCAACTAAGGCAGGACATTCCCATATTTTACGGACTTCTCCTTGATCGCCAAATTCGCCTACACGAGTCCAGTTTTTGAGATTTTTGGAGGTAAAAAAGACAACTTTATATTCTTTCGGAAAGACCACAGACATCACCCAGTTTTGCGTTTTTTCGTGCCAAATCACATGAGGGTCACGGAAGTCGGTCATGTGTAAATCTATGACAGGATTGCCTGCATATTTTGTCCAAGTACGCCCTCGGTCATTGGAGTAAGCAAGGTATTGAGCCTCCTTTTTCCCATCGTGATAGTCTGCCGTATAAAGGGCAACCATACAAGGCTCTGAACCTGTCTGAAAGCCACTCGAATTGTTTTCATCAACCACTACACTTCCCGAAAAAATCCAAACCGAATCTTCTGGAATCGCAATGGGTAAATGTTCCCAATCGACCAAGTTTTTACTCACAGCGTGTCCCCAACTCATGTGTCCCCATTTGTTTTCATAGGGATTATGTTGATAAAAAAGGTGGTATTCTCCTTGATAATAAACCATACCGTTAGGGTCATTCGTCCAGTTTTTTTGTGGCGTAAAATGATAGGCTGGTCGCCAATGAGGGGTTTCTTTTGGCGTTTGAGCTAAAAGGGAAAGAGGGGAAAAGAGGAAAAGGAGGAGGAGTTTTTTCATTTGTACAAATTTAGTGACCCTGTGGAGGATTTATATACAAGAAATGATGTGCATTTTTCACCTCACCCCCAGCCCCTCTCCCGTGGAGAGGGGAGTTTTATACGGTGTCATACTCCCCTCTCCACGGGAGAGGGGTTGGGGGTGAGGTGAAAATGCAACAGTAAATCTAATTTTACGGAAGCATAATAAACTCAACAGGAACATTATCCGTCAGCCAAACATTATTTTCGGATAAATGAAAAACAAATCCTATTTTACTCATTTCCAATGCTTTGACTTGAAGAATAACTGGCTTTCCGTGTCGCTGACCTACTTTTAAGGCTGTTTCTTCATTGGAAGATAAGTGTACGTGTAGGCGAGATTGTTTGGATAAACCCGTTGCTTGGATGCTTTCAACAAATCGACTTGCTGTTCCATGAAATAAAATCTCTGGTGGAACTACCGATTCATATTGCAGATTTACCTCCACCGAATGCCCTTGACTGGCTCTAATTTTTGTTAAATCTTCGTTGAAAGCAAAACGTTTTTTATTATTGGTTTCAACAACGTATGATAAAATCTCAAAGTCGATTTCGATTCCTTTTTTCTGAATTTTGTTGATTAAAATATCAACATCTGTCCAGCCTTCATCATCGAGACTAATGCCTAACTGAGCTGGATTATGCCTCAGTACGAGGCTGAGGAGTTTACTTATATGGGTTGTTTCTTTTTCTGATAACATTTTAACTATACTTTTTTACAATGAATTCTTCTCCATCAAAAACCGCAAAATGATTACTATTTTCATCATCATAAGCCCATTGACCGAGATTAATATAACGACTATTTTCTCCTACGGGTAAATCCAACAATAAATGACGATGCCCAAAAACGTAGAAATCATGGTGTTTGAGGGCTTCTTGTTCCTTCGCAAAACTCCAAAGCCATTCGCCGTCACCTCTGAATTGTAATTCTCGTTTGATTCTCTCCTCATCTTTCCGACTGCCCGACCAAAAATTTGCCAACGCAATTCCAATGTGTGGATGAAGCCACGAAAACGCCCATTGAGCTAATTTTGATTCAAATACCTTTTTCAAAAATTTATACCCATAATCCCCAGGACCTAAGCCGTCTCCGTGAACAATATAAAAAGTAGAAGATTTAGCGTTTAAACTACCGATTGCCGACTGCCGACTGCCGACTGCCAAAACCTCGTATTCCTGAAAATCACGATAAACTTTGATGTTCATTTCTTTCGTAAAATAATCAAACATCCAAATATCATGATTGCCCGTAAAGATGATAATTTCGATTCCTGAGTCAGATAATTCTGCCAATTTGCCTTGCAAACGCACAAACCCTTTCGGAATGACATTTTTATATTCAAACCAAAAATCAAAAATATCTCCTAACAAAAATACCACTTGTGCATCCGTTTTAATGGAATCGAGCCAAGCGACAACCTTTCTCTCTCGGACAAGACTGGTTTCGTGGTCGGGGTAGCCCAAATGAAAGTCTGAGGCAAAATATATTTTTTTGTTGGGTTGTAAATGAATGGTCGTCATGTATTTATTTAACGTGAACCCAATACTTTTGGGTACACGTTTCGCCAAAGATACGGAAATATACAGTGTATGAAAAACAAAAAGCCCTCACAAAGTGCGAGGGCTTTAACTGAGAGTGGTATTTATATTTTAAAGAGATTTTCTCAAAATCATTTCCATCGAAACATTCATCGACTGGCGTTTGCCTCCCAGTACCAATTCAGCGGCTAATTTTCCCACTTCGGTTGGCTTTGCTGAAATAATACTGATACCACCCGCCAATATTTCTTTGTAACAAGAATCATTCAAAGAGATTAAACCCACTTGTTTTCCAAGTTCCAAATTTTGATTTTGGGCGGATTTAATGGCTGCCACCAAGTCAATGTCTTCCATCGTAAAATAGACATTTCCTTCTTCAACATCCTCATCCTCAAAACCATCAAGTACCTGAAAATCATAATTATTTTTCTCACAGAAATTTCTGAAACCTGTAATTAATTCAGCATCAAAATATTCTTCTTCGGTCAAGACCAAGTTTAACGTTTTGTATTTCTTAAAATGTTTGGCATTTTGTTGCATCACGTTACAAATCTCTTGTCCTGCATTGCACAAAACTGACGAATTAGCATTCACAAGAGAAGGCATAGCTTGGTCAAGAAAAATGAGTCTTTCGCCCGTGATTTTCTTCAAACATTTCAGATTCTCATCTGTTTCATCCATTAGGTGAGGCATAATTACGTAGTAATGATAATTCCCCAAATGGTCGTTGATGATTTCTCTGAAATTTTCGTTTTTGTAATTATAAGTAAAAATATCTACCGCTACGTCTTTACCTGCATAATTGACGAATGCGTTGAAGATAGCCTTATTATTTTCGGTAATTTTGCCAACCAAAAAGAAAATTTTGGTCTTAGTTTTCGCAGATTTTCCAGAAATAAAATAACCTTTTCTGAAAATAGAAGTGATAACTCCCAAGCGGTGGAGTTCTGAATATGCCCGTTCAACAGTGTCACGTGAGAGGTAACATTCCTCACTGGCTTCGTTGATAGAAGGGAGTCTTTCGCCCGTTTGTAAATTACCTTTTTTGATGTCCACCAACAAGGTATTTACTAATTGTTGATATTTTGGTGTTTTGGAATCTTGCTTTGCATTAGCGAAGTTTCTAAATGTTGCTATCATAATTGTGGGTCGTTTTGAAATTAACAGAAATTTATAATACTATTTTAATCATTAGTAAAATCAGAATAAAGATGATAGTTACTAAGGAGAATTCTAAGAAATTCGATTTTTTCGCAAATACATTCTTCAATTTTTCTTGCGAATTGGATAAACTAATTTTCATCGGTTTAGTATAATTTATTAGCAAAAAAGTGCAATTATTTTTATGTAAAATTACTGAGTTCATTAGCAAGACTGTTAGGATTATTCTTTCAAATTCTGGTACAAATCTTACAAAAAGCCTTAGAATTGAGTATTTCTGACCTGCAATGACCTGACTTTGGGTATCTGCATAGGTCAGGATATTTCTTTTGGGTAGAATTCTTTACTTGGTGTTGTTTTAACAAGTAATAGATACAGTTTAACCGATGTTTTGATTTTTGTAAATAATTGGCAGTCAAGTGTTTATAATACTAATCACCAATCACTATTTACTAATCACTACTTACATTCGTTTTCGTGAGTAATCCATTAGCCATTTCAATAACTAAAACCCCAAATACCGAGTTGAAAGTCTTGCTGATTTTCAATCGGCTGAGTGATTTCAGAAATGAGATTTACGATGGTTTTGTGTCCCAAATGAATGGCGGGGCTTCGATAGATTTGTACATTCATCCCCTCAACAACCAGAACTCTTCACACTTTGCTCAGGTCATTCGTGAGAAAATCAATACCTACGATTACTTTGCGATTATGCTTCATGCAAGCCATGTTAATGAGGATATTTTAAAAACGGTCAATAGTATTCCGAAAGAAAAATTATTGATTTTGGATAAAAAAAATGAATTCATCAGAGGTGAATATGCTTGTGTATATCAGGATTTTGAGGAGGATATTTATGAGGCACTGTCCAGAGAAAAACATTTAATTACGAAGTACAAAACCTTAAATTTTGTTATTCAAGAAAAGTATTTTTACTCGCTTGATATTATGGAAGGGGTGACTCGTTTTGCGAAGGAAAATAACTTGAAATACAATATTTACACAGAAGTTATCTCTGAAAATATCCGTAAGGACGAAATGTATCTGGTTTTATCAGAACGTTTTTTGGCAATTATTTTAAAAAACTGCCAGCAACAAAACTTACAAATAGGAAAAGATATTGGCATTCTTTCTTACAACGAAACGCCCGTCAAAGAAGTCCTCTCGGGAGGAATTACCGTTGTAACCACCGACCATTTTCAATTAGGAAAAACGGCTGCCAATTTAATCTTAAACGGTAAAAAAGAACATATCCGTAATCCATTTTTGTTTATTCAGAGAAATTCCCTTTAATTGTGTTTTCATTTAATACAATTCGGAATTATCTACTTTATGTCGCAAAGCCTCACCCCCAGCCCCTCTCCCGTGGAGAGGGGAGAAAAAAGAGGAAGAATACTCCCCTCTCCACGGGAGAGGGGTTGGGGGTGAGGCTTTAAATGATTTGCGACTTTAAGTAGACAATTCCCATACAATTTCTCTCCGTGGACAATATCTCCTTCATTATCAATCAATTAGCCGAAGAGCGTGAGCAATATTTCAATGCTGTTGCTCCGCCCATCATCCAAACTTCCAACTTCACTTTCAAGGATTTTAAATCGCTCCGAGAGACTTTTGAAGATGAGTTTTCGGGTGAATATATTTACACAAAATCCCGAAATCCGACAGTTGATATTTTACGGAAAAAAATAGCGGCTTTGCAAGGTTCGGAAGATGCTTTGGTGACAAACTCAGGCAGTTCAGCCATTTTTTGTAGTATTTTGGCAAATGTCAAAGCTGGTGACCATATTATTTCGGTTGCCAAGCCTTACTCGTGGGCGGCACGGATGTTTGAGGTCGTGCTACCACGTTTCAACATTACGCATACGTACGTGGACGGGCGAGATATTCAGAATTTTGTAAATGCTTGTCAAGAAAATACCACCTTGATTTATTTAGAATCTCCTAACTCTTGGGATTTCCAACTACAAGATTTACAGGCAGTTGCGGACTTTGCAAAGCCTCGAAATATTACCACCATCATTGATAATTCATACTGTTCACCCATTTATCAAAAGCCACACAAATTTGGGATTGACTTGTGTTTACACTCAGCTACTAAATATATTGCGGGGCATTCAGATACCGTTGCGGGGGTAATTACGGGTTCGAGGGAGAGAATTAAGAAGATTTTTGATTCAGAATTATCCAATTCAGGTACAAGTATTTCGCCTTTTAATGCGTGGCTATTGATTCGGGGTTTACGGACTTTGGAGATTCGATTACAACGTATTTCTGAAACGACTGTAAAAGTGGTTGATTTCTTAAAGAATCATCCCAAAATTGAGCGAGTTATTTTTCCATTTGACAAAGATTTCCCACAGTACGAATTAGCCCAAAAACAAATGACAGGGGCGTGTGGATTATTGACAATTATTCCCAAAGAGCTTGATTATCAGGAGATTGAATTGTTTTCTTTATCCCTCAAAAACTTTTTATTAGCCGTCAGTTGGGGTGGACATGAGTCCTTAATCATGCCCAAAGCCGCAGGTATGAAACCAGAAATTTATGATAAAACCAATCCAGAACATCGGATGATTAGGTTGTATATTGGACTGGAAGATGCTGATTTTTTAATTGAGGATTTGAGGAATGCTTTGGAATTGATATAAGAGAAATTATAAAAAATAACGTATCATGTTTGACTTGCAATAACTTCCCGAAAGTTATTTCTACTTTCGGGAGGTTAAACGGTACTCTTATTTTTACAGATCCCACAAACTTTCTATCAATGATTTTCATAATTGACCGTTTACTCATTTGTAAATATTTTTTATGATCGTAAAATAATTTTCAATTTTTGCCAAAGTTTCAAATATGATTTCTCTCAATTTTAAATTTTATAGTCTGATTTACTTTGAAGGCTATTTTTATAAAAATTACCAATAAAATTATCTGTTAAAATGTTTAACTAACCAACATTGACACTTAAACGAAGTACATAATATTTCGTTTAAGTGCTATATTCCTCTTTTGGTATATCCAAAAAATAGTTTTAGTTTTACAGCTCAACAATTTAATCACATTTTTTCTATGAAAAGTTTATCTTTTAGAAGTGGCTTAGTCTTAGCTACTGCAAGTTTTTTCTTGGCTTCTTGCCAAAATCAAGGTATTGAAGATACCACTCCATCTGTCTCAGCGGACTTCCAAGTCGAAGAGGCTTATCCCCACCAAACAGGTACTTGGGACAAAGCCAATGTCATGGGTGAAGAAGTTAATTATCAAGAAATTAATGGAGACAAAATTGTGGATGGTGATATTATCATCGCCCCTTCACAGATTGACAACGGTCTGAGGACAGAGGGTACTTATCGAACAGCCACATCAAGTCGTTGGACTAACAAGACAATTTATTATAAAATTGACCCAAATCTTGCCAATCAAACTCGTGTAACAGATGCTATCAATCACTGGAAGACTAATACTTCGCTCCAATTTGTAGTTCGTACAAATCAGTCGAATTATATCACATTTCAGACTGGTTCGGGTTGTTCGTCGAGTGTCGGAAAAGTAGGTGGACAACAGTTCATTAATTTAGCAACTAGTTGTTCAACGGGCAATACAATTCATGAAATTGGTCATGCAGTGGGGCTTTGGCACGAGCAAACTCGTAAGGATAGAGATACATATATAACGGTAAATTTTGCAAATATCACGGCTGGGGCTGAAAATAATTTCAAAACATATACCGTGTTGGGAGTAGATGGTAATGAAACAAGTGGAGGATTAGATTTTGGCTCAATTATGTTGTATGGCTCAACTGCTTTTTCGAGTAATGGCTTGCCAACAATTGTGAAAAAAGACGGTTCAACTTTCACAGTACAAAGAACAGCACTTTCAGTAAAAGACAAAGCAGCGGTTGCTATTATGTATCCGTAGCCTTTTAGATGATTCTTAAATACAAAAGCCAAGTCTTCATTTTTTGAAAACTTGGCTTTTGTATTTTATCAGAGTATCGTAAAAGTGGTTTAACTTATTAGCTTTTTTTAAAGATTCGTTAAAAAATTGTCGTTTTTCCTTGGTAGGTGTCTCCACCAGACATCGTACGTAAGCAACTTGATGATTAGAAAATAAATCATAATATATAGATAGTCAAACACTTATATTTCTTACGCACGATGTCTGGTGGGGACACCAGCCACGGAGACAGTTCTGGCGGAGTGCCGCCCAGCACTCTTCTGTTTGATTGATTTTTTCATTTTCAACTTTTTTTAAGTGAAAGAAAACAAATCGGACCGCCGAAGCTGCAGAATAGTCTTGTAATGGACATTCTTCCTAACGAGTCAGACCGTCGATGCGGTAGATGATTTGAGAAGGATTTGAGAAGACATTCGCCATCAAATATTGTTGACTGGGCGGCACTCCGCTACTATTCTGTGCCACGCTTGCCAGCGAACTGTGAGTATCAATGTGGGAACGGCTTTTGCTCTTTGTTTTCTGTGGTAGAAACAACTCGGTTATTGGTTTTTGTTCCTAAACCCCGTTTATGTCATTCGCTTGCCACAATACTATGTTATCGGCAGTTTTTCTTGTCGTCCGTAAACGGTCGTTAAAGTTAGTAAATTATTTTAAATTTTGATTTTTACTTTGACATACTGTTGTCAAACGTCCAAATTACTTTTGTGCTTCACAATTTAAAAAAGTTTAAAATGACAACACAAGAAGTCGCAAATCGGTATTATGAACTAATCCAAATGCATCAGTATGAGCAAATTCAAAATGAACTTTATGCTCCCGATGCTGTCAGTATTGAACCTGAAAATGACACAAATTTACCTTTGGTCGTAACTGGAATTGAAGCCCTTAGACAAAAGGAAGGTCTTTTTTTCTCACAAGTGGAAGCCATGCACGGCAGTTACATGAGCGAAATAGTGGTTTCTTCTTTCTTTTTCTCAATGATGACGGGTATGGACGTTACAATGAGAGGCAAACAAAGGAAAAACAAGGAACAAATTTGTGTCTTTGAAGTTCGTAACGGAAAGATTGTCAAAGAGCAATTTTTTTATGATGACTTTGCTTAAAACTAATCCAAAGGGCTTGTCATTCGCTGATAAGCCCTTTTTAAATTTGCCTACCAATTATGATTTTTGTATTCAAAACGTCTGTAAAATATCGTAAACAGGCAAATTTCTTGATTAGAGAACTTTCACATAACCTACAAATAACAAGTTGTACTTTTGATTTAGAAGACTGCGACAAAATATTAAGAATTAAATCCGATTATAAAATTTCAGATGATGTAATTGAAATACTGTGTAAGCACGATTTTTTTTGTGATGAATTATTTTAAAAATAAGGTCTTCATTCATTTTGATAAACTTTACTCAAATACTGTTCAAATGTTATTTTATGAGGTTCAAAATTTTCTGTTGTAATGATAAGTTTGTCTATTTTTATCAAGGAAAATGTCCGAAATTCTTGTCGTAATCTACAAAATGCAACCATTACCCATTCGTTATTTTTGTTGCTATAAATGGCAAATGGTTCTAAGCTCCTTTTGCTTGATTGTCCCGACTGATTGGTGTAGTCTATTGTGATAACCAAATACTCAACTAATGCTTTTTGAATTTCTAAGAGATATTTACTTTTGGGTGAATTGTCAATATAAATATTTGATATACCCATTTTTTGCTCCAACCTTTCGGTTTTACGCTTGATTTTTGTCGGAATTACTGCCTTCACTTTTGAAATCGCTTCTGAAAACTTATTGATAAGCGAACTGTCTTTGCTGGATTGGATGATAAGTTCGGCAGTCAAAAGTGCGTTTGCTTCATCTTCCGTAAACATAATTGGCGGTATTCTGTAATCGTCTATGATACTAAAACCTTTGCCTTCCTCTGTAAAAATGGGTACGCCTGCACTTTCAAGAGTCTTTATATCACGGTAAATTGTTCGGTTGCTTACACCAAATTTTTCAGCAAGTTTATTGGCGGTTAAAAAGCGTTTTGACTGTAATTGTGTCAAAATAGCGATCAATCGGGTAATTCTCTTAGTATCGTTATCAAGCATTTTTATTTTGTAAGTTCGTCATTCATTTTTGAAATAATACCTTTCCAATAAGTTCTCATTTCTTCTCGTTTTTCAATTTCAAAAAAGCCTGTTTGATGAAAAATTACTGACGCTCTGCCTTTACGATTAGTTACCCGCAGTTCAATTGTTGATAACCTTTGCCAATGTTTAGGTTTCCATTTTAAGCGTAAATGGCAATTTGGCACAAATACAGATAGTTTTCCTTCAATTCCTTCGGAAGTTAGAAATGCTTTTTGAATTTCAAAATCATCTATTGAAATTTTACCCAGCCAAACAGCAATGCCTTCTTCTGAAAGTAAAAACTTCCACATCTTTTCTATGTTTACTGAAAAAACCTTGCTTACCGAAACTTGAAATCCCAAATCTTTTACTTTTATTGTTTCAGTTGTCATTCGCAAATTTAGTGATATTTTTTGTGTCAAAATTGAATTGAGGTTTCATTTTTTAACGATTGAAGGAATGAGGTTGTTGCGGAAGTGATTTTTAATTTCTCATATTCAATTTTCGGCATAAAATCTTTGAGAATTGGCAATGATTTTTCTAAATCATTTGTCCGACTACCAATCTGAACATCTGATAAAAGACTAAATCCAAAATCGGAATATAATTTGATGGCATGAAAACTACTTGGTTGGGTGTGTAAGAAAATTGGATAGTCGCTTTTATTCAATCTTTTCATAATCAATGAAAATAATGCTCTACCAATTCCTTTACCTTCGTGGCTTTTCAACGTTTTGAACCATTGAATGGTATAGAATTTCTCGTATGCCTTCCAAGTCGAGCAAGTTGCAATAGGGGTATCATTTTTGTCGCAAACGAAAAGCGTATTTTTAAAAAATAAGTCTTCGTTTTTTCCATAGGTTTCTATAAAGTATTGTGTCATAAATTCATCATACTCCCTTGCTAAATCTATGTTATCAAAAGGGAAACGCTTCCAAATATGAAGTTCATTAGGTTTGCAATTTCTAACATAATAATCTTTGTTCAAGCGTGTCAAAGCATTTTCATTGAGTTGCTCGCACATCATGAAAATATTGTAATCGGGTATTTCGTCCTCTGTCATTGCTGCTTAGTTTGCATGAGTATAGATGAGTATAGATTGGTTTCTCTTGTGGTTTTGTCGTTGTAAAATTGCCGATAACGTACAAGTATTTATGAAGAAGGGGGAATTTGGAACTCGTCAGCCCGTAACTGGTGCTGGGTTTTGTTCCATAGTTGAGTAACTTCCAACTGCTTCATAGTATTCCGTCCGCTGGTGCAAATGTTGATTAATGTACTGGTGTTCAATAACTTCCGTTCGCCCACTTTTTCATAAATACTATGTTAGGCACAGTTATTTTTTTACCAATTTAGTTCGTATTTCTTCGATTTGTCCTAACGAAAGTCCAGTAATGTCAGCTATAAACTGGTTGTCCGCCCCTTTGATAATTGCGTTTTCAGCAATAACCGTTTTTTCGTCTTGTCTAACTCTATCTTCTGCTTCTGATTGTAAAGACAGCATTTCACTTGCTTTGTAATGCAAGTAGTCTAAATAACGATTATAGCTAAATTGGTCGTCTTGTGGCAGTCGCATATAGTCTAAAACCTCACCTGCTTCTTTTAGCCCTCTTGCTGTGAATTCATCTTTTACCTCGCTATTTTTTAAGAAATAAATCCATTCGTCCAAACTATCTTTTGCTATATCATTGAACTTATTTACTTTGATAATGTAAAACTCAGGAAAAATGTCTGAAACCTTATCTTTTGAAAATGCTATTTTTTGCTTGTCTGATAGCGTTAATGTGTCATTTTGATGAAGTCCGTAAAAGTTTGTACTACCTTTATAAACATAGTCTTGTCCTTGCCCAAGGTCAAAATAGACAATATTGATAGAAATTACTTTTTTTATTTCTGAGTATGCTTGTCCTAATGAAAGATTTTCTGTTAATGCTTTTGAAGCACCAAAAGCCATTCTGTGAAAGAAGTCAATTTCAAAAGTATTTTGGATTTCGACAACAATTAATTCATTCTTAGAGTTTTGAGTCAAAATGTCCACTCGATTGAATTTGTCATCCTCTGTTTCTTGATTGCCTTCACTTTCCAATATTTTCTCAATACGAATATCGTCAAATAAAAGTTCGCTTAAAAAGCCTTCTAAAATCACAAAATTAGCCTTGTTTCGTAGTAATTTTTTTACTGCCCAGTCGAATCGAATTAGTTTTTTGTTCATTGTTATTGTTGGTAACTTTCTACAAAGTTATTAAAAGTTACCAACTTATTCAAAGACTATTTAATGAGTTGATTATCAGCGTAATAGCTTTCTTAATAACCCATCTACATCACCTAACATTTCAGATGCAAAATCATCAGCAGCCTTACGGATAACAGTAATGGTTCTTTTGAAAAAATCGTCTAAGTCAGGGCTATTATCAATAAATTGTTCAGCAAAAGCCCAAACATGATTGTCGTCCATTATCATTACTTTTCCTACTTTTACATTTCGATTTATTTTGTTTGCAACTCGTAGTGCTTTATTCATTTCTGTATCATTCTCAATTTCATAAAAATTGGGTAAGATTATACGTAAAAATTGTTCATCCTTGTTATCCGTACTGACAATGTAGAGTTTTCCCTCAGCCTTAAAAATTACATCATTTTGTTCAGTAAGTTTGGGGGCATAACCTTCCTCCCTCAAATAATTTAAGCACAGTTTTGCTATTGCGTTCATTTACAATTTATTTTCATAAGATGCTTACTCTTTTGGCTTTTCAGCGTCCGCCACCTGATTTTTAGGACTTCGGTGTTTTTCCTTTCGGCATTTTATAATTGTGCCTAACGATGAGTATTTATGAAGAAGGGGACATTGGAAACGTTTTGGCGGAACTGATGCTCCGTTTGAAAAACTGATAATTACTAATGTTCAGTTGGTTTCCGTCGGACGGGAATGATGATTGTTAGTATTCTGATGTTCAATTACTTACGTTTACCACTTTTTTATAAATACTTTGTTGGCTGATGTTTATTTTTGGTTGGCTGATGTTGGTTTGTAAGCCCAAGTGTCGTACCCTGTCGGGCGAAATTTGTAAGCTCAATTTTATTGTCATTCCATTGGGATATTATTTTTCAATATTTCGAGAGTTTCAATGTCGAAAGCTAAGATTTGAATTTCATTTATAGGAGGTATTGCAAATGTAAAGTTTTGCCAATCCGAAATGACGTTAAAAGTCCCACAAGGGTAAATGTCTTCGTGAATTTTGGGATTGTAGTTATATCTTCCAACTGGTCCAATAAAACCAATTAGAGGTTCTTGTTCATTTTTTAGTTTAATTTTTACTATTGAGTTTGTCAATGGTTGTAAATCTTTAATTATCATGTCTATTGATTTTTTGTTAAGTAAAACTGACGTTGGAAGATCTGCTTTTTCTGGAATGTCAGTACGAGATTTAATGGTAAAAACTTGTCAAAAAGAGGCTGATTTGAGTCGTGAAGAAATTTTGTCAGCTATTGAAAATCCTAAAAACATAAAGTTTTCTGTTAAAGGATATGATTTTGGTTTTATCATTGATGTTTGATTTTAAAGTATTATTTATCAATGAATTAAAATATCCCCAACAGCGTTTAACTGTCGGGGTAGTGTTAGCCAAATAAGTTTTTGTAAATTGTAGATAGACTATTCAGTAATCCAAAGATTCTGATGAACCAGTCTAAATAAGAAAACTTTGGCTCTGACAAGGTTCTTTTGTCAGACCTTTTACGATTTGAGTTTTGACCCAAACTCACGATTCTCTCTACTGCGGTCTTTCCCATTATAAAAAGGGTTTATATTGCCAAGACGTTATGGCAATTCCTTTTATGGTGTGTTATCGGGTTTACTAAATATCAGCCAACTCTCTAATATACGAAAGTTTTGTCGTATTTCTTGTATTGTTTGTCGTACTTTTCGTATTGTTTGGCACTTTGCCAATTTTTTATTGTATTATTATTGTCGTATTTTCTGTTTGTCGTACTTTTCGTATTGTTAGAAATCAAGGCTAATTTTGTCATGATATTTCCAAAAGTAAACTTAACCGTATTACTCCACTTTTACAACACTTCAACGCCGATTTTATTTTACGGTAAATCAATCACCAAATCCAACCCAATTTCTCTCGCATAAACCATTTAATTAATTTAATTTTGCATTTTTAAAACCAACCAAATCGCAAAATAATGATTCATTTCTTCGGAAGCTCGTCCAACGCAGTTTTTGCCGTCCAAAAGCAAGACAATTTTTCACAAGAAGACCTCAAAAAACTGTATTGGTTATTCAATAGCTCGTCTGAAAATAAGTTTACTGTTACTAATTCTGATAAGTCTTCGCTTGCTTCGTTTTTCGTAGGTCCACGGGCGGCAATGATTACGCCTTGGAGTACTAATGCCGTCGAAATTACGCAAAATATGGGTATTTCGGGCATTATCCGCATCGAAGAATTTAAGGAGGTTTCAGAAGGTTTTACGGATTTTGACCCGATGCTTTCGCAAAAATATGATGGACTTAATCAAACCATTTATACCATCAACGTTCAACCCGACCCGATTTTAGAGATTGATGATATTGCGACTTATAATCAAAAAGAAGGTTTATCATTAAGTAGTGAAGAGGTAGATTATTTGAATAATTTATCCATAAAATTAGAAAGGAAATTAACCGATTCAGAAGTATTTGGATTCTCGCAAGTAAACTCAGAACACTGTCGCCACAAGATTTTCAACGGTACATTTGTGATTGATGGCGAAGAAAAAGAAACCTCTCTTTTTAAATTAATCAAGAAAACTTCCCAAGAAAATCCTAACGATATTGTCTCTGCCTACAAAGATAATGTTGCCTTCATCAAAGGACCAAAAGTAGTTCAATTTGCCCCTCAAAGTGCCGACAAACCCGATTTTTATACAGAAAAAGAATTTGATTCGGTCATTTCCGTCAAAGCTGAAACCCACAATTTCCCCACCACCGTTGAGCCTTTTAATGGGGCTGCCACAGGTTCAGGCGGTGAAATTCGTGACCGTTTGGCGGGTGGACAAGGTTCGTTGCCTTTGGCGGGAACGGCGGTTTACATGACTTCCTACTCTCGTTTAGAAGAAAATCGTCCTTGGGAAAATGGAATGTCGGAACGGGCTTGGTTGTACCAAACGCCGATGGATATTTTGATAAAAGCCTCCAACGGTGCGTCTGATTTTGGCAATAAATTCGGTCAGCCTTTGATTGCGGGTTCAGTTTTGACTTTTGAACACGAAGAAGCCCCCTCTGACTCCCCCCGTGGAGGAGAAATAAAAAGCCGTAAATTAGGTTTCGATAAAGTGATTATGTTGGCGGGTGGCATTGGTTACGGAAAAGAAAACCAAGCCCTCAAACATAAACCAACCGAAGGCGATAAAGTAGTGATTTTGGGTGGTGAAAACTACCGAATTGGTATGGGTGGAGCGGCAGTTTCTTCGGCTGATACGGGTGCATTTGGTTCTGGAATCGAACTTAATGCGATTCAACGTTCTAATCCTGAAATGCAAAAAAGGGCTGCCAATGCCATCAGAGGCATGGTTGAAGCGGATAATAATCCAATCGTTTCCATCCACGACCACGGTGCGGGCGGACACTTGAATTGTCTTTCGGAATTGATTGAAGAAACGGGCGGTTTGATTGACTTGGATAAATTGCCAGTCGGAGACCCAACGCTTTCTGCCAAAGAAATTATCGGTAATGAGTCGCAAGAAAGAATGGGTTTGGTGATTGGTGAAAAAGATTTAGAAACCCTCCAACGCATCGCTGACCGTGAACGCTCTCCTATGTACGTAGTGGGTGACGTGACGAACAATCACCGTTTTACTTTTCAATCAAAAACCACGGGATTGAAACCGATGGATTTTGCGATTGAAGATATGTTTGGGAGTTCGCCAAAAGTAATCATGGAGGACAAAACCATCGAAAGAAATTATCAAGACTTAGCATATTCTAAGGATAAGATATTCAATTATTTAGAGCAAGTGCTTCAATTAGAGGCAGTTGCCTGCAAAGATTGGCTCACTAACAAAGTGGATAGATGCGTGGGCGGACGAGTTGCCAAACAACAATGTGTGGGTGCGTTGCAGTTGCCTTTGAACAACGTGGGCGTAATGGCTTTGGATTTTAAAGGAAAAGAAGGCATCGCAACGAGTATCGGGCATTCACCCATTGCTGCCTTGATTGACCCCGTTGCGGGTTCGAGAACTGCCATTGGTGAGGCATTGTCAAACATCATTTTTGCTCCTTTGAAAGACGGTTTGAAATCAGTTTCATTATCCGCCAATTGGATGTGGGCTTGTAAAAACGAAGGCGAAGATGCTCGTTTATACGAAGCCGTGAAAGGCTGTTCGGACTTTGCGATTGAGTTAGGTATCAACATCCCAACGGGTAAAGATTCCCTTTCGATGAAGCAAAAATATCCAAACGATGAAGTCATTGCTCCTGGAACGGTCATTATTTCGGCTGGTGGAAATTGCTCAGATATTACGAAAGTCCTTGAACCTGTATTCAAACTCAATGGTGGAAATATTTACTATCTCAACCTCTCGCAAGATTCGTTTAAATTGGGGGGTAGTTCATTTGCCCAAGTTTTGAATAAAGTGGGTACAGAAGTGCCAACCATTAAAGATTCAGCATTTTTCAAAAGAGCCTTCAATACTTTTCAAAAATTAATGAAAGCGGGCGATATTGATGCAGGACATGATGTAGGAAGTGGCGGATTAATCACCACGCTTTTAGAAATGTGTTTTGCTGAAAAAGACCTCAGAGCAATATTAGACCTAACAGTTTTAGGAGAAGACGACATTATCAAAACGTTATTTAATGAAAATATTGGTATTGTTTTTCAGGCAGATCCAATTGTAGAAGAGGCTTTTGCAGCTAATGATGTTCAAATCTTTAAGATTGGTAAAGTGGAAGCGGGAGAGTTTTTAATTGCTCAATGCGGGAAGACGCAATTAGCTTTTGAAGTGGGACAATATAGGGATGTTTGGTATAAAACCTCTTTCCTTTTAGACTCAAAACAGTCGAAAAACGGCATGGCTTTGGAACGTTTTAATAATTACAAAAATCAACCTTTGGTTTATAAATTCCTTTCTCATTTTGACGGAAAGAAACCTGTAATCGACCAAACAAAACCACGACCAAAGGCAGCTATTATCCGTGAAAAAGGTAGTAATTCTGAGCGAGAAATGGCTAATGCAATGTATTTGGCAGGTTTTGATGTAAAAGATGTCCACATGACCGACTTGATTTCGGGTCGTGAAAATTTGGAGGGAGTACAGTTTATTGGTGCCGTTGGAGGCTTCTCAAATTCAGACGTTTTGGGTTCGGCAAAAGGTTGGGCAGGGGCATTTTTGTACAACGAAAAAGCGAACACAGCCCTCAAAAATTTCTTTAAAAGAGAAGACACGCTTTCTGTCGGGATTTGTAATGGTTGTCAGTTATTTATGGAATTAGAATTGATAAATCCTGAGCATGAAGTTCACGGAAAATTACATTTCAACGAATCCCATAAACACGAAAGTATTTTCACGTCAATCAAGGTTCAAGAGAACAATTCAGTGATGCTTTCAACTTTGGCGGGTGCGACTTTGGGCGTATGGGTATCGCACGGAGAAGGGAAATTCAATTTGCCAAACTCAGAAGACCAATACAATATCGTAGGAAAATATGGTTACGAAAACTATCCAGCCAATCCCAATGGTTCGGATTATAACACCGCCATGCTTTGCGACAAAACGGGCAGACATTTAGTAACAATGCCCCACATCGAACGCTCGACCTTCCAATGGAACTGGGCAAATTATCCAGAATATCGTCAGGATGAAGTAACTCCGTGGTTGGAGGCGTTTGTGAATGCTCGTAAGTGGGTGGAGGGGCAGGGGAGAGGATAATTGAGACAAAGTTTCTTAATTTCCATCGTAAAGTTTGAGATTTTTACCTTCAAATAAATTCATTTGACTTTGATGCACTTCACGAAACAATATCTGTTGTAAGTTTAAACTTTCGGGAAGTGCAAGGGTAAAATTAATTGGTTCTCTTATAGTTTTTGTGGATAGTAATAGGGTAGGGGCGTATCGCATACGCCCTTGGACGAAATGGGCGTATACGATACGCCCCTACCACAAAAAATGCTGCAGAACCAATTAATTTTACAATTCCCCTAATCCTAAAATTCTGATTCAGAATTATTACACCTCAGTCGCTTCTTGCTCCGCCAAAACCTCCGCCACTGGTCTGAAATTGCCTTTTTTCAACAACTCATTTTCAGGTACGTACGGACAAACTTCCAAAATAGTTGTGATATTAATGTCTGTAATTTGATAATCGTTCAGATTGCCTAAGTTCTTGGTCAATGCCTCAAAAACTTCTTTTGGGTTCTCGGCATTAATCAACATCATGTGAGGAGTCTTCTTTTCCTTCTGTGTTTTTTCGTCAAAACTGATGTACTGAACCTTAGCTTTATACCAAATTTCAGAACCATTTTCTTCAAAAAATACCTCACTCAATTTCATTTTCGAGAGGTTAGTCAGTTGAAAATCAGGCGTATTGCTCGCAACAATCTCAAACATTCTCGCCTCTGCCTCGGTGTATGAAACGGCATCTACTAAGTATGCCTCATTAATTGTTTTTAAAGAACCCGCTTCGTCTTCTTTCTGATACCGTATTTTTCCTAAATACCAAGTTGCCATAATGTTAATTTGAAAATTTGTTAATTTGAAAATTAGAGAATTCAAGAAAGATGATGGATATTTTTCATCTAAAACCTAACACCAAACCCCTAAAACCTATATTTCTACAAAACTATCAATAATGCCCCTAAAAAGATACATCGTGCATCCTTTTTTTATAAATTGCATCTATATTCAAAACAAACTACTTATGGAATCAACAACGCTAAACCCCAACATTTCTCTTGAACAAACCGACACTTCTACCAAGAGTGTTTTGTTAGGAATTCCTTTGCAAATTTATGTGGTTGCTATCTGTTCGGCTCTCGTCATTATTGGCGTTCAGTGGGACATCGCTTGGCACATGAGCATCGGAAGAGACGGTCTTTTTTCCGCCCCACACAATGCTATTTATTTAGGTGCAGTAGTGGCTGGTATCATTTCGGGCTATCAAGTTCTGAAAACTTCTTTTTGGGGAACGCCCGCAGAGAAAGGTAAGATGGTAAATTTTTGGGGCATTTTTTACAGCTCTTTGGGCGGAATGTTCTGTATCTGGGGAGGTTTTGCGGCGGCAACTTCTGCACCCTTCGACGATTGGTGGCACGGTGCTTACGGGTTGGACGTAAAGATTTTTTCACCTCCTCATTCTGTCTTGGGTTTGGGTCTGATTGCCATTCAAATCGGGGCAATGATTTCGGTTTTATCCGTTTTGAATCGCCAAGAAAAAATATCATATTTATCTGATTTACAGAATGTTAATCGAAATAATAGACTTCGTAATATATTTATGTTTACGGCAGGTTTAGTTGTTTTCACGGTTGGAACTTATCTAACTGAATTTATGGGGCGTTGGAATATGCACCGTGCTTCTTTCTACGAAATCGGAAGTGCTATTTTCCCGATGTTTATTATTGCTTTCGCCAGAGCCAGTAAAATCAAATGGGGAGCGACCATCATTACAGCAACTTATATGACCGTAATGATTTGCATAAACGTAACGCTCAGACAATTCCCTGCCGAACCATTGTTAGCTCCCGTTGCCAACTATATAACTTTTTTCCAAACAACAGCATTTCCTTTGTTATTGGTTTTCCCAGCGATGGTGATTGATTTTCTTAGAGATAAATTTACAAGTAAAAATGACTGGATTTTGGCAGTTATTTTAGGAATTGGATTCTTCGTTACGTTCTTAGTTATTCAATATCCCGCAGGAACATTTTTGAAAGAATCACCATTGGCTCGTAACTGGTTTTTTCAGTCAGATTCCATGCCTTATTTCAATCCTGCCAATGCTGAATGGCGTTATAAATTTATGGATTGGCAAGAAACACACGGTTTCAATAATTGGGCAATCGCCGCTCTGATTTCAACAGGTTTAGGTATTCTCTCCGCACGAATTGGTCTTCTTTGGGGCAATTGGATGAAGAGGGTGCAGCGATAGTACAAGAACCTCACCCCCCAACCCCCTCTCCGTTAGAGAGGGGGAGTATTCGTCCGTTTGCTCCCCTCTCTATCGGAGAGGGGCTGGGGGTGAGGTTCATTTTTTATAATTCTTCAAAAAAACTCCCCCCCACTCTTGAAAAATCTCATCACAATCACACTAATTTTTATTTCATTTTTCACTTCTGCCCATGTGGGTAGCCCAGGCGTTGTGTTTGAGGGGCAGGCGGGTAAATATGCCTTGCAGGTGTATGTACAACCGCCCGATGTCATTCCTGGCACTGCCCAAGTAACCGTTTTTACGGATGGTAACGACATTGACCACGTCCGAATAAAACCCATTTATTTTTGGTTTGGCGATGAAGGCTCGCCCGTTTCTGATGAAATTTTCCCTGTTGCTGGACAGTCGGGCAAGTTTGAAGGAATGGTTTGGTTCATGTCGCCACTTGCGGGAAGCGTGGAGGTTGAGATTTCGGGTAAAAGAGGAACGTCAAAAATGATTGTTCCAGTGGCGGCAGTTTCTACCGCAAGAAGTTCAATGCCAGCGAGTTTAGGCTGGATTTTGGCAGCTTTGGGAATATTCTTGGTGGGTGTTCTGACAACCATTTTTGGAGCAAGTGTCAGTGATTCTCTGCAACCTGCGGGTGAAAAAGCTACACCAAAAACCATTCGTAAACGTGTTACGGGTTCAGTCATGGGAGCGAGTTTTTGTGGGCTATTGTTGTTCATTGGCAATAATTGGTGGGGCGGGCTCACTAAACAATATCAAGAAGATATGTACAAACCTTACCGTGCCTCAACAAAAATAGTGAATGAAAACGGTCAGGATATGTTGAAATTGACTATTGATAGTGCCTCAGTTTATAATCGTAGTCTGAGTTATACAATTCCTGACCACGGGAAATTGATGCACTTGTTTTTGGTAAGACAAGGCACGATGGACGCTTTTGCACACCTGCATCCCGTGCGAAAAGATACACTCAATTTTGAGGCAGTTTTACCCAATTTACCCGCTGGAAAATATTTGGTTTACGCTGACATTATGCGATACGTAGGCGGTTTTCAATACACGCTAACGGACACCGTTGAGATAAAAAATGCCGTCAAAAATGCCAAACTCCAAGACCCTGACGATACTTACGCCATCACGAATGCTTTGAATGAAAAAACTTCCAATTCTTTGGATGAAACCATAACTATTTGCGGAACACCAGGCGTAAAAACCAAGCTCCAAGACGGTTCCAGCATTGTTTGGGAAGCTGACCCCAAGAAAACGATGATGGCGGGACAGGTTTATGATTTGAAATTCTCAGTAGTTTCTCCCGATGGAAAAGAGGCGGTTTTACAACCTTATTTGGGTATGATGGGACACGCCGCCATCGTGAAAACGGATGCTTCGGTTTACATACACCTGCACCCAACGGGGACGGTTTCGAGTACATCCGTGGGCGTAATGCAAAAGCGAATTGAGGAGACTTCTGTTGAGCCATTCATTGCCTCTCCAAAGGTTTTTAAGGACAGTATTGATAAGGTTTTGACCAAAATCCAAACCATGCCCGAAGCCCAAAGAGACCAGTTTTTGATGCCAAACATGAACCATAACGACAAAGAACACCACGGCGGAAGTGTAAAATTTCCCTACGTTTTCCCAACGGCTGGGAATTATAGAATTTGGTTACAGATTAAAAGGAATGGGAAGATTTTGACGGGGGTTTTTGATGCGGTGGTGATTTAAAAGTTTTAAGACCATTAATTTACATTTAGAATTTTACAAATCAATATGATAATTAGCAAATTTATTATTCATCGTTATAAAGCGATAATCAATACAATTGAATTCAACTTACAGAAACAGTCACTAATACCCATCATTGGGCTAAATGAATGTGGTAAAACAAGTATTCTCAGTGCAATTTATGCATTCGATGCTACTAATGATAGTTCTGATTCTACGATGAGACAGCTTTCAGATGTGAGTAACCTTTATAATACTAAAACGGAACCTGCTAAAATATCAGCTGAAATAATTATTGATGTCAAAGACTTGGAAAAGGCTTTAATTGAGACATTCCCTTTAAAAGAAGAAACGGAGACTCCTTTTTGGAAAAATTTTAATTTTCCTAAAACAATGATAATTTCTCGAATAATACACTCTAAACAATTAAATAACTATGAGGTGGAAATTGGAGATTTAACATCGTTAATCCCAGATCAAGATTTACTTGGAAGGTCTTTGATTTTAACACTTCCGTACATACTTTATTTTGATGATTTTCGAGATTCTTTTCCTGATAGAATAGAAATTGATAAAAAAGACGCTGAAAATTCGAATACTTGGTTATCTATTATTGAAAAACTTTTTAAAAAAACTGATGCAAATTATTCAGTTCATGATTTGTCTAAGTTAGAACAGAGAAATCGTAATAATATACTTTCAGATGTAGAAAGATACCTAAATAATACACTTACAAAGGAATGGGCAGATTTTAAACTTGATGAAAAAGAAAATTTATATGTTAAAATCACAATAGATACAGAAGAAAATGAAGTTAAAGTTGATAATCCTCCTGAAACACCTAATTTGCCAGCGAAAACAATTAAAACTGTTAAAACATTTCTTAGTTTTGAAGTGAAAGAAATTGATAAAAACGGGCGTGAGAGAAGTTTTTTTGTAAAAGATAGAAGTAAAGGCTTTTATTGGTTTTTTAATTTTGTAATGAAGGTTGAGTTTAATTCTAAGAATGCTGGTGAGGAAGGGCAAGATACAATTTATTTATTGGATGAACCTGGCTCATATTTACATTCATTTGCACAACAAAGGCTATGCAAAAAATTGAAAAAAATATCTGATGATAATGTGGTTATTTATTCTACACATAGTCACCATTTATTGTCTCCCGAAGTAATACCAATTAATTCAGTCTTTTTAGCTTATAAACCTCAGTTTGGGGAAGTGTCAATTAGAAGGGTGATTGATGTCTCATTAAAAGAAAAAGAGCAAACTCCGTTAGCATATCAGACTTACTATGACGCATTAAATGTAAAACCGGATATATTTAATTTTACATATAAAAAAGCACTATTAGTTGAAGGGATATATGATTTCTATTGTTATAAAATGTTTATTTTTGATAATAGTGAGATTTGTGTTATTCCAAGTCGTGGAGCTGATTCATTAATATCATTCATTTCATTAATGCTCGGTTTTGGAATTGACTTTGTTACTTTATGGGATAATGATGAAGCTGGTAAAAAGAAAAAAGATAAAGCTATAGATTTTTTTGGTAAAGAGTTTAATGATCGTTTTTTACTTCTTCCATTAAAATCAAATAAAAATAAATGCAGATTGGAAGAGTTATTTCATCACAGTGACCTTAAAATTATAAAAGAGGAACTATCGTTACCCAATAATTCAAGTTTTGAGAAGATAATTGTCAATCTTTTTTATAGTTCTAAGAAAGAAGAAATTAAGGCAAAAATTGGGAAAGAAACTATGGATAACTTTCGTGAATTAACGAAGTTGATAACTTTTAATTAGTATAAAAAGCCAAGTCCCCCATCAAAAACAGGGAAACTTGGCTTTTGTATTTTATTAAATATTGAGGCAATTAATAATTATCACTTGTAACTGTCGCTAAGTTCAGAAGTAGGAGCGTTATAATTATAATCAACATCAGTGTAAGAATAAGAGTAGGATTGGCTCTGGATATCAACACAAAGAAGATTAACAAACCAGCTACTAATTGACGAAGACGAAAAGATATACTTAAAAGTTGTTACGGGTATATTAAGCACTGGCATTAACGAAACTAATCCAACGATAACGCCAAAATCATCTGTTACCGTACTGTTTTTTGTTTGAGCTTGCACCTTCGACATCTGATCATTTAGATAAGTCATCATTGGGGTTACATCACCCCCTAAGCCCCCTAATATCCCTGCAAAGAACTCCTGATTAATAGTTATTGCAGTGCCTGAACCAGAGTTTCCTCCATTGGACGCTAATGTTTCGCCCATTCCATTGATTGAATTCATTGCCGCTGTCATTTCAGCTTGATTCAAAAGATAAAGCCCATTCATTGCTGCCTTGCCACTCGTATCTACCACTGCCTGTTTAATAATAGAAGACATTTTCAAGGCATTTTGGAATGCGGTTGTCAGAGCCTTCGTAGTAGCAGGGTCTAAACTACTATCAATGTAAGCAAATAAAAAGTCTGAACTTGGGGCGTGCAACCAGTAGTCACCAGTGGCTGTAACATGAACTTGATACATCATTTCTTCATTTTTCATGAGAATATTTTAGATTTATTTATTATGTGCCAATATTGGCGTGTTAATGCTATTTTATTGAGTATGTATAACCAGTATTACCGCCTTCTACCTACTTATTATTCATACTGTTTTACATAAATCTTGATACAAAGTTACTTTTCGCCCATAAACTGAATAAGCGTATAAATACCTGATTAATAAAATAGGCATTTATACCTGTATTGAACCTTACCTTTCTCTTCAGTACACACAACTACAAAATCAAAAAAGCCAAGTCTCCCATTAAAAACGGGAAACTTGGCTTTTGCATTTGTGGATTTTGAAAAATGGATTAGCTTCGTGAAATGAAAACAGGTAAATCCAAAAACTAAGCGGTAGCGAGATTATGTTATAAACCCCCACAAACCAAGGAAGTGCTTAGAGATGATATTGATAGATTTTTTTTTAGAAAGGAATTTAGCGTTACCTACTCCCCAACCCAATACCTCCGCTCCACATTCTTCAAAACATCCTCCCTATAAAATAACACATCTTTAAACCTCCCTTGCTGATACATTTGTGCTTGGTCATAGAAGTGTTTTGAATTTTTATCGCCACTATTACCACCTGCCAAAAGAGATTTTGCCTTGATTTTATCGCCAAATTCTACGGCACAAATGAAGCTGTTACCCCCTACACCGTAGCGTTTTTTTGTTCCCTCCGCATATTTACTGTTAAAAGATGGTAAACAACCCCAAAGTGCGGAGGCTCTTCCAATAGCAAAACTTGGTAAATCATCGTCATATTTTTCTTGCATATTGCCCGTAAGTCGCTGAAAACGATTGAGTTCACCCCAAGGCATTTGCCATTTGCCAAATCTGGTTTTTAAGTCATTCACCGTTTTCAGAAGAGGTAATAATAAGTCTTCTTTTGAGGCAGTGGAGGCAAACTTTTTGGTGTTTTCTACTTGGTCGAGTTCGCCTTCTTCTACATAAACTCTCGTAATCATGGGATTCATTTTCTGGGCTGTTTCAATTGCTAAAGTTGTGGCAACTGAACTTTCTGAGGCTCTGTAATCCCAATTTTTTAAGGCTGAAATTGGTTCCTTTAACAAAGCATAAAGCGAATCCGTTGGCTGAACATTTGTTTCAAATGACTTAATCATGGCGGGTAATAATATCTCAAAAGCCGACAAATAAGTGTCATAGCCAGTCGCAATTACTTTATCAATCGTATAATTTTTCTCTTTATTCAAAACCCTCACTGCATTAATTCCTCTGAAATTTTCCCCATCAGGAGCCATGTAAGGACGATAATCTGATTTTTTAGGGCTGTTTTCACCCGCCACCGTGTAGGGCGTTGAATTACAATTTTGCAACCACCCATTTACAGGATTGTAACTATGTACGGTTTCCTCCACAGGGTGCAGTCCTTTCCATTCAGTTTTAGAAGTTGAGCCATCCACTACTTTTCCCCAATTATAATTTGGGTCACGGATGGGTATATAATTGCCATGCCAGTACGCAATATTCCCTTGATTATCCGCAAAAACGGTATTATTAGAAGTATTCGCTTTGATGTCCATGACCTTTTTGTAATCCTCAAATCCTTTGGCTTTGGTGCGTTTCCAAGACTGAATCAAACTCGCCATCGCACGATTGTATGACCTTAAACTAATCCATTTGCCGTCTCTTTTTGCCATAATGGGTCCATGATGCGTGTAATAAGCGGTGATAGTCTTATTTTTCAAAATGCCATTTTCAAGATATTTTAAAATGATTTTCTTTTGGGTAACAGGTCTTAATTTTCCATCATATTCATACATGAGTTTTCCGTTTTTCTTCAAAACCTCCTCAGCATACATATCCGCTACATCCACATTATTAGAGGTGTGCATCCATCCACAATATTGGTTAAATCCTTGATAAACAAACATTTGCCCCCAAGTAACTGCCCCATAAGCATTCAAACCTTCTTCACTCACCACTTGCACTTCTGGGCGAAAATAGAAAGTTGTGTGTGGGTTAATGTATAAGATTGATTTGCCCGATTCGGTCAGTTTGGGTGCGATGGCAAAGCCGTTTGAGCCTGTTTGTTGGAAGTCTTGCCAAGAAGCCACCTCACCCCCCCGCCCCTCTCCGATAGAGAGGGGAGCATTCGTCCGATTATTCTCCGATAACATTTCACTTTCTGATTGCAATCCCATTTTAATTGCAGAGAAAGTCGGATGAATACTCCCCCTCTCATTAAGGAGAGGGGGCTGGGGGGTGAGGTGTAGCGTCATATCCTCATCCACCTCATTTATCTTCCCTTCACGTTTTGAATAAAAATTCTTAATCTCATCATTTTTAATATCAGCCGTCGAAATTGCCCCGATACTACCGTCCGTCCACAAAAGGGGATACCAAGGTTGGAAACGAGTTAGTAAAGCGGGTTTAGTTTCGGGATGTTTGTGGAGATAAAAATTAATGCCATCAGCATAAGCATTGAGAAGTTTCTTCAACCACGGCTCGGCTTTTTTATAATCAGCAATTGCATCAAGAGAATCAATTAATAGTCTGATTTGCAAATCGTTATATAAATCTTTTTGACCATTCACTTCCGAAAGTCGTCCTAACTTTTCGATATAATTCATCTCAACTCGCTTGAAATCATCTTCGCATTGAGCATAAAGAAGTCCAAAAACTGCATCAGCATCCGTTTTCCCGTATATGTGCGGAATACCCCAAATATCTCTGATAATCTCAACACGTTTTGCTTGTTGCTGAAAACGATTAATTTCCGTTTGAGTGAATTTTTGAGCGAAAAGTTGGATTGGGAAGAGGAGGAGGAAGAATAACTTTTTCATGGATGTTTTAAAGTTTGATGATGGAATTTGCCACTAAGACACTGGGACGCATAGTCGAAGTCACCAAGTTTTTAATTAACTTCTTTGAGTCTTCGTGCCTTGGTGGCAAGATTAGCTTTACAATCCATGAAGATACCAATTTGAAATCAAGTAAAAAAATCTAACCTTTGTCTTTTCCAATAAATCAATATTCCATAAATGTTTATGAAACAAAAATTCCTTAGTCTCTTATTATTCCTAACTTTTTTATCGGTAGAAATCTTTGCACAAAAGGACCGCCGGGCTGACGCTCAGTGGACAAATCTCTTTGACGGAAAATCGCTCAAAGGCTTCAAACAATTAGGCGGGAAAGCCCTCTATGAAGCTAAAAATGGTGAAATCGTAGGTACAACCGTAAAAGACACACCCAATTCTTTCTTAGTAACCGAACAAGAATACGGAGATTTTATCCTCGAACTTGATTTGAAACTCGACGATGAGATGAACGGTGGCGTACAGTTCCGTAGTTTATCAAAACCTGATTATCAAAACGGACGTGTGCATGGCTACCAAATGGAAGTTGATCCATCTGCAAGGGCGTGGTCAGGGGCGATTTATGATGAAGGAAGACGTGATTGGTTATATATTCCAAACATCAATCCCGAAGGTAAAAAGGCTTTCAAACCCGTTGGCGAGTGGAACAAATACCGTATCGAAGCCATCGGAAACACGCTTCGTACATGGATAAATGGCGTTCCAACGGCTCATCTGATTGATGATATGACTGCCAAAGGATTCATTGCGTTACAGGTGCATTCTATTTATGGACCGATGAAAGAAGGAATGAAAATACGTTGGAAAAATATCAGAATTCAAACTGAAAATCTAAAACCAAGTTCGCTTGATAATTGTCCTGTGGTGAATTTAGTATTGAATAATCTTTCAGAACAAGAAAAAGCACAAGGCTTCAAAATGCTTTTTAACGGTAAAGATTTCACAGGATGGCGTGCCGTGCATGGTACAGAAATGCCCAAACAACATTGGTCGGTTGTGGATGGAACAATCAATGTGAGTCCTTCCGATGGTTCAGAAACGGGGAATGATATTGTCACGACAGAACAATACGGAGCGTTTGAAATGACTTTTGAATTTAAACTGACAGAGGGAGCAAATTCAGGCGTAAAATATTTTGTCAATGAAGCCTTTGATTCGGGTGGAAAATCTGGAATTGGTTTAGAATTTCAAGTTTTGGACGATGAAAAACACCCTGACGCTAAAATGGGGGCAGTTGGCAATCGTACTTTGGCGAGTTTATACGATTTGATTCCTTCGTATAAAATTGACAAAGACTTCAAGATGGATAAGCGTTTTATCAGAAAAATTGGCGAATGGAATCAAGGAAGAATTGTAGCATTGCCAAATAACGTGATTCAACATTGGCTCAATGGTTTCAAAGTGCTTGAATATGAACGTAAAAGCAATATTTTCAATGCTTTGGTGGCTCGTTCAAAATACGAAAAATATCAAGGTTTCGGAGCGGGAGATAAAGGAAATATCCTTTTACAAGACCACGGGAATAATGTTTCGTTTAAGAATATTAAGATTAGAGAGTTGAGATAATATATTTACAATAAAATTCCAAATCAACCATGACAACAAGAAGGGAGTTTGTAAAAAGTACAGTATTAGCGGGACTCGCCACGGGTTTTTCCGCAAAATCTTATGCCAAAATCATAGGTTCAAATGACCGTGTTCGAGTTGCCTGCGTAGGCTTCTCTGACCGTTTTAAAGCATCGCATATTCCTCCATTTAAACAGTTTCAGAAAGAAATGAATTTTGAAATGGTGGGGCTTTCAGATATTTGGAATCGCCGTCGTGATGAAGGTAAGGCGTTCATTGACAAAGAGTTAGGCTCTGATGTGAAAGTTTTTCGGAATAATGATGAACTCTATGCTTCTAAATCTGTGGATGCAGTGATGCTCTCAACAGCAGATTTTCAACACGCCATTCATGCTATTGAAGCCGTGAAAGCGGGTTGTGATGCTTACGTAGAAAAACCACTTGCCGAGACCATGGAAGATAACCGTGCGGTATTGAAAGCGGTAAAGGCATCGGGGAAAATCGTGCAAATTGGTTCGCAAAGGAGAAGCGGTCCAAACTATTTTGCGGCAGAAGATTTTATTAAATCAGGTAAATTTGGACCTATCGTGATGGTGGAATTAGTCTGGAACGTGAACCAACCTGGACGTTGGAGAAGACCTGCCTTGACCAAAGATTTGAAGGAATCGGACATTGACTGGAAACGCTTTTTGGTAAACCGTCCTGCCGATACATTTGACCCACGTAAATACTTGGAATACAGACTTTTCTGGCCCTATTCTTCGGGAATTCCTGGGCAGTGGATGTCGCACCAAATTGATACGGTTCACTGGTTTTCGGGTTTACCTCACCCACGTAGTGCCGTTGCCAACGGAGGAATTTATCAGTGGCAAGATGGTCGTAAAAACGCCGATACCATGACCGTGGTATTTGATTACGGTCCTTTGGATGATATGACAAAAGGCTTTCAGGTACAATTCACGAGTCGTTTTTCTAACGGTGCGGGTGATACGAAAGAGTTGTACTACTCAAACGGAGGTATGATTAATTTGGACACCAACGAGATTTCTCCAACGGGCGGTTTGGGCGAACGTGAGGCAAAAGCAATGGGTATGCAAGCGAATTTATTGCCCAAAATGAAATTGAGTGATGTTACCAAAATAGAAACCAATGCCAACACAGGCTATGATGCCCTCACAACGGCTCATATCAAAAACTGGATGGATTGTGTACGTTCACGCAAAACGCCAAATGCTCCAATTGAGGCTGGTTATCAACATTCTATTGCTACGATTATGTCAAATGCTGCTTACAGAACTGGTCAAAGAGTAACTTTTGATGAAAAAACGCAAGAAGTTATGGCTGGGGGAAAGGTGTTTAAGTATTAGGTAGGGCATTTTATAGAAAATACCTCAGTCAAAAGATTGAGGTATTTTCTATAATTACCGATTTTAATATGAGAATATGATGAACAATTTCCTATAATCTTGACATGATTGTCTCAAAATCCACTTTGATTTCTGAGGAAGATGTGTCCGAACCCGCCAATTCTTTTTTAAGTTTTACATCAAGTAACACTTCGCCTTTAATTACACGTATTAGCCAATCGTTTTTATCTTTTTCATCCATATTTTCAATGGCACTTACAAAATCTGGTTCTGCTGATTTTGAGGGATTCAAAAAAGACCCTGCTGCTTTAACAGCTCGTTCGCCAATATCATAAAAATCTATAAATTCTTGTAAAGATGCCGATGGTTTGGCTAAACCATAAGGTAGAGATGGTAGTTGATAGTTATCCTCCTCTTCATCGCTATCGCCTTCTTGCATACTCAGAAGTTTTAGCCAAAAAGCGAATAAACAACTAAAATCACCATTCATCATTTCGGCTCGTAATCCGAGCATTGCATCTAATGAATTATCATTTTCTTCAATCCAACCTTCATTGTTATCATCGCAATATTCAATATTTACCAAAGCATAACCATTTGATTTCCAGACTCTTACTTCGGTTGTATAGCCCGTAATATTTCCCATGTCGATATCATATTCTGCTAATTTTTGATAGTCTATACTATCTTGTGGAAAACGAAATATTAACTTTTTCTGTCCCCAATTGGTTTGATAGAGCAACGCATCAAAAAACTGCTCAACAACTTTTTCTTCATTATGTTTGAAATCGCCATAGCTGTAACTGACAACTGCCCTACGTGAACTAACATTTATATGGCTCGACAAGCCTTTGACCATTTTTATCTCTTCGGAGGTAAGAACTTTATCAATTCTTCTGAAATCGTATAACTGAAACTCTGACATGGGT
>JAAFJP010000001.1 GCA_013298125.1 Cytophagales bacterium | reverse complement strand
ACAGTGAAAACATATTTTTCCCCGTTAATTTTTGAACTTTGTAATCAATACCAGTAGTTTTTATTAAATCATCCAATAATTTAACAGGAAGTAAATCAAAGAGTTCGTTGGCTGTTATTGCTTTCATTTTGTCCTTTTTTTTGAGAACAAAAATAATACAATTACAACTTCCGAACACCCGTAGTTGGTAACCTGTTGTACTCAAAATTAAACTAAAACAAACCATGACAAATCCTATTAAATTATTCCTCATCTCCTTAATTTTCAGTTCTTTGTATTTCACTCAGATATACGGACAAAAGGAAGACAAATCGCTATTGTACGAAATTTCGGGCAACGGACTTTCGCAACCTTCGTATCTATATGGTACAATTCACATGATTTGTAAGGATGATTTTGTCATGCACGAAGCCACAAAACAGAAGTTTTCTGAAACACAACAGGTCTATATGGAAGTAGATGTGGACGACCCAAAAATGAACGCTGATGTAATGAAAAGTATGTTTATGACGGATGGTTCGACAATCAAAACATTATTGTCAGAGTCTGATTATCAGAAGGTTAGCCAATTTTTCAAAGACACTTTGAAAATGAACATTGGTACTATGGATAAAATGAAGCCCTTTGTACTAAGTACTATGACAGTTACAAAACTATTGTCATGTCCCATTGAAAGTTATGAACAGACTTTTATGAAAATGGCGAAAGAGGAGAAAAAAGAAATCATGGGCTTAGAAACCATCCAAGACCAATTTGGTGCGATGGACAAAATGGGTATGAAAAAGCAAGCGGATATGATGTTGGTAAAATTGGTAGATGATTGGGCTGAGGGGAAACAAACATTCAGACAAATGATTGTTGATTATAAAAACCAAGATGTGGAAGCATTGTTGGCAGATATGCAAAAATCTAAAACGATGGATTCAAATTTTGAAGAAGATTTATTGGTAACTCGTAATCAAAACTGGATTCCTAAAATTCAACAAATCACCAAAGAGAAATCTACTTTCTTTGCCGTGGGGGCTGGACATTTGGGAGGTAAAAAAGGCGTAATTGCTTTGTTGAGAGAGGCAGGTTTTACGGTGAAGGCAGTGAAGAATTAATTTTGATTCTATTGTTCAAAAAACTTTAAGTCGTCTTATTCTTCTTTTAGAACACGATTTCAAGATTTTGTAATTAACAGGATTAATCATAAAAATCTTATCAATCTTTAAATCGTGTTCCGACGGGGTCGCCTCCGACGGGGTCGCCCAGACAAAATAAAGTTTTTTAAACACTATTTTTGTGACCGCAAGGACAGGAAGACGCTAAAATTTATTGCGTCCTTCCGTCCTTGCGGTTTTTTTATAGCCTATATTTGTAACAAAAATCGTTATGCTCCAACTATCCGAAATCTATATTTACCCCATCAAATCATTAGGAGGCATTCGTCTCGAAAAAGCTAATATCACGACTCGTGGCTTAGAAAATGACCGTCGATTTATGCTCGTAGATGAAAATGGGAGGTTTTTGAGTCAAAGAGAACATCCACAGTTAGCTATTTTTCAACCAGCAATTGAAGGCGATTATTTGATAATTACAAATAAAAAAACGGAGCAAAGTTTAAAAGTAAATCTTTCCCCAAATTCAACATCCTCGTCGCTTTCTGTAACTATTTGGGACGATACTACTACTGCCATTGAAGTAAGTCAAGAAGCCTCAGAGTGGTTCACACAGGCATTGGGAATATCTGCTCGCCTTGTGTACATGCACGAAGAAAGTCAGCGAAAAACTGAGCCAGAATATTCGCTTATTGGCGATGAAATTACCTCATTTTCAGATGGTTATCCAATTTTAATCGTTGGAGAATCTTCTCTGAAAGATTTGAATAATCGCCTCACAGTTCCAGTCAATATCAATCGTTTTAGACCCAATTTTGTGTTCTCAAATGGCGAACCTTTTGAGGAAGACGCTTGGCATGAATTCACTGTTGGCGATGTTAGATTCTTTGGCGTAAAACCCTGTGCCAGATGTATTATGACGACCATCAATCAAGAAACAGGCGAAAAATCAGGACGTGAACCACTTTTGACTTTGAACAAGTTTCGGAAGGCAGGCAACAAGATTTTATTTGGTCAAAATGTTTTAATTTCACAATTGGGAAGTGTGTCAGTTGGAGATAAAATAGAAGTAAAAAGTCGTAAGAAATTAGACAAATTCGAAATAGATTAAATAGATGTTTAAACAACTTTCCGCCATTATCAAAACATTTCATCTTCTTAGTTTAGACGTAGTTCTTGGAGCAATATTATGTAATATCATGTTCTGGAAACTTCCTGCTGGTAACACCCCAGTTCATCAATTAGCCGTAATCGTTTTGGGATTAACGATATGGCTTATCTATATTTTAGACCGATTAATTGATAATAAAAAGCCTTCGCAACACCCCACTCAACGTCATTTATTTCATCATAAATATAGTAAAACGCTTTGGCAAAGTGTTTATACGATAGCCCTGATTTGTGGAATTTGTATGCTTTTTTTACCAATGTACGGAATAATTTTGGGGATGATAATTGCCTCATTTACAGGAATTTATCTTTATGTCGTCAATAAAATTACGAAGAAAAGCAATGTTCATTTCTACAAAGAACCTATCACAGCAGTCCTCTATGCGTCGGGGGTTTGGGGCATAACCTACCTCAACAATTTAACGCCTCTCTATTTCATCACAGGTTTTTTGTTTTTGTTGATTGCCTTCCAAAATTTACTACTTTTTTCACTCTTAGAATTCAAAAAACATCCAGATGATTGCCATACGCTGGCACATTATTTTGGCTTAAAAAACAGTAACATCATTATTTTTTTAATGACATTTTTAGTTATAATTATAGGTATTTACAGCATAACCATTGCTGAGTTTGAATATCAAAAATCTGTCTTCATAATCGAAATTATTATGAGTCTTATCCTGCTAATAATCAATCAATATGACACTTTTTTTATCAAGAATGACCGTTATCGTTGGGTGGGAGATGGGATTTTTTTACTACCTTTATTGATATTTTTTTAGTAAACCGATAACGGACGAGGCTGTCCGTCTTACATGAGCAATTAAAACTAATGGACAATTCCCAATCCCCAATCCCTAACCCCCAATCCCCATACGCTGCCCTCAAATACCCACAATTTGTTGCCTTTATTTTTGCCAATAGTTTCGTTACGATAGCGATTTTGATTCAGGAAGTTGTATTTGGCTATTACGTTTATGACGTAACTAACGATAAATTGGCTTTGGGCTATATTGGTTTGGCAGAAGCTCTACCTTACATTTCATTAGCATTATTTGGGGGACACTTAGCGGATAAATACAACAAAAAAACTTTAATGCAACTCAGTTTGGGGGTTATTATCATCGGTTCTTTAATCTTGATTTGGGCAACCTTACCATCCTCTGAACTTTCTAAATCTCAAATATTGACTGTCATTTATAGTGTAATAATGCTCATTGGCTTTGCCAGAGGGTTTTATAGCCCAGCTTCGGGTTCATTAAATCCTTTTCTAATTCCCAAAGAAGTATATGCCAATGCTGCCACATGGCAAAGTTCATTTTGGCAGGCGGGTGCTATTTTAGGTCCTGGATTTGCTGGTTTTTTATATGCTTATTTGGGATTGACTTCTACCCTTTGGATAGTGGTTGGACTTTTTGTTTTGGTGATGATATTACTTTCGACCATAACTTCTCCTCCTATTCCAGTTCAAAGTGAACAGAAAGTCAATATTTTCGAGTCACTTCGTGAGGGAATTGCTTACGTTTTTAGTACAAAAGTGATTCTTTATTCTATTTCCTTAGACTTATTTTCGGTATTATTTGGAGGTGTAATTGCCTTATTACCAGTCTATTCCAAAGATATTCTACACGTTGGGGCAGAAGGTCTGGGCATCCTTCGGGCAGCACCGTCTATCGGGGCAGTTTTGACCATGCTTTTGATGGTTTATTTTCCTCCGCTGAATCATGCTTGGCGAAATCTTTTGTTGGCAATTGCAGGTTTTGGGATTGCAACTCTGGTCTTTGCCGTTTCAACCAATATTTGGCTTTCGGCAGTAGCATTATTCCTCACGGGGGCGTTCGATAGTGTAAGTGTAATCATCCGCCAGACGGTCATACGCTTCTTCACACCTGACGAAATGCGTGGGCGAGTCTCATCCGTGAATGGTATTTTTGTAAGTTCATCCAACGAATTAGGAGCTTTTGAATCTGGACTTGCCGCCAAATTGATGGGAACAGTTCCATCCGTAATTTTTGGCGGAACAATGACGATGCTTATCGTGATTGTAGTATGGTTTAGGTCTAAGGAATTATTTAATTTAAAATTTGATAAGTAAAAGCCTTTTTACCCGCAACATTTTCTTAAATTGTTAGTTCAAAAGTAAACTCCAAAAATAATTCATCAAACATGACTAATACCCAAGTAAAATTAGCGGCTCGTCCCGTAGGAAATCCCAAAGATAGCGACTTGTCAATCGAAGAAACAGCCATTCCAAGCATTCACGAAGGCGAAGTTCTCATCAAAACAAAATACATCTCCCTCGACCCCGCCATGCGTGGATGGATGAATGAAGGAAAATCGTACATCAAACCTATCCAAATTGGTGAAGTTTTCAGAGCGGGTACGGCTGGGGAAGTTGTAGAATCTAATAACCCAGATTTCGCTGTGGGTCAATACGTTACAGGCGGTTGGGGCGTGCAAGAATATGGTGTTTCTAACGGTAAGGATTTAGTAAAAGTTGATACCAACATCGCTCCGCTTACTACTTATTTAGCTACTTTGGGAATGCCAGGTATGACTGCCTATTTCGGAATCTTAAACACAGGAATGCCCAAAGAAGGTGAAACCGTAGTTGTTTCGGGTGCATCAGGTGCGGTTGGAAGCGTCGTTGGACAAATCGCTAAAATTAAAGGTTGTAGAGTCGTAGGCATTGCGGGTGACCAAGAAAAATGTGATTATTGTGTAAACGAATTAGGTTTCGATGCCTGTATCAATTACAAAACCGAAGACGTAAGAAAAGCCCTAAGAGCCGCTTGTCCAGAAGGAATTGACGTTTATTTTGATAACGTAGGTGGAGAAATTTTGGATATTGTTTTAGGACAAATCAGACTCAGAGCCAGAATCGTAATCTGTGGAGCAATCTCACAATACAATAATACAGAACCCGTAAAAGGACCATCAAATTATCTTTCATTATTAGTAAATCGTGCCAGAATGGAAGGGATCGTAGTTTTTGACAACGCAGCCAATTACGGAAAAGCGGCAGTTGAAATGGCAGGATGGATAAAAGAAGGCAAACTTCACTCAAAAGTCCACATCGAAAAAGGCATCAAAAACTTCTTACCAACTTTGATGATGTTGTTTACTGGGAAAAATTTTGGGAAGTTGATTTTGGAGGTAGAGTAGTTTGACACATTAAAAAGACTTTCTGAATTAATTTCAGAAAGCCTTTTTAATGGTAATTGATAACTGTTTATTGGGAATTGATTATCTCATTTTCTCCAAAGCCGCCGTAAATTTCTGGGTATCTAATTTCTCTCGGATCGCAATATCATAAGCCTTTTGTTCAATATCCATTGCCATTTGCTTATCTCCCAATTTCAACATCAATTGTGCGTAAGAGTGATAAGAATCAGGGGTTTCAACTAATTCCAATGAACGCTTTGCCCATTCAGTTGCTTTTTTCAATTTGGCTTTATCTTCCACTTGGTCATAAAATGCTTTCACCACTTCATTCAATTCAGCGGCAGTCAAACGAGCCATCGTATTTTTGGCATTTACTTTCAAATTTTGATACATCGCAGCACCCGCACCCACTGAGTCACGAATACCTAATTTGTAGTTCTGCATGATTTTTTCGTATTCCCACAAATCTTGCTTACGAATACTCTCAATCTGTACGAACATTACATATTGGTCAAGATATTGTTCAGCCGCTTCCGTAAATTTATTAACGTCTTTCATCGCTAAATAAAACGCCAATTTGTTTTTATCATTCACACGGTCAGCCGTGTTTGGAAGTGCCTTCAAGTTGGCAGCTAATGCTTTATCAAATAACGCTTGATTTTTCGTTTTCAAGGCTTCACTGAATACTTCATTGATACTTTGTGAGAAAGCTCTATTCACTTTTTCAACACCACCTTCAAAAAGGCTCTCCGCTTTTTCACGAAATTTCAATAAAATATCAAAGGCTTTTCCATCAATTTTAAATCCGTTATTGACAATTATACGAAGTGTTTTATCGGCAGAATGTTGAATTGGTGTTAAAGATTTCACGTATTCTTCAACCAAAGCTGTGTTGTCAATCGTGAACAATGAGCGAACAGCAATATATTCATTCAAAAATTCAGTATCTCTACGTCCATTTTCGTATAACTTATCCAACGCATAAAGTGGCTTTGCATTGGCTTGATTATTCAAAACCATGTCAGCTTCCTTCACTAAGTCAGGAGCTCTCAAAAGACCTTCTTGCTTGTAAATCAAGTTTTCGGAAGGATCAACGAAAAGGCAGGTTGGATAAGAAGTAACGTTATAACGTTTTGCGAGGGTGATTCCAAAACCTTTTTCTGCGTCAACTTTATAATTGATAAATCTGGCATTGAATTTGTCGCCGACAGACACGTCTGTAAAAGTCTTTTTGTCCATCTCTTTACAAGGTCCGCACCATGATGTGTAGATGTCCACGAAGATTAATTTCTTTTGAGCTTTGGCTTGAACCAACACATTTTGCCAATCGTCTTGACGGAAATTAATGCCTTGTGAGAAGGTCTGATTCATAGCCAATATGCTGACTATCAGACAGATTAGTGGCAAGTAAAATCGTTTCATTTTTTTTTACTGGGTTTGATAAGTTCATGTGGGCGATAGTCATGGCGGTAAACAATCTATTTAAAACAAAGTAATTACAAAAAGAATACCAATTATTTTGATTTGATGATTTGAAAATTTAGAAATTTGAAAATTGTTTTATGAGCGTATTAATTTTCAAATTAGCGTTTCATTTTCATCAACTCATTGGTCAGAATATCAAGATAGCCTTTATCCGCTTTTTCTTGCTTGGCTAAGAGCAAAGCCTTGTCCATTATGCGAATTGCCTCTATTTTATTCCCCAAAGTAAATAAAAGTCTTGAATAAATTTCATTATTTGTTGATTTTTCTTCAATTTCTATTGATTTTTTTACCCAAAGGACTCCTTTTTCTAATTTTTCTCGCTCAGTGAAGTGTTCTACTACAAATTTTGAGGCTTTCCTTAGCTTTTGCACATAAACTTCTCGTAGTTCTGGAAGGTTTTTGAACGTAGATAAATCCTTCTTCAATACGTAAGTTTCCATGAAAAAATCCGCCGTTGTAAAGAATTTATCCGACTGATTGGTTAGCATAAAATAGTTCATTTTTGCCTCTGTGTTCCACTCATTTGCTTCGGTAAAAGTTTTGCTCAATCGTCCGTTGGTAGTCAATACTTCGGTGAGGAGTTTTTCATTTTTTTGATTGCCCGCTTTTGTGAGATTTTGAGAGATAATTCCTTTGATTTTTCGCTCGATGATGGGTTCATTTTTGCGACTCATTAGGTAGTCAAACGCCCGCCCACGGAGTTGAGACGCATTTTCTGTAATAAGTTTCAGGGTTGTCTCAGATTTTAGTTGTTCGGGACTGATTTTCCCTAAATATTCATCTAAAATTGCTCCATTATCCATTTTTTGCAATTGCCGAACTTTGATGTATTCCAACAGAAATGAAGCATCTCGTTTCCCTTTCAAATAGGCTTGTTCCAACTCATCATCCGAACCACTGATTTTGCCACGTTCCTTCATTTTTTCGGCAGCTTCCAAGAGTCTATCTACTGGTCGGAAGCCCTCTAATTTTTGAATCACATTCCATTCTCCGTCAATGAACATAGAGGTTGGGTAAGAGTCTAATTCAAAATATTCTACCAAGTCCTTTCCTTCGCCTTTTTCTCCATCAATTTTAAAATTTATGAAATTTTCGTTAAATATTTTTCCTACATTCGCATTTGTAAACACCTCCGCATCCATTTGCTTGCAGGGTGTACACCATGTTGTGTATATGTCCACGTAAATGAGTTTTTTTTGAGCTTTTGCTTTATTCAAAATACTCTCAAAACTGCCCGTTTGCCATTGAATGCCTTGAGCGTTTGATATAAAAGCTGACGAAGAAAAAGATATAATTATAATTAAGAAAAGACGTTTTAAGACCATTTTATTACTACTGTAGCTCGAAGCGAACGTCGCTCGGTGGCACTTCGAGTCGTTTGTTATATGTTTTCTCGATTGCCACTTCGAGCTACAGTATTTCTCCAATAACCATACCATGCCCAAAATTATTGACATAGACGATTATATTGAAAGTAAAGATAAATCCCTAAAACCGCTCCTCGCACATCTACGAAAGGTTATTATGCTTTCTCATCCCAATATTCGTGAGCAAATTTCGTGGAATACACCCTTTTTCTATTGCTTTGACCACCTATGTTACTTCGGTGTTATCAAGAAAACGAAAGGCGTTGAGGTTTGTTTTGCAAAGGGTTTTCATTTGAGCAATGAATCTGGACTTTTGGATGCCAAAGACCGCAAATTAGTAAAAGGAATTACATTTGCAAATTTGGCAGATTATGAAGAAAAGGAGGAGGCCTTTTTAGAAATTTTGCAGGAGGCTGTACTTTTCAATGAAATGAATCCAGAGATTAAGTTTTATAATATGGTGATGAAAAAGGAGAAAGGAAGAAAGCAGTAAGGGAGCGAGGAGAATGGTAACCCGTAATAAATTATCATTTTCAAAATCCTTCTCTTCTGTCTCCATGTCTCCCTTCCTCCTATTTTTTATCGATACATTTTCTCACCTTTGTAAACTGACTTAATTTCATCCATTCCATCAAATTCAAAGAAGAACACCACCGCTTTTTTGCCCCAAGGATTTCCCGTAGAATCATTACAAAAATAGCGTAATTCAACCATAACGCAGTTTTTATATACATCAGAGAACATCATGGTGTACCCGATTTCAGGCTCACGGGCTTTGTTGTACATGATACTTTGATTGAAAGGAATAGGCTTGTTTTTTTGCGTAACATTATACACCGAATCAGAAGAAATTTGAATCAATCGCCCCTCTTTCATATTGATTTGTGAGCATGACATTGCCTCCTTTTTAAATCTTTTTTGAATAAAATTACAAGCTACGTCGTTCAAACTAAACGGGATTTGTTGTGGAGAGACTACAATCTTTCGACTGATATTTTTGTGCTGACATTTTGCCAAAAGTGTATCATTTTTTGCATAATTATTCACAAATTCGTAAGCCTTCATGAATTGAATATCTCCTTCTTTTTCTTTATCAGAATTGATAAAAAAAAGGATCATTAAGAGTGCTAAAAGTTTCATTTTTATGGATTTTTGAGGTAATTGTTAAATAAGGGTAACGAACAAGGAATGAATTGTATTTTGCAAAGAAATTAATTCTTTTCAAAGTGATATTTTCAAAGCGGTATAAATTTGGTAATTAATAGTAAAAAACAAATTAAAAAGGTACTTTATTTTAAAAGCATAGCTTAACTTTGCCTTCCGTAATCAAATTTGAAATAAAAACGTTCAATCTGACGTATAAACTGTTAAGATTTAACGTAAAATAATATAATGGATCAATTTTCATACATTGCCAACGCCGACACAGCAGCGATTTCTAACCTCTATGAATCGTATTTGCAAGACCCCAATTCAGTAGATGTAAGCTGGCAAAATTTCTTCAAAGGTTTTGACTTTCACGCCGCATGGAGTGGCTCTTCAAATGGTCAAGCCAAAGGTGCAACTACAACATCTGCCCCTGCGGATGCTTCGATGATTCAGAAGGAAATGGCGGTTATTAGCCTTATTAAAGCCTTCCGTTCTCGTGGACATTTAATGGCAAAAACCAATCCTATTCGTGAGCGTAAAGACCGCCGTCCGAGGTTAGATTTGAAAGATTATGCTCTCTCAGAAGCTGACTTAGATACTAATTTTCAAGCAGGAAATTTCTTGGGAGTTGGTGCTGTTTCTTTGCGTAAAATTATTGAATCGCTCCATAAAATTTATGCGGGTTCAGTTGGCTTTGAATATGCCTATATTCGTGAGCCAGAAGTAAAGGAATGGTTACGTTCAAAAATCGAAAAGGAGGCTTTGGCTTTTAATCCTTCGATTGATGAGAAAAAACAGATTTTAGAAAAACTCAACGAAGCCGTAGTTTTTGAGAACTTCTTGGGTACCAAATACTTAGGTCAAAAAAGATTCGGATTGGAAGGTGGCGAAACTACCATCCCAGCCCTTGATGCAATCGTGAATCGTTCGGCAGATTTGGGTGTGCAGGAAGTCATGATTGGTATGGCACACCGTGGTCGTTTGAACGTTTTAGCGAATATTATGCACAAGTCGTACGATGCTATTTTTGATGGTTTTGAAGGTAATCTTCCAGACCAAATTCATGGCGATGGTGACGTAAAATACCATTTAGGCTATTCTTCAAAACACGTTACTCCATCAGGCGTTGAGGTGTCGATGAAGTTAGCTCCAAATCCTTCGCATTTAGAGGCGGTTAATCCTTTGGTCATTGGTTTTTGTAGAGCCAGAGCCGATGCCCATTACGAAGGTGATTACGACAAAATTCTCCCGATTTTAATTCACGGAGATGCGGCAGTAGCTGGACAAGGAATTGTTTATGAAGTGACGCAAATGGCAAAATTGAAAGGGTATGAAGTGGGCGGAACTATCCATTTTGTGATTAATAACCAAGTAGGTTTCACGACAGATTTTGAGGACGCACGTTCTTCTATCTATTGTACAGACGTTGCCAAAATTATTGATGCTCCTGTTTTTCACGTAAACGGCGACGACCCAGAGGCAGTAGTTTTTGTCTCGAAAATGGCAGCAGAATTCCGTCAGCAATTCAATCGTGATGTATTTATTGACATGGTTTGCTATCGTAGAAACGGACACAATGAGTCTGATGAACCTCGATTTACGCAACCAACGTTGTACGCAAATATTACTAACCATTTGAATCCAAGAGAGTTATACAATCAAAAATTGATTGCTCGTGGAGATATTGATGCCAAATTAGCTACCGAAATGGATTCTGAATTTAAGGCAGAATTACAGGCTCGTTTGGATTTGATTAAACAAAAAATTCGTCCAGAATATCATCCTCTCAAATTGGATAATCGTTGGGCGGAATTACGATACGCCGAAGATGGTGAGTTTGACAATTCTCCAAAAACAGGCATTTCAAAAGAAAATATTGATAAAATTGCTGAATCACTTTCTAAATTGCCAACAGGTTTTACCGCTTTGAAGCAAATTGAAAAAGTTTTATCTGACCGTAAAGGTTTTTTTGAAAACGGTTCACTAAACTGGGCAACTGCCGAGGCATTGGCGTATGGTTCTTTATTGATTGAAGGAAAACCTGTACGTGTATCGGGTCAGGATGTACAGAGAGGTACATTCTCTCACCGTCATGCTCTCTTGCACGATGCCAATACCAATGACTATTATATTTCACTAAATCATATTCAGGCAGACCAAGAAAAACTACAAATCTACAATTCGCTACTTTCTGAGTATGCCGTGTTGGGTTTTGAGTTTGGCTATGCACTTGCCAATCCTGATACTTTGGTAATTTGGGAAGCCCAATTTGGCGATTTTGCCAATGGAGCCCAAACCATGATTGACCAGTTTATTTCTTCACAAGAATCTAAGTGGGGAACAATGAACGGTTTGGTTATGCAACTCCCTCACGGCTACGAAGGACAAGGACCAGAACACTCGAATGCTCGTCCTGAACGTTTCCTGCAATTAGCTGCGGAGGAGAATATGATTGTAACTAACTTGACAACACCAGCCAATATTTTCCATGCTTTGCGTCGTCAATTGACTTGGAAATTCCGCAAGCCATTAATTACGATGTCTCCGAAGTCATTATTCCGTCATCCGAAGGTAATGTCTCCCATTTCAGAATTTATAAATGGCTCATTCCAAGAGGTTTATGGTGATAATTATGTAGATGCCAAGAAGGTGAAAAAAGTATTGCTTTGTTCAGGAAAAGTTTATTTTGATTTATTAGAAAAACAAGAAAAAGACAAGCGTACAGACATAGCCATCGTGCGTGTGGAGCAATTGCACCCATTCCCAGCGAAAAAAGTACAAGCAGAATTAGACAAATATCCAAAAGCCAAAGTAGCATGGGTACAAGAAGAACCCGAAAACATGGGCTATTGGTCGTTTGTGATTAGAGAATTCGGTTGGAAAGCATTTGACAGTTTAGTAGCTCGTAAAAAATCCGCTTCACCAGCAACGGGATTCTTGAAAGTTCATACAGTTGAACAGGCAGAATTGGTGGAGAGGGCGTTTGCTTAGGATAATTTGAAGATTTGAAAATGTGCTAATTTGAAAATTAATTAAGCCCATCTATCTTCAAATTAATATATTTTCAAATTTTCAAATTAAAGTCATGTCATACAAAAACTTTCGATTTTCTGATTTGAAAGAACAATTTGGAATTTCTCAGAAAAGAGCAAAATTGTTGTATGACCCCATAGAGCTAATCAAACCAAGCGATTTTTTGATTACCTCTTTGGAAAATGCAAGAGAAATGCCTCTCACAACCGAAAAGGCAGTTTCTGAGGCTATCGTTTTGCCAGTTTTGAGAGAAGTACGAAACAGAAATAAGGAAGTAATTGAGTTGTTTTCGGGAGAAAATCTTGATGCAGAACGTTCAAAAGGATTAAACGGAGAATGTGATTTTATCTTTGCAAAATCCCCAGGGTCAATAGAATTAACAGCACCTTTGATTGATGTTTGTGAGGCAAAAAAAGGAGATATTGACAATCCAAAATCATTGTCTCAAAATGCAGCTCAATTACTTGGAGCAAGGATTTATAATCAAAAAAGGAATATTCCTTACGTAAATTTATACGGTGTCTGTACGAACGGTTACGAATGGATTTTCTTGTACTTGAAGGACGATACCGTTTATATTGACAAAGACCGATATAATTTAGCAAATCTCCCTCAATTATTGGGTGTTTGGCAGAAAGTTATCAATACATATTTAGACTAAAAAATCATGGCTTACGGAGATTTTTCTTTTGATGATATTGAATCAAAATTTGGGATCAAGAATAAAGTAAAACGTCTTTTTGATGACAATTTACCTCCACTTGAACCAAGTCCGAATTTGAAATATGCCCTTGACATGGCAGCAGAGTTGCCTATCAGAAGTGAAAAAGCAAAATCAGAATCAATTGTCTTTCCAATTTTAGTAGAATTGAGGCATCGGAATCAAAATTTTTTTACAATTTATTCAGGCGATAATTTAAGTGTGGATAATACACAAGGTTTGAATGGGGAGTGCGATTTTATTTTGGCAAAAGACGTTGGTTCATTCAGTATTAATTTTCCCATTTTTCAGATTGTAGAAGCCAAGAAAAATGATATTGATTTGGGGGTTCCTCAATGTGCCGCTCAATTAGTTGGTGCAAAGTTATTTAACGAAAAAAAAGGCGTAAAAATAGACCATATATTTGGTTGTGTCACGACGGGTAATGAATGGTTATTTCTAAAAATTGACTCAGAACTAACCATAGATTCAAGAATTTATTATTTGAATGAATTGAATGAGTTACTCGCAGTTTTTCAACAAATTATAGATTATTATAAAGAAAATATTTAAGCAGAAAAATTACAAAGGATAACCAAAATCCGAAATTGAGATATGGCAATTGAAATGAAAGTTCCGCCAGTAGGCGAATCAATAACCGAAGTAACTATCGCTACTTGGAATAAAAAAGATGGCGATGTGGTAAAAATGGACGAAGTTTTGTGTGAATTAGAATCAGACAAAGCTACTTTTGAACTCCCCGCCGAAGCCGAAGGAGTCCTCAGAATCGTTGCCAAAGAAGGTGATACGCTTCCGATTGGTGCGATTATTTGTACGATAGAAGTGAGCCATGAGCAATCAGCCATGAGCAATGCTAATGCAGCACCTATACCAATTATAGAAGTTGCCCCTGTCGCAGAAAACTCACAGCTCAAAGCTCAAAGCTCACAGCTAATAGAAATCAAAGTCCCTGCCGTTGGTGAATCAATCACGGAAGTAACTGTTTCATCTTGGAATAAAAAAGAAGGTGATTCTGTGAAAATGGATGAAGTTCTTTGTGAATTAGAATCAGATAAAGCCACTTTTGAATTACCCTCAGAAGTTGCTGGAACATTACATATCGTTGCAGAAGCAGGTACAACTTTGGCAATTGGGGCAGTAGTTGCCACGATTACGGTTGGTGCAGGAGCAGTTGCAACGCCATCAGTAAGCACACCCGTTTCAACGCCACAAGCAACAGCAACGCCTTCTCAATCAGAAAGTTACGCTGCAGGACACGCTTCACCAGCCGCTGCAAAAGTATTAGCAGAAAAAGGAATTGATGCAAGTTCAGTAGCAGGTACGGGCGTAGGTGGACGTATCACAAAAGAGGATGCCCAATCGGCAGTTGGCAGTCAGCAGTCGGCAGTTAGCAGTCCTTCTATTCCAACACCAACGGTTGCTCCAACTTCTCAACCAGTTGCTGTTTCAATTCCACAATCGGGAAATAGAAATCAGCGTCGTGAGAAAATGACTTCGTTGCGTAAAACGGTTGCTCGTCGTTTGGTTCAAGTGAAAAATGAGACAGCAATGCTAACTACTTTCAATGAGGTGGACATGAAGCCAATCATGGATTTGAGAGGAAAATACAAAGACAAATTCAAAGAAAAACATGGTGTAGGTTTAGGATTCATGTCGTTTTTCACAAAGGCAGTCTGTGTAGCTCTCAAAGAATTCCCAGCCGTGAATGCTTCGATTGATGGAGAGGAAATAGTTTATAATGATTTCTGTGATATTTCGATTGCGGTTTCAGCTCCAAAAGGTTTGGTAGTTCCAGTAATCAGAAATGCTGAAAATTTATCATTGGCAGGTATCGAAGGTGAGGTTGTGCGTTTAGCGACTTTGGCAAAAAATAATAAATTGACTTTACAAGAAATGTCGGGCGGAACGTTCACTATCACTAACGGTGGTGTATTTGGTTCGATGCTTTCAACGCCAATTATCAATGCTCCACAAGTTGCGATTTTGGGAATGCACAACATCGTTGAACGTGCGGTAGTAGTTGAGGGTCAGATAGTTGTGCGTCCAATTATGTACGTAGCACTCTCTTATGACCATAGAATTATTGACGGAAAGGAATCCGTTTCTTTCTTGGTGAGAGTGAAGCAATTGTTAGAAGACCCGACTCGTTTGTTGTTAGATGTATAAATAGGTATCAGGTTTTAGGGGTTAGGCGTTAGTTGAAATACTGACACCTAAAACCTAACACCACAAAAAATATGGACAATCAAGTTTTAAGTTTTGAAGAAATAAAAAAGCTCTTTCCTGATGAGTGGGTGCTTTTGGGAAATCCTGAATATGGTGAAAATCATACTCCTATAATTTCAGCTTGTGTTGTTGCTCATAATAAAGATAAAAGAACACTTGCCTTAACTTGCCCTAATTGGAGAGAATCTTTCGATACTGCCACTTGCGTTTATACAGGTACATTTCCTCCAAGACGTACAATCGGGGTGATGATTAGACGTGAAATTTCGAAATAATTGATAACAATATCCTAAGTAATTATGACAGTAAAATGGGATTATCTAACTGTCCTTGCCGACATTAACCCCTTAATTTTTGACCTAAATGGCAAACGTGGACTCGATGCCAAACTGGTAAATGATATGCTATGTCTCTATGGTTCGCAAGGATGGGAATTAGTGAGTACACAAAATGTAAACTCTGGGGGTTCAACCATTCAAGTTTTGTTTATGTTCAAAAAATTGGGAACAGCCCAATCCGTTGGCGAGCATAAACGAATTGGTTTTGATTTGGATGGAGACGGGCTTCCTGGTTAATTTTTAGAAATCGAAAATTTATAACAATGCAATACGACGTAATAGTAATTGGTTCGGGTCCTGGCGGGTATGTTGCCGCCATTCGTGCATCACAATTGGGCATGAAGGTTGCCCTTATCGAAAAATATAATGCCCTCGGTGGAACTTGCCTAAATGTAGGCTGTATTCCTTCAAAAGCCCTTTTGGACTCATCTGAGCATTTTTATAATGCCGCTCATACTTTCGCAGAACACGGAATTGAAATCTCAGCTCCTGTCGCAAATATGCCTCAGATGATTAATCGTAAGTCGGGCGTGGTCAAGAAAATGAACGATGGGATTACGTATTTGATGAAAAAAAATAAAATCACGACCTACAACGGTCTTGGTTCTTTTGTAGATAAAAATACGATTAAAGTTTCCAAAGCCGACGGTACTTCTGAGGATTTGACGACTAAAAACGTTATCATCGCCACGGGTTCAAAACCAACGGTTTTGCCTTTTATGCCCGTTGATAAAAAACGTATTATCACCTCTACCGAAGCCTTGAATTTACAAGAAATACCAAAGCATATGATTGTGATTGGTGCGGGGGTAATTGGGGCAGAGTTAGGGTCGGTTTATGCACGTTTGGGAGCAAAAGTTAGCTTCGTAGAATTTGCAGACTCGATGATTCCGACGATGGATAAAACGATGGGGAAAGAATTGCAAAAAGCCATTAAGAAATTGGGGGCTGAGTATTATTTTTCTCATAAAGTTACTAACGTGGTCAATAATGGTGATGATGCAACCGTAACAGCAACCAACGCCAAAGGCGAAGAAGTAACCTTGACGGGTGATTACGTTTTGGTTTGTATAGGTCGTCGTGCATTTACGGATGGTTTGAATATAGAAGCCGCAGGTATTGCGATGGACAGAGGCAAAGTAGTTGTAGATGAACATACTTTACAAACGAATGTGCCTAATATTTACGCCATCGGGGACGTAGTTCGTGGAGCGATGTTGGCTCACAAGGCAGAAGAAGAAGGCGTTTTTGTGGCGGAGACTATCGCAGGGCAAAAACCGCATATTAATTATAATTTGATTCCAGGCGTGGTTTATACTTGGCCCGAAGTGGCTTCGGTGGGTGCAACTGAGGAGGAATTGAAAGCATCGGGAAAGGCTTATAAAATGGGTTCATTTCCTTTCAAAGCATTAGGACGTGCGACGGCTTCGATGGACACGGACGGTTTAGTAAAGGTTTTGGCAGACAAAACTACGGACGAAATCTTGGGCGTACACATCATCGGTGCAAGAGCCGCTGACATGATTGCGGAGGCTGTTGTGGCAATGGAATACCGTGCCAGTGCAGAAGACGTTGCTCGTATGTCGCACGCACATCCTACCTATACGGAAGCTATGAAAGAGGCGTGTTTGGCGGCTACTGAAAATCGGGCTTTGCATTCTTAGTTGAAGGTTGAATTGTAGAATTATTGATATATCAAAAAGGCTTCTGAGTCCCCTCAGAAGCCTTTTTGATTAATTAGCTCGAAGGGGTTTCTAAAATGTAACGAAACCCGATTTCACTTGAATTACTACTTATCATTTTTTTCTTTACTAACGTTTCCCACTCACTTTCAGTAGGCAGTCTAAATTTATAAGGCAATTTTACTTTTCCATTTAAGGCTATAATTGTCTTATGATTAGGGTTTTTAAGGTCTTTAAAATTAAACATTTGAGATTGCCATTTACAATATTCTACTCCTTGACTCCACGAAACAAAAGTTACTGGTATTTTTTCTGATTTGACTTTAAGTTCATTCCAATATTCAGGTTTCATTTCTTCTCGATATTTATGCGAAAAGTAACTATCGTGATTAATGTATTCTAAAAAAATCTGCCAATCTTTTTGTGTAACCTCTTCACTTAAAAACTTGCCTTTTCCTATCATTTTCCCTTCAAAAATAAGTTTGTTATTATTACTTGGAAGCATATACCTATTAACACGTTTATTTACCTCATTATCAGTATAAATCGGAACTATTGAGGTACTTTTTTCAGGGTTTCTCATTCCTACTTTAACAGAAGATTTTGATGGTAAACACTTGTCCTGTACTTCAAAAGAAGCATTTTTTGAAATAATCGGAGACATTCCTGTTACACAACTCCTACTTATGTAAGAATTTATCTCTTTTGCGGTAAAAATTTTATCGTTATTCACAATGATTTTGTCATCTGCCGAATTGAGTTTTATCCATCCAGAATTATTAATTAGATAGAAATCGTTGTCAATTTTATGAACTACAAAAGCATTATTCTTCTTTGCATTTTCGATTTTCTTTTCAAAATTAAGTTCATCTTTCACAGGTGAAAATCTCTTCTGTATTTCTTCATAAGTTGTATATTTATTATCAGTAACCAGTTCAGAGAATGGTTTAGCCTTAGTCCATTTTTTGCCTAAACCAAAATAAAAAGAAGCATTCAAGTTATTATGAAGGTCTCCCCAATGTTCATTTTGAACAAACTTAGCGTAACCATCTTTTTTGACTGACAACTTAAATCTTATCTCTCCTTCATTATTTACATCAAAGTTTATATCGTAAAAACCATTAGCATTTGTCTTTCCCAATAGTTGTTCATCATCATTAAAAAATTCAGCATTATTCAGAGGAAGTAAAGTTTCCGAATCTACCACTAAACCTGTTAGACTTACATTTCTTGATGATTTAGAATTTATCATTCCAACTTTTGGAATATCTTTCAAAGTCAAAGCCTTACCTTGTTCATTAACCTGAACGCCAAAGCGATTATAAATTGTGGTAACTCCTTTCTTATCAGTTGCGTAGAAAAAGCGTTCATTGTTTATTATTACTTCTCCTACTTTATCAGTTTCATTTTTCTTTATCACCCCAACTTTTACAGGTGGAAGTGGCGGTTTTGGTGGTGCAGGAGGTGCTTTCGGTGGCGGTGGAGGAGTCAGTGCAATATCAGCTAAGGCAACAGAGTGATGTCCTGTTTTTTTATTAGCATGAATTGAAAGACAAAATCCTTTATCTTTTTTTGACATTTTTTTAAACTCTTCTAAATCAAAACGACCTCCATCATTATACATATCATAGTTTCGCTCTCGACCAATTTGTTTATTTTTAACATCGTCCTCTAAAAGACTAAGTTCAATATTTATCAATTTCCCATTTTTATTTGATTGAGAATTCACAATATTTAAAGTAAAACCATAATCTTTAAAATACCCTCTTGCGTCTTCAATAGATTCTTTGGATAATCTGTCAAAACCAATAAAAAAAGTAATTTCATCTTTTTTCAATCCCATCAAGGCTAATTTGGACATATCATTACTTTTGATATTCATTTTTTCGCCTCGCACAATCTTAAAATACTTAGAACTCTCTTCAACTTCTTGATAATCAACAACTTTCTCCACAGAAAAAGCCATGAAAAATGCCCCCAAGATGGGCAGAACGGACAAATACGCTAATCGTTTCATAGGTACGGATTTTTGTTTAGTGAATAAAAAATGAATACGGTCTGTCAAGGGCTTACGGCTGAATTGATGGGTCGTTGCCAATTGTGGTGATGAAGTCGCCAATTTCAGTAACAATTGTGCATACGTTTGTGGGTTATAGGCTTGTATCATGCGTGTATCTACCTCATACTCATGCACTTCCGAGAGTGAACGTTGATACAACCACAAAATCGGATTGAACCAAAAGATAATTTTCAGGATTTCTACAAATAGCAAATCGTAAGAATGAAATAGTCGAATATGCCATTTTTCATGTTCCAAAATTTGATTGATTTCTGATTCTGTGAGATTAGCATCGTCAATGAAAATGAGGTTAAAAAATGATGAATTGGCGTATTGACTTTGGGTTGAGATGTAAAAATTGTCTGAGGCGACCCCGTCTGAATTGGGATTCGTAGGATTTAGGGATTTATAGGATTTATTTTTGATTATCAGTTTGAATATGTTTTTGAAAGAATATATGAGTTTGAAAGTCATAAAGAGTATTCCCAAGACATAGATTCCTTGTAAAATCATATTCCAATCAAAGGGTTCTTCGATGGGCGTATTTGAAATTAATGGCGTAGAACTATTGATGACTAAGGGCATAGAGGTAGTAGTTTCTTCATATTCTACACTCGCAGGAATTTTTACGACTTCTTTTATTTGATACGAAATCAAAGGCAACGAAAGCCCAATCACTAAGCTCGAAAGTAAGTAAATACGATTAAGCCTTACGAAGGTTAATCGTCTGAAAATCAAATAGTAAAGTCCGTAAAATATCGTTATACAGACGGTAGATTCGAGTAGGTAGTTCATAGTTTTATTTGGTAGGGACGAATAGAATTCGTCCATCGTCAAATAGGACGAATGCTATTCGTCCCTACATTTTTCATCCAATAATTTTCCGCAAAGCCTCCAATTCCTCCTCCGAGAGTTGTTCTTCTTTTACTAAAAAAGACATCAAACTCGTAGCGGAATTGTCAAAATAATTATTCAAAACCTTCTTGAAAGAAGTTTTGGCATACTCCCCTTTCGTGATGATTGGGAAATATTCGTAGGTCTTTCCGTAAGCCTTGTAACCCAAATAGCCTTTCTTCTCCAAAATCCTCACAACGGACGAAATCGTATTGTAAGGTGGCTTCGGGTCTTCGTCAATGTGTTCAATAATGTCTTTGACAAAGGCTGTGCCTAATTGCCAAAATGTCTGCATAATTCGCTCTTCTGTTCTTGTTAATTCTTCCATGAATCAAATGTACAACTTATTTTTCAGTTATACAACTATTTTTTAAGTTATTTAACTTATTTTTCAGTTTTTAGATAAAAACCTTGAAAATGTTATCTTTACGCACAAATTAAAAATTAATCAAAATGAAAAAAATCTTATTTCTATTACTAACCTCCCTCACCGCTTTTGCCCAAAACAACATCATTCCTGCTCCCGTGAGTTATGAAGTGTCCACGTCGGGCGGAATGAATATGTTTATGTTGGATTCCCGTACGAGTATTGATGTGACAGACAACAATCCTGATGCAAAAAGAATCGCTGAAAATTTCGTGAGTTCTTTGGGATTTATGGGTGGACAAAAGCCCGTTTTCAAGAAGGTTGAAAAGCCAACGATGCAAGATAAAGTGATGATTTTTACGGTTAATAAAACACCAAATACTCAATTAGGTAATGAAGGTTATACGCTCGATGTAACTGGTGAAACCATCAAAATGACAGCAAATAAACCTGCAGGACTGTTTTATGCCATTCAGACATTACGCCAAATGATGCCCCCACAGGCTGAAAATAAGGAGTTTTCGATGGGAATGTTTCCGATAATGGGTTGTAAAATTGTGGATTATCCTCGTTTTGGATGGCGTGGTTTGATGTTGGATGTGAGCCGTCATTTTTTTACGAAAGAAGAAGTAAAAAATTATATTGATTTAATGGCTCGTTACAAATTGAATACTTTTCATTGGCATTTGGCGGATGATAATGGTTGGAGAATTGAGATTAAATCGTTGCCAAAACTTACTGAAATTGGAGCGTGGCGAGTAGTGAGAAATGGCGGTTTCGGTAATCGTGATGAACCAAAAGAAGGCGAACCCGCTACGTATGGAGGGTTTTATACACAAGAGGATGTAAAAGAAATTGTGGCGTTTGCTAATGAAAGAAACGTGACGATTGTTCCTGAAATTGATGTTCCAGGACACAGTATGGCGGCTTTGGCGGCTTATCCAGAATTATCAACCCAAAAGGATTTGAAACGATACGTAAATCCAGGAACAGAGTTTATCGACTGGGATAACAAAAAATTAAAGACAGAAAATACGCTTGATCCATCGAATGAGAAAGTATATGAGTTTTTAGATAAGGTTTTTACAGAAATGGCTCCGTTATTTCCTAACAAATATATCCACATGGGTGGTGATGAATGTTTCCACGATTTTTGGGAAAAAGACCCTAATTGTCAGGCATTCATGAAGAAAAATAATTTGAAAGACGTACATGAATTACAAAGTTATTTCGTAAAAAGAGTAGAGAAAATCATCAATAAAAAAGGTAAAGTTTTGATTGGTTGGGACGAAATCTTGGAAGGTGGATTGGCTCCAAACGCAACTGTGATGTCGTGGAGAGGGATGAAGTGGGGAATCGAAGCAACAAAACAAAAGCATGATGTGGTGATGTCGCCAACTACGTTTGCCTATTTGGATTATACCCAAGGTGACCCATCGGTTGAGAAACCTATTTACGCCAGTTTATCTCTGAAAAAAACTTATTTGTTTGAGCCAGTTCCTGATAGTACGGATGTGAAATATATCTTGGGCGGACAAGGAAACCTTTGGACTGAACAAATCCAAAATTATCGCCATGCCCTGTATATGACCTATCCACGGGCATTTGCGATTGCTGAGACGACTTGGAGTCCGAAAGAAAAAAAGGATTGGGATGGGTTTATGGCAAGAACTGAAAACCATTTTCAACGATTTGATGCTGGCAATTTAAAGATTTCAAAGGCGGTCTATGATGCCATCATTACACCCACAAAAGACGGTGAAAAATTGATGTGCGAGATGAGTAATGATTTGAAAGGTGTAGATATTTTCTACACAACGGATGATTCTTTCCCTGATAAATTTTCTCCAAAATATACCGCCCCGATTGAGATTCCGACGGGTCCCGTAACGTTGAAAGTGGTAACATATAGAAACGGACAACCTTTGGGGAGAATGTTGAGCATTCCGAGAGTTGATTTGGAGAAACGAGTTAAGAAATAAAAATAAATAATATAAGGGTTGTGTAAGAGTTTAAAGTGAAAAGTTTAAAGCAATTCGTGCAAAATAACCTTTTGCTAAAACTTTTAACTCATAAACCTTTGACTTTTTACATAATAACTGTTTGATACAGATGCTTAAAAATAAAAAAATCCTCGTAGGAGTCTCGGGAAGTATTGCGGCTTATAAAATTGCTTTTCTAACTCGTCTTTTAGTAAAAGAAGGAGCTGATGTTCAAATAGTTATGACTCAGGCAGCGAAGGAATTTGTAACTCCTTTGACTTTGGCAACGTTATCCAAAAATCCTGTTCTTTCAGAATTTGTAAAAGACCAAACGGGTACATGGAATAACCATGTGGACTTGGGATTGTGGGCGGATGTTATTTTGATTGCCCCCGCCACGGCTCATACGCTCGCAAAATGTGCCAATGGAATTTGTGATGATTTATTGACTGCCGTTTATCTTTCAGCAAAATGTCCAGTGATGTTCGCTCCTGCGATGGACTTGGATATGTACAAGCACCCGAGTACGATTGAGAATCTTAATAAGCTACAATCATTTGGTAATCAAGTCATTAAATCAAATTTTGGAGAATTAGCCAGTGGTTTAGTTGGTGAAGGAAGGATGGCTGAACCCGAGGAGTTAGTGGAAACTTTGACAAAACATTTTTCGAAAAACGAATTATTGAAAGGCAAAAAAGTACTCATTACGGCTGGACCAACCCAAGAACCGATTGACCCTGTGCGTTTTATCAGTAATCATTCTACGGGTAAAATGGGCTATGCCATTGCAGATAAATTTGCGAAGGCGGGTGCGGAAGTTACATTGGTGAGTGGACAGGTGGCTTTGAAATCTCCTGATGTGAGTATTAATTTAGTGAAAGTCCGCTCGGCAAAAGAGATGTATGAGGCAACTAAATCTCATTTTGAAGATGCGGATATTATCGTATTGTCGGCGGCGGTGGCAGATTATACGCCCGCTATGGTGGCAGATAAGAAAATAAAGAAGAAGGAAGATACGTTTAATATTGAACTGACCAAGACGGTTGATATTGCCAAAACTCTGGGAGCTTCAAAACGTCCAGAACAATTGATGGTAGGTTTTGCCTTAGAGACTGATAATGAAGTAGAAAATGCCATTGGGAAAATAAAATCAAAGAATTTGGATATGATTGTGTTAAATTCGTTGCAAGATTCTGGGGCGGGGTTTGGGCATGATACTAACAAAATTTGTATCATCCGAAAAGATGGTACAATCATTGATTTTGATTTAAAATCGAAGCAAGATGTGGCGATGGATATTGTCAATGAGGTGATTGCTAATTTGAAAATAGGTTAATTTGAAGATTTGAAAATGAAAAAATACAAAATAATACTCTTTATCTGTTTGCTGGTAGCTCAAAGCTCATGGCTTCAAGCTCAGGAATTAAACTGCAAAGTTACTGTTTCGAAAGACCAATTGCAGGTGAATGACCAGAAGGGAGCAACACAGATTTTCGATGAGATTCAGAATGTTGTTCAAGAGTTTTTGAATAATCGTCGTTGGTCTAATGATAATTTTTCTATTGAAGAAAAAATCAATTGCTCTTTGTCGATAATTTTAACCAAAGCTACCGCCAACGGTGACTTTGATGCTACTGCCAATTTTCAAGTCAGAAGACCCATTTATGGGACAGGATACGAAACAGTTTTATTGAACTACGTTGATAAAAGTTTTAACTTCAAGTATGTAACAGGCACTCCTCTGGTTTATAATGAGAATAGTTTTAACGATAACCTTACCCAAATGTTAGCTTTTTATGCCTATGTTGCCTTAACATTTGACTATGACTCTTTTGGTAAAATGGGCGGAACAAATTTTGCCCAAAAAGCCTTGAATGTAGTAAATTTAGCACAGTCGGTAGGCGGAGCTTGGGCACCTACTAACAATGACATTCGGAATCGTTACTGGGTGTCTGAAAATCTCTTAAACCAGCAATTACAACCATTGAGAGAGGGATTTTATACTTATCATCGCTTAGCAATGGATAATTATGCAAGTAATCCAGCGGGAGGGCGTAAACAAATCACAGAGTATTTGAATAAAATAAAGGAAGTGAGTCAATCACGCCCTGGACAAGTCTGGTATCGTTTATTTTTTGAAGCAAAGTCAATGGAGCTACTCAATATTTTTGGTGATGCTCCTTTGGACGAACGCAAAAAGATTGCCCCTCTCCTATCCTCTCTTGACCCCAATAATTCTGAGGCTTATCGGAAACTTGGGAAATAGTTAATTGGTTAATTGGTTAATTGGTTAATTGGTTAATTGGTTAATTGGTTAATTGGTTAATTGGTTAATTGGTTAATTGGCAAGTATATTTTCATCCTATAAGTTTCAAAATTTGAATATATTTTACAATTTATCTATCCAAAATACGAAAAATTAATCTCCAAATAACCAATTCTCCAATAAACCAATCTCCCAATAACCAATTACCCAATAAACCAGTACACCAATAACCAACCCATGCAAACCAACTATTACTTCCTCCGTCAATTATCCAAACGCCTTGAAACTGAATTGGTTGGAATGGTGATGGCTGAATGTTTTTCGCAGGAAAAAGATGAGCTTTTGATTGGGTTTTGTACAGACGGAAAACAATGGCGACACAAACGAGATTTTTATATCAAAGCCGTCCTTCATCCAGATTTTGCGTGCCTAAATTTTCCCGAAGATTTCAGAAGGGCGGGGAGGAATTCCGTCGATTTGTTCAAGGAACTCATTGATTTAAAGGTTATTAGCGTTCGTCAGTTTTTGAATGAAAGAGCCTTTGGAATCTATTTTGAGAATGATTTTGTATTACTTTTCAAGATGTATGGTAATCGTTCAAACGTGATTCTTTTACATGAAAATAAGGTCATAGATTTACTTCATAACAAATTAGTGGTTGACAATAACCTCGACCTTGATAATTTAGATAGAGCAATTGACCAATCTGAAAAAGGATTTTTAGATAATGGAATAAAGGCGACCTTCCCCACTTTTGGCAAAGAAATTACCCAATATTTACAGACCATTCCCAATCCTACTTGGAGTGATATGCAAGCCCTTCTTTATCAACTAAATACTCCAACTTTCTATCTCAAAACGATTGATTTTCAGCCTATTTTGTCTTTGATAAAAGAAGGGGGCGAGATACAAAAGACCTTTACTGACCCCATCGAAGCGAGTAATAATTTGTATTATGCCTTCACTCGCATTAATGTTTTTGATAAAGAAAAAGCGGTTTTGATTAAGGCTTTATTGAAGCAAAAACATCGTTGTAAGGTTTATATTGACAAAAATTATCAGCAACTATCAGGTATTGAAACGGGAATTAAACACGATGAAATTGCGAATATCATCATGGCAAATCTTCATGCCATTCCAGAACGAACGGAGGTGATTGAATTATATGATTTTTACAGAGATAAGCCCCTGAAAGTCAGATTAAAACCCGATTATTCTCCTCAAAAAAATGCCGAAAATTATTACCGAAAATCCAAGAATGAGAAGATAGAAATTCAGAAATCAATGGAAAATATTGAGGCAAAAGAACAAGAATTAGCCGAAATTGACCAACAGATTCAGACCATCGAAAAGATTGAAACACTCAAAGAATTTAGAAAATTCCAGAAAGCTAATTCTTTAGAAACTTCTCAGAAAAATGTGGAGACGGTTCAAGATTTATTTAAGTATTTCAAATACGAAGGTTACGAAATTTTGGTGGGAAAAAATGCGAAAAATAATGACCTCCTCACGCAACGTTATGCCCGCAAAGATGATATGTGGTTGCACGCCCGTGATGTTGCAGGTTCGCACGTGGTGATACGCAAACAAGCGGGTAAAAATTTCCCCATAACCGTCATTGAACGTGCCGCAGGCTTGGCAGCATATTTTTCAAAACGCAAAAGTGATACCCTTTGTCCTGTGATAGTTACACCAAAAAAATTCGTCCGTAAAACCCGTGATTTGGGGGATGGACAGGTGATTGTGGAGAAAGAAGAAGTGATTATGATTGAGCCGATGTTGTAGGTTTATCAAAATCAATATTCTCACTCAATAACTTCTGCTGCTCCCTCGCTGGCAATCGAAAATCAATATCCCAACCCATCGAACTTGCCATTTGGCTTAACATTACCACCGCTTGTTTCTTCGCAATTTTAGGTAATTCACTGGCAATTGCCTTTGTTTGCATCGTTTGTTTGGCATCCGACAAGAGTTGTGTATATTCTTCATTTTTGAATTTATTGAAAATCCCTTGGTCAATGTCGTAGAATTTATAGTCAGAATCAGTACTCAAAATTTCGGGTTCGGGGAACTCTTCGATAATCATCGTACGAGTGCCTTCTTGCCAACGAATTTTTACTTTCGCAAAATCAAATCCTACCAAAACCTTCGCCTTAGCTACAATGAGAGCCTTTTTGTTCATTTTGTGCAATCCAAACAGTACCTCCTTTTCAGAAGTATGGTCGTATATTTCAGAGAAATGCCCTTCTGCCAAAACGACCTTAAAGACCTTCTCAATTTTCTCCAATAGCACGGTGGACTCGTTTTTTATCAACGTGCCTTCTTTGCTCGTAAATTTATTATAGACCGAAAAAATACCGAAACCAGCGGCAATTCCGATGAGGCAAAAGAGGATGTTTAAGATTGATAGCATAATGATAATATTTAACGGTCTGATTTTTAAGTATTTAGAATAATATTTTGAATTAACTCAATAAACACGTATTATTTTTTGAAAAAAGATGAGTAATCCAAATATAATTTCTCTTTTAATGAATATTCCCCTTTCTTGAAATATAGATTTAATTAGAAATAATTGTAAAAAAATGGTAATTTTAAGGTCGAAATTAATCAATTATTTCATACTGTTATTCAAATAAATCATTAAAACACAATAACCCATGCAAGAACAAGGTTTACAAACATTTGACTACTTAGTATTTCTCTTCTATTTTATTCTCGTATCGAGTTACGGCTACTGGATTTACAATAAGAAAAAAGCAAAAGAAACGAATACACAGGATTTCTTCTTAGCCGAAGGTTCGCTTACATGGTGGGCAATTGGAGCATCACTCATCGCCTCAAATATATCTGCCGAACAGATGATTGGTATGTCTGGAAACGGTTTCTCGATGGGACTTGGTATTTCTACTTACGAATGGATGGCGGCAGCAACACTCATCGTAGTAGCGGTATTTTTCATGCCAATTTATTTGAAAAACAAGATTTCGACCATGCCACAGTTTTTGAGCCAACGTTACAACAAAACGGTGAGTTTAATTATGGCGATTTTCTGGTTAATTCTTTATATCACTGTAAATCTAACAGCAATTCTTTATTTAGGTGCTTTGGCAGTTTCTGAAATTTCGGGTATTGAGTTTTATACTTGTATGATTATGTTGGCGGTTTTTGCGGTAATTATCACTATCGGTGGTATGAAGGTAATTGGCTTTACGGACGTTATTCAAGTATTTTTCTTAGTAATTGGAGGTTTGGCGGCTACGTATTTGGCATTAACCTTAGTATCTGGAACGGACGGATTGAGTGGATTAGTTGATGGTTTCAAGATAATGACTAAAAACCACGACGACCATTTTCACATGATTTATCCAAAAGGAAACACTCACTATATGTCATTGCCAGGTCTGACCGTTCTTTTTGGCGGTATGTGGATTGTGAATTTGAATTATTGGGGTTGTAATCAGTACATTACGCAACGTGCCTTGGGTGCAGATTTGGACACAGCCCGTAAAGGTTTATTGTTCGCTGCATTCTTGAAATTATTGATGCCAGTTATCGTAACATTGCCAGGAATAGCGGCTTATGCTTTGTATCAAAAAGGTGGTTTTCAACAAGAAATGTTGGATGCAACGGGTCAGTTTAACCAAGACAGAGCTTATCCAGTGCTATTGAATTTATTGCCAGCGGGTTTGAAAGGGCTTTCTTTTGCAGCTTTGACTGCCGCAGTTGTGGCTTCATTGGCGGGTAAGGCAAACAGTATTTCAACAATTTTTACGCTTGATGTTTTCAGACCATATTTTGCAAAGGATATGTCTCAGGCAAAATTAGTTTGGGTTGGTAGAATTGTGATTATCGTTTCAATGATTTTGGCAATCGTAGTTTCTCCGTTCATGGGGATTGATAAAAAAGGTGGTTTCCAATTCATTCAAGAAATGACAGGCTTACTTTCGCCTGGTATTTTTGCCGCTTTCATCATGGGATTCTTCTGGAAAAGAACAAACTCAGCGGGAGCATTTTTTGCCATCGTTGGAGGATTTTTAATTGCCTTAGCCATGCATAACAACTGGCTTCCAGGTACAGATTGGACTCAAATGCCTTTCCTTGACCGTATGGGATGGGTTTTTGTTATCTGTATCGTTGTGATGTTTATCTTAGGATTTGTTTTACCTGATGAGAAGAAAGGTTTAGAAATTGACGCTTCTATGTTTAAAACTACGCAAGGGTTTGCCATTGGTGCGACTATTGTGATTGCTACTCTCGTATTCTTGTATTCTTATTTCTGGTAGATTGTCTGAACCGCAAGGACGGAAGGACGCAAGGTTTAAATATTCTAACGCTGGCTGGCAGCTCCACTGGGGGTTTAACCAAGCCAGCGTTTTTTTATTACGTAACATATTACATTTCAGTTTTTTACCATTTTGAAAATCTTTACCTTTGCAAAAAATATCAATAAATTATGAATAAATTTTATTTGTCAACCTTGCTCCTGTTTTCTTTCAAAACCATTGCCCAAGATGTTTTTTTGCCTGACTCTATCAAAAAAAATATTGAAGCAACGCCCATAAATATTCGCTTAAAAGTTGATGGAAAATTGGATGAATCTGTTTGGCAACAAGCCAAAGAGATAACCGATTTTGTCCAAATAGAACCAATACAGAAAGACCCAGCTCATCAAAAAACTGTTTTTAAATTATTGTACAACGCTGATTATCTGTACGTTGGGGCAATCATGTATGAACCAGACGGTAAAAAAGCCTTGCGTGTACCCAACCTCCAACGTGATTTTGATTATGGTGGAAGCGACCAAATCGGCTTATCAATTGATGGCTTCAATGACGAACGCAATGCCATGGTTTTTATGGCAAATCCTTACGGCTCACAACGAGATTTATTGACCTTCGACGACCAAGTTTTTGATGAAGATTGGGACGGACTTTGGCGTGTACGAACTACACGTACAGACACAGCATGGATAGCCGAGTTTGCGATTCCGTGGGAGACTTTGCGTTATCAACCCAACAAAGCCAATCAAACTTGGAGTGTAAACTTTTTCAGACTTCGTAGAATGACCAATGAACAAACGTCTTGGTCGGCTGTTCCTCGGGCATTTTCGCCCTCACGGATGCAATACGCAGGGAAATTGACCAATATTCAAGCTCCACCGCCTTCGCCAAATATCAGAGTTCAGCCCTATGTTTTGGTTTCGGATAATCGTTTTGATGGTTCAGAATTGTATGATTATAAAGACGGTTCTTCCGTAAAATATGGCGGTGAAGTCAAATGGGCAGTTACGCCAAATACGGTTATTGATTTAACGTATAATACAGATTTTGCCCAAGCCGATGCCGACCAGCAAGTCAATAATCTAAGTCGTCTTTCAGTATTTTTTCCTGAACGTCGTCAGTTTTTCTTAGAAAATGCGTCCTTGTTTGGAACAGGGCTAAGCCCCTTAGATGATTTTTATGGAGGACAACAACGCATTCAACCATTTTTTAGTCGTAGAATTGGTTTAAACAATGGCAGAGCCGTCCCAATTGAGGCAGGTTTCAGAATCGTCAACCGTTCTTTGAAAAGTAATTCGGGAGTCATGTATGTACGTGAGCGAGAAACGGGCGGTGATTTTTCTACCAACTTTTTAGTAGGCAGGTTTTCTCAAAACGTTGGTAAACAAAATCGAATTGGACTCATTGGGACGTGGAAAAATGATAAATTCAAGGATAATATCACAGCTTCGGCAGATGGTTTTTTCAGAATAAATGAAAGCACCTCTCTCAGTGCAATGGCAATGATTTCGGAAGGAACGGGTGAAAAAATGGGCTATTCTGGGTATTATCAAATGAGTCACCAAGGCATAAAATGGACATATTGGTTATCCCAAAATATTGTAAATCAATCATTTAACCCTGAAATGGGTTTTGTTGCACGCCCAAATGTAATAGAAAATTCGGCGGGAGGCTATTGGTTGTGTCGTGATAAATGGTTGCCAAAATCCATCCGCAGTTTTGAGCCAGGGGGATTTTATCTGAACTATTATTCCGCCACTACGGGTAAACTGATTGAAGAAAGATGGAATACCAATCCTGTGTGGTTTGCTTTTCAAAATGGGGGAGCTTTTGGTCTGTTTACCGATACCTATTACCAACTTTTGGACTATTCGGATGGAAGCGAAAAATTGTCGTTCTTTAATGTTGATATACCCGAAGGAAAATATAATTATAATCGTTTTGGTATTTTTTGGGCAACAGACGACTCAAAAAAATTATCGTTGAGAATTATTGGCGAGACAGGGAATTATTACAACGGACAATTAACGACTGTATCTACCAATGCCCGATTTGCACCAATCCCACACATCTCAATAGAAGGGCGAGTTGCGAATAATAATTATCAAAATTTAGGTATAAAAAATGAGTCAGGCAACAATCAACTTTATACACTTTCTGGGCGTTTTGCATTGAATCCTCGGGTGCAATTGATTGGGTTTTATCAACACAGTTCTATCAGTAATTTTGATGTTTGGAATATTCGCTTTTCGTGGGAATATCAGCCGTTATCGTTTATTTACTTAGTTTTCAATCAACGTGGCTATGATGATTATAGAACAACATTATCAAACGATGGGTTAAGAAGAAGAATTATACCTGAACAATTATCAAGACAAAACGAGCAGCAAACGATAGCAAAAATTTCTTATTTGAAACAGTTTTAACACGATTTTATGATCCTTTTGATTTTTAAGATTGTTCGTAAATATCAACGGACTTATATACTTATTAATGCAAGTTCAAAATAGACCACTGATAACACGGATTTTACGGATTAACACTGATAAAATCCGTAAAAATCAGTCAAATCCGTTTCATCCGTGGTCTAATTTCAAAGTTTGAATGAGAAAATGAAATCTGCATTAATAAGCAGATAGTTCCGAACATCAATGTAAAAGTCATGATGAACCTTGTAAATTCTGTAAATCGTGTTCAGACAAGAAAGGAAATTAAATTATGAATCGAGAATCTCAAATATTGTCCATCCGCCCAACGCTAACTTTTGAAAAAGAAGCTGAAAGTGAATTTGAAAAATTCCAGAATGAAGTTTTACGTCCCATCCTAAAACTACAAAATGATTTACTCTTGGAAGTTTTCAAAACATACGTAAACAAGCGTAAAGGCACTTTTTATAAACTTTCTGAAAAAGAAAAAGTAGCTTACATCGACCAATCAGTCAGAAAAGATATGAAATTCAAGCACTACCTCGAAGGTATCATTACGGGTATATTCACGCTTGAAGAATATGCTCGTTTCATGGAAAATGAAGAAGAGTTGACCAAAAGAATGATTAATTTATTGGTACAGAGGTTACAGTGTATGTCATTCTAAGAAAATAAATCTTTCCTGAAAATTCGTTTCTTCCGTCTCGAAACAGTAGCTTTAAATCCATTACTCATCGTGAGGGTATCGTCTTCGAGATTGAATCCTTTGATATGCAATGGATTGACGATATAAGACCTGTGGATTCTAATAAACCCATGAATTTTTAAAAAATGTTCATAATATTTTATGGTATGAGCTACCAATTTCTTACTTCCACTTTCTAAATAAAAAGTCGTGTAATTGGCTTCACTTTTCAACAGTACCACATTATCAATCAAAACTCGCTTGTCCGTTTTCTGATTAATGACTACTTGCTTTTGGTTTTTACAGGGTTGATAATTTTTCATGTTTAGTATGATTTTTTGGATTTACAAAATTGCTTTATTCCTCCAAAAACCACAATCCCGCATTTCCCTGATTTTCAAGTACGTACTGGTACGGATAAATTGTACAAATACTTCAAAATATTGCCGTAATAAATGACCACCAAATTTTGGTAGATGGCGTTGCGGATGTACTTTCGCAAGAACCAACTTTCAATGTAGTTGCCAAAATTACGGATGAGAGGGAATTGGCAAAATCCTGCCAACACAAATCATTAATATTATCGTGACGGATTTGAGTATGCCTCACATGACGGGCTTGGAACTCACGCAAACCCTCAAAAAGACCAATCCCGACATCAAAGTCGTGGTATTTTCGATGTCTCATAATACCATAATGGTTCATGAATTATTGGAGGCTAACATCTCAGGATTTATCTTGAAAATCTCTGGTATTCAAGAACTTACCATAGGAATTAAAAAGGTTTCAGAGGGTGAATTGTATTTTAGTGAGACCGTTTCAAAGGATTTATTGCGAGCCATCCAGAAAATCAAACACAACCATTACTAACCCCAAGAGAAGTCGAAATTTTGAAATTAATCGTTGCTGAAAAATCAAACGTCCAAATTTTTTATCTCTGAACGAACTGTAGAATCCCATCGAAAAAATATTTATCAAAAAACCGAAGTGCAGTCTTTGGTAGGGCTGGTTAAATATGCTTTTGCAAATAAGTTGGTTTGACTTAAAATATTAGATTCTCATTAAAAATAAAACATAGCTTGCAAATAGTTGTTATACTAACTATATTTACAAACAAATATTTCCAAGCCATGCCAATCTATCATAAACTCGGGAAAATTCCTCCGAAAAAACATACACAATTTGAGAAATCAACGGGTGGATTTTTCTACGAAGAACTCTTCGGAACGATTGGTTTTGAGGGTATGTCTTCACTACTCTATCATCATCACCGTCCTACACAGGTAAAAGAAATACTTGAAAGTCAAGATGTTAGTCCCAAAATAGCCATTGATAAGAGTATTACTTCTCGGAAATTGGTAGGATTTAATATTGAGAAAAATGATGATTACCTCGCCAGTCGAGTTCCGCTTTTGGTCAATAAAGATTTGCACATCGGACTTGCTGCCCCAACGACTTCACTCACAAACTATTTCTATAAAAATGCGGATGCCGATGAGCTTTTGTTTATCCACAAAGGCTCTGGGCGACTCCGTACAATGTTGGGCAATATCATTTTTGAGTCGGGTGATTATTTAGTGATTCCGAGGGGAATGATTTATCAAATCGAGTTTAATTCTACCGATAATCGCTTACTTTTTGTGGAGTCTTTTCATCCTATTTATACGCCTAAACGTTACAGAAATCACTTCGGACAAATGGAAGAACACGCTCCATTTTGTGAAAGAGACTACAAATTGCCGATGGAATTAGAAATCCATGACAGATTAGGCGATTTTCTTATCAAAATAAAAAAGCAAAATACCTTACATTCAGTCGTTTACGCTTCGCATCCTTTTGATGTGGTGGGTTGGGATGGCTACAATTTTCCGTGGGGATTTTCGATTCATAATTTTGAACCAATCACTGGGCGAATTCATCAACCGCCACCCGTTCATCAGACCTTCCAGACCTCCGCTTTTGTGGTTTGTTCCTTCTGCCCGAGGATGTACGACTATCATCCAAAAGCCATTCCAGCACCTTATAATCACTCAAATATTGATTCTGATGAGGTTTTATACTATGTGGCAGGAGATTTTATGAGTAGAAATGACATTGCTCAGGGGCATATTTCGCTACACCCAGGCGGCATCCCACACGGACCTCACCCAGGAGCAATGGAACGGAGTATTGGCAAAACCGAAACGCATGAATTGGCTGTAATGATAGACACTTTTAGACCTTTAATGCTGACCGAAGAAGCTATGAAAATTGATGATGGAAAATATTATAAATCGTGGATTTAACTATGAAACAAGACTATTTAGCATACACAAAAGACGACTTTGAGGTTTGGGAAATCCTCTTTAATCGTCAGATTGAGCAATTGAAACCGATTGCGAGCAAAGCCTATTTAGAAGGCATTGAGAAAGTCGAATTTAGAGCTGATAAAATTCCTGATTACTTAGAAACCAATATTTTACTGCAAAAACTAACGGGTTGGCAAATTCATGTGGTGGCGGGTTTGATTGACAATAAACCCTTCTTTGAATTGATGCAAAACCGTAAATTTTGTGCTTCGACTTGGCTACGCAAAAGAGAACAATTGGACTATTTGGAAGAACCCGATATGTTTCATGATATCTTCGGACACGTGCCTTTGCTTTCTAATCAATCGGTTTGTCATTTTTTGGAAGAATTGGCTCGCATTGCCCTCCGATTTGTTGAAAATCCTTTGGCAATTGAATACATCGCACGTCTGTATTGGTACACCATTGAATTTGGATTAATTCGTGAAGATGGTCAATTGAAAATCTATGGAGCAGGGATTTTATCTTCTTCGGGCGAAAGTATTTATTGCTTAGAATCACCTCATCCTCAGCGAATTGACTATGATGTTTCAAAGATTTTCCACACACCCTACATCAAAGAACATTACCAAGAACAGTATTTTGTGATAGATTCGTATGAGCAATTATTTGATTCAATCCCTGAGATTGAAGCTGAATTAGAACGTAGAATTAGCCTTCCAAAGCCAAGAAAATTATTCATATTAAACGATTCTGAAATCAAATATCAATATGCAAACATTTAGGAAAAAGAACCTCACCCGAAGCGTCGGTCGCCCCAGCCCCTCTCCGATGGAGAGGGGAGAATTCTCGGGTCTAAACTCCCCTCTCAATCGGAGAGGGGCTGGGGCAACCGACGCTTCGGGTGAGGTTACTTCTGAGGACTTCCTCCCCATCAACGGAACGGATTATTTAGAACTTTACGTTGGTAATGCCCGACAATCAGCTCATTTTTTTCAAACGGCTTTGGGCTTTCAACCTCTTGCGTATATGGGATTGAGTACGGGGGTGCGTGACCGTGAGAGTTATGTGCTGGCACAAGATAAAATACGGTTGGTTTTAACGACTCCTTTGTTAGGAAATACCGAAATCGGCAAGCACGTCGACCAACACGGAGACGGGGTAAAAGCCATTGCTCTATGGGTGGATGATGCCGAAAAATCATTTCAAGAAACTACCAAAAGAGGGGCTGAAATCGTATTTGAACCGATTATTGAGTCAGATGCTTTCGGAAGTGTGAAGCGTGCAGCCATCAAAACGTATGGCGATACTATTCATATTTTTGTTGAAAGAAAAGATTATAAAGGCGTATTTCTGCCCAACTTTAAGGAATGGAATCCAAGCTATAAACCTACCTCAATCGGACTAAAATACATTGACCACTGTGTAGGAAATGTAGGTTGGAATGAAATGAATCATTGGACGGATTTTTATGCTAATGTCATGGGATTCAGTCAGTTAGTGAGTTTTGATGATAAAGATATTTCGACAGAATACACGGCTTTAATGTCGAAAGTGATGTCTAATGGAAATGGTAAAATCAAGTTTCCCATCAACGAACCTGCCGAAGGGAAAAAGAAATCTCAGGTGGAAGAATACTTGAATTTTTATGGTGGTGCGGGTGTACAACACATTGCCGTAGCGACTGACAATATCGTGGAAACAGTTGTAGAAATGCAAAAAAGAGGCATTGAGTTCTTGCAAGTCCCTGATTCTTATTATGATACGCTTTTGGAAAGAGTCGGAAAGATTGATGAAGAAATAAATTTGCTTCGTCCTTTGGGGATTTTGGTGGATAGAGATGAGGATGGATATTTATTACAAATTTTCACAAAACCTATCGTTTCAAGACCCACGCTTTTCTTTGAAATCATCCAGAGAAAAGGGGCAAAATCATTTGGAAAAGGAAATTTCAAGGCACTTTTTGAAGCCATTGAGCGTGAGCAAGAACTGAGAGGAACGCTTTGATGTAAGAATCACAAAAAAAAAGATTATCTTAAAAGTAATTTGATCAAATACTTTTTTGTAACCTCCCCTCTCCAATTTCATAAATGATTCAAGAACTCAAAGGTGTCGATACTAACATCATTGGTAATTTGTGGGAAATTATAAATTTAAAAGTTCCGACCATAAAATCTCAGGCATATTATTTTTTTACAATTTGGACTTACGCAAAATTTATGTTTAAGCCCAGAGGGCTGTCATTTTGGTAGGAATAAATAGGGTATTATCTCGTTCATAGCCCCATCGGGGCGAAAGTTTCGCCCCGATGGGGCTATGAATAACGATTTTGTCTATTTCTACTATTTCTACTATACTTTCGCCCCGATGGGGCTATTTTCCGTAAATCCTAACAATATCCCAAAATCAGAAGACAACTAATTTTAACCAAAAACTCAGAACTCAGAACCCTAAAGATAAGTACCCAGAAGCAAAACATGATGGATTATCCGTATATTTTTGTACTTTTGTATAATTTTTCACGAATACTTCTTTGCTTTGACGTTTCAGTGATTGTTTTTTTGATAATTGGAAATAGGTATAAATTATTGTTGGAATTGATTTTAAGAAACTAATAACAAATACCCCATAAACTAATAACCAAATTAGCTTAACACTTTTTAACACCTTCAAAGCTCCTAACTACGACAACAATGTCTAAATTGCGTATCCTTTACGTTGCCAGTGAAGTTGACCCATTTCTTGCCGTGACTCCTGTCGCTGATTTTATTAGAAAACTCCCTTCTGCCATGAAGAACAAAGGTTTCGATATCAGGATTTTAGTTCCAAGATTTGGTTTAATTAATGAACGAAAAAACCGTCTTCACGAAGTTGTAAGATTGTCAGGCTTTACCGTTCCAGTGGGTGATGCTGATATGCCCGTCACTATCAAAGTTGCTTCGTTGCCCTTAGCTACTTTACAAGTTTACTTTATTGACAACGAAGACTATTTTCAAAGAAAGTACGTTTTTACTGACAAAGATGGTAAATTTTATGACGATAATGATGACCGTGCTATCTTCTTTTGCAAGGGAGCATTAGAAACAGTCAAAAAATTGGGTTGGTCACCCGATATCGTTCATTGCACCGACTGGATGACAGCACTGATTCCTTTGTATCTTAAAACAACTTATAAAGATGATGTAATTTTTAAAGATTCAAAATCTGTATTTTCTGTTTTTGATAATGATTTTGCTCACAAATTTGAACTTGAGGGATTATACGATAAAGTAAGAATTCCAAATATTGATGATGATATGTTATTAGCTTTATCAACAGCAGATTATGATGGATTTATAAAAATCGGAATCGAATACTCGGATTTAACCATTATTCCAACAGAAGTAGCAACAGAAAAATTTAACACAATTATTGATGTATTACCAGATAAAAAATTTGAGTACGTTTCTGAAACAAATACTGACGGTTTCTATGACCTTTACACAGCGTTGGCAGGTGCGTAAAACATCATTCGCCATTCTTTTACTTACGTTTTTTGCTACTTTAACAGCCTGCGATGACCCACAAGAGATTGGTTCTGAGGTGTTTGTGCAAGATATTGGTTTACTTTATACTGACACGCTAACGGTAGATGCTTCCACGGTTTTGTTAGATTCTATTGTCACCAGTGGTACTGAAAGCCTCTTGGTTGGACGTTACACTGATCCAGTACTTGGTTTAGTTGAAGCAAATAGCTACTTTCAAATTTCAAATCCTGATACTCTTAAATCGCTTGTTGATACAAACGGAAGAAAAGACGTAAAATGGATAAAATTTCCAACAAAAGTAGATTCCATACGTTTTGTATTACCTTATAATTTATATCAAGGAGACACTCTTCAAACACAAACTTTTAAGGTCTTTCAATTGGCTGATAATTCTCCATTAGATTATACCAAGATCTATTACAGTAATTCGGTATCTCCTTTGTTGAAGAATAATCTGCTTGGTCAGAATCAGAATGTAAAAGTTAGACCAATCAAAAATAGGAATATCCTTTCTGGGTCAGGACGGTTTGATACTTTGAGTATTAAAATTACCGACCCAACTTTTATTAATTTTATTGTTTCTCAAAGAGACTCTAAAAAAGAAGACGCATTGATTGGGACTGGGTTCAGAAATGCTATGAGAGGTATGGCTTTGTCCACAGAAAGTAACAAGAATGCAGCGATTGTTGGATTCTCTTCTTTTGGCTCTATCATGAAAATTTATTATAGTTACAAATACACATATACACTAAGAAATAAAGCGAACACTGCTGATAGTATACGGATTACTGTTGATACTACAAAGGCAAATGATTTGAGGGTGTTGCCTTTTAGTCGTACAACAGGAATACCTGAAAATGTTGCACGTTTTAACAAAATAACAACAACTCGTGGCGGTGCATTTAGTAAGTTATCGAAACCTACGGATGCCATTAAATCATCACAATCAAATAATGAAGTAGCGGTTCAAGAATGTGCAGGATTGGCACTGAATCTCAAATTTCCAACGTTAGCTAAATTAAAAGAACGTAGAGATATTGCTATTAATAAGGCTGAGTTAGTATTAGAGCCCAAAAGTAGTGCTTACACAGTACCACAAGATTTAGTTTTGATAGAAAGTACAAAAGATAATCGCCCAGTTAGAAGTACAGCTACTGGCGAGGGTAGTCTATTATTTGTATCTACTCCTTTTGAATCTCCTGCAGCATCATATCTTGCAAAAAGTCAGAACTATACATTTAATGTAACGAGTTCTTTACAGAATATACTCGCTGGGAAAAATAAGACGAATGGATGGATTGTAAGTCCAACGACTTTCACGACCAGTTCACAGGGACAAAGAGGTGTTGCATCAGGAAAAAATATTGTATCACCCAATATCGACAGAGCAATTTTTGATGCTAAAAATATAAAATTAAAGGTCTATTATACGTACGTAGCGAAGTAGATTTTTACCTTTTAATAAATTAATCCAAAGCGGAGGTTCATAATCTGAACTCTCCGCTTTATTTTTGTGGTAATATATTGCAGATAGGGGTCAGGGATTAGGGGTTAGGGATTAGGGTTATTTTTTTGATATTCAATTAATTTCCTCATAATCAAAGACTTACGAAACATTACCCTTTTAACTAAGAAACTAAAAAACTTATGTGCGGAATTGTCGCTTATGTTGGGCATCGTGAAGCCTATCCATTGATTATCAAGGGATTAAAACGTTTAGAATATCGTGGTTACGATAGTGCAGGTGTGGCACTTTTAAACAATGGATTAAATGTTTATAAGAAAAAAGGAAAGGTAAAAGACCTTGAAGCGACCTTGGAAGGCGAAAACCTAAAAAGTACCATAGGTATCGGTCACACCCGTTGGGCAACGCACGGAGAGCCGAATGATAAAAACGCTCACCCGCATTATTCATCTACTGAAAATTTAGCCATTATCCACAATGGAATTATTGAAAATTATGACTCTATCAAAAAGAATTTGATTTCAAAAGGTCATGTTTTTCATTCTGATACAGACTCAGAGGTTTTTATTCACTTCATTGAGGATATTCAACAAAATACAGGTTGTCTGTTGGAGGAGGCGGTTCGTTTAGCGATGAAAGAAGTCGTGGGAGCGTATGCCATCGTAATTATGGATGCAACCAAACCTACCCAATTGATTGCTGCCCGCAAAGGTTCGCCATTGGTGATTGGAGTAGGAGAAGGTGAATTCTTCTTTGCTTCTGATGCAACGCCCATTATCGAATATACCAACGAAGTAATCTATGTGAATGATTATGAATTGGCAGTAGTAAATGAAGGTGTTTTGACTATCAAAAACATTGACAATATTCTGCAATCGCCTTACGTTCAGACACTTGAAATGGAATTGGAGGCGATTGAGAAAGGTGGTTTTGAGCATTTTATGTTGAAAGAAATTTTTGAACAACCTCGCTCAGTAGCCGATTGTATGCGTGGACGTGTCAATGCCGACAGTGGACATTTAATGTTAGGTGGTTTGAGAGATTATATTGATAAGTTAGCAAAAACCAAACGTATTGTCATTGTAGCTTGTGGTACATCTTGGCACGCAGGTTTGGTGGCTGAGTATATTTTTGAAGAATTAGCCAGAATCAACGTAGAAGTAGAATACGCCTCAGAATTCCGTTATAGGAATCCGATTATCAAAGAAGGTGATTTTGTTATTGCCATTTCTCAATCGGGCGAGACGGCTGATACTTTGGCGGCAATTGAATTGGCAAAATCGAAGGGAGCAACGATACTTGGAGTTTGTAATGTGGTAGGGTCGTCCATTCCAAGAGCCTCACACGCAGGGGCTTATACCCACGCAGGACCTGAAATTGGCGTGGCTTCGACCAAAGCCTTTACGGCACAGGTTACGGTATTGGCTTTGATGGCTATTTCGGTGGCTCGCAAAAAAGGCACTTTGCACGAAGATACTTTCAGAAGATTATTGTTTGAATTAGAGCGTATTCCTTCAAAAATCGAGAAGGTTTTAGCTTTGGATGAAAAAATAAAAGTCATTGCCGAACAGTTCAAAGATGCTCGTAATTTCATTTATTTGGGTCGTGGATATAATTTTCCAGTGGCTTTGGAAGGTGCTTTGAAGTTGAAAGAAATTTCATACATACACGCAGAGGGCTATCCAGCGGCAGAAATGAAGCATGGTCCTATTGCTTTGATTGACGAAGAAATGCCCGTAGTGTTCATTGCGACGAAGGACAGTTCGTATGAAAAAGTGGTATCAAATATTCAAGAAGTAAAAGCCCGTAAAGGAAAAGTTATCGCCATCGTGACAGAAGGCGATAAATTAATCCCAACAATGGCGGATTATACCATCGAAATCCCAGCGGCACATGATGCGTTGATTCCGTTATTAGCTACGATTCCTTTGCAATTATTGTCTTATCATATTGCTATTAAGCGTGGTTGTAATGTCGATCAGCCGAGAAATTTAGCTAAGTCGGTTACGGTGGAGTAGAGGTTAGTAGTGTCACTTTTCATTATTCATAAATTCCTTATCTTTGTGATATGAAAAACTTACCCATTGGCATACATTGTATTTTTGTAAGAATATAATTAAACAAGATGAGTTAAAATATGCAACTTCGTCCATCACTTTTTTGGGATTTTGATATTGCCCAAATAGACCTACTCAAACACCAATCCTCTGTCATTGAGCGTATTACGTTACGTGGAAGGTTTGATGAGTTTAATGAAATGATTAGGTTTTACGGGAAGGAAACTGCAAAGAAATCTCTTCTCAATGCACGGTATTTAGACAAGCGTACTTTATCATATTGTGTTGTTTTTTTTGAAACGGCTATCACAGAATTCCGATGCTACAAACTCGCACAATCGAACCCCGAACATTGGGATTATTAAAGGAATTAATGTCGTTACCGATGCTTAGTTCTTTTTATTTGGTAGGTGGAACTGCACTTGCTTTGCAGTTAGGTCATCGTGTTTCCATTGACCTTGATTTATTCACACCAGAGCCATTTGACCCAAATGAAATCATTGAAAAAATGAGCGAAAAATATGATTTTTCGATAGTGTCAGAAGGAAGTGGAATGGTTATTTCTACCATAGATAATATCAAAGTAGATTTTGTAAAAATGTCCTATCCGATTCTATTTCCTACGATATTGGATGAACAGGTCAGAATGTTGGACATACGTGATATTGCTCCGATGAAATTGAAAGCTGTAACCCAAAGAGGAAGTAAAAAAGATTTTTATGATATTTATTTTCTACTTCAAATCATGCCTCTGGATGAGATTATCCAATTGTTCAGAGAAAAATTCAAGCAATATGAGATTTTTCATGTCATAAAAAGCCTTACTTATTTTGAAGATGCTGAGAACAATGCCGACCCTATTTTATTTGATGAAAATATAACTTGGCAAAACGTAAAAACTGAAATTGTGAAAACAGTAAAGATGCTTGAATAAACTACCGTTTACTCAAAGTCTCCTCAAAAATACGTTTTGAGGAGACTTTTTCGTTATCTTCGTGAATATCAAGATTTTACCTAAGTATTTTAAAAAATGAAGAAGCGGTTTTTAATAACTGCATATTGCCTTACCGTAGTTTCGTTTACAAGTTTTGCTCAAAATTACGCCGACTCACTGATGCTCACCTACGTCAGATGGGTGACTACTGATTTGGGAAATGGACTCACTTGGAAAAGCTATCACTTCAATCAAAAAGAACTTTTTTGTTCTAATCAATACGTCAGTATTCTTCAAACAAAACTCAATAATAAAAACCTTCGCTTTGCTCTTGCTTCTGCTGATATGTCGATTCCCGAAGGAGATACCCTACGTAAATTAAAACCTACCAGTGCGTTGGCTATCGAAAATAATGCTCTTGGAGCTATCAATGGCGGTTTTTTTAGTACACGACGGGGTGGTTCAGTTGATTTTATCAAGATAAATAAAAAGATTTTGGACTCCGCTTCCTATGCTCCCAGTAAACTCATGCCCGAACACAGTATGTCTGCCATCACGATTGATGATAACAATTTCAAAATTGTAAGTGGAGGAGAAAAGCATTATTGGGAAAAATCTTTACCTCAAAAAAATATACTGGTAACGGGTCCTTTGTTGATGTATAACAACGAAGAACAAGAACTTCGGATAAACGCCTTCAACAACAACCGTCACCCACGTACCTGTGCCTGTGTAACGAATGATGATAATTTGCTATTGATAACTGTGGATGGAAGAAACGCCATGGCACAAGGCATGAATTTGCATGAATTAACTTATTTATCCAGAATGTTAGGGTGTAAAGATGCCATTAATTTAGACGGTGGAGGTTCTACAACGATGTATATCAAAGGACAGCCTTTCGATGGTGTAGTCAATTATCCATGTGATAATAAACAATTTGACCATTACGGAGAGCGAGCGGTGAGTAATATTTTGATGATTTTGAAGAAATAAAAAAGCCCTTTAAAACAAAATTTAAAGGGCTTTTTTATGAAATAATTTACGGTTTCGACCTCACCGTAACTGTCCGTTGGGCAGAAAGTAAGTCATTAGTCGTTACTACTTCTGAGGCAAACTGAACAGTGGCATTCTTTGCACTTGGGGCTGTAACATTAAACGTAGCCACATTATTCCGAAGTCTGGCATCGTATTTCACACCTGCCGAAGCTAACGGAACGGTTGTCTGTAATACAAATGTTCCAGTCGTACCATTTCTGGTATATAACCTAAATTCTTTTACTGGTTCTTCTGAAATATATTCAACCGTAAGAGGTACTGTGCTTGCACCGTCAACTGTTACCGAGGTTGTCAATCTGGTAGTCCCTGCCCAAAAAACGGAGATATTGGCAATCTTACCTTTACTTACCAAAACATCTGGGACAATTTCGTTTTCTTTATAACAACTCGACATCGTAGTTATTAGAAATAATATTGCTATGTATTTTTTCATTTTCTAAAATAATTAATGTTGATGATTATTTAAACGCCCACATAATTTCAGTAGGACCTTTGAAGTTTTGTTTGGTTACGTCAGCGTTGCGGGTTTGTTCCGAAACAGGATAACGCATTCGCTGAATCCAAAGCCCTTTCAATTCAATATTGAGTTGCTCTGGAAGGGGAATCAAAACATTATCATATCGACGAACGTCATTCCAGAAATCACCAATCAAGAACATTGACTTATATTTTTCAGATAAAATGATGGGTAAAGTCAATTTTGCAGGTGTTACCGCAACATTTGCTTGGGTTTGGTATTTCGTTATTTCAGAAGCTACAACCCCTAATTTTGTCATGTTGCTTTGAGCAATCGCCAAATAAGCATCATAAGCCGCTTGGTTACTTCCTGTGCTGGTCAGATTTCCACCATTCAAGATAAAACGAGCTTCGGCTTCAATGGCTTTTGCTTCTGAAAAAGTAGCAAATACGATTGGAGAGGTAATTCTCGAATGCCAACTGGTTGTACTAAAATCAACCGTTGCTCCACTTCCTCTACCTGGGGTTACACCTGTATAAACTGTCTGATTTCTTCTTAAAGTTGCAATAATTGGCAATCGTGGGTCTTTGTTGGCATTCATAGCACCGATTAGTGTGTTTGAATGCGTTATAGTTAAATTACCAGTATTGTTTGCCAAAGCCACACGACTATACCAAGGGCTTAAATTACGACTATTGTACCCCAACTGAAAATCATCATCATTACTTGCAAAACCTCTCTGAATAGCTGCCAAAGCATCCGTAGCGGCTTTTGTTGCTCCTTTTTTAGTAAGATGAAGAGCATAACGAGCCTTCAAGGTATAAGCCGCCTTTGTCCATTTTGTCAAATCACCACCATAAATCAAGTCGTCTGTACTTGGTTTTGTGCCTGATTTTGCTAACTCTACGATGGCTTCATCCAAGGTTTTTTGAATATTTGCATAAACTGTTTCTTGCGTATCGTATGCGGGAGCAAAGTTTTTTTCTAAACCTTTGTCAGCTTGTGATATAGGAATATTCTCCCATGTATTGGTTGCAATTGCCATGTTGTAAGCCAAAAGCACTTTGGCAATACCCACATACCCAGGAGCATTTTGCTCTTGCCCTTTGGTAATCATTAAATTAACGTGTGGAATAACATTAAGATAAAAATTAGTCCATCCTCCGCCATTCTCTGACTCCGCTTGTGCATCAGTTCCTCCTCCACCCGTGTTACTTCCAATCTGTTGAATATACTGGCACGCAATATAAGCAAAACTGTACGACGTTTCGCCTGTATAAAACTGCAAAGTTGGTAACAACTCTTGAAGTGTGATGTCACTTTTGAGCGTTGGATCTACATTGATTTCTAAGAAATCTTTGCAGCTACTCATGGTCAGAAATGCCCAAACCATGAGGATATATTTAGATATTTTTTTGATATTTTTCATGTTCAAAATATTTGTAAATCATTGGTTTTCAATGATTATAGTCCAAAATTTAAAGTCAATTGAAAACTGCGAGTAGCGGGATTATTTCTTCCAACAAAACCGATTAGGTTAGTACCAGAACCAAATGATAAAGCATCAGGGTCATAACCTCTAAATGGTGTGCTAAGGAATAAATTTGTCCCTGTCAGCGTAGCTCTGATTCCTCTTTTGAAAGGCGTTTTCTTGGCAATAGCATCTGGAAGAGCATAGCCTAAATTGACGTTACGCACTCTAAACCATGAGGCATCTTGAATGGCAACGCCTCCCCAACCATAAAATAAGAATGCACGATAATAGTTGTCATCCAAGACTACCGCATTGGTATTTGGGGTAAAAGAACCGTCTGCATTTTTAAGAACACCGTTGAATACAGCTCTTTCATAACGTCTTTCCGTTAATTGCGTAATACCGTTTCGTATTGAGTTCACCTCTGCTAAATCTGTAACATCGCCACCTTGACGCAATTCTAAAAGGAAAGATAGCGACAGTCCTTTGTAGGTAAATGTATTGGTCAAACCACCCAACCAGTCGGGTAGAGCATTGCCCATAACTTTTTGTTGAGTTTGGTCAAGAACTGGCAAACCGTTTGTTCCAATAATAACTTGTCCATCTGGGCTACGAGAATAATCAAAGCCCCAAAGGTCTCCGATTTTACTACCTTGACGTACTTTGAGGGCTGTTACACCATTGTCATAATAAGTGATTTCTTTCAAATAATCAGGCATTTCGATTACTTCACCACTTTGTTTTGAGGCATTGATAGTTACGTCCCACGAGAACCCTTTTTGTTTTACCAAACTTGCTCTTAGCAATAATTCTACACCACTATTTCGTATAAGACCAATGTTAGTAAAATAGGCAGAAAATCCAGAAGAGTTTGCCACAGGAGCCCGCACGATTTGGTCTCTCGAATCCATTGTAAAGTAAGTAGCATCAATTGAGAGTCTATTTTTCAAAAGTCTTAATTCAGTACCAATTTCGATTGAAGTGGTGCGTTCTGGTTTCAAGTCTGGTTCAGCCGTACTTGATATTCTACGAAAACCTGGCGTTGTTCCACCAAATGGGAAATTAGGAGTAAAATCGTAATAAATTCCTGATACATAAGGACCTGTACTTTTACCGACCTGAGCCCACGACAAACGGAGTTTACCATAATTGATAAAACTATTTTTAGGTAAATTTTCCGTAAACAAATAACTCAAACTTGCCGAAGGATAGAAAAATGAGCGATTTTGAGCGGGTAGTGTTGAAACGATGTCATTTCTACCCGTAACGTTCAAATACAAATTATCGTTAATGTTCAACTTAGCATCCGCAAAATAACTGATGATACGGAAATGTTGTGGTGAATATGGACGAGTAATAACGTTTCTGAAACTACTAATGTCACGAGTGAAAGGTGCTTTCCAACCTTCGCCTCTGTCGTAGTAACCATCAGGTTGTTTGCTATCCACGATGGCATTTCCGACCATCAATGAACCGTTGATTTTTTCGGTAAAATTCTTCGTTGCTGTCAAGTAAAAATTTGAATTTATCTCACGGAAATTGAGATACTCGCTTGTTAGCCAGCCTTTTACCTGCGAACCTACGTCAAACGTACTATCAACTAAACGAGTACGAGTTTCACTGTAAGTATCATACGTCAGTTGGTATTTTGCAGTAAGCCACGGAGTAAGTTTATATTGGACAGTCGCATCGGCGATGATACGGTCATTGTTGTCAATCCGAGGAGCTTTTAGCATCAAATATTTAGGATTATCAACTACGCCAAAAGTGATGTTATTTTGCGTTCCATCTGGTTTTTGAAAGTCATTGACATCATAAGAATTGGGCCAATAAGATAGTGAACTGAACACGGATTTGTCACCCGATGGAGCACGATTTCCGCCAGAATTAGAGTAGCTGAATGAACCAGAAACCGTTAATTTATTGGTCAAATGTCTCAATCCATTCACTTTGGCAGTCATTCTTTTGAAGTCGGTAAATGGCGTAATTCCTTTGTCATAGTTATAACTTAACGACAATCGAATATTTCCTTTGTCAGAACCTTTACCGATGGCAATATTATTTCTACTGGTTACGCCAGTCTGGAAAAAGTTACGAAAGTTGTCATAAATCACATCATTTGGACCCGCCAAAGGACCAAACGAACGAAAGATACTTCGTTGTCCTGGGTCGTCTTCTTGTATGTACTCACCTACACGACCTTGAACAAAACGAGTTTGAATTCTGGGTGATTTTGCAATTTGACTGATACCTCCTTGAATGGTAACATCAACCGTCATTTTGCCCGCCTTGGCACTTTTGGTAGTGATTACGACTGCACCATTTGAGGCTCTCAGACCATAAAGAGCCGTTGCGGCAGGTCCTTTCAAGATAGAGATTGCCTCAATATCGTTGGGGTTAATGTCGGCAGCACGGTTCGTATTTCCGAATTGTTCATTTGAGTTTACGGCATTCGTACCCGCACTTGGCAAGGGATTACCGCCTTCGGTAGCGTTACTGATGATAATACCATCAATCACGAAAAGAGGTTGATTATTAGAACCACCACTCAGTGAAGTAATACCTCTCAGGATGATATTTGTTCCTGCCCCAGGGTCACCACCACCACCTGAAATGATTGCTCCTGCCACTTGTCCTTGTAAGGCAGTAACGAGATTGGATTGTCCAGAATTTTGGATGGCTTCACTTTTTACTTCTTGAACGGCATATCCCAAACTTTTCTTTTCTTGCGAAAAACCGAGTGCCGTTACCACCACTTCATCCAAAGAAGAAGTTGAACTGGTTAGAGAAACATTCAAGGTAGATTGATTGCCTACTTTTACTTCTTTTTTCTCAAAACCGAGCGACGAAAAAGTGAGTGTTGCCCCTTCTTTAACAGAGATTTTGTAGGTACCATCAGATGCCGTAGTAGTCCCACGAGTTGTTCCTTTGATGATAATACTCACGCCTGGAAGAGGAGTGTTGTCAGATTCAGTAACCTTCCCAGCTACCTGTCTGTCTTGTGACCATCCTGTGTGCGTGGCTAATACGCCCATACACAAGCAAAGCCATCGAAGTTTGTTGAGTAATAGTTTTTTCATGAAAAATAATTGAGTTTATTGAAAAATAATATGTGATGAATTTGATTAATTATAAGCTATTTGACATAGACTATGGGACACAGATGACATAGATTCTGCAAGCACAGATTTACACAGATTTTCTAATTTATCTGTGTAAATCTGTGTTATTTTTAATACCTGTGTTCATCTATATCTCAATTTTTTATCTTGTGTCAAATTGTCCATAATTCCGTTAAAAATAAAGAAAAAAGCTGAATTTACAAATGAAAAAACCAAAAAAGGACGAACTATTGTTCGCCCTTTGTCTGGTAATTGTTTGTATCGAAGTGGTATTTGTAATGTTTTAATTCGCTGGGTCAGCGGGAATGTTTGTATTATTATTTCTCTCAATGGTTGGATATGGCATAAACGTACGACTACGTTCAGTTGCAGGTCTGCCAAAACGACGATTGTCTTCCAAAGCCATTCCAGACATGAATAACTCAATTCTACGATTACGATAAATTTCATTTAAAATCGCATCTGAAGTTTTTGCTCCTGTGTAAGCGGGCAAATCAGCCCCAATTCCCCATGAGTCAGTTTTTTTTGTTAATACCGAATTCAAAGCTGTAACGGCTGCATCCAAATTGTTGGTACGAGCATTTGCTTCTGCAATGATTAATGACATTTCACCTGGTACATAGATAGGCACTTGTGAGCTGTTTGAAGTAAAAAATCCTTTTCCTCTAAAAACCCCATTCGTAGCAGTACGAGAATTAAAGAAGAAATCTATTCTTTTATCAGCTGTTGCAGGGGCTAAATCAGCGGGTAAACCCATATTTAACGAAAGTGGTTGAAACACGTTTACGTTTCCAAAAGCCACATCCCAAATTGGATTACGAGTAACATCATCAAATGACCAGAAAGACTTTGCCGAAGCCGTTACTTTGCTAGCTGCCGCAAGGGCTTTAGCATTATCTCCCGCAAAAAGAGCATATCGAGCAATCAAAGCATTTATCGTATTTGGCACATCTAAACCTGTTACCATACGAGCATTGAATGTTGCTGGAATTGGCGTTGAAGCAATAGTAGTTTGGGCTGATTCTAATAAAGTAATTGCTTGACGAAATGCGTCAGCTCGTGCAACAAACTTAGCATTTGTGGCAGTTTCAACCGTTACTTGCTCCCAAAATTGAGCCATTGTTCCAATAGCTAAGGCTCTGTAGATTGATGCGTAAGCCTGTAAACCCGATTTGAAGCCTGGGTCAGCTACTTTGTTGAGGTTGTTCAAAATTAAATCTGAATTTCCTTTTACGATGTTTAATTGAGCCCAAAGGTTACGAGAAACAGCATTTGTTCCATCAACACCTAAACCCCCACGTTGTAACTGGTCTTCATCCAAATTACCAGCATTTAAAACAGTTAATTCTTTGGCACATAAACCACTTACGGCAATTACGGTATATCCTGGGCTTTGACGACCCACTGAATAACGTAAGGGTAAATTATTGGCTAAGGCAACTAATCCATCTACATCCGAGACTACTTGGGTTTCAGACGCTGTGCTTGGATTTAGGTACTCCTTCTGGCATGAGGATAAACCCATCATGGCAAGGGAAGCGAGTACAAATGATTTTTTGAATATATTTTTCATTTTCTTGAATTTCGTGATTAATTAAAATGATGCTGTTAAAGACATTTGGTATGTTCTTGGAATTGGCACATTACCAAAATCTGTTCCACGTAAACGGTCGGAGTTACCTCCTGCGTTTGTTTCAGGGTCATATCCGTTGTATTTATCCCATGATACCAAATTACGTCCAGATAGAGTGATGTTAAAATTACTCATTCCTTTTACGATACTTGGCAAACGGTAACTTAACGCAATCTCACGGAGTTTTACGAATGAACCATCATCAACACGGTATTCTTCGATAGGAACTAAGGCAAACACTGACCCACGTGGAGCTGTACCTCTTAATTCAGCCTCAGCAATATCACCGATACCTACGTTATTACGAGTACGTTTATCAGCATTAAATACATTCACCCCTTGAACAGCGTCCAACAAGAAACGGAAAGTCAAGTCTTTATAACGAATATTTGAACTGAATGACCCCGTCCAGTCTGGATTAGGATTTCCGATAACTGTACGGATAAAGTTTGTTCCAGAAGGTTGTCCATCAACTCTTGGATTGATGGTGTAATTCACTGGATCTCCTGATACTTGTGTTCCTCGCTCACTTTGCGGTAAGCCTTGTGGAGTCAATAATAACGAACCATCTGCATTACGAGCATAAATACGACCAATGAATACACTGGCTGGCTGTCCCTCAATAAAAGCAACACCATCACCTGCGGTAAATGCGTTAGAAATGAAAACAGGTCCACCAACAAGTTTTGTAATTTTGTTTCTGTTTGAGCTAAAAATGATATTTGCATCAACTTCAAAGTCTTTCTGTTTAACGATTGAAGCCCCCAAGGTAATATCAATACCCTTATTTTGCATTTCACCTACGTTGTCAGTCTTACTAAGACCTCCTGATGATGGTGCAATAGTTTTATTTAATGTTAATTCTGTAATATCTTGATTATAAACTGAGACTCCTAATTGTATGCGATTTTTCAAGAATCCAAAATCTGCACCAAATTCAAGTTCACGCATACGCTCAGGGCGTACTCTTTCATTGGCTAATTGTGTTCCTGGACTAAAAGCTGTTCTGCCTAAATATGGATTGGGGCTAAATTGCCAGAAGCGTTCATATACACCTATTGCACTCAATCCTCCTGCATCTCCAAATGAACCTCTGACTCTTGCAGTAAAGTCACCATCTTCTTTTATTACGTAAGAAGCACTCACTTTCGGATAGAATTGATTAATTTCTGATTCTGAGAATATACTTGACCCATCACGACGAAGGGCTGCGGTTAAGAATAATTTATTGTCATATCCGACAGTGGCTTGTAAGAATTGACCAGCAACCCAGAATGGAGCAAGTCCGTATGATGTCGTGATTGAGCGACTTACCCCAGAAGTGGTTGTAACGAACGGACTCAAATTTTCACCACCACTCGAAATAAACTCTTTTCTTTGGAATTGATAATTGAAACCACCAATGGCAGTTAATTTCAATTTATCCGTCAATTGTTTTTGATAAGTAATGTTTAAATCAGTATTGAATAGCATTACTTGATTACTGGCTGAGGCTGCATATCCATCTGGAAACAAACCTGCTGGTAAACCTGCGGCAGTTGCATAAGGATAGCGATTAATGGTGTTGTTACCCGTTTGTGAATAAGAATCCAATCCTGTTACTAAATCTACACTTAATCCAGGTAATGGTGTTAAATTAAACTGAACATCACTGATAGTACGGCTTACACTTTGGGTAAAAAACATATCTTCAATCACAGAAAGTGGATTGATACGAGTTGGTTCAACCGCTTGTAGTTTTCCAGAAGCATCACGAGCATTCGCATCCCAAATGTTATTGGTGATATTGACAGAGTTAATAGGGCTATAAAAAACATTTCCATTTGGTTTTTCATTAGATGAACTGTTTGAATAATTCAAACCAACCGACATTTTTGCCCAGTTATTTAAGCGTTGGTCGAGTCTAATTCTCAATCCATAACGTTGAAAATCAGTACCTTTCACAATACCTTGGTTTTTCATGTAAGAAACAGAACCAAAGTATTGAGTCTTTTCATTTCCACCAGAAACTGAAACGTTATTATCGTTTCCGTAACCTGTTTGAAACATTAAATCTTGGTAGTCATAACGAGTTACATCTACCAGGTTGGTAGCAAGATTTGTTGTAGCACCATCACGTACAATGCCAGCAATAGTCGTTCCTGGATTTGCAGTAATTTGTGCAGTAGAAATTGCTCCAATCGTATGCAAACGTAATCCTGCGAAACCAAATTGTTTTCCATAAGTAGAAACAAATACTTTTTTGCGTAATTCATTTGAACTAAAACTTGTACTAAAAGTTACTTTTGGAGTACCTGATTTACCTCTTTTTGTAGTAATAACTACAACGCCATTAGATGCCCGAGACCCGTAAATTGCTGCCGCAGAAGCACCGTTTAAAACGCTAAAGGTTTCAATATCGTTTGGATTAATATCTGCCAAACGATTTTGAGCAGCATTAGCCGACCCAATTGAAGGAGCCAATTGAGAAACGTTATCAGAGGCATTACTTATAACAACACCATCAATAACGTAGAGTGGATCAGAATTACCAGATAGTGATTTGATACCTCGCAAACGAATTGTAACACCTCCTGATGGGTCTCCTGAGTTTTGAGTAACCTGAGCTCCTGCAATTTTCCCTTGGATAGCACCCGCCAAATTACCCGTACCAGCATTTTTGATGCTTTGTGCTGAAACAGTTGAAATAGAGTTACCCAACTCACGGCGAGTAGATTTCAAAGTCGAACCAATAACAACTACTTCGTCAAGGCTCATTCCGTCTTCTGTCATCGCAACATTGATGTTCAATTCAGTAGCACTACCTAATGCAACTTTTTTAGTAACATTAGCATAACCAACCGAACGAATCTCTAAATCATAATTCCCAGCCTTCACATTAGCATTCAAGCTATAGTCTCCATTAGCATTGGCAGCCGTCCCGAAAGTAGTTCCTTTCAAAACAACTGTTGCTCCAATCATGGGCTGTCCGTTGGAGTCAGCAATTTTTCCTTTGATGGTGTAGTTCTGTGCTAATGTGGCGAACGACATTAACAGGAGACTGAAAACACCCAACAAAGATGTGGTAAGTTTTTTCTTCATGATAATTATTGGTATTTCTAAATGGTTAAATGTTTGCTTTTTTATGCAATTGTACTCAGTAATTTTAATTTAAAACAAGCAAATTCATGCAATTGTTTAGCAAAAATAACGACTAAATAGATAAATTTCAACAAATTTGTTTAATTTTATCACAATATTTTGCAATTTGTGTTAAACAAATGCGTAAAACTTCATAATTTGCAGAAAACCAAAACACGCACAAACACGCAATGATTATTACCGAGAATAGAATAATGCTCAAAAAAGAGCGACAAGGGCATATTATCAAGCAAATAAATCTGCACAATAAAGTGTTGTCGTCTGATTTGAGTTTGGAGTTGAATGTTTCGGAAGATACTATCAGACGGGATTTGAACGAGTTGGCTCAAGAAGAAAAAATTGTGAAAGTTCACGGAGGAGCATTGTCAAAATCATATAATTTTACCGCTACTCAAGAAGAAACCTATGCGTATGATGAAAAAAATATCATTGCCCAAAAAGTCGTCTCTTTGATAGAAGACGGCATGACCATTTTGTGTAGTGGAGGTACAACTATCAGAGCCATTGCTCGTCAATTACCTGAAAATCTAAATGTTACCTTTTTTACGGTAAGTCCATTGATTGCCTTAGAACTAACAACACATCCAAACACAGAGGTCATTTTATTAGGTGGAAAATTATCGAATGCTTCTAAAATCAGTGTGGGCGGTGAGGTAGTCGCCAAAATCAATGAAATCAAGGCTGATTTGTGCATTTTGGGTATCAATGGCTTTGATAGTGACGGTATCAGCGACTCAGATTATGAGGTTGTACAAGTAAAAAAAGCGATGGTAAAAGCCTCCAAGCAATTAATTACGCCTGTTATTTCAGAAAAACTCAATTCTACCTTACGCCTACAAGTATGTTCGCTCGAAGAAGTGGATTATCTCATCACAGAACTCTCTCCCGACCACACAATTTTAGAATCTTATCAATCAAAAGTGGGCTTTATTCTGTAAAATTTGAAAATGGTCTGACAAAAAAATGTTAATTTTGATAACACTTCAATTAGATGATTGGGGAAATACTTTCTCCTAACTGTTAATTGATAATTGTTCACTGTTAATTGAAAAAAATGTCTGTCCAAGTTGCTCCAATTTCCGAAACTCTCCCTGCATTTTTAAATGCCAATTCATACACAAAAATTCAAGTAATTGTTGATGAAAATACCTTCAAATATTGCTACCCAACGATTAAACCCTTTTTAGGAAAACACAATTTAATCAAAATCAAATCAGGTGAATCTGAGAAGAATTTAGATACTTGTCAGAAGATTTGGCAAGCTATGACCGATAACGAACTTGACCGCCATAGTTTAGTCATTGATCTGGGTGGAGGAGTCATTGGTGATATGGGAGGCTTTTGTGCTTCTACATACAAGCGTGGGATAGATTTTATTCAAATTCCAACGACATTACTCTCGCAAGTAGATGCCAGCGTTGGGGGTAAATTAGGCATTGATTTTCAAGGACTTAAAAATCATATTGGTGTTTTTCAGATTCCGAATACTGTATTGATTGATGATGTTTTTCTAAAAAGTTTACCATACAGTGAATTACGTTCTGGGTTTGCAGAAATTGTAAAACATTGCTTAATCATGGACGGTAAAAAGTGGGAAGAAATCCGCAAAAAAGATTTTGAAGAACAAGATTTTAAGGACTTAATTGCTCATTCTGTAAACATCAAACAGCACGTTGTAGAAGCCGATCCAACAGAAAAAGGACTTAGAAAAATACTAAATTTTGGACACACCCTCGGACACGCCATCGAGACTTATTTTTTAGGAAAACCAAAACTCCACTTACTCCACGGAGAAGCCATTGCCGCAGGAATGATTTGTGAAGCCTTCATCTCTTTCAAACGTGGCATGATTGACCAAAAGACTTTGGAAAACATCGAAGAATTTATTTTTTCAGTTTACGGAAAAGCAACCATAAAGGAATCAGACATTGAGCCAATCATTGCTCTGACGGCACAAGACAAGAAGAATAAAGGAAAAGAAGTGAGATTCTCACTCTTGGAAGGTGCAGGAAAATGTACTTATGATATTTCTGTATCAAAAGCGGAGATGAAGAAGGCATTGGAATATTATCGGTAAAGGGCGAACAGTACACGAAAAACGATGAAAATAATCCTTTTACCGTTCATCCTTTACCGTGTACCGAAATTTATTCCATCACCTTCGGAACTCTAAAATACTCCCCATCTTGCTTTGGAGCATTTTTTAGACCTTGTTCACGGCTAATATTTGGAATGACTTTATCTTCACGTAAAGCATTGATTTCCAAACTCATGTGAGTAAGAGGTTTTACGTTATCCGTATTTATTTCGTTCAATTCCTCCATCCAAGTCAAGACGGAATTTAGCGAATCCATCATTTCTTTTTCGGCAGATTCAGGCATCTCTAAACGGGCGAGATGAGCTATTTTTTGTAGGGCTTCTTTGTCTATATTCATTCTCTATTTCTCAATTTCTTATCATCCATATTTTTATTCAAAAACTCATTGATTTTCTCAATATCAATCGTACGATTGATTTCTCCGAAAGTGTTTATGGAAATATCGAAGCCTTCAAGGTCTTTGTGAACTTTTGGAAGGTCTTCTTTTATCTTTTCTTTTTTCTTAGCCATCGTTTTATTGTTTATTTTTCTTTCTGCCTAATGCAATTCCGAGAGCAATGCCTACTGGAAGCCAAACGCCAATATTTTTTGTAGCAACACCAACGGCACAGCCGAGGATAATTCCTAATGCCAAATATTTTTTGTTCAATCGCATAATGATTTGTATTACGGACAGCCTTGTCCGTAGTTAAAATGAAAATTATTAGCTATCGGTTAGAAACCATTATTTTTGTCTGAATCAGGATTTACAAGATTTAAGGATTAATGTGATAAAATTCTGAAAATCTTAAAATCCTTTAATCCTGATTCAGACTGGGTTACACGGATATTCTACCCAATCTCAGGCAATTCCGCCAAAGCCTTTTCTAATCTCAAATTCACTTCTTCTTTACCCATAATTTCCATCGAAAGCATCAAGTCTGGACCAGTACCTGTACCCATAATAGCGATGCGTAACATTTGCATCATTTTCCCCATTTTGATACCCGCTTTTTCTAATTCATCACTCAAAGCGTGCTTGATTTCGTCGGCAATAAAGTTTTCTATATTTGGTAAAATATGTTGAAAAGCCGTGATTCCATTCTTCGCATCCAAGTTCCATTTTGAGGCTACGATGGTCTCATCATAAGCCGTTGGCGTTTTCAGAAGTTTCGTAGTTTCTTCCGCAATTTCTTGTGGGAACGTTACTCTTTCTTTGAATAAATGAGTCAATTTTAATGCCCTATCTAATTCATAATCAGGCAAATACGTTTTTGCTAAATCTTCATCCGAAGCTGATTTTAAATATTGCTGGTTGTACCACTTGGCTTTATTGATGTCAAATTTTGCTCCTGCCTTATTGATTCTTTCCAAAGAAAAAGCCGCAATTAATTCATCCATCGAGAACACTTCTTGCTCCGTGCCAGGATTCCAACCCAAGAAAGCCAAGAAGTTCACGAGGGCTTCTTTTAAATATCCTTCTTCTCTAAAACCTATTGCTTTTGCACCATCGGGCATTGTCCAAGAAAGTGGAAAAATAGGGAATCCGCCTGTATCTGCATCTCTTTTCGAGAGTTTGCCATTACCTTCTGGTTTTAGTAAAAGTGGCAAATGGGCAAATTGTGGCATGGTTGATTCCCAACCAAAAGCACGGTATAACAAAACGTGCAAAGGGGCTGACGGCAACCATTCTTCCCCACGAATGACGTGCGAAATTTCCATCAAATGGTCATCCACGGCATGTGCAAGGTGATAGGTCGGCATTCCGTCCGACTTCATCAAAACCTTATCATCCACAGTCGAAGAATGTACCAAAACCCAATCACGAATAATATCTTTGAAACGGATTTCCTCTTTTGGTGGTACTTTAAAACGAATTACGTAGGGAACACCTGCCTCAATTTTTGCCTTTGTTTCTCCCTCCGAGAGCGTCAAAGAATTATTTAATTTTGTTCTCGTTACTGCATTGTACTGAAACGCAGAACCCTGACTTTCAAGGGTTTGACGCATGGCATCCAATTCTTCGGAAGTATCAAAAGCGTAATATGCCTTTCCCGAATTGATTAATTGCATGGCATAATCCATGTACATCGCCTTGCGTTCCGACTGGCGATAGGGTGCGTGTGGACCACCTACGCCTACGCCTTCGTCAATCGTAATACCCACCCACGAGAGGGCTTCGATGATATATTCTTCTGCACCTTCCACAAACCGAGTTTGGTCTGTGTCTTCAATGCGAAGCAACATTTTTCCGCCTAATTGTCTGGCTAATAGATAATTATATAATGCTGTTCTGACACCGCCAATGTGCAAGCCACCCGTTGGACTTGGTGCAAAACGTACTCTTACTGGTCTGTTTGACATATATTTTTAATTGATTTGGTGAGTTGTGAGTATTTATGAAAGAATTAGAATAAAATTCAGGACTAAGGTTACGCAGAGAGCCACAAAGTAAAAATAGAGAACCACAGAGCAAATCTCTGAAACTCTCTGTGGTTCTCATTTTAATCTCTGTGGCTCTCTGTGTAACCTCAGACCCGAAAATAAAACTATAATTTTTATATTAATATTCTCTCTATTCACAACTATAATACCGCAACACAAGAAATTTCAACATTTACATCTTTTGGCAAGCGAGCTACTTCTACTGTCTCTCTTGCGGGTGGATTTGTTGGGAAAAACTCTCCATACACGCCATTGATTTTAACAAAATTATTCATGTCTTTTACGAAAATTGTACATTTTACTACGTTCTCGAAAGTCATGTTGGCAGCTTCCAAAATAGCTTGAAGGTTCTTCATTACCTGACGAGTTTCGTCTTCAATATTTGCTCCTGCCTCCACCAATGCCAAAGCAATTTGACCTGATACATACAAAGTTCCATTTGATAAAATCGCCTGTGAATACGGACCGATAGCGGCGGGTGCTTTTTCTGTAAATATGATTTGTTTCATCGTTTTTAGATTATTTTCTAATTTATCTGCAAGTTACAAAATCAAGAGGTCTTTTATTAATTTATCCGTTTCAAAGGGCTGAAAAATTATTTAAAACAATAGTAATTTGTCTTTGTTTAAATAATATCTTATCTTTATTAAACAAAATGAAACTACAACTAATCCATACGCTCATAAAAGTACCTACTTGGATAACTGTATTCATCGGTTTGATGCTGTTGTCTTGGCAGTACTTTCAAGGAGGTTTACCACAAAATATCCAAATCATTTTCTTTGTTTCACTAATACTTCTAACGGGTATTCCGCACGGTGCATTAGACCATGTGATTCAGGAAGCTACTGACAAAAAAATGAATCGTGTTTATAATGCCAAGCTATTTTTGTTGAAATACTTAATGATAATGGCACTTTATGGCTTAGCTTGGTATTGGTTTTCAGGATTGAGTTTAGCGATTTTTCTACTTATTTCAGCATGGCATTTTGGCGAAACAGATTTGGAAAAAGCTCCTCAAAATGCGTTAATTTGGTCATTTACAAGGTTGATTTATGGATTTTATATTTTAGCATTCATACTACTCACTCACCTTGACGAAGTTCGCCCGATTGTAGATAAAATGATTGGAAATCAAGAATCAGCAATGGCTTTTCTGAATTTTATTGCCTTGAATGTCAAGCAAATACTTTACTTACTGGGTTTATCCTTTATCACTATTTTCATAGTTGCACAATCAGAATTTTTGATTCAATTTGATAAAATCAGAATTTTTCGTTTGTGTATCATTTTGATTATATCCGCTTTTTTGCCCTTGTTGCCCGCTTTTGCACTATACTTTGGAGGTTGGCACGCTCTCTGTGCGTTTGATAATATCCACGATTATTTACGGAAAGATCATCCATCTTTATCTTTTAAATTAGTTTATTTCAAAACATTACCGCTAACTATTCTATCCATTATTTTTCTTTTTACGTTTCTATGGTATTGCCATATTTACACCCAAAACTTTGACCCGTTTCCAATTCTTTTCATTTTTATTTCACTCATTACATTACCTCATCTCATCATTGCACATCAGATGAATCACGATGCCAGATAATGTTTGTTTAATATTTTTTTAAAAAAAATAAACAAAATCGAAAACAATAATAAATTGGCGTTGTTATATAGTTGTAATAATATAATTATTTATCTAAATAATCCATTAAAACCAAACATTTACCATTATGAACACATTCAACATCCTCTTGAATGGTAATCTCCAAGCAGGTGATTACATCGGATTCACATTTTTCACGGGCTATATGTCTATGTTGGCAGCTTCGGTCTTCTTCTTTGTAGAAAGAGGTCAAGTTTCAGACAAGTGGAAAACATCATTAACCATTTCTGGTTTAATTACTTTCATCGCAGCCGTACACTATTTCTACATGAGAGGTATATGGTTAGAGACAGGTACATCACCAACTCAGTTCCGTTATATTGACTGGACATTGACTGTGCCTCTAATGTGCGTTGAATATTTCTTAATTTTGAAGCCAGCAGGTGCAAAAGGTGGAATGTTAGTACGTTTGTTAGCGGGTTCAATCTTGATGTTGGTTGCTGGTTACATCGGAGAAGCAGTTAGCGTAGAAAGTAATGTAATGTGGGGAATTATCTCAACAATCGGTTGGGCAGTAATTATCTATGAAATCTACATGGGAGAGGCTTCTAAATTGGTAGCATCATCAAACAATGCTGCGGTAACAGAAGGTTACAAAGTGATGAGATGGTTTACATTAGTAGGCTGGGCAATTTATCCAATCGGGTATTGTATGTTACCAGGAAACATCTTGCACGGATTAGTGGAAGGTGCTGACTTCACAAAAAGTTCACCAGTTGATTTAGCATACAACATTGCTGATGCTATCAACAAAATTGGTTTTGGTTTAGTGGTTTATACAATCGCTAAAAATGCAACAGCAGCTGATAAAGCGAAACTTGCGTAATCTAATTACCAACCACAGTAAACTTCTTAGTTAAAAATAGAAAAGGCAGGGAATGGAACTCCCTGCCTTTTTCTATTGAACACAACCCATAACATCCTCGAAAGGGGCGTGAGTTGTATTAACGATTCGTTTTCAAAAATCGTTTCCGTTTTCATCAAAAATTTCTTTGACGACCTTCATCAAAACAAAAAATACTGCAACACTCAGCATCATAAATACTAAATATTTGCCACTAAATAATAAATCTAAACGATAAGAGGCATTGTGGAAAATGACAAAAACACAGAATACGAAGTAAAAAATACTTAAAAGAATACTGACAAGTTTATTTTTCATGGGGAGATTGTTTTGAACGTGTACAAATAAAACACATTCTACGTCTTAAAGTTTTGGTTTCAAAAATCCTCCATCAATTATCAGTAGTTTAACCCCCGAGGTCGTTTTGGAACGATGAGAACTTAAATCATCTGAGACGATGTAGGTCATGCCTTTTGTTAATATAAACTCTTGTCCATCAGCCATTTCGCTGATAAATTCTCCTTCGAGACAATGCACAATATGTCCTTTTTCGCACCAATGGTCAGCTAAATAATCTGCGGTGTATTCTACGATTCTGACTCTGAGTCCATCAAGATTGAGGGTTTGCCAATAAGCCATCCCCTTATCGCCTTTGTGTTCTGTTTTTGGAACGTTGCTCCAATCAATATTTGTAAATGGAATTGTGTACATAAGATGATTTTTAATTTTTTGTTGAAAGATAATACTGTTAGCTTAAATCTGTTCATGTTGTTAGCAAATTTCTAAAACCCTTTATCTAACTTTGTGAAAAGACTTAAATTTTATCAATGCTTCAAATCAATCATATTCACCATATTGCCATTATCTGTTCTGATTATCAAAAGTCTAAACATTTTTATACAGAAATTTTGGGCTTCAAGGTCATTGGTGAGGTCTATCGTGCTGAACGTCAATCTTATAAGTTAGATTTATCGGTGAATGGTTTATACCAAATTGAACTATTTTCCTTCCCCAACCCTCCTGCACGGGTATCTCGTCCAGAGGCTTGTGGATTACGTCATTTAGCTTTTGAAGTAAATTCTGTAACTGAAACCAGAGAAAAATTAGTCTCTCAAAGTATTGGTTGTGAGACGATTAGGATTGATGAATTTACGGACAAGGCTTTCTTTTTTATGGAAGACCCAGATGGTTTACCGATTGAATTTTATGAAAAATAAGAAAGAAATTAATGCCTCCAAGACACCAAGGCACTAAGTTTTATTAATTCTTCGTGCCTCTGAGACTTGGTGGCAGGAATATATTTAACCATTTTAAAAATATTATAATGAAAAAAAAACTACTTTTTATTCCCTTTTTAGCTTTGCTTTGGAGTTGTGGTAATTCCCCCAAAAACGATTTAGATTCAACTACCGATACTTTAAAATATGCAATAAAAGGTTTTGTAAAACACAGTCAGAATTGTGTAAAAAGAGACTCTTTGTGTGCGACGGTCATGTTTCAATATCCTCAATTTGAGTCGATCAGCTTCAATGAAGTGATAAAAAATGAGATTTTGAATATCTATCACGATGATAATGATACTACAAAATCTCGCCCAAAGAATTTTGAGGAATTAGCCACGCCATTCGTTAACGACTATGACCTAAAACTAAAAGAAGGAAAAAGTTTTGTCAATCAAGCCAATGCCCAAAATTCGGGAGGGTTCTTGGCAACGCCTTGGTACATGGAAGCATACACAAAGGTAGCACGTCAGACCAAAAAATATTTGATGCTCCATACCAATACTAACTGGTTTATGGGTGGTAATCATGCAATCAGTATGGAATATTATTACGTATATAATCGTGCTAATTTTAAGCGAATTACATTGGATGATTTATTTCAGAAAGGTTACGACCAAAAACTTTTATTGATTGCCGAAGAGATTTTTAGAAAACAAGAAAAACTAAAACCAGCGGATAAACTGAGTGAAGAGTCAGGTTATTTCTTTGAAAATCAACGTTTTATACTGAATGATAATTTTACATTGACAGATAGCGGAGTAAAGTTTTTATTCAATGTCTATGAAATAAAACCTTATGCGGCGGGACTGACTGAATTAGAAATTCCGTATGAGGATTTGAAGGGAATTTTGAAGTAAAAAAAGAACGATGGTGTATTTGCGAATTTACACCATCGTTTTGCTTATTTCTAAATAGCTATTTATAAGCGGGAATTGAGTGAACGAACTACTAATTTACAATCGTTATCCGTTGAAAAATAAGGATTATAATTCCAACGATTATACTTTGAACTAAAAATTACTTTTTAGTGGAAAATTGTCTCAAATTGATGCCCAAAACATTCAATAATAAGAATGTCCCGAAGCCTAAAAGGCAAAAAGCAAAAAGAAATATAATTACGAAAAACATAGTCTTGTGTGTGAGGTAATGATAATGCAAAGCACGTAATTTTTTTTTATTGGTTTTAGAGTAAAATTACCTAATCTACACGTAATTTTACGTTATTATCATTTGTTAATAAAATAATGCAAATCATTGATAATCAGAATATTAAAATAATTTATGGAAATTTCATGGCAAGATTTTGAAAAAGTAGAACTGAGAGCTGGTACAATTTTGGAAGTTAGAGAATTTCCAAAAGCTAAAAAACCAGCCTATCAATTGGTCGTAGATTTAGGAGAAGAGATTGGCATAAAACAGTCGTCGGCACAATTGACGAAGCTGTATTCAAAAGAAGATTTATTGGGCAGACAGGTGCTGTGCGTAACCAATTTCCCACCAAGGCAAATTGCAAATTTTCTCTCTGAAATCTTGGTAACAGGCTTTATTTTACCCGATGGAGAAGTCGTACTTTCTTCTATTGAACGACCTGTCCCAAACGGTACGAGATTAGCGTAATTTTTTTCGTCGAATTTTGTAACAACCTATCAATAAGTTTGTTATGTTTGTAAAGTAATCAAACCTCCATACAAATGAAACACAAATTCCTCTACATCATTTTTTCAGTTGTTGTATTAACTACCTCGACAGGCTTCGGATTTTTAGAATCCTCAACCATTATGCACGGGCGTGAAAATCGTCAAATGAAGGCTGATTCAGCTAAAATGACTGCCTCACAATATCATCTTGTCAATAATCAGTCAAATCTTAAAAAAGAGTCAGAAAAACCTTCTGAAAGCCAAATTACTAAATCTGTCGTTCAGTGGTTTTCTAAAATTCTAAAAAATACTTTGGAGGCTCTCGGGAATGTCATTGCAAGTGCGGGTAAAACAGTTCTGACTGCATTGATTAAGTTTTTTACGAATTAGGAAAAAGGTGTTAGGTTTTTGGTATTAGGTGTTAGAGTAACTTCAAAACCATATTTCTAAAAACAACCTATAAAGCCTATCACCTAAAACCCAACACCTAACACCTCCTACACAATTCCCTCATAATCAACACTTTGGCATAGATATTGTTTTTGATAAAATATCAGAAATTGCTTTGTCGTGTAGCACGAAATAATTATTCGTATTTGTCGTTATTTTATTGGCAAATAGTCGTTAGTGTTGAAAGATACTCACCTCTCCGAAACCAATCGCTAATCTTTCACACAAACAACACCATCTTATGCGACTCCTATTGCTTTCTTTATTGGGAATACTTGGTGTACTTCCAATCTTTGCACAAAATCCCGAAGTAAAATCGTCTGGGGAATTACGAAAAATTATTCATGATGCTGACTTGTCCGCTAAAATTAAGTTAGATACCATTCAGCGTGAAAATCTGTTTGCCGTTGGAGTTGTTGATAGCCTTCGAGGACAAATCTCGATTGTGAACGGAAAATCTTTGACCTCATCCATCAAAGATACTTACATTACGACTGATACAACGCTCAATCACGGGGCGGCGATGCTCGTATATGCGTATGTGAAGAATTGGAAAGTCGTTACGATTGAACAAGATATTAACAATCTCGAAGAATTGGAGTTATTAGTAAAGAGGCTTGCTTCCGAAAACGGAATTGACGTTAATAAACCTTTCCCTTTCATGGCGAGAACGTGGACAAAAAATATGAATTATCACGTAATCGACTGGCAATCAGGTATTGAACACACGGCAGATACCCATAGACAGTTTGCCCATGAATTGTGGCATTCGGCGGCAATGGTGATGATAACAGGTTTTTACTCAGAAAATCATCAAGGTATTTTTACGGAATACAATAAAAAAATGATTGTAAATGCCATTACGTCTGGTCCTATGACTTGTGGACAATTGGAAACGATTGAAACTTTTGGAAAAATCGCAATTTATTTTCCTGATAATGAAGCCATTTCAAAAAGTATTGCCGTAGAAGCGATTAAATTAGAAGAATATTAAATCATGCAAATTAAAATATCAACCAAAGTCAATCAAAGCCTTCCCAAAGTTTGGGAGGGCTTTAATTTGGACTTATTTTCAAAATTAGCTCCTCCTTTTCCTCCTGTTGTTGTCAAACATTTTGGCGGTTGTATGAAAGGCGATAAAGTACATTTAGAACTCAATTTTATACTTTTTAAACAAGATTGGATTTCGGATATTATCGACCAAAACGCCTCAGAGTCAGAGATTTACTTTGTGGATAAAGGGACGAAACTTCCTTTTTTTCTGGCGTATTGGCAACACCGTCACCGTATGTTAAAAGATGGAGGTGGTACGATTATCATTGATGATATTACTTTCAAAACACCCACAATTTTGACGGATTACCTTTTTTATCCATTGATGTACCTCCAATTTTTGTATCGTAAACCGATTTATCGGAAGGTGTTTCAATAGCATTTATTGTCCTCCCAATGCCTGTAAAATTTGCAAGGGGAGGATTTTTTTTGTTAATTCGTTTTACGAAAATAAATCAACCAAACTAAAATCAATGAAATTAAACATTACTTGGAAAATATTTATCGGCATGAGCCTTGGTATCATTGTCGGATATATTCTAAACAGGAAATTTGAAGGCGATGCTGATGCACTCAGTTCTGCGAGTACCTACCTTAATCTTTTGAGTAAAATATTCCTCAGAATGATTAAAATGATTATCGGACCACTGATTTTCTCTATTTTGACCGTCGGAATTGCCAAATTAGGCGATTTTAAATTAGTAGGGCGTATCGGAGCAAAGACCTTGGGCTATTTTTATTTTGCGACTATCCTTTCCCTTTTGACGGGACTGGTTGCGGTGAATATCCTTCGTCCAGGCAAAATGATGCAAATTCCGTTGCCTGCTGCAGGGGCAGATACGGGTATCGAAGCCAAGAAAATGACGATGGAAAATTTTATCACACACCTTTTTCCACAAAGTTTTTTTGAAGCCTTAGCTACCAACGAAATCCTCCAAATCGTAGTTTTCTCAGTATTCTTCGGTATAGCAACTGCTGCCATCGGTGACCACGGAAAAATCATCATCAAAGGCTTAGATGCGGTTTCGGAAGTGATGTTCAAAATTGTTTCTTACGTCATGGGATTTGCTCCTTATGGCGTTTTTGGAGCTGTTGCAGCCGTTATTGCTCAGAAAGGCTTAGGCATTTTGGGGGGATATTTTTACTTGATTATTTGCTTTTTCGCCACTTTGGCATTCTTTATTCTGGTTGTCTTGCCCGCTATATGTGTCTTTGTAAAAGTGCCATATTGGAAGTTATTATCTTATGTAAAAGATGCTCTTTTCTTATCATTCAGTACCGCAAGTTCGGAGGCTTCAATGCCTTTGCAAATTGAGCAATTGAAGAAATTTGGAGTTTCAGAACGCATCGTGAGTTTCGTTTTGCCGTTGGGATATTCTTTCAATTTGGACGGTTCGATGATGTATATGACCTTCGCTGTGGGCTTTATTGCACAGGCGTACGGCATAGAACTCACTATTGCTCAACAAGTTACGATGATGCTAACCCTCTTGGTTACGAGCAAGGGCATTGCGGGCGTACCTCGTGCATCCTTGGTGGTGATTGCGGGAACGATGTCAATGTTCAATCTTCCTGCCGAAGGTTTGATTCTACTTTTTGCCGTAGATTGGTTGTTGGATATGGGACGTTCAGCTACGTCTGTGGCGGGTAATGCCGTTGCAACGGCTGTTGTGGCGAAGTGGGAAGGGGAGTTGAATATGGCGAAATAATTTTATTTAAAATATTGATAATCAGTGTATTAAATCCTATAAGGTTTTTGGAAACCTTATAGGATTAATTTTGTAAAACCATGTCATCACATCACGTAATCAGAGACGAACAAGAACCTGCACTCATCATTGCCAATGGCGAAGCGTGCAGTTTTGAGTTGATGGGAGAATTATTGGAATGGTCGCCTTTGGTGATAGTTCTGGATTCTGCCATTCATCGGGTTTTGGATTTGGGTATAAAAGTAGATGTGCTTTTGGGTGATTTTGACAGAGATTTTGATGCTGAAAAAATCAGAGAAGAACAATATCCTATCGAAATCGTCCACACGCCCGACCAAGATAAAACCGACCTTGAAAAAGCCTTCGATTATCTCATCGGTAGAGGCTTTCCTGCCGTCAATGTAGTTTGGGCTACGGGCAGACGTGCCGACCATACCATCACGAATATCACCAACATTGTCCGCTATCAGGATAAACTCAAAATCGTACTGATTGACGATTATTCCAAGATTTTTGTATTGCCCAAAAGCTACGAAAAATGGTATGTTGCAGGCACGCCTATATCACTCATACCCGTAGGGAAAGTAGATGGTATTACAACAAAAAATTTAAGATATTCGCTTGATAATGAAAGCCTTACAATTGGTTACAGAACTGGAAGTAGCAATGAAGTTTTGGAAGATGGAATGGTGAAAATTACGTATAAAGACGGGAATTTGTTGATGATGGAATGTGTGGATTAGTTAATAGTGTTTGAAAACTGTATTTTGACGATTAAAACAAACAAATCATTCCCAGACTTGTTATTTCAGGTAATAAAAAACTGACATCACCCACCATAAAACCACTTTTGGGAGATAATGCAGTTTTTTGGGGCGGCGTTGGTGTAAATCATTTCTTATGTTTTTATATTTTTAACGTATATTTGATAATAAATTTCAATACGAAATGGGATATAGTAATTATAAAAAAATAAAAAACGTAGTCAAGAAATTCAATCTTGATATGCAATTAGTTAATTTGTTTGAACAAGTAGAAACTGTCAAGCCAAGTGCGTGGTTACTCGAAACGCTGGAAATTGCTGAAATGGCACCTCTTACCAACGAAAAATCAAAATCAGAAAGAATAGTATCTCCGATTTTATTAGAAGTAGCAAGACAATATCGGGATAAAATCTCTTTATTTTCTGGCGAAGACATCAATGTTAGTTCGGAGGATGATTTGTCTGGTCCTTGTGATTTTTTCTTTTCTCTCCAAGTTCCTAAATTATATATTGAAGCCCCAATTATTTCATTGGCAGAGAGCAAAGATGAAGACATGGAATGGGGTATTGCTCAATGTGCAGCTCAAATGTATGGTGCAAAATGCTATAATGATATGGAAGGGAAAAATATTCCCATTATCTATGGTTGTGCTACAGACGGTATAGAGTGGCGTTTTATCAAGTTTGAAAACAATATGTTTTACATTGATAACAAAACAATTACTGACTTATCTATGATTTTGGGTACATGGCATCATATCCTAAAAACTTTCTAATTATTACTTCCTAAACACAATCGCCTTCACAGGCTCAATACGTGTAATAACGAAAGTGGGTATAATTAAAACCAATATCACCAAAGAAACCGTGGCAAGATTCAGTAACAAAATCACCCACCAATTCAAACTAATTGGTACGGTGTTCATGTAATAATTTGCTGCATCCAAAGGGATAATTTTGAAATATTTTTGGAGTAAACAAATGCCAATTCCCAAAATATTTCCGTAAGCTAAGCCTCTGAAAATCATCTGGAAACCGCTCCAAAGAAAGATTTTACGGATTTGCCAATCACTACCTCCCAAGGCTTTCAAAACACCAATCATCGGAGTTCGTTCCAACATCAAAACCAAAAGAATTGAAATCATATTGAAACTTGCTACGAAGAGAATCAAGGTCAAGAAAATGACCATGTTTCTGTCCAACATCCCCAACCAATCAAAAAGTCCCATAAAGGTATCTGTGATTTTTTCTAATTTCATATCAGGTTGTAATTTATCTTGAACAATTTTGGCAGTAGCGTTCAATTGTTCAAAATCCTTCACATAAATTTCATAACTACCTAGTGAATCTACCCCCCAAGCGTTGATACGTTGAATTAAACCCATGTCGCCAATGATGAGGGTCTTATCAAATTCTTCCAAACTGGTTTCATAAATTCCTTTTACATTCAATTTTCGAGGGCGGTCAGGGGCATTGAGGAAATAAATAATAGGTGAATCGCCTACCTTTAACTCTAATTTATTGGCGATAATTTTACTAATAAGAATATCTTTTGAATAAGTTGAATCTGTAAACTCAATCTGTTTTCCTTCGATAATATTAGGTTCAAATCGCTGAAAATCAAAGTCTTTTGAAATGCCTTTCATCACAACTCCCAGAATATCTTGGCGGGTTTTTAAAATGCCAGCCTTTTGGATAACAGTCTGTAAATGAGCTATTTCTGAGATATTTTTATGATGCTTGAATAAATCTGTTTGTTTCGTGATGGGATATTCTTCGTAAGATTCATTGGCAGAAAATTTGGCAACTTTGATATGTCCCGCAAGGCTAAAAAGTTTTTGATTGATAGCATTTTTGAACCCAAACAAAACCGCAAAAGCCAAAATCATCACCGCCAAACCTATGGCAATGCTTCCCACACCGATTTTGGTAACTGTTCCCGAAAAAGAAGAAGTTTTAGTATTTTGAATGCGTTGTGAAATGAAATAGGGAAAATTCATGCGGTATTTTGTAAATTTGGTAATTATTATGTTTCTCAACGAAGGAGAAGCGATTTTGATACAAATTACGATGATTTTGCTTTAAAATAAGTGATTCATGTATGATTTGTATGGAAATGTAATTCGAGTATAAACGTCGTGGAGGTTCAAAACCTCCACGACGTTAGTTCACTTATAAATCATAGTTAAATCAAATATATTCATTCACAAAATTAAAAATTAAACCATGAATTTGAATCCCATAAAAAATAGCTTCTTCTTTGTGTGTTTCATCGTCCTTTCTGCCTGTGCATCCACACAAACAGATGCTCCCAAAAGCCTAAAAACAGGGGCAGAACAAACGAATTTGTATATTTCAGATTTGAAAGGAAAAACCATTGCTTTGGTCGTGAATCATACTTCAACAATTGGTAAAACCCACTTGGCGGATTCGTTGATTTCTTTGGGCGTAAAAATCAAGACTATTTTTGCTCCTGAACATGGTTTTAGAGGTACTGCCGATGCGGGCGAACACGTAGCCAATGGCATTGACAAAAAGACTGGATTGCCTATCGTTTCCTTGTACGGTTCAAACAAAAAGCCCTCTGCGGCTCAATTAGAAGGCATTGATGTTGTTATTTTTGATATTCAAGACGTTGGGGCGAGGTTTTATACCTACACCTCCACGATGCACTACGTCATGGAAGCCTGTGCGGAACAATCGAAGAAATTATTGATTTTGGACAGACCAAATCCCAACGGTCACTATGTGGATGGTCAGGTTTTGAATAAGAAATTTGCTTCATTCGTAGGACTCAATCCCGTACCTGTGGTGCATGGATGTACCGTAGGCGAATTGGCTCAGATGATTAATGGAGAAGGGTGGTTAACTGGAAGCAAAAAATGTAACGTACAGATAATCAAGTGTTTGAATTATAAACATACAACGCCATACGCTCCACCGATTGCTCCATCACCTAATTTACCCAATCTTCAATCCATGCTTTTATATCCTTCTATTTGTTTTTTTGAAGGTACGGACGTGAGCGTTGGACGTGGAACGGATAAGCAATTTCAAGTAATTGGTTCGCCCAATCCAAAGAATGGAGATTTTAAATTTACCCCAGAAGATAAACCTGGAGCAAAAAATCCGCCCCAAAAAGACAAACTTTGTTATGGCTTAGATTTGTCAAAAATAGACGCTCGTTCTCAGGCATTTAGCTTGAAATATTTGATTGATTTTTATCAAAAATCTGACAACAAAGACAAGTTTTTCAGTAGTCCATCTTTCTTCGATAAATTGGCTGGAAGCGATACTTTAAGAAAGCAAATCATCGCTGGAATGACAGAAACGCAGATTCGAGCTTCTTGGAAAGGCGATTTGGATAAATATAAAAATATCCGTCAGAAGTACTTAATGTATGAATAGTAAATTTGACCTAACCACAATTATTCCTTTAAAATACCTTAAAGCAATGCTGTTTGTGGCAATTGCTTGCCTTGCTATTTTCCTTTTATTGATAGGATTCCGAAAGATTGATTTAGCGTATAATCCCAAGGCAAAAAATCATTATTTAGCGAGTATCATCGACAAAATGAATTTGGCAGACTCTATCAAAACGCCAAAGTTAATCCTGATGGGAGGGCAAAGTGTGGCGTTTGGGGTTGATAGTGATTTACTTTCGAGAGAGTTAGAAATGCCCGTCGTAAATTTAGCCTTGGATGGTAATTTAGGCTCTTATTTTATGATAAATCTATTGAAAAGTAAGGCTAAAAAAGGTGATGTTGTATTGATTACGTTGGATTATGACATTACATCAGAAGGCGATAACGAGAGAAAATTATTGGTTTCAGATTTTTACGAACCAGCCAGTGAATGGATAATGTATCAATCGTTTTTTGAACCTGTTACTGCCTTTTTTAGACATAAATTTGAGGGAATAAAACTACTTTTTACGCACAATTCTTATCAAAATAGTCAGGATAAAACATCTCTTTATTTCAGAAAAGCATTTGATGAAAATGGAGATTTGATTAGCCATTTAAACAATCCAAATGTCAAATTTATCGCTTCAACTTTACCCCAAAATACAGATTTTAGTGAGCAAATAAATGACCTAAATCAATTGGATATTTTTGCCAAAAAACGGGATATAAAAATCATATTTACTTTTGCGAGTTACTCAGAAAGCGGGTTTGAGAAAAATATGATTACTATTCAAAAAGTTGAAGAACAGGTCAGACAAAAGGCAAAATTTAGCATTGTCGGAACAGCCCAAAATTCAGTATTAGACGATGCTTTGTTTTTTAACAATGAATATAATCTAAATTCACAAGGTCGTAAAATATTCACTTCCAGAATGTTACAGTTATTGGAACAAGAAGGTGTTTGAAATTCATAAAATCAATTGAAGAAATTTTATTTCAAAATATTCTACTTTTTTACACTCATCATCCTAACGTATTTTGGGATATTATTCCTTTTTAGAGATGATATTGAACGTCATTATCTTGCAACAATTGTTGATAAACACCAGTACGCTCAATCAATTACTCAACCCAAAATAATCCTTACGGGTGGCTCAAATTTAGCTTTTGGTATTGACTCAGATTCTATTGAAAAACAAGTGCAACGCCCTGTCGTAAACTTAGGATTATACGCTGGTTTGGGGTTAGATCTTATTTTGAAAGAAACTCTTTCAGAAGTAAAAAAAGGAGATTTAGTGATTTTATGTCCTGAGTTTTATCTCAAAAAAGAGGGGGAGGAATTCACCAAACAAACGGTCCGTTTTTTCTATCCAAATGCAAATGCATTTTTAGAACAAGAAGATTGGGATGTTGATTTGAAAAAGAAATTATCGTTCTACATTCGTTATTGTCGAAATTTAATCTTCTATTCCAATAGAAAATCTCAGCTAATAGAAGATAACTCCTCTGATTATTTCAGAAAGGGTTTTTCAGAAAAAGGAGACTTACTTTCACATCTCAATAATTCTCCTAAAAGACCACTCAAAGACTTAGAAACCTTCCAAAAACAAGACTATTCCGAAGAAATAAAGTTGATAAATTGGTTTATAAAAGAAGTTAATGCGAGAGAAGCGAAAGTGATTTGGGCTTTCCCATCCTATTCAGTTACGGGATATTTACACAATAAATCCAGTTTAGAGTTTTACGAAAAGCAAATTAAATTAGAGGTTAATTGTCTGATTATCAATGATATAAAAGATAAAGTATATCCAGATACACTTTTTTATGACACAAATTATCACCTCGGAAAAGACGGTAGACAAAAGAACACTGAACGACTTATTGAGCAATTGAAAATTTTACAAATGAAATCCCGCTTATAAAAAATGCTTTTCAACTCCTTAGAATTCTTACTTTTTTTTCCCATCGTTACGATACTTTATTTCGTAATTCCTTATCGTTTTCGTTGGGCTTTGCTGTTGGTAGCGAGCTGTTATTTTTACATGGCTTTCAAACCAATTTATATTTTAATTTTAGGCTTCACTATCTTAATTGATTATTATGCGGGCATTTATATAGAAAAATCTACTGGACAAAAACGTAAATATTATCTGATATTGAGTCTCATTGCAAATATTGGGGTACTGGCAATTTTTAAATATTTCAACTTTCTAAATCTTAATCTGACTTGGCTTTTAGAAGGTTTTTCTCTAAAAAATCCAGTTCCATTTCTTCAAATATTACTTCCAATCGGGCTATCTTTTCATACTTTTCAGGCAATGTCATACACGATTGAAGTCTATCGAGGCAATCAGAAAGCTGAACATCATTTCGGGATTTATGCCTTATATGTGATGTTTTATCCGCAATTGGTTGCTGGACCAATTGAGCGACCACAAAATGTTTTGCATCAATTCAGAGAAAATTATGACTTTGATTATCAGCGAGTTACGGATGGATTGAAATTGATGGCTTGGGGAATGTTTAAGAAAGTAGTCATTGCAGATAGGCTTTCAGTGATGGTAAATTACGTGTATAACGACCCTTACGAGCAAAAAGGAATCCCGCTTTTAGTAGCAACGGCGTGTTTTTCTATCCAAATTTTTTGTGATTTTTCGGGTTATTCAGATATAGCCTTGGGGTCTGCCGAAGTCATGGGTTTTAAGTTGATGAAAAACTTTGACCGTCCTTATTATTCCAAAACTATTTCAGAATTTTGGAAACGTTGGCACATTTCGCTATCTACTTGGTTTAGAGACTATTTGTACATCACTCTGGGTGGAAATCGAGTCTCAAAATGGCGAAGAGAATACAACCTTTTCATTGTTTTTTTAGTATCAGGAATTTGGCATGGAGCAAGTTGGAACTTCGTGATTTGGGGAGGAATTCACGGATTTTATTTAGTATTTGCAAACCAAACTGCCGTATTTAGGAATAAAATTGTAGAAGTAATTGGACTAACAAAATTGCCCAATTTTTACAAGATAATTCAAATCATCACCATCTTTTGCTTGACTTCTTTCGCTTGGATTTTCTTTCGGGCAAGAGACTTTAAATCGGCTTGGTATATCGCCACAAATCTATTTGCTGACTTAGGAAATCAATTACAACTCATTGGTAATAAAGAGTTTATCGAAAAGAATATCTTTCTTGGGCAAGGCGTTACCAATTTTGCGATGGTACTTTTTGCTTTGATAGTGTTGGAAATTATGCATATTCTGCAACGTGGACAAAGCCTTCGGGAAGTCCTGAATCAGAAGCCTTTATTGGTGCGATGGGTGTTGTACTATGGCATTGTTATGGCGATACTTTTCTTAGGAATGTACGATGCTCCTGTACAGTTTATTTACTTTCAGTTTTGATGAAAGTTCTTAATTCAACAACACCGTCCAAGCCTTAAAAGGATAGCCTTGTGCTAACAAAGTCTTAACAAGCTCAAATTTAGTGTCTTCTGTAAAGTCAATGAGTTCTTCGAGGTGTTCTTTCATTTCTTCCAGAGTTGGTAATCTTTCAACATTCGCTAATTTACCTAATTCATTACCTGTCAAATGCTCAGAATATTTAACAAAATCTGGCATTTGGTCAAAGCCAATTCCTTGTTTTTGATTGGGTTTTGCAACTTCAAACATCACCTCTGTCGTAATTCTGGCGTACCAATCTCCTCCCATACGTGCGACCCAGTCAGTTTTTCTCTGGTCGATTTTACCTTCTGAATTTAGTAAATGTTCCGCAAAATGAGCCATCACTACTTCACAAATCACTAAATTAGCCGTTCCATATTCCTTGATTTCTAAGACTTTACACTCCAACTGTACAGGTGATTCTTTGACTCTTGGCGGGCGAATTTTTAAAGATTTTTCTTCGGTAAATCCCGATTTCTGAAATTCATTTACTCCCTTTGGAAACTCACAACTTGCCAAAGACATTTGTTCAACCATCTGATAATCAACGAGATTAATGACTACTTCGGGTACTTCGTGGAGGTTTTCAGTAGTATTTTTCTGAGAACTATCTCGCCCTCTTCTATTGGGAGAAAATACCAAAATTGGTGGGTCAATACCCATGAGATTGAAGAAACTAAATGGACTTAGATTGACATTTCCAGCTTTATCAATTGTGGAGGCAAAAGCAATCGGGCGTGGGGCTATTACGCTCGTAGCGTAGGAGTAAAAAACTCTTGGGTCTGTATTTTGTAAATCTATTGTCATATTTGTTCTTTTTATAAATACTGGTTCTCTGATAGTTTTTATGAATGACTTATGTAGGGACGAATAGTATTCGTCCACTCCGATAATCCTGTGGACGAATGCTATTCGTCCCTACATCAAAAACTATCAAACAAGCTCAATCCTAATCCCCAAAACCTTCCCCTTAACTTCTCCAAAACCAACCCTAACCTCATCTTTCTCAGCCCAGCCTCTCATTATAACTGTATCGTTATCTTCTAAAAAAGTTCTTGTTTGATTATTTGCCAATTGAATCGGTTTTTTACCATTTTCAGAAAGTTCTAATAGTGAACCATAAGTGCCTGATTCTGAGCCAGATATTGTTCCAGATGCTAATAGGTCTCCTGTATTTAAGTTACAGCCATTGACGGTATGATGAGCAATTTGTTGGGCAACATTCCAGTACATTTCCTTAAAATTGGCTCGACAAACGATAGTCTCCTCCTCATTTTCAGGTTGAATGGCAACGGATAAATGTATGTCAAAATTTCGTAATCCTTCTAATTTTAAATAATCTAAAACGGGCGGGTTTTGAATTGGGCTTTCTACTCTAAAAGGCTCTAAGGCATCAATCGTAACTACCCACGGAGAGATTGACGAAAAGAAATTTTTACCCAAAAATGGACCAAGTGGTTGATATTCCCAACGTTGAATGTCTCGTGCTGACCAATCGTTGAAAAGCACAAAACCAAAGATATAATCTTGTGATTCTGAAATACTTATACTCTCTCCAATCTTTGAAGACGAACCAATAATTGTAGCAATTTCTAACTCAAAATCTAAGGCTTTTGTAGCTGAGAAAATGGGCGTTTTGTTATCTTCTGATAAAATTTGACCTTTGGGACGATGAAAATTTGTACCCGAAATATGTATCGAAGAAGCTCGTCCATGATAGGCTACGGGTAAATGTCGCCAGTTGGGAAGAAGAGCATTGTCAGGGTCACGGAACATTTTGCCAACGTTTGTAGCGTGTTCGATGCTGGAATAAAAATCAGTGTAATCCCCAATTTGGATAGGCAAGTGCATGGTTGCCTCCGACTGTTTGACCAATCCATAATCTTGAATCAAACCTTCAAACCCAAAATCCTCTAATAAAATTTCTTGAATTCGATTTCTAATAATCCGATTTGTTGCTCTCCCCAAAGCCATTAGTGAATTTAGATTTTGAGCATAAAACACTTTTTTGTCAAAATCTAAATCATAGAAAAAATCCATATTTTGACAAAATTGTAAGTCTAAAATATGTTCTCCAACAGCGACACCGATTCGTTTAACCAACTCATTTTCAGTAGTATATATTCCAAATGGGAGATTGTGAATTGAAAAATCGGAATTTGGTGGGATATTTATGTATGATTGCATCTTTATTTTTAACCAGTAATATTTGAATAAATCGAATCCAAAATTCGCACAAAAGTTTGATAATCATCATCATTCAATTCCCCCCAACCTTTTCTACGAACTTCTGCCACAATTGGATAGGCTTCATGGAATTTATCCCTGCCTGCATCCGTGAGGGAAATATTAAACTTACGGCGGTCACTTTCTGCCATGGTTCGCCCTGCAAGCCCTTTTTTGACTAATAAATCAATAATTCTGGTAACGGTTGGGGCATCTTTTACAGTCATTTCAGCCAATTCATTTTGACTAACGCCATTGGCTTCGTACCTAAAAATATGGTCTAAAAGTACCCATTGATCAACGGTCAAATCGACATTGTGGTCGTCTAATTTTTTTTGTAATCCTTGACGAATTTTTTTGATGGTAGTATCAATTTTGAAAAAATATGCCCTATTATCAGCCGTATTTGGAGTCATTATCCAAGAGTTTGATTATGAAATTATTGTTTTAGCAATTATTGCGTCCAAATTACTAATTTTTATTTTAGTTTTCGTAATTTTCAATAATTTAATCGCCATAACCAAGAACTCAAAATCAAAATGCAGATTTTTCATACAATAACTTCTTTGCAAAATTTCCTAAAATCACAACGTTTGCTTGGTCATTCGGTGGGCTTTGTACCTACGATGGGGGCATTGCATCAAGGGCATTTGTCATTGATTGAAACATCAAAATCTCAAAATGACCTTACCGTTTGTAGTATTTTTGTTAATCCTACGCAATTTAATAATCCTCACGATTTGGCAGTTTATCCACGTACCTTAGAGGCTGATTGTGAGATGCTTGAATCAGTAGGATGTGATGTAGTTTTTGCTCCAAGTGCTGAGGAAATGTACCCGACTTTACCCAATCTAAAATTTGATTTTGGCGATTTGGAGCGTGTCATGGAAGGACAATTCAGACCTGGGCATTTTAACGGTGTAGGAATTGTGGTTTCAAAATTGTTCAATATCGTACAGCCCGATGCCGCATATTTTGGACAAAAGGATTTACAACAATGTGCCGTCATTAATCGCTTGGTGAAGGATTTGAGTTTTTCTTTGAAACTAAATATTTGCCCAACGTTACGTGAAAAAGATGGACTGGCGATGTCTTCTCGCAATAGAAACCTCTCACCTGAACAACGCTTAAATGCTCCTGCAATCTATAAAGCCCTGCAAGGAGCAAGTGGAATTTTGAAATCAGGAGAATCTTCTGAAAAAGCTAAGTCATTCGTTTCTAAGCAATTATCTGCCGTAGATGGCATTGAATTAGAATATTTTGAGATTTCAAATTTTGATACCTTACAACCCATTGATGAATATTTAGAAGGAAAAACGGCTTTGTGTATTGCAGCTTTTATGGGTAAGACTCGCTTGATTGATAATGTGATTATTTAGGACTGTTTGCTGTGGGGGATTAAATTCTAAATATCTTTGTGAAAATATTTAACAACATCATTTTATGTTTATTCACGTAATGAAATCTAAACTCCACCGTGTACGCATCACGCAAGCGGAGTTGAACTATGTAGGAAGTGTAACCATCGACGAAGACTTGATGGATGCTGCCAATCTTATCGAAAACGAAAAAGTACAGATTGTCAATAATAATAACGGTGAACGTTTTGAGACTTACGTTATCAAGGGGGAGCGAGGTTCGGGTACGGTGTGTCTGAACGGTGCAGCCGCTCGTAGGGCTCAGGTGGGAGATATTGTTATCATCATTGCCTACGGATTAATGACTCCCGAAGAAGCCAAAGACCATACGCCAAGATTGGTTTTTCCTGATAGTAATAATCATTTGGTTGTCTAATTCATGAAAACAACATTACAATACCTCCTCTTCTTAGGCATTGGGGGTGGACTTATCTGGTATTCCATTGCCTCGGGAATTATAAATCCTTCTAAACTTTGGGAAGATGTCTCGCACGCCAATTTGCTTTGGGTGGGTGTGATGGTGCTTTTGATGGCAGTTGCACATGGGAGTCGGGCGGCGAGATGGCAACTATTGCTTGAACCTTTGGGCTATAAACCTTCATTTTTTAATGTAAATAATGCCGTTTGGTTAGGCTATTTTGCCAATAATTTAGTCCCACGTTTGGGCGAAGTTACCCGTTGCAGTCAGTTGTATAAAAGCGATAATATTCCTGTCGAGAAATCATTGGGAACGGTTGTGACAGATAGGATTTTTGATGTAGTTACTTTATTCATTCTTTTGGTTATCCACTTTATCATTGATTTTGATAAACTCTGGGCATTTGTCAATCAACAATTAGCCCAAGGCGGAGGAAATCAAGGAGGTAAATCAAACTTGATTTTTGTGCTTTTAGGATTGATGGTTTTGGGAGGAATTATTCTTTTTATTTTCAGAAATAAAATTTTACAAATCCCTATCGTTCAAACGATTATCGAAAAACTTAAAGGACTCTTAGATGGACTTTTAAGTATTCGTAATCTCAAAAATCCTAAACTTTTTATCTTTTATAGTATTCTGATTTGGGTAATGTATTGGGCGATGGGCTATGTGCTTTTCTTAGCCATTCCTAAATTTGCGGATTTATCTCCATTAGCTGGTTTAACGGTTTTAGTATCAGGTGCTTTGGCGATGATTTTGCCTTCGCCTGGGGGTGCAGGGACTGTTACAGCCATCGTTTCGCCCGTGTTGGTGTCTATGTACGGACTATCAAAAGAGGATGCAGGTACACTCTCGACGTTTATTCAGAGTTCGCAGATGTTAGCTACTCTGATTGTGGGAGGGATTATATTTTTGATTTCTATTTTTATGAGTAAAAAAACAATAAATGACTGAAAATAAAATACATACACGTCAATCAGCCCAAGAACAAGTAGAGAAATGGCAAGCAAAAGGTGAAAAAATAGTATTTACCAATGGTTGTTTTGACATTGTGCATTTAGGACATATTGATTATTTAGAAAAGGCTCGTAATTTAGGAGATAAATTAGTTTTAGGTCTCAATACAGATGCTTCTGTGAAACGACTGAAAGGAGAAGCTCGCCCTGTCGTAAACGAATACGCACGTTCGAGGATGATGTCAGCGTTTGAGTTTGTGGATTGTGTGGTACTTTTTGACGAACCAACACCCTTAGAATTAATCGAAATGATTAAACCCGATATTTTAGTAAAAGGTGATGATTATTCAATTGAAACTATTGTAGGGGCAGATTTCGTTATAGCAAAAGGAGGCGAAGTCAAAACAATTGCTTTGGTTAAAGGTTATTCAACAACTTCAATAATAGAAAAAATAAAATCAATTTAAAGCTATGATGGGAATATATGTAATCTCCATGATTTTTGCAGGACTCGGAATGTTCGTGCAATGGCGTTTGAAAAGTAAGTTTCAAGAATATTCGCAGATTGGTCTGACGAATGGACTTTCGGGCAAAGAAATTGCCGAAAAAATGTTGAGAGACAATAACATTTTTGATGTAAGAATCGTATCGGTAGAAGGTCAATTGACCGACCATTACAACCCAGGCGACAAAACAGTAAACCTCAGCCCAGATGTGTATCATGGTCGTAGTGCCTCGGCTGCCGCTGTTGCTTCACATGAGTGCGGACACGCTGTGCAACACGCTACGGCGTACTCGATGCTACAATTCAGAAGTGCGATGGTGCCTGTTTTAAACATTGCTAATAATTTTACGCCGCTATTATTGATGGGTGGAATGATGGCATTAATTTACATGAAAAATCCTTTGCTTTTGACAATTGGTGTTGCACTCTTTGGCATAGCAACCTTATTTAGTTTTGTGACATTACCCGTAGAATTTGATGCTTCAAGAAGAGCCTTAAATTGGATGGAATCGAAAAATATTGTAACCGCCCCAGAACACAAAATGGCAAAAGATGCCTTATTTTGGGCAGCATCTACATACGTGGTTGCGGCTTTGGGTATGCTCGCTCAGTTGCTTTATTACGCAAGTATGCTCACAGGACGAAGAAATGACTAAAACGAAAAGCCTCTCAAAATCAAATTTGAGAGGCTTTTTCGTTTTAATCTTACACCCTGTTTTCCTTTCTTCCTTCCTCCTTTCTCCTCTCAGAAATTAGGCTTCAATAGATACTTCGCATAAAAATCATCAATCACCTTCACTGCCTCGGTGGGTGTGTCCACAAGAGCTACTAAATTCAAATCATCGGGACTGATGTAGCCTTGGTCGAGCATGGTATTTTTTACCCACTCGAATAGCCCTCCCCAATATTTTTTACCCACTAAAACAACTGGGAATGTGGCGATTTTTTTGGTTTGCATCAAGGTCAATGACTCAAACATTTCATCCAATGTTCCGAAGCCCCCAGGCATGATGATAAAGCCTTGTGAGTATTTTACAAACATTACTTTACGAACAAAAAAGTAATCGAAATCTATACTTTTATCACGGTCAATGTAGTCGTTAGGTTTTTGCTCAAAAGGTAATTCAATGTTCAAACCCACTGATTTCCCGCCTTGTAATTTTGCTCCTTTATTCCCCGCTTCCATGATACCTGGACCTCCGCCCGTGATAACACCGTAACCATGACGTACTAATTTAGCAGCAATTTCTTCTGCCATTATGTAGTACGGATTATCGGGTTTTGTTCTTGCCGACCCAAAAATGGACACGCAAGGACCAATTTTAGCTAATTTGTCGATGCCTTCTACAAATTCAGACATTACCTTGAAAATTCTCCAAGATTCTTCCGAATGGATTTCTGCCCATGTGTGATCTACAAAGGCTTTTTTGATTTTTTCATCATCACTTAATAATCGTACGCTTTCTCTATCTGTCATAGTAATTGATTTGTTGAAATTTGATTTGTTGAATTGTTGGAAGAAATATTAAATTCCTCTGACCCAACACTTAAAGTTTTGTTCCGTAATTTTGTACAGAATAACGTACCACAGACTTCAGTCTGTTTGTTCGTTGTACAGACTAAAGTCTGTGGTACGTTTATAGTCTGACGGAATGAAATAACAAAAAAAAACGTTCAGTAGTTTAAAATACTTACATTTTTTATGGAAAATATTAAAAAAATAGCAATCGGAGGCGACCACGCAGGGTTTGAATACAAATCAGAACTAATAAAATTACTAACTGCCGAAGGTTATGAGGTCAAAGATTTCGGACCTTTCAGCACTGCCTCGTGCGACTATGCAGATTTTGCTCATCCAGTAGCCTTAGCCGTTGAAAATCAAGAATTTAGATTCGGAATTCTATTGTGTGGAAGTGCCAATGGTGTAATGATTACTTCCAATAAACATCAAAAAATTCGTGCAGGATTAGCTTGGAATACAGAAGTGGCTTCACTCGTACGTCAGCATAATGATGCAAATATTTTAGGAATTCCCGCCCGATTTGTAACATTGGAAGAAGCAATCGAAATTACTAATGTTTTTTTAGAAACTGAATTTGAAGGTGGCAGACATCAGTTGAGAATTGATAAAATTCCTTGTTGAGAAATTGTCTAAACTAAGATTTTTAGGATTAGAGGATGTTAAGATTTTAATAATATTCTCATTCAATCTTATCATCCTTAAATCCTATGAATCATAGTTTAGACAGAGAGATTTCACAACCTCGGAATCAACATCGGTACATTTTTCTGATATTCTTCGTACTTTTTGCCAAATGTTCTCACCAATTTCTTCTCCTCAAAATAAATCCCAATTCGGATATAAATACTTAAAAATAAGGCAGTTGTGAGGAATAATTCCGTTGCAAAAAAGCCAAAACTTCCCCAAATAAAAAGTAAAATTCCTACGTAAAGTGGATGTCTCACAAACTCCGATAAGCCTTCTGTCGTGAGTTCAGGTTGTTTTTTATTTTGAAAATCTATTCCAATAAACTCTTTCAAATCGTAATTTTTGAAAGAAACATACATCACAAATATCCCCGAAGCCATCATAATTCCTCCCAAAATCTGATTGAAAATAGAATCTTCCATCAATCTTTTTGAGTCAGAAGTAAGTTGAAAATACACTATCGGAATCAACAAAAATATGGCTAATCCATTGTAAATCAGGCGGTAATATTGTGTGGTAAATATTTTTTTAATAGAATATGAGGCTAAAACAGAATGGATTATTCCGTAACCAATCCAGAGTAAAGCTAAAATAATTTCGTTTTTCATTCTATAAAAATATATTTGAGGAATTAAGTGTACTGATTGGTTGAGCTATACACATCAAAAACCCTCCCAAGGGTTTAAAACCCTTGGGAGGGTTAGTTCATAAAATCCTCCCAAGGGTGTGACTTATTCAACCAGTTACCCTACCCTTTATAAACGACCCACTTCGCAATTTCTTTCCAAGATATTTTTTTGCCATACATCAAAATACCTACTCGATAGATTTTTCCAGCTAACCAAGTTGTTCCTATAAAACCTAAAATCAAGAAAAATAACGACAATGCAATTTGCCAATTTGGAACACCAAAAGGTAAACGAATCATCATATCTATGGGCGAAGTAAGCGGAAACATTGAAGCCCAAAAAGCTAAGTTACCGTTTGGATGTTCCATAATTTCAGTAAATAATAAAAAAGAAACTATAATGGGAATTGTAACGGGAAGTAAAAATTGTTGAGCTTCCGAAGCATTTTCTACGGCTGCCCCAACAGCCGCAAAAAGCGAGCTATAAATCAAATATCCTCCAATGTAAAACAATAAAAAACATAAGATTATTTTAGCTAATGAGACACTTTCGATGGTTTGAGAAACCTCCGATAAAGGATTCTTACTACTTAAGTCTTTTTCCATTTTTGTAACCTCGGCTTTCGTAGCACCACTTTGTGTCATGGCTTTTGCTTTTGCTTCTATTTTCCCCGACATTATAGCTGTTGTCGCAGTAGAAGCACCAAAAGTCAAAACGCCCCATAATAAAAACTGTGTAATTCCAACTAATCCCACGCCAATAATCTTACCCATCATTAACTGAAAAGGTCTTACTGACGAAATCATTACCTCAATAATACGGTTACTTTTTTCTTCAATAACGCCATTCATTACCTGTGAGCCGTATAAAAAGGCAGACATATACAGGATAAAACCAAATAGTCCCCCAAGAATAATAGCTCCTTTCGAACTACTACTTTCCTCTTTGCCATCATCTTTCAAGGTGAAAGTACTGGCACTTACACTCACTTTATTATCCTCCAAAACCTTCAAATCAATATTGGCATTTTTGAGTTTAATATTGCGTAATTCGGTTTGGATAGCATTTTCAATATCATTTTGAATGCCAAATCCTACGCTTTCTTTTCCAACAATTTTTACGCCATCAGGATTTGTCAAAATATCCTTTGGAATGCTCACCAATATGTCAGATTTACTTTTCTCTAAGCCATCCTTAGCAACTTTGTAAGAATCGTTAATGAATTTGTAGGTAATGTCTCCTTTGGATTTGATTTTATCTTTAAACAAACCACTTTCATCTACAATCTCCACGGTTTTGGTGTCATTAGAATTTAAAGCAAAATAAAGAGGAATCGCATAAATGCCCGCTATCAAAAAAGGAACGAGGATTGAGGCAATCCAGAAAGATTTTTTGCTTACACGTGTGAGGTACTCTCTTTGTATAATTAGTAATATTTTGTCCATGATGTTATTTTGTTTCACTTGTATCACGGGAATCTTTCCCGTGTATAATGTATGCGATTGCTGTCGCCAGACTCACGGGAAAGATTCCCGTGGTACGAGAGGATTTACAATAATTCGTTAGCTTCTCCGCCTACAACTTTAATAAAGATGTCGTTGAAAGAAGGGATGTTTTCGTTGAAAGATTTGAGTTCTACTTTCTGAATCAGTGAGTTAATCAATTGATTTACAGGAACTTCTTGTGTGTTGCGAATATGTGCCTGTATGATACCATCTTCTAAGTTTTGCGTATTCAATACTTCAAATACTCCATTGTCATTAGGTAAATTTCCAGTAAATTGAATCGTATAAGAATTATCTTTAAAACGATTTTTTACTTCTTTTTTACCTCCGTGCAAAACCACTTTCGACTTATTAATCAAGGCAATATTATCACACAATTCCTCCACCGATTCCATGCGGTGAGTTGAGAAAATAATAGTCGTGCCACGTTGTTTCAGTTCCAAAATTTCATCTTTCAGTAAGTTGGCATTGATAGGGTCGAAACCAGAGAAAGGCTCATCCAAAATAATCAATTTAGGCTCGTGGACGATGGTAGCGATGAATTGCGTTTTTTGTTGCATCCCTTTCGAGAGGTCTTCCACGTTTTTATCCCACCAATCTTTGATGTCAAATTTGATGAACCAAGCCTTCAATTTTTCCATTGCTTCGGCTTTTTTCATGCCTTTGAGTTGGGCAAGGTACAAAAGCTGTTCGCCGACTTTCATTTTCTTGTAAAGTCCACGTTCTTCGGGCAAATAGCCGATGTCTTCGATGTGTTTGGGTTGGAGACGTTCACCATTCAAAATAATTTGCCCTTCGTCAGGTGCGGTGATTTGATTGATGATGCGAATGAGCGAAGTTTTACCCGCTCCGTTTGGACCTAATAATCCAAAAATTGAGCCTGTGGGTACTTCGATACTGACATCATTTAGGGCAGTGTGTTCAGCATAGCGTTTTACTACGTGCTGAGCTTCTAAAATGTTAGACATAGTTTGCAGTTTTGGTATTCATTGATGGTACAAAACAAAGAGCGTTTGCCAAAAAATATTTCGATTTTTGACAAACGCTCTTTTTAATTGGATAATCGGTAATTATTCCGCTGTCACAGTAGGGTCAGCCTTCACAACAGTGGGTTTTGGAGCTGGCTTTTTTGCTACTGGTTTTTTCGCTACTGGTTTTTTTGCAGGAGCTGATTTTGCAGGGGCTGATTTTGGAGCAACTGTTTTATCTTTCGTAACAATCGCAATTTTAGCATCTAATGCTGCCTTTTCAGCCGCTTTTTCTTTGGCTTTGGCTATTTTTTTAGCTTTCTCAGCCGCTTTTTTTGTTGCCTTTTTCGCATCTTTTTCTTGCTCATTTTCTTCGTCTTTTTGCAATTTTGCAAACTTCTTGACAATATCCTTTGAACATTCATCAACGGCTTTGACTAATTTCTTTGCACTTTTAGCGTTTAAGCCATGCAATTTACCCAGAATGGCGGCTGAAATGTCATTGGCGAGGCTTTTGTTATCTGATTTCATTGTTAATATTATTTAATTGTTAAGAGAATATTAAATATTTCGTGCAATGTATGAATAAGGTTTTACTCTTGAAAATTTTTTGTGTTAAGTTTTTGATATTTTACTAACAAAATCCCAAGCCACTACACCCGCTGTAACCGAGATATTCAATGAGTGTTTCGTACCATATTGAGGTATTTCTAAGACAAAATCCGAAGTTTCTACTACTACCTGATTTACGCCAAAAACCTCATTCCCGAACACGAAGGCGTATTTTTTATCTTTCTCAGGAATAAAATCTAATAACGAAACGCTATTTTCAACTTGCTCAACTGCCGCTACAATTACACCCTCAGATTGGAGTTTTTTGACCAATTCCAGCACGTCCTGTACGTATTCCCACGCTACGGTTTCGTCTGCACCCAAGGCAGTTTTTTGGATTTCACGGTGCGGTGGCGTTGCCGTTATTCCACATAAATACACCTTTTCGACCTTAAAGGCATCGCCAGTTCTGAATACCGAACCGATATTATTCATACTCCGAATATCATCTAAAATCAGGATGTACGGGAACTTTTCGGTTTCTTTAAATTCTTCTGTGGATAGACGATTTAGCTCGTCCATTGATAGTTTTTTCACTAAAATTCATTTTAATTTCTCACAAATATACAGAAATTACCGTACACCGTTTTGCCTCAATTCCTCATTGGCTATTTGTTGCCATCTTTGTTGCCCTACGATGTTGATACTATGATTACTTTCATCATCATATTCTCTTTGTAAACGGTTCATTTCTCGATACATATCAATAAAAAGTATCTGTAATTGACTATCATAATTATCCACGGTCAGTATTTGTTTTGCTTTTTGTTTGAATCGTTCTACCACTAACTTTGCAATATCAAAATGCAATTGTTCGTGTCCAAGACTATACTCAGAAAGGCTCGTTGAGGATGTCCAAGAGGCACTTTTTAGCATATAGACTTTCATTTGAAGAGCTATTTGCAAGACCCCATTTTCTATTCTCAAAGGAGCTGAATATTCAAAATTATTGAAGATTTGGGCTGAATATTTAGTCGTTCTGGGCATCGAACCTGTGAAATCCGCCCAAGAGATTTTACGAGTGGGTGACCAGAAAATAGTATCTCCTTTTTCGGGATTATCTATTTCATAATCAGACTTTACGATGAGGTTTAATGATTTGACTAACTTCTCATTTTTATCATAATTTTCACGCATCCAATCTCCAAAGAATATTACCGATTTTTCGACTACTTTGCTCAATAATGTCTCATAATTATTGTAGTCGCCAAAGGTGCGAGAATAATTTATAAACGTTTGAAAATCAGTCAGTTCTAATTCGGTTGTGTCCCTCAAAAAACTGTACGAAACCTTGATTTTACATTTCCCCGTAATCTTCTGATTGCTAACGTTTTCATCAACTATTAGCTCTTTGATTCTGAATATAATAGGATAGCAAGAAGTATCTTTTTGAATAGATTTTAAGAAATAATTTTGCAAAGATTTTACCGTCCCACCACTCAGTTTTAGTGACTTTTCTACTTGATTCAAACCATAAACTACTCCAATTTTTGACTTATCTTTTCGTTCATCAATGACTTTTACAAAATAAAAACGATTGGGTTTATGTCTGACAGATTCGTACTTCAACGAAATCCATTTGTCAGTATATTGAGCGAAGATTTGCTTATTCTCACAAAAAAATATTGATAGAATAATCAAAAATCGCTTGATATTTTTATATTTGTTCATACCTTAGTGCAAAATAAATCCTTTTGAGTTCTGATTCTTTCCTTTTGAATCCTTAAAAATAAGTAAATTGAAACTCAGAACCAAGAATACAGAACTTAAACCAAAATACCATGTCAGCATCAAAAGAACAACACGACGAAAGCAACGAACTTTCAACCGCACAAATGATTTTATTATTTTGCATTTTCTCATTTCTTTTAGTTTGGCTGGGAGATACATTCACCGCCGTTGTAGGAATTATTGGCGAGATAATCATCTTTGTATTTGCTTATAATGAAAAGCATAAATTGATTGATTAACTTTCTTGAAATCAATTTAGAAAGCCCTGTAATGCACAAAATTGCAGGGCTTTTTTTTATGGATACAGACGTTTTTAAGATAAATTAGCCCTTGCAAGCGTTTGAAACGCTTGCAAGGGTTTTATTAACGCAACTAATTATTAATGTTGCATTTATAGATAAATAGTCCTTTTTCGCTTAAAACAAAAAAGTCGGTTTCTTTCAAGAAAACCGACTTTGGTTAAATTAAGCTGAGGTAAAATGTTGGATAGTGGATAGTTTTACCGAAGAATTCCTAATTGTTTGGATATTTGTACTAATGCCGTCGTGTCACGAGCATCTAATTTACGTATCATATTTTTACGGTGATTATCTACCGTATTTGAACTAATAAATAGTTTGTCTCCTATCTGTTTCGATTCATATCCTTTCATCAAAAGTTTCAGAACATCAATTTCACGGTCAGAAAAAACGTCATTCTTCTTCAACTGCATATCTTTTGAAGAAAAAGTGGTAACAAATTCGCCATTATTAAAACTTAACCGACCCATATAATGATCAGTTGATTTGATGAGGTGTTCAACGTCTTGATCTACGATAAAACAGAGAGTCGGATAGCCTTTTTCATTATATTCTAATCCAAAGATTTGAACCATCGTATGAAAAGATCTTCCACTTGGGCGAAAGTGTTTCATCCCATATCCGTACGCCACAAAGTTTTGTTTTATTTCATCAGGAGCTTCACGGATAGAGTCAATCATAAATTTAAAAAGTGTAGGAATTGCGGAGACATTTTCTTTCTCGGGAGTCATCGATTTGAGGTATTGAGAAAACCCCTCCTTCATAAATTTTTCAGGGGCAATCCCCAAAGACACATCAGTATTTGTAATATATTTGAATGTTAGGTTAGTCAAATCCATGATTCCGTAAACAGCATTTAGGTAGGTAGTATCTTTATTAAAGAACCCCATCTCTTGCAAATACTTTTCCGCAGATTTCTCTGAGCTTTCGCCCGAAATCTGGTTAACAGCTTCTAAACATTTTCGTAATAATTGCTCTACCGAGTGATTTGGTGGGTTTGCCATGAAAAATTACTAATAAGTATTTAGTAAAGTAGTTTGCAGTAGGCAATAATAATCCATTGATTATCAATTAATTATCGAATTTTCGTTGGAATTAAATACTGCAAACTAATAACTGCCTACTACTTAATTTTTAAAAAAGTTACCATAAATTAGCGAAGTGGTTGAAGGGATTTATTTTGCAAATTTAATGATTTTTGTCAGAAATTAGCCAAATTGGCTATTTGTTTTTTTTATAGATATGCGGAATTTTGCAATGTAATATATGTATATACAAGTAAATATATGTGTAGATACACGAAACAAAACTCCTTGATACATAATCACTTTTTTAAAATTGACCACAAACTAAATACTTAACCACAATTTATATTCTAAAAATCGAAAGAACCATTAGCAATTGTCTTGAATTTAAAATTAGAGATAATTAATTAAAAACTTTCACTGAAATCCGAAGAGAAATCTTCGGATTTTTTGTTTTATTCTCAATATAATCATTTCATTTTCAATAACTTATCTAAATCTTCGGGAGTATCTATATCAATTATGCCTTCTGGAAAATTGATGATTGAAACGCTATCCTTATACTTATTCAGAAAAGACTTTGCTCCCTTTTCAGCATTTAGTTTTAGAAGTTCTGGAAAGATGGTTTTATCAAAAATCATAGGTACTCCTAATTCATTTTCGTAGCAAGAAGCCGCAATAGGGTTGCTTGATTCTGCAAAAGTTTGCACCATTTTTTGCAAAAATTCTTGTGAAATAAATGGTTGGTCTGACAAAAGAATTAGGATTTTATCTGATTTTTGGGCTAAAATTTCAACGCCTACACGTATGGAAGTACCCATACCTGCCTGCCAATCGGGGTTGTGGATAGTTTGGGTAGTGGTTGAAAATGATACAATGTGTGATTCTATCAAGTCGGCATTTGCTCCTAACACAACCAAAATTTCATCAGAAATAGTTTTGGCGATTGTGATGGTTCTTTCAATTAAAGTTTGTCCACGAAATTCTACCATTTGCTTGGGTTGCCCCAATCTACTCGAATTTCCTGCGGCAAGTATTAGTATGGATAATTTCATTTTTAACAGTTTTTAACGTTACTTTGAAAAACTTTGGTAGTCATATCATTGTTGTTTAATTTGCAATATATCATTAATCTAAATTTTTAAAAACATTTTATGAAAAAGTTAATTTTAGCCGCTATGTTATTGACTGGTTTTCAGTCAGTTAATGCACAAGTTTTCTCTGGAACACAAGAAATTGAGAAAGCAAACAAGGAAGGTCTTTATACATCTGTTGCCGTTGATGACAAATATGTCAAACAAGCATGGCAAGTTGAGATGGCAAAATATGGCAAAGTTGAATCGGGAAAAGGGAATTCTTACCGAGTGAATAATGCTACGATGCCCACAGTTAGTAGTGACCCCGTAATGTTAGCAAGTAGAATCACTACTGAAAAAGGACGTACCAAAATATTTATGTCAATTGGTATGGGCGAAGAGGTTTATGTAGGCGGAACGCATCCAAAATATGCCGCCGCTGAGAAAATCTTGAATGATTTTGTGGAGGTTATCAATCTTCAAGAAGGCGTAAGAACAGAAGAGAAAGTAATGGAGGATGTTGCTGATAAACAAAAGAAGACCATCAAAACGGGCGATAAATTGGTTCGTTCGATTGAGGATAACAAAAAGGACAAAGAAAAATTGTTAAAGAAAATCGAGGAGAACAAATTGGAACTCGAAAAACTTTTGACTGATGTTGAGCAAAACAAAAAAGACCAAATTTCGATGGGAGAAGCGGTAAATGCTCAAATGAAAAAAGTAGAAGAAGCAAAAGCGAAAGTACCGAAGTGATAAGTAGTCGTTAAGTTTCAAGTTGTTAAGTTATTAAGTTGAAAATATACAAAAAAACCTGATTATTAAATAGTTATAGATAAGTTTGTATTTTAAGTACACCATTTTCAACGAATACTTAGATTGAATTTATTGATAGAACAAGAAAAGCCTTTGAGATTCAATCTTGAAGGCTTTTCTTGTTTTGGATTCCGCAAAATTCAGATTAAATATTTTCAGATTGTGGGGTAACTTTGTTGAATAAAATGGCATTTGAGATTTTGTGGTAGGGACGAATAGCATTCCAATGCTGTCAACTTAAGAAATCTGTCCGACTAACGCTGGTAGGGTTCAAAACCCTACCAGCGTTCAAACGAGGTTATTAAATATATTTTGACAAAAGTAAAACCTTAAATTGACAGCATTGGAATAGCATTCGTCCACTCTCAAATGGACACGTGGACGAATACTATTCGTCCCTACTAAAAACATTTGAAAATCTGTAAAATCTAACAATATGCTCGAAAATATCAATTGGCAGGAAGTTTCCGAAGAACTTTCTGAAAAAGGATTTGTAAATCTAAAATCTGTCCTGAACGCTTCGGAATGTGAAGAATTGATTGCTCTGTATAATCAGCCCATCTATCGTTCAACTATCAATATGGCACGGTATCAGTTTGGATTGGGCGAATATAAATATTTCAATTACCCTCTCCCCCTTTTGGTTCAGCGACTTCGTACGGAGGTTTATCCGCATTTGGCAAAAGTGGCAAATCATTGGATGAATGTATTGAATATCAGCACGTTATTTCCAGAAAGTCATCCAGATTTATTAGAAATTTGTCATCAAAATGAACAATTACGCCCCACGCCTTTGATTTTGAAATATACCGAAGGGGGCTATAATACACTTCATCAAGATTTGTATGGAGATGTTTGGTTTCCGTTTCAGATGGTGATTTTTTTGAATAAACCTCAAATTGATTTTACGGGAGGCGAGTTTGTGTTGGTAGAACAACGCCCACGGATGCAGTCTGTACCCGAGGTTTTGACTCCTCAACAAGGGGATATATTAATTTTTACCACTAATTTCAGACCCGTTAAAGGTACGAAGGGATATTACAGAACCAATATGCGACACGGCGTTTCCAAAGTGCGTTCAGGGATTAGGCATACTTTGGGAATTATTTTTCACGACGCTAAGTAACTAAAACAATGAGCATACAACAACATATTGATTATCAACGAATTGAGCAAGCTATTCGATTTATTGAAGATAATTTTCAACGTCAGCCGAGTTTGAAAGAAATCGCTGAGGAAGTCAATCTTTCGGAGTTCCATTTTGATAGAATGTTTACGAAATGGGCGGGGACTTCCCCACAAAGATTCATGCGTTTTTTATCGAAAGAATACGCCAAAGATGTATTGACTCAAACCAAAGATTTATTGGACACTACGGTACAAATGGGGCTTTCGAGTTCGTCTCGTTTGCACGACCTTTTCGTGACTTTTGAAGCAATTACCCCTGCCGAATTCAAGCGTAAAGGGGAAGGTCTGAGGATTTCGTATGGTACTCACGAAACGCCTTTTGGATATGCGTTTATTGCCGTTACCACAAGAGGGATTTTGGAATTAACTTTCCTTTCTGAACATGAAGCTATTGATGAATTAATTAGTTTGAAAAATACATTCCCAAGAGCTGAATTTATTGAAAATCAAGAAGATACCTCCGTTTTTATCAATCAAATTTTTGTAGAAACTGACCACAAAAGCCCTTTGACTTTATTGGTACGAGGGACTAATTTTCAGATAAAAGTTTGGGAGGCTCTCTTGAAAATTCCGTCTGGAAAATTAGCCTGTTACGAAGATATTGCCAAATTGATTGAGCAACCCACAGCCCAAAGGGCAGTTGGAACGGCGATTGGTTCAAACCACATTGCTTATTTGATTCCTTGCCATCGGGTTATCCAAAAAGTAGGAACTACGGGCAATTATCGTTGGGGTGAATATCGTAAAAAAGCCATTTTAGGATGGGAGAGTTCTCGGGCAAATGAAGTTTAGAAATACCTAAAAACGCTTGATTTACCGTTTCCTGCATCAATTTCGTAGCGAAGCATAAACTGGTGGAAACCTTCGGAAGAACCAGCTCCTGTTGTAGTACCCGAACCTGAGAAATCATAAGAATAACCAATTTGTGCTTTTTTGACTTGTATTTGAAATGAACCTAAAATAGAGGCTTTGCTCGATACATCAGAACCTGTATTTTGATACCAAATACCTATTCCGTACTTGTCTTTTATCCAACCAGTTGCGTTGAGGTCAAAGTCGGTTTTTCCTCCCGCATTGGTAGATTGTTTTCTGACCAATGCTCCTGTTTTGATTTTAAATTCATCGTCAATCGTGAAGACGTAGCCCGCCGTGAAGAAAATTGGGCGATTGTAACTGTCTGTGGCATTGATGTTTAGCATTGATACACCCGCATAAGCATCGTCATTGTTGTAATAAATACCTCCTCCGAGACTTGAATTGAAACCTGTTGAACCGATGCCTCCACCCGTAGTGCTAAAAAATGCAGGAACTTGCGTAACGCCATACTGTACACCTATGGCAAGTTTTCCGTCATTTGGTAAGGCAATTCGGTAGGCAAAGTTTCCGTATAAACCTAAATTTCCTAAGATTGCCCCGCTGGCATTTCCCAAAGCCTGTTCGGCATTGTAGGCTTGAAAACCAATTGCCATTTTGTCTTGGGCAATTGGCATATCGAAGCTGAAATATTGCTGAGTTGTTGAAGCAACTTGAAGTCCACTCAATGAAGTAAATAAAGGACGTTTACGAAAAATACCCGAAATACTAATTACCTCACGACTACCCGCATAGGCAGGATTGACACTGAGGGGCATGAAGGGGTAGGTGATATACAACTGGTCTTGTTGTGCTTGTATTTGAAACGCCTGTGAGAATAATAGGATTGTTAATAGATATTTGAATGTTCTGTTCATGGTTTCGTTTTCTTTAAAAACCCAATTTACGAAAAAAGCCTTGTTCCTATAACCAGAACAAGGCTTTTTATATTATTATGAATCAAAAAATCTGAAATTAAACCGTTTCTCTATATCTATATTTAAAAAACAGAATAACACACGATAACAAAAGTGTGATTGAATTAGCAGCAATCACGGGTACTGCGTGTGATTTGATTGTGAATACTCAAATCAAATTAATTCCCCTGAATCGTCAAAACCTTAGTCGCTTGTTGATTTAAAATTCCTCTCAAATCCAGACTTTTTGCAGCTCCGTTTACGTCAAGCGTTATGGTATGTCCTGATGAGATTTGGACGGGTTCTGTCGCTAACGGAACGTGTCCGCATGACCAGATGCCTGCCGTTCCCCAGTTGCCTGTCATTAAGGAAATGTTGTTGAGGCATTGGCAAAGCAATAAAACTGCAAACGGCTCTTCATCTACATTGGTAAGGGCTGGGTTACTCGAAATTACCCTGATTTTATAATTTGTCCCTACCGCCGTGATATTCGGGATAGTGGCTGAAATCGTCCCTGAGCTTGTTCCTGTGAGTGTACCTATGACGGTGGGACTCGAAAAACTCCCATTGACATCCGATAATTGAGCCGTGAAAATATTACCCGCATTGAAAGTTCCACCTGCCACAAAAGGAATATTAAAAGCATTTGCTCTACAAAAACCCGTGGGAACTGCTCCTACCAACATGGCATTATTGGCAATCGTGAAGGTTTGGGTGTTGACGATACTCCCCCCCCCCAAAGCATCTTTTGTTCTGATAAAAACCTGATGTGTCCCTCCCGCTAATGATGAAATATTGATGGTGGCATTCAGATTGGTAATGGGTGTACCTGCCGTAAGCGGAATATTCACGCCACTATTAAAACCTGGGTCTGTGTCTATAAAGTACTCCGCTTTGACGATGTTGGGGATTGTCGCAGAGGGCGTAATGACTACTGTCGTTTTCAAAAACTGATGACTCGCAACCATACTCCAAATCCCGTTAGCATCTTTTGCCCTCGCAAAAAACTGATGAAAACCATCCGTTAGCCCTGTCATGGGTAAATTGATGTTCAAATTATTGATAGGGTTTCCTACCGTGATAGGCACATTCGTAGCCAAGTTAAACCCTGGGTCAGTGTCTAAGTAATACTCCACTTTCACGATGTTGGGCGTTGCAGCGGCGGGTGGATTGCTGGGCGTTACCTTCAAAAACTGATGGCTCGATACCATACTCCAAGCTCCATTGGCATCTTTCGTCCTTGCAAAAAACTGATGAAAACCATCCGTTAGCCCTGTCATGGGTAAATTGATGTTCAGATTATTGATGGAATTTCCTACCGAAATAGGTACATCAGTTGCCACGCCAAAACCTGGGTCGATATCAATATAATACTCCACTTTTGTGATATTGGGCGTTGTGGCGGCAGGTGGATTGCTGGGCGTAACCTTCAAAAACTGATGGCTTGACACCATACTCCACGCTCCCGTAGCATCTTTTGCCCTTGCAAAAAACTGATGAAAACCATCTGTTAGCCCCATCATGGGGACGGTTACGTTTAGGTTATTGATGGGCGTTGTAGCGGTGATGGGAACATCAGTAGCCACGCCAAATCCTGGGTCGGTGTCTATGTAATATTCTATTTTTGTAATGTTTTGGGCATTTATTGAACCAATGACACACAAAATAGCAATGGTACAAATGATATATTTTTTCATTTCCTTAAAAATGTTTTTAGCTTTGTGAAAATTTAATCCACTAATGATTCAACCCACTTATAAAATTGAATATGTACCAGAAAAAGACAGATATGTTTTTGAGAGTATCGGTCCACAAGGTATAATAACTAAGGTCGTAATGTTCTCTGAAATGGATGATAATATCTATAATTTCGGATTTGGTGATTACGACTATCAAACCGAGTTAATTAGTTATACGGCTGTTTCAGATAATGGTGACATTGTAAAAGTTTTGGCTACTGTAATTAGCATTGCAGTAAAATTTCTTTCAGAAAATCTCATGTCTTATATTTATATTGAAGGTAGTGATTCAGTCAGAACTCAACTATACCAAAGAATCATAAATCGTTACTATGAAAGGCTAATACCGACTTATGAGATTTTTGGACTAATCGAAGGTGAACCTGAACCTTTCCAAAAAGATAAATCTTATGAATCTTTTTTAATCCGAAAATTGTTCTAATTTTGAATCAAAATAATTTTAAAATGATGTTACAGAAACAAAAAATAGATACGTTACCCCAAGCCATTTTTGTGGAACGTAAAACTGATTTGAAATTCCCAGAAGGTTACGAACCTTTTGCTGAAAAAAACGCCCGTGCCAAAGAAAAACTCAGTAAAATGAAATTTCCAGAAGGTTTCTTCTCAAAATAATCCCTCCTAATTATTCCCCCGCACACTTATCGTTACCGTCATGGGCGTAGTAGTGGTATAAACCCCCGAAGAAGCATTTTTTGAATAACTCGTTATTTGGGGAATGGGGGCTAAACCTGAAATACGGTAGGGGTTATTTGTGCCAAACGCTCCTGCATCAACGCCTCCCACGCCTGCACCGATGGCGGGAGAACCGACTTTTAATCTAAAATCTTCGTCAGTAGTATTCCATTGACCCGCCCCTAAGAAAATAGAAGATAAAAGTATATTTTGCACATTATTTGAACCAAATCCACAGGTAGAGGTACATACATTATTTCCTGCGACAATAGTGCTAAAAAGTTGGGATTGAATTACGCCATCAATGATATTACTCTGAACTGTACAATTTTGGCAACTATTAATTCCCAAAGTACTATAGGTTACATTATTTATAATCGTGAAATTATTAGCGTGAGGAACTGAAACAGGAGCTGTGGCTGGTGTACAGCTACCACCCTGTCTTATGGTAAAATTATACGGAGGCAAGGTACTTGTATTTACAGAAACTCCACCGAAACCAATATTATTACTAATCGTTACATTTTGAACTTGATAAGGTGTATAAGCACAAGTTGTTGCATTGAAGTCATCATAGCCATTCGCATATATATACAGTCCACTTCCTCCTCCTCCTAATCTACATTTTGTAATTATCGCCCCACTCGCATTTTCTCCTGTATTTTTTCTTATCAATTGAAAATAAGAACCTGACGCTACATAGATTTTACATCTTGAAAATGTTACGTTTTGTGCTTCAACTAATAAATCAGCCCCACTTAAACTTAAATTTAGTCCCTCAAATACTGTATTTGGGGCAGTTTTCCTAATAATGATAGTAAATGTGCTATTACTTCCTCCAAGTAATGATTCGCTTTTATTCCAAGGCTGTGTAATGCTTGTATTTGGCGTTAGGTCATACCCATTCCCAATAATTCTCAAAGTTTTTGTACAAGTTAATCCACCATAAGACGTACTATTATACGAAGGCTCAACATAAATAATATCCCCAGCACTGGCGGCATCGTGGGCGGCTTGTAGGGTACGAAACATATTGGGCGATAGTGTTACGTAAGGGTCGTTGTTGCAATGGTAAATGGTTTGGGCATTGCTCAGGTTTGCCATCAATACTAAGGCAAGGGCTATGAAGAGTGATTTTTTCATTTTTTTGTTATGGTTATTTGTGAAAAATATAAAAGATTGTTTGTTATTAATTTTAGGAAATCGTCAATGTCTAATTAGTTAAAAAAAGGCTCTCCTAATTCCCCTGAATCAACAAAATCTTCGTCGCTTGTTTATTCAAGATTCCTCTCAAATCCAAACTTTTTGCTGTGCCGTTTACGTCAAGTGTTATGGTATGTCCTGATGAAATTTGGACGGGTTCGGTTACTAACGGAACGTGTCCGCATGACCAAACTCCTGCCGTCCCCCAGTTGCCCGAAGATTGACTGGTATTCAGAGTACATGAAATACCAGTACCTTGTATGGCAAACGTATAAGGGTTTTCGTCAGAATCATTATTAGCAATACTAAGCGTTGCCGAACGCACGCTTGCTCCTGATGGATTAAAAGTGATTTGGAAAGTTGTACTTCCAGATGCTACTACTGGGCTTGTTGGAAGAGTAGTTAGCGTAAAATCACTGGCATTTGTTCCTGTAATACTCACCAATGGACTACCCGATAGCGTTAAATTTGCTGTACCTAAATTCTCTATGGTAAATGTTCTAACAATAGGAGTTGATGCCATGTAAACCGAACCAAAATCTGTATGGTCGGTAGTGCTTGGGGTTATATCTCCGCTTATGATACTTACGTTATTGCCTTTGAGGTTGATTTCGGGTGCAGATGCTACGCACGAAGTAACGGCAAAAGCGGGTGTTGGTACTAAACTTCCTGTAACATCCACGCTACTTGATTTTGAGTTTTGCAAACATGACCCATCCCAAGTTCTGATAGAGTAGCCCCCAATAGTAGAAACTGTAAGCGAAGAAGCTGTTTCGCCAAAAAGCGGTATTTGTTCAACTGAACCGTTGCTGAATGTTACATCTTTGTACCATTGATGTGTATAGCCCGAACCTGTAAAACTTGTAGTGAGTGTTGCACTTGTATTTCCAGTACACAAAACGGCATTGGTAGACGTAATGGTAGGAATAATACGATTGATTGTTACTGTTTTAGCTGCCGACGTTTGGTTATATGCTCCGTTGATAACTTGTACGGTATAATTGCCTGATTCATAGACTGTTAATGAAGATGATGTTTTGCCCGTCATGGCTACGCCATTTTTAAACCATTGGTAAGTATTACTTCCCGCACCGCCAAAGCCTGTGAAAGGGGTTGCAGATAAAAAGACTGACTCACATCCACTCGAAAGCCCTGAAATTGTGGGTGCAGATTGTGCAGGACAGCTTGTATTAACTACATTTATTGCATAGCTTGTCCATGCTCCATCATAAGTAGGACTTAATCTAAAAAAGGGGCTATTGGCAAAAAAGAGAATAGCATAAGAACCCAAAGCAATATCCGTGGGAATATAAACTGGAATCGTACCAGATGTTTGAAAAGGTTCTAAAATTACATTTTGATAGGTATAAACATCCCTTGATTCACCACCAGTTGGGTCTCCTAATAATATACCAATCTGCAATTTATTGCCTACATTTCCAGTAACCGTATATGGTACATCAATAATATTACCTCTACAAATAGTCAAATTTGAAGGCGTTGGAAAAGTCATAGTGGGTGTTGGAGCAATACCAACAGAGACAGAACCAACATTATTCCTATTTATGCCACAACTACTCGCCACATAGCCTATAGAATAGACTGTCAAAGAAGTTGGAGAAACTGGAATTATAAAAGGAGTTGCATTGGCTGTATAGGTACGTAAAGTATTTCCATCATTCAAGCCAATCTCCCAAGGACCTGTTCCTGTCAGGTTTACTTTTAGGTTTTCTGTTGTTTGAGGTGAAACCATATAAACAGCATTATTATTATCGCTTGAATTTAGTAATGTACCATTTCCACTATAACTAATCCTTAATTGAGTTGAACTGGAAGTACATCCAATATTATTTACGATAGTTACATCATACTGCCCAGCATCTGTAACAGTAATTGATGAACCTGTAGCACCAGCTATGACTACATAATCCTTTCTCCAACTATAAGTAAAGCCCACCCCTGTATAGTTGGAAGTAATAGTTGTGGAAGTATTTGGACTACACAAAATAGTATTTGGGCAAGAAAGGGTAGGCGTTGTGGCATTGACCGTTATTGCTTTTGTTGGGGAAGTAGAATTATAACTCAAACTTGTATTTTGTATAACCACTGAATAATTATCTGACTGAGTAGGGCTATAAGTCTGAGAGGTTGCTCCAACAATATCTACACCAGCTTTTTTCCATTGAAAAGTATAACCAGAGCCTGATGGTAAGGCTTTCAGAGTTGGAGGAGAACAGATACTATTTTGTTCTTCTATAACCGCATTGGGTGGTGCTGGGCAAGTACTTGTGATAGTGAAGTTTGGCGTATAACTCCCTGACATATAGGGGGTAGAGGGTGAAATATATAACTTGTACGCATTACCAACCGTTACACTTGATGGAATAGCCACAAGCATTGTTGGGCTTGAATACTCCCCTATATATGATACATAAGCACCCGCACTTGTATATAGAGTAACCCCTACTTTCTCAAAGCCACTCACTCCCCAATTTCCTACTCGGGTTGTCGGTACTTCAAGAAACCCTCCTGGGCAAGCTGTTGTGGCTACTGTACCAAAAGTAAATGAAGGGTTTGGCGAAATATTAACTGTAACACTACCAGAAACATTACCAGAACCACAACCACTTGAATTAAGCCCAACACTATAATTTCTTGAAACTTCGGGTGAAACAGGTATTGTTACTGGCGAGGTCGAGGTCGTACTTGTAACACTACTCACACCACCGTACAACGTGTAAGTCCAAGGACCCACGCCACTTAGTGTAAGTTGTAAATTTTCGGTTTGTCCAGGGTTTAGATTTACTGCATTGTTATTTCCAGAAGAATTTTTTAATACACCACTTGAAGTAGTTGAAACGACAAAATTATCTGAGGTAACAGTACAACTACCATCAAACATTTCTAAACGATATGTTCCTGCGGCGGTAACAGTGATAGATGAACTGGTTTGTCCACTCAAATTATCATATACAAAAGTAGTCGTATTATATTTTTTCCATTGATAAGTATAACCCGCACCCGTAGAAGCCGTAGAGATAGTTGCAGAGGTATTTGACCCACAAATAACTGGATTAGGCGAAGTCAAAATTGGCTTTGGGGCAATAGTAAGATTTTTATCTGCCGAAGTAGAATTATAACTTGTAGTAGTATTGGTTACTACTACTTTATATGCACCACTTAAACTTGCAGTATAATTAGAAGAAGTTGCTCCTGAGATTAACAAATTGTCTTTATACCATTGAAAGGCATAGCCTGAACCACTTGGAATGGCACTCATTGAAATATTACTACAAGAATTTACATAAGACTGAATAACTGCCTGTGGTATAGTTGGGCAGCCTGTGGTAACAACATCAAAAGTATAAGGGCTAAGTCCAGTACCACTGATATATGGTAAATTACCACCAATGGCGAATTTGTAAGTACCAGCCGCTGTTGTGGTTGGAATCTGATAATATATTGGGTTACTTGAAAAATTACCTATGAAACTATTATTGACATAAGTTCCACCACTTGTATATAATTGAGCGTATAAATTTCGATTTGTACCTCCGTTTCCTGTTAGGGTGTAGGGTATTGTAATTACCCCACCTGGACATACAGTTGTCATGGTAGGCGTAGCATAAGCCAAAACTGGATTAGGTCCTACGTTTACAAGAATACTACTTCCATTACCACTACTACCACAACTTCCTTGAACACTATTGACATTGTAAAATCTCGAGGTTTCGGGTGCCACATTTATTATTTTTAAATTTGTAGAACTTGTAATAGTAGTTGAGATATTATCATTACTCAAAGTGGCCGTAAATGGCGGTGCACCATAAAAACTGATGTGTAAATCTGCATTTCCACCACTTGCCGCTATCTGGATTGGATTAGTATTCCCACTGGCATTATTAACAATAGCATAAGAGGATGATGCTACACTAAATGGATTTGATACAATACCATTGACCGTAACTTTATAAAACCCTATGGTACTGGTAATATGAGTATTTGTGGTAGCCCCTGAGATATTTGCATAAGTACCAAACTGTGAACTCGAATAAGACCATTGATAAGTACCTGTGGCACTTGTTGTGAGTGTAGCTTGCGTATTTGCTCCACAAATTATTGGGTTTATACTTGTGATTTGGGGTGGGCAATCAAATACGGCTGGTACATCAGATTCACTTTGGCAACTTCCATCCCAAACTTTTACCATATAATTTCCCTGTTGAGTTACATTAATTGTTGGATTAGTTTCTCCAACTAAGGGAATCCTTGAATTAACACTTACAAAATCAGACCGATACCATTGATAGGTAAATCCCGAGCCTGTGTAATTACTACTTAAACTAACTTGACCACATAAATTACTTCCATTTCTAGTAACAGATGTTGCTGACCCACCTACCAAAACTGTTTTTGCATCTGAGGTACTATTATAATTTATTGAACTATTTGTTACAGCAACAGTATAATTACCATTTTCAGAGGTTCTTTTAACCGTGTAGATGTAAAAATTGGAATTGGGAATAGCAACACCATCTTTATACCATTGGTAAGTATATCCTGAACCTTGTGGATTAGCATAAAGATTTGCATCACAGCCGTTACTATACATATTAATTATTGGCTTTATGACACTACATCCAGTATTCACTACTGATATATTATAGCTTGATAAAACAGTCCCAGTACTTGGATATTCAGCAATAGCACTGATTTTATACTGACCAGTGGCTGTTCCAGGAGGAATTACATATTTCAATGTACTTCCATTCATCCAATATTGCTCTGTACCATTTACAGTTACTCCAGCAGTGGTAGTCAATTTAGTTCTAATATAAATGCTATTTGGAATACTCCCTGCACTTCCCCAAGTTCCAGAATAAGTAATAGGTATATCGAGAATACTTCCTGCACAAGCTGACGTAATAGTAGGTGTAGGTAATGTGAAACTTGCTGTAGGATTTACAGTTACTGAAGGCAAGCCTGTGGTGCATCCTATACCGTTTGCATCATAAAGGGTACTTATTTGGTAATAACTTGACCTCAACGGTAAAACTGAAAGTGTAGCCGATGGGTTATTTGAAGAAAAATCTTTTTTATAAACTCCATCAGTAGATGAAACTGTATAATACCAAGGTCCTGAACCTGTAAATGTCATGCTCAACGTAGTACTTTGCCCCGCAGAAATGGCGGTTGGAGATGTACTTACCAATGTAGCCGTACCGCCTTGTCTCACCCTAAATGCAGGTGATAACGTACTATTTACTAAAACTTTATAAAAACCCAGACTGGTAGTAGTATATGTACTCGAAGTAGCCCCAGAGATATTTGCATAAGTTCCAAACTCAGTGGCACAGAACGACCACTGATAAGTGCCTGTTGGGCTTGCACTCAAAGTAGCACTGGTATTAGTTCCACATATCACAGGATTAGTTGAAGTAATGACCTGTGCGGAGATATTCTTTGTAAAAAAAATTAATATGAGCAATAAGCAGTGAAGATTTTTCATTTCTTGGTTGGGTTAATTTTTATGAAAAATATATAATTGAAAAGTTTAAAATAGATATACTCATCCTTAAACAAGCACCCCCCGCTTCCGCCGTCTCGAAATCGGCAAAACCGTCTTATCCGTCAGCACCACAAAGTCGTCCCCGACCTCCACAATAAACTTGCGATTGACTAAATATTTACGGTTGATACGGATGAAATTTTCGGTATTGATTTTGTTCTGGATATATAGGAGTGTGCGGGCAATCATTTTCTGTTTGCCTGATTTGAAGTGTACTCGTGCGTAATTAACTTCTCCTTCAAAAAAGAGAATTTCGTTGGAATACAGCTTGGTTCGGATGCCGATGATTAAGGGCGTTCCAAAATAATTAGTGATGTGTGTTTGCATAATAGCTTAAATTAGGGTAATTGAATCACTCGAACTTTGGCACATAGTATTCCATCGCCAATTCGAGAATCGTTTTGACCTCCAATTTTCGATAAATATTCTTCCTGTGCGAGCGTATAGTTTCATAATCAATAAAGAGTTCTTTCTCTATTTGTCGATTAGAATGGTTCGTTAATAGCAAGTTGAGAATCTCTTTTTCACGGGGTGTCAGGAGATTCAATTTTTCCTGTTTAAGGCTCATGGAATTTTTTGGTGGTATATTGGGTTTTACAAAGAAACGAATTGTATAAACATCTGTAAATCACCCAATTGGGTGATTTTGTATTTTGAAAATTTCATTGGAAAACATCACAGACAAGTGCCTAAAATACCCTTTGACTAAAACTTTTTTTTGATAAAAAATGGCATTTGTCAGAATAAAAAATAAACTCAATGAAATAGCTTTTTAATGACCCAAAATTACCAGAGACGATATGCTTTTGAAATACTGACTTGACAGTATTTTTCACGTTTTTTCCTACTGTCTGGACAGTAGTTTTGTGTTTTTGGAGAGATTTTACTACGTTTTGGAGTTTTGTGAAGGGGGCGTAGGACTGATTTACCCGTAAATGATGTAACAAAAAAATCCCCCAGCCATTGTTTTATCATTGGCTGGGGGATACTAAAAAAAGAGTTATTGGTTTGATAAAATATTACTGATACTTTTATTTCAAATTTTTTAAATACTCAATGCTCAAAGGCACATTTTCAACTTCATGTTCGCTTTCGTCTTCAATGAAATAGTGCTTGATGCCTATCTTTTTTGAGACTCTGAAAATGTTTTTCCAATCGGCTTGACCCGTTCCTAAAACTACATCATTTTCGGCAGGTGTTCCACCAGAAAAATCTCCAACCACGCCTTTTTTCAAGTCTTTTACGTGCATTAATTTCCAGCGACTCCCATATTTTTCGAGTAATTTTACAGGATTGCCGCCTCCGTGAAGTACCCAAAGGACATCCATTTCAAAAGATACATTTTCGGGATTGGTATTTTGAAAAATGTAGTCTAAAAGTGTTCCATTTGCATAAGGAACAAACTCAAAACCATGTGGATGATAACAAAAAGTGATACCGTTCTCTTTCAAAATTTTTCCTGCCGAATTGAAAACTTCCACAGCTTTTTTAGCATCTTCAATCGTAAAATCGCCCTTGTGAGGAATCCACGCACACATCACAAATTTTGAACCTAATTCTTTGGCATTTTTGATAATCTTTTGTGGGTCTTTTTCAAGTTCATCAAAACTACTTCCTGTCGATGGAATCGTAATGCCTCGGTCATTACACATTTTCTTGAATTGCTCATTGGTAGTCCCCTTTGCTGCACTTGCCTCAATTTCGGTGATACCCATTTTTTGAATCATATCAAGCGTTTTTTCCGCACCATTTGCTGGAAATTCTTTTCTGAACGTCCATGCCTGTACGCCAAAAGGGGCATTAAAGACTTTCTTTGTTTTTTTCTGTGCAAAAAGGTCTTGTTGAATTGTCAAAATCGACAAAAGAATAATTGAAAAGCTAACGATTTTTTTCATGGATTCTAATTGTTTTACCATAATTGATGGACTAATTTTTTAATGTTCTTCTCGTAAACAGCATCAATTTTAGACAATTGTTCTGCATCTAAATTTGGATAATTGAGCGATGATAAATTTGCCAAAACTTGCTCAGGTTTTGATGCCCCAGGGATGATGGTACTCACTGCCTCATGTTGTAAAATCCAACGTAAAGCCATGGGTGCTAAGTTATTATCATTTGGAAAAATTGTTTTCAATTCTTCCACCGCCTTCAAACCCGTTTCGTAATCTATACCCGAAAAGGTTTCACCTTTATCAAAATGTTCGCCGTTGCGATTGAAGTTTCGATGATCACCAGCAGTAAAAGTAGAATTAGTAGAAAATGTACCCGTCAATAAACCACTCGCCAAAGGAACTCTTACAATTACGCCCACATTTTTCTTTTGTGCTTGCTCAAAAAATAATTCGGCAGGGCGTTGACGAAAGGCATTAAAAATAATTTGTACCGTCGTAACATTCTCATATTCAATGCCTTTCAATGCTTCCTCGACTTTTTCGACACTAATTCCGAGATTCAGAATCTTGCCTTCATCTTTCAATCTATCAAACAATTCAAATATCTCTGGACGATAATAAACTTCCGTAGGCGGACAATGCAATTGAATCAAATCCAAGGTTTCGAGACCCATATTTTTGAGGCTATTTTCTACAAATTTCCGTAAAACTGCGGGTTGGTAAGCCAGATTTATGTGGGGATTTAATTGACGACCACATTTTGTAGCTACGTAAATTCTTTCTGAACGAGATTTGACAAACTTTCCAACGGCTTTTTCACTTTCGCCACCACCATATACGTCGGCAGTATCTATGAAATTAATGCCTGAATCTATCGCTGTATTCAAGATTTTGTCAGCTGTTTGATGGCTAAAATCATCCCCCCATTTCCCGCCAACTTGCCATGTGCCGAGGCTGATTTCTGAGATATTAAACTCTGTTTTTCCTAATTTTCTGTAATTCATTTTTTTGTTTATTTTTCAAATATTTAAAGGCAACTTACTACTAAAATTACTCCCTCATAGTTCTACATGATTTACAGGGATTTGTCATCCCGACGAAGGAGGGAACTGTTATTTATTACGTTAAGTCGTAATTTTGAGAGATTTCAACAGTTCCCTCCCGCTTCGGCGATCCGATTCGTCGGGATGATAGTCTCGTACAAATTATAGTAGCATCTCCTCCACAGCCTCCAAACTCTTCTGCCAAAACCATTCAATATTATCATTCGTGATGTCATTATTCATCGTTGATTTGACCTTACTTTTATCAAAATATTTACCCCCATCTCGTTGGATATTTTCAAAAGGAGTTGTGGCTAAAAACAGAGAAGTCATTGCTCCTTTTTCAGATGAAATCATAAAGGGGTGAGCCAATTTAACCAAAAGCCCACTGATACCCGTAAAGTTGCCTCCAAAGTTTGTTCCTACCACGCCAGGGTGTAGACAAAAGGCTAAAACGGGCTTTCCAACAAGTCGTTTTGATAAACCTTTTGTGAATAAAACATTCGCTAATTTTCCATCTCCGTACGCTTTTAAGATATTGGTGTTTTTATTATTTTTCAAGAACATTCTACTCACTTTTCCAAGTGCGTGTGCTGCCGAGGACAAGCTAATTACTCTTCCTTCGCCCGAAGCCTCTAATAAGTCTAATAGATTGATAGTCAGCACAAAATGCCCTAAATGATTAGCGATAAATGATTTCTCATAACCTTCTTTCGTAAACGCAACCACATCAGGCGAGTAGCCCGCATTATTGATGAGTCTATCAATTTTAATATAACGTTTTTTGATATTTTCGGTAGCTTTCAAAACCGATTTGATATCCTCTAAATCAGCGATTTCGTAGTCAATTTTTACATTCGGAAATTGTTTCAAAATCTCCGCTTTGGTAGATTCCGCTTTCTGAATACTTCTAACCAAAAATATCAAATCGAAGCCCGCAGAAGCTAATCCTTTGGCAGTTGCCAACCCTACACCCGAGTTTGCTCCTGTAATGAGTGCTATTTTATTATTCATATTTTTTCAACAAGTTTTCTTTGTAAAAGTTCATAATCAAAAATTACCATTCTTAATTCCTACATACCGTTCATTTATTTGCTGATTGCCATTCATAAAAGTCCGTATAACTTTGATTCATCAAACAAGGTACTATGTATTAGACAGTAGTTAAATTATTAAATTTCTAAGTTGTCAAGTCTGGTATTACATTTTGTATTTTTCTCTAAATCAATAAGTTAAATAACATTTAAACAATCACAACCATGAATCAGACCTTATATCGCATACCTTCAAAAGGACAATTGGGAGGTGTAGCAGCAGGATTAGCAGAACGTTTTGGCATTGAATTGTCAGTAATGAGAGTAATTTTATTTTTTGGATTAATATTCACACATGGTATTTTCTTCTGGATTTATATTATCTTGTGGGCATCATTACCTGTACAACATTCTTGGCAAACTGCATCAGCGGATGCCACAACCGACTCAACTTTTAACGAAACACTAACGAACATGAGAAAAGATTCAAACAAGGTTTGGGGGATTATTTTGATAGTCCTCGGTACAATTTTCCTTTTAGACGAATGGATACCAGATTTCGATTTTGGTAAATTCTGGCCCCTAATTTTGATAGCCGTAGGTGGTTACATCATTTTTAGAGACAAAGACAAAATTGATTTTAATAACGATAAAAATAACCTCTAAACCTGGGGATTGGTTACTGGTTATTGGTTTATTGGAAATTAGTTATTCGTAGTTTCAACTATCACTAACTCTTACCAGTACCCACTAACCAGTTTCCGGTGACCGATAAACCAGTAACTAAAATATGAACTCAAAAAGTCTATTCACGGGAGGATTTTTAATCTTACTCGGTATCTTGTTCTTAGGAAAAGAATGGGGTTGGTTTAACATTAATTGGCACGAAATATCTCGTTTGTGGCCTCTCTTATTGATATACCTTGGTTTGGTAGCATTGTTGGGTAAAACCAGTAACTCCGCAACGGTCATTACAATTGTATTACTCTGCATCGCTATTCCGACGGTTTTGGTGAGAAGTTGTCAAGAAAAAGTAGAAACAGCATTTGATAAAGACGGCATTCACATTGATTTGGATGATGATGACGATGATAATGACGACAATAAAGATGGTGACGACAATGACGATAATAATGACGATGACGGAGATACCAGTTTTAAAGGCTCTCAACAAAAGTTGAATTCACCCATGAATGCTGCCATCAAAAGTGCATCATTTAACTTCTCGGGAGGGGCGGCTGAATTTGAAATCTCTGGTACTTCCAAAGATTTAGTTGAGGCAGAAGCAAAGCTTGATTTTGGCAATATTTCCTTGAAAAAAACGGGAGATTCTACCAACCCAACGCTTGATTTTGCTTTAAGAGGAAAGAAGGATAACATTGATTTGGGAGATGATAATGACAATAAAATCAACCTAAAACTAAATCCTGCGGTACTTTGGGATATGAATTTTGAATTTGGGGCAGGTAAAGCTGACTTCGATTTGAGTGAATACAAAGTCAAAAATCTGTCTATCAAAACAGGATTAACAGAAACAGACGTAAAATTGGGTGATAAAGTTGATAATTTGGATGTAAATATCGAATCGGGCCTAACATCTATCAAATTTAATGTTCCCGAGTCGGTAGGTTGTCGTATAGACATTGACGGTGGTTTGAATGACAAAGATTTTGATGGATTCATTCAGAAAAATGGTCATTGGGAAACACCAAATTATGACAAATCGACTAAGAGAATTACCCTAAAATTTGAAGGCGGTTTGCAGTCTTTGAAAGTTCGGAGATATTAAAGGCTGGTTGTTAGTTATTTGGAAATTGGCTTACACAATTCCCAAATAACTAACAACTAACTGATTTTACTCAACGCAAAACTCGCTGCCCCAATTGCTCCCGCCATGTCGCCAAAATGAGCCTGTACGATTGGTGTAGCGTGTCCACCTGGTCGCCACTCGTAAAGTTCCATAAATTCTGCCAAAGTATTATAAAGCCCTTCTTCGGCTTGGGCAATTCCTCCCCCTAAAATGACGATTTCGGGAGATAGACTATTAGTTAGTGATGCTATTCCAATGGCTAATTTACGGACAGAATCTAACCAGAGCCATGAAGCAAAAGGGTCGTGGGCGTGATAGGCTTCGATGAGTTCGTAAGTGGTTTTGTATCTACCAAAAGAGCGTTTTTCGATGGTCGAATTACCGATGGCATCCTCTAAACTGCCAGGGATATTGGTAATATCTCGCTCGCCTTGATTTTCTACGGTAATATGCCCAAAATGCCCCGCTTTCTGAAAAAGTCCTTGGTAAATTTGCCCGTTCAAAACCAAACCACCGCCAACGCCCGTTCCCAAAGTCAGCAAGATAGCATTTTTAATGCCTTTCGCTGCTCCGAATTGTACTTCTGCCATCGTGGCGGCTTGGGCATCGTTGAGTACGTGGACGGGTTGCCCAAGATATTTCGACCAATCAAAAAACTCCAAACCCTGCAAACGCCCTGGCATATAGGCAATGCAGGTATTTTTGTCGTTGGGAAGTCCTGGGGCAGATAAACCGATGGAAGCAATGGGCGTATCGCCACTTTTTGCCTTCAATTCTTGCACCGTGTCGAAGATAGCTTTCTTCCAGTTATTTGTCCCCGATTCGTCGTCATGGGTTGGGTGATATTCTTGGAAGACAATTTCTCCCGAAGGATTCATCAAAACGGCTTTTATCCAAGTGCCGCCGAGGTCAATGCCGATTATATTTTTCAATGGTTTTTGGCTTTCGGCTGTCAGCTTTCGGCTGTCAGCAAAATGTAAAGAATATGATTTTGGTAATTAATTTTTGGTAAAAATGATCGCCGATTGCTCATCACCGAAAACCGACAGCTAATACTGCCCCTCCGTATGACTCCATCCACCATCAACCGCCAGCACCTGCCCAGTCGTAAATTTTGAATAGTCCGACATAAAATAAACCGCTCCACCGTCTAAATCAGAGGGTTTTCCGTTTCTGCCACCGTCTAAGGGTTGTTTGGTTTCGATAAAATTTATGATGACTTCGTCACCCGATGCTCGTTGCGACATGGGCGTTTCTACCAGTGCAGGGGCAATCACATTGATACGTATATTGTGAGGGGCATAATACGCCGCCGTTGATTTTGTGAAGCCAATAATGGCGGCTTTGGTGGTTGCGTAGGCGTGTGTTGTGAAATATTTGGGCGAAGGAGAATATCCCAAAACCGAACCCATATTCAAGATTGTACCAGCCTTTTTCAATTCCAAAAACTTACGAACCGCCGCTTGATTTGAAAGAAACATCGAAGTTAGGTTCAACTCGAAAGTAAAATTCCAACCTTCGAGCGTGATGTCATGCAAAGGTCCGTCGCCCATACGTCTGCCTGAGCCACCTGCCACGTGATAGAGTCCGTCAAAATCTTCAAAAGTGCCGATGCAAAGCTCAATAGCCTCTTTTGCTGTATTTTCGTGTGAAGCATCACCTTGAAAAGCCTTAGCATTTTCGCCTAATTCAGCCTCCGCTTTTTGGCAACTTTCCAGACTTCTGCCTACTATAATGACTTTTGCACCGTTGTCAATAAATGCTTTTGCAGCAGAAAGCCCCAAGCCCGTAGTGCCACCGATGATGACGATTTTTTTATTGGTTAGCCAAGTCATTTGTCAATATTTTTTTTTACAAGATTCAGGAAAATCATATCGTATATTTTATATTATTTTTTCTTGCAGTAATATTATTTCAATTTTACAACAAACTTAACAAAAAAGCTAACCCGTTTCCAGATTAGCTTTTAACAAATGGAAATTTCCTCATTTTAAGAAATATCCACCTTCAAATTCTCAAACCTCAAATTACCATCATCCCCCAACTCCATCATTACCACCGAATCTTTGGTGATATAATTTCCGAGAATCTGTTTCGATAATTCGTTCAAAATCCGTTTCTGCATCACTCGTTTCAGGGGTCTTGCTCCCATCGTGGGTTCGTAGCCTTCTTCGGCTATGTGCATAAGGGCTTCTTCGGTTGCTTCCAACAATATGCCCTGTTCTTTCAAACGGTCTTGAATTTGACGGAATTGTATTTGTACAATTTGTCGTAAATTTTCCTTCGACAATGGTTCAAACATCACAATTTCATCCACCCGATTCAAAAACTCTGGACGAACCACTTGCTTCAATAAAACCATCACTTCTTCTTTCGCTTTTTCCATCACGATATGATTGTTCCAACCTTCCATTTCGCCCATTTTTTCTTGGATAATGTGACTACCGATGTTGGAAGTCATAATGATAATGGTGTTCTTGAAATTCGCAATCCGACCTTTGTTATCTGTCAAACGACCATCATCCAAAACCTGTAAAAGTATATTCCAAACGTCTGGGTGGGCTTTTTCGATTTCGTCCAAGAGAATTACTGAATACGGTTTTCTACGAACTGCCTCGGTCAATTGTCCGCCTTCGTCATAACCCACGTAGCCAGGAGGCGAGCCAATCATACGACTGACGGCATGGCGTTCTTGGTATTCAGACATATCAATTCTGACCATCGCATTTTCATCGTTAAACAGATAATCCGCCAAGGCTTTTGCTAATTCTGTCTTACCTACGCCCGTTGTTCCTAAGAAAATAAACGAGCCAATGGGGCGTTTTGGGTCTTGCATACCCGCCCGTGAGCGACGAACTGCATCCGAAATTGCTTCGATGGCTTCTGCCTGTCCAGCTACTCGCAAGCCCAATTCATACTCCATGTGCAGGAGTTTTTCTTGTTCGGCTCGCATCATTTTTGAGACTGGAACTCCCGTCCATTTTGCTACGATTTCAGCGATATTTTCAGCCGTTACTTCTTCTTGTAACATGGTGGACTCTTGATGTTCCGCCGTTGATTTTTGGGCTTGAGCTAATTTGGCTTCTGCCTCCACCAATTTTCCGTAACGTATCTCAGCAACCTTTCCATAATCGCCCGAGCGTTCGGCTTGTTCAGCTTCTAATTTTAGGCGGTCAATATTCTCCTTTTCCTTGCGTACACCGTCCAGAACGTCTTTTTCGGCTTGCCATTTTGCCATTAAATCAGTTTTTTTATCGGTCAATTCAGCCAATTCACGACTGATAATATTCTCACGTTCTACATTATTTTCTCTACGAATTGCCTCACGTTCAATCTCCAATTGCATGATTTTTCTTTGTAAATCATCAATTTCTTCTGGAACGGAATCTATCTCCATTCGCATTTTAGCGGAGGCTTCATCCATCAAATCAATAGCTTTGTCGGGTAGATAACGGTCTGATATATAACGACTTGACAATTGAACTGCCGCAATCACAGCATCATCCTGAATACGCACCCCATGATGCAATTCGTATTTTTCTTTAATCCCTCTCAAAATCGAAATCGCATCGGTTTCGTCAGGTTCATCCACAATGACCATCTGAAAACGTCTTTCAAGAGCCTTATCTTTTTCGATATATTTTTGGTATTCCTTCAAAGTCGTTGCTCCGATGGCGTGCAATTCTCCACGAGCCAAAGCGGGTTTCAACAGATTGGCAGCATCCATCGCAGACTCGCCTCCGCCCGCACCTATGAGCGTATGGATTTCGTCGATGAATAAAACAATATCGCCATCCGAATCCGTAACTTCCTTAATGACAGCCTTTAAGCGTTCCTCAAATTCACCTTTATATTTTGCTCCCGCAATCAAAAGTCCTAAATCTAAGGTGTAAATAGTTTTAGATTTTAGGTTTTCGGGAACATCTCCTTGCACAATTCTCTGAGCAAGTCCTTCCACAATGGCGGTTTTCCCGACCCCTGGCTCACCGACTAACATTGGATTATTTTTGGTTCTACGAGACAGAATTTGTAAGACTCTTCTGATTTCTTCATCACGACCAATCACGGGGTCTATTTTCCCAGTTTTGGCACGTTCGTTTAAGTTGATGGCGTAGCGTTCCAAGGAACGATAAGTCGCTTCTGCGTTTTGATCTTTCACGGTTGTGTTTCCTCTTAATTCTTTGATGGCTTCTTTAACAGTTTTTTCTTTAAATCCGTTGTCTTTCAATAAATTAGCGACTGAATCTTTACCCAAAGAAAGGGCTAATATCAATAATTCAACGGAAATATATTCATCCGAAAATTCCTTCATCAGGCTTTCGGCTTTGGTCATAGCGGTATGAGCATCATTGGCAAGGTAGGGTTGCCCACCGCCCGAAACTTTGGGATAGCCGTTTACGATATCTTCTAATTTTGGGATAAAAACCGATTGATTAACCCCCAATTTTTTCATCAAAAACTGGGCGGTGTTGGGTTCTTCTTCGATGATGGCTTTGAGCAAATGCCCCGTTTCGATGGCTTGCTGACCATTGGCTGAGGCAATTGAAGCGGCTTGCTGAATTACCTCTTGGGTTTTAGTTGTGTATTTCATAACGAAGCCCCCTAACCCCCAAAAGGGGGAACTTTGTACTACATCCATTCGTAGAACAATTCCCCCTCTGGGGGTTAGGGGGCTATGTATATTCTTCAATATCTAAGCCAAAGCGATTTTTCGGAAATAATGACTTATATTTCAAAATAAAATGTGCAAAAAAGTGCCATTTTGTCGAAATTTAACCATTTTTGGCAAAATTTTATCAAGAAGTTTTTTTTGTAAGATAAAAAAAATCCTCCCAAATGTCATAGAGAACAATAAAACATATTAGAATTTATAGAGGAATAAATGTACCAAGATTTGCCAACTTTCAAAAAAGTTGGCAAATCTAATTCCGATAAGTTATGTCGCAGTCTATAATAACGTACAGAGATTTTAGAAATAAATTCTAAATTGTATAAAAATTTAAGACAATCCCATGAACAGAAGAAATTTTATGAGTAAAACCACAACCCTCGCAAGCGTAGGACTCATTACATCAATGGAAAATTTAACCCTACAAAATCCTTTAAATTTTGAACCTACCGCAGGGTTTTCCTTAAAAATATTTGCCACCAATTGGGGGTTTTCAGGGAGTATGGATGCGTTCTGTGCGAAGGCAAAAAGTGAGGGGTATGAAGGTATTGAAGTTTGGTGGAATTCATCAAAACAAGGACAGGATGATTTATTTGCTGCCTTGAAAAAGCATCAATTAGAAGTAGGTTTTTTGGTAGGTGATTCTAACAGAGATGCTGCTAAAAATTTAGAGAATTTCAAGAAAAACCTTTTAGAAGCCACTTCCCAGACGATTCAAAAGCCTACATACATCAATTGCCACAGCGGAAAGGACTATTTTACATACGAAGAAAATAAACTTTTCATCAACCTTACAACCGAAGTAAATAAAAAAACGGGCATTCCGATTTACCACGAAACGCACCGTGGGCGAATGCTTTTTGCAGGTCATATCGCCAAAAATTTTATGGATAAAAATCCTGATTTACGATTGACGTTGGATATTTCGCATTGGTGTAATGTCCACGAATCACTTTTGAGCGATCAACCCGAAGTAGTCCAGGCTGCCCTCGAACGAACGGGACACATACATACACGCATAGGTCACGAAGAAGGTCCGCAAGTGAATGACCCAAGAGCCCCTGAATGGGCAAACGCCGTGAAGGCACACTTAGGTTGGTGGGACAGAGTAGTAGAAATGAAAATGAAGGCGGGCGAGCCGCTCACGATGCTAACAGAATTTGGACCTCCAAGCTATCTGCCAACGTTGCCATATACCCAAATGCCGCTTGCGAATCAATGGGAAATTAATGTGTATATGATGAAACTGATGAGAGAGAGATATTTAAAGAAATAAAAAGTGATTTTCAATGTTCAATCGGGCAGCGTACCGCTTAAAATGTTCAAGTAAAAAATGGACTCATATAATTTTCCTCTGTAACCTATGCACTCTATGTGGTTGCAAAAAAAACAGTTCCCCGAAAAATTCAGGAAACTGTCTGCTATTCACCTAACCACTAAAATAGTTTATCTTTAAAAAAAGCCAGTACCTTCAAAACCCCTTAAAAAGGTAAAGGCTTTTTATTAATTCTTCTGTTTAAAGCTCTTTAATTGTTGTTGAAAAGCATTTTTTCTTCGTCTCGAAATTTCGATTTTTTGTCCAGATTTCATCGTTACCGACACATCACCCAACAAATCTACTTCTTTCAAAAAATTAAGGTTAATGAGGTAAGACTTTCTGATTCTTGCAAAATCATACTGACTGAATGTATCGCAAAATTCTTTTAAAGTCTTTGATAATAAAATCTTCTTTCCATTACTCAAATGAATATGAGTATAATTTCCTTCGCCTTCCAACATCATCACATCTTTGATTACGATGGAAGTTTTCATTCTATCCGTGTAAATAACGGGATGAAAATTGGTTCTAAAATTGGCGGTTGGATAAGAAAAACTTTGTACTGATGCGTTCATATTTTATTTAGAGATAAGACGGGTTACGGGCTGTTCCGTTCGTTTTAACGATACAAAGTAACTAAGCATAAATGTCTCATTTTAGCGTAAAATTACCTAATGGTAAAAAATCCGTATTTTTACGCTGTGACTTTTTGAACGCTATCAAGTCACTGCCTATTAGTCGCAAGTATAAAATTTTTCGTAACAAAATAGGTTATAAAATCAGTTATTTTTACTTGAATGCAATATAGGCTAAGATTAGTGCCAAAATTGGGAGGCTATACCAAAGTATTGTTACTAATATCCAAGCTGCGAAAAGTATTTTATCAATCGGTTTTTCTTCAAAATTGGGTTTATCGAACAAAAAATCTTTTTTCAAAATTTCTATATCAGCTGTAAATAATTTTTCTTTTTCTATACCCAACAGATACGGACTCAACGTATTTCGACCTCTGACGAATCCCTCGAAAGTAGATTTTGGAAAGAAAACAAACCCAACAGCAAAGATTGATAAACAAAAAAGCCAAGCTACATAAAACTTTCCCCAACCACCAGATCCCAAAACCCAACCTGCCACTTGACCTTCTCCTCTCCATGTGGGCGGATAGTCCAAGAGAATATGTAGCATATCATGTCGCCAAACATTTTCTCGCCGTCCTTTTACATTGGGAATTGGTAATGAAAAATACTTAAATTTCAACCAAATCCATTTATTATTGATTCCTCCTTCTTCTCCGTAGCCGTTCACTTCATAAAAATTCTCTAATTGATATTGTAGTGTTGTTCCCATGGTGATTTTGTTATTTTTTATGTAAAATTATTCTTTAAAATTATATGGCAAACGAGGAGGCTTATTTTCTGTTTTTTGGGGTATAAAAACTTAGGAAAGTACCGTAAACAAAGTCTAAGTGCTTTAAATTGCTTGATTTAGCCTTGTTTTTTACCGTTTGCAGAATGAGGGTTGTATCATCAAAAAGAATTGATTAATTTGAGTATAAATTACTATTCCATAATCTATAAATTCATATCCCATGAAAAAATTTTTACTCGCTATTATCTTTTTGTTCGTTTCAGAACACGTTTTTTCACAGACAATTACCCTTAGTTCGCTTTCCTCGACTAACTACTGTGCAGGGAATAATATTACAGTTCCTTTTGTTACTACGGGGTTTGTTACTGGGACAACCTATACTGTTACTCTCAGAAAAGGGACAACCATAATCAATACTGCCAGTGCTACTTCGAGTCCCATCAATGTTTCCATTCCTAATATCCAGAGTTTTGTTTATGGAACGGATTATACGGTTCAAGTTACTTCGGGAAGTTTCAGCAGTGGGCTTAGTCCAAATCTAACAATTGGGAATATTACAAGTTCCGAAGTTACAGACGTTAATAATCGTCGAGTTTATATTAATCCAGACTATTTATGTACTGGTAAAACAAAAATCTATTATGCTACAGTTCGTGATAATTACAATACAATAATGACAAATAATATCACCTACCAATGGAAAAAGGACGGCGTGGATATTTCGGGGGCTACGTTAAGTAGTTTAACAGTTTCAGTGGCAGGTACTTACACTTTTGTGGCTACCCAAGGAGGATGTAGTATAAATTCTACCAGCGTTTCGCTTAATTTGACAGCATTCCCGTTTACGGCAATTACGTCTGATGGTGATGATGTGGCTTGTGCAGGAACGACAAAAAAATTAGAATCCAGTTATTTTAGTAACACCGCTACTTATCAATGGCAAAAAGACGGCGTGAATATTTCGGGTGCCACCAATAGAGACTATAATGCTACTGTATCAGGGTTTTATAAAGTAGTCTCAACCGATGGAACTTGTATTTCGACAGCGGATGAGAAACGTCTTACTTTTGGAACGGGGTTAATCCCCTCAATTTTACTCAATGACAGAGATACAACTTTATGTGGTAGTAGTTCTGGTAAAAGACTATACGCAACTTCTGAAAGTTCGCCCCAGTATTCGTATCAATGGCAAAAAGATGGCGTAAACATTAGCGGAGCAATTAGTAATAGCTATCTCGCCAATCAGGCAGGTGTTTACAGTGTTATTTATTCGCAAGGGAACTGTTCAACAAACAGTAGAGGGGTTACGATTGTGAGTAGCACAACTTCCCAAAAGCCTGTTATCACTGCGGGGAATATTACTTCTATTTGTTCGGGGAGTTTTACTTTAACCCAAAATATTAATGGTGTAAATGCTAATTTACGTGGTACTTGGCTCAAAGACGGCGTTGCAACAACAAGTACAAACAATTCTTCATATACAGCCACGGCATCTGGAACGTATAAATTGGTGAATGGTTACGGAACTTCTTGTGCCAATGAATCCGACCCTGTAACAGTGAGCATCGGAACAACTTTTACGCCCAAAATTTATATACCTTCTTTTTCTGGAACAACAAATTTATGTGGAACCAGTGATTACAAATTTCTCTATTTTGACAATAGTAATCTTTCGGGTGGGATATATACTTATCAATGGGTAAAAGATGGGGTAGATATTTCGGGTTCAACAGGTAGCACTTTATACATAAATAGTACTGGAACTTACACACTTAGGGTTGTAAATGGCTCTTGCACGGTCGTTTCGAATGCCCTTATAATTACGAATAATGCTCCAACCCTGACCATTTCAGCGAGTGATAATAATTTGTCTTGCATCAATAAAATGGTTCGATTGGATTTGAAAGGAGGAAATACAAATTATTATAATACTCCTGTTACGTGGCAACGAAATAGCGTAACCATCGCAGGAGAAACTTCTTCGTTTCTATATACCAATCAAGGAGGAAATTATACCGCAACTTACAATCAAAATGGTTGTACAGGTACAAGCACAGCATTAGCCTTAAACATCGTCCAACCACCTTTAATGAGTGTTGCCCCTGTAAATATCAACAACGGACAAACCGCTACTTTAACCGCAACGGGTTGTGCGGGAACGGTTACATGGTACGACGCTTTAAATGGAGGAAGTTTAGTAAATACTGGAAATCCTTACGTAACGCCTCAACTTCCAAGCACTACTACTTTTTATGCCAATTGTGCAGAGACTAATTGTTCAAGCATCAAACGAGTTGCAGGTGTAGTGAATGTAGCACAATTGCAAACCATTACGCTTGATAATCCATCACCAACCAATATATGCCCAGGCGGTTCATTCTCAGTCGGTTTTACCACTACTGGAACATTCAATGGAGGGAATACTTTTCAGGTTCAACTTTCAGATGCAAGCGGTAATTTTCCTTTGACACCCACAGTTTTGGCAACAGGTAGTAGTAGCCCAATAATGGTTAATTTAGATGGAAATACACCTACGAGTGCTAATTATAAAATCAGAGTTTTAGCTACTGATCCACTCACGGTAAGTAGTCCAAGTAATTTTATTTCGATAAATAATACGCCTACTATTTCGAGTAACGATGTTGTTCTTTGTAACTCAATTACACTTCAAACTCCTAATTTAAGTGGACGAACCTATCAATGGCAAAGAGATGGTTTAGATATATCAGGAGCAACATCTGTATCTTACGGAGTTGGAATACCAGGAATTTATACATTAAAAACAATCGTTGGTACTTGTATAAAAACATCAAGTCCAATTCAAATTTATGCTATTGCTTCCCCTTTTATATCGTTTAACGGTTCTTCTTCCTCTTTTTGTAGCGGAACATCAATAGTCATTACTGCCAGTCCTAATAATCCCATTTCAACTTATCAATGGAGGAGAGGTGGCGTTGATATTATTGGAGCAACTTCTGCAAGCTATACTGCAACTTTGGCAGGAGCATACTCTGTACGAGTAACGCAGGGGACTTGTACACCTGTAACGTCTTTAAGCACAACGTTATCATTGGTATCAGGAGCAAATTCATTAGATAATTCCATTTCGTTATACGGAGGTACAGATATTTCTCCTAACTATAGTGTTTATTCTCAACCCTTCAATATTTGCAGTGGCTCAATGATTCTTTCGACTTCCCATCGTTCAGCAAGTACAACTTATCAGTGGCAATTGGACGGTGTGGACATTTCGGGAGAAACTAATCCGACTTATACAGCTTCACAAACAGGATATTATTCTGTAAAAATTACCCAAGGCACTTGTACGGGAGCGAGTTTCCCTGTGGCATTGAGAGTTGGTAGCCTTACACCTCCTTCTTTGGAAGGGGATCTGAGTATTTGCACGGGGGCAACTCATAATATCACTAATTTTTATCGTCAAGGTCAGACTTGCTGCGGAACAGGTTTGACTTATCAATGGATAAAAGACGGTATTGATATTCCTTCGGCAACTGATGTATTTACATATTTAGCTAATACCACCGGTTCTTACACTCTTAGAGTCAATCAAGGATCTTGCTCGTCTATTTCCGCCCCTATGAAATTAATAGTTGGTAATGCTTTAACCCCCATAGGCGTTGGGAGTAGTCTTGTCAATGACATCACTTGTTCTAATAACCAAGCTCAATTGTTTGGTAGTGTTGGTAAACTCTCAAATATAACCTACCAATGGGTCAAAGATGGTGTTGATATTCCCTTGGCAACTTCAAGTTCTTATAATTCAGCACAAACTGGTAGTGGTAAGTATCAACTCAGAGTGACACAAGGAACTTGCTCATCTACTTCCTCAGAAATACAACAAATATTTGGGGAATTTGGAAGTATGTCTATTTCTGGAAGTACTCGTTTTTGTAGCCCAAGTTCATCTACTTTGAGTGCTTCGACAGCTTGTAATGATTACACCTACCAGTGGAAACGAAATGGCGTAGCAATTTCAGGAGCAACTCTTGCAACTTATACCACCAACGTTCCGGCCGTTTATACGTTAGACATAACCAAAGGCACTAAAACTATTACTACAAGTAGTGTGTCGGTTTATGAAGATTGTTCAACGACAACTACAATCACATCAATTGCTACTCCTTCTATATCTTCAAATTCGTCAGACCGAGTAATTTGTACAAATAGTGGGAAACAACTGATTTTTACGACTAATTATTCATCAACATACCCTACTGTAATGTATCGATGGTTTAAAGACGGCGTATTATTGGCAGGGCAAACAAATTATTTTTTATTCGTATCAGATGCTGGAAACTATCAAGTCCAATTAGTTGTAGGAGCATCTCAATCCGCTTTATCAAGTGCTTACACCATGTATAATTCAGGGAATAATATTTCTGTAAGTGCTATTAATGGAACTTACGGATGTACGGAGGTTTTGTTAAGTTCATCTATTCCAAACTCCTCCACAAAATCTCCATATACATATCAATGGAAAAAAGATGGGGTAAATATTGGTACAAATCAGAATTTTCATAATGCCACTGTGTCAGGTAATTATACATTGGATGTAACCTTGGGGACTTGTACGATTTCGTCATTAGCCACTCCTGTAACCATCGGAAACTCAACCCCTACCATAACATCATCTCCATCAAGTAATAAACTTTGTGATAATGGCTATGTTACTTTAAATACAAATTTGGGAAATACATTTGTCCATCAATGGTACAAAGACAATGTACTGATTCCAAACATCAATACTCGCTCATATACAGCCACCACCGCTGGTAATTATACATTTACAGCTACACAGGGAGCATGTACATATAGTTCAGCGGCTGCAGTTCCTGTTAGTGCAACATCATCATTAGTACCTTCAATTGGTTATGTTGGGGGCTTTATTAGTAGTTCAAATAATAGCCTAACCGCTTGTAGTGGTAGTAATACCACACTATCAGTTACTCCCAAAGCAGGAATCTATCAATATCAATGGAAAAATGCGGGTTCAGTTATTGCAGGAGCAAATACTGCCACCTATCAACCAACTACCTCTGGAACTTATAGTATAGATATTACAACTCTTGGAGGGTGTATTGTTTCCTCGCCAGTGTTCACCTTAAATTTAGGGACAACACCAACCTCTCCTTTTCTCAGTGGTTTAGATGGATCAAATATATGTAGTGATGCTTCTATTAATTTAAGTTTATCACCCGCTGGTAATTTTGATACTTATCAATGGTATAAGGATGATATTTTAATTCCAAATGCTACTTCGTCAATATATAGCACCAATGCCGCAGGAAATTATAATGTTAGAGTAACTCAAGGAACTTGTACTACAGCAACAAGGTATGTCCCTGTATCTTTGAATGCTACTACCTTAACACCAAGAGTATCTGGTATAAGTACTTCAAATGATGTATCTTGTAATTTACTTTCTGCCACTTTAGCGACCAATTCAATTACGGGTGGTACGTATCAGTGGCAAAGAAATGGCGTGAACATTATGGGAGGAACAAACACTTTTTACAATCCAACTCAAAGCGGAACGTATCAAGTCATTGTAAATCAAGGTACTTGCACGGGAACGAGTAATCCCATCGAAATACAAAATGGCGTTGCTGCAATTATTTTTCCGAGTAGCCCATTAGCCTATATTTGTGGTGATGGAGCGACTATTCTCACAAATTCTATTGGTAGTGGAGCAACCTACCAATGGAAAAAAAATGGGGTAAATATTGGTACAAGTAGCCCGTTATTGACAATAAATGGCGTTGGCACATACACCGTTACAAATACCATAAACGGCTGTTCAGCAACTTCTCAGCCTTTTGTGATAAGTTCCATAAGCCCAATGGAAAGTACAAAAACAGGGATATGGAATAATGCAAGTGTATGGACGTGTTTACGAACGCCCAATAGTTTGGATAATGTAAAAGTAAATTTTGGTCATGTAGTGTCCTTGCCCAATACCTCCACTTACTTCATCAAAAGTCTTGATAATCAAGGTAGTGTGAGTTTTGGAACTGGTAGTAGTTTGAGTTTTTGATAGAACATTAGAATAATTAACAAAGAGCCTGACCAAAAATCAGGCTCTTTTTGTTTATCATGCCGTTTGTGGGTAATTTTACAACATGAATCTGTTTAAACAAATTCAATAATCGCAATTAGAAAAATGATACTTTCAGAACAAGAACAACTCCGCCGTCAAAAGCGTGAAGAATTGATGAAAATGGGCATCGACCCCTACCCTGCCGAAATGTTTGAGGTAAACGTTACAGCAGAGGACATCCATAAGAACTATGAAAATAATAAAATAGACTATAAAAATATTTCCATTGCAGGGCGTTTGATGTCTTTCCGCATTATGGGAAGTGCCTCTTTTGCGGAACTACAAGACTCAACGGGACGTATTCAGGTATATTTTCGTCGTGATGATTTGTGTCCAGACGAAGACAAAACACTTTATAATACCGTCTTCAAAAAACTCTTGGACATCGGTGATATTATCGGGGTAAAAGGTTACGTTTTCACGACGCAAACGGGCGAAATCTCTATTCACGTTACAGAATTCAAGATTTTGAATAAATCCTTGAAGCCACTTCCTGTCGTAAAAAGAGACGAAGAAGGTAAAATTTATGACGGTTTCACTGACCCAGAAATGCGTTATCGTCAGCGATATGTGGATTTGATTGTAAATCCAGAAGTTAAAGATATTTTCTTGAAACGCTCTCGGATTATTACTACGATGCGTTCGATGTTTGATGCCAAAGGTTGGTTGGAAGTAGAAACGCCAATCCTGCAACCCATCCACGGAGGAGCATCTGCCCGTCCGTTCAAGACGCATCACAATACGCTTGATATGCCTTTGTATATGCGTATTGCGAATGAATTGTACTTGAAAAGATTAATCGTAGGTGGTTTTGAAGGCGTTTATGAATTTGGAAAAATGTTCAGAAACGAAGGAATGGATAGAACCCACAATCCAGAATTTACGTCCTTGGAGTTTTATGTAGCTTACAAAGACTACAACTGGATGATGACTTTCACCGAAAAGATTTTTGAGAATGTAGCCTTAGCAACTAACGGACAAACCTTGGTAAAAGTAGGTGAAAACGAAATCGAGTTCGGAGGAGAATTCTTGAAACTGAGCATTGCAGGAGCTATCGAAAAATATACAGGTGTTAATGTGGAAGGCATGGACGAAGAAACGCTCAGAGGACATTGCAAATCATGGGGAATTGAAGTGGATAACACGATGGGAACTGGTAAATTGATTGACGAAATTTTTGGAGAAAAAGTAGAAGCAAACTTGATTCAGCCCACTTTTATCATTGATTATCCAGTCGAAATGTCGCCTTTGACCAAGAAGCACCGTAGCAAACCTGGATTAGTTGAACGTTTTGAATTATTCGTAAACGGAAAAGAAATTGCCAATGCCTATTCAGAATTAAACGACCCAATCGACCAACGTGAGCGTTTTGAAGAACAACTAAAACTCGCAGAACGTGGCGATGATGAAGCAATGGCAATGGACGAAGATTTCTTGCGTTCATTAGAATACGGAATGCCACCGACGGCAGGCATTGGAATTGGAATTGACCGTCTGACGATGTTGATGACTAATCAGACTTCTATTCAAGAGGTGCTTTTTTTCCCACAGATGCGTCCAGAGAAGAAGTCAGAAATGGCAACCGATGCTGAATATCAAGCCATTGGCGTACCCGTGGAATGGATTCCAGTTTTACAAAAAATGGGCTTTATGACGATTCAGGCTATAAAAGAGGCTAATCCAAACAAAGTTTTCAATGATTTGGGCGGTATGCGTAAAAAATTAAAACTTGACATTTCGATTCCTCAGAAGAATGAGGTGATGAAGTGGTTTGAAAATTAGGGGTTATGGGTTGGGATTTAGGGGTTAAGTGAACTGGTTAATTAAGTTGTACTCATCCAAAACCCTCCCAAGGGTTTTGAACCCTTGGGAGGGTTAGTTTATAAAATTTCCCTTGTGTATAACTTAACCAATCAGTTTAGTTAGGGATTAGGAAAATATCAAGTAATCTAACCCCTAACCCCCAAAACCTAAACTCTAATAAAAACAAAAAGCTCAACCAAATGAATGGTTGAGCTTTTTTAATGACTATATAAAAAAAGGAATTACGCTTTCTTTACATTCACAGCATTTAAGCCACGCTTTCCTTCTTGAACGTCGAAAGAAACAGAATCATTCTCACGGATAGTTAATCCAGATAAGCCTGTAACGTGAACGAAGATTTCTTCGCCTGAATTGTCGTCAACGATAAATCCAAAACCTTTTGATTCGTTGAAAAATTTAACTTTACCAGTTTGCATAAAAAAAATATAAAAGTATAAAAAATAAAAATTCTAAGTTATTAAAAATGAGTTAGTGAACTCAATGAACATACACAGCTAATTAGGCTTTTTTCGATAAATCGAAATGAATAAATGAACTAATAGGTAATGAATTTCACAAAACCAGTATATAAAACAAACAATTTCTTTCTAATCAATTGAAACTACAAATTATAGTTTCTTTACATTGTCAGCGTTTAAGCCTCTCTTGCCATCAACGATGTCAAATGAAACTTTATCGTCTTGACGAATGTGTGTACCCCCTAATGCCGTTACGTGAACAAAAATCTCTTGACCTGATTCATCATCTAAGATAAAACCAAATCCTTTACTCTCATTAAAAAATTTTACTGTGCCTGTTTGCATGATAAAAAAAATATTATTTAAACTTTCACACTACGATTTGACAAAACGTCAATTTCGTTGTGAATTAATTGCCAGAAAGTTTCAGACTTGATACGCTAAGTGGGTGATAATCAATGAGGAAGTAAATCTTAGGGGGGACTAACATACTCTTGAAAACGGACTACTTTGTACTAAAAAACTTGATACTTTTGACTATTGACCATCAAATGTAGTCATAATTTTAAACAATCCTACTTTTAATGAGTTATTTTTCTATTATTTTATCAAATTAGTAGTATTTACTCATTATTTTTTTGTGTTTTTCTAACAATTTGCTCAAAAAAGAGTTATGTTTATATATTAGTTAACGCTATTTGATTCCACATTAAATTATCGTAATTTCGTTCATCCAATAAACCGCAAAGCGTAAACCAATAAAAATATGATAAAATTAAAATACTTCGTTGAATATCATGTTTATGGTGTTTGTACTCAATTAGGAGAGAAATTTGGAATTTCTACGGCAAGTATTCGTTTATATTTTGTCTATCTTTCTTTTATTACAGTTGGTTCTCCTGTAATTATTTATCTGATTTTAGCTTTTTGGATGAATATTCGTCGTTATCTTCGCCAACAAAACAATCCTTCTGTTTGGGAGATTTAGTCTCTTTTAGTTTGTTAAATTTTCTCCTTCGTAAACTCTATTGAAAGACAGGCAATTTTTGCACTTGATGTAAGTAAGACTTACTGACACATTTCTTCATGTATTATATCTCGACTCCAATACACTATTCTGTGAAGTATTCATATCTTTGGAAACTTAAAACAGCTAAATTTTATCCTCATGAAACATCTTCCTATCTTTTTATTAATTATTGCCTTTTTGTATGCCTGTGAACCCAAAAAGCAAAAACAAGATGAAAATACTGATTCAGTATTTCAAAATATAAACCTTCCATACGATTTTGAAAAGCCTTCTGAACAGTACGATTTACCCAAAAAACTGAAAGAAATCTCTGGACTTTCGTATTACAAAAACAATCAATTAGCCTGTGTAAACGATGAGGAGGGAAAGGTTTTTATTTATGATTTAACTAAAAAAGAAGTTGCAGAGAAAATTCCTTTTGGCAAAGATGGCGATTATGAAGGTATAGAAGTAGTTGGAAATGAGGTGTTTATCCTGAAAAGCAACGGTAAAATCAATAGCTTTAAAGTCGGAGAGGCTTATGAACGTACGATTGACTGTACTGACCCCGATGTGATTGAATATGAGGGACTTGGTTATGACCCCAAAAGCAAACGACTTCTTTTGGCAGCCAAAGAAAGAGTAAAAGATAAGGACGACAAGAAGATGATTTATGCTTATGATTTTGATAGAAAAGTCTTGTTCAAAAATATCGCCATTCCCCAAGAACAAATTACTGACAAAGCTAATGGAAAAGATTTCAGACCATCGGGAATAGCAGTGAACCCACTGACTGGACAGGTTTTTATTCTTGCCTCAGACGGTAAAAAATTATTGGTTTTATCAGAAGATGGAAAAAAAGAAGCCTTGATTTCCTTAGACCCAAATATTTTTAAGCAACCCGAAGGTATTTGTTTTTCACCCGAAGGAACTCTATACATTTCCTCGGAAGGCAAAGATGGAGATGGGTATATTTTAGCGTTTGGGCTTAGTAAGTAAAATTTGATTATATTTCATCAAATCGTTTTTTACCTTTCACAAAATGTTGCCAAACAATATTCTGTTTGGATATTTGCCCTAAATCATTCCGCTTCTTTATTTGCTTCCGCTTTTTATGCCAATGTGAAATGTTTGCGTAAAAATTGAAATGGGCTTTTATAACTGCCATGCAATCCTGCCAATTATCAAAAAATAAAAATTTAGCTCCCGCAACGCCATCAAGGATTAATCTTGTAAATATAGTTGTGTAAAGTCCTTCGTCTGGATGATTTTTGTAGAGCATTGCCAATCCGTTTCTGAAATTTAGAAATGTCTTTCTTGGATTAGATTTATGTAAAGTTCCACCGCCTACATGATACACTTCTGATTCGCCACAGGTAAATACTTGATAACCAGTGTGTTTCATTCGCCAGCATAAATCTATTTCTTCCATGTGGGCAAAAAAATCTCCATCAAAACCACCAACTTCGTGGAATACGCTTGCACGTACAAACATACACGCACCCGTTGCCCAAAAGACCTCCACACTGTCGTTATATTGTCCTAAATCTTTTTCTAATTCTTGAAAAATTCTTCCTCTACAATAAGGATAACCCAAACGGTCAATATATCCACCCGCCGCTCCTGCGTATTCAAAATGCGTTTTTTCGTGGAAGGCTTTAATTTTTGGTTGGCAAGCGGCAATGTTTGGATTTGATTCCATTAAATGGATAACAGGCTCAATCCAATTTTGGGTAACTTCTACGTCAGAATTTAGAAGAATGTAGTATTGATATTGGTCTTTGATGTATTCTAAGGCTTCGTTATAGCCTTGTGCAAAGCCATGATTTTCAGTAAGTTGAATAATTTTTATGGAAGGAAAACCTTTTTGTAAAATCTGAATAGAATCATCCGTTGAGGCATTGTCGGCTACATAAATATCAGCATTGGGTGAATGATTAACCACAGAAGGCAAGAAATCTGTCAGAAATTTTTGTCCGTTATAATTGAGAATGACTACTGCGGTTTGATTCATTTTGATATTAATATTGAGCAATGAAGTGGGGAGTTTTGAGCCTAAAAATTTATGTAGCAAAGGTAATTTGATTTTCCCGAAAACTAAACATTCGTGTTTGCTTTCGCTTTATTTGAAGATTTTGAGTAAATTAGCTTTTTAGCTATCGGCTTTTAGCTATTGGCAATAAGTTTTGAATCGAAAATCCTAAAAGCTAAATCCTAAAAACTCACTAAACAATTTACTCATCAAACTAAATGCCAGAAAACTCTATTTTTAGACGGAAATCCATTTCAAATGTTATTAAACAAAGCGATGATTCACACGGTGGGTCGGGGCTTAATAAAATTTTAGGAGTCAGAGACTTAACTTCATTCGGAATCGCTGCCATTATTGGGGCAGGGATATTCAGTACCATCGGACGAGCCAGTTTTGATGGTGGTCCAGCCGTTACTTTACTCTTCCTTTTCGTATCAATCGCCTGTGTTTTTACTGCCCTTTGTTATGCCCAATTTGCCTCAATGGTACCAGTGTCGGGGAGTGCCTACACGTATGGATATGTGTCATTCGGAGAAATTTTCGCTTGGGTAATTGGTTGGGCTTTAATCTTAGAATACGCTGTTTCCAACATGGTAGTAGCGATTTCATGGTCAGAATATTTCGTTTCTATGCTCAGGGGATTTGGGATAATTTTTCCAGATTTTCTAACTTTTGACTACGGAACAGCTCACAGGGCATTTGTTTTAGGACAAACCGAAAAATTGGTTGGGGGAGATATTGCGGCGGCACAGGCTTATGCAAATGCTCCTTTGATTGGAGGAATTCATTTCTTAATTGACTTACCAGCGGGTTTGATTACGATGTTGGTAACGGCATTGGTTTATGTTGGTATCAAAGAGTCTCGAAATGTGAGTAACTTCTTGGTAGCATTGAAGTTAGCTGTCATTCTATTAGTTATTTGTGTAGGAGCATTTTATGTTAAACCCGACAACTGGACACCTTTTGCTCCCAATGGTTCAAAGGGCGTTTTGAAGGGAGTTGCCTTGGTTTTTTTCGCTTTTATTGGCTTTGATTCTATCTCTACGATGGCAGAGGAATGTAAAAATCCACAACGAGATTTGCCCCGTGCTATGATTTATTGCTTGGTGATTTGTGCAGTTTTATACGTGATGATTACGTTGGTTTTGACAGGAATGGTAAATTATACTGAACTCAAAGTGGATGACCCATTGGCTTATGTTTTCCAGAAAGTAAATCTTGATTTTGTAGCGGGGGTCATTTCCGTTTCAGCGGTGGTTGCCATTACGAGTGCCTTGTTGGTCTATCAGATGGGACAACCCAGAATCTGGATGTCTATGAGCCGTGATGGATTGCTTTGGAAACGTTTTTCTAAAATTCATCCAAAATTCAAAACGCCCAGTTTTTCAACGATTGTTACGGGTTTTTTAGTAGCAATTCCTTCCATGTTTTTAGATATGGGCTTTGTGGCAGACTTGACCAGTGTGGGAACTTTCTTTGCATTCATTGTAGTTTGTGGAGGGGTTTTGTATTTGGATTACAAGGGTTTATCCAAAGATGCAAAATTTAAAATTCCTTATTTGAACGGTCAGTATTTAGTTGGCGGATTACTTGTAATTGCTCTTGGATATGCAATTTCTGTTAATGGTTTTATTTCAGAAATACAATTAAAGCCTCTTTTGTCAGTATTTTGGTTAGTTTGGGGAATCTTATCTGTATTGGCTTATCTACACAAATTCTCCATTTTGCCAGTTTTAGGAATTCTAACGAATCTCTATTTAATGACTGAGTTAGGCGTTTTGAATTGGGCAATTTTCTTGATTTGGTTAGCGATTGGCTTGGTGATTTATTTCTCGTATGGGTATAAGCATAGTAAGTTGGCGAATTGATAACTAAAAAACCTGTTCCCAATTCCATCAAAAACTTCGTAACATTATCTACCAGAGCATTTTCTAATTCCCTTTCTTTATAAGGCTCAGTCATTGACAAAAAATCAAACTGGTAAGGGTCTTTCAATAATTGCCCTGCCAAGTCTGAGGTTGGCTCTGGAAGTGTATTTTTGAAATTATGGATAGCTTTTCCTTGTCTTGCAAAAAGATTAGCTTTGATTTGAAAACCCAAAATATCACGACTCCAACCGTTTTCTATGGTTTGAGTGATGTAGAAATGAGCTTCTTCTGTACTTTTTGCTTTGGTAAAAATTTCAACATGATGCCTCCACGGAATTTTTCCACCAAGCTGGTGGAAAAATTCATCTTTGATGTAAAAATTATATAACCGCCTGACATTATACAAGTTAGTCTTTGAAAATCCTTCCATATCAGGGAAATCTTTACGAAGATTATTTGACAACCTTCCTAACCAGTTATTGCCCCACTCGGCTGTGTCTGACACTTCCGACATCATTTTCCCCAAATCCCAATAAAAAGAAATCAGTTCAGCATTGGCAGCTAATGAAGCCTTGATTCTTGCGGTACGAATACGGCTTTTCACTTGTTCCAACCAATGCTTATAATCGTTGTTTGTATTCTTTAATTCCATCGTAAAATGTTTGTCAATATATTTTTCCAAAGATAATTATTTTGAGTTTAGCTATCAATTTGTTTTCCAAAACCAATTAAGTTGAAATCTCGCAATGGACGTTTCCTCGAGATAACCCTTTTTTATGTTTTTTCTCAAAATAATTACATAAAAATAGGGTAAAAAAGGATATATTTGAGTAATAAAATAAAGTAATTTGATTTTATTATTTTCCTTGATTTAACCTAAAACAGAAAACATAAATGCTTGATTTTCAGATAAAAGACCAATCAACAGTCTATGATGTGGTTATCATTGGTTCGGGTGCGGGCGGAGGAATGGCTGCCCATGAACTCACCAAAGCGGGTGCAAAAGTCTGTGTATTGGAGGCTGGGCAATATTATGACCCCGCCGACCCAAAGTATATTACCCAGATGAAAGCTCCATGGGAATCGCCACGTCGAGGGGCAGGTTCTACTCGTGCTTTTGGCGATTTTGATGCTGCCTATGGTGGTTGGCAAATTGACGGTGAACCCTATACCACCACTTCGGGAACAGAATTTCACTGGTTTCGTTCAAGGATGCTGGGCGGACGAACCAATCACTGGGGACGTATTTCACTCCGTTTTGGACCCGATGATTTCAAGCGAAAATCGATTGATGGCTTGGGTGACGATTGGCCCATTGGTTATGACGACATCAAACCCTATTATGACTATATTGACAAATTGATTGGTATTTTTGGCTCAAATGAAGGCTTACGAAATGAGCCTGATGGGATATTTCTACCCCCGCCAAAGCAGCGTTTGCATGAGTTAATGTTACAAAAGAATAATAAAAAATTAGGTATTCCAACGATTCCTTCTCGGCTTTCAATTCTAACAAAACCTATCAATAAAGACCGTGGGCAATGTTTTTATTGTAGTCAATGCAATAGAGCTTGTCAGGCGTATGCCGATTTTTCTTCGTCTTCGGTCTTGATGATTCCTGCCATGAAAACGGGTAATTGTACGCTCATTACGTACGCAATGGCTCGTGAGGTACTCACAGACCCAACAACGGGTTTGGCTACGGGCGTGTCTTATGTGGACACCGTAACAATGACCGAGAAAACGGTCAAAGGAAAAGTGGTGATTTTGGCGGCAAGTGCGGGTGAAACGGCTCGTTTATTATTGAACTCAAAATCAACTCGTTTCCCGAATGGTTTAGCCAATTCGAGTGGAATTGTGGGGCGATATATCAACGACTCAACGGGGGCTTCTCGTTCAGCAATTGTGCCTGCCCTTTTTGATAGAAAACGTTATAATGAAGATGGTGTAGGCGGAATGCACGTCTATACGCCCTGGTGGTTGGATAATAAAAAATTGGATTTTCCACGGGGTTATCACATCGAGTACGGTGGTGGAATGGGAATGCCAGCCTACGGTTTTGGTTGGGGGATTGAAGGAATTAATGAAAAATATCCTACTCGTGAGGGCATCAAAAAGGCTGCGGGAGGCTATGGAGCAAGTTTAAAGGAAGATTATAGACGTTTTTACGGTGCGTATATCGGCATGGCTGGTCGTGGAGAACCCGTGCCTGACTACAACAATTACTGTGAAATCGACCCAAATGTGGTGGACAAATACGGTATTCCTGTGCTACGGTTTAACTATAATTGGTCGGACTACGAAATCAAACAAGCTAAACATATGCAGGATACTTTCGAGCAAATTATCCACGAAATGGGCGGCGAACCTTTGGGTAAAAAACCAGATGCCAAGACCAATTACGGCTTGGCAGAACCTGGCAAAATCATCCATGAAGTTGGTACTGCCCGCATGGGGAATGACCCTAAAACGTCGGTATTGAACAGTAATTGCCAAGCCCATGATGTCAAGAATCTATTTGTGGCAGATGCAGCACCGTTTGTTTCACAAGGGGATAAAAATGCAACTTGGACTATTTTGGCATTGTCAGCTCGTACTTCTAATTATATTATAGAACAAAAGAAAATGGGTAATTTGTAAATATGTATTGGTAGGGGCGAATAGCATTCGTCCAGCGGTAGTACAGTGGGCGAATGCTATTCGCCCCTACATATTTCGACCATATAAAAAGTAGTGTCATCATGAAAAAAAGAGATTTTTTAAAAAATATAGGGCTTTCGTCGCTTGGAATGGCGGTGATGAGTCCCGATGCTTTGGCGGCTGAAATGTTGGATGGTCCAAAACCTAAGAAAAAGGTCATTGCCCCAACTCCCAATACCCCAAAACTCAATTACGGCAGAACCAAAGACGAAGCCGAAAGAGATGCCCGATTGATGGCAGAAAAGTTTTTGACAGAACATGAATTAAAAACCATCACCGTGCTATCAGACATTATCATTCCTGCCGATAAATTCTCTGGAAGTGCCTCACAGGCGGGTGTGCCAGCATTTATTGAGTTTATCGTAAAAGACAAACCCGAATTCAAAACGCCTATGCGTGGAGGTTTGCGATGGTTAGATTCAACGTCAATTAGGCTTTTTGAGAAGGATTTTGTTTCCATTACGCCAAAACAACAGATTGAAATCGTGGACGAAATTGCTTACCCAAATAAAAAAGTAAAACCCGAATTCTCGCAAGGCGTAAGTTTCTTTTCTTTGATGCGAAATTTGACTGCAACAGGTTTCTATTCTTCCGAAATGGGACATCAAGATATGGGCTACGTAGGCAACCGCCCCAACAATTGGGAAGGTGTGCCTGATGAGGTTTTGAAGGAATTTGGGTTGAGTTATTCGTAGTTTTTACCACAAAGGCATAAAGAAATACAAAGAAATTTGATTTTACCACGGAGACAAAAAGTTCACAAAAGCAATCTTTGTGGGCTTTTTTGCTTTTACTGGAATTAATAATTTAGTATCTTGTGAAATCTTACAATTATAACCCCAAATAAAAAATGTACCAAAAACCATCACAAGCATTTATTATGGCTTCATGGGTTGCCTTGGCGGCAGGCATGGCAGGCTTTCTTATCGGGCTTTTTCGTTCGGAGATGTTACTCAACGAAAAAGGCTATTACTTCACCATCCTCATGTACGGGCTTTTTGCGGTAGTTTCCGTTCAAAAAAGCGTCCGTGACCGTTTGGAGGGCATTGCTGTTACAGATATTTATTACGGACTTTGCTGGGTTTCTACGATTTTAGCCATTTTATTATTGGCAGTTGGTCTTTGGAACGCTACGCTTTTACCAAGCGAAAAAGGTTTTTATGCCTTTGCATTTTTGTTGTCTCTTTTCGGAGCAATCACCGTTCAGAAAAATACTCGTGATGTCTTGGGGGCGGAGAAGAAGGATTAAAATAAAGTATAACAGGTTTCCAACTTGTTGAATATTACACTATGAACAGGTTGGAAACCTGTTATACTCTGATTCCCATGAAAAAATTTCTAAAATATTTCCTCTATTCAAGCCTCGGATTTATTGTATTTATTGGCTTATACTTGCTTTCTGCCTATGGTTTGGGGAAAATAAGTGTCGATAAAGAACCCAATTCTCCCGAAGAAGTAACGATGTACATCCTCACCAACGGAGTACATACCGACTTGGTGATGCCCCTCCGAAACGAGCAAATGGATTGGAGCAAAGAAGTTAAATTTGAGAATACCATCGGTAAAGATACCCTTGCTGAATACCTCGCCGTAGGTTGGGGTGACAAAGGCTTTTACCTCAACACACCCACTTGGGCAGACTTAACTTTCAGCGTTGCCTTCAAAGCCGCAACGGGTCTGAGTACCTCTGCCATTCATGCAACATTTTATAAAACTATGAAAGTGGGCAATGATTGCGTAGAATTAAAAATCAGTAAAGAACAATACGGAAGATTGATAAAATATGTTCAAAATAGCCTTCTCAGAAGTCCTGACGGGCATATTATCAACATCAAAACCAACGCCAATTACGGAAAGAATGATGCTTTCTATGAGGCAGGGGGAAGTTACAGTATGCTTCACACCTGCAATACATGGGCGAACAACGGTCTAAAAAGTTGTGGACAAAAAGCCGCTCTTTGGACTCCTTTTGACAGTGGAATTTTCGGGCAGTATGGTATTAAACAGTAAAACAAAATCATGCAAAACGTTGAACATATAGGCATTGCCGTTAAAGATTTAAAATTCTCGAATGACTTATTCACAAAACTCTTGGGTACAGCTCCATACAAACAGGAAGGGGTGGAATCAGAAGGCGTTATGACTTCTTTTTTTCAGACTGGTCAAACCAAGATTGAGTTGTTAGAAGCAACTAATCCAGAAAGTCCGATTGCAAAATTTATTGAGAAAAAAGGCGAAGGAATCCATCATATTGCTTTTGAAGTGGCTGATATTTTGGCAGAAATGGAGAGACTGAAAAACGAAGGATTTACGCTTTTAAATGAAGTCCCGAAGAAAGGGGCTGATAATAAATTAGTGTGTTTCCTGCATCCCAAAGGGACGAATTCTGTTTTGATAGAATTGTGTCAGGAAATCAAAAAATAGCAACTTGCAAAATTATTTAAACAATTGATTATCAATAACTTATAGTCAATTTTTTGTTTGATAATTGATAATTCATAATTACCCACAATGAACGTAATACAAGATTATTTAGAAAAATGTAAGGGCATTATTGAGACGGTCTCAGCCCAAGAAGCACAGATAAAACAAACGGCTCGCATCTTCGCTGACTCCATTTTGGCGGGAAGAATGGTACACGTTTTTGGCTCTGGACATAGCCGAATTATGGTCGAAGAAATGTGGCCCCGTTACGGTTCTTTTGCAGGATTTAATCCCATTGTCGAACTGTCTTTAACCTTTCATAATTTAGTTGTAGGGGCAAATGGACAACGTCAGGCTATGTTTTTGGAAAATGTATCTGGACTTGCCGATAGAATTCTTCGCAATTTTGATTTGTCAGAACAAGACACTGCCTTAGTAATTTCTTCGTCAGGTTGCAATATTGTACCCATCGAAATGGCTGAAATCTTCCAACAAAGAGGTATCAAAACCGTAGGATTAATCTCAAAAACACACTCAGATGCCAGCACTTCAAAACGCAAAGACGGCTTAAAATTAGGCGATTTTTCAGACATAATCCTCGACACAGGAGCTCCCGTGGGTGATGCGATGGTGTATGTACCGAACTTAGATACTCCCGTTGCCCCAGGTTCAACCGTGGGTGGTGCTTTGTTGGTAAATTCCATCAAAGCGGAAGTTGCCAAACTCTTAACCGAGGCTGGGCATCCACCAAAAGTATTGAGTGCGGGTGTAATCGTAGGAGCGGAAAGAGCCGTAGAATTATTTGAAGGAGCTTACGACGAACACGCCCACCGCATCGCAAAAATGTATGCGAAAAATGGGATTGCTTCTTATGTTTCGGAAGGAAATAAAATTTAAAACTATTCAATGTTATCCACTTGAACATTGAGCATTGGAAATTGAACATTGAGAATTAAAACACTTTAACATTTCACTTTTTTTCACTTGAACATTGAATATTGAGCATTGTAAATTGAAAATTAAAACAATGAAGATAATTTTCAATTTACAATGTTCAATGACCAATTTTCAAGTTTTAATTAACGTAATCAATATGCAACAAGTACCCATAAAAACCACCGTAGTAGGCTCTTGGCCCTTCCCGAGTTGGCTTGAATTTGCCTCAGAAAATTTAGATAAATTCGGCAAAGCCGACATCAACGAAATTATTGAAGATGCCGTTGTCAATGCCATTCACGACCAAGTAACGGCTGGTCTGGACGTTATCACTGATGGCGAGCAAACTCGTCTGGACTTCAATTTGTCGTTCTACGGCTTCATCAAAGGAATGCAACCCAACCACGAAGAAACTCGTAAGTTCGGACCTCCTGCCCACGACCAACGTGGTAAACACACAGTTATTGAGCCACTTACCGCTCCAAAAGGCTTGGGCGTGGTTGAAGAATATAACCGTTTGAAACGCCTTGCTCCTGCGGAACAAATTTTGAAAGCATCCATTCCTGGACCTTATACCTTGTCGGGAAGAATGTTGCCAGGTGAAGTTTATAAAGACCGTTGGGAGATTACAGAGGCACTTTTGCCCATGGTTTCTCGTGAATTAGAGGCATTGGTGGCGGCGGGTTGTCAGGAGATTTGTATTGACGAACCTTCGATGTCGTGCTATGCGTATAAAGAAGATACCAAGCGTTTTGTGGATATTTTTAACCGTACTGTAAAAGGTATCGTAGGCAAAACTCGCATCGGTACGCACCTTTGTTTCGGAAACTTCAAAGGTCGTTCAGTAGGTAAGAAAACTATCGCTCCAATGCTGCCAGATTTCTTAGATTTGACCGTTGATGAATTGCACTCAGAAATGACAATTCTTAATTTTCAAGAGGTCCATTTATTAGAATGTTTTGCAGAAAAAATGGACGTGGCTGTGGGTGTGATTGACGTAAAATCATACTACATCGAAACGGTTGAAGACGTAAAAGAACGTATCAAAATGTGTCTAAAATACGTTCCAGCCGAGAAATTGGCAGTTGCTCCCGACTGCGGAATGTCTCAAACAGCACGTTGGGCAACGAAATTAAAAATTGCCAATATGTGCGAAGCGGCGAAGCAGTTACGATAAAAATATTGGCACACGGATTGGACGGATTAGACACGGATTTATTTTTATTTTAAAATGGGTAAATTGATATTTTTTGAAGTAATGCTTCCTCACCTGTCATTCTGTAAGAATCTCTTTTGTAACTTAGTAAAACCTTTTTATCCAAAAGAAAATCTGTTAAATCCGTGTCCAATCCATTAAATCCGTGTGCCAAAAAAATGACCGATTATATACTAAGAATCGATTGCCCAGACGAAAAAGGGCTTGTTCATAAAATCACAGGCGTATTGTTTTTCAACAACCTCAACATCGAGCGAACCGATGAATTTGTGGATGTTGAGAACAATCTTTTCTTCATGCGGGTTGCCTTCTCGGGCGATTGTGACCCTGATAAAATTGAAGACGGTTTGCGGGGAATTTTGCCCGATACTGCCAATATTGACCTCACTACCAAACAGATAAAAGACGTAGTGGTTTTAGTAACCAAAGAACACCATTGTCTCTCAGATTTGTTGGTCAGAAATCAGTTTAAAGACCTGCCTTTCAATATTTTAGCTGTCATCGGAAACCATGATACGCTGAGAGAATTGACCGAAAAATTCAATATTCCTTTTCATTATCTTCCTGCCGAAAACATCACTCGTGAGGTACATGAGAAACAAATTGAGGAAATAATCAATAGCTATTCACCTGATTATCTGATACTTGCAAAGTTTATGCGAATCCTGACTTCTACTTTCAGCGAGAAGTTTCATAAGAAAATTGTCAATATTCATCATTCCTTTTTACCCGCCTTTATCGGGGCAAATCCTTATAAACAAGCCTATCAGCGAGGTGTGAAAATCATTGGAGCAACGGCTCATTTCGTGACGGACGATTTGGACGAAGGACCAATCATTTTTCAAGATATTACCCGTGTAAATCACACAAAAAACGCCCAAGAAATGGCTCAGGCTGGTCGTGACGTTGAGAAAATCGTACTGGCAAAAGCACTAAAATTAGTCTTGGAGGATAGAGTTTTTATCCATGGAAATAAGACGATAATATTTGAGTAATTTTGAATGTACCTTTTAAAAATAATAATTATCCAAATAAAAAAACGAATCATGAAATCTAACAAATTCTTATTTCTCACTACTATTTTATTCATATGTTCTGTAAGTATCTCGAATGCCCAAAATAAGTATCTCGAAAACCCTGAATCGGTAAGAGTTCTTTCTAAAAAAATAGCAAATTTATTTGTAGAAAAAAAATCGTCAGTTGCTTTTGACGAAATGCTTGATTATTGGCCTCTTCCAACCGATGAGTTTGAAGATTTAAGAACCAAAACATTGAAATACATGAATATTTTGGATGAAAGATTTGGGGGAATTATTGGTAATGTAAAAGTTAATGAAGAAAAAATAAGTGATATAGCTGTTAGAGAAACATATATTGTTCGATATAATTACAGTGCAATTAGGCTAATTTTTACTTACTACAAAAGTGATAAAGGCTGGGTCATAAATTCATTTAAATGGGATGACAGTTTTACAGAAGAATTTAAATCAGATAAATAAAAATGCTACTTAAACCTTATCAAAAAAACGATGTACTTTTAAATGACATCAAGACCTCCGAAACAGGCAATGGCTTTAAAATTTGGTGGTTAGCCCAGAGTGGATTTTTGATAAAATGGCAAGGAAAATTCTTGTTATTTGACCCTTATTTATCCGATTCTCTTTCGGTAAAATATGCCTCTACCGACAAGCCTCATACCCGCATGAGTGAGTTAGCAATCGACCCTGCAAAATTGGATATGATTGACATCGTAACATCCAGCCACAACCACACCGACCACTTAGACGGTGAAACGCTAATTCCTTTATTGTCAGTCAATTCCGATATAAAATTTATCATTCCAGAAGCTAATCGTGGCTTTGTGTGTGAGCGGGTAAAGTGTGCCAACGACTTTCCGATTGGGCTGTCTAACGGGGAATCTGTGGAGGTGGAAGGCTTCAAAATTTATGGTGTACCAGCGGCACATAACAAGATTGAAAGAGACGAAAACGGTAAATTAAAATTCATGGGATTCGTGGCTGAATTTGGGGGCTACAAAGTCTATCATTCAGGCGATACACTCTGGTATGATGGTATAGTGGAAACGCTGAAACCCTTTCAAGTGGATGTAGCATTTTTACCCATAAACGGCAACAAACCCGAAAGACGAGTTGCAGGGAATTTGAGCTACCAAGAGGCAGTGCAATTAGCCAAAAAAATCAACGCAAAACTAACCATTCCACACCACTATAATCTCTTCGATTTCAATACCGAAGACCCACATAATTTTATCCAAGAAGCTGATAGAGAGGGGGTTGTGTATAAGGTTTTGGAGATTGGGGAGGGGATTTTGATTGGGTAAACAATATAAATTTATGCTAACTGGTATATTTGCTATCAAAAAAAATAACCCAATAAAAATTAAGTGATAAATTAAGTAAATTTAATTTTGCTTAATAATTTTTTTTTATTTCCTTTGTCTTATCGTCAATATTTAAACAAGATAAGGTTATGGAAAAGCGTTATATTATTATTGGAGACGGAATCGTAGGGTCACTACTTGTGTACTTATTAGCACAATTAGGAATCAAAAATGTTACAATTTTTACCACTAAATATCATAAAGCGTCCGTAAATAATCAAACTTGGCTTCAACATGGGTCTTTATATGACACAAGCATCGAAGAACAAAAAACAGTTGCTAAACTTTTAGCTCAGCAAGGTCCTTTATTTGAAGAACTCTTTCATCTTCAAAATCATAACCGACATGGTATTATGGGGGTTAGCTCATTAGATGAAGCTAACTCAAAAATAGACTTCTTGAACAAACAAGGTTTAGATTCATATATAATAAATAATAGAGAAGCGGAAGCGAAATTATCACATTTCTATGCACCTGATCTCATTTACTTACGTGTACCTGATCATCCATTTGAGGAAGGCACAATTTTAAATATTTGTAGAAGTATAGGTCAGCAAAATGGCTATACATATCGAAATGCTGACAATATACTTCTACAAAAGACAGAATCTAATGGTAATGGTTATCATGTATTAGTTGATGGTACAAAATATATAGCCGAGCATGTATTTGTAGCAGCAGGAGTCGGTACATTAAAGGTAATTAAAGGACTTGATGATATAAGTGTACCTATTAAAGCTTATAGATCTACTTTGATAAAAGTACCTTACCCATTTGGATGTTCTATTGAAATGTTTGCTGATAAAAAACGAAATGTGAATTTTATCAATGTTTCCTCATTCAATGGCAAACCAACGTATTTATTGGGGAGTGGTGTTCGTTCACAAGAAATAGATTTATTAAACAATATTGATAATTACAAAAAAATAAATACTTGGGAAGTAGATGAATTTATTGATCACTTTAAGGATTATAAAAATGTACAAGATATCCTTAAAAAAATATGTAAAGTTGAGGATATGATTTCTTGTTTCAAGGTCGAGCAATGTGATGAATTTGGAAACCCTAATTATTTACCTTGGTATTTTTCATTTGACCAATATAAAGGATTAGTAGTTGGAGGGGCAGGAAAAGCTACATTGGGTCTTTACACCGCAAAACAAATGATAGCTAAATCAGGAATTGAAATTAATAGGGAGCAAAATTATAAACATGATATTGTATTAAGTGAAGATATCCAAAAATATCATACAATGTGGTATGAATAAATCGAATCACTTACAGCATTACTATCATGGAAAAAAAAGTGTTCAAAAAAAAATGGAAAGTTAATTTCAATCTTTCAAACGGATATTTACAAAATAATATCTTACCATTTCTCATGTATTTTAAGGAAAATATAAAAGCTATATTGCTGAAATTTATTAAATGCTTATACCATAGTGAGCATTCACCACCATTAATTTTAATAACATAATGTTAAGAATTTATAATTTCTATTTTTGGTTTAAACTACTTTACATAATATCAATTTCTTATGAATTTGTATTTTAGGAACGAAATAAATTATGCGAATATGGAGTGAAGATAAATTCTATTCTATAATCAATGAGTTATTTTGGCATTATTATTAGAAACTTATTTTAAGTGTTTAGACAAAAAACTCATGGCACAAATAAAATCATAACTTATCGAAAATGAATATAGTATTGCCAAAGGTTTAGTTATTTTTCTTGACACTTAATTTTTTAAAATACTTTATAAATTTAACTAAAATGGCAGTTAAGCAAGTAATGAACCATCTTCCTCAATCTCAAATGGTTTTCCTAAAAAATGCAAGTGTGGAAAATCAATTTATAAGTTGTTTCACTAAACTTTTAGATGAAACTGGCAAGATGAGTCGAAATGAGTGGGCAGACTATTTATGTGTCAGTCCATCTGCAATAACTCAATGGGTTAAGGGGCAGACTATTCCAAGGTCTGAACATCTTGAACAGATTATTCTGTATATTGAGAGGTTTAAAGATAAAGATACTTTAAGCATATTAAATGAATTTTATAAAATGGCTGATAAACCTTTATCAGAATTTTTACCAGCAGAAATGGTTAATAAATTCAAAGGGAGTAGAACATTGGCAGATTATATTTCAAAATCATACCTCCCTGTATTTCATGCAGAGCTTTCAAATGTTCCATCGTTAGTACGAAGAGATTTTCTTGCGTTATGTACAAGATTTTCACGAAATCTAAATGAAATGTATTCAAAAAAACGTAATTCTAATTTTTATCAGTTTTTCGTGATGAAGAAATCAATTCAAGCATTACCAAGTAATAAATTTTCTGACTGGATAGGTGAGGAAATATTACGTAGTAAAAGTTTACATAAGGACTCTATTAATAAAAGTCATGAAGGCGATTATTTCAGAGATATACTTAATAAAGACTTTTTGAGTAATTGCTCAATAATAAATTGTAATGATGGTAATTTAATACTTAGAATTAATGGAAAAAAAGAAGAGATACTTGTTAAAGTAATTGGTCAAATTTCTAATTTAAACGAGGATATAGAGTGTTTATCTTCGATTTTTTGTTAGTGTGAGTAAAAATCTTAATGCCGTTATCTACAAAAATGCGGCATTAAGATAAAACAATAGAATACCTTATTTTTAAAAGTCAGATTATACCTAACTGTAACGATTTATTCCACAGTTCTTTTAATGTTAATCACAACATAAATCTTTATTTCGCAAAGTAAAACTCCAATATTTTAAAATTTCTGTGGTAAATTTATCCCAATAAACCCAATTAGGCAGTCACCAACTGCCCAAATCAAACCACAACAAAATGACCACAGAAACTACCTACAACCACTTTATTATCGAAGTAAAAAATCAAATTGTTCATAGTCGTTATTTGGCGGCTCGCTTGGTTAATCGTGAGCAATTGTTACTCTATTTCATCATCGGAAAACGATTATCTGAAAAGGTTGCTTCCGAAAAATGGGGTACACAAATCATTGAACAAATAGCAATTGATTTGCAAAAAGAATTGCCTGGACTAAAAGGGTTTTCATATAGAAATCTCCGAAATATGAGGCAGTTTGCTGATGAATATTCTTCTATCGCAATTTGGCAGACGGCATCTGCCCAATTGCAAAGTGCTGATAATCAGGAAAATACAATTTGGCAGACGGCATCTGCCAAATTAGAAGGTATTACGCCCGAACTATTTTTCGGAGTGGGCTTTTCACATCATACTTTACTATTGAACAAATGTAAAGTGTGGAAAGAAAGGCTATTTTATCTTAAAAAGTCTGTCGAAAATCATTGGACTCATGAAATGCTGGAATGGCAAATCAAGACGAATTTATTTCAGAAACAAGGCAATACGATTCAGAGTAATTTTGAAAATACCTTGCCTCTTCCGCTTCAATTGAATTCTACTTTGGCGTTTAAAGATGAATATTTATTGGATTATATTAATGTAGAAACGAGTGATGAAAGAGTGGTTGAGAAGGGAATTGTGAACAACATCAAGGAGTTTATTATGAAGATGGGGAAGGGTTTTTCATTTATCGGAAATCAACATCGCTTACTCGTAGATGAATCGGAACGCCGAAGCGGACGAATTCTTTGTTGATTTGCTATTTTACAACAGAATCCTGAAATGTTTGATTGCCTTTGAACTCAAAAAAGGTAAATTTAGACCACAAGATGCTGGACAACTTAACTTTTATCTGAACGTATTGAATGATACTGAAAAATTGGAAGATGAAAATCCTGCAATTGGGATTATTTTGTGTTCGGAGAAAAACGATAAAACAGTTGAATATGCCTTTCAAAAAATCTCAAATCCAATGGGTGTGGCGGTTTATCAATTGAGCGAACAACTGCCTGAACATTTGAAAAATATTTTGCCTGACCCAGAGTCGTTGAAGAGGTTATTGGGTTAATTTCCACCCTTCAAAGGCTTCAACAAAAACTCCAAGCCATTCAATTTTATCTCGTACAAAGTCTCCAAAAGTATTCCCAGACGACCTTTGGGGAAGCCTTGATTATAAAACCAAACGAGATAATATTCTGGCAAATTACAGATTATATGCCCTTTGTACTTCCCAAAGGGCATTTTCATAGTAACTATTTCTTGAAGAATATTGGCGTCAAATTGCTCAAAACTTACGGCTTCCATCTTTTGATTTTCTTACAAAATTACTCTCTCAAAACTTTTCCACTGCGATTCTGCGGGTGTTTCGTTCTGAAAATCATATTTCTGTAAAGTTACCCATTCATTTTTACGAATCAGTAATTGAGCGTATAATTCTTCTACGACTTGATAAGTCATTGGTTTTCTGGCAATTACTTGATTTTCATGTTTTTCAGCAATCAAGTTTTCAATAAACGAAAGGCTCTTTTCGATGATGTCTTTTCCCATTTCAGCCGTTGCTTCCAAAGCATCTTCGCCCTGTGCAAAACGCCCGAGGCTATCGGCATCGTTCATTCTGTTGATGGCGTTGAGATTTACGGTTTCTGGACGAAGATAAAGTGATTGTGAAATTTCATATTTCCCTGCATGGTCGCCTTCGTAATGTGATTCTACTAATTCTGGGTCTGAAAAAGCAAAGATTTTCATGTCCGAAACTTGCCCAAAAATACTCGCTGCAAGTCTGAAATCGTTTTGGTTGCCGCCCGAATGTCCAGAGATGACAATTGCCGTTTTGAAGCCTGCATTATGAAAAGTCCGTAATTGGTACATAAAAAAATGGAGCATCACGTGCGGAGGCATACCCGTCATGTAGGTAGGTTTTTCGCCCAAAACTTCTGATAACCAAGGGGCATGATAACCTGCTTCGTGGATTTGATAAGCCAAAGTTGGAGCTACGATGCCGCCAAATCTTCGAGATGATTCATCACATAGATAATCAGCTTTGTAGGTGTCAAGTCCGAAGGTGGATATGTGTCCATGAGGCTCACAAATGCCCAATGGAAGGTATATGATAGATTGTTCTGATTGTTTTTTCAAAAATTCATCTGGAAATAAATCAGCCCAGCGTGTTTTGTTTTGCATGATATTGCTTATTTTACTTTACTCGCCTCTACCTTATTTGCACGGTCGAGGTCATTTTCTTCTTGCCAATATTTTTTATTGTAAAAATTACGAACCCAACGATGTTTAGTTCTGATTTCGTAGAAAATCTCATCGCTCAATTCTGGTTCGAGAGCGGCTTCGATGTTTTCGTTCGCAAATTTTTCGATGTGCATAGACGAAATGGCGGTGGTGATTCCTTTATTTTTCAAGAGAAATTTCAAGGCTAATTTTGCCAATGAACCAGCGTGTTCGGGAACAAATTGACGCAATCCGTCCACATGAGCCATGTACATACTGCGTGGCACTTCTTCAAAGAAAGTTTTACGAAAATCTTGTTCTTCAAAAGTTGTGTCTTCGGTCAAAAATCCAGACAAACCGCCTTCGTCAAGCACACAACGAGCAATAACTGCCACGTTGTTTTGTTGGCAAATTGGCACGACACAATCCAGAACCAATGGGTCAAAAATATTACAAATTACTTGTACGGAATCTATCGCCCCCGACATCACTAAGGGTAAACACAAATCAGCACGGTGGTCTGGCATCGAAACGCCAATTGAACCAATTTTACCTTCTTCTTTCAATTTCAACAGTTCATCCAACCAATAGCCACTTACACCCCAAGTTGGATAGTAGAGATGTAACTGCATATTGTCGATAAAATCAACACCCAAACGTTTTAATGAGTCTTCGGTGTTTTGGCGAATTAGGTCTTTTGGGAAAGTGGTTTCTACATTAGGTGGAAGAGCCCATCGAGTATTTGCTTCTCCGTGCGATTGAATTTTTGTGGCGATGAAAGGAGCATCTCCCTTCCATTCTTTGAGGGCTTTACCCAATATCGTTTCAGATTCTCCGTAGTGGCGTGCTGTGTCAATGAAATTTCCGCCTTTTTCCAGAAATTTAAGGACAGAACGAATGCCCTCTTTCTCGTCAAAAGTTCCGAAAGCCCCGCCCAAACCCATTGCTCCGTAGCCAATGCGAGAAACCTGTTTATTTGTTTTTCCAAAAATGCTGTATTGCATCGAATAAAATTGTTTAAGGTAAAATACAAAGTTCTTCAAAAATTGAAATCAAATTTGATACTTTTCTGACCAAAAGATATACTTAAACCGTTTTAGGATAATCTATATGGGTTATCTTTACATTTCAAATCCTTCGTAACAAATCAACATTATAATAAATGAGAAAAACACTAATTTATTCATTACTTTTTGCCACTTTCATTATCCAATCCATTCACGCTCAGAATGTTAAGATTGGGGATAATAACGGTACGATTACTTTTGAAGAATACGAACCGAAATCTACTTTGGTAACGCCTCAGCATCCTACGAAACGGGCAAAATTTCCGTTTATTGATGTTCATAATCATCAATGGGAGATGGATAGTCAGGAGAAAGTGGCGAAATTGGTGGAGGGAATGGATAAGCTCAATATGGGGCTTTTGGTCAATTTGAGTGGGCGTGGTTGGGGTGCTGATGAAGCCAAAAGCAATGCCACACTTTATAACCAAATCGAACTTACTCAAAAGGCATTTCCTAATCGTTTTGCCATTTTTACCAACGTAGATTTCTCAAATATAGGCGAAGCGGGTTGGACAGAAAAGGCAGTTGCTAAACTCACCGATGATGTTAAAAATCACGGAGCGAAGGGTTTGAAAATTTATAAAAGTTTGGGCTTTAGTGTGAAAGGAAACGGAAAGTTAATTCCTGTGGATGATGCTCGCATTGACCCGATTTGGGCAAAATGTGGGGAATTGGGCATTCCAGTAATCATTCATACCGCAGACCCAGCCCCTTTTTGGCAACCTGTGGACTCGTACAATGAACGTTGGTTGGAACTAAAAACTCACAAAGAACGCAAGCGAGAAACCAGCAAAGGGGATTTTTCGTGGGAACAATTGATTGAGCAACAGCATAATATTTTCAGAAAACATCCCAAAACGACTTTCATCAACGCACACATGGGTTGGTATCCAAATAATCTCGCAAAATTGGATAGTTTGATGGACATTTTTCCGAATATGTACGTGGAAATCGGGGCGGTGATTGCGGAGTTAGGTCGCCAACCGAGGGCAGCTAAAAAGTTCTTTGAAAAACGTCAGGATAAGGTTTTGTTTGGGAAAGATTCCTACGTGCCTGACGAGTACGAAACCTATTTCAGAGTCTTGGAAACGGAAGACGAATATTTCCCTTATCACAAAAAATATCATGCCTTTTGGAGAATGTACGGCATCGGACTTTCAGATGCGATTTTGAAGAAGGTTTATTACAAAAATGCCCTCAGAATCATCCCTGGGCTTGATAAGAGTAAATTTCCTGAGTAAAAAGTACCTATATGAAAACACTCTTTCAACTTTCAATCGCCAAGCCTTGCCAAATATATGACTTCAAAAGTTCAAGTTAAAACTTATGATGCGAAATCATTTAGAGACAAGTTTGTTGCCAATGAAAAAGCAACTGACAGTATCTTTAAGGTTAATTTTGAAATGTTCTTTTGTTCAAAACTGGAAGACATTAAAAAGTATGCAAAGTTTCCAATAACGCCTTCCAAAGAAAATAGTCATTCGCTCATTTTTGTCTCAGAAGGTGTTTACAAAGCGAAAATTGGATTTAGAGAGTGTGAGATAAAACCAAATGAAATTTTGATAGTACCTGCGGGACAAATTTTTTCCTTAGATGGTATAGATAATTGTGTAGAAGGATTTACTATCCACTTTCACCCCGACTTCTTAATCGGAAAATTGGGAAACAAAGAATTGATTAACCATTTTGACTTCTTAAAAATTTGGGGTGATTGCCAATTAAAGTTATCAAAACAAAAAGCATTTTTTTTGTTCCAATTATTCAATCGTATTCAAGCTGAATATGCTTCAAATGGGATTCAACAAAATGAACTTATCCAGTCGTATTTATTTGCCATACTTTTTGAATTGAACACTTGCACTACTAAAAACAACGAAAAACTAACATCGGCAACAAAGATTACGCATCAATTTAGAGAGTTACTTTTTCTGAATATCAAAGAAAAACAAAAAGTGACAGATTATGCCAATTTATTACACATTACACCTAATCATCTCAATAAATCGGTAAAGGAAATAACAGGAAAGTCACCAACAACCTGGATTGATGAAACCATTATATGTGAAGCGAAATACTTGCTTTTTCAAACTTCACTAACTATAAGTGAAATTTCATATCAAGTAGGGCATCTCGAACCATCCTATTTTTCTCGAATCTTCAAGAAGTATGAAGGTGTCACACCAGCTGAATTTAAAAAATTGATTGAAAAGTCCTAAAATTGGATTATTAAATACTGTTTATTTTTTAGTATTAAACTGACCTTTGCATAATAATTTTAAAAGCAAATCAGAAAATGCATCAGTATAGTACCCCCATCCCATTTACAAATGGTGACATCCTTTCATCTCTCCTCGGAGGAGTTATTTTTATTACTCTCGTATCGTTTATAAAAGAACCCTACCGCCAAAAAACAATGGTAATCATGCTTGGTGTTGCAGGCGGAGTTTATGTCAATAATAGCTTAGGACTTGGAATGCCCATTGCTATATTACTTGGTTACTTTGCCTATCAAGGACTTAACTCTTATAAATTTATTGCCTTCGGTTGGTTAATTCATACAGTTGCAGATATTTTTCACCACATAAAAGGTTACCCAATGATTCATAATGACGCACTTTCGTCTTTTGGCTGTGCGATATTTGATGTAATCATTGCTATTTGGTTTTTGGTGGATGCTCCAAGTATCTATAAACCCTTTCAAAAATTATCTAACAATTAAAATATTTATCTATGAATATCACACTTTGGATTTGTCAAGTACTTTTATCAATTATCTTTACGATGGTTGGTTTTATGAAACTATTTATGCCAGTTTCAAAATTATCAGAAAACATGAAATGGGTTAGTGATTTCCCTACATCATTTGTAAGATGTTTAGGTTTAGCTGAACTATTAATTGGGCTGTTAATCATTTTACCAAGAGTTATCAAATCAGTACCATTTTCAGTTACTAATTATTCATCGTATGCTATTGTCGTTGTTATGATTGGTGCTATGGCATTACACATTAGAAGAGGTGAGTACAATATGATTATTTCGCCATTGATATTTATTGTATTAGCTGTTTTGGTAATTTATTTCTTGAAAATTAATGTATAGTACCCTACTAACTCTACATTCGTTTTGGCGTTGGGTAATATTGATTAGTCGTCTTTATAGTATGTATAGTCAAACCAATTAAGAGAGTTGCTGTCTAAAAAGATAAATATTTGAAAATCAATAAATTAAAGTAAAAATTTGTCAGATTAATTCAATAAAGATATTCAAAAATGATTTTCAAATCTTTACTATTAACAGGAGTCATACAGGGGTTTTTCTTGATACTTTTATTGAAGTCTAAAAGGAAAAACTCTATTTCTGACTATCTGTTAATGACTTGGTTTGGGGTCGTTTCTTTTCAATTGATGTTCTACTACGACAATTTATTACCAGCCCCTTTTGCCCCAAATTTCTTGCAAATAATGGGTTTTTATTTGCCTTTGATAAGTTCGCCAATCCTCTATTTGTACGTCTATTCTTTCTCGGTAGGAAGTGATTTTTTATGGAAAAAATATTGGATTCACCTGTTGCCTTTCTCCATTTTTAGCTTGATTTGCATTTGCCTAAATCTTATTCATTCAAACAGCATTTCGTTTAAAGATGGACTACCAATTTTTAGCAATGATTTTCCAAACGGGTTTCAAAATACGCTAACAATTCCATTGGCTTTAATTCCTGCATTTTATACCATTTTGAGCTTGCGAGTCCTTCTCAACTATCAAAAACTCATCCCCGAAAATTATTCTTATACTGAGAGAATCAATCTCAATTGGCTCAAATGGATAGTTATTTCTTTTTTGATTATGTTTATCGTCTTATTTCCTCTCATCAAATTCGGCGTAAATTTAGGACTGGTTACTTACCAAAATTTATTTGCTGTCGTTGGGAGTCTTCTCACTTTTTACCTCTTTTTTATCGGCTTTTTTGGATTACGACAAACAACAGTTTTTACAAATATTCCCATTGAAACAAATTTTGAGAAGGCTTCTGATTCAAAACCAAACTATAAAAATTCTGGACTGACTGATGAAATGGTCGATGAGTTTTTTCAGAAATTAGTTTTACACATGGAAGAAAACAAACCCTATTTAGATGAAAATCTGAGCCTTGCGACGCTTGCCCAACAATTAGATTTGACCTCCAATCAGTTATCTCAAATTATCAATCAAAAGACTTCCTCCAATTTTTTCAATTTCATTAACGGCTATCGTGTGGAGGCAGTGAAAGAACGTTTGAAAAATCCTGCCTTTGCTCATTATTCAATTCTTGCCATCGGATTCGACTGTGGCTTTCAATCCAAATCGTCTTTCAATAAGATTTTTAAACAAATGGTGGGTAAAACACCTTTGGAATTTCAGAAATCTTAAAAAAACGCCCATTTACAAGTCCATCCCTACCTTTCGAGACATTTGAGTCTATGATTGTCCCTTCCTTTGTGCCTCAAATAAAATTTAATTTCTAATGAAAAAACTACTTACAACCTTCTTGGTGGGTTATGCTTTCACGGCACAATCCCAAAATATCTCATTGATTGTCAATGTCAAAAAGTTTAAAAACAATGATGGTTTGGCTTATGTAATGCTACAAGACCAAACCCAAAAATCACTTCAACAGCAATGGATAAAGATTGAAGAAAATGAAACACAAGCTATTTTCAAGAATCTCAAATCGGGTAAATATGCTGTGCGGTCTTATCACGATGAAAACAATAATAAGAAAATGGATACCGATTTTTTGGGGATACCGAAGGAAAGTTGGGGATGTTCAAATAATGTAAGACCACCTCTTTCAGCTCCAAAATTTGAAGATATGATTTTTGTTTTAGAAAAAGATGAAACGATAACAATAAACATGAAATGAGAATATGGAAAACGAACTAAAACCTTTTTGGAATAGGCTTTTCAGTTTCAACTGGAAATTCGGATTGACCTTATTTTTTTTGATTTGTATTCCCAGATTCTTATTAGTCATGCATGCAAATGCTACTGGGAATTACGAATATATTGGTCATATTATGGCTATTTCTTCCTTTTTACCCTTTATTTTTTTGAGTAAATATGGAAGAGAAAAAATCGGAATAAAGAAGTCCAAAAACTACAAATCATTACTAATCGCTTTTTTTATTGGATTGTTAGTCAGTGTATTGATTTATTTTTTAGGAAAGTTGCTTTATGGTAATTCTTACGAAAATTGGTATCAATATATTGGTAAATCGTATCGAATTCCCCTTCAAATAAATCCAAATGACAAGCTAATACTATTTGCAATCATGGCATTTACGGGCATGACTTTTAGTCCTATTGGCGAGGAGCTGTTATTCAGAGGAATCATTCACGCAAGTTTTGAAAAATCAATTGGAGAAAGAAATGCCTCTCTCGTTGATAGCTCCGCATTTGCCTTAGTTCATATTTCACATTTTGGCTTAGTCTTTATCAACAACCAATGGGCGTTTTACACAATTCCAGCTATCATTTGGGTATTGTGTATGTTTTTGGTAAGCCTTTTATTTTTCAAATTCAAAAAACTTTCTGGGTCAATTTTAGGAGCAATAATTTGCCATGCCGCCTTCAATTTAGGCATGACTTATTGTATTTTTTATTTGATGGATTAGTAAACAATTTTAAAATCAAAATAATGGAAATCTTACATAAATCAAACATTTTTATTCACGTTACCGCAGGGACATTTGCCCTCATTCTGGCTATCATTGCCATCATATCAAATAAGCGAATAATATTCCATAAAAAAGTAGGGAAAGTCTTTTTGGCAGTTCTATCAATCGTCATTTTAACGGCACTTTTTGGCGTTTTTATCTTTGGTAGAAATAACTTTTTATTAGTCATTACCGTGCTGAGTGGTTATGTTGGGTTTTCGGGTTACAGAATCATAAAAGCAAAATCTAATGAGCCAAAGATGCTTGACATAATAGTTGCTATATTGTCCGTAAGTACCGTTTTTTATTTTTTATACTACTTCAAAACCATTGGCATGATATGGAATCCAGTGGTTATTTACAGCACCGTAGGAGGCTTATTAATCATAATTTTATATGATTTTTTGAGATATTTTATCCCAAAAACCAAGTATCAAAGATTATGGTTTTATGAACATATCTATAAAATGATTGGAGCATTTTCTGGATTATTATCAGCTTTCTCAGGTTCAGTTTTGTATATGTATAAGCCTTATAGCCAGATTTTACCCGCTGTTTTTTGTACCATCTTACAAATAGGTTTTATCATTTATTATTACAGAAAATTCTCGAAACAGGTCTGACAATTAGTTACCAACAAAAAAGAGATTGCCGAACAAACAGCAATCTCTTTAAGTATTTTTTGAGTAATAATTTATGTTATTTTAAATCTAAAAATTATCTATAACTTTTTGTTAATCAGCAACTTGTGTGTCATTTTTAACTTAACAACTTATCGACTTAAAACTTAACAACTACTTACAAGTAGCCAATATTTTGCTCAATGTCATCACGTATGAATTATCGTTTTCTTTCTTAGCTAATTCAATGCCCACTTTGGCATCTTCTTTGGCAATTTCACATTTGCCTAATTTTTGAGCAATTTTCGCTCTCAAAGCCAATGTCCAATATTGTTTATCCTTCTCCACAACCTTGTTTGCCCATTCCATTGCCTGATTCAAATCTTTACCATTTTCAAGGTAATAGTTGGCAGCCCCTTGCAATGTCTCAGTATTTACATCCTTTTCAGCCGTTTTTGCCTTAATATCTGCCATGATGGTTTCGCTTGGGTCTTGGGCAAGTTTAAATTTTACTTGTGTGTTTTCCCACGCAATCACAACCGAGGCACTCGTTGGCGTAAAGTCGCTGAAACCCATCGTAAAATACTCTTCTTTGTTCATTAACTTTTCAGCTTTCACGTTGAAACGCATCAAGTCCTCCGCTTCCTTGTATTCATACACGCCCCATTGTTCAGCATTTTTGGTGATAATGATTGTCCACTCCGTAGCATTTGGAACGGTAGCTATACCATAAGTACCCGCCGATATTTTCTTTCCTTCAATGGTCATGTCTTGCGATAAAATCAAACTTGGGATTTTGTTTGCTCCCGTTCTCCAAATTTTACCATAAGGAATCAACTCCGCCCCAAACATTTTACGCCCTTTTAATGATGGACGAGAATACTCGATGGTGGCTTTGCCTAAACCAATTTCTTGGATAACGCTTGCACTGGGGCTTGCATTAGGCGTTTTTATTTGTGCTTGGGTCAGTACGCCCACAAATAACAGAGATAATGTAAAGAATAATTTTTTCATATTTTGTTGAGATTTTGTTGAACCGCAAAGTTATGCTTTTCAATATTTAGGCAAGCATTTTTTGCTGTTAAAGTTTTGTTAATTAGAAGGATAAACGAAAATTTGAGTGTACGAATAAGTGCAAGTATTCCGATTTTCAACGGATTAAAATCCGTTGTTAGGATATGAGTCGTCCCTCTGGGACTTATTTAAAGCGACAAAATTCCGTAGGAATGACCTATTTCCTAACAACGGATTTCAATCCGTTGGGGGTAAAAAAAGAATGACCTGCACTTATTCATGCACCCAAAAATATGAGTTAGTATTCCATTATCTTTTCAACAATATCCCTTCCTCGACAGATTTATTCAAAAGGTCTTCTGTGTAGCTCCAAATCGTCTCAGAGCCTTTTTTGATTTTAAATGCTGTATCGATAACCCTCTGATAATCAACATTATACTCTGCCCAAGTACCGCCTTTATTTGAGGCATTTTGTAATAGGGGTTCAAACCTATCCATCGCTTTGGCGAATTTGGCTTCATTGGTTTCTCCCTCCTCAAACTCCTCCCAAACGATAATAAATTCCTCGGCTTGTTCGGGTGGAAGCATTCCAAAAATGCGTTTTGCCGCAGTGGTTTCTTCGTCGGTATTGTCGTGATTTTTTGTGGTATCGTGGAGGAAAACATCACCTGTGTCAATCTCCACAATGTCGTGGATTAAGACCATTTTCAACACTTTTAATACATCGATTGGCGTGTTGGAATATTCTGCCAAAACAATGGTCATCATTGCCAAATGCCAACTGTGTTCTGCATCATTTTCGTGACGGTCACTGTTGATGAGTTTGGTTCTCCTTTGGATGTATTTGATTTTATCAATTTCTTTGATAAATTCTATTTGTTTGGATAATCTGTCTGTTTGCATGGTTTTGATTTTTCTTTGGCTGTTTTTATGGTAGGGACGAATAGCATTCGTCCGCAGTCTCATAGAAAGGACGAATGCTATTCGTCCCTACCACAGTACCACAAAATATCCAACAGCCTTTTATTTTGAACACTGCAAAGAAAATACTAATTTCAACATCAGTAAAGGACATTTGTCTCAACGATAAAAAAATGATTAGAACTAATCAAGAATTACTGGATTATGTCAAGAAAAATCTTAATTCAGATCCACAAACCTATCTTCCCCATCAAACCCTCATTGGACAAGGGAAACGTGTAAATACTGTCTATATTATCAAGTCAGGTATTGCCAAATGTTTTTTGACTAACGAGAATGGAAATGACTTTGTGGAAGAGTTTTTTGGAGAAGGGGAAATTGTGGGAGAAATCGAAATTATTAACAATCACGTTAGTGTTTGTGGGGTTTCAGCGGTTACAGAATTATCAGTTTATAAAATTTCAGAAGAGAATTTCAAACACTTTTTGGATAAAGACAAAATTTTCAATCATTTGATTTTAAAGGCTTTATCTGCCAAAATACATTACAAAGCCCTACGTCACGCTCATAATCAGTCGAATGATGTAGAGATGAATTTATTACGAATTCAAAAAGAATTTCCTGGGATATTTGAGACGATACCGAAGTTAGATATTGCCAATTACTTAGGGATAACTTTGCGGAGTTTGAACAGAACTTTGAGCGAGTTGAGGATGAGGAATTTAATACGCTAATTTTGTAAAACCAACCCCCTTCCAAGCAAAAAACGCATTAAAATTCTCCATCATCTGTACCTTTAAATCTTCCAAATTAATCCCTTTCAAATCAGCCATAATTTGATAACGTTGCATGATGTTTAGAGAATATTCACTATCCGTTTCAATGAAATAAGTGTCTGAGGGTAAGTGTTTTAGCATTTCTACAAAACTCTCATTCATATTTTCAAACGGACTTACCGAAACTATAATTCCTTGGTCGATGAGGGATTTTGCTAACTGAGTATTTCTTCTAAAACCGTGAATCACCCAAGGTGTTTTTCCGTATTTTTTTCTAAAATTAATTACTTGGTCATACTGTCTCACACAATGGATAATGAGGGGAACATTATGTTTATTCGCCAGCATGATGTGTTGATAAAAGACCTCTTCCTGAATTTCTTTGGAAGCCCCTTTCAACTTATCTAATCCTGATTCCCCAATTCCGAGGCAAAATTTATCCAATAATAAAGCCTCTAAATTCTGTAAATCTCCTTCCGAAAGCGGTGCTTCTGTCCACCAAGGATGATGTCCTACGGTGAAATATTCGTTTTCATATTTTACCATTTTGTGCATAGAAATCACCTCCAAAACCTCTGAGTTGGAACTGAATATGGGTTTGTGGGTATGGAAGTCTATATACATGAGTTTAACTTTATTGATACTAATTTACATAAAAAAACCAAGTATGCCTATCACAATAGATACACTTGGTTCTGAAAATCACCACGTTAATTGATAACACTAAATCGTTTAATCACCAATACTATTTCAACAAAAAAGTATTAAACGAATCCGCTGCCAACGTAGGTGTAATACTTTTATTTCCTACCTTTACATTCATTACGACAGCTTGTGATTGGTTATTATGAATCACAATAACTACTTGATTTTCAGGCGTTATGAATGCTAAAACGTTTTTATATTCGCTCGAAGCCTTCAAGAGTTTTGACCCTGGTTTCACAAAGTGACTTAGGTGTTTGAAGGCATAATAATCGTAGTTAAACTGATAAGTTTTCGTGTTTTCATCAACGCTTATCATGGAGTTTTGTTTCCATCCCCAACGGCTGATTGAGCCTTTCAATAAACTTGTATTCCAGTACATATAAGCACTTGCACCATTGCCGATGTAGTGTTTCATCAAATCCCACGTGTGTTTGGCATATTTCCAGTTATTTTTGCCATTGCCACATTCCTGTTCTGACTGATAAAGTTTTAGATTAGGATAACGCTCATGAATCTTGGCAATAGCTCCTTTGCCATCCCACTGAAAACCAACGCCTTTTATGTACTCACGCCCGTCTGGACTGGTCAAGATACTATCCACCAACTCAAACTTTGGTCTTTCCATTGTTCCAAAAAATACATCCACATTTTGGGCTTTCATCTCAGGACCAAGGTATTTGATAAATTTGTTTAACCCCGCCGCAGTCCAAGTACAACTTGGGAAGGGTTGGGCAGAATTAAATTCGTTTTGAGGCATCACCATGCTGATATTGATGTTTTGTTCACGATAGGCACTCACAAATTTTCCAAAATACTTGGCGTAGGCTTTGAAGTAAGGTTCTTCTTGAATAAACATATTTTGCCCTTCTTTACCTTCTCTATCTTGTGGCAATCCGTTATTTATTCCTGCAAAATAAATCCCCCATTCCTCTGATTCATTGTTAGTTACGCCTTTGATCAGGCTTTTGGCAGCATAGTGTTTATTGTATTTCATCCAAGACGGAGGCGACCACGGTGAAGCCCAAATTTTGATTTTAGGATTATAACTCTGTGCCTTGTGAATGTATGGGACTAAGCTGTTCAAATCATTAGTAATGCTAAAATTTTTCATCTCAAAATCACCTTCCGTTTCGTTGAACGAGTACCAATCTTTTGAAAAATCGTTTGCTCCCAAAGGCATCCTACAAAGCGTTAGGTTTGCCCCTGTATTTGGTGCAAATAGTTCTTTGAAGATGTAGTCTTGGTCTTTTTGGGGTAATAATTGTAAGGAAAACCAGCCCGCTTCATTAAAGCAAGTTCCGAAGCCCTCCATGGTTTGGAGAACCTCCGAAGGATTCAAAACGATAGTTTGATTCGGAGTGATAGTTGCTTTTGGAATATTTTTACGAACCACCCAAGCCTGATTTTCGGTAGTACTTACCCAAGTAAATTTCTTTTGGGCATTTATCGAAAAATTAGAAATAAATATTCCTAAAAAAATGATAAAACTCTGGGTTAATTGTTTCTTTTTCATGGTGATTATGAGTGATTGGATAATGGTTTTATGGTTAAAATTGTATTTGCTCAATTTAGAAGACATTTTGCATACAAAACTCTATGATAAAACATATAAATTCCTTAAATGTACTCATAACGAATGACATTTCTGTCTGGTTTATTTGAACGAAAAAATGCCCCAATCTTTCGACTGAGGCATTTCATTATTTATTAAATTAATCCTTACTTTGTTCTATTTCAATTGAATAACCTTGAATTCTGTACGACGGTTAGCTGAATGTTGTTCTTCTGAACATTCTACACCATCAGCACATTCGTTCAATAATTGAGATTCACCGTAACCAGATGCTTCGATTCTACTTGCTGAAACGCCACGTTTTACTAAGTATTTCTTAACTGCTTGCGAACGTCCTTCTGATACTTTTTGGTTGAACTCTGTCGTTGCACGGCTATCTGTGTGTGAACGAATCTCAACGGTCATTGATCTGTAACGTTTCATCATCGAAGCCAATTTGTCTAATTCACGAGAAGCATCTTCACGGATGTTACACTTACCATAGTCATAATAAATATTATCAATCGCTACTACGTCTCCTTGTTCAAACATACTCAAATTAGCATTAACCGTTCTTGGTCCACCTTTACCCAATTTCTTAATTTTGTTTCCACGTGAGCCAAAATTATCTTTTGCCGCTTCGATTGTATAGTCACAACCTTCGCAGATTTCAAATTGATAGCGTCCGTCAGCACCTGTTACAAAACTTTGCGTTGAACCGTCACATTCGTTTCTTAATGTTACTGTTACACCACCCAAAGCACGTTTGTCTTTATTGGCAGTTACACGTCCACGAATTGTTTTAGTCGCAGGGCATGGAATTGTGTTTCCAGTTGTACCTTGATAACCTACTGTACTTCCATCAACGGCTGTTCCACCGTCAGTAGTTGTTGTTTGTGAATAAGTTGTTGAAGAACCGTCCGTTGTAGTTGTACCACCTTGAACAGAACTGCTATCAACGGAAGCTACGTCTTTGATTCTCGATAATGGAATATCAACGGTTGCTTCTCCTTCTTTACAAGCTACTGTGTTTGGTAAATATCCTTCACGGCTTGCTTTCAATTCACATTCTTTACCTTCTTCTACACAGATTTTAACAGTTCCGTTTGAATCCGTTTTCTTCATTTCAGTTTTACCATCCACCGTAACGGCTACGTCTGCATTATCCAAAGGCATTTTTGATTCTGCATCATAGACAATGATTTGTACTTCTTCGCAATCTGGTTTTTCATCACAATCACGAGTGAAACGATAAATATCATCATCAGTTCCTCCACGCTTACGATTTGAAGACAAATAACCCATTTTACGCTCGCCGTCTGCAATGAAACCGAAGTCATCTTTGCTTGAATTGACAGGCGTACCCATATTTTTGATTTTTCCCTTCAATTTTGAACCATCTGTCAATTGAGCATAGAAAATATCTAAATCACCCAAACCAGCGTGTCCGTCAGAAGAAAAATAAAGGTTTCCTCTTTCGTCCACAAACGGGAACATTTCGTTTCCTGCGGTATTGATTTCTGGACCTAAATTTACTGGTGTTCCAAAAGCTCCACCGTTGTATTGAACTACGTACAAATCCGTTCCTCCAAAACCTCCTGGCATATCCGACACAAAATACATCAATTTATCATCTTTTGAAAGAGATGGATGTCCTGTTGAATATTCGTTAGAATTGAAAGGTACTTCTTTTATATTATTCCATTGACCAGCTCCTTTGTCGTCGGCTGTATAAATTTTCAGCTTATTGATTTTATCAGAAGAGGTTTTATATTTTCCGTTTGTATAGTTGTTACGTGTGAATATAACTTTCTTACCATCACTCGAAAAAGTCATTGGACCTTCGTGATACTTAGAATTTAATGTTTTACTAAATCTCTGTGTTTTCGTTTGAGGTGTCTCTGAATAGCCATATCCTTGATAGATATTTGTCCCACCAAACGTTCCTACTGTTCTTGTATCATTGGCAGTTGGGGCAGTATATTCGTCTGAACCTACTACTCTTTCTGTACCTCTTGAAGCCGTTTTATTAGCTCCTGAACCACCTAAACCAGCGGCCGAAGAAGTCAACTGAGTAAGGTCAGTAAGATAGTACATATCCAAGAAACGAGAATTATCCCAACAGAATACACGTTTTAGACCCGTGCCTTCGGTACGACTTGAATTGAAAACCAGACCATTTTTGTAGTACATTGGGCTAAAATCAGCCTTGTCTGAGTTGATAGAAAGGTAGTCCACTTTGTAGCAAGCGGCATTTTTATTCAAAGTCTCTACATTTTTATAGAGCTTTTGAAAACCACCACTACGTTTATCGGCTGATTCTACTTTTGAATATTTTTCGTAGGCTTCTTGTGCATCTTTATACTTGCCGTTTGAAGCCAATGCTTGGGCATAGTACAAATACGCTTTCGAGGCATCGCCTGAAAGTTGAGAACCTCCACTGATTAATTCTCTATAAACTCGCTCCGCATTTTGCGAGTCATGAATTTGGCGATAGGCATAAGCCAATTTCATACGAGCCGACTGCTTTTCTGAATCGGAAAGTTTTCCTTTCAAAACCTGCTCGAACATTTCGGCGGCGTTGAGGTAGCTCATTTTGTTAAACTCATACTCTGCGTCTTTCAAAGACTGAGAGAATGTTTTAGCAACTACCAGCAATGCCAGCACAAGCATTAGTCCAGTTTTCTTCAAATTAATCATCGTTTTAAGAAAGTTTTACTACGTTATTAAGGCGGGGGTTATTTAATTTTAATTTGAAAATTTGATGATGAGTTTATTTGAAAATAATTAGAACCTATACAAGGTTTGGAATTTTCAAATTAGCACATTTCCAAATTAGCACATCATTAGAAATATCTCGGTGTAAGAATTTTGGCTTTACGATAACCAAATTCATATCTCAGCATAGCTTCGTGGGTTGCTCCTGCTCTTTTCCCAAGTCCATTCAGCATGAAGTCATACGAATATCCCAAACGGAATTGGTCAGTTAGTTGTATTTCTAAAAGTCCAACTACTGCATCTCCTCCGTTATTTGAGAAAGGAGATTTAAAGTTACTGTTGTTGGTTCTCCATGAACCACCAATCGCAATTCTGTCTTTAATCCAAAGGTTTAAATTAAAGTCAAAAGCCGCTGCATCACGAGTTGCTTTTACTAAGAACGATGGTTTCAATGCCAAGGAACGTCCTAAGCCTACTACGAAACCAGCCATTAAAAAATAGTGACGGTCTTGACGAGCTGTCGAGTCAGCTTTTCCTGTTACTCCAATTACATTCTGAATCAGAGTCGGGGCAGATAAACCAATATATCCTCGGTCATTACTCAAATAAAGTCCCACACCCACGTTTGGTAACCATTTATTGATACCTCCTGAGAAAGTTGGGTCATTATTAATCCCTGTTCCTCCTGTGTTATAGGCAGTAATAATATCTCTAAAATCACCCACAAGATTATTCACTCCTCCTTGAATACCCATTGATAGCGTAGTTCTTTGAGAAACTTTTACTCGGTAGGCGTAAGAACCGTAAAGACCCGTATTCGTAAAAATACCAATTTGGTCACGGTAGGCTTGTAAGCCAACTCCTACTTTTTCTTTTTTGATAGGCATATCTATGGTGAATGATGCCGTATTAGCATTAGATATATTTGCCCATTGCTGACGATACAAGCCAGTCATACTTAATACGTCTCTACTACCTGCATACGCTGGATTTACCGCCAACATATTGAACATATATTGAGAGTATTGAACCTCTTGCTGTGCATGAACGGTTTGGATACCTGCCAACGTAGCGATAGCCAATGCTGTCATATATCTAACTCTTGTAAGCAAACCTTGGAGTTTCATGTGATAAAATGTTTAAATGAATTTAATTTTTGTAAGGATTCAGAAAGACTTTTCGTTTCAGTCTCTTACAAATCCTATGAGTCTTTCTGCTTTATTTATACTCGGTAGCCTTTTTAGAGCTACCGAGTATTTCAATTAATTATCTCAACAATGTCAATGAAGAAATTACTTCCTCTCCAATTTTCGCACCTGACGTTCTATCTTTCAGTGTTACGCAGTAGAAGTATGTTCCATCTGGTAATCCCTGACCTTTACCAACGGCTACTACACCTTGGTTAGCAATACCTTTGAAGCCATCTTTTTCTCCATCATAATCATCCTGTGCATAAACAACACCACCCCAACGATTAAAGATAATCAATTCTACTTTTTGAGTTGCCTTATCATAACCTTGTATCACTAATGTCTCAGCGATGTTGTCACCGTTTGGCGATAAACCATTTGGAATCAACAACTTACCAACTGGTGGCTGTGCTTTTGGATTACAGATAATTGGTGTTGGTGCTGCCTCGTCTGGTTTACCGTCTCCATTAATATCTGGTTTCAAGCCGTTCATTGAAATATCAGATGTACTCTTCGTTGGATCAACTGCACTTACTGCCTTCGCAATGGCTTGGGTGTAAATGGTATCTTTCGCTGGCTTCTTAATATTTACAGTGTATGCTACCACGATACTATCTCCTACTGCTAAGAATGAGCTATCTGTTTTAGTAATGGTCGAATCAGAGTTGCCGTTGAAAGCTAAATTGATTTTCACATTTCCTTTGATTACTCTTGGAGCACCCACCAATTTCCATGATTGGGCATCTCTACCGATAGTCTTTTCGATATTTGTACATAGACGTACATTTTTCAAATTATCCTTACCGTAGTTTTTCGCAGTCATTACTAACAATACGTTACAAGTGCTATCTGGTTGAGGGATGGTATCTCTCACTGCTGCTAATGCTAAACCAATTTGTACACCCACTGGATCACGATCTAATAATCTCACTGGTGTTGCTACACTGTTATTAGATGGGTCTTTATCTCCATCTGGATCAGGGTTTGTACCATCAGTTGAAATATCTTTATACGTTTTGTTATCTGTACCTCTACCAGTACCTATTGCAACGTTGTTAAAGATTTTCTCTGGGTCACTTGCACCAGCTACATCTACTCTCACTGTTAAGTCAATTATACCTATACGAAGCGAGTCAATTAATCCTAAACCTGATTTAGTTGGGTCTAATAACTCTGTACTATCACCTTTACCTACACCCGTGTAGTTTTTGTTGATTGTCAATCCTTGTGATGCAAACAATACTGGTTTGCCAATGATTTTCGCTCCTTTTGCTGTAAATACTGCTGCAAGACTATCTTTAACACTCAAATTAGTAATTGCATTAGCTCCTAAGTTTACGACACGGATGCGGTATTTAACTGTCCAGAATGTTGTCGAATCGTTTTTCAAGGCTGTCGTTACTACTTCCTTCGCTACACCTATACGTGTGTTTGGTAAGTCGAAACGTAACACATCTTTCGCATTCGCTGTCAATACTTGGTTGCCTGGGGCAGTTTTACCAGTTATGGTTGCGTTGCTCACAAATGGTCCTTTATTACCTGCCAATGTTACTTTCACCACATACTTGATGGTGTCGATTGCGTTTGGTAACATATAGCTTCCAGCTTTAACTAAGCTCGAGTCTAAGACTGTATTGCCAAACAAGTCATTTGGAATCAAGTTGGTTCTTACACCTGTACTTGGTTTTCCTGTAACCTGATATGTTACTGGCGTTCTAAACGTTTTCGCTAAGTCATTGGTCAATGTTACAGTTTTCAAAGTATCCTTACAAACGTTCTTCGCAATTAAACGATAAGTTACGTTATAAACTCCGTCTGAAACTTTTGCAGTGTCAATGATTGCCATTGCCAATTCAACTTTACAGTCACCACCAGTTGTTGATGAATCAACTTTGATTTTCACTGTACTTGTATTGTTTGGCGTAATCAAATCTGGCTTGCTTGATTTACAGATTGATACTGTATTGGCAATCTCTCCTACTTTCGTTGCTTTCGCAGTATAAGTGAATGTACGAGTTCTACCTTTACTCAATGTATCAACTTTAAACTTCAAGCTATCTCCTGATATTAAAGCTCCTGTTCCTGACACGAATGTTAATCCAGTTGGGAACGCACCACACAATTCAACGTTTTTCACTTTACCAGCTCCATTGTTTGTCAATGTTACTGTATAAACTACATTGTCGTCTTTCTTATAGGTTGCTTTATCAGCCGTTATCAACACTCCCAAATCTGCATACGTTGTATCGGTTTCTGGTACTAATACCACAGTCGAAACATTGTTTGTCAAGATTGGGTCAATTGGTGATGACTTCGTAATTCTCGCTGTGTTGCTAATGATTGTATCCTTATTCACTTTCGCTTTATAAGTATATGTCTTCATTTCGCCATTTGCGAGAGATGCCGTAGTTACTCTCAATGTATCGCCTCTTCTTTCTGGATCACCAGATACAAATGTTAAGTTTTTAGGTAAAATGTTATCCACTACTACATTCGTTGCTGTCTTATTACCATTGTTCGTTAATTTGATAGTGAATGTTACTTCAGAATCTTTCTTAATTAACTGCTTATCAGCCGATAATATCAGAGCAACTTCTGCTTCGTCTCTTATCGTTGTAGTAGTATCTCCTTTTACAATTACGAACGAGAAGTTATTTGGTCCTACGTTATCTTTGGTTGAACCTACCGAAACTGTGTTTATCACATCAGTCTTAACATTCATTTTGGCAATGTATGAGTACGTTCTAATTTGTCCTTTCTCTAATGAATCAAGTGTTCTTGTGATTGCACCACTTGTCAATACCTCACCTGTTGTGCTTGACACGAATGTCAATCCTGCTGGAATTGGATTTACAAATACTACATTTTTCGCTGTTGCTGGTCCATTATTCGTAAGTGTCAATAAGAAATTAACATTCTCGCCTACTTTCGCAATGGTCTTATCTGCTGTAATCACAATAGCTACGTCTGCAACAGTTGGGTCAACATCTCCTTTATTGATAGTTGCCGTTCCTGTACCCGTTCCATTATTATTTCCTGGATTTGGATCTGGTGTCGTTGTTGTTCCACCCACTGCCACAACTGTTTCAGACTTAGTATTCAAGACCGCTTTGTAAGTATATGTTACAGTTCCGTCTTTGTCTAAACTTGCAATAGTTGCTGTCAATAAGTTTCCTGTTTTAACTAAACCACCTGTTTGTGATACGTAAGTCAATGTTCCTGGAATAACTGAGTAAACGCTAATTCCTTTCGCTACTTCTGGTCCAAGATTAGTTACCTTGATAGTAGTCGTCACAGTATCACCTTTTGCGTAAGTTGCTTTATCAGTTGTAATCGTGATTACTACATCAGCACCTGTTGTTGGTGTTGCTCCAACTTTGATAACTGCTCCACTTGTTCCATTATTATTATTTGGAATTGGATCAACCGTTGTACTTGTACTTGAAGCTGAGATAGTCGCTGTTCCATTACCAGTTACTTTGGCTGTATAAGTATAAACCTTCACACCATCTTTCACTAAGCTATCAATACTTGCGGAGAATACATTTCCAGTTTTTGTCAAACCACCTGTTTGTGCAATGTATTCCAAAATAGATGGAAGCGTTGAACTCACATTGATTCCTTTTGCCGTTGCTGGTCCGTTATTCTTAACAGTAATTGTCGTTGTTACGATGTCACCGATTGCGTAATTAGTTTTATCAGTTGTTACTGTTACCACTACATCAGCACTTGATGGTGGTACATTTTTATTAATTGTCGTTGTACCGTCTCCTGAACCATTATTACTATTTGGATTAGGATCAGGATTATTCGACGTTCCTGTTGCCACTAATACTACTGGACCACTGCCTGTCAATACTGATTTGTATTTGTAAATCTTCACGCCGTCTTTTACTAAGCTATCTAACTTACCAGTCAATACTTTTCCATTCACTAATAAACCTCCTGTTTGTGAAACATAAGTCAAAGCATTTGGTACTTCACTGGTTACAACTACACTTTTAGCAGTTGCTGGTCCAAGATTTCTTACCGTGATGGTTGTCGTTACTGTATCATTTATAGCATAAGTAGATTTATCAGTTGTGATAGTTACTACTAAGTCTGACGAGTTGGTTGGTGGCACAGTAACGATAACTTTTCCACTTGGGTTAGTTCCGTCGTTGTTGCTTGGTTTAGGATCTACGGTTGTGGTAGTTCCAGTTGCTCCAACAGTTACACTTGTTGTTGTGCCTGAAATCTTACCTACCCATGTATAAACCTTAACACCTCCACTAATCAAACTATCTAACGAACCTTTTAAGTCACTGCCACTTACTACTAATCCGCCTGTTGAAGACACATAAGTCAAACCACCTGGGATTGGAGCTGTAACATTAATACCCTTTGCAGTTGCAGGTCCGTTATTTTTCACTGTAACAGTTACTTTCACTGTACCGTCGAGAGCAATATTATTATCAGTTGTTACTGTAATTTCAATATCAGCCTCTTTCGTTACAGGAGGAGTATCTTTATTTTCAACTGTTATTTTCGTTGCGACTGAGAAACAACCTTGTGCTGATCTGTAACAAGCATAATAAATACCCGCTCCTACTGCACTTGGATTTGCTACTGTCAAAGCACTTGAACTTGCTCCTGTTTTGAATACTAAGGTTGCTCCTGCTGGTGTATTACTTACTACCAATTTGGTCAAATCAACCGTTGTACCTTTATCAATTTTAACACTATTAGCTATTGGTGCAGATGGTCCTGCCAAATAATTAACTGTTACTGTATCTGATTCGATTGAACAACACTTAGTAGCATCCACTAACTTGAAGTAATATCCACCTGAGTTTTTCACGGTGATACTCTTCGTCGAAGCAATTTCAGTTGTTGTTCCTAATTTAAACCATTTGTATTCGTAAGCACCTGTTGTTGCGGTCAATGTTACTGAGTCTGAACCACAAGAATTTAAGTTACCATTAACTACAACTCTTGGTTTGAATTTCACACCGTTCATCGTCAATACCATTGTATCAGCTGCTGCTTTACAAGGTCCTGAACCGTCTGGGTCATTTGTACAGATAATCAATTTAACTGTTCCTGCTATTACATCCGCTAATGATGAGCGATAAGTAGCTACTGGATTCAATGGATTATCAAATGTACCTGTACCTGTTGTTTTCCAAGTGATGCTTGTTGCAGCACCTCCGAATGTTCCCGCTAACTTATATGTTTTCTCTGCACATATTGTAGCGTCTGCACCTGCACTTGCTGTGGCTGGTGTTTTAGCACAATCTTTTGGCGTACAGTCTGCATTTACAAATGTGTTGATTACACCTGGCGATGAATAACATCCCGAAGCTGTTTTCTCAAATACATAATAAGTACCTGTACCTACTGCATTTGGATTAGAAACTAATGGTGATGTTGGTAATACACCTGTATGATATTCAAATATTCCACCTGCTGATAAACCTGATGTTACACCCGATGCTAAATCTACCGTTGTAAATGGACAAACGTTGTTCAAGTTCTTAGTAGTTGGTGTTTTGATACCAGCTCCTACTGTCACTGTCACAGGGTTTGATTTACCACTTTCACACTTATCTAATTTACAGATAGCTGTATAAGTAGTCGTTGCGTTTGGTTTTGCAGTAATCACTGCTCCTACTTGACCGTCATTCCATACAATTGTTCCAGTACAATTAGTACCTGTCAATGTAATTTGGATTCCCTGACAAATCGAAGTCGCATTACAAGTGATAGATGGTGCAGGTGGATTTCCTACATTCACCGTTGCTACACTTGATGGTGCTGATGTACAAGTTCCTACTGAACAAGTTGCTGTATAATCCGTCGTCTTAGTTGGCGTTGCTGTTACGATTGCACCAGTTTGTCCATCTGACCATTTCACAGTTCCTTCGCATCCTGTCGCTACTAATGTAATTGTACTTCCTGCACATACAGTGCTTGTTGCACAAGAGATTGTAGGTACTGATGGTACTGTTACTGTTACGACTACTTTATTTGACTCTGGGCTATTACAAGTTCCTTGTTTACAAATAGCCGAGTATGTTGTTGTTGCGTTTACTGTCTCAGTAATTGTGCTTCCTGTTTTACCGTCAGACCATACAATTGTCCCTGCTGAACATCCAGTGGCAGTCAATACTACTTGACCTCCTGCACATACACTTGGTGGAACTGATGTTACTACTGGTGCTTCTGGCGTTCCTACTTTCACCGTTACTGGTTCAGACGTTTTAGCTTCACCACAACCATCTACTGAACATTTTACTGAGTAAATTGTCGTAGTGCTTGGTTTAACTGAGATTGAAGCTGTTGTTGCTCCGTTACTCCATAATACTGTTCCGTTACAATTATTAGCTGTTAACGTTACTTCTGTGCCTGCACAAATTTGAGTATTTGTTGGAGTAATGTTTGGAGTTGTTGCTCCTGGCAATACTGATACTTTCACACTTGCCGAAGCATCTTTTGCACAAGCTACACCCGAACAAGTCGCTGTATAAGTTGTTGTTGCACTTGGCTTGACTTTCACGCTTGTTCCTGTCAAACCTCCTGTCCATGTTACTGTTCCTGTACAACCTGCTAATGTCAATGTCACTTCTGAATCAGCACAAACTTTTTCATTACTTGCTGATGCTGTCAAGTTCAAGACAACTGCTGGATTAACTTTGATAGTTACCTCATTTGATTTTGGACTATCACAAGTATTAGTCGAGCAAACTGCTGTATAAGTTGTAGTTGTACTTGGTTTTACTGTTAAAGTAGAACCTGTACTTCCCTCTGACCATTTCACAGTTCCTGTACAACCTGTTGCAGTTAAAGTAATTGTCTCACTTGCACAAATTTCAGTTTTAGTAGCTGCAATGGCTGGTGCTGGACCTGCTACATTTACTTTGATAGCTAATTCATTTGAAACATCTGATTTACAAGTCGCTGATTCACAAACTGCTGTGTATTTAATATCAGTCGTTGGGGTAATTGTTCTTGGAGAACCTGTTACACCGTCAGACCATTTTAATGTTCCGTTACATCCGTTGGCAGTCATCGTAATTGATTCGCCTGCACATATCGTTAATTTATTTGCTGTAATTGTTGGTTTAGCAAAATCAGTAACTGTAATACTTCTCTTAATTGAAGTCTCACTAACACAAGTACCGATTGTACAAGTTGCAGTGTATGAAGTTGAAGCCAATGGTTTCACCGTTACTACTGCCCCTTTCTGACCGTCAGACCACGTTACTGTTCCTTCACAACCCGTTGCTGTTAATTCTACTGATGAACCAGAACAGATGGTTGATGTTCCAGAACTTACAATTGGAGGAGCTGGATTTACTACCTGTACAACTACTGGTGATGACTTATCAGAGGCACAAGATATTGAGCTACAAGTAGCATAATAAGTTGTGGTGGTAGCTGGTTTCACAATGATAGTTGCACCTGTCAAGGTCTTATCACCAAAGTACCAAGTTACTTTACCTGTACATCCCTCTGCTGTCAATGTTGCTGAACCTCCAGTACAAACAATCAAATCAGATGTTTTAATAGTTGGTACCGCAATTGGTTTCACTGTCAAAACAAACGCTTTCGATGGCTCACTTGTACATCCATTAACTGAACAAGTAACTGTATATGAAGTAGTTACAGTTGGGAATACTGTTATTGTAGTAGTTTCCTGACCTGTACTCCATTTCACTTGTCCGTTACAGTTAATAGCTGTCATTGAGATAGTTTCACCTGGACAAATCTCTCCTTTTGCACAAACAATCTCTGGTGCTTTTGGTGTTGGAGTTACAATTACTTCAACTGTTCCTGCTAAACTAACACATTCAAATTCTTTACAAACTGCTTTATATGTTTGTGTTACAACTGGGTTCACAATAATTGATGGACCCGTTTGTTTTGGTGATGTTTGCCACTCGATTACTCCTCCACAACCTTTGGCTGTCAATGTTGTTGATTCACCTGCACAAATTTTGCTTGGAGCTGCTGCCAATAATGGAGTATCTACCACAATCACTTTCACCTCTACTGCATTTGAAGCCTCACTTTTACACTCATCTTTCTTACAATAAACGGTATAAGTCTGGTTTGTCTTAGGCGTTACAGTAATACTTGCTCCTGTTTCACCATTACTCCATATATAAGTAGCTCCTGTTCCACAACCCGATGCTGTCAATGTCTCGCTACTTCCTAAACAAACTGTTTTTTGAGTACATCCACAAGCAATAGTTGGTTTCGTCAAATCACAAAGAGTTGTTGAATTAATATCTACACTATCATCATCATCTTCATCTGGTTTAGTCGAAACATTACCTGGTGTCGAATCTGGATCTTTTTGGTCTGATTTACTAATCTCAGCAACGTTTGTAATTTTTCCATCTTTCGCAACTTTTGCTTTGAATGTGAAAGATTTAGAAGATCCACTTGCAAGACTTGCAATTGAACCTGTCAATGTTCCTGCACTTTCAGTCAATGTAGATGAACTTACATACGTTAAACCTGCTGGCAATTTATCTTTTACTTCAACGTTAGTCGCTGTATTTGGTCCTGAGTTCAATACTGTAATAGTGTATTCAACTTCTTCACCTACATTTACCGCTGATTTGCTAACAGTTTTTGTCAAACTCAAATCTGCAATGTCTGCTACTTTGATTGTTACTGTTGAAGTGTTATTTGCTAATTTAGTTGGGTCTTCGTTCGTTCCAGAAATTGTTGCTGTATTAGCTACTGAACCAACTTTACTTAATTTAATCTGAATTAATAAAACTTTCTCTGAACCTTTTGTCAAGCTACCAATCGTCCAAACACCTGTTGAAGTATTGTACTCTCCTGATGGTGTTGAGCTAACATAGGTAGCTCCTGCTGGAAGAATGTCATCTACTTTAACATCCGTAGCGTTAGCTGTTCCAATGTTTTGTGCTTGAATTGAATAAGTAATCGTTTGTCCTAATAAATAATCAGGAGCTGAAACTGCCTCTGGTGCATCAACTACTTTCTTGATTACTGCCAAATCTGTCAAACACTTCTTCACTACAAATGAAATCGAAGAACGTTCGCTGGTACAATCTCCTACTTTTGCTTCTGCATAGTAAGTAAATGTTCCCTCAGCCGTTGGTGTTACATCAAATCCATCGTCTGAACCAACACCAATTGGCGTTGTGCTTGTAGCGGTTGCATACCAAGTAACTACACTACCTGGACTTACTGCAAACAATTTGTTACTTTCTCCCAAACAAATTTCTTTGTTACACTTCAAGTTGTATGGAGCGGCTGGTTTTGCTTTGATTGAAAGCGTAGTTTTTGCTGATGCTGCAATACACTGAGTACCTGCTCCATCTGGATCATTTGTTGTGAATGTCAATTCTACTGAACCATTAGCTATATCTGCTGCCGATGGGGTATATTTTGCATTAACAATATTAGCATTATCAAATGTACCTGTTCCGTTCGATGTCCATTTTCCGCTTGTTGCACCTCCACCAATCGTAGCACTTAATTGTACTGCTGTTGCTGAACTTGCACAAATTGCTGCCAATGGTGCAACTGAAACAGTCGCTGGATTTTGGCAATCACAAGGAGTAATCGTTACCGTTACTGTTGCACCTCCACTATAACATCCACCTACTGTTGATTTAGCAAATGCGTAATAAGTACCTGCACCCGCCGTAGTTGTATTCGTAATAATTGCCGAAGCAGGGTCATTAGCAACGTGCCACTCAATTACGCTTCCCGCAGGAGTTGTAGTAATAGCATCTGCCAAATTAACTGTCTGCAAATTCTTCGTACAATCATTAGATAATGTAGATTTTGCAATTGGATTAGCTGGTTTTGGATTAACCGTTACCACTACTGAACCTCTTGCACTTGTACAAGCACCTGGCGTTACCAATGTTGTCTCTACATAATAAGTAGTTGTTGCTGCTGGCGAAACCTCAACTGATTGTGTCGTTGCAAAAGCTACTCCACCCGTTGCTGATGTAAACCAAGCATAAGATTTTCCTGTTTGTGCTGGACCTGTATCACCAATCGTTACTTTCTCTCCTGCACATATTGTTTTAGCGGTAAATACTGGTGCTGCTGGAATCTCGTTCACGTTGAACTTAGCTCCTGTAACATCTAATGCCGCACATAATTTATTGTCTGTGATAATTTTCACAACATCTACACCAGTAGTTGTTCCTAACTGGACTACCGATAAATCAAGGAAACTTCCGTTTGCTGGATTTGCGTCATATACTAAGGTATGAATTCTGTATTCACCTGTTGTATTTACTGTAAATGTTGGTGTATTAGCAACTTGTTGAATTACTAAACCTGCACCTTTTGTCAATACATATTTTACTGTATATCCTGTTGGTACAGTTGGTGCTGTTCCTGTTGTTGCAGTCAATACTACTGAACCACCTGTTGGTAAACAGAAGTTTGGAGTAGTCGTTGCCAAAGTTCCTGCATTAATATTACAGTCAGCTTTCACACCCGCATCAATTGTTAAGTTGTTACGACCTATATCTCCAACAGGTTTAGTTACATCTATATTGATAATTCCTGAGAACCCGCCCACACCAGCATCCGAGTCTTCCGTAGAAGTACCAGTGTTAGGCGTTACGAAGGTTTTTCCAGAAGGTAATACAAATTTTACTTTGTAAGCACCTGATGCTAAGTCAGTAAACAAATACTTACCGTCAGCAAGTGTTGTGAATGTTTTGATTGGTGTTGTGCCTGTTGAAGTATATAATTCAACCGTTACACCTGCCACTCCTACTTCACCAGCATCTTGTTTGTTATTGCCATTGGCATCCAACCAAACAAAATCTCCAATTGTTCCTTTGTTTGAAATTACACCTGCATCAACATCTCTATTATCTTTGTCTTTACCAGTTTTCTCAACATCTATATTGATTACTCCCGTAAAGCCATCTGTTCCTGCATCTGAATCATTAACATCATTTGTTCCACCCGTAGTAACTTTTGATGGAGAGAATGTTGAACCCGAAGGAAGTACAAATTTTACCTTATAACTATCTGTGAATAATGAATCAAATAAATATTTACCGTCTGGACCAGTTGTAACCTCTTTAATAAATGTTACACCGTCGGCTTTATATAATTGTACTTTTACACCTGATAAAAAAGTATCGCCTGAATCTTGAATTCCGTTTCCATTGTTATCGTTGAAAACATAGTCTCCAATTGAACCAAGTGGACCAGGAATGAACTTGATTGGACAACATCCAGTAACTGGGCAATTTTTATTACTTGCTGAAAATTCAAATTCTGTATAATCAGTAATAGCTGTAATGGTTAAATTACCATCTGCTAAAACTTTCACTCCAGGCGTGGTTGCCGTTACAGGAACTTTTGTACCTGTTGTTCCAACTTTCCTTGTCCAAGTAATATTGGTGTAGCCTGCTGGAAGAGCGGTAGTGAATTCGTCTCCCTTATAAAAATATTCTTCTACTGAAAAACACACAGCATCTTGATCATCTTCATTAATGTCTTTATTATTCGGAGTAGAATCTAAATCTTTCTCTACCTCCTTAGTAATTTCAGCAATGTTGAACCACAAACCACGAGTTTTTACGGTAGCTACAATCGTCATTGTTAATTCAGCAGGAGATGCTCCAACTGCACCAACATTCCAGATGACGGTTGTTACCCCAGCACTCGTCGTGTTGCTTGTCGAACCAGCCGTAACCGATGCTGACTTGAACGTAACTCCCGAAGGAAGAACATCTGTAAGTTCTACGCCTGTTGCCCCAATATTTCCATCATTCCTAACCTTTATAGTATAGGTTACGTCCTGACCAAGCGTTGGGCTTTGGGTACTAATTGTTTTTTTAACCGATAAGTCAGTCCCACTAACAGAATTCGTAGCTGATTGTGCCAATGACCCAAACGCCGTAAATAACGTCAAGAACATCACACTCGCCCACGAACGCATGGCTTGCTGATTAAAGATTTTACTACTGAGTAGTTGTGAACCACCCAAATTCGATAAAATGCCAAAATCCCGCTTGACAGTGCCAAGAGGGGCATTATTATCGGAGGCGGTGCCGACTATTACCGATAGAAAACTCTTGAATTTCTCCAAGAATTGCCCACTAAGCGATTCCTCACTACTCGTAATCGCTCGTCTCAGGTAAGTAAAAAGATTCATTTGCTGTATGTTTAATTGATAATTTATATGCGAAGAATGTGATTGCTTTTCAGCCACAACAACTGGAATAGCCGCTTCTACTATTGCATTTCTCTCTACAATAGTATATGGAGTATCTATTGACTCGTCAATACACACTGATTCAACTATCGTTTCAGAGATTTCTTCCTGAACAAATAGTTGTTTGACTTTCCGAAACAAATTTTTAGCAAAAAGAAATGTACTCTCTTTTGCCTCCAATTCGGATGATTTAGTAAGGTTCGTTTGGTTGCTTGCACCATCAGTGAACGTAAAAGTTCCTTTCATCTGTTGCTTATTTAATAGTTTTCTAAACCTGTTTCTACTTGGGCTAAGGAATTCTCAGGATGTTTTTAATACTCTTTAAAGCACTAAATCCATAGAATCATTCAAATCAGAGCAGTTTAGACTATGATTCATGGAATAATCCTCCAAAACTGTGCCAAAAAGACACACCTTTTGAGAGATTACCACAAATAAATCTATACTCTACTCTAAAACATTGATAATAAACGCATTAAAGCTAATTTGAACTTCCAAAAAGATTAAACACAATCTTTTTTAAAAGTCAATTTATCCAAATATTGGATTTGATTAGCCCTAAAATCAAATCGTGCCAGTTTAGCGAAAATTATGCCAAAAACATACCAGCAGATTTTAGTTTAAAATCCGAGCAACTAATAAATACAAAGGAAAATACTGAAATAAGCCCAGTGAAAAATTGGGACAAAATCAGATTGAGATACCACTTAAGGTAAAGGAAGGAATAATACGAAAAGTATAAATTTTAAATGCGAGCGAAGACTTACAATAATTTTGTATGCTTTCGTTTGCAAATATTAAAATAAAAATTAACAATACCAAACTTATTGAAGATTATTTTTATTTCTTATCAAATGATACTTTTTGTAAGAGCCTGAGAATTGAATATTCTGGACTAATATGCAAAGGATTCTGAAATATCGTCAGGAAAATGGCTTCATGTTAGGTTTTTTTTGATTTAGGATATTAAGTCGCTGATTTTCAATAGTTTGGAAAATAAAATAATCTTTGAGAAAATGCTTCTTTCAAATTAAGTAGTCGAATGTAAATAAATGACGTTTATTTTTTACCACAAAAGAATCAAAAGAAAACAAAGTATTGATTATTCTAAACTATTGATACCTTTTGATTCTTTCGTGTTTCAAAAAAAACGTCATTTAAATAGTATGAACTACTTAAAAATTAGGTTGAAATAAACTTTTGAATTAATTTCTCATCTAAAAGCAATAACAGAAACAGTATTGGCGTAATCTTGTACAGATGGGAACAGAACAACTCATAGAAACTCTAAAAAAATGTCGGAAGAACGATAGAAATGCCCAGCGAGAACTTTACGAAAGTTTTTATCGCTTCGGGTTGTCTGTGTGCTTGCGGTATGTGGCTGATATTGAGGTGTCTCGTGAACTGTTGAATGATGGTTTTATGAAAGTGTTTACAAATATTGACCAATATAAACCTGAGTACCCTTTTGTGAGTTGGTTCAAGCGTATTCTGATAAACACGTGTATTAACCATCTCCGAAAATCTCATCAAAACGTACCAACGGCTGAATTGATTGAAGCTCAGGAAGTTGGGTTTGAATTAGATTTGTTTGGTAAGTTTTCGGTTGATGAAATTGGGCATTTGATTCAACAATTGTCCCCCTCCTATCGCACGGTTTTTAATCTGTATGTGATTGAGGGTTACGAACATAAGGATATTGCGGAGATGTTGGGGATTTCGATTGGGACTTCTCTTTCTAATTTGCATAAAGCTCGTAAAAAATTACAGGAGTTGATTTTAGTGAATGAGTTATAAATTAGCCACGAAGACACCAAGTCTCCAAGATTTGTTATAATACTTTGATTCTTGGTGACTTGTGTACTGTTAGCTAAGTAGTTTTCATTTTTTCTTTAAAATTAGTGAGTGACGAACTTTCCGAAAGTTTTTTTTACTTTAGGAAAGTTGATACAGGAAGAACTTCCCGAAAGTAAAAAGAACTTTCGGGAAGTTAACAGGACTTAATTAACACTGGACTTAGTGGCAAAATAATACGGAACTATGTACTTAAAAATGTAAAGCCTCACCCCCAGCCCCTCTCCCGAGGAGAGGGGAGCATTCGTCCGCTTTTTTCTCCCCTCTCCTCGGGAGAGGGGCTGGGGGTGAGGCTTTTAAAGAACTGCATTAATAAGTATATAATTCCGAAATAATATTCAATACCTCTTTAAAATAATGGAAGAGCAAAACGATTTTGACAAATTATTTGGTTCTAATCTTCCCAACTTTGCCGATAAGGATTGGCGGAGTTTAGAAGGGCAGTTAGACCGACATGACCTCAAAAAACAATTCACAAGATTGTTGTGGGCTTTGCCTGCCTTGGGTGGTATGTTTATGGCGATTTCTGGAATGTTGTATTATCAACTCAATCAGACTCGGCAACAGGTTAGGTCGTTGGAGGATAGGTTGGTGAGTGCCTACGAAAAACGAGCAACACTACCCGAAATTAGTCCTCAGAAAATTATCCTGCATGATACGATTTATAAACAAATAGTCGTCCGACAGATAATCAAAGAAATTCAAACAGAAAACCAAAACGCAACTAATAATCCAAACAATATTTATTACGAAAAATATGGAGATAACTTTACTGAGAATCAAAACATTACAGAAAGAGAAAAATTTATTGGGATAAACAAATTGTCAAGTAAAAACCCAGTTTTGAATACATCAAATATTTCTGTTAATGATGAGTTATCAAAGTACAAAGTGATTACGTTTCCAGAGGATTCTGTTCAAGAAGAAAATCATTTTTCTTTGATTCCGAAATCTGTTACGGTTGGTATTTTAGGGGGTATTCAGAAACCCATTTCAGATGATTTTGTTGATGGAGGTGGAGCGGATATTGGACTGAGAACGGTTTTGGGTTATCACAATAGTAAAGGTCAGGAACGTTGGGGTGTTGTGTTGGATGTTCAGCAAGGTTCTATGTTTTTTGACCGAGGCGGTAAAACTTTAAATAAAAACGAAAGAGATAGGCTTGACTTTTTGGCAAAACCAAGTCCTCGTCCAGATGGTAGCATTCCAGATTTAAAGAAAATTGGGCACCCTGTTCATTCATCGTTACAGTTAGGTATTGGAGTGAGGTATAATCTTTTATTTAGTGAAAAAATAAAGCCTTATTTTGGTACAAGTTGGAACATAAAAATACCGTATCAGTACAACAGAGAACTTTATTATGAAGGTGTGAGTAACACATTGCCAGCCCCCTCTGATGCTTCAACGATAAGTATGTTGGGGATAAACTCGGGGGTTAATGTCTTGTTATCAAGGAAGTTATCATTGAATGGTGAAGTTTATTATAATTCTCAATTAAGTAAAAATCAAAATACTGATAACGATGCCTCATCAGTATTGGGTGGTCGTGTTGGCATAAGTTACCGTTTTGGGAGGTAAGTAGAATACCTGTTTTTTAAATATCTAATCATCAATAAACATGAATGCAAAACAATGTTTGTGTGTCCTTTTTTTGGGATACTCATGGGTAGGATTTGCCCAAAATACAAAACCAGAACCCATTTTTGGGTCGGTGGTTGAACGTAAAGTACAGAAAGATTCGACCAAGAAAAAGGCTTCTTTCAATCCTCTAAAGCCTGCCTTTTTACGTATAGGTGTGATGGGCGGAGGTCTTGTAGGCTTTGAAAATGGTACTACCGAAAAAGGTGGTGGAACAAGCGGATTGAGGGTTGAATATGGTTTCTCAAATCGTTGGTCGTTGGTGGGTGAAGTGTCTGGAAATTATTATTCAGCAACAACTTTTCCGACTGGTCAGGCTTCGTTAGGTGTCAATTGGATGCTTTTTAAAAGTAGAAGATTGCAACCTTACTTTGGACTAAGTGCGGGTGCAGGTGGTGATGGATTCAGAGGTGGACGTGGTGGAAAATATGGGCGTGGATTTTGGGGATATTATACAGAAGATAATTCGTATAATAATGATGTTCAGGGATTTGCGGCTGTGAGAACGGGCTTAAATTATGTGGTTTTGAAAAGGATTCTCGCCACAGTAGAAACAGGTTATCAGTTGCCTTTTAATAGTAGTACCTCAAACGGTGGGTTAAGTCTCAGGTTTGGTGCGAGTTATCAGTTTGGGAAAAGGGCAGTAAAAGTAAAAAAGTGATTTAAGAATTTTTCATAATATAGAGTTTAAGTGATTTGGAAACGCTGCAATGATTATTGTAGCGTTTTTTGTTTTATCTCGCTTCTGAAGATAGGTCAAAAAATGATTATTTTGGGAGCAAAAAGAGAAATATTGGATAATCCAGAAATAAACTGGGGACAACATTGAAAAAGAGGTAAGAAGAAAATATTGTCGTTGCATAATGATATTCAAAAATAAGTCAAGTAATGAAGATACATTTCCTTTTAGTGAAGCTTCAATAGAAAAGGACAAAGAATACGTTTCTCAGATGTATCTTTGTAAATAATTTCAATCAAAAATCATCATAATGAAACCCAATTTTGTAAAATCAATTACTTTGCTTTTCTGTATTTTTAGTTTCTGTATAGAATCTTTTAGCCAAAGTATCACTGGAAAAATAACTTCAAAAAGTGGAGAAGGTCTGAGGGGAACTAATATCAAAATCTTAAATTCTAATCTCGGAACTGTATCTGATACAGATGGGAAATATCAATTCAAAAAAGTGCCTTCTGGTAATTTAATCCTTGAAATTTCAGCGGTTGGATTTTCCACAAAAACGCAAAAATTCACGACTAAATCGACAGAAAATCAGGAGCTTAATGTCACTTTGAGTGAGTCGAATGAGCAATTAGAAGAAGTAGTGGTTTCGGCTGAAAAAGTTGAACAAAATGCTCAAAAATTACCTTTGGCTATCTCATCAATTTCATCAAAACAAGTAGCCGAATATCGTCTTTGGAATATTAAAGATTTGACTACAATCGTACCTAATATGTACACTGCAAGTGCTGGGGACGACAAAAATTTTACTTCCATTCGTGGCATTGCATCGGCTTCTTATGACCAACCCGTGGCAACTTACGTGGATGGTGTAAATCAATTTAGATTAGATGCCTACGTGCCGCAACTTATTGATATTGAACGTATTGAAGTTTTGAGAGGTCCGCAAGGAACGCTCTATGGACGTAACTCAATGGGAGGTGTTATCAATATTATTACCAAACAACCGACTAATAAAACCAGTGGTTTTGGTGAAGTAAATTTTGGTTCATTCGGAACACAACGCTATTCGGCTGGTGTACGTACTCCGTTGATAAAAGACCATCTTTTTGTGGGTGCTTCGGTGATTTTTGATGCTCGTGATGGTTTTTATACTAATATTTTCGATAACTCAAAATTTGATGTTCATAGTAGTTTTACGGGTAATTATTTCTTAAAATATGTAGCATCTCCCAAGTTTTCGGCGGTCTTGAATCTGAAACAATATAATCGTAAAAATAAAGGCTCTTTTACGCTTGCTCCTTATGCAGTGGCTTTGGTGGATTCGGTGAAATTTAAGGTCAATTATAATGCTGTTGCCCAGGATAATGACAATACTTTGAACGGTTCAGCGGTGTTAAATTATTTCGGAAACAAAGTTAATATTACTTCTATAACTGCCTATCAAACCAATGACCGTTTTTATGATGGACCAATTGATGCGGATGTACAGTTACCTTACAAATCACAAAGTTTGGATGTCAATGCTGTTGAGGTAAAAAACGATGCCAACCAAAATACAGTTAGTTTCTGGACTCAGGAAGTACGTTTGAATTCTTCTCCTAATTCAGAATCCAATCTGAAATGGACTTTGGGCGGGTTTTATTTTACACAAAATGACCCTGCAAGTCAAAATCTTATTATCGGAAAAGATGGAAGTAAGTTTGGACAACCCAATAATGCTAAATCTTTGACAAATGCTTTGGCAGACAATAATGGAATTGCGTTTTTTGGTCAAGCGACTTATTCATTTGACTCATCCATTGATTTGACTTTGGGATTGAGATATGATTCTGAAAATCAAAAATTGACCGTAGGAAGTAAGTTTCAACAAGGAACTTTCACTGCCACAACTCGCTCAGACACAACGGCTTCTACCAGTTTTAGTGCCTTTTCACCTAAAATAAATTTGACTTATAAAGTAGCTGAGAATCAAGTAGCTTACGTGTCATATAGTCGTGGATATCGTGCTGGAGGATTTAGTCAGATTGGTTTTGACCCTTCTGATGCACCCTTGGTTGCTTTTGCCCCAGAGTATAGTAACAACATAGAATTTGGTTGGAAAGGAATATATTTTGACAATCGTTTGAGAGCAAATTTTGCCGCTTTTAATATCCAAGTTACTGATGCTCAGACTCCTACGCTCATTCCCGAATTAGGATTTCGTACTGCCACTCGCAATGCAGGGAATTTTTCGAGTACAGGTTTTGAAACTGAAATCTCAGCAACTATTGCCAAAGGCTTACAAATTGACTGGAATTTTGGAATGACTTCGACAGTTTTTTCAAAATTAGTATTACCACAAACGGCTTTTGTAGCTGGAAAACAAACGAAAGTAGAGAAGGATTTTACAGGCAACAAACAAATCTTAACGCCAAGTTTTACGTCGATGATGTCGGTGCAGTATAGCCATTCTGTAACAAATGCTATTCAGTTTATTGCTCGTGGAGAATGGCGATTGTTGGGTAAACAATATTTTGACTTAGCCAACAGATACAGCCAAGACGATTACGCACTATTTAATATCAGAACAGGATTTTCGACCAAGAATTATGATCTAATGTTTTGGGGAAGAAATCTCTCAAATACCACTTACATCGCCTATGCGTACAGTTTTGGGTCTGCAACTTTGGGAAATCCAAGAACTGTGGGGGTTAGTTTATCAGCAAGATTTTAAATTTCGATATTTTATTAGAGAATATTTTGTAGGGACGAATAGCATTCCAATGCTGTCAATTTAAGGTTTTACTTTTGTCAAAATATATTTAATAACCCCGTTTGAACGCTGGTAGGGTTTTGAACCCTACCAGCGTTAGTCGGACAGATTTCTTAAATTGACAGCATTGGAATAGCATTCGTACACGTCCTGATTTGGACGAATGCTATTCGTGCCTACAAATAAAATTTCAAAGCCATTCCTAAAAAAAAGAGTGGCTTTTTTGTTTTTCTGAACTATTATTTTCAAATTTGCGTAATCACTTACGTAATTGTTTACCTAAATAATTAACGACAAATACTTTTCTAAAAAATGGATATAATTGCCGACTTAGGAACATTGGCTTTTGCCAGTCGCCTGAAACGATTAAGTGACTTCGGGATGCAAAGCACATTAGATGTTTATAAATTTTATAATGTCGATTTTGAACCTCGATTCTTTCCACTTTTTTATTATTTATCTCAAAAAGGTGAAGCAAGTATTATGGAATTGGCTGAAAATCTGAATGTTAGCCATCCAGCCATTATCCAGATAGCGAAAGATTTAGAAAAGAAAGGATTAATTATTTCTAAAAAATCAACTGATGATGCCCGAAAAAGAAATCTGAAAATATCGAAAAAAGGAAAGAGTTTATTGACCATTTTACAAAAAATTTGGGCAGAAATCAGAGCTTTGAATGATGATATTATTGAGTCCAGAGAACATAATATTATGATTGCTATCAAAGAAATTGAAGACGTATGGACAGAAAAAAGTTACTTAGAAAGGTTTAAAGAATTTCATAAAATTGTGTAAAACGATTCTCCTGAATCGAAAAATGTAAAACGATTCTCCTGAATCAAAAAATGTAAAACGATTCTCCTGAATCAAAAACTATAAATACCATGCAACTAAAAATTTACCAATTAGACGCTTTCACCGACAAAGTTTTCGGTGGGAACCCAGCCGCAGTTGTGCCATTGACCGAATGGATTTCGGACGAATTAATGCAAAAAATTGCCTTAGAAAATAACCTTGCTGAAACTGCTTTTTACGTCTGGGAAGGCGATAAATATCATATTCGTTGGTTTACGCCAACGGTAGAAGTCGATTTATGTGGACACGCCACTTTGGCAACGGCTTATCAGATTTTTCAGTACGAAAATTATACGAAATCAGTAATCGAATTTAATTCAAGAAGTGGGATTTTGAAGGTTGAAAAACAAGGAGATTTATTAGAATTGGACTTTCCGATGGATAAATTAACCCCCTCAGAAACACCCCAAGCCTTTATTGAAGCATTAGGAGCAACGCCCAAAGAAACTATCAAAGGCTTGACGGATTATATGTTAGTTTTTGACAATGAAGCCCAAATCAAAGGGTTCAAGCCTGATTTAAAGAAAATTGCCTCTGTAAAATGTCGTGGAGTCATGGTAACGGCAAAGGGCGATGAAGTTGATTTTGTATCAAGATTCTTTGGTCCAGCTTCGGGCGTTGATGAAGACCCAGTTACGGGTTCTGCACATACCACGCTTACGCCCTATTGGGCAAAAGCCTTGAATAAAACTACGCTTTCTGCCAGACAAATTTCCTCACGTGGGGGCGAGTTGATGTGTACTTTGGTGGGCGATAGAGTAAAAATTGCAGGAAAAGTTGCTCCTTATTTAGTGGGAGAGATAAATGTGTAAAACCAAAAGCACCTCACCCCCCAGCCCCATCTCCGTTAGAGAGGGGGAGCATTCGGACGATTTCTCCCCCTCTCTAACGGAGAGGGGGGCGGAGGGCGAGGTTTACAAGCCATGATTACAATACAACCATTTGAAAATCAAGATACTAACAATATTGTAAACTTGATTTTGAACATACAACAAAACGAATTTAACGTTCCGATTACCATCAATGAACAACAAGACTTGTTGAATATTCCAAGTTTTTATCAACAAGGGAAAGGTAATTTTTGGGTAGCGAAATCTGAGGGTGAAGTCGTTGGTACGATTGCCTTGATTGACTGTGGCGAAGATGTAGGTACAATCAGAAAGATGTTTGTGAAGAAAGAATTTAGAGGAAAAGAATATGGCATTGCTCAAAGACTATTTGATATTTTGGAAAACTCCGCTCGTGAAGGTGGTTTCAAAAATCTTTATCTTGGTACTCTCGAACGTTTGCAAGCTGCCATTAGATTTTATGAGCGAAATGGATTTACGTTAATTGAAAAACAGAATTTACCAAGCGTTTTTCCGATTATGGCGGTTGATACGCATTTTTTTGAAAAGGCAATATAAACACGATTTAATGATTGACAAGATTAATAGGATTGCCATATTCAATCTTTTTTAATCTTATAAATCATCAAATCGTGTTCTGAAAAATGCAAGAGGATAGGTAGTAAAACGATACATTAAAACATGAAAAAAGAATTACAAATCATTGAATATCAGCATATTTACAAAGAAGACTTCAAAAGAATTAATGTTGAATGGATTGAAAAATTCTTTAAAGTTGAACCTCACGATTTAGAGCAATTAGACGACCCACAGGCAATTATTGATGCTGGTGGGCAAATCTTTTTGGCTAAATTGGACGATGAAATCGTGGGTACATCCGCCCTCATACATGATGGCGATGGTGTATATGAACTCGCAAAAATGGGTGTAACGCCCAAAGCACAAGGTTTGGGTTTGGGTAAAAAGATGTGTCTCATCACGATTGAAGAAGCCAAAAAACGGAAAGCTAAAACCTTGTATTTACTCTCAAATCGTGCATTAACGCCTGCAATTACGATGTATTTGAGTGTGGGTTTTGTGGAAGTACCTCTCGGAGGAACGCTTTATGAAAGAACAGATATTAAAATGGAATACCCACTAAACAGTCGTTAAGTTTTAAGTCTATAAGTTGATAAGTTATAAAAATCCGTAAATAAATGGTTTTCAAATAGTTATAGTCGGTTTTTTACTTTCAAATAACATAATAAACTGTTTCTCAACGAATACTTATGAATATAAAAACCATCACCGAAGCCAACGATATAAAAGCCTATTACGATTTACTTGTGAGAGCCATTACTGACGAACCACAGTTTTTCAGAGTTTCTGCCATTGACATTGTGGGCGAGGTTTTCCCAACGAAAGATACTTTTGAAAACTTTACTTTGGGAGCATTTTCGGACGATGGAGAATTAGTAGGAACGGTAGGTTTCAAAAGAGATTTATTTGTAAAACTAAAACATAAAGGCTTGATTTTCAGAATGTACGTCTCTGAAAAAGCCAAAGGGCAAGGACTCGGACGGAAACTCTTACAAGCCTGTACAGACAGAGCCATGCAAGGCGAAGGATTAAAACAAATTTATCTGACCGTCGTAGCCACCAATCACAGAGCAAAAAGTTTGTATCTTTCAGAAGGATTTGAGACTTTTGCGGTTGAACGGAACAGTATTCAAATGGCAGAGAATGAGTTTGTTGATGAAGATTCGATGATAAAATATTTATGAATAAGAGCCTCACCCCCGACCCCTCTCCCGTGGAGAGGGGAGTTTTTAGACAGACGAATACTCCCCTCTCAATGGGAGAGGGGTCGGGGGTGAGGTTTTCTCTGGACGACCTCATACAAAAAATTGTACATCTCCAAGATGCCGCTAATCGAAAATACTTTCCCGAAGGTATTTTTGAGTCGTATCGGAGTAATGAATATTTGCGATATCGTCGTCCAGATACGAATGTTTTTTTTACGGCAATTACGGTTTTTACACTTAATAATATCAAGGAAAAATTATCACTTGAATCTCAAAAATTAGTTGAACAAATTACGGATAAGGCTGTCCGTAGTTATAATTTATTCAAAAATAAAGATGCACTAAATACTTATAATTTCTTTCAAACCAATCCTTCACAACATTTCCCACACGGTAATCTTCTGCATCGTTTCAATCACTTCAAAATCCCTGATGACATTGATGATACTGCGATGATTTACATGACGCTTCCGCATACACGAGAAGATGCTAAGTGGTTGCAAAACAAGTTGATACAACATTCCAATAATCATAAACAACAAATCAAAAATACGTTTCCAGAATACAAAAACCTCAATGCTTATTCCACTTGGTTTGGCAAAGATATGTACATCGAGTTTGATGCTTGTGCTTTGTCGAATATGATTTATTGTCAATTACATTTTGGTTTAGAATTAGACCAGCACGGACAAGATTCTGTAAAATATATCCAACAAACAATTCTCTCAAATCAGTACATCGAACAACCTTTTCGAGTAGCACATCAGTACGCACGCACACCTTTGATTATGTATCACGTCATGCGATTGATGAATAAATTTCACATTCCCGAATTAGAAATTTGTCGGGAGAAATTGGAAGGAGATATTTTGTATTATTTACAGAAAGTGGATTTGAGTTTTTGGGATAAAGTAATATTAGAAACAGTAGCCCCCCCCGCCCCCGATGGGGGAGCTTCATCGTCCGTTATTTCGTTCAATTTTGTGGACGAGAAAGCTCCCCCATCGGGGGCGGGGGGGGCTGGTTTCTTCATCGCAGGACTACTTACCGCCTACGAAAACCCTTTGCTCTACAAATTATCTTCTTCCAAACTTTTCCACATCAATTGGACTTGTGAGGCACATTGTTTGGCTTTGTTGGCGGAGTGGATGGTGGTTACAAATCGCAATAATCCTTTATGAGAGTTTGCCAATCTACACCGAAAGGAATATTAATATATTTTCCTGTGGGGCTTATCAAAATTTTACTTGGATAACCCTGAACAGCAAAATCTTTTTCAATTTTATCATCCGCCATGACGACGGGAAAGGATAATTTTTTGCTATCCATATATTTTACGACTTGCTCTTTTGTATCTCTGCAAGCCACAGTAATTAAAGATATTCCCCTGATACTCTGAGATTTAATTGATTCATGGAATCTTTGCAAGTCAGGATGTTCTTCTCGACATGGACCACACCAAGTACCCCAAAAGTCCATCAATATCCATTTTCCTAAATTATTCTTGCTTGAAAATAGCGTTCCGTCAAGTAAGCTGAGAGATACAGATGGGGCGTTTTTGCCATTTTTATCAATAGAAGCCTTCCAGAAATCTACGAAGTTGTTTTCGGTAAAATTATTCTTCTCATAAAATTGCTTCAAGATTGCTTTATGCTTAGGTTCATTGAGTGCCATTTTAAGTAATACTGAGAGAATTTGTTTTTTATCAGAATAATTAGATTCCATAAACTTCAAATATTCCTCATCAAATGAATCTTTACCTGAAAGCAACATTTTATCATAAAAATATCCTCTGTCATGTACTTTATAAGTTAAGTCAGGGCTATATTCAAAGGCTGTTTTTAATAAAAGTTCCTTATTCTTTTTATCATCGGTTTGAGTCGATTCCCAAAAACTAATGTAAGCATATAAATATCGAAAACAGGCTCTTTTATCTGAATCATCTCTTGAAATAGAATCAGTGACATTTATTTGATTATTTATTACATTTTCTTTAATCAAATTGAAAAGAGTATTTGCCAAAGGTTTTAATTCAATTTGTTCATTAATGACTCTGTGAATCATCAAACCATAACGTCCTGTTCTATCCTTATAAAAATTCTTAGGCAAAAATCCCTCTGCCATGAATTCTTTGGTTAATCGTTCCAACTCAGCCTTATTATTACTATTTTCTTGAATCGCATTCCAGTAATAAATGGGTTTAGCCGTTTCTCTAAGCAATGACATCGTGTCTGACATCATTTGCCTTAGCACTTCTCTATCATAAACTAATTCATTTTCCCATTTCTTTTGCTTTAATGAGCTACTATCATTTTTAAAATTTGGTTTCACGAATGAAAGAGCAAATTCGTTATGAATCAAATGATTAAACCAATATGCAAAATCTTTTTTAGAACCCAATTTCTTAGCATAATATAGCACTGAATCAACATCATGGCTGTAAAGTCGATATTGTTGAAATTTCTTAATGTAAGCTATTGGGGATTCCCTGACTTGTGATTTCACAGAAAAAACAGAAAGAAAAAGAAGAACAAAAGCGAATAGTTTTTTCATGAGTTTGAGTTTTTGATTCTCGTAGTAATGGAAAATCCCACTCATAAAGATAAATATTTCTTATCATTATGAATGGGATTTTGTTGGTTTTTTGTAGAAAAATTTGTTTACCTCAAAAAAGAAGAATAAGACTGTTTCCCCTTAAAAAATACCTCACAACTATCTCCCAATATTACATTTTTAGATTGAATTTGAGAATAATCAAAATGCAATTCTGAGTACAAAGGAAGTTTCAGATTTAACTGTTTAATCTTACTTTGGTCAAAGGTATAGCTTGAAATTTCTTTATTCTTTATTTCAACTTTGTCTAAGGTACACTTGTTAAAATTAACAGAAAATGTTTCCTGAATATTTGCTATAAAACTACCTGTCATTACACTATCTACTGATATTCTTAAATTGTATATATCATCTTCTTCATCATTGTATTCTCTCTCTGTTTGTACATCATCATTATCAGTTGAATAAGACTTCAAAATAGGTACTTGTGGTGAAGTAAAAATTATCCACCCTAATTTCTTAGCATCTAAAATCAACGTATCTCCTTGATAATTAAGACTTAATGAGTCTTTGTAATCTCTCAAAATCTCAATAGCATACATATCTCCATGTACAAAATGAAGACTGCCCTCAAAGTCAAGATTGAGATATTTGATAGGTTTCAAATCAATAGAAACTCTCTCTGATAATACGGGTGCTGCCAACGCCTTCTGATACGCCCCACGCATCATAAAAGCAAAAGAAAATATCCCCAAAACGATACAAATCCCTGTACCGAGTAATAATTTATTTGATGTTTTCATGTTGTTTTTTGTTTGTTTGTCCACAACATCCCCCTGCCCCCTTCAAAGGGGGATTTACCATTAGTGCAATTCCCCCTTTGAAGGGGGCAGGGGGATGTTGTCTGTTTATTTTCCCTCCTGAAATTCCCCAAACCTCCCCCTAAGTTCCTCAAAATCAATCCCTAATAATTGAATATTCTTGAAAAAAAGGGGTAAATCATTCTGTAAAAAATCATCCTTTTTGAATGCCGTTGCTTTCTCAATGGCTTCGTCCGAAACAAAATAGCCCATGCCTCTTTTCGTGAAAATTATATCTTTTTGTTGGAGGAACTCTACGGTTCTTGCTACGGTGTTCGGATTGACTTCTAACTGTACTGCCAACTCACGGACGGACGGAATTTTATCGCCCACCGCCCATTGTTTCAGTAGGATACGCTCGCAAATAAACTCGGCTATTTGGAGGTATATCGCTTTATTATCTCTAAATTCCATCGTTATACTTGTTTTTCTTTAAGTTTGAAATAGGCAATTATCAATATGAGAGGGATAGCAACATACTTAGCCAAAATTTTAAGCATATCATTAAAAAAAGAACTTACTGGTGAAACAAAATTATGATAACCATCAATATTATCATTTTGGGTCTCTATTTGTTGTAACCTTTCGTACAAATCCCCATAAGATAGTTTTATTGCAAGATTAAATAAAAGACCTATCAGGAGTGCAATAACAAAAACACTAAATCCTGTTTTTATCAAAGCCCATTGTTCAAAAATCATTGAACCTAAAATCATGATTGATTGGACTATACCCCAAAAAAGTAATATAAATAGAAATTCTGTTAAACTGTAATAACTCTTTTCTGCCATTTCTTCAATAGATACTGCATCGGTAAATCTAATTCCTTCATATAAGGTATAGTTTAATAAATCATAGACCCCATCAACTTTGGGTAACTTTTCTTGACTAATAATGATTGAATTACCAATTTTTACAAAACAGAAATCTACTATTCCAAAAAGTAAAAAATAAATTATTGGAAAGAAAATAAAAGCGTAAAAAAGCCCATTTAGTAGTTTTTCAAACTGAGAGGCTGGAATTAGTAAAAAATTAGTAGAAGCATTTTTATTATGAAAATCTCTGAAAATGTAACTGGTGAAAATTGTTCCCGATAAAAATAGTCCAAAGTAACATAGCTCTTTTTGAAAATTACGAATACTTCCATTTACCCAATTCATATTTAGAGCGTAAAATATAATTCCTAAGCCCGTGAGAATTACGCTCGCCATCAAAAACAGATTCTTATTTTCAACCCATTGCCGCTTTACGAGCAAGGAGAAACGATTAAAATCAAATGTATTGTTCATATGTTTTTAGTAACACAGACTTCAGTCTGTTTGTCGGAAGAACAGACTAAAGTCTGTGTTACGTTTTAGTTAAATAATTGTTTTATCTGTGCTTGGTTCGTCAGCGTTGCATTAAAAAGTAGTTCTAAATCTGCCTTAGAATGCTCATTATCAGTATTTTGCGTTACGATTGAGAAACCTCTTAGTGAATGTTCTGAGTACAAAACCTTATCATGTTCCGTTACATTCGAGACAGTTTTGAAACATAACCTTTCAGTAATTTCCTCCGTTGTGGCATTGAGCAAGACCTCCGAATTATCCAAAATAATGATTGGGTCAATCAAAGATTCTAAATCACGAACTTGGTGGGTTGAGATAACGATAATCCGTTCGTCAGTAGCCACCGAAGCAATAATTTTTCTGAATTGACTTTTGGAAGGAATATCCAAACCGTTCGTAGGTTCGTCCATCAGCAAGACTTTTGTATTGGTCGAAAGAGCAAAGCCAATCAAAGCTTTTTTCTTTTGTCCCAACGAAAGCTCCGTAAATTTCTCATTATCAGACAATTGGAATTCTTCGAGATATTCCAAAAACTGTTTCCGAGAAAAATTTGGATAAAACGGAGCGTAAACATCCACAAATTCCTTAATTTTCACGGGCGGGGTGTGGAACTCCTCGGGCAGAAAATAAAGGTCTTGCAGGAAAACAGGCAGACGGTCTTGGGCATTGTGTCCGTTCACGATACACGTACCCGAAGTAGGGAAAAGCAAGCCCGCCATATTGCGTAAAAGACTGGATTTTCCCGCCCCATTTCGCCCTAAAAGCCCATAGACATTGCCTTCGGTAAGGGTCAGGTCGAGATTTCGGAAAACAGGTTTTCGCTTTCCATAGTCAAAAGACAGATTTTTGATTTGTATCATAGTTTTATTGTGATAGAATGAGTAAATATTTTGACAGTTAATTATTTCACTTTCCTATTCTTCCAAATCCCAAATCCATACACAACCACAAACGACCCCAAACCGATATAGGCTAATATTTTTGGAAATTCGCCTTCTAATCCTCTAATCGAAACAGCGATTAGAATGATAATGAGTCCGATGATATACAGCATATCCAATTGAATATCATTGCGTTTTATCGGAATTTGTTGAATAGGTTTAGAGTCGTCGGTTATCAAAAATTTAATTTTGTGATAATCGTATATGAGTAAATAGATGTTGCACAAAAGAAAGAATGTAACCACATAAGGCGTACCTTGCCAATGTAGCGAAATCGTTATCATCAAGATATTCATAAACATCGGAATAGCCATCACTGCCCCCAATGTAGCAAATCGTTTCACCAAAAGCATAAATCCAATAATGATTTGAGAATAAGCTATGAAAACAGAATAAAATCCTAAATTGTACTTTTCTAATTCTCCTTCCATCCAAGGAGGTCCAATCAACTGAATAAAATGCCCATGAAACATCTTGGTTACTCCCGCCGACAGTAAAATAATCCCCAACCAAAATCTGATACAACCAGCAATGAATTTCCAGAATTTTTGATTTTTCATTTTGTTTTAGTGTATTAGATAAATAGTACACTACAAATATAGAGGAGTTAGAATCAATAATGCAAATGTTTTTTGAGAAATATTTTTTGGGGATGAGAATAAGACGATTAGATTCTACGTAAAACTTTCCTTTATGCAACGGATTAAAATCCGTTATTAGGATATAAGTCGTCCCTCTGGGACTTATTTACAGCGACAAAATTCCATAGGAATGACCGATTTCCTAACAACGGATTTTAATCCGTTGGGTAAAAAAGAATGACTTGTACTTACATTTCACACAAATACTACAAATATTGAGGGTACTCTGTACCTTTTCGGGACATCAATTAGTAACTTTACGACAATATTCATCAAACAAAAAAATCACAAACGCTTGAAAAAATTATTACTATTTATATCACTAACCCTCTGGTTTTCAATCAATTCCAATGGTCAGAATACCGACAACGATAAAAAATATAAACTCCATATCAAAAAAGCCGTGGGCAAAATGGTATTGGACGGAAAGTTAGACGAAGCCGATTGGAAAGATGCTGCGGTTGCTGATAACTTTTGGCAAGCACAACCTTATGATACATCAAGAGCTATCCATCAAACCGAAGCACGCATGACTTTTGATGATAACTATCTGTATATCAGCGGAGTATGCCATCAACCTAAAAAATATGTGGTGCTTTCACTCAAACGAGATTTTCCGAGTGGTACAACCGATTTATTCTCTGTAAACCTCGATACCTTCAAAGATAAACTCAACTCTTTCAATTTTGCGGTGAGTCCTCTGGGCGTTCAGCGGGACGGCTTAGTCTCAAACGGCAACGAGCTTTCTACTGATTGGGACAATAAATGGTACTCAAAAGTTATCAATTACGAAGACCGTTGGGAAGTCGAAATGGCGATTCCTTTCAAAACTATTCGATATAAAGTTGGCGATGATACCAATGAATGGTTAGTAAATTTTCTCCGATTCGACCAAAGCCAAAAGTTCGCAGAACGCTCTTCGTGGGGACCCATTCCTCGTAATTTTAATGGCAATAATATCAATTTTTCAGGAACGGTTATTTGGGATAATCCTCCGCCAAAACCTGGGGCAAATATTTCGATAATTCCCTACGTATTAGGAGGTTTGGATAAAGATTTTCAGAATAAAAAAGACCTTAGAACAGAACGTAATGTGGGTTTTGATGCAAAAATAGCGGTTACGCCCTCGCTGAATTTAGACATAACCGTAAACCCAGATTTTGCCCAAGTAGAAGTCGATCAACAGGTACAAAATTTGAGTCGATTTGAGGTTTCTTTTCCAGAAAAAAGGCAGTTTTTTATTGAAAATGCTGACCTTTTTGGGAGCTTCGGATTTGATAATATTACCCCATTTTTTTCCCGAAGAGTTGGTTTGGCTTATAATGCAAAATCTGACCAAAACGAAAGAATCCCAATCCTCTTGGGTACACGCCTGAGTGGACGTTTGAACAAAGATTGGCGGATTGGTTTTCTGACGATGCAGACAGGTTCGCAGGGAGATTTTAATTTACCAAGTTCAAATTATTTAGTAACGGCTATCCAACGCCGAGTTTTTAGTCGTTCCAATATTGGATTCATTTTTACGAACAAACAAAATTGGATTTTTGACACGCTCAGAAATGAAAGCGGAGGCATCAATGCCAACGATTATACCCGAATCTTAGGACTTGATTATAACCTAAATTCTCCCGATGGAAAATGGAGTGGAAAGTTGTTTTATCATCGTGCATTTCGTCCAAAAAATGAAGACGGACAATATACAGGGGCAGCCGTTATTACCTACGATTCTCCCAAATTTGGCATGACACAAAGCATAGAAACCGTGGGCGAAAACTATGATATTGCCAACCAAACGGGCTACGTAACCCGTACCAATTATTACAGAACAGAACCCAATATAGTTTATAGAATTTATCCTAAGTCTCAGATAATCAACACTTTTGGTTTCGGAGTGGATGGAGATTTTTATTGGAGAATCAACGATGGAATTAAGTTGGACTATGATTTTTCACCCCTGTTTTTCAATATTCGTTTTCAGAGTTCAGCACAATTGCGGCTTACGCCTTATCGGGTGAATTACACCTATTTATTTGATGATTTTGACCCTACACGCAAGGGGGCAGGCGTACTCAAAGCTGGTACAGATTACACCTATCCAGAGGCGAGAATCAACTTTATTTCCAATGCCAGACGTAAGTTTTATTATACGCTACAAGGTCGTTTAGGGGATTATTTTGGGGGAACAATTCGACAGATAAATACTTCGCTTTTTTATCGTTATCAACCTTATGGAATCTTCTCGATTGATGCTTCTTACAACAAAATCACCCAGCCCTATGGTGCGTCAGAGTTGATTTTATTGCGTCCAAAAATAGATTTATCGTTTTCGAGAAGTGTATTTTTCAGTAGTTTGGTTCAGTACAACAATTTATCGAATAATCTGAGTGTAAATACCCGTTTGCAATGGCGTTTCAAGCCCGCCAGTGATTTTTTCTTGGTTTATACTGATAATTATTACGCCACCGAAACCTTCAAAAATGATACTTTCGGAAACCGTTATTTGAGTAACTCAGCCCTCCAAACCAAGAATAGGGCGATAGTTTTTAAATTGACTTATTGGTTTAATGTGTAGAAATTTTTAAACCGCCAAGACGCTAAGACACAAAGAATTTAAAGTATTCAAAATCAATAAATGGAGACTTCGTGCCTTGGTGGCTTCTTTAATTTTTTGTTAATCAAAATGAAACGAAAAATAGTCCATATAGCCCTCGTAGTCCATGATTATGACGAAGCGATAAAATTCTATACAGAAAAATTAGATTTTGTATTGATAGAAGACACTGTGCTGAGTCCCGAGAAAAGATGGGTTTTAGTGAAACCAGACAAGGATTCGGAATGCAGTATTTTATTAGCCAAAGCCTCCAATGACGAGCAAAAAGCAAGCATCGGCAAGCAAACAGGCGGACGAGTTTTCTTGTTTTTAGAAACCAATAATTTCCAAAGAGACTATGATAAAATGCTTGAAAGAGGCATCAATTTCATCCGAAAACCAAGCCAAGAAGCGTATGGAACGGTGGCAGTTTTTGAAGATTTGTATGGTAATCTTTGGGATTTGATTGAATATAGTTAGACATTTTCCTTCACAAATTCCATCATACGTCTATCCCCCCAATATAATCCATCGGAATTTGGCATATAAAACCCACAGTGTCCACCATGTTTGGGCATTTCTGAAAAGATATAGTCTGATGTTTTTGCGAAATCTAACAAGGCACAACTATCTGATAAAACAGGATCATTTTGAGCATTGAGAATAAAAGTCGGGATACGAATTTTATCGACTACATGAATGGCGGCACATTTATCATAATATTCTCGAGCATCTTTAAATCCATTGAGTGGGGCAATATAGTTATCTGTAAAATCATCAAGGTATTTAAACTTAGTAAATTCTTTAAGTATTTGACTGTCAATTAATTCTGAACGATTTAATAGAAATTTTAAGAGTTTTGATTTAAAACGCTCAGTATAAAAACCATCTTTTCCCATCACATCCACGCTACCTTGCAAATCCGTAGGAGAGGAAATTGCAATGATTTTCTTGATTTCCGATGGCGTATTCTCGCCTTTTTCTCCCGCATATTTTAGCGAAATATTACCACCTTTACTATAACCAACCAAGATGATTTCGGAGTATTGTTTTTTGGATAAAGCGTGATTAATAACTTCCTCCAAATCGTCAGAACTGCCATGTATCGTGATTTTTTCAAAACGATTATTTTCACCTCCAAGTCCACGATGATTCCATGCCACAACATCGTAATTGCCTAAATTGAAAGCCTTTACACCTCCCAAAAGGTATGGGCGAGTCGTATTTCCAAGAAAACCATGCGAAAGAATAGCGAGTTTTGAATTATTATCAGAAGACTTTGACCAATCTAAATCCAAGAAATCTCCGTCTGATAATTCTAATCTTTCACGGGTATAATTGACCCCATGAACTTTCCGAAAAGCACTTGGATAAATGGTTGAGACGTGTGGATTTCGCCAGATAAATGAAGGCTGATAAGACGAGTTGATGATGGGCATTGATTCTTCTGATTTTTACGCAAAGTTATAGGAGAAGATTTTTCTAATGAAGGTTTTAGCGTTTATTATTCATCGTATTTTGAGTGAAATCTTAGACTTCAACTCAGATGAATAAAATAATTAGAGTTACAATTTGAATACAACTGAGGTGACATAATAAACAGAATCTTATTATCTTTGATTTTCATTTTTTTACACAAATATAACCTAAAATTTACTCCCCAGCTATTATGAAAAAGCGACTATTAATTACACTAATTTTTATCATCACATTTTTCAATTTTGTTCATGCACAAACAATTACTACGGGGCAGATTACAGAGACCCCCTCCCCATGGCTGGTGTCCCCACCAGACATCGTGCGTAAGCAATACAATATTCTGATAATCAATATATTACAAATTAAAAGTAATGATTAAATGAAACAACCACAAATAAGAAACTCACATATGGACTTTCACGAAGTGTACTTCTATACTTCTACCATCGTTTCATGGAAAAAACTATTCAAAACAGATAATTTGAAGACAATCATTACCGATTGCTTGAAAAATTTAGTGGAAAGAAAGTTGATTATCGTTTATGGTTTCGTAATCATGCCAAACCACGTTCACATTATTTGGGAGCTAAATTCTATGAACGGAAAGGAACTACCCGATACCAGTTTCACCAAGTTTACTGCCCACCAATTCAAACGAGAACTACAAGCAAATCATCCTCAAATTCTTGAAGTAGAATGCTTTATCTCAGATAAAAACGATAGAGCCTATCAATTTTGGCAAAGAGACCCTTTGGCTATCAAAATATTTTCGAGAGAAATGATGATTCAAAAACTGAATTATGTACATTTGAATCCATTACATGAAAGATGGAATTTGGCGGATAGACCTGAAAATTATTATTGGTCATCGGCAAAATTTTATGAAACTGGGATTGATGATTTTGGGTTTCTTACGCATTTCATGGAGATATTTTAAATATAAATTACTGATAATCAATATATTAAATTCAAACACTAACCTTCTCGGGACGTTGCTGTCGCACAATGGCTGAACTTGGCGTTCCCGTCGAAGACGCAGCCACGGGAGGGCGAGGGTTTGCAATAATCAATATGTTAAATTCAAATACTAACCTACTCGGGACGTTGCTGTCGCACTATGGCTGGTCGGGAGACACAGCCACGGGACGGCGAGGGTTTACCAGCCAAGGATATAGATTTATTATCTTTGATTTTTACACAAATAATGTTCACCAATTTTATCCAAAAATATTATGAAAAAACAACTTCTATTGATAATTATTTTTACCACCTCTTTTCTCAATTTTGTTCATGCTCAAACAATTACAACAGGACAGACTACAGGTTTAGTCTGTAAAGGCTCATCTACTTCGCTGCCTTTCACCTCCACGGGTACTTTTGAGTCGGGAAATGTTTTTAAAGTCCAAATCAGAAATTCAAATCAGAGTATATGGTCAGATCTTGTAACAGAAGGTACCACAAGTCCCTTAAAGTTTACTATACCTGCTAATTTTGATGAGAATAACTATTATTATTCGTACTACATTCGTGTTATTGCAAACAAGCCAAATGTCTTAGGTTCAGAGGTTTATGTTTCTTCTCTTTCTGTAAAACCTAATTTAACATTATTAGGTTTTAGTTCCTCTTTCATTAATCCCTATGAATCTGTAAACCTTAGAATTAAAGGGACTGGCTCTTTTATCAAAGCTGTATTGAATGATAGTACAGCAATAAACATTGGAAATATATCAGATACAGGTGATAATTTTACAATTTATCCTAAAAAATCTAATGACTACGCAATTGCCTATGCAACCAATGTTTGTGGGCGTGGAGATGTCTCAGGAACGGCAAAATTAACCGTTAATGAGATTGGTTTAAAGGTAATAAGTGTAACACAAAATGCTTGTTTGGGTGGTAAAATTCAAATCAATTACTCATCAACGGAAAAAGTAAGCTCTTCAAACAAATTTAAAATTGGGCTTCAAAGTTCCCCAAACAAAGAATATGAAATTGATGCTGTTGAAAAAGATGGATATATTGAAGCTATTTTACCTTCTTTTATAGCTGCTCCCTATGACTATAATGTTAGAATAATCAGTAGTAGCCCGAAAGCGGTATCTGCTTGGTCATCTTTATCCGACAGAATATTTATTGGCGATAAAGCCTCCGCTGAAATTACTTCGAATAGTGAAAATATTTATTGGGGCTATCCTGTACTTATTGACTATAAAGTAACTGGAATAGGACCTTGGAATATGATTTTGAGTGATGGAAGTTTTCACAATATTTACTACAATCCTGACTACACTACGCCCAATTCACCATATAGTGGACTTTTTTCTAAATCGGTTCTTCCCGATAAATCAAAAAGTTATTCAATTGCTGCTTTTACAAGCAAATGTGGTGTAGGTCCAGTGGGTAAAAATGTGATGAATGTGAACGTAAAACCAGGGGTTGTCATAGATTCTTTAAAAGAAAATATGGAAATATGCTTGGGAGACTCTTTCACCGCAAAATATTCAACTTTTGGAGATAATGCCTCTATCATTGCATTTGTTACCACAAATAATTACGGAACAAATAACGACAGAATTAAAGTGCCTGCCGTATTTAATAATGGAACAGTGAAAGTAACCTTACCCAAAAATTTATTAGACAATAAAAATCCAGATTCTGATAATTTCTATCTTGGAATAAGTTACGGAAATGACCCTTATCAGGTAACATACAGTAGAAAACCGTTTAAAATCAGGACTTTACCAAGTGTGTCATTTAATAGTCCACTTCCGATAAATTTAGTAACAAAAGGCAGTGCTTGGCTTCAACTTATAACGTATGGAACAGGCAATTTGTCAGTTTTATTAGAAGATTCTACTCGTCAAACTATTAATGCAGACTATCGTTTAAATAATTACGCTTTGGGTATTCCTGTACAAGTTGCAAAAACCACGACTTTTAAATTAAAATCCGTTAGTAATATCTGCGGAACAGTTCCTACTTCTGATACAAGAGGGCTAACTGTTTATGTTAATAGTCCTGCTGATAATGATATAACGCTTAAAAATGTTCCTACAAAATTATGTGTTGGCGAGAAAACAAAAATATATTTTAAAACATTTGGAAGTTTTAAAACAGAAAATGAATACAAAGTAGAGCTTACTCAATACGGTGTTACCAAAATAATCGGTACTGGGAAAAGTTCCCCCATTGATGTTGTGATACCAGATGTGAATTTATACAATAATACCAATTATACCATAAGAGTAGTAGCTTCTGCTCCCACAACGATAAGTGACAGTCCATATATCACTATAAATACAAAACCTTCTATTAATCTTTCAGCAATTTCACAATTAGAATTTGGAACATTAGTTGATGAAGAGATTAAATTCAATATTTATGGTAGTACGGGGGGCGTTCCAGTTTCATATATTTTCTCTGATGGCTCGACTTTTGATGGGACTCAACAACTTATTAGACGATTCAAGAGTAGTACTAATTTTTCAATAAAATCAGTTTCAAATGAATGTGGAATAGGAACAGCTGCTGATAATTCTTTTAAAATAAATATTGTTCCGTTTAAATTATATTCAATTTTAGATAACAGCGTATATTGTACAGATAATTACTACAATTATAACTATCAAATAAATGGAGTTAAAGAACCAAATGTTACATTTAATCTTCAAATAGCATTACAAAAAGACTCTGTTTTTACCGATTTAATTACCAATTCATCTGAAAATCCAATACGATTTAAAATCCCATCTACCTTGAAAGAAGGCAATTATTTATTAAAACTTGTTAGTAATACTACGGTAAAAGTTTATTCTCAAATTTTAGGATTTCAGATAAAATTGCCCGTTAAAGCAAATTTATCTGCCCCCGACGGCTCAAATGCAGTTTCTATTGAGGGTGGAACATCGGTAAATTTAAAATATTCCATTACTGGTACAACTCCAGCGAACACTATTTTAGTAGATGACAAAGACCAAGTAATTCGTGGAATTTTATCCTACGATAATAGCCAATCATTTACACCCACAAAATCAACAACATACACTTTAAAATCTCTTGAAAATACTTGTGGATATGGAGTAGGTACTGGAAGTGTAAAAGTTACCATAAAACCTTCTATTACAGTTAATCAATTGAACATTTACACGATCTGCTCTGGGAAAGATATAACCGTGAATGCTTCAAGTTTTGGAGAATTTGATGCAGGCAATACTTTTAAATTTACATTGATTGATAGCAAGAAAAATAGATATGATGTGCATGAAGTTGCATTATTATCAGGAGAACTAAAATTGAAAATTCCAAATAATTTAGCATTCGACACTTACCAACTTGAAGTTAGTTCGACAAAGCCAATTATATCAAAAACGTTTAGTAATAGTCTTTCAATAATGACCTTACCAGATGCTACAATATCGGGTAATACAATCATAAACTCTGGACAACAGACTTATATTTCTGTGGTAAATAATAATACCAAAAATAATCCATCCTATTATGATGATGCTATTTATCTATTATCCAATGATACACAGGGCTACACTTCTTGGGGGAAATTTGTTAATGTAAAGCCTTCTAAAACAACTACTTATACTTTAAAATCTATCACCAATTCTTGTGGTGTTGGAAAAGTGTCTGGTAGTGCTACTGTAACTGTTAATCCGCTTACTGATAAAATTATTAACACTAATTTTGGTACTTATTCAATTGCTTATGTGTGTTCGGGTGGGCAACAATATGTGTATTTTGATACACAAGGCTCTTTCTCTACAACTAATAAATTCTCAGCTCAAATTTCTGATAAAAATGGAGAAAACTTTAAAGATATTGTTTCAGAAGGTGATAAAAGTCCTTTAAAAGTTACCATACCAGAAGACTTGCCAGAAGGAGATAATTATCGTATTAGAGTAATTGCAACCGATAAAGATGTGAGTAGTGCGTCTAATATTTACCCCTTAAATTCATTCAAAGCCTCAATAGCCACCTTAGATTCAACCACCTATTTTTTCTCAGAAGGTAAACCTGTAAACGTAAAAATAAATCTTACAGGCACACCACCTTGGTCTGTTAAATTTGGACTTGAAGAATTATCTGCCATTATTTATCGTGCGACTGCTTCTCCTTTTGTAATTAAATTAAACCCACTTAGCCCAATTTCATACAAAGTATTTGCTGTCAATGATGCCTATTGCGTGGGAAAAGTATCAGGTACGGGAATTGTTCGTTTGGAACTAATCACTGCCAGTGAAGAATTATCAGACCTTGACGTAAAACTATTCCCAAATCCAACGTCTGACAAAATAACGATTCAAAGTGATAATTTTAAAAATACGACGTTACAGATTACAGATATTTTAGGAAAACAGATTTTCCAACAAAATATCAATAAGTCTGAGACGATTTTAGACCTTTCTACTTATTCAAGTGGGCAGTATTTTCTCCAACTTGAACGAAATAATAAAAGGGTCGTTTATAAGATTCAGAAGTTGTGATTTCATGTAGTCAAAAAGGGGATAAATTCACAAATTTATCCCCTTTTGAATATCATTTATCTTGCTTCTTTCTCACAATCCAATCAGGGAGTATTTCCCTCCTTTTTCAGTTTTAAACATAGAAGTTGAAGTTTCTTTCTCATTAATCAACTTCCCTTTCCCCTCCAATTTCAAAGCATTGGGCAATTTTAGCTTACAATTCCCCCCTAATGCAGAGGTGATTTTCAAACTCGTTACCTTCTTATTTTTCCAAGTAATATCTACTTCAAAACCGCCCTGTGCCTTCAATCCTTTGATTTCGCCCGATGCCCAATCGTCTGGTAAGGCGGGCAAAATATTCAATAATCCATCGTGACTTTGGAGTAACATTTCTGCCATGCCTGATGTACCTCCAAAATTCCCATCAATCTGAAAAGGCGGATGAGCACACAATAAATTGGGATACGAACCTCCTCCTTTTTCATAATTCGTACCTTCCATACCCGTCAATTTTAAGAGTTCTCGCACGAGTTTATAGGCGTGATTGCCATCGTGGAGTCTTGCCCAAAAGTTGATTTTCCAAGACTTACTCCAACCCGTACCATCGTCTCCACGGAGTTCGAGGGTTTTCTTGGCGGCATTGGCAAATTCGGGCGTTTTCAAAGGAGAAATTTGTCGCCCTGGGTGCAATCCGAATAGATGAGAAACGTGTCGATGTTTAGGTTCAACGTCTTCCCAATCCTTAAACCATTCCTGCAAATTCCCTTTTTTGCCAATTTGTAAAGGCAATAATTTTGACCGTTTTTCGATTAATTCTTTCCTGAAATCTGCATCAATTCCCAAGATTTCGGAGGCTTCGATGGTGTTCGTGAAAACATCCCAAATCAAAGACATATCCATCGTGGTTGCTATCGAAACAGAGCCTTTTTCACCTTTGTCAGTGATGAAAGTATTTTCGGGAGAAGTTGCTGGAGCTGTTACTAAATATCCCCTCCCGTCCTGTATAAGCCATTCTTTACAAAAAATAGAAGCCTCTTTTATGAGCGGATAGGCTTGTTCTTTGAGATATTTTTTGTCTCCCGTATAGGCGTAATGCAACCACAAATGCTGGCTCAACCACGCTCCGCCCATCGTCCAATTTGCCCACATTGGCATTCCTTTTCCTAAGTCTCCCACGGGATTTGAAAGCCCCCAAATGTCCGAATTATGATGAGCAACCCAACCATTTGCTCCATAAAAATTCTTGGCAGTTTCTCGACCCGTAGCCGCAATGTTTTTGATGTGATTGAGCAAAGGCGTATGCAATTCCGATAAATTACACATCTCAGCCAACCAATAGTTCATCTCGGTATTGATGTTTACCGTATAATTTGAACTCCACGGCGGACGAACGGAATTATTCCAAATGCCTTGCAAATTGGCAGGTAAACCACCTGGGCGAGAACATGAAATCAATAAATATCGTCCAAATTGAAAATACAAACTCTCCAAAGCGGGGTCTTTTGCTCCTTCGGTATATTTCAACAATCGTTGGTCGGTGGGCAAATCTACGTTTGGATTACCATTCAAATTAAAACTCATTCGATTGAAAAACCCTTGATAATCAGCAATATGGGCAGTTTTTAGCGTTTCAAAAGTTTTATCCTTATTCAATGCTACGTAACTGTCTGCCAATGCTTTTTCATCCTTTCCTTCCGAGTCTGGACATTTATCAAAACCGTTGAAACTACTGGCTGCAGTTAAGACAAAAACGGCTTCGGAGGCATCCCAAACGTGAAAACCAGAAGTGTCAATGGTTGATTGCCCGTCGGTTGATTGAAGCACAAAACGCCAATCGAAACGAGTGCCTTTGCAATTGGTGGAATCTGTATAAGTTACAGGAATTCTTTTACCATTGACATAACTTGGTGTTGAGAGAGAGGGTGTTTTCCCACGAGTAACTATCTGATTTTGACCAATTAAAGATTTCATAATCGGATGCTGACTTTTAGTTGATACCCGAAAATCTAAATCCCCTTTTTTGCTGGATTTGAGTCTCATAATCATCGCTTGGGCAGGGGCAGACACAAAAATCTCACGGGTAAACTCCGTATCTCCCACCTTGAAACGAGTGGTAGAAACAGCATTTTCAATATTCAAATCTCTATAATAATCCGTTACCTCACCTTTGAATTGTTGATGAAAAACTAAATTACCCAAAGGCTGATAGGCATCTGAAAATAAGCCTTGCAATTGCTTCGTGAGTTTTTCGGCTTTGGGATATTCACCTGCAAAAAGGGCATCTCTGACCTCCTGCAAGTGTTTTGAAGCATCTGGATTAGGATTTCGATTTACAGGTCCACCCGACCACAGTGTTTGTTCGTTGAGTTGGATGGTTTCATAATCTCGTCCACCAAAAACCATCGCACCGATGCGTCCATTACCAATCGGCAAGGCTTCGTTCCAGTTGCGGGCGGGTTGTTTATACCACAAAGTCAATGGCTTTTGGGCATGAATTTGGGTTATGAAAAGGGTGATTATTAGGAGAATTTGGAGAGATTTTTTCATGGGATTTATTTTGAACTTAGAGGTTAAGTAATCGAATGTAAATAAACGACGTTTACATTTTTACCACAAAAGAATCAAAAGGTATCAATAGTTTTACAAAATAAACACTTTGTTTTCTTTTGATTCTTTTGTGCGACCGACGCTCGGTTTCAAAAAAAACGTCGTTTAAATAGTATGAATTACTTAGGAGGATTAGAGAAAGATAAATTTGTCTTTCTCTAAACCTCTAAGTTAATTATTTTGATTCGTTCCGAAATACACAAGTCAAAGGTACAGAAATAGGCGAATTATCAGGATTCACTTCCATAATATCTGCCATAAAAGCCCACCATTTTTTCATAATTGGGAGTTCAGGAAGTGAATCAATCGTATGTCCATCAATACGCCTTTGCACTGCGAATAAAGTTCCTGTATTTTCATCTAAATAAATGGTATAATCTCTGATTCCCGCCTCATAAAGGGTGGTTGAAAGTTCTTCCCAAATCTCATCGTGACGTTTTTTATATTCTTGCTCAAACCCTTTTTTGAGCTTCATCGTAAAGGCTATTTCTTGCATGGGTATTTGTTTTAGTAAGATAAGAAAAAGGTTTGTAAAATCTACTAATGAAATTTGCGTGCAACCATTTTTCTACATCCCAAACCCTCAAAACTTCACCCCAGCCGACACATAAAAAGTACGTCCATCGGCAGGTAATAATCCTGGACCTGGATAACCGCCCGCTCTACGTGTAAAATATCTTTCGTCGGTCAAATTATTTACGCCCGCTTTGAGGTTGTAATGTTTCAAAAACTTGAAATTAGCTGATAAATCCTGTACTTGATAGGCTGGAATTACCCCTGTCGTAGCGGCAGCATTAGGCGTTTCTGTATTCAAAGCATCTGAATATGCCTTACCGATATCACTCATTTGCCACGTAACCGAAAGCCCTTTTTTGGCATATGTAACCCCAAAACGATTTATTTTTTGAGGAGCATTTTCCACTCGTTTTCCTGATAAATTGCCTTCTACGATTTGTCCGTTACTCACGGTGGTCGTTCTGAAATCACGATAGGTAGCGTCAATGAAAGCAATGGAAGCAAACATACTCAAAGAGCCCAACTTGGCTTTTGGGGCAAGAGCCGCCAGTGCGTCAAATTCTAAATATCCCTCAAAACCTTGACTAACCGACCTTCCCAAGTTTGTGCGATACTGAAAACGCTGTCCTGCGGAATTAGTTTGGCTGATTGTTCCGATGCGATTATCGTAGTTCAAGAAGAAATAATCCACATCAAAATTGAAGAAATTATTGATTTTTCCACGATAACCAAAATCAAAGTTAAAGCCTTTGGCATCTTGTAAATTTTCGTCAATAATATCGGTAGTGGCAGGAGGAGTCAAATCTGAAATAAGCACAGGACGATACGCCTGTGAAATGTTGGTATAAAATTCTGATTGCTTCGTTACGTGATACTCTGCCCCCGCCCCAAACAAGGCAAAAGTACGAGTACGACTGATGGGCGAAAGATTTGTAGCTTGTCCATTTGTCAAAGCAAAACGTCCATCCATAGTCGAATTGATGTTTTCAATTCTTGCTCCCGCTGTTATCAAAAATTGATCATTGAAACGAAAAATATTTTCAAAAAAAGTGGCTGTATTGGTATTCTTAAACGCTAAATCACGGGGGTACAAACTCTCTACAATCTCAAAATTCATATCAGCATCAGCCGTTCCCTTGCCTAATTGCTTGCGGTCTATGTTTCCTTTGAAATAACGAAAACCTGTGGCGAGTGTATTACTTTTTCCGAACAATTTATAATCAGTCAGAAAACGTAATTCCGAACCAAAATTGGCATAAAAATCTCTATCTACTTGGCGATTTTTCAAATCATCAGTCTCAGTAATGGCTTTTGTGAAACCAACACTATTCCGTTCAGCAATTACGCCAAATGCTTTGAAACTCAATTTTGATTTTTCGTTAAAAATATATTCCGCCGAAACCGAAGGAATCAACCACGGCGTACTGAACCAATTGCGACTACGGGTACTCTGGCGGGCATTTTGGGAAAATTGTGCATCCGTCAATCCACCCGCTTGTTGCGACTGAAAGGTCATGTAAGTTACCTCCGCCCCAATTTTCAACTTGTTCGATACCGCATAATTCAACGCCAAATGAGCGTGGTCAGTATTGAAATAGCTGTTATCTCGCCAACCATTTCCTACTCGCTTCTGATAATAAGCCGTGTAGCTCAACTTGCCTGTCGTACCACCCACATAATTGAAGGTACTAAAAAGCCCATTACTGCCCGTAGTGTTCTGAGATTCAACCGTGAATTTTGTAGAAATATCAGGTTTTCGCATCACAAAATTCATCAAACCACCAAACTGAGAGCCATATTGTAGAGACGAAGCCCCACGAACAATCTCAATTCTATCCACTACTTCCATCGGTGGTGTATAATATGCCTCTGGATAACCCATTGGGTCGGGCGTGATGTCGTAACCATTCATTCTAACATTAAATTCCCAAGAACGATTAGGGCTAAGTCCTCTTGAAGCCACCCCCAACTGAATACCCGAACCATCATTTTCCCAAACCGAAATCCCAGGCGTGCGACTGAACACTTGACGAGCATTATTCATTGCCAAATTAGCGTTGATATTATCCAATAAAATCACCTCATTTTTCTTGGTAGCATTAATAGAAAAGCCCTCTACTTCCGCCAAATGCTCGTTTCCTCTCACGCCACGGTTAGCAATTACGTCAATCGTATTAAGCGTTTGAGACAAATCTTCCATCTGAAAATCTATCTTTTTCGTCTCATTCTCAACGACTTTTACCGTTACTTCTTGCGTTTTCAAACCTACGTTCGATACCACAACCGTATATTCTCCCGTTGGAATTGACTTAATGATATATTCGCCATTTTGATTAGACTGTACGCCCCTCACCGTCCCTTTGAGCGTGATATTTGCACCAGCTACTGCTTGTTTTTCTTGATTAAAAATCTTCCCCGATATACTCGTTTTTTGAGCCAATAAGCTCATTTGAAAAGCTAAAACGAATAGAATAGTATTTATCAAATATTTCATGTGCTTTTATAAAGTTTGTTTAGACTAATTCTAAATAATGATACAAAACTATTCATCAAACTTTATGTATCCAAAATTATTTAGATTTTTTCTAAATAGCGAGGTTATAAAAATATAACCGCTGTCAGGAGGTATATAAGTTTAAACATACCTACTTCTGACTTAGAAGAACTTCCCGAAAGTAGAAATAACTTTCGGGAAGTAAGACTCTCAACAACTTCTCGAAAGTTATTTCTACTTTCGGGAAGTTATAAGTGGGTATCTTTAAATTTGGATGCTCCCTTAGAGGAGAATGGGCGACATACGTTTGACTGTGTAAAACTTTCTTTGCAGTCAAACGATAATAAGACAGAATAGCTTATCTTCGAGCGAAATCTCCATTTTTTTTACACATTTCGCTCGAAGTGTATCAACTTTGGAGCGAAATCTTAATCTTTTTTATACATTTCGCTCGAAGAATGATATATTTGCTAAAAAATATGATTTATGAAGCTGATAGGTCGAGAAACACAAAAGAATCAAATAGAAAAATATTTCAACGAAAATCGCTCTCATTTTGTGGCAGTGTATGGTCGTAGAAGAGTGGGAAAAACATTTTTGATTAAGGAATATTTTGACAACAAATTCACATTTTATTGTACGGGTTTATTGAACGGCAATAAGAATCAACAGCTACATAATTTTGTAACAAATATGTATAGCCAGTTGAACTATGCAGACGAAAATGTTTCAATCAATAACTGGTATGATGCTTTCAATGAATTCATAAAGGCATTATCAAAAGTAAAAGACAATCAAAAAAAGGTTATTTTTATTGACGAATTGCCTTGGATGGATACACAAGGTTCTGATTTTTTATTAGGCTTAGAGTATTTTTGGAATAGCTGGGCATCTGCACAAAAAGATATTTTATTTATCGTGTGTGGTTCGGCAACTTCATGGATAGTCAATAAATTATTCAACAATACAGGCGGGCTTTATAACCGAGTAACCGCCAGAATCAGCGTAGAGCCATTCAATTTAGAAGAATGTTACCGTTTTTTTGAAGAAAAAGGATTTCAATATAACCAAGCTCAGTGCATTGAGGCATACATGGTATTTGGAGGGATTCCGTTTTACCTTGACCAGTTTTCAAGGGAAATGAGTCCCGCCCAAAATATAAATGAACTTTGTTTTGGCAAAAATGCTTTTTTGGCGATGGAATATCAAATGCTTTTTAAGTCCCTTTTCAAGAAATATCAGTTTTATATAAGCGTAGTTGAGGCTATTTGCACTAAAAATAAAGGCTTGACCAGAGATGAAATTTCAAAACTAACAAACCTGAGTGACGGAGGTAGTCTGAGCAAAATATTATTGGAATTGGAACTTAGCAATTTCATAAAAAAATATACACCATTAGATAAAAAATCGAAAGGAAGTCTGTATCAAGTAATAGACCCATTTTGTCTTTTTTATAATAATCTTAGTGCAAATTTATCAGAGGAAAATCATTGGCTAAAATACTATAATAGCCCTAAATACAACAATTGGGCAGGATATGCCTTTGAATTACTGTGTTTTAACCATATTCCACAGATAAAAAAAGCATTAGGAATTAGCGGTATTATGAGTAATAGTTATTCTTGGCAAAATGCAGAGGCTCAGATAGATTTAGTGATTGATAGGGCTGACAAAATCATCAATGTTTTTGAAATAAAATACAGCCAAGCCCCCTTTGTAATTACTCAAAAATATGATTTGGCATTAAGAAATAAGGTAGAACAATTACGCATAAATACGTCAAACAAAAAGGCTCTTTGGGCAGTCTTTATTTCACCTTATGGACTCGGGAAAAGTCCTTATAATCATTTTTTTTTAAAGGATTTGACGATGAATATTTTTTTTGAATCACTGTAAAATAAAGTTTTGTTTTACATCCGTGGATTTCTATGATAAATCTACGGATACAAATATCTCTATCTCCAACTCCCTAAAACCCTAACCTCAATAAAGCACTAATATTACCCAATATCAATTTACCTTTTTGTAAGACACTTTTGGCATTGCCCGTACTATTGAGCGTAACGGTGTGGGGAGTATCAATAATGACCACATCACTGGCAATGGGTACACGGTTTATATTCCAAGTAGCTGGTACAGTCCATAAGCCATTGGCGATGCTGATGATGCCAAATTCATCCGCTCCCACTTCTGGCACAGCAGCACGAGCTTGACAGTCAAAATCGGTTGTAACAGTGGCAAGCGGTGTCCCTGTAATTCCTGTCATTTTAGCGGTTAAATGTAAATCGTTGGTAGTATTGAGAAACGGAGGAAGTAATTGTGCCGAATTACCATCTTTGCCAGTGGCAGTAGTCCATAAAGCTCGTGTGGCATAATCAGTACCGCCAGTTACACCCAATGAGCCACTTCGGAAATGACCAGGTTGTGTACCTGCTGCAAAAAAATCATTATTATTTGAATTCAAATTACTAAATGTACTTGTTGCCATACCAATAGCGTATGCTTTGGTATTTGCTCCTCCGCTGCCAGGTTCCTGAATATTGTAAAAAATATTGTTCTTCAGCTCAACCACTGGGTCTGTACCCGTTATCGCAATGCCATAACTGGGCATCTGATTGGCGGTAGTACCTCTGTTTCCAGTCATAGACACAGAGTTATGATATATTCTCGTATCTGAACCCGCTTCACCAGCCACAAATATACCCGCAAGCAAGTCGGGTGAAGTACTGTTTGATATTACCCCAGTAATCATATTATTACTGATAATATTAGCACCACCACTATTACCTGCCACCGCAATACCTGCGGCAGAAAATCCAACAGTAGAATTGCTGTTAATACCGTTAATCTTATTATTCGTTACCAAAGCATTATTTACACCACCACTCCCTCCTACATAGGTAGCATTCACTTGCTGAATACCAATTCCAATTCCAATCGCATCATATGATTCGTTATTATCCATTCCTCCAATACTATTGTAGCTAACCAATGCACCGTTGTCATTAAATATCAAAACTCCTAATTTTCTAATCCTATTTGTCGAAGGAGTACCTGTCGAAAGAGCAGATAGGTCGTTTTGGGTAATCACAGTTCCCGTATTTTGATTAGTAACCGATGCCCCTGAACCATAGATACCTAAAGTCATTCGTTTAAAAGAACAGTTTTCTACACGATTATTATCACCGTCTGTACCTGCTGTATTGGGCGTGGCACCTCCCATTGAAATTCCCAATAGTGTAGAAGTAGAGCTTTGACCCAAAATCTTTACATTCTTGATTATATTATTGTTAGCACCATTTACCACACTTGATATAGACAAAACACAGGCAGATGTACCCGTATTGGTATTTTGAATAGTCAATTGTCGCAAGGTAGAATCGCCTCCTACTACACAGGGAGCAGCCTTTGAGCCATTGATAGAGCCATCAATGGTTACTTTATCAGCATCATTTAGCCTAATCAAAGCCGAGGCGTTGCTACCCGTGATTATTCTGGCACCGCCACTCGGTCTGATAAGTACCGAAAAACCCGCAGGATTTTCGTTGAGGGCAATTGTTCCCGTTTCACTATTCAAGTCAGAAATAATATTAATGGTAATATTTCCCCTAACGCCAAAGTTATTCATCGCATCAAATATCCCCAAGTCGTTAGTCAGAGAAGCATAATTACCCCCCGTACCAACGGTATAAATGCCCGACAAGGAAGGGATAACAGTAAGTGAACCCATGATTTGATTATTGGAAGTTATTAAATCCCCTACCAGTTCTGCTTTGGCGATAATGGTATAAGTACCAGTTACTGACAAGGTAACACTGGGGAAGGTAACGGTAGTGGAAGCCTCCGAATTTAAGACTGGTATCACAAAAGTTTGGTTATATACTTGGGTTGACCCTGCATTCAAAATCGTGTAACGCACTGTTACATTGGTCTGATTATTGGAGCCAATATTGGTAAAAGACGCTTGGGGAGAGAATTGAACTCCTACACTTTTGAAACCACCATTTATTGGATTAATAAAAGCAGTTGCTTGTATATCATTGGTTGGTTGTACTATACCATCTCTTTCGTCTGCCCCAATATCAAATTGGGCATTAGTACCAGGGCGGATTTCACCATCAAAATCATTTGTTACGCCCACATTAGCCGCTACATTGATGGCTGGTGAACCTGCCTGTAAATGTAAATCCGTAGCGGATATATACAAGGGGTTGGATCTAATACTATTGGCATCTTGCCCAACGGCGGTTTGCCAACCTGCTAAATTTACCACATCTGTAGAATTAAAGAAACCAAATACTGCCCCCGTTCCATTGGTAAAATAGCAGTTATTGTTAATCGTTAATCCAAAGGGATTAGGTCCTGTACCACCTACACTTACCGCATAGTTTTTACCCGTAGCCCCACCGTTACTACGAGCATTAAAAAAAATATTATTTCTAACCACACGGCTATTGGTAATTATTGAACTATTAAACGCATAAGAAGGTCCAGCCCCAGTAGTGGGTGTGCCGCCGATATACACACTATTGTGATAAAAAGTATTGGTACCCGAAGGTTCGTTGAATCCATTTACACCGCCCGTAGCAGAGCCTGTACCGATGGCACTATTGATGCCTGTTCCCAACCGTATTACATTATTGCGAAAAGTAGTTGTGCCACCCGCAATTTTTATCCCATTTACTTCGGCAGCCGTACTGTTGGTTGCTACGCTTAGGTCATATATTAAATTACGTTCTACTAAATTGGCGGTACTACCCGTAAACTGAATACCAGTTACTACGGAGGCGGTCGTTGTATTGGTATTAGAAAGATTGAAGATGGTATTTTTACTTACCGTATTATTGCTGGATGTACTACTAAACACAATGCCCGCAACCGAAGAAGATGTGCCTGTACCCGTACCACCAGGAGCAGTTAAATTACGGATGGTATTACCAGATAATGTAGCAATAGAGGAAGAAACTAAAATCCCAACCACCTTTGTACCTGTTGTGCTAGCCGCTGCTGTACTTTGCAGAGAATTAGCGACTGTTCCACCCACTAAGTTATTAGCAAGATTTGTTGCTATCGAGGATAAAGTATTAACTCCAAGACCAAAAATATTAGCCGCACCAGTGCTGGTATTAGCAGCAGTAATACCACCGATAGTATTGTTGTTTGCCGTCCAAGCATTAGAGCTAGAATTAAAAATTCCAATTACGTCAGAAGGAAAGGAAGAACTGGTAGAATAACTGAGTGAGCCAGTTATTGATTGGCTTCCGATGGTATTATTGTTAGAAATTACAACCCCCTTGGCAATGTAGATGCCCATAAAAGGGCTTTCAGAACTCACGCCATCAGAAGATACCCCCGTGAGACTAACCGCAGCAATTGTGTTATTGCTGATATTTGAAACCGCACCGCCCGTAAAACCTCTATATTGTATTCCACGAAAAGAACCATTAGAACCCGTAAGCGTGTACGTGCCACTTGCCATATCAGAAGCATAGCCAATCACATTATTGGTAATTGTAAAACCCTGAGCACCACTATTGGTAATATCGTTATCAATCAAAATGGGTGTGTGCAATGCCCCTGCTTCCCAAGTTCTGGTACCTGTTTGGTAGAACCGATTGTTAGATATTGTCCAAGTATTACAACCCCCATTTGTTGCCACCCCCGCACTCGTTGCTATGTTTCCAAAATAATCAAAAATATTATTGTTATTTATTGATATTCCGCTGTTGCCAATGGCGGTAGAAGTCGTAGAGCCATTGCCGTAAATCGCCACGGTGGGAAGGACCCCGAAAAAGTTTGAGGCAGGAGGTCCGATATTGCAAAAGGAAATTGTATTGTCATCGTTACCATTAGCAGTTACTGCATCCGTTGAGAAAAAGATAATGCCCCCTTTATTGGCTACCGATCCAGCATAAGCTCCTTTAATAAAGCAGTTAGTAATAGTATTGCCAGTAGCACCTCCCACGAAGCGGATAGTGGAAGTGCCACTGGTGGCAGAAAAAGTTGCGTTTTCTATGGTGAGTAAATTCAGACCATTGATGCTTACATTATCAGCCCCGTTCAAATCAATGAGTGGTAATCCTGGCGTTATAGCACCCGAAATGGTTATTGCTCCGCTGGGAGCGATTGAAATCGAAGTATATGAAGCTAAACCTGTACCGCTGGCATTGAGTATTGCCCCTCCAACGGGTTCGCTGGTGTTATTGACAATGATGATAGAAATGCTCCCCGTATGCGTACCTGCATTGATGGCTGCAAAAGCCGAAGACAAATTAACATAAGACCCCGCTCCTGGGTTTACGGTTACATTTTGAGCATTGATACTACTTGCAAACAAGGCAGCAAGAATGATTAGATAAAATTTTCTCATAATCTTGATTTTTCAGTTTACTGTTGGAAGACAAAAGACAACGTTGATGATATTTAAAAATGCTTCACTTCATGGCACAGCGTTAGCATCTGTAAAATCTTTTGTGACTACAAATTAGTATATTATAAAGAGCAAGATTAATTTAATTATATTACCAAAAGGTATCAATTGAAGACACGAGCCTGAGTAATGGTACTCCAAAAAAAATATTTTTTGATTATAATAGAAAACAAATCGACCTGTTTTTACCGCATTAATTATTAAATGGTAAAATAGATTCTCTTGTCAGAAATGTATCGAAAAACCTTTTATCTTAGTTGAAAAATATCCTTGTATTGTTTCATCTCTATATTCCTATTTTTTCATATATTTCGCTCGAAAGGTCATATTTTCATGAAATTCTGAGACTGGATTTAAAATTTTATGTGATTATATTTGTGAAAAAACATCAACACAAACTCATGAAAAAATCTTTCCTCCTTGTAACCCTAATTTTTTCTCAAATTCTATCTTTCGGACAGAATCCTGTTCAAGAAAAAGTACAGGCGTATCGCAAAGCCAATGAGCATCAATTATTACAAGAATTCATGGGTTTATTGTCTATTCCGAATGTGGTTTATGATACGGTAGGCATTCAAAAAACTGCCGCCTACATTGCTAAAATGATGGAAAATAATGGTATCAAGCCACAATTTTTAGAAGGAAAAACGAAGGGCGTTCCTCCTGCCATTTTCGGAGAAATCAATACACCTAATGCTAAGAAAACCATCATCTTTTACGCTCATTACGACGGTCAGCCCGTCAATCCCAATCAATGGGCGGAAGGGATAAAACCTTTTGAGTCAGTATTTTTAAATGCTTCTTTGGAGAAAAGTGGGAAGATTATTCCTAATCCAAAACCCACAGAATCCATCAATCCAGAATGGCGAATTTATGGCAGAAGTGCCTCAGATGATAAAGCGGGCGTGTTTGCGATACTTTCAGCTTATAAAGTTTTAGTAAAAACGGGCATGACTCCTTCCATCAATTTCAAGTTTTTCTTTGAAGGAGAAGAGGAAGCGGGTTCAACGCATTTGGCGGAAATTTTAGAAAAACACCAAGAAAAACTCAAATCAGATTTGTGGATAATTTGCGATGGACCTGTACATCAATCGGGCAGAAAGCAAGTGGTTTTTGGGGTTCGTGGGGATGTGAATATGGAAGTGAAAGTATTTGCCTCAAAACGCCCTCTGCACAGCGGACATTACGGTAATTGGGCTCCTAATCCTGGAATGTTGTTGTCAAAATTATTGGCTTCGATGAAAGACGATAACGGACGAGTTTTGATAAAAGGTTTTTATGATGACTTAACGCCTTTGACGGAATCCGAGAAAATTGCCTTGAAAAATATTCCACCCGTAGAAGACCAAATGCGAGAAGAATTGGGTTTCGTAAGGGCAGAAGGTGGCGGAAAATCTTTGGCTGAACTAATCAGTGAACCGTCCTTAAATGTTAGTGGATTATTGAGTGCCAACGTGGGCAAAATGGCAGCCAACGTAATTCCGACCTCTGCTACAGCAGCCTTAGATTTGCGTTTGGTTTTAGGTAATGATGCTCAACGACAAGTTCAAAAAGTGATTGAGCATATTCGTTCGCAAGGATTTTATGTATCTCAAAATGAGAGCATTACCGATGAAGAGCGTTTGAAATATCCGTTCATAGCCCGTGTGATGGCGAAGGAAGGTTACAACGCACAACGCACCCGCATGGATTTACCGATTGCTCAAAATGTGATAAGAGCGGTTCAATCAACCACGAAAGATAAAATCGTTTTAATGCCAAGTATGGGTGGAAGTTTACCGCTTTATGTGTTTGATAAAATTCTTAAAACATCAACCATCACCGTTCCGATTGCCAATCACGACAATAATCAACACGCTGAAAATGAAAACATTAGAATAAAAAACATCTGGGATGGTATCGAAACCTATGTGGCTTTGATGATGATGGAGTAAGTTTTTTTTGAAATTCAATAAATATTTCGTTAATTTATTTGTGAATAGCACGCAGATAACGCAGATTTGTAAACGCAGATTCACACAGATAACAGAAGTTTTCAATCCAAATATATTTTTAGAAAAACGATAAACAGTAATATAAAAATCTGCGTAAATCTGCGGTTGAAAATCTGCGTCATCTGCGTACCAATAACCCTCAAATTATGTCAAAAAAACATCTAACCGACACAATCGACTGGAAAACCATTCTGGATTCCAAAAACCTATTACAAATCATTGTAGGCACTGTTTTAGCCACTTTTGCCATGAAGGGTTTTATGCTTCCTAACCACTTTATGGATGGGGGCGTTACGGGTATTTCTATTCTCTTGCACGAAGTTTTCAAAATCAATATTGGTGTCGTTTTTGTTGCCTTCAATGCCACATTTATCTACATGGGCTACAAAAAAATTGGTAAAACCTTCGCCATTCAGACCATTATTACGGTTGTTTTATTCTCATTGGGACTGATTTTTGTAAACATTGCCCCCATAACCCATGACAAATTATTGATTGCTATTTTTGGTGGAATCCTTATCGGAATGGGGGGAGGATTAGTCATCAGAGGCGGAGGCGTTCTGGATGGTTTTGAGGTAATAGCATTATTTACACAACGCAAAACGGGACTGTCAAACAGTGAGATTACGACCTTATTCAACACGATTATTTTTGGTATTGCTGCCTTCCAGTTTGGTATCGAAACCGCCATGTATTCCATCATTACTTACTTTGCTGCCGTGCGTGCAACGGATTATGTTGTTGATGGTATTGAGGAATTTACCGCCGTCAATATTATCACTTCAAAGCCCGAAGAAGTGAAGAGTTTTTTGGTAAATGAATTAGGGAAAGGTATCACCGTTTATAAAGGTGAAAAAGGATATTTACCCAATAGTTTTGATGTCAAAACGGAGACAGATATTATCGTTACCATCGTTACTCGACTGGAAATCAAACAGATACACGAAGCAGTGATAAATATTGATGATAAAGCCTTTGTCTATGTTCACATCATCAAAGAAGCCACAGGAGGAATTTTGAAAGAGAAAGGTCATGCGAAATAAGAGCTATTTTACCTCATAAAATTAAGAAAATATGAATATTGACTATGGAGATATTGCGATGGCAGTCGGAATTTTGGCTGGTGTTCTTCGTATAATTACCCGCTTTTTAGAAACAGAAAAACAACTTCCAGAACTGTACAAATACACAAGATTTGCATGGCTGGGGATGTTGATTTTATTGCTTGTGGCTGAATCGTCAGGGGTTAAGTTTTTTACCCGTAATTACCTCGAAATCATATCGTTAGCTGTTCTTTACATTCTTTATAAATCCAAGGGTACTTCGCAAAATATTCGGGTTGTCGGATTAACGGTTTTACCACTCATTATTACCATATTTTTTAGCGATATTTTCAAGTTAATTGTTCCAAAATTTTATAAGAACAATGACGATTTCTTTGACAATATCATAACATTCGCTTCAATTTGGTTGTTTGGTTTTGGGATATATGCACAACGTCAATTCAAAAGAGACAAGGCTCAAAAGTTAAAAGAGGCACTTGAAAGACAGATTTTAGAAGACAAAAAAAACAGCCTCGAAGTTCAGGTTGCCGAAAGAACTGCCGAACTAACCCAACAAAAAGATGCCTTAGAAAAAACCATCTTAGAACTAAAATCTACCCAAGACCAACTCATTCACGCCGAGAAAATGGCATCCTTGGGCGAGCTTACGGCTGGCATCGCCCACGAAATTCAGAATCCTTTGAACTTTGTCAATAATTTTTCAGAAATGAGTGTTGAACTCGCACAAGAACTCAATGAAGAATTAGATAAAGATTTGATTGACAAGGATTTAGTAAAAGAATTAATGGGTGATTTAATCCAAAATCAAGAAAAAATCTCTCATCACGGCAAGCGAGCGAGTAGCATTGTAAAAGGGATGCTCGAACACTCACGTACAAGCACAGGACAGAAAGAATTAACCGATATTAATGCTCTTGCGGATGAATATTTGAGGCTTTCTTATCATGGATTACGAGCAAAAGACAAGAGCTTCAACGCCGACTTCAAAATGGATTTTGAGGAGAATTTACCGAAAGTTAATGTCGTTCCGCAAGACTTTGGGAGGGTTTTGTTGAATCTGATAAACAATGCTTTTTATGCCGTAGCAAAAAGGGAAAAGAGTGAAAGTTATAAACCTTTGGTTATTGTTAGTGTTAAAAACATTGATAACCAGATAATTATAACAGTAAAAGACAACGGAACAGGAATGCCCGATGCTGTAAAAGCCAAAATTTTTCAACCATTTTTTACCACAAAACCCACAGGCGAAGGTACAGGTTTGGGCTTGTCTTTGAGTTATGATATTGTTACCAAGGGACATGGCGGAACGATAGACGTAACGAGTGCTGAGGGCGAAGGAACAGAATTTATTATTAAATTACCGATTTGAAGGCTGGAAAAACTACTTTACAAATTTGATTCTAAAAGTTCAATTTTTGAGAAATTTAACCTATAAAAGATATTTCCGAATTTCGGTTGGTTCAATGTATCGAACTTCTAAAAACTCGTCGTTCAAATGGTTGAAATCTTGGTCGGTTGTTACCAAAGTTAGATTCAATAGTGAAGCTGTTGCAGCTATCGCAGCGGCGAACCGTCCACAGGTCATGTTTACCCATATTTCTTGGGGTATCGAATGAATAACTGCTAAAATTGGGGTGCTTTCTTTGTGAAAAAGCATCAATGTCCACGTAGGTTTTTAGAAGTAAATCATCAATTTGTATAGTTCGAACTTCATCAATAAAATAACTGAGTCTTTGAATTTTATTCTTACTCCAATTATTTTGCAAAGCAAATGATTCTACTTCCGCAATGGAAGCATAAGAAATATAGATTTCGTTATTTTTAGGGTTCAGAAAATCTCTAATTTTATCCTCATCTTTTGTCCGATTGATAAAAATTAGGATGTTAGTGTCGAAGAGTAAATTCATTTTCTTTGAAGGTCTAACAAAGCCGCCTCAAATTGTTCTTCTGAAAGTGGTTCTCCCTTTAATTTGAATGCTTTTTTAGGATTATGCCCTGTTAATCTTGCAAACGCAGTTGTACCACCAGCAGCGATAATTTCTGCGGCTGAGTAGGTTTTAAACTTTTTGAAGAAAGGCAAATCAGTATTTTTAGTTGCTGTTTTCATGGCTCTTTAAATTATTTTTTACAAATATATTCAAATTTTATAATTAAATTCCCTTGACATCCCATTACCTATCCAAAACATCTAAAATATGAGATTATTAAAAACCATTTGCCTCTGTTTATTAACCAGCCTTGCTTTTGGACAAACGAAACTTTCGCCCGAAGCCAAGAAGAAATTGAAGGCTCAACGAATTTATGCCTCAAAGTATAATAGAGGAGAATTTAATGTTTATAAGATTGACAGTATTCCCAAAGATGGAATCTTGATTTATCGTGGGTGGAAAGTAAAGTATGAGGATAAACCAGACTTCGCAAATTCAAATTTTGATGATTCTAAATGGGATACGACTTCTACTGATAAATCATTTAATAATTATCCTTCAAAAGAAAAAAACTATATTGCTTGGTTCAGAAAGAAGATTTTTATCGATTCTTCATTAGTTGGAAAGCCTTATGTTTTTACTGTATCAATTACAGGAGCGGCTGAAATTTACTTAAACGGAAAATTGCTTCATGAAATTGGGCAAATTGACTTAGACCCACAAAAGGCAAAAACAAAATATTTCAAAATTAGATTACCTTATTCTTTCACTTTCAATACTCCTGGAGAGCAAACCTTAGCGGTACGTTTTTTATTTACGCCACAAAGGGAAATAGACCATTATCAAGATAAATTTTTTCCATTCAACATCAGAATCTTAAAATTAGATGGATTTGTAGAAAAAATACTTTCGAAAGAAACAACATACGCTTTGGCAACTGGAATTTGTGCAGGGTTATTCTTTATGATGGCTTTCATTCATTTTTTCTTTCACCAATATTTCAGAAGTAAAAAATACAATCGCTCAATGAGCATAGCAATGGTATTATTTGGTTTTTACTTGTGTTTACTGAGAGGAGGATATGTTTACGATGATTTTCAAAAATTTACAAATATTGATATTATCAGAAGTATTTTCTTGATAACAGCTCACATTATATTATTCAATGCGATTTATGAATTTTTGCAATACGCTAAAAAGTTATTATTTTGGGTAATTATTATCTCATTTATTATACTTAACATATTACTTTTTGTTCAAAAAATTCCATCCTACTATCTTTTTGTTGCTTATGGTTTACTTATTTTAAATTATATATTTTTGATATGGAAATCCATAAAAAATAAAACAGCAAGTGGCGTTGTTATGCGAAATGCAGTTGTCATTTTCATAGCTATTTTCGTAATATTTCTTATTAGTTTGGGAGTTTACTTTGCTGTTTTTAATCCTAATAGTTCAAATAATAATAGTGCCTTTGATGCAATACTACTACCAATCTTTTTTATTCTATTTTTCGTTGGTCCACAACTTTCAGTATCAGGTGCAATCTCATTTAGTCTTGCCAAAGAATTTGTCAAAACCAATATTTCATTAAGTCAAAAATTAGAAGAAATTGAAAAATTATCAGGAGAAAAACAGCAAATTCTATCAACTCAAAATGAGTATTTAGAAAGACAGGTAAATGAACGGACTGCCGAATTGAATCAGTCTTTGGAAAACCTGAAAGTTACTCAAAACCAATTAATTCAATCCGAGAAATTGGCTTCTTTGGGTGAACTGACGGCAGGCATTGCTCACGAGATTCAGAATCCTTTGAACTTTGTCAATAATTTCTCAGAAATGAGTGTGGAGTTGATTGAAGAATTAAAGGATGAAAGAAGCAAGGAGAAGGGTGATAGAGACGAAGGATTGGAAGATGAATTAATGGCTGATATTTCACAAAATCTTGAAAAAATTACGCACCACGGCAAGCGAGCGAGTAGCATCGTGAAGGGTATGCTCGAACACTCTCGTACAAGCACAGGCGTAAAGGAATTGACAGATATTAATGCCCTTGCGGACGAATATTTGAGACTGTCTTACCATGGACTAAGAGCGAAAGACAAGAGCTTCAATGCTGATTTTAAAATGGAATTTGAAGAGAATTTACCGCAAATAAAAGTAATTTCGCAGGATGTTGGACGAGTATTTTTGAATTTGATTAACAATGCTTTTTATGCCGTTGGTAAAAGACAGAAAGAAAGTAGAGAAACAGACGTAAGTTTTAAACCACAGGTTGTTGTAAGTACAAGATCTGTTGATAATCAAATAATTGTCTCGATAAAAGACAACGGTACAGGAATGCCAGAAGCTGTGAAAGCTAAGATTTTTCAACCATTTTTTACCACAAAACCCACAGGCGAAGGTACAGGTTTAGGTTTGTCTTTGAGTTATGATATTGTTACGAAAGGACATGGTGGAGAATTGAAAGTTGAATCAAAAGAAGGAGATTATACAGAATTTACCATAATTTTACCCCAACAAACCGCATGAAAATATTAGTCGTGGATGATGAAACAGACATCCAAACCCTATTTGAACAACGTTTCAGAAAAGAAATTAGAGAAAAAATCGTGGAATTGGTTTTCGCTTTTTCGGGTGAACAAGCCTTGGCTTATTTGCAAGAAAATCAGCAAGAAGCCGTCCTCATTTTGTCGGACATCAATATGCCTGGCATGAGTGGATTGGAGCTTTTACGCCACATCAAAGAAGGTTATCCAAAACCTCCTCCTCCAATCGTGATGATGATTACGGCGTATGGAGATGATGAAAATTTTAATCGTGCCAAAGAATTGGGGGCAGATGATTTTTTGAACAAACCCGTTGATTTTAAACTACTTAAAGAAAAATTGAAGCTGAATTAATATGACAAAGATATTAGTAGTTGATGACGAGCCAGATTTGGAAATGCTCATTAAGCAAAAATTTCGTCAAAAAATACGAGAACAAAAATACGAGTTCTTTTTTGCTCTTAACGGAAAAGAAGCCTTAGATAAAATTCAACAAAATCCAGAAATTGACATCGTTCTGAGTGACATCAATATGCCCGAAATGGACGGTCTGACCTTGTTGAGTCATCTGAATGAATCTTCTCCACTCATCAAATCGGTGATTATTTCGGCGTATGGCGACATGGAAAATATCCGTATTGCCATGAACCGTGGAGCGTTTGATTTCGTAACAAAACCCGTCAATTTCGATGATTTATCAGTAACGATTGAACGCACTATTTTACAAGTAAATCAAATCAGAGAAACACTAAAAGCTATCAAAGAGAATGATATTCTGAGGATGTACGTGGACAAAACGGTACTGAGTTTTATGGGAAGTCGTGAGTTTGAATCGTCGATTATGGTCAATGAAACCGTAGAAGCTACCGTAGTTTTTATTGATATTTGTGGGTTTACGGCTATTTCTGAAAACGAAACGCCCGATGCCGTAGTGAAGTTATTGAACAATTATTTTGACGTAATAGTAAAAGAAATTATTGCTCAGGGTGGATATATTGATAAATTTATGGGCGATGCTGTCATGGCAATTTTCAGAGACGAATATCATTTAGACCGTGCCATTGATGCCTGTTTGGCAGTCAGAAAACAGATTGAAGAAATGCCCCAAACGGCTCATCCTGTGCCTTTTACGCCCCAGTTATCCATTGGTTTAAATTCGGGCGAAATGATTTCGGGAAATATTGGTTCGGCTAACCTTCGACGTTTGGATTATACCGTGATTGGCGATGTCGTAAACACTGCCCAAAGACTACAAACTGCCGCTGATGCAGGACAAATCATCATCAATGAAAATGCGTATCATAAAGTGAAAGAATCCTTTAATTGTAAAAAAGTGGGGGAGGTTACTTTGAAGAATAAGGCTTTGCCAATGTTGGTCTATGAGGTGATGGATTAGAAAATGTTTTTATTATTAATTTTCAATGTTCAAGTGATTAGCACTCCGACTTTATTTGGTCAAGACACTTGTAAATTGTGCATTGACCATTGAAAATTAAAACTTATTCGATAATGCTAAGAAATATATGCCCCTACAAAACAGAATAAGCCCTTTCAGCACGATAATCGCTACTCCCGAGCGAGGCACATGGACAGGCAATCGAGGCGTAATACACAATGCACACAAGGAAATTGTCAGAAATCATGCGGTAAAATATTGGATAACTTGCGAGTTGAAATACAAAAATTTCCAAAGGAAAGTAATGACTCCAAACCGTTGGACGGAGTTATTTTTCTTGGACGAAGCCACGGCATTTGCGGCGGGACATCGCCCTTGTGGTTTTTGTAGAAATTCAGATTTTAAGCATTTCAAAAGTCTTTGGTTATTGGCAAATGGTGAGCGATATGGTTTAGCAAAAGATGCTAAAATTGATGCGATTGATGCTCTAATTCACCAAGAAAGATTAAACGAAAATGGTTTTCAAAAGACTTTTAAAGCAAATCTTACAACTCTACCCGATGGAACTTTTGTCACAATAGATGATTCTTCAAAAGCCTATTTATGGTTTCAACAAAATCTTTACGAATGGTCTTTTAGTGGTTATACGAAAGTCTTAGAATTTGTACAAAACCAAGAAGTAGAGGTTTTGACACCACTAAGTTATGTGGAGACTTTTAAGGCTGGATATTTGCCACAGGTTCATTCTTCAATAGGTGATATTTTACGTTAAATCAGTAAGATAAACCCTTTTCAATCTTTTGTAAGAAATCATCCGAAACAAAAGATTGAAACCATGAAATTACTCCTTTTACTTTTATCAGTATTAACTTTCACAAGTACATTTGCTCAAAAGCCCATCCAACCCAAATTAGGTTATCGAACCGCTAAAATTCTGAAAAAGAACAACTTAGAGTTCAAAGACCTAAATCAAAACGGGAAAATTGATAAATACGAAGACTGGCGTTTACCGATTGAAACACGGGTAAAGGATTTAGTTGCTAAAATGACCATTGAGGAGAAAGTGGGTTTTATGCTCATCAGTACCTCTCGTTTGGCTGGTGATTTTTCTTTCCAACCCAATGCCCCCAAAGCTGAAATTACGAGTGGATTTAATGAAGAAGACCTTGTTCAGAGTATGAATATGTTTTCTAAAAAACCTCTCCCCTACCCCATGCTATCAGCCGCTGGCACGACCAAAGGCATAACAAAAAATCATTTACGACATTTCATTTTACGTGCCAATACTTCCGCTAAAATTTTGGCAGAATGGGCGAATAATTTGCAAGCTCTTTGCGAAAATTCACGCTTGGGAATCCCTGCTATCATTGCTTCCAATCCACGAAATCACATCACCGTTGATGCTTCTATCGGACTCAGCGTTGGCACAACGGTTTTCTCAAAATGGCCTGGTGAATTAGGTTTAGCTGCCATGCGAGATTTGAAATTAACCCGTGAATTTGCGGATATTGCTCGCCAAGAATGGGCGGCAATTGGACTCCGAAAAGGCTATCAATACATGGCGGATTTAGCCACTGAACCCCGCTGGCAACGAATTGAAGGCACTTTTGGAGAAGATGCCAACTTAGTGGCAGACATGACTCGTGAGGTTGTTTTGGGTTTTCAAGGAATAAACTTGGGCGAAAAATCTGTTGCTCTCACCACCAAACATTTCCCAGGCGGAGGTCCACAAGTGGAAGGGCATGACCCACATTTTGATTGGGGGAAAGACCAGCATTATCCTGGTAATATGTTCGACTATCACCTCAAACCTTTCCAAGCGGCAATTGATGCAGGTACATCGTCCATTATGCCTTATTACGCAAAACCGATTGGCACGAAATACGAAGAATTGGCTTTTGCCTACAACAAAGCCATCATCAAGGATTTATTGAGAACAAAAATGGGTTTTAAAGGCATCATCAATTCAGATACTGGACCTATCGAAATGATGCCATGGGGCGTTGAAAATTTAACGATATTGGAACGTTATCAAAAAGCCATTGACTGTGGCGTAGATATCTTTTCAGGTTCAGCCGACCCGACACTTTTATTGGAAACCGTAAAAAAAGGGATGGTTTCAGAAGCCCGAATCAATGAATCAGTCGCAAGATTATTAAGAGAAAAATTTGCCCTTAATCTCTTTGAAAACCCTTACGTGGACGTTGCGGAGGCAGAGAAAATTGTGGGCAATGCTGAGTTTCAAAAGCGTGGAGATTTAGCCATGAGAAAATCTATCGTTTTATTAAGAAATGAAGTGAAAACCCTTCCCATCGCTCCTAAAAAGAAGGTTTATTTTGAATCTTACTACGATAATGGCAGAACAAAAACGCCATTTACAGTCGTAAAACCAGCAAATAATCCTTGGAATTTTGAATTTGTTTCGACCAAAGAGGAGGCTGATGTTGTGATACTTTGGCTTACGCCTAATGGTGGAAGTTTATTCAATTCTACTTCTGCCGCAATTGATTTGAGTCTGTCCAAAAACAAAATTGATGTGACTCGTGTGAATGAAATAACAAGTACAAAGCCAACAGTAGTGGTGATAAATTATACAAGTCCATGGATGATTTCAGAGATTGATAATGGTAATTTAAAAACAGTTTTGGCGACCTTTGGCACAACAACTGATGCCATTTTGGACGTGGTAAGTGGAGCTTTTAATCCAACAGGAAAAATGCCGTTTACGACCCCAATTTCACAGAAAGCTATCTTAGAAAATCAGTCTGACGTACCAGGATTTATGAAGCTAAAAGGGTATGCTTTGTTTACGTTTGGGGATGGGATGGGGTATGAGAAATAGAGAACTGATAAATAATAATTACATGAAAACAATTTTAAAGTTTTTGAAATACACATTGTTGCTGATTCTGCTGCTCGTTGTTGGCTTCATTGTTCTCAATTGGAAAGATGATGTTTCAGTTGAAGAATTGAAGAAAAAATATGTCAATTCAGAATCTGAATTTGTAGAAATTGATGGAATGCAAGTCCATTTTAGAGACCAAGGCTTAGTAACGGATTCACTCCCGATTGTGCTGATTCATGGCACTGGTGCGAGCCTACATACATGGGAAGGATGGGTAAGTGAGCTAAAAAATGAACATCGAATTATCACCATGGATTTACCTGCTTACGGACTAACAGGACCAAATCCTTCGGGTGACTATTCACAGGATTTTTATAGTGACTTTATGGAAAAATTCCTTTCAAAACTCAACATTAAACGCTGTGTTTTGGGTGGAAATTCTTTGGGAGGTGGCATTACGTGGGTGTACGCTTTGGCTCATCCTGAGCGTGTGAGCAAGATGATTTTGGTGGATGCGGGTGGTTATCCGATGATTTCAAAATCCGTTCCGATTGCTTTTCAAGCTGCCCGAATTCCTGTGATTAAAAACCTTTTTAAGTACATCCTTCCACATTCTATTATCAAAAAAAGTTTGGAGAACGTCTATATCCATGACGATAGAATTACGCCCGAACTGATTGAAAGATATTACGATATGGCAAGTAGAGAAGGGAATAGAAAGGCATTCGTGGACAGAATGAACACATCCATTAAAAGTGATAAATATTTGAAAATCAATACTTTAAAAATGCCAACGCTTATCATTTGGGGCAAAGAAGATGGACTAATTCCGTTGGACGTTGCAGAGAAATTTCATGCCGATTTACCTAATGATACAATTGTGATTTTCAAGGATTTGGGGCATACTCCGATGGAAGAAGACCCACAGGAGACGGTAAAATTAGTTAAAGTATTTTTGAAGAAAAAATAGAAATTTATCATCTAAATCTCATAGAATCGTTGTGCGTGTTCAGGCGTGATGTCTAAAATCTGAACTTGTAAATCACTCATTGCTTGATGAAAAAAAGTTGCAAGAGGAATATTTATTTTTACTTCCTTGGGCTTCGACTCTAACAATTGAGCAATTTCTACCAACGAGATAGCACTAAGATATTTTGGGCAATCACTATCAATTATCTTGGTTATTTTCTTTCCATTTTTCTCAGGTCTTCCCCAAGCATTAAGGAAAATGTGCGTGTCTAAAAGATAACATTTCATTATTTCAAATCATCGTCAAAAAGTGTATCTGACATATACATTAAATGTCTCCCTGCCCCTTGTTTTACTTTGGGTCTGCCTTCTGGTGCCCTCATTACCTGTTTAACAGGCACTTCTTTTGGTTTTGTTGCTGTTTTCATGGCTTTTATTTGATTGAATTTCTTACATAAAAATACAAGTAAACTTTCAATTGTCCGTTTTTTTCGTACGATTCATTTAGTCGCTTACTTCTGGCGAGTAACGGCTATTAAAAGGCTAAATAACTAAATGAGGTAAATATTTTCAACTGGTTACAATTTGTAACGGTTTCATTACTTTCATCTTTTAATCGCTTTTTCATTACCCGATAATATACTTACAGGTTGAGACTTTTGTGAAGTGGTCAGTGAATACGGCACATGATAATATCAAACTTTTACAATCTGAGAAAATAAAAATGAGCAAACTATATTTTGCCCATTTTTATTTATCATTCAAATATTTTGTTATAGTTTCATTAACTTAATAATCTTAAATTTATTAGTTTGAAAGGCATGGAGTATATAAGTACCTGAGCTAAAATCATTACCTATATTAATATTTTTTTTATTAGGCTCAATGTTTCCTTCCTCTATTACTTGTCCTGCTAAACCATAAACTCTATAAAATATTGGAGTATCTTGATCAATACTGGAAAAATTAAGAGTAAATTCAGAACTTGTAGGATTCGGTGCAATTATTACATTGAAATCATCCTCAGATTCATTCATTAAATAATTCTTTGAAAAGTTTGACGAATTATCAGTTAAAACAGACGATAACGAATCTGCAAAAGTACTAGCCTCTCTGTTACCCATCCCTTGTAATTTCTTTATAGTACTCCCAGTGAATGCAAGAGAACCTAATCGTGCACAATAATTAGGGAATATATAAGTTGTTACCCATCCAGCTGGCGGAGAATCACCACAAATATCTAATGTAGTTCCAATAGGAAGCCCATCAATTTTTTTAATAGTTCTACCCGTATAAGCAAGAGAACCTAATCGTGTACAATAATCAGAATTAATTCTTGTTGTAATCCATCCTCTTGGTGGAGAATCACCACAAATATCTAATGTTGTACCAGAAGGAAGCCCATCAATTTTTTTAATAGTTCTACCCGTATAAGCAAGAGAACCTAATCGTGTACAATAATCAGAATTAATTCTTATTGTAATCCATCCTGCTGGCGGTGAGTCACCGCAAATATCTAATATAGTACTAGAAGGAAGCCCATCAATTTTTTTAATAGTTCTACCCGTATAAGCAAGAGAACCTAGTCGTGTACAATAAGCAGAATTAATTCTTGTTGTAATCCATCCTGCTGGCGGTGAGTCACCGCAAATATCTAATGTAGTACCAGAAGGAAGCCCATCAATTTTTTTAATAGTTCTACCCGTATAAGCAAGAGAACCTAATCGTGTACAATAGTCAGAATTGATTCTTATTGTAATCCATCCTGCTGGCGGAGAGTCACCGCAAATATCTAATGTAGTACCAGAAGGAAGCCCATCAATTTTTTTAATAGTTCTTCCAGTGTACGCATAAGAACCTAATCGTGTACAATAGTCAGACTTGATTCTTATTGTAATCCATCCTGCTGGCGGAGAGTCACCGCAAATATCTAATGTAGTACCAGAAGGAAGCCCATCAATTTTTTTAATAGTCCTTTTGATGTAACCTCCATTGCAATTCCCATCAATAGATATAGTAATCCAACCTGTTGGGATAGTTCCTCCACATATTTGTTGAGTTTGTGCAGTAGTACCATTCGAGAAAGAAAATACAAATAGCACTGAAATTAGTATAACGTTAGACATTTTCATTTTGACCTCCTTTTGTTTAAGTTGTCTACAAAAAAAGTGGATTCTAATGAATGAAAAGGTAGTGTTACACTAATAATTCATATATTTTTTTTCTTTGTTTATAAAGCCTTGCCTGTCTAAAAAATATACTACATTGTCTACTGTATTAAAATTATTCAAAGGAAATTCCTCTTTTGCAATTGATAAGATTTTGCTTTTTTGATTATCAATAGCTTTTTTACGTGAATTAAAATTATCCCCAAGTGGAAGTTCTTCTGCAATTTCAACTGTTGAAAGTCCATTATTCATAAGCCGAATGATTTCTTTTTGTTTGTCATTTTTAAAAAGTAAATCTAAGACTGTACTACAAAGTTCTTTTACCTTTGTTGAAATATCGTTTAAATATTTAGGAGGTGCTTGAAAATACTCATGTGCTATGACCTCGAATTCCATTTTCTCACCCTGAAAATCATTTAGAATAATGTACCAATTTAGATAAGATACCATTTTATCATTCTCATCAAATTCAAAAGGTAAAATGAATTGTTGTAAATATAAAAATCTCTCTTTACCTTCTTCAACATTATATTTTACGGCTCTCCTCATGCTCAGAAAGATATTATTATTTTTAAATTCGTATAAATATTTTTCCTCCTCAAAAAGTATTTTAAAAAGACCATATAGTAGGTAAGGTAAAATCTTTTGATGATTTTTATGAACAGATTTAATAATATCAATCCTGTTATACTTTCTTCTATATCCTAAAAGGTGTAAATTTTTTTCAAAAGTTATGCAATCATCCTTTATATCAAAAACATAAAAAATACACCTGGGAAGATTTGTTGATGCTAATTCATCAAATCTTTCTTTTGCTGATTTATCACTTAGAATCTTACGCTCTCTACCCAGATTTTGTTTGTATTTTCTGTAAATTAATTCATAATCACGAAGGATTTTTAGTTTACTTGCTTGTGCTTCTTTTTCCATAATTGTAAACATATTTATTTTGATAAAATGTAAAATTATTAAAAGCTTTTTTATTTATTTTTAATCAATACATAATCGTACCTCAACTAAACCGCCCTTCGATGTCATCAACCAAGTTAAACCAAATTTTCGAAAATAAAAAACAAAAAATCACTTCAAAACCCCAACCGCCGTCAGCGTAACCTTCCCCAAAATCCCAGACGGTTTCGGAGTCCAATTTTTTGTGGTAAAATAGCCATTTTCTCCTAAATTTTGCTTCAATCTTGCCGAGACATTGATGTTATAAAACTTCTGCCAAACAACCCCCTTTTTCTCCAAAGCAATCACCCGATTTGCCATAGAATTGGAAACTTCAATCGTTAAAATATTTTGAGATTTCAAGAGCTTTGAAGGCACAAAAATACGATATACTGGACCTAATAATGTTCCTATAATTTGTCCGTTCATACGCACACTTGCAGATTCAGAAACTTTGCCAAAATCAAGCCAATAGCCTGACTTAGAAGTATTTGGATTTGCAAATGTATGTACGTAAGTAGCTGTGCCAGAGAAATTTTTATAATCTTCTCCCTCAAAATCCGTCCATGATTGTAGCGTTTTTGTTTCAATATTTTTTGGTAAAACTTCTCCGCCTTCGGTGAATTTTATTTGCCAGTTCCCAGTCAATTCTTGGGGTTCAGTAATGGCTTTGAAATAAGGATATTTATTGCCTTTAATTACCTCATTTTGGGTTTCTAAAATCACCGATTCACCTGCCATAGTTTGTAGATAAACTTCTTGGCTTTTTGCCTTGATTTTTGCCAATCCTAAGCTCTTATTCATCGGGTTATAGAGGGCAATAGACTGAAAAGGAGACTCAATTTTCACCCAACCCTCAAAGTTTTTATCCGACTGATTATTGATAAAGTAAGTCTTACCTTTGGAATGATTTTTACGAATACATTGTAAACCAACATCAATCATTGTCTCCCTTTGCACCTTTGCTGCCGTCAAAATTTCCTCTAAATTTTCTCCTAAGATAAAAGCTCCTTTTCCAATTTTTGCCACAGAAATTCCTTGATTTTTTACGAAATTCAGTTGAGCAATCAGGCTCTTAAATTTTGCTTGTCGTGCTGATATATTATTCAATCCTTCCACGTTTTTGGGTAATTGATTATGAACAACAATCACAGCTCCCTCTTTGGCTAATTGAATTAATTTTTCAAAAGTATTAATCGTAATTATCTCATTTTCAGACAGTAGAATGGTTTTCCAAGAAGCCTCACCCCGAAGCGTCGGTCGCCCCAGCCCCCTCTCCCGTGGAGAGGGGGAGAAATTCAACGACAAATACCCCCCCTCTCCACGGGAGAGGGGGCTGGGGCGACCGACGCTTCGGGGTGAGGCTACCTCCAAATCCGCAATTTGCTTATCCGAAATATAATCAAAAGAATAACCTTTATCCAACATTTTTTGAGCTACTGACTTAAAATCTGTATCATTAAATTCGGGCGTAACACCGTCAAAATGTTGGAGCAAACCTTTGGACGTTTGTTCTGAAAAACGGTCATAAATCGGGAAGTACAAAAGAATGTCATTGTCGGGTTTGGTATCTTGCAAAAACGTCTGACAACGAGCCACATACTGATTCAAAGCTCCAAAATCTTTCCAAAATGGATTGTGAGGCGTAAAATGCACCGCCGCATAAAACAACCATCCTGGAAAAGGCTCATTTTGGGGTGAATAATTCGTACCGTGATAGAAAATATGGTTAATGCCGCCCAGCATAAATCGGTCTAAACTCTTTTTTACATCACCCAAATTGGATAAAAAATGTTCATTTTCCCAAGTGGCAGATTCGGAAGAGGTCAATTTTTTACCCATCACATTCGAGGCAGATGAAGCAAATTTTATTCGTAATAAATCCATTCCTTCAATTTCAGGAATATCAACCTGCGAATATAAATCTAAGGTATTGCCAGGTGAACCATGAGCCTGGTTTCTCACAATTTTTCCACGAGAATGCCCCCAATTTGCCCATACGGAGGTATATTTCTCTAAAATCAAGTCAGAAATCGTTGTTCTATAATCACATAAAACCCTACGATTGATGTCCGTTTTTTCTTGGCTAAACAGATTTGGCAAATAATTCCGAAGGTCATACCCACGTCTTTTTTGAAACTCATTAAATAGCTCTGGTGTCCAATCTGCCTGCCCTTTGGCATCATCCACTTCGTAGGAATCATTGAAAAAAGCCCGCATTGAACTCACGTCCGTATTGGCAAATGCTTTGTCGAAGGCAGCGAGATAATTCTTGGTTGCTTTTTCAGAAAAATGGTCAATCACATCTCCTTCTCCACCCGGTCCAGCCCGTTCAACCATTTTGCCATGCCAACCCGAAAAGAGTGCATAAAGCGTCCAATTCCCTTTGGGGGCTGTCCAATTAAGTTGATTTTCAAGTGTAATTTTATCAGTCAAATTCAAAATTTCTCCTCTGTCTGAATACGCCATAAGCGTTTGCAAAGGCAAAGGTTTTTCAAATCTCACTTGGTCAATGGCAAGTTCTTGGAGGTTATTGTTTTTGGAAATGGGTTGTTGTAAGTCATTGATTTTAAAATCATTAGAACGAACATAACGGAGTAAAGGCGTTTGTTGATAGGCGATTTTCTCAGTCAATGTTTCGCCTTCTTTTAAGGAATAGATTTTATGAGTTATGTATCTACAAGCATCTTCTGGCTCAACCCAACGTCCACCAAAGGGCCAGCCCGAAGCATTGGCTAAGTCAATGCCCAAATCCAAGCGTTTGCCTTCCGTGAGGGTGTGTTTGAACAGGCTCACCCATGTAGGCGAAAGAAAATCAACGAATTGAGATTCCGTACCTTTTACACCATAAATTGGGGTAATTTCCAGTCCGCCCAAACCAACTTTTTGATAGGCTTCCATGTTGAAAGTCAGGTCTTTGGGATTGACGGCATTGCCCATCCACCACCAACGAGACCACGGTTTCGATAGTTGAGTAATGGGCTTCCATTGGAGGGATTGGGCGTTTCCTCTTAGTATGGAAAGGAATATGATGAGGGGGAATAGTTTTGGGAATTTCATAGTATAGAAAGACGGAAAGGTAAATTGGTTACTGAAAAGTAGGGGGCGTATCGCATACACCCATTTGGATTGCAGAAAATCGTAGGGGCGTATCGCATACGCCCTCTCGCATACGCCCACATTCCGACAATTCGGGCGTATGCGATACGCCCCTACATATTGACCAAAATATCCACCCAAAAAACCATTCTTCTAAAATACACTCACATTTCCATTTTTTCAAATACATTTGTAACCACATAGAGACATAGGAAAGATAGTTAATAGAGAAAATTTGCTGTGTCTAAAAACCAAAACAAGATGACAGTCATACGCAAACATTCATTTATTCGTAAAATCAAAGATATTTCTATCAGTGGCTCGTTGGCGTTGGCTATTTTGGGCAATTCCGTCATGCTGAAAAGTTGTGGCAGTAGCGAGTCTTCGGACGATGAGGATTATGAGGAAGTTGAAGTTTATACGAAAGGCGTGAAAACCTATATTTCTGAAACCTCAAAAGGTCAATTCAAAATCACAGACGAAACCGAAGTGCCAGCCGATAGTTCCGTTGCCATCGTCACGTACTTGGACGGAAAGACAGAAACGCTTTCTCCACAAGCAGTTAAAGCATTGATTGACAACGATATAAAAACAAATCCAACGATGATTGGACAGAATAATGCTTTGCCAAATGCTCTTCTGTTTGGTGGCATGGGCTATTTATTGGCAAAAACGATGAGTCCAAATTATGCAAATTATCGTCCAGATTTGAATCCAAAAACGATGAATTCAAGCGATACAACCTATCGCAGAAGGCATCACTCTGGTGGATTTTTCTTTTTTCCGATGATGGGACGATATTATTCGTCACAAAGTGCCTTCCAAAAATCAAGTGGCATTCACGAAAGCATCGGAAGTTCACGCACTATCACATCCAGACCCGTGAGTGGGCGAAGTGGATTTTTTAGGAGTACAGGGCGAGGAGGATTCAGAGGATAAAAAAATAAAATTTTCAATTTCCAATGTTCAATTTTCAATTTTCAAGGGAAAAGGAATAGAAATCTCTGAGTCAATAACTCAAGCATTGAGCATCTGATTGCACTGTTTAACAAGTTTTCTTACCCAAATTTTCAGAGCACGATTGCGAAACGTCGCACCGTCAAGATTTATAAGATTAATATGATTGTAAGTTTTAATCACGATTAATCTTATGAATCCTACGAATCGTGTTCTGAAAGATTACACAAAACTTATTAAACACTGTACTGATTACAAGAAAAATAAACAATTTATTGATTAAGATGTTTTAAATTTTGAAGTATGTGATTTTGTATATTTCATGCATAGTCATATATTCGTATTTTACAAAAACTTTAAGAAAATGAATGACAAACACTTTCTAAAAACTATTTTTAAAGATGAAAATTTTAAGCAAGATGATTTAGAGAAAATCCTAAGCCAGTATCAAAGAATCGAATTTGCTAAACATGATTATCTCGTACAAGAAGGCTCTACGGCTAATTTTTATTATTTCCTCGAAAGCGGTTTCGCTCGCTCCTTTGCCATTGATTTAGAAGGAAATGACATCACCACCAAGTTTTTTAGTGCCTCTGATATTGTCATTGATTGGCATTCGTATTTCTTGAAAACCAAATGTAGAGAGAATATTCAGGCAATTACGCCCTGTGTAGCATGGAAAATCTCCTTTGAAAATTTCATGAAACTGTTTAGTATTGAGGCATTTAGAGACGTTGGTCGCACTCGTTTGGTCAATAACTATTTTGAACTCAAAAATCACTCAGTCTCCATCATCGCCGACCCCGCCAAGGACAGATACCTCAATCTTATCAAAGAAAAACCCGATATTGTTCAAAATGTGCCTCTGAAACAAATCGCCACCTATCTGGGCATTACCGATACCTCATTAAGTAGAATTAGAAAAGAAATAACCGACAACAAATGAATACACTAAAAGAGTATTTTGTTCCAGAATGGGTTTCAATCCTATTTTTAATCGCCATTCCACTACCTGTTTTCTTAATTGCTTTATTAGCCCGCAAAGCCTCACCAATCGCTAAAAAGAATAACGTCTTTTATTCTATCCTTGGCTTCTTTGGCGTATATCTATCCTACGTTACTGTTGGGAGCTTTAATGGATGGTTCAATAAAGTGTTTTTTCCACCCATTATTTTACTTTTCACAACTTTCCCCTTCGCAACATTCTTGTTTACGATTGTCATTAATTTAGCCATTTTCAAGACTATTCTTCATAATGCTAATTTAGAAGATATGGTTAAAGTCCACATTTTTAGGGTAATTGGGGTGTTTTTCGTTATCCTTACGTACTACGAAACCTTACCCACGTTCTTTGCTCTTGTGACTGGATTTGGAGATATGATTTCTGCCATTGCCAGTATTTTTGTAGCAAAAGCCATTAGCGATAATAAGCCCTACGCTCGAAAGCTGACCTATATTTGGAATACATTTGGCTTGGCGGATATAATCTTTACTGCCGTCTCTGCCTTTGTTCTTACGAAAATCTCTATCGACACAGGTTCTATGGGTGTTGATACTTTGGCACGTTTTCCTTTTTGTTTTATTCCCGCCATCGCCCCGCCGACGATTGTGTTTCTGCACGTGGCTATTTATAAGAAATTGAAAATGGTTTATTCGTAAAGCCTTGAAATTAGCCCTCCCAAGCGTTTCAAACGCTTAGGAGGGTTGTAAATTCAAAGGACGACCTCCGTAAAATCGTAGAAATTGAAAATATTTTACCCATAATTGTTTTCTTGTCCTATGGCAAGATTTGTGATTTGTTACACGTCTAAATTTGTATCATCATTAAACATTTAAACAAATACAACGATGGAAAACAGACAAGAATTTATGTTATTGTTCAGATTTGAACCAAGCTTTGACCGTCAGCCAACAGATGCTGAAATGAATGAAATGCACCAACAATGGGGAGCGTTTATCGGTAACCTTGCCATACAAGAAAAATTGGTAAGCACTCACCAATTAGGATTTGAAGGCAAACGAATATCGGCAGACAAAACGGTTTTTGAAGGTATTAATCTATCTGATAATCAAACGGTTGCGGGGAATATGATTGTAAGAGCAAATAGTTTAAACCAAGCTGTTGAGATGGCAAAAAATTGCCCGATTCTTCACATGGGCGGTAACGTAGAAGTAAGAAGTATTAATCCAATGTAAACATAAGTGGCTGTCGGCATTTGGCTTTTGGCTATTAGCTTTAAAATCAGAAAGTTAACTAATCAAAAGCATCTATTTTAATATGTCGTTACCCAAATCTAAAACAAAAATAAAACTCAATTTTTAACTCACAATTTAAACATGAAAACGAAAATGATTCTAACAGTTATTGGCATTGCACTTGTTGCATTCATCGGATTTGGCTTGTATCAGGCAAGCGGTCTTCAATCAATTCAAATAGTTAAATCTGTAACCGTAAAAGGTTCAAAAACAGAGGTTTATGACATGGTGAGGTACCTAAAAAACTTCCCAAAATGGTCACCATTTTTAGCCGAAGACCCTACTCAAAAATATGAAGTAAAAGGAACGGACGGAACAGTAGGAGCTCAGTACCACTGGGACGGCAACGGTGGCAAAGACCTTGGTTATCAAGAGATTGTGAAGATAGATTCCTTAAATTTTATAGGTATGCAATGCGATATTCAAAAACCATTCGTAGCAAAGCCAACCTTCGATTATACATTTACAGAAACCCCAAATGGCATAACCGTAACCCAAGATTTCAAAGTAGAATCGAGCTTGATTGACGCATTTTTTATGTGGTTATTCGGGGCAAAAGCGGGCATGGAGAAAACTAATCAAAAAGGATTAGACCTACTCAAAAAAGCAGTTGAGCAAAATTAATAGTTATTTTAAACACCTTAGAGGTCGCTGAACACAATTCAGCGACCTTTTTTGATGTAACACAATTTGGGAAAACCTCTAATTTTCAATAATTTTATCACTATATTTCAGATAAATGCAAAAACTTGGACAATCTAAGAAAATTTATAGAAAATTATACATCCCTTCCCGCAGACGAATGGAATGTTATTTCTGAATGTTTTGAAAAACGTATTATCAAAAAAGATGAAATAGTTTTGGCAGAAGGAAGTATTTGCCGACATCTATATTTTGTAGAAAGTGGACTTCTTCGTTTTTACATCAATAAAGACGGGGATGATATTACCAAATTTTTTACGGAAGCACCTTATTTTTTCACCTCACAGGCAAGCTTCAACGCCCAAAAGCCCGCTACTGAAAATATCCAAGCCATCGAACAATCAATAGTTTGGCAGATAACCTATAATCAAACCAATGAATTGTTCAGCCTTAAAAGTTGGTCTGATTTTGCCAGAAAAATAACCCAAGAAGTACAGTTTTTCACCGAAGAAATCTTGGAAGATTTACAAACCGAAACGGCTGAGTTTCGTTATGAAAGAATGTTGAAAAACAATCCCAATCTATTACAAAGAATCCCTCTGAAATATTTAGCTTCATATTTTGGCATCGCTCCACAGTCATTGAGTAGGATTAGAAAAAAGTTGGCTACTCAAAACCGAAATTAACATAGGTGCAGTAGTTTCATCTTTTATAGTTAGACATTTGTGATGATTTTTTAACAAATAGTCTAATGAAACAAAGTAATCATCATTTCAGCTTCACGATTCCCGTAAATACCACCGCCCAAAATGTTTGGCAAACCCTTATTGATGTACAAAATTGGCATCAATGGGACACCGAACTCATTGAGGCAAACCTTGAAGGCGATTTTGCGGTTCATACAAAAGGGACTTTAATTCCAAAGTCTGGACCGAAACTAAAATTCTATATTTCGGAAATCATCCTGATGCAATCGTATACTTTCAATACTATCATGCCAGTTGGTGAACTTGTCATCAAACGGAGCTTAAATGTTGAAGATGGAGTTGTATATTTTACAGACGATATTGCTTTTACAGGTTTTTTGAAAAGGATATTTGGCTTTATGCTTGGCGGACAATTCAGAAAGGTTTTGCCCGAAGTAATGAATAAATTTAAAGAAATCGCAGAAAAGAAATGAGAACGATTTTGATGATGATTCTTGTCTTAAAATGTTCATTTTTAAAGGCACAGACAAGCGACCCTAAATTACCCACTGTCAATGTCAGATTAAGTCTTTTGATTTTTCCACCTTTAAGTCCGCTACTTACTTTTGAAACCAGAACCTTTCAAAACGTAACGGTTCAGTTAGAAACAAACTTTGTCAATACGCACGGTGTAAATTTAAAATACTTTATAAAAGAGCGTATGAATGGAAGTTATCTATTTGTCGGGACAGCTTTTATTGAAAATGATTTTTTACGAAAAGATAAAAACATTACTTTTTTACCATACGCAGGTTATGGATACGCTCACAGATTTGGCAAAGATAAGACTTGGACATTTGACAGTAGATTAGGAATTGGACGAACAACAAACGCAGATAATAATGCCATTTATCCCGTACTAAAAACTGGAATTGGAAGAACTTTTTAAAAATAACAAAATGATTGCAATAAAATTAGTTTACGTAGCAAATATCATTGTGGCGGGTTGGATAAGTATTACTTCCGTTTTCAATCCCAAGAAATCGGCAGTGACAGTTTTTCAGAATGCCTATCAACCAACCGAAGTAATAAGATTGGTTGGTTGTCTGTGGTTAGCAATATTCATTCTATCAATCTTAGGACTTTGGCGACCCATTTCATTTTCACCAATTCTTTTAGTACAACTCATCTACAAAGGCACTTGGCTTTTGGTGGTTGCTTTGCCCGCCATCAGAAATAACCAGCCTTATCCGTCAGGAATGGCAATGTTTTTCTTGATTTGGGTATTGGTTTTGCCCTTTGTCATTCCTTGGTCTGAGTGGGTAAGATAGAATTTTAGACTTTTTGGAAAGGTCGCTGAACACAATTCAGCGACCTTTTTCATGTATCATAATTTTTCAATATCTTTATCATCTATTCATTCAAACAAAACCCCTAAAATGCAACGTAGAAATTTCCTTCAAAGTCTGGCAAGTGTTCCACTAATTACCTCAGCAAATATTGCAAAAACGAATCCTATCATCAAACCTGCCCGTCTCAAAGTTGGTGATACTATTGGTTTGGTTTGTCCCGCTGCCCCTGCGTTCAGTAAAGAGGCTGTCAAAATCACGGCGGAATCTTTGCAGGCTTTGGGCTTCAAGGTCAAATACGGAAAACGGATGTGGGAACGCTACGGATATTTGGCGGGCAAAGACACTGACCGTGCGGCTGACATCAACGAAATGTTCGCTGATTCGTCCGTACAGGGGATTGTATGCGTACACGGAGGCTGGGGTTGTGCAAGGGTTTTGCCTTTGTTGGACTATGAAACCATCCGTAAAAACCCAAAAGTCATCGTAGGATATTCGGATATTACCGCTTTATTGTTAGGAATTCACGCCCAAACGGGCTTGGTAACGATGCACGGACCTGTGGGTTCAGCCACTTGGAATGAGTTTACGGTAAAACATTTTCGGAGTGTTTTGATGAATGGCGAAGCAACTTTATTCGAGAATCCAAAAGTCATGGGCGACAATTTAACCTTGGTCAATGACCGAGTTTCGACCATCAACGGCGGAAAAACCAAAGGTAAATTATTGGGTGGAAATCTAAGTGTTTTATGTCATTTATTAGGATCAAAATATATCCCCGACTGGAAAAATTCTATACTTTTTTGTGAAGATATACAAGAAGCTCCATATCGAATTGATCGCATGATTACCCACCTTAAATTGACGGGAGTATTGGACGAAATAAATGGTTTTATCTTCGGAAAATGTACTAAATGTGATGTTGGTAATGGTGGTTTTGGTTCTTTAACGATTGAAGACCTTTTTGAAGATCACATTTGCCCACTTAACAAACCCGCTTTTGCAGGGGCAATGATTGGGCATATTACGGATAAATTCACGATTCCTGTGGGTATTGAGGCTGAAATGGATGCGGATAAAGGGACGATTCAATTATTGGAAAGTGCGGTTTTATAGAAATGCTATTTTGACCATGAATCATCTAATACTGATTTTCAAACAAATTTCCAACTTAATACAGCGTTAATCAAGTTGCTTTAACTTCCCGAAATTTTTAGAACTTTCGGGAAGCTCCTCAATCAAAGATTTTTTGATAAAAATTAACTTAAAAATATTTAATTAACAGTGTACTTAACCAAATGAACTTCAAAAAACTTAACATCTCCCCAACCCAATCCCTCCAAAATGCTGGTTATGATTGGCTTTTGGGTGAAAACACGCTTCCATACATCACTGACTCGATGATTGAAGTTTCTGAAAAAGAAGCGGAAAATTATTATGAAGCCGCCAATCAATTATACGAAATGTTTATTGAAGCGGCTCAGTATGTAATTGATAATGAGCAATTTACAAATTTGGGCATTCCAGTAAATTTGATTGAATTGGTTAAATATTCTTGGGAAAATGATAAAAATTGGCATCTTTACGGACGCTTTGATTTATCGGGCGGTTTGGACGGAAAACCCATAAAACTCATAGAATTTAATGCCGATACTGCCACCTGCATTCCCGAAACTGCAACGGTACAATGGGCATCTTTAAAGGCAAATGGATTGGACGAAAGTTCACAATTCAACACTCTTTTTGAGTCTTTGGTTAATCAGTTTCAAGAGCTCAAAAAGCAGAATCCAGAGTTTGTACCTACACTTTTGATTTCGACGATGGAAGGTTATCCAGAAGACGATACCAATATGCAATTGTTGGGCGAAGCTGCCGAAGAAGCAGGTTTTGAGGTAACATTTGAACACATCGAAAACGTGGAGTTTTCTGTCGAACAAGGCATTTTTCAACAAAATGAAGACGGAAGTTTTACAAAATATGACTATTGGTTTAAGCTCGTGCCGTGGGAATATATCGGTTGGGACGAACCCGAATTATCAAAAATTCTAACGGACATCGTAACAAGTAAAAAAGCCCTTGTGATGAATCCAGTCTATACTTTATTGTTTCAATCGAAAGGAATTTTGAAAATTTTATGGGATTTATTTCCAAATCATCCCCTTTTATTGGAGACTGATAATCAACAATTAGTCAATAAATCTTGTGTAGAAAAAGTATTATTTGGAAGAGAAGGAGCAAACGTAAAAATCCTTTCACCCGTAGGCGTTACGCTTGAAAAAACGGGAGGAGATTATTTTGAACAAAAAGCCATTTATCAAGAATACACCGAATTTTTGCAAGACAATTCGGGCAATTATTATCAAGCAGGAGTCTTTTTTGCGGGCGAAGGAGCAGGTTTAGGGTTTCGGTGTGGTGGGAAAATAATTGATAATAAGGCACAGTTTTGCGGGCATTTGGTGGGGTGAGTTATATAAAAAGAATAAATATTCATAAGCAAATAAAAATGGAAAACTATATTTTAAAGAAAGCAGACGATAGAATTATTGAAACGTTTAAAGATTATACTTTGGCATGGTTTGCTCATATAATGATTCTAATTTTTCTTATTTTTGGACTGGCTATTGGAGTTTTTGATTTTGAAGGAGAAGCAAGATTATCTCAGTTACTTTTTATTTTAATAATAATTGTACCTTTTTTGTTATTCTCTTGGAATATGCACTTTTTTGCTTTGTCAGAAGATTACTTTATAGTTCAAAACGATATATTTTTCTGGATGAAAAATATATATCGTTTCAAAGATATCAAGGTTGTTATTTTTAGAGAAAGTTTATCGAAATATCCTAATTGTCTCAAAATAATAACAAAGGACAATCGAAGCAAACTATATTCTTCAAGCTCCTTGGGAGATTCTACATGGTTAAAACTTAAAGATGAACTCAAAAAAAAGAAAGTAAGAGTAAAGAATGAAAATCATCTATTGAGTTAATCACCTCTCACAGGTCAAGTTATACGAAAATATTTAATTCAATTGAAAATCCTATTCCCAATGAATCAACAAAAACTAATTCCAATCGTCTTGATTCTACTAACGCCATTTCACGTATTAGCACATGGAGAGGAAATTTTATTACCATTAATTGGACAATTTGTTTCAATAATATTTTTCCTCTTTTGGGTATTTTCATTTAAAGCAAAAAAAGGTCAAAGGCTTAAACTAATCATCATATATTTTTCAACTTTATTAGTAGTTCTATTCTCTACCTCAAATATGCCATACTTTAAAAATGAACGCATCTTGAACTACATTTACATATTTGGACCCGCATTGATGACATTAATTTATTTCTTATTTCAAAGACAAAAAAATGACTAATGATTTATATTTATATCAAAACATTTGATTGTCTAAAAATTCTTGTGGTAGCTACGAATAGCATTCGTACGATGTCCAATTAAAGGGATGGACAAATGCTATTCGTTCCTACATTTATCGTTCTATAAAAACTGTTAGAGAACCAATGATTTATATCAATTGATAAAAAATGGCAGTAAATTAAACACAGTTTATAGATATTCATCTAAATCCCTTCAGAATTATCAAACTCCTCTAAATCACCACCCGCTCATTCTTAGGAGCAAAGAAATTCATAATAAACCATGCCAATAGATACGCACTTCCACACATCAAAAAGATGATATTATACCCCGAATTTATATCACCTGATGCTTTGTAACTATCTAATAATGAGCCTACTATCAAAGGAAAAACAATCCCGCCAACTGAACCAGCCATTCCACCAATACCAATTACAGAACTGATGGCTTTCTTTGGGAACATATCCGAGGCAACCGTATAGATATTAGCACTCCATGCCTGATGAGCCGCCGCCGCCAAGCTGATAAGAGCCACCGCCTGCCATATATCCGTAGCGTAACGAGCCGCCATGATGGGTACAACGCATATCGCAAAAATCAACATCGAAATCTTGCGGGCTTTATGAATTTGCCAGCCCTTTTTAATGAAATATCCAGATAAATATCCGCCTCCGATGCTACCAATCGTTGTGGCGGTATAAACAATAATCAAGGGTAAACTTGGTTTTTTTAAGTCTAAATTGAAGGTTGTTGAAAAATACGAAGGCAACCAGAATAGGAAAAACCACCAAATTGGGTCGGTAAGCATTTTACCAAAAAAGAATGCCCAAGTCTGACGAATTCCGAAGAGTTTTAACCATGCCACAGGTTTTTCGTTTGCATCTACTTCTTCGTTATCACTGTGAATATAATCAAATTCTTCTTTGCTTAATTTGGGTTGATTAGAGGGTTTTTCGTAGTAAATCCACCAAAAAATTAGCCATACAAAACCAATTGCTCCCGTTACAATAAATGCCATTTCCCAACCATAAATCCCCAAAATCCAAGGTACTAAGACGGGAGCGACGACCGCCCCAATATTTGCCCCTGAGTTGAAAATTCCTGTGGCTAAGGCTCTCTCTTTCTTCGGAAACCACTCGGCAGTTGCCTTAATGGCGGCTGGAAAATTTCCTGCCTCACCCAAACCCAATGCCGCACGGGCAACGCCAAATCCAAAAGTTGATTTAGCAAAAGCATGAGCAATTGCCGCCAAACTCCACATAATAATGGAAACAATATAACCAGATTTTGTTCCGATTTTGTCAATAATTCCTCCAAAAACTAACAAACTGAATGCGTAGGCAGCTTGAAAGGAGATCACGATATAGCTGTAATCTTTTTCAGACCAGCTAAATTGCTTTTCGAGCGTAGGTTTTAATAGACCAATCACTTGACGGTCGAGGTAGTTGATGGTGGTGGCAAAAAATAGCAATGCTACGATTGTCCAGCGGTACTTTCCGATTGAAAGCCCCCCTACCCCCAGAGGGGGAGTTGATTCCGATTTTAAACTCATAATTATTGATTTTAGGATATTATGTTGTGGTAAACTCCCCCTCTGGGGGCAGGGGGCTACTAAAACTGAAAATAATTTTTCGCATTATAATAACAAATATTCTGAACCATCTGCCCAATCCATTCGATGTCATTAGGCAATTCGCCATTTTCGATTTCGTTTCCTAAAAGATTACAAAGAATTCTACGGAAATATTCATGTCTTGGAAAGGATAAAAAACTACGTGAATCCGTTAGCATTCCTACAAAACGACTCAATAGCCCCATATTTGAAAGCGAATTCATTTGTCGTTCCATGCCGTCCTTTTGGTCTAAAAACCACCAACCAGAACCGAACTGAATTTTACCCGCCATCGAGCCATCATTGAAATTGCCTATCATGGTAGCAAAAACGTCATTTTCTTTTGGATTGAGGTTGTATAAAATCGTTTTTGCCAATTGGTCATTTTCATCTAAACGACCTAAGAATTTAGATAAACTCTGTGCTTGCGACCAGTCACCCATTGAGTCCCAACCTGTGTCTGGACCTAACGTACGCAAGGCACGACTGTTGTTATTTCGCATCGCTCCCAAGTGAAATTGCTGTGTCCAACCCAAGTCGTGATACATCACACCCAAAGCATGAAGGATGGCAGATTTGTAGGTCAAACCCTCCTGAGACGTGATATTTTGTTTTGAAATTACTTTCTGGAAAACCAAATTGGCAGTTTCTTCGGTAAAATTAATGGCATAAATTTGCTCCAAACCGTGGTCTGCCAAACGACATCCCAAAGAAGCAAAAAAGTCCACCCGCATCCGAAGAGCCTTCAATAATTCGGAATAGGAATTTATATCCAGATTGGTAATTGAACCTAATTTTAACACGAAATCTGCAAAATTTGGATTCTCAATCAAGATAAATTTATCAGGACGAAAAGTGGGTAAAACCTTCGTGCTACAAGTTCCATCTTTTATAATTGCCTGATGATGTTCCAAAGAATCCAGCGGGTCGTCTGTCGTACAAGCCACTTCTACTTTCATTTTTGAGAGTAAACTTCTCACAGAAAATTCGGGTGTTTGAATCTTGGCGGAACATTCTTCATAAATCCGTTTAGCATTCTTTGGATTCAGTGTTTCGTATTCGTCAAAATAGCGTTGCAATTCCAAATGCGTCCAGTGGTACAAAGGATTACGTAACGTATAAGGGACAGTCTCTGCCCACTTCTCAAACTTTGCGTAGTCTGTTCCGTTACCCGTACAAAACTTTTCATTTATGCCATTTGCCCGCATCGCTCGCCATTTATAGTGGTCGCCGTAGAGCCAAATTTGGGTAAGATTTTCAAAATTCTTATTACCAGCAATTTGGTCGGGCGGTAAGTGATTGTGATAATCAATGATAGGCATATCCTTCGCAAACTCGTGGTAAAGTCGGCTGGCTGTGGGGGTTTGGAGAAGGAAATCTTCGTTTAAAAATTGTTTCATTTTATTTATTTTCGACAGATTTTAATCCGTTTAATTTCATTTTGAATATTTAGCAATTTGCGGTCAAAATAGCCCAACGGGCTTAAAGATGAATAGCCGTAAGTGCAACCTACGGGGAATTATATGCGTACATAACAACCCCGAAGTGGGTTGAATCAGTCGTTTATTTAACCCACTTCGGGGTTATGGTACTCAATTAACGCTGTACCGTAAGTTACACATACGGTTATTCATATTTAAGCCCGTTGGGCTAAACCTTCTAACCTATCCCATTAACATTGAAATCAAAATATTTATTTAGTGTTAAATTTACTTTTAAATTGAAAAAGCAATTTCCTCCATCAAATACACGTACAATTTCTTTTCTCCAATAATTACTATCATAATCACAAAAACAATTAATAAAAATTTCTTTGCCACCATAGAAATTATATGTCCCAACATATTGTCGTTTGTAATTTTTCAAATCAATGAAAAACTGTGATTTTTCAATCTTATATTGTGGATAATCTTTGATAGCTTTTTCGTATTCTTTCAATTGTTTAGAATTATACTCTTTCACACAATCCGCAAGTAGTTCCTCAGCCTCATTTATATCCTTAGCACTTATCTTAAATTCTTTACTTTTTTCTGATGAATCCAACTTGATAATAACATATTGTGAAGTATCCAGCGTTGTCATAACACTTTTATTTTCTGTTTTTCCACAGGATTGAAGAAGATACAGTCCTAAAATGAACACGACTTTTTTCATAATTTATTTTCGTAAAATAGCCCAACGGGCTTAAATGTGAATAGCCGTAGGTGCAACCTACGGTACAATGATATTTGAATACCCCAACCCCGAAGAGGGTTAAATAAACTAATGATTCAACCCTCTTCGGGGTTGTTTTACACGCTTGTAATTTCACCGTAGGTTGCACCTACGGCTATTCGGATTTAAGCCCGTTGGGCTATTTACTACCGATGAATCTCTACCTTAAAAGTGCCGATGCACACCAAAGTACAGGTGCTTGTCCGTGCATATCGCCTATAATTCTTTTTCTATCTAAATAATATTGATGGTCGTTTTTCTTGTTTGTTCCTTCGCAAACTTCACGGATGTCGTTTTTGTCGTCAATGTACGAAATAAGGCTTAACCATGCTTTACGGGCAGCTTTTCCGTAGGTTTTCTTATTGAGCCAACCGTTTTTTACGCCCGTAATCATCGCAAAAGTGAACATTCCTGTACCCGAAGTTTCGTTCCATGAGTTTGGGTCATCCACCAATTGTCGCCACATTCCGTCTTCGGCTTGGTATTTCAATAAAGATGCCATCATGGTTTTGTAGCCCTTCATAATCCTTGGATAATCGGGATTGTTTTTGGGTAAATCTCTCAACAATTCAGCCATCCCAGCCGCCATCCAACCATTGCCCCGACTCCAAAAATAGGGAACATCGGGAGCGTGAAAAAACAAGCCATTGGGACGTTGCAAACTATCCAAATACATCACCATTTCCTTCGCCGCCCGATTGATGTATTTCGCCTCGCCCGTTGCCCGAAACGCCTGAGCTTGCACGGCAGTAATCATGTACATATCATCTATCCACAAGCGAGTTTGCCACGTGTAACCCTTCTGAAAATACGTTTGAGATTCGGACGTAATTTTCTCGCCCCAGGGAGCAACCCATTGTGTATCAGCAATTGCCAAACCCATTTTTAGGTAAGAATCCTTTTTAGTTTCTAAAAATAATTGCAAAGGAATCGCTCCAAAAACGTTAAAGTCCACGTGATTTGGAATCGGAATTAGACTTGCTTCTTGATTAATCAATTTCTCAAAACGCTGTTCTAATTGATTGGAGAGGGTTTTATCCTGACTTAAATGAGCAAAAGTCAAAGCCCCATACCATGCACAAACCTCTGGATAAATAATTCTATTTTGTCGTGGGTGCGGACTTTCCACAAAATGAGAGGCAATTCTTTTTCCAATTTCTTGCGGAGATTTTCCTTCGGGGAAATGACTCAAATCTGCCTCATTTTGAGCAAAACCCACAAATGAGCCAACGGTCAGCATTGCCAAGAAAGGATATTTGAGTTTCATTTTATTGTGATTGGGGGTTCTTGGTGTATAAAGGGGGGATGAGGGATTTTTTACTGTAAAAATTTATTTGGGGTGTTAATTTATACTTAGAAAAAATAGTTGGAGAATGAGAAGGAAATGGATAACTTTATTTTCAGAGATATTCTTGAAAAGTTACTCATACTTCAAAAATAATTGCAAAAATGAAAAATATAATCCTTTGTACCTTGTTATTGCTATTTTCGCTTCATTCTTACGCACAGAGCGAAAAGGTAGAAATCCTTATTTTAGGAACAACTCACTTTTTTGCCATAAAAGACGATTCAATCACAAGTCCGAAAAAGAAAATTGAGTTAAAGCAAATACTTTCTTACCTTAAAGTTTTCAACCCACAGCAAATATTCGTTGAAAATCCGCCCGAAAATGATGAGTACTGGTTGAAAATACAACAAGAAATAAATAAGTCAAAATCAGAAACCAAAGATACTTGGGCGATAAATAACGAAATTTATCAAGTAGGGGTTAAACTCGCTGAATCACTTAATCTAACTAAGGGTGTTCAAGGAATTGACTGGACAGACCCAGATACAAGAGATACAAATGTAATTTTTAAGACTAAATATGAAAAAGCATATTTTGATTACGTAAAGGAAATAAGAGACTATGCTTATAAAAAAAATAGTGTCGAAGACCCCGAAGGTATGAAAGTTATAGAAACAATCGTAAAAGATTTGACACCATATTTTGGGCTAACCTCAAAAGTAAGTCTGAATCAAATGTATAAGTATTTAAACTTACCAGAGACACTTAAAAAATCTTACTACGTAAATAGACTTGGGAATCTTTTGATTAATACATCAGGAGTTGGTGCTGAATTAAATAGTGTTGAAAGTTTTAGGGATTATAAAGTGTATAGAAATGCTTTGAATAGAATTGATAAAAATACCAAAAGGGTACTTATAATTTATGGTTCTGCACACGTCCATATTCTCAAAGAATTATTTGGTTTGGACCCAAGATATAAGGTTTTGGAGGTTTCGCAGTTTATTAAGTAGGAGAATAGACCTAATGGTATTTTTAAGAGATAATAATTAAAACAAAATAAATGGAAACCACAAACATCACCATATATCAAACCGAAGAAGGCAATACAAAAATTGAAACTCGTTTAGAAGATAAAACCGTTTGGCTAACGCAATCTCAATTATGCGAGCTTTTTCAGAAATCAAAAGCTACCATTAGTGAACATATCAAACATATTTTTGAAGAGGGAGAATTAGGAGAACATTCAGTTGTTCGGAATTTCCGAACAACTGACATCAATGGAAAATCTTACGAAACCCATTTACACTAAAATCTAAAAAGGTCACTGAACACAATTCAGCGACCTTTTCGATATATAAAAACCAATACCTATAAATTATTTGAAATCAATTCAATCGGATAAAAAGGAAATTTTGTATCGTCTGATAAAACGGTAAAACCTGTACTTGCCGCCTGTGCAATAATGGTACGGTCATACTGGTCTTTGTGGTCTTTTATCATCTGAATCTCATAGAATCGTTGAGCGTGTTCAGGTGTAATCTCTAAAACCTGAACTTGTAATTCACTCAAAGCCTGATAAAAAAATGTAGCGAGAGGCACATTTATTTTTACTTCTTTGGGCTTCGATTCCAATAATTGAGCAATTTCTACCAACGAAATCGCACTAAGATACTTAGGGCTAGCACTTTCAAATATTTTAGTTATTTTCTTTCCATTTTTCTCGGGTCTTACCCAAGCATTCAGAAAAATGTGGGTGTCTAAAAGGTAACTCTTCATTATTTCAAATCATCGTCAAAAAGTGTATCGGACATGAACATTAGATGCCTTCCTCCCCCTAATTTCACTTTGGGTCTGCCTTCTGGTGCCCTCATTACCTGTTTAACAGGCACTTCTTTTGGTTTTGTTGATGTTTTCATGGCTTCGTTTTATTAGATTTCTTGCACAAAAATACAAGTAAACATATAAAAATAAATGGATTTTTAGTTTTAAATTGAACCATAATCATCTCAAACTAAAATCCCATTAACCCAACATGAAAAAAGTCATTATTCTCTTCTTATTTCTCTCAGTATTTATTACAAATTCGTTCGCTCAAAAAGTCTATTTACCAACTCCCGAATCTATCAGTAAACGTCCTGTGCCTGAGTGGTTTGGTAATGCAAAGTTTGGCATTTTTGTCCATTGGGGCTTGTATGCAGTACCTGCGTGGGCAAATCCTGTGGGTGAGCCGTTTAAAGTGAGTTGGGAAACTTGGTTCAAAAACAATGCTTATGCCGAGTGGTATTTAAACACGATGAAGTTCAAAGATGCTCCCACTTGGAAACACCACGTAGAAACCTACGGCGAGAACTTCGATTATTACGATTTTGTACCAATGTTCAACAAAAATACTGTCGCTTGGAATGCCGATAAATGGACGGATTTATTCTCGAAAATTGGGGCTAAATATGTGGTCTTTACCACCAAACATCACGATGGATTTACGCTTTATCCGAGTACCGTTCCAAATCCTTTTGTGGATAAAAGTGTGATAAATTCGCCCAAAGATTTTGTGGGGGAGCTCGCAAAATCATCTCGAAAAGTAGGTATGAAATTTGGTGTTTATTACTCTGGGGGCTTAGATTGGACGTTTTATCGTAGCCCAATCGTCAATCTTTTCCCTGATATTTTTCAATCCATGCCCAAAAGTGTAGCTTATACGGCGTATGCGGACAATCATTATCACGAGCTAATAAATCGCTACAAACCCGATGTACTTTGGAACGACATTAACTATCCCGACAACGGTGATTTCTTGGGAATTTGTGCCGATGCCATCAACCAAAATCCAAACGTTGTTTTCAATGACCGTTGGGGGAAATTTAAAGAATATGGTCAATATAGCACCCCAGAATACCGAGTTTTAGATTCTGTTTCTGTAAAAAAATGGGAAAGTTGTCGTGGAATTGGTTACTCATTTGGCTATAACCAAGTGGAGAATGACAAGCAAATGCTCTCTGCGGATGCCCTCGTGGATATGTTGATTGACATTGTGAGTAAAAACGGGAACTTCCTCCTTAATGTTGGACCAAATGCAAAAGGTGAAATTCCAGCAATCCAAGTAGAGCGTTTGGAGGCTTTGGGCGAATGGTTGAAACTGAATGGCGAAGGTATCTTTGACACCAAACCATACAGCGTTGCAGAGGGAACTTCAAATCAGAAAATCAAGATTAGATTTACCCAAAAAGAGAATGTTACCTATACTTTCTTATTGGAAAAACCTACGGATAATAATCTGATAATCAACCGATTAAAGAAAGGGGTTAAAAACGTAGAATTAATTTCTGATAAACCAGTTCCGTTGAAATGGAAACAAAATAATGAAGAATTGACAGTTACATTTCCTGAAAAAGTCAAGGATTCTTTTGCCTACACACTTCGGGTTATCTATTGATTCTTTTTGCTTAAAAGAGGGTTGCTAAATAAAATTCAGCAACCCTCTTTTGAGTTAAGAATGAGTAATCGGAAAGTCCAATATCATATCTATTTCGTACATTTGATTTTGTATTTAAACACACAATCTTGCTATGAAAAAATCTTTCTTGCTTCTCATTCTGATAATATTAGGTCATCAAACTCTTACTCAACCAACCATTTCACTTACCCAAGTTGCTTCTGGGCTTTTACAACCCATGCAAGTTGTTCATGCAGGGGATGGTTCAAACCGAATTTTTATTCCTCAAAAAAATGGGGATGTCATGGTTTTTAATAAAAACTTTACCCCATTAGGCACTTTTCTAACAGTAAGTCCAGTTTCAGGAGGTGGCGAACAAGGTTTATTGAGTATGTGTTTTCATCCTCAATATAAAACTAATGGCTTATTTTTTGTTTATTATACAACTCTTTCTGGTAGTTTAGAAATAGCTCGTTATCAAGTAGGTAGTGGTAATGATTCGATAAATTTAGCCAGACCTTCCTCAAAAAAGATAGTTATAACCATTCCTCATCCTAATTATTCTAATCATAATGGAGGTACTTTACGTTTTGGGAAGGACGGTTTTTTGTACCTATCTACGGGTGATGGTGGTAGTGGTGGTGACCCTGATAATAACAGTCAGAATAAAAATAGCTTACTTGGTAAAATGCTCCGCTTAAATGTAAATACTTCAAATACAGCACCTTACTATACAATTCCTTCAAACAATCCAATTCTTCCAGGTAATACAGTTGCCAATGAAATTTTAGCTTACGGTCTAAGAAACCCCTTTCGTTGGAATTTTGATAGAGCTACGGGAGATATGTGGATTGGTGATGTAGGACAAAATGCTTTTGAAGAGTTTAATCGCTGTCACCGTGATTCATTGGCGGGTATTAATTATGGTTGGCGTTGTTATGAGGGCAATGCAGTTTATAATTCTTCGGGATGTAATGGTACTAATTATAAATTCCCTTTCTTAACTTATCAAACATCTGGTTCATCAGCGGTGGGTGGTACAGTCTATCGTGGAGAAACTTATCTATCAATGAAAGGCTATTATCTGTGTGCGGATTTTTTTTCAGGGAAATTATTTAAAGTGAAATATGATTCACTGACTAATGCTTATAATACTTCTTCTCAGACGATAGCCACGGGTGGAATAGCCGATATAGGTGAGTCAGAAGATGGCGAAATTTACATTCCCTCTTATTTCTCAGGAGGTATTTTCAGAGTTCAGTCAAATGGACCCATTCAATATACTTTTACAGGAAATGGTAATTGGACAGATGCTAATAACTGGTCGAACAATACGGTTCCCCCCAATAATTCTTTGACGGGTAGTATCATTACCATCAGACCCAGTACGGGAGGGCAATGTGTCGTTAATGTTCCCATAACTATTGCCACAGGAACAAAGATTTTGATTGAGAATAATAAGGTTATACGGATGAATAATAATTTGACTATTCAGTGAAAAAATTAACTGAAATGCTCAATGAGCATAAAAAAGTAAAAGGAGGCAGTTGGAATATACCAGCAAAATCTCTGAAAATTGACGAATCAGAGATGGTTGATTATCCTTCAAATAATGCTGGTTTTCGACCTGTTTTGATGGTGGTTAATAAGTGATTGTTAAGGTATTTTTAACTTCCCGAAAGTAGAATACCCGCAATGGATATTGTTTCGGGAAGTTGCTATAATTTTACAAAAAGAACTTTCCAGTCTCCGTTTCCAAAAACTTCTCAAAATCAATTTCTTCCTGTTTGATAAATCCATTTTGAGGCAATTTACCATCAGCGACCATCTCCACTACTGCCACAATAGATGCTGCCGTTGTCCAAGAAATGGCTCTCCAATGCTTTCCGTCTATGATTTTGGGAGAATAAGCACGATAAAATTCCTCCCTTTCCAGTAACTGATTTTTCCAACCCTCCACGACTGCATACACATACACAACGTCTTCTTGCACGGGCGGTTTGGCTTCGGTCAGGATTTCTTCGATGAGTTCACGCTTGTTTTTTAGGATTAATTCATACAATAAAAACTTCATCAATTTGCCATGTCCAGGGTAGCGAATGGTTTTGTAATTGAGCGTATCAACTTGTCCCAAATAAGTTTCGCACATCGTTCCCAATCCTCCCGAGGTGCTAAAAGCCTCAAATTCATTGCCTTCGATGTTGATATATTCGATGCCATCAAGGGCAGAAACCAATTTCTTTTCGCCATTATGAATCACCTCACAATCGTTCAAATACTCGTTTATCACCCCAGCAGGCGACCATGTAAAGGAATAGCCCAAAAGTCCATTGGGATATTTCGGTAATGCCCCAACTCGTAATTCGATGTCACGGAGTTTGGTAAAACGATTAGCTAAATCTGCCCCCACGATACCGATAAGCCCAGGGGCAAGTCCGCATTGCGGAGCTAAAACGCCTTTACTTCCCTTCGCTGCCATTTCTCGGATAGCGGTGGTGGTCGGTACGTCTTCCGTCAAATCAAAATAATGTTTACCAGATTCATAAGCAATTTGAGCAATCATCAAATTCAAATTATAAGGCATACACGACACCACCGCATCGTATTGTGGAATCAGTTCTTCTAATAAAATCTTATCCGAAACATCGCCTTTGAGTACCTCAAAAGGCAATTCTGTGGCAGGTTTATTTTTATCTAATCCTTTGACTGTGAAACGTTTGGCTAATAATGTTCCAACTAATGAGCCGACTTTGCCCATTCCTATTACTAAAATATTTTGCATGATTTGTTGATGATTTTGAGTTTTGGACACAGAGTTTCACTAAGTTTTCACGGAGTAGCACAGAGTTTTAATTTAACTTCGTGAAACTCTGCGGCAGGTGTTCCTGTGCTAAACTCTGGGTAATTCTGTGTACTATTCTTAACGTTTTGTCATTTCGAAGAGATTTGTTGCTTGCTCACCTAAGAATCCATCGAACCAAACTTTCTGACCATCAACATCAATATAGCCACGTTCAGCCAATTCGTAATAGGCATACGACCATTTCAAGGTTGTCATTGAGCCGTCAGCATCCACCACAGGGCAATCTTCATCAATGGCTTGGGTCGAACTCTGACGAAGTTTTGAGCCTTTCGCTCCTTCAATTTCAGGTTTTATAGGAATTCCTGCCTCTTTCAAAACCGCCATCGTTTGCTCAATATCTCCCCAAGCTGGAACGTTTTGATGGTTAATGTAAGCCGTGAAATGATTAACAGAATTGCCATGAAGTAATGTCCAAGCAGCAAATTGAGATGCTGCATTCAAGGCTAAAATCGTTTCTTTTTTGGCAGGTTGCCACGGGCGGGCAAAGAATTTCACGAGCGTTTCTACTAATCTATCTGCCTCATCGCTAATCAATTCTTTATTTTGTTTCAACGTTGCCAACAATTGTCGAGATTCGCCTTTCAGTAAATCTGGGGCATCTTTTACTGCTTCATTTATTAAATTTTGAGCCTCTTCCGATAGTTCTTTCACTTCCAATTGTGTGACAAAAAACTTAGGGAAATTGATATTCGTAGGATGTTGATAATGAAAAGAATTCAAGTGTTTTGTTGGAAAACTATATGGCGAAATCTTCTCATAACCCAAAGATTCCAAGACTTCCTCAATGGCACGAATACCCGAAGGTTGTCCGCCCGTAAAGGTGTTAAATGTACGGAAAGCACAGTGGTCATTCACCACATTTCCGCCTTCGGCTTTCACCATGTCTGCGTATTTTTGGGCATAAGTAACTCGTTGGCAATAACCCTCCCAGAGCTTCTCCATGAGGGATTTTGTGATGGTTTCTTGTGTTTTCATTTGTTGAGGATTTTTAGTATTTTTGTTAAAACTTAACCACGATTTATGGAATTTGATGATTACGGAAATTTATTTCCATATAAATTAATTGAAACGGATATAGAAACCTTTGAACGTAATTTTGTACTAAATTTCAAAAATTCAGATACCCGAAATAAATTATTTCAAAGTTATCTTACATACATTGATAATTTTAAAAATCAAATCAGTGAAAATTTTTATCAATGGATTGACGGTAGTTTTGTAACTTCTAAACTGAACCCTAACGATATTGACATTGTTACGTTTTTAGATGCGAATATTTATCAGGAAAAATTGGCAAAACTTGCTGATTTTCAAGGAATTAAACTTAAAACAGAACAAAAATTAGATTGTTATTTTGTAAAAGAATATCCTATTGAACATAAAAATTATGAAATAATTACTCATTATGATTCAGTGGAATGGTTTCATTTATTTTCAAAATCAAGAGTACAAAGAAACGGTAAAAGATATTCCAAAGGTATCGTCCAAATCAACTTTTAATTATGATAAATTCACAAGAAATATCGAAATCTGAATATTTGAAAGAAGCTATTTTTGATTTATTTAGCCTTATTGAAAGAACTAATAATTCTATTGTCAGACACAGAAATTTTGAAAATCCTGATACTATTGCCATTGAAGGATTTGAAAGAATTCGACAACAATATATTGACGAACTTAATCAAATGTTGTTAGAATTTGGACTACACGTTGATAAAAACGAATTTGAAATGGCAGCTTAAAAATCAAATTTAATCCCCTGAGCCAGAGGCAATTGTGTTCCGTAATTTATTGTATTAGTTTGTCTTCTCATATAGGCTTTCCACGCATCTGAGCCTGATTCTCTGCCTCCGCCTGTTTCTTTTTCTCCTCCAAATGCACCTCCAATTTCTGCCCCCGATGTTCCTATATTGACATTGGCAATGCCACAATCTGAACCGTTGATGGATAAAAATTCTTCGGCTTCTCGCATATTTAAGGTAAAAATAGAAGACGATAATCCCTGTGGTACATTGTTCTGAATTTGAATGGCTTCTTCCAAGGTTTTGTATTTCATGATGTACAAAATCGGAGCGAAAGTCTCGTGCTTTACAATCTTGAAATTGGGTTCAACCTCACCAATACAAGGTTTTACGTAACAACCTGATTCAAAGCCTTTTCCTTCCAAAATTTCCTCCTCAACCAACATTGTCCCACCTTCTTCTTTCACTTCGTGGGCGGCTGAAACGTAGGCGATTACTGCCTTTTTATCAATCAAAGGTCCAACGTGATTGGTTTCGTCTAACGGATTCCCAATGCGTAATTGTCCGTAGGCTTTCACTAATCTCGCTTTCACTTCTTCATAAATGGATTCGTGAATGATTACTCTTCTCGTGGACGTACAACGCTGACCCGCCGTACCAACTGCCCCAAAAACCACGGCAACGATAGCGATGTTTAAATCTGCATTTTCTGTAATGATGATGGCATTATTCCCGCCCAATTCTAAAAGACTTCTACCCATGCGTGAAGCAACGGCTGCACCCACAATTTTACCCATCCGAGTAGAACCCGTGGCGGAAATTAAAGGCACTCTTTTATCAGTCGTGAGCCATTCGCCCACTTGATAATCACCTGATATTAAACAAGATACACCTTCTGGAATATCATTTTTACGTAGAATATCCTGAATAATATTTTGGCAAGCAATCCCTGTCAATGGTGTTTTTTCGGAAGGTTTCCATACGCATACGTCCCCGCAAACCCACGCAATCATGGCATTCCAAGACCAAACCGCAACTGGAAAATTGAAAGCTGAAATAATCCCAACTATTCCTAAGGCATGATACTGTTCATACATCCGATGTTGAGGACGTTCGGAGTGCATGGTGAGTCCGTAAAGTTGGCGAGAAAGTCCGACAGCAAAGTCGCAAATGTCAATAATCTCTTGTACTTCGCCCAGACCTTCTTGCAGGCTTTTGCCCATTTCGTAGGAAACTAATTGCCCCAAAGCCTCTTTGTTTGTTCTGAAAGCCTCACCCATTTGCCTCACAATTTCACCACGGCGAGGGGCAGGAACGTTTTTCCAAGATTTGAAAGCGGCTTTGGCAGTTTCTATTACCTTTTGATAATCGTCCAAAGTCGTTTCTGTGACCTTAGCAATCAATTTACCATCCACGGGCGAAAAAGATTCGATTAGGTCAGGCGTTTCAGAAGCCCACGAATTTAGCCCTGTACTCGTCCCGTGATTGACGGCTGAAATATTAAGTTTTGAAAGAATAGTTTGCATGAAGTATTGTTCCTGATAAATTCAGAATTTTAGATTTTTCTAAGAATAAAAATGGTAGTGGTTATTGAAAGGAAATACTGATTTTTCCGAAAGCTATGGCAGTTTTTTTACATTTGCAATATTTATACGCTTTCGACTATACGCTTTGAATCATTCTAAATATCACTTTTCCAAGTCGAAAAAATTTTAGGCTATGCTAAAATTAGGCAGTATTGTATTTTTAATGGAAAAAATATTTTTGAGAATTTGTAACATAAAATTATAAGTTGAAACAAATTGTAGAAAATCATACCTTCTTCTGCAACCTTTTTATCAATCCCTGCATCTTATCTACAAAAAGCCACACCATTCATCAAATCTACTAACCATTCATCCAGATTTTAACAAAATTTAAGGTATTATGTATTGCATAGTACCTAATTTAACCATTATCTTTGCAACCATATAGTTAATATAGTAAACATAGTTTCAGTAGCAATAACTTTAAGATCTCTCAACGCTCAAACAAACAACATCACACGATGAAAAATTTAACGATTATCGTAAGTTTATTTTTATGTACTGCCTTGACTAACAATTCATTAGCGATGGGATTTCCTCATAATTTGTTGGCAGGAAAAAAGAGTGTGAAGAAAGAGAAAATTAGTAGTAACAACGTGCAGAATATTTCTAAAAAAGTAATAATGTCAAATGAAAATCGTTTTATTTATATGGGACAAAAGGTACTATCAATCCTTTTCAAACACTCAATTTAAGGCATTTTTAGAACACATTATCTATTTAGTTTTGGTTTAAGGATGATTTGTAGCGAGGTTCTTTGGACTTCGCTACATTTGTTTTTATAGGCTTTAACATTTTTTAACAACCTCGAAATCAGTTTGGTAGGGTTTATGTTTTAGTTTCGTGAAACTAAACAAGCAAATCATGAAAAATCTATTACTCCTACTCGCTGTTATCAGTTTTGTATCTTGCAAAGAAGAAAAATTGAAGAAAATTGAAGTTGGTAAAAATCCAAAATGCGAACCTATTGAGTACAAAGTTTTACAACCTGGCGTTAATGCATTAAAAGATGATAAAACGAAAGTTAAGGTTGCAAAGAAGACTGAACAAACGCAATAATCTCCGCTTCATTCTTGGCATCAAACCATTGAAATTCATCTTGATTTTTGAACCATGTCATTTGCCTTTTGGCATATCGGCGAGAGTTTCTTTTGAGTAATCTGACCATTTCTTCACGGTCATATTCACCGTCGAGATGTTCGTAAATTTCACGGTAGCCAACGGTTTTAAGGGCATAATGTTCTCTAAAATCTATGACTGATTTTGCCTCAGATTCAAGCCCATTGGCGAGCATGATGTCCATGCGTTTGTCAATGCGAGAGTATAATTCCTCCCGTGGGCGTTCGATAGCAATTTTTATCATCTTAAATGGTCGCTCTACTTTCTGATTTTTTCTAAAACTTGAAAAAGGTTGTCCCGTAGCAATACAAACCTCCAAAGCTCGCAAAACTCGTTGTGTATTTTGAATATCAACTTGTTCGTAATAAATGGGGTCGAGCGTTTTTAATTCATTTGCCAATATTTCAAGCCCTTCATTTTCAAGTCTTTGAGCTAAATTTTGACGTAATTCCAAATCCGCTTCGGGCATTTCGTCTATGCCGTCCGTTATCATTTTGATAAACATTCCAGAGCCGCCCGTGAGGATTGCGACATCTTTTTTATGGAAAATTTCATCTAAAACCGCCAAACAATCTCGCTCAAAATCTCCGACAGAATAATAATCTTGAATAGAATGGGAATCGACAAAATGATGTTTCACACCGTCCATTTCCACAATGGTTGGCTTTGCCGTTCCGATTGCCAATTCACGATAGAACTGCCGTGAATCCGCTGAAACTATCTCAGTATCAAGGAGTTTGGCGAGCTTTACGCATAAATCAGTTTTGCCAACTGCCGTTGGTCCAGCGATGATGATGAGGGTTTTCATAGTGCAAAATTACACTATTGTGGGTTATTTTACTTCTAATTTTCGCCAATAGCGACCAGCATTTACTTGCGGATTTATTCCATAGACTTCATAAAAACCTTTTGGAACATCATCTGGAACACTAAAAGACCAATAACTGGCAGTACAATCCCAGATACATCTCACAATCTTCCCTTTTAATACGAATTCATTTCTTGTATCAATATTGACTAATTTTAGGTCACCCTTATTGTATGCGTCATTACTATTATTTCCATAGCTGACAACGAAATACGCTCCAAATGCTTTATTCTTTTGAAAAGAAAAAGACTGTTCTTTTTTTATGAAAGATTGAAACCCTATTTCATAGTTTGTTGAAAACTGACAATTTTTTATAAAGTATTTTGGATTATTAGTTATTGCTCCATCAGCCTCAGCAATAATTTTTTCACTTTCCTTGAAAGTAATCCAACATTGAAGCGTGTCAATATTATTTGGAATTTTTACGGAGAGTGTATTTTCATCAATAAATTTAGGTGATATTGTGATGGGGGCGTTTAAAAACTCATTCTCAAAAATAACTTTATAATTCTTCTTCGAATCAAAGTTCACGCCTTTAATGATGTTATCCGAATTTAGTGACCATGCTCTCTCAAAAGTACTTATCAACTCGTTTTCTCCGTTAACAATCTTAAAATTGGAAATATCTGACTTTCGAGTTTTTCCAAAAAGGGTATCTTCATTCATAGAAAATGACACGGTGAATTCTCCTTTTTTTAGAAAGGTATATCCGTTATTTGAGTTTGAAATGTAGGCACTAATGGTATCATTACTGTTTACATTTACGCCCGAAAAATAAATTTGCTGTTTGTTTGAGTCAAATATTCTTATTGCTGGGATTTTGACAGTGCCGTTTATTGGAGGACTGGAAATAGTACCAATATTTTTTATTCTGAATTGAATGTAAGGGGATTCTCTATGACTTAATTTTATCTCTTTCGTAAAGACTTCAACGTCCAATTTATCTTGCCTCACCACGTATAGTTTAAATGTTACTAATTGACCATTCTTTTTTGTTACTATATATTCAATCGCTTCTTTTCCCTCAAAAAATACCCTTTCACCCGATTTTGGCGATATTTTTGAAGCATCGTCATTTAGATTTATAGTTGGAGTAATGAAATCTCCTTTGAAATCCTCTGGCAAAGTGAGAACAATGTAGTTTTCTTGTGGACTGTATTCAGAGGTTACGTTGACGACAGCATTTTGAAAACTGAAATCCTTAATTGAGAAATTATTTCTGAGATAATCACGTGTTAGTGAGTCTGGTGTAATGAGAGGTTGTTTTGGATTACAACCATAGAGTAAAATACTTAAAAAGAGTAACAATATAGATTTAATCTGTTTGAGTGCTTTCATGATGTGAATTGATTATCTTTTAAATATACTTATACACCTGTATTCATATCGTAAGGACGCAATTGGTAAAAGAATGGTTGCATTTGCCTCAAAACTTTCCACCAAAAACCTGTATCTTTGCTTTATCCAATTCCCCAAACAATGAGTCAAAAATATCCCATTGGCATTCAAGATTTCTCGGAAGTTCACACTGGTGGTTATTTACCATTATCCCGCCTCTTCACTAAATAAAACCTCTCATCAATAAAATCCACAAACAATCCCGAACTGATGTAAGTTTACAAAAAAATACCAAAACAATGAAAAATATCTTCAAAGTACTCTTGTGTCTACTCATCGCCTTTCTGTTGTTCTATACGCAAATGCCCGTTTTGAGGTATGGATTTTCACAAATTGGCATTATCGTTTTAATTCTGTCTGTCGTACTTTTTTTGCTATATTCTTCCATGAAGTTTGTACAAAAAGGCAATGATATTAGTATGGTTCAAGGGCAAAAAACCGCTCCTTCATGGATTAAATACTTGTTTATCGCAAGTTTGGTTTATGTTGTGGTGCTTCCGTTCGTTACTTCACATCCAATATTTCACTCTCAGAAATACCAGCAATTGATTGGTAAAGTGAATATTGGCAAGAAAATCTCCGACCATATTACGCCTATTTCATTGGATGAAGTCAGGATTGTGGATCAAGATTTAGCCAACTTAGTGGGCGAAAAAGTGCTTGGTAGTCAGCCCGCCCTTGGTAGTCAAGTCGAACTGGGCGAATTTTGTATTCAGAAAGTTAATAATCAATTGGTTTGGGTTGCCCCGCTCGAACACAGTGGTTTTTTCAAATGGTTTAATAATTCAGAAGGCACTCCTGGGTATGTAATGGTGTCCGTAACCAATGAGCGTGAAGTAAAATTGGTACAAACTATTCAGAATAAACCTATCAAAATAAAGTATCAAGAAGGAGCATTTTTTGGAGACAACCTCCGCCGTCATGCGTATTTTAATGGATATAGTACCGTTGGATTAACTGATTTTAGTTTTGAAATTGACGATTCGGGTAAACCCCATTGGGTGATTACGACCTACGAAAAGGCAGTAGGTTTTGGAGGGAAAAATGCTAATGGAGTTATCGTAGTGGATGCTCAAAGTGGTGATATTCAGCAATTTGGATTGAATAATGTGCCGAAATGGGTGGATAGAGTTCAGCCTTCTAATTATATCCAAGCACAGTTGGATGATTGGGGCGAGTATGTGAATGGCTATTGGAATTTTGCCAATACCGACAAACTCCAAACCACTGAAGGAATGATTTTGGTGTATGGAAAAGATAATAAATCTTACTGGTACACAGGACTGACTTCGGTTGGAAAAGATGAATCGACGGTAGGTTTTATGTTGGTTGATACTCGCACCAAAGAGGCAACGTATTATAAGCAAAGCGGAGCTACCGAATTGGCAGCACAGCATTCTGCCGAAGGAAAAGTGCAGGAAAAAGGATACAGAGCCACCACGCCTATTCCATATAATATCAACAATATTCCTACTTACGTGATGGCGTTGAAAGACAATGGCGGATTGGTCAAAATGTATGCAATGGTGGGCATTAACGACTATACAGTTGTGGGCGTAGGCAATACGTTGAGAGAAACTTTGACCTCTTTCAAAAATACCTACAACATGACAGGAAATAAACTTTCTGGCAACACGCCATCGGTCAAAAAAGAGGTGATTTCGACCATAGTTCGCATCCAAAATGATGTAAAAAATGGAAACAGCTTCTATTATTTTATTCTGAAAGATAGTCCAAAAGTTTTCGTAGGTTCTTCAAATATTTCAACCCAATTACCGATTTCACAGATTGGTGACAAAATAAAAGTGACTTACGACGAAGACCTTGAAAAAGTGATTGATATTTCTACTTTTGAGAATTTGAATTTGAAGTAACAATAAAAAACGCTCACCATAATTGTAACCATGGTGAGCGTTTTCAAAATGAATAATCACAAATACCGATAAAACCGTTTCGTCACCAAACAAATTCCAGAATGCACTTATGTATCTACTAACCTTAGCCCTCTCTTTTAACAGTGTGTCTTAAAGAAGGAAATTCTTTGAGGATTTTCGTACTTCTAAGTTCGAGATTTTCTTTTTCACTGATCGTTAATGGACGAAATTTTTTCTTATGTCCCATTTTTTTAATGCTCTTCCATATAATTCTCTGCCAGTCTTCCCACAATTCTAATTCATCATTTCTCACACTAAATAACCTTGCCGTAGAACTGGGAATGATAGCCGTACCAATGCCATTAGTAGCATTACTTTCATGGAATATTATCAAACTATCATTCTTGATTTCGTAATTCCCCATGATGATATAATTTTCTTTTTTGAATAAAATACTCCTTGTGTATTGCCCACCTTCTTTGAATTCAAGGTATTCATAAGGTTTTTTCCATGTACCCCACCCATTAGGATGGAAGTCATGGTACATTGCCCAAACTCCAATTATTGCTTTACTCTTAGGATTAGATTGAGCATTTACTGTAGTTCTATAAAGGAAAAAGAGTCCTAATAGTATTAAAAAGGTTATTTTTTTCATGGTGTTAGGGAAATGGGGTATTGTGCTTTTTCATTATAATTATCTTTTGAAAAGCGTTCTTATTGCTACAAACATACCAATTTAGCTGTACTTTCCAAAACCAATTTATCAAACGGTAAACACAACCTATCAAAATATCCCCTAACTTAGCCAAAAAAATAAAATAGCTTTATGCAATTAATCCTTCATCAATTCAAATTAAAACTTCGTCATACTTTTACTATCACGCACGAGTCTCGTGATGTGCAACCTACCCTCATTGTCGAGCTTCGAGATGGTGATTTTCGGGGTTTTGGGGAAGCTACCGAAACCCCTTATTATGGCGTTACGATGGCAAAAATGATGGCTCAATTAGAGGCAATTCGTCCACTGATTGAGAATTATGACCTCCAAAGTCCAGAACAATTTTGGGCGGATATGTACCCCCACCTCAAAGACGACCATCCTTTTGCGTTATGTGCCTTAGACATTGCCGCCAACGACCTTTGGGCTAAGAAAAAAGGACAACCTCTATATAAACTCTGGGGCTTGGATGCTACCAATAATCCTATTACTGACTATACCATCGGCATTGATACCGTTGAGAAAATGATTTCCAAAATGCAAGAAACGCCTTTTCCACTGTATAAAATCAAATTAGGCACAAAAGACGATATTAAAATTGTACAAGAACTTCGCAAACATACCGATGCCGTTTTTAGAGTCGATGCCAACACTGCTTGGGGCGTAGAAGAGACGCTCAATAATGCCATTGCCTTGAAAGATTTGGGCGTAGAATTTATCGAACAACCCATGAAAGCCGACAATTGGGAAGGCATGAAACGGGTTTTTGCCGAGTCTGTCCTGCCCATCATGGCGGATGAAAGTTGCATCGTGGAAGAAGACGTGGCTCGTTGTTACGGATTCTTTCATATCATTAATATCAAACTCATGAAATGTGGCGGACTCACCCCTGCAAGACGTATGATTGCCCACGCCCATAAGTTAGGTTTGAAAGTAATGGTGGGTTGCATGACCGAATCAAACGTGGGTTGTTCTGCCATCGCCCAATTGCTCCCACTCTTAGATTACGTGGACATGGACGGCATTCTCCTGGTGGACGACCAAGTTTCCACGGGCATTACGATTGACTATGGCAAGGTGATTTATGCGGAGGAAAATGGAACGGGAGCTTCATTAATTAATAGTTGATAAAGAATAGATGATAGTTTTTGAGAACAAATGACTTAAAATTAGAAAATAAAATGTATCAATTAATCTCTTTTTTTCTTGCTTTTTTAGTATCACAAGCCCCTAACAATCAACAAATTAACCCACAAGGCAAAACCGTTGAAACACGTTTTAATCTCCCGAACGGTTATCAAAGGGTGGCAGTTACCAAAGATTCTTTTGGAGCTTATTTGCGTGGTTTTGCTTTGAAAGAAGATAAAGCGAAAGTCTATTTTTACAATGGACAAGAAAAAACCAATTCGCAACAGGTGGCAGTTTTGGACATTGACCGAGGTACAAAAGACCTCCAACAATGTGCTGATGCCGTAATGCGTTTGCGGAGTGAATATTTGTATTCGAGAAAACAATTTTCTGAGATTTCATACAAAACTTTTGGTGGGGTAGCCATGACTTACGATAAATACAAAAACGGCTATCGTATTACTAATCAGGGTTTTACGAAGTCGAAAGGCGTGGATAACAGTCGTGAAGGATTTAGGAAATATTGTGATATGGTGTTTAATTATGCCAATACTTTCACCTTGGAAAAAGAAATGAAAACGGTAAAAAACCTCAATGATTTGCAAGTGGGAGATGTCTTTATTGTCTCAAATCCAAAGTCTTACGGACACGCTATGATTGTGATGGACGTAGCTGAAAACCCCAAAACGAAGGACAAAGCATTTCTATTAGCTCAAAGTTATATGCCCGCCCAAGATATTCACATCGTCCGAAATCCTATTGGCGGAGCATGGTATAGATTAGAAGAATTAGGTAACCAACTCAACACGCCCGAGTGGACGTTTCCGCTGACAGCTTTGCATAGATTTTAATTTTTTTTTTCTTTCGGCTCTCGGCAATCGGCTTTCAGCAATTTGCTACCGTGAAAGCCGATTGCTGATAGCCGAAAGCCAAATTTATATGAACTACATAACCAATCAACTTCCCAGTAGAATTATCACCACAGACCAACAAGAATACCTTTGGTTTAGTGGTACATCATATTTAGGAATGCCTCATCACCAAGGTTTTAGAGAGAATTTCGTCAAATCCTTATCGAAATACGGAATGTCATGGGGAAGTTCTCGTAACAATACGATTCGTTTAGATATTTATGAAAAAGGTGAGATTGAGCTCGCCAAATTTTCTAAAATGCCAGCCGCTTTGACAACCTCTTCGGGTATGTGGGCGGGGCAATTAGCGATAAATTATCTTCAAAAACCTGATACGCAATTTTTTTATGCACCCAAAACGCATCCTGCCCTCTGGAATGCTCCTAATTTGGTTTTGGAAGATTGGGAAAAAGGATTGAGTTATACTGAATGGGCTTCAAATATTACCTCAAAAGTTAGAAAATCTAAGGCTCAGAATATTGTTATTTGCTCTGATTCAGTAGGCTCTCCTTATGTGGAAACATTTGATTTTCAATGGGTTACTAATTTGCCGACAGATAAAAATATTACTATTTTGATAGATGCATCGCATAGTTTAGGCGTTTGGGAGAATCTGATAAATGACCGTGTAAAAATTCGCTTACGCAAGAATGCAAAAATATTTACGGCTCAACCAAAACATAATAATTTAAAAGTGATTGTTACGGCTTCACTCAATAAGGCAATGGGTATGACGGGCGGAGTGATTTTTGCTGAATCAAATATAATTTCTGAGATTAAACAGTCGCCCATGTTTGCGGGTGCATCACCCATGATGCCTTCTTTGTTGGATGCCTTTGTGCATTCGTTGGATTATTTTAAAGAACAACACCAAAAATTATCTGAAAATATTACGTATTTTAACTCCTTAATTTCTCAAAACTCTTTTTTAGATTCAATTCCAAATTATCCTGCCTACTGTACAAATCAGGAAGGAATCCATGAATATTTGAAAGAAAACGGTATTATGACCGCCTGTTTTCCTTATCCTACTGCAACTGATTTGCCCGTTACTCGATTGGTTATCAGTGCTTTGCATTATAAAGGTGATTTAGGAAAATTGGCGAATTTAGTAAATACTGTAGCTCGAAATGGTATTTCGAGAATCCAAATTTAACTATTCGACAATACTCGAAATGCCATTTCGAGCTACAGTAAAAAACATGAAAAAATACTATTTTATTCTTCTCATTTTTACGATGAATACTATCGTTTCAAACGCTCAAAAAATCAACATAGATTTCTTGCCAAAACTCATGGCTACTAAGCCCGAACAGTTTAAAGAATTAATGGATAATTCTGAAAAATATCGTCTGCAAATTCTTTACACTCAGATTGATAGAGATAAAAAGAACCGCCCTAAGTTTACGACTTTTGGCTATCGGATTAATAATTCAGAATACTTTTATCCTGCCAGTACGGTTAAATTCCCAGCGAGTATTTTAGCTTTGGAGAAAATTAATAATCTCAATATCAAAGGTTTAACAAAAGAGACTCCTATGCTTACTGGGGCGGAGTTCCAGAAGCATACGCCCGTAACCAAAGATTCTACGGCTGAAAATGGCTTGCCTTCGGTGGCTCATTATATCAAAAAAATATTGATGGTTTCGGATAATGATGCTTTTAATCGCTTGTATGAATTTATTGGACAAGAGGCTTTTAACGCAACCCTACACCAAAAAGGCTACGAAAATACTCGCATTCATCATCGTTTGCAAGTGGGTATGAACAAGGAGCAAAACCGCAGAACGAACCCTATAAAATTCATGCAAGGAAATGAAATCGTCTATCAACAGCCAATGGTTATTTCTGAGAAAAATTATAATTCAGCTAACCCTGTTTTTATTGGTAAAGGTTACATGAAAGGTGATTCGTTAGTAAACAATCCTTATGAATTTACGGATAGAAATTTTTACCCTTTGCTCGATCAACAAGCCGTTTTGAAAGCTGTCCTTTTCCCTGAATCTGTGGAAGCTAAAAAACGCTTTAATCTGACACAGGACGACTATAAGTTTATGTACAAATATATGTCGCAAATGCCTACGGAAAGTAAGTTTCCGAAGTACGACCCTGTGGAATTTTATCCAACTTATTGCAAGTTTTTGATGTATGGCAGTGGCAAAAATGACGTAGTGAATCCCAACATGAGAATCTTCAATAAAGTGGGCGATGCCTACGGTTTTTTGTTAGACAACGCCTACGTCGTGGACTTTGAAAAGGGCGTAGAATTTATGCTAACAACGGTTTTGCTCTGTAATAATGACGGTATTTTTAATGATGACAAATACGATTATGATACCGTCGGTTATCCGTTTATGAAGAATTTGGGGAAATTAATTTATGAGTATGAATTGACTCGTCCGAAGAAAAATAAAGCGGATTTGAGTCGGTTTAAGATGAAGTATGATTGAATGCGTTTAATTCATAAAAATAATTGCAGTTTTAAAAATAAAAACTCACATTTAATCCCGAAGGGATTTTAACTCAGAAATCAATCCAGTTAAAACCTGTTTTATATCAATTTAGGATTTTGAGTCAGTAATTTACTCACTTCTCAATTCCCTATCTTCAACTTAACGGTATTATTATCCAAACTAATTTTTGCATTATTTCTGTACAAAACTTTCTTGGCAACAGCCCCATTGGTTGTAACGGTTACAGTATGATTATTTCCTATAATTACAAAATCAGTCGCAAAGGGGACTCTTCCTAAATTCCAGATACTACTATTTTCCCAATTTCCTGTGATGATACTAACGATGTCCGCAATACTTACTTCTACGTTTCCAGATTTTGTTCCTCCACAAGCTACGCTGTTTGTTGTCTCAATACATTTGGCATAATAACTTGCTGTAAGATTTGGGAAAATTGGCATCGTAACAAGTGAGTTATTGCCCGCATTATACCATTGCACATAATTCCCTCCGCCACTTAAACAGCCCAAAGCTGTGAGGGTTAAATTCTCTCCTACGGCAATGATGGTATCATTTTGCACAACGTTTGGTATTAGTGGAATTGGATTTACCGAAACGCTAACATCCACAAAATTACTCGTACAAGTTCCATCATCACAACGAACCTTATAGGCTTTATTCACGGTAAGATTTGGTACATTAAAAGGTGACCCTGTAAACTGTAAGGACGTTCCAGTGGCATTGTACCATTTAATTAATCCTGTTGTGCAAGTTGCTGTAAATGCAGCAGTTGTATTATTACAAATACTTAAATTATTGGTTCCGCTTGGTAAGGTAACTTGTGTGTTTTGATACTCATACGCTCCCATATCAATCACACCAAATTTTCGCAAGTTACCGTCTAAGTCCTTGGTTGAACTATTTGCGGCATTGCTCCCTGCATTGATTACAGGGGTGCAAGGGTTTAAATGTAAATCAGAAATTGTAGTTACGAAGGGGGAAGTAGCGTTTATGGTGTTGCCCGTAACGTTGGTATAATTGGTAACGGTTGGTTCAAAGAAGCTATGACTTGCCGTAATGGTTGCGGTACTATTGAAGAAAGTTTTAGCTCCTGAGTTGTTCCAAAAAATACAATTCTTGAAATCTGGAAGGCAAGTTCCCGATGTACATAAATTATACAAAACGCTGCCGTTGGTAGTACCACTATTATTCTCAAAACTACAATTAACAAAAACGGAGCTTGAAGTTCCACTCGTTCTTCCGTCACTATAAACAGCCCCTCCATTCGCAGCATTATTTTTTTGAAATATACAATTCGTGAATATTGGGTTACTATTTCCTCCTACGGCATTATTGAAAACCGCTCCGCCATTTGTTGAGGCTGAATTATTAACAAAAATACAGTTATCAATTTTAGGACTGCACAGGCTTGGGGAAGTTCCTGAATTATTGAACATTCCTCCACCAATATTAGTATTAGCTACACTACCATCGGCATTTCCATATTCAATAATAAATCCATCTAAAATGGCAGTATTGTTAATTCCAGCAAGATTACTAATTACGTGATAGCTATTATCAGATTTTGCACCTATTGTGCCTATGTCACCACTGAGAATAGTTTTATTAGTAACAAGGTTGCGTTGAGCAAAAGTTGGATTACCTGTATTTGGAAAGCCTCCGTAAATAGCAATGCCATTTATCATCGAAAAATTAAGGTTTCTATCCGTAGTTGTGGTAGGCTTATATGTACCAGCAGCTACCCATATTTGGGTGACGTTTGTACAGTTGCGGGCATCACTCAAGGCGGATTGTAAATCAACAAAAGCATCCGCCCAACTGATACCATTATTAGCTCCTGTTGCTAAGGCGTTTACATAGATAGTATTGGTAGAATATAAATTACAAGTAGGTACACTCAAGGGACTTTCCCAAATTCCTCTTCCAAACGTAGCAGCTCTTAATTTGCCAGTTGGATAAAAAATCTCTAAATCACGAACAGGTACTGAGGGTAAACCCGTTGAAAAAGCCGTCCACGAAGTAGAGGAACTGTTCCGATAATAAACTCCTATGTCTGTTCCGCAATATACTTCGCCAGGTCTTCCAATTTCTGTTACGAGGGTATTGACGGGTAAACTCGGCAAACCCGTAGCCCACAAAGTCCATGTAGCTCCTGCGTCGGTTGAGCGATAAAGGTTATTGCCAGAATAAGAAGCCTTTGAAACATATACAATATTTGGGTCATTGACATCAATATGAACGTGAAGCATCCCGCCTGTTGCCAAAGTTAAGGTTGTCCAATTTGTACCACCATCAATGGTTTTGTACAGTGAAGTGGAGTTGGTCGCATAAATAATTTGATTGTTAGTTCGGGCTATATCTATCCAACGAACACTTGTAAAAGAAGGGCTTATCGCCGTCCAAGCCGCCCCAGCAACTGATTTATAGACATACGTTCCACCCGCATAAACAATATTTGCTGTAACAGGGTCTTGAATATAAGGCGTTACCCAATATCCCCCTGCAAAACCAGTAGTGAAAGAAGAAAATGACGTTCCACCATTGGTTGAACGACGTAATCCACCATTCTGAGATGAGGAATACATAATATTATTATTAGTTCTATCAATAAAGCCAATCATACCATCGCCTCCAGCTACCTGTTTCCAATTCACTAAATCTGAGGTAAGATTTGTTCCATTGTCCTGATGTCCGCTAATGATAAGGTTGGCATTAGTAGCAGAAAGACCTATACCATAGGGTTGTGCAATAGAAAGGTTGGTAGATATGTTTGACCAAGATGTTCCTCCATTGGTAGTTTTATAGACACCGCCATCATTAGTTATATACAGCGTTGTCGTTCCTGCAAAAGTCAAGTCATGTACATCAGGATGCGTATTGGCAGCAGCACCTGAGTAAACGTTCGTTAAGTTGGTCCAATTTACCCCTCCATCAGTTGATTTAAAAATATCGACTCCCGCAGCATATACAGTATTTGCATTGAGTGGGTCAGCTGCTACTGCCAAGTTATACCATCCTTGTCCACCTGCAATATTGGGCGTAGTGGACATAGAAGTAAAGTTTACACCTCCATCAGTGGAACGATAAAATCCAAGCAAATTATTACTACTATTCGTTGCCATTAAATAGATATAATTTGGATCGGCAGGGGAAACATCAATGGCATATCGGACTGCAGTGCCTGAAGCTGGCAATCCTGACGTGATTTGCGTCCAAGTAGCACCACCATCAATAGACACCAAAAATACACCTCCTGATTTTGACCCCGCATATACAATATCTGGGTAGCCAGGTCTATAAACTAAATCACGGGTAGATTGTGTGGAAGTTCGGGTAAAAGATGTTCCTCCGTTGGTTGAGCGATAAATACCATTTGTACCACCCACGAGGATGATATTTGGGTTTGCAGGATTGATGATAATGCTTGTAAGACCAATTCCATTACCTTGTGAATAACTCAACCCCGTTGTACTCCAAGTAGTACCTCCATTCGTTGATTTATAAACGCCCGCTGAATATGGATGATAAATTGCTTGGTCACCGTCACCCGTAACGGCATAAAGTGTATTGGTTGCAGTTGGGTCAATAGCAACATCCGTTACACCCGTTGCCAAAATACCGTTGGAAATAGATGTCCACGAAGTACCGCCATTAACTGACTTGAATAATTGAGAAGCGGGCGTACAGGCGTATAAAATATTGGCATTAGTAGGGTCAATACGGATATTATTCACCCTTCCGTTACCAGACATATTATTTGTTTGATTGATTGGACCCAATAATGACCATGAAGCATTAATTAGTCCAGGACTATTAGGACTATTGGGACTGTCAAATAAAGCCTTTCGTGCTTCAAATTCTTTTTGAGCAATAATTGATAAATCACCATCACTTTCCCAGACTCTTGGCTCGTACCAATCCGCCCAACGGGAGAATTTGATAAACTCTCTACTTTCTTCATCTTCTTCTCCTCCTCCTTCATCTTGTAGTGTATCAGCTTTGATGTTCTGAAATGTGGCTAATTTCGTAGCATTCTCAGCCATAAAGGCTTTTTTGATGGTATAAAAGTTCGTGCTTTTTTCACCAACAGTTAACCAATTTTGTGGAGTTTGTCCAAAAGTTATCTGGGTAAGAAAAAAAGAAAAATAGCAGATTAGAATAAACAGTTTGTTTCTCTGACTTAGTGTGTTTAGTTTACTTTTCATTGTTAGCTTATTATTATGGGAGTTAGTTTTTATTGGTATTTAACAGATTCTTATATGATTTACAGGGGATTCTCATTTCGTTCTTTACGGAATCCTTCGGTTTCACAGAAAGTTTCCGTAATCATGCACAAATCGTAGTTGAACAACAACTATAAAAATATTCATAAAATTTACTAAAAACCTATCTTGTGTTGTAGATACCTATATTTTGTATGTAGATTTACAGTTAATTCAAAATAGAGAATTCGTTATTTATTACAGTAGAAAATGATTGTCCGTAACTTTTCTGTAAGTAAGCAAATTAACCTTTAATTATCCCCACTTACTTTTTTATAAATTGGGAAAAAATTATTAAATGGACTATCAAGCCCTCAATTCAGTCTTAGTTACAAAAAATATTACTAATAATTTACCGCCCAAAGATGACTTTCACTGCGTGATTTGGCAAAATCTGGGTTCTTAACAAATGAAAAAACTAATCTTAATCTTCGCATTATTCTTCTTAAATATCACCTTCATCAAGGCACAAACAGCCGAGGAAATAAAGGTGACAGAATCCGTCGCAACGCTCCGTCAAGCCATGATTGATGCTGATAAAAATGCTCTCGAAAAAATCCTTCATGAAGATTTGAGTTATGGGCATTCGAGCGGGACAATCGAAACGAAAGCGATGCTCATTGAATCACTCGTCTCTGGAAATGCAGATTTTAAAACAATGGATTTAACTGACCAGACGGTGAAAATTGTGGGTAAAAATGCCATCGTTCGTCATAAATTATTTGGAGAAACCGCCAATAAAGGCGTTGCGAGTACAGCCAGACTATACGTTTTATTAATCTTCACAAAGGTCAAAGGCAATTGGGTTTTATTGGCTCGTCAGGCAGCGAAGATTGTTTAGTTTTTTTCTGAGAATATCAACTCAAAGTGTACCAAGTACCTTTTCCTATGCCGTTTTGTTGAATTTGGTTGGTTTTTACCAAACTTTCAAGATGCTTTCGTAAAGTATGACGGTTAAACTGTGTAAAAACAATTAATTCTCCGACTGTTACTCGTCCATTTTCTTCTGTCCATCCCCAAAAATCTAATTTCATTTTACGTATATTTTTACTCATAAATACACATAAAATAGAATATTTCTGAAAATTTTACAAAATCAGTGTTTTTTATTCAAAAATATACGCATAAATTCTTTGCGATTTAAAAGTTCTGCCAATTACCCAATCCCTAATTACCTAATCCCCAATCCCCCAATAACCAATCCCTAATATACCAATCCCCATCTTTGGCACGTTATTTGTTTTTCGTTCAGCAACCTTACTGAGTGTAGTAAACTATTCTGCCTAAGAAGCAACCCGAATTATGAACAAATTTTTCCACATAGCCTCCGTTGTGGCATTGCTTATTTTACTCGCCTGCGGAAACACACACGCCCAAGCGAAACTAAAAGCTGCCAATCGTCAGTTTGAAAACCTGAGCTATATTGACGCTATTCGTCTATATGAGGAGTTTCTTCGTGATGCAAAAGACCCTGTTCAACGTGGTGAGGGACTCAAAAAATTAGCCTATTGTTACCGCAAAATGCAGGATTCACGCAATGCAGAACGTGCTTATGCTGACCTCATTCGTGATTATCCAGACGTAGAATCGGAGAATTATCTCTATTATGCACAGGCTCTGGCTTCTAATCAGAAATACAAAGAATCACAAAAATATTATTCGATTTACGGTGAAAAACAAACCAGCGATTTAAGAGCAAAACGTAACACCATTGCTTTGATGGACATGGGACGTTTTTATCGTGATTCTTCTTCTTATAAAGTTCAGTATCTCCCCATCAACTCACGTCAGGCAGATTTTAGTCCCATGTTTTATAAAGGAGGTTTAGTTTTTTGTTCAGCAAGAGACGAATCAGGAGGTATAAAAAGAGTATTTGGTTGGAATCAAACACCATTTTTGGATTTGTACTATGCCCAAGATACTTCACAATTGAGCATCAAAAACGGTTTACAATCTGCCCAAGCCTTGGGAGGTATGTCCTCCAGTAATTCTGATGCACCAGTGGTTGTTCCAGAAGGTAAATTGACCAAAATTGAAGAGTTTAGTAGAACACTCAATACCAAATACCACGAAGGTCCAATGTCGTTTTTCAAAGGAGAACAAAAAGTGGTTTTGACAAGAAATAATTATAACAAAGGTCGTGCGAGAGAATCAAAAGACGGAACAAATCGCTTAAAACTTTATACGGCTGATTTGGTGAAAGATAATTGGGGAAATGTGAAAGAAGTACCCTTCAATTCAGACGAATATTCAACGGGACATCCAGCCCTAACGCCTGACAATACCAAGATGTATTTTGTTTCGGATATGCCAGGAGGTTACGGAGGAACAGATTTATACATCGTAGAATATAACGGAGGAAGTTGGGGAACGCCCGTAAATTTGGGTAAAGAAATCAATACAGAAGGTAACGAAATGTTCCCGTACGTGGACGATGCGGGTAACTTATACTTCTCGTCTGACGGACACGAAGGCATTGGAGGGCTTGACCTTTTTTATGCTGAAATGAAAGAAGGCATTGCCGTGAAAGGTGTAACAAATTTAGGTGCTCCATTGAACTCTGAAAAAGATGATTTTGGTTTAATTACTGATATTGGACGTAACACAGGCTTCTTCGCATCCAACAGAAAAAGAGGAATCCACGACGATAATATTTACAGTTTCAGAAGAGAATGTCGTCCGTTGAATTTGATTGTGTATGATGCAGCTACGAAAACGCCACTTGAAAATGTGGACATTAGAAGTGTCATAAATGGAGAGAATCAAGACCTAAAAGTTTCGGGCGTGGATGGTTCAACTTCGATATGTTTACAGTCGGAATCTGAGTATGAATTCAAAGCCATCAAAGAAGGCTATCAGATGAATTCTATCACGTATTCGACCAAAAGTAATTCAGGACAACAGACTACTTTGGAGATGTATTTAGAGAAATCTAATTCATCGGTTTTGAAAGGAGTTGTAAAATCGGAAGTAAATCAAAAACCAATTTCGGGTGTACAAGTAACGCTTGAAAATCAGAAAGATAAGAGTACACAGACCGTAGTAACGGGTCAAGATGGTGGTTATGAATTTGAAGTAAAACCTGGTGCTGACCACAAATTGACGGCAACGAAAGATAAGTACGCAACCAACAACGAAACCATCAGAAAAGTAGGTAAAAATCCAACGCAATATCAGAACGTTCAAGGAATGTATGGCGAAGGAGATATTTTCAAATTGAACAATATTTACTACGATTTAGATAAATTTTTCATTCGCACGGATGCCGCAAAAGAGTTAGAAAGAACAGTTTTGCCACTCTTGAAAAAATATCCAGACATGAAAGTTGAGATACGCTCACACACGGACGCACGCTCTGGAGACAGCTACAATATGCAACTTTCAGAAAACCGTGCCAGAGCCGTAGTGGATTATTTGACACAAAGAGGCATCAGTTCAGACCGCTTAGTATCAAATGGTTACGGTGAAAGTGAGCCAGTAAACGAATGTGTGGATGGCGTGCAATGTAACGAAAAACAGCATCAAGAAAACCGCAGAACAGAGTTTAGGATTCTTTCTGTCAAGTAATTCAGCATTATCTCATAGCTTACAGCTCAGTGCTCAAAGCTAAAAAATATTTCATTTTTAGTTTTTTAGGTTAGGTGAATAGTTTTACAAAATAGCTCCGTTTTGCGGGGCTTTTTTGTTTTAAAATAATTCAAAAAATATTTGTTCCGTAACGAAACATTTTGAATATTTACGAATAATTTTACTGAACAAACCACATTAATGAGACAACAAATTTTAAAGAATGCCATCATGGAAAGGGCTTTGTTAAAAACGCATCTGACCAATTTACAACATTTATTGAGTGAAGATGAAATCAACTTGTTTTTAGATAAAATTTCACTTTTGACTAAGCTAATTGAAGAACTCGAAAAACAAAAATAATCAACAACCAAAATAGATATGGAATTATTAGTAGAAGAAAAAATAGATATTCAAGCAATCCTTCAACGAAGTGATGCTGTAATTGCACAGGCAGAAAAATTCTTGCATTTAGACGGGAAGGATTATATGTTGGGCGAATGGGTAACGATTAAACGTTATGCAGATATGTTCAATCTGGACATGCACGTGGTAACGAACTGGATAAAAAGAGGCGTTATTTCTCCTGAGAATGTAAAGGAAGTAGAGGATTTGAATGGTATTCGGTTGGTTAGGGCAATTGCTTATAAGTAAAAAAAAGAGAGATAAAGCCCCGCCTTATCTCTCTTTTTATTTATGAAACATCGGTTTACAAACCAACCGCAGTCCGTTGAATAAATGCCGTCAAATCAGCCCCTGTGAGCATATTTTGAGACAATAACGCCAAATCATACACTTGCTTCGCTAATTTCTTTTGCTCTTCGGCATCCGCTGTTTTCAAGATTTTATCAATCGTAGCGTGGTTCGCATTCACTGATACGATGTAATTATTTGGCATATTTCCAAACATATTCATACCGCCTCCGCCTGTGCGAGACATATCCGCCATACGACGCATAAACTCGTTTTGGGTGATTACGGCTGGTAATTCATCCGTTGGCATTGCTTCTAAATTCACCACCTTCGTCGTATCATTAATTACTTCATCAAAAATCTTTTTGACCGTTTCTTTATCCGATTCAGAAAGCACTGATTCCAAAGCTATTCCTTTGTCAATCAACTTCTCAACGGTATCAGCATCCACACGTTTTAGATTAGTTTTTACCAATTTTTGCTCCATCATATTGATAAAATGACTGTCCAAAACGGTATCTAATTTCAAGACATCATAACCACGTTTCTTGGCAGATTGAATGAAACCATCTTGTCCTTTTACGTCGTTTGTATAAAGATAAGTTACGTTTTCGTCCTTATCCGTTTGATTGGCTTGTACAGATTCTGCATATTCGTTCAACGTAAAATGCTTACCATCAACGTTTTGTAATAAACAGTAATCTTTCGCACGCTCATAGAATTTCTCATCTGAAATCATCCCGTATTTTACGAAAATACCAATATTTTCAAATTTCGCCTCAAATCCTTCACGGTCAGACTTGAACAAATCGCCTAATTTATCCGCAACTTTTTTGGTGATGTACGAATTAATCTTCTTCACATTACCATCCGCTTGCAAGAAACTACGAGAAACGTTCAAAGGAATATCGGGAGAATCAATCACCCCGTGCAACAACATCAAGAACTCAGGCACAACGTCTTTTACTTCGTCGGTAATGAAAACTTGACGACTGTATAATTGTATTTTTTCACGTTGAAGCTGTAATTCATTTTTCACTTTCGGGAAGTATAAAATCCCCGTTAAATTAAATGGATAATCAACGTTTAGGTGAATCCAGAATAATGGTTTTTCAGAGTATGGATATAGTTCTTCGTAAAATTTCAAGTAATCTTCATCCGTTAAATCAGAAGGGGATTTTGCCCAGATTGGCGTTGGATTATTGATAATTTTTTCTTGAAATTCAATTTCAACTGGAAGGAATTTACAGTATTTATCTAAAACCTGCTTGATTCTGAACTCTTCCAAAAATTCCAAAGAGTCTTCGGCAATATGGAGGATAATATCCGTTCCACGACCTTCACGAGTTGCTTCTGTGATTTCAAATTCCGTTGAACCATCACAAGTCCACATTACGGGCGTGGTGTTTTCTTGGTAAGATTGTGAAATAATATCCACTCTTTCAGCCACCATAAAGGCAGAATAAAAGCCCAAACCAAAGTGTCCGATGATGGCTTTCTCGTCTCCCTTATCCTTGTACTTTTCCACGAATTCGGTTGCTCCCGAAAACGCAATTTGGTTGATATATTTTTTGATTTCCTCGGCAGTCATACCCAAACCCGAATCCGAAATCGTAATCGTTTTTGCTTCTTTGTCGAACGATACTTTCACTTTCAACTCGCCCAACTCACCTTGATACTCACCGATGGCAGCCAAACGTTTGATTTTTTGCGAAGCATCAACGGCATTGGAAACTAACTCACGAAGGAAAATCTCGTGGTCTGAATAAAGGAATTTTTTAATAATTGGAAAAATGTTCTCGGTATGAATCGAGATATTACCTTTTTCTTGCATAGTCATTTTGTCATTTTTTAGATTAATAATACGCTAATATTGATGTTGGATAGGTTTGCAAAAAGGATTCCAAAGGGTTTTTGTAGGACAAATTGGCAGGGAGACAGAAATAAATTTTCAATTTTCAATTTACAACGGTCAATGTTCAAGGGCAAAATTTTAAATGACTTTCATAGGTCATTTTTTCACCTGAATATTGAACATTGAATATTGAGCATTGAAAATTATTATCTTTCCCCAAAATCTTTGTGCGACTTTCTTTCTAATTTAAACCTTAAAATTTCTAAATTGCGAATAATTACGAAATCGAAATCATTTAAAATTGTATAATGAAAATTTCAACTAATTCTAAAAAGGACGTTTATACCCACGCTGCCATCATTATTATGCTATTGTTGGTATTATTTTTTGGATTCTTTTTTGTTTACCTTCCTTTTAGTACTAACCACGGCGAGGCTATCACTGTTCCAAATTTGAAAGGCTTATCAATGGAGGAAGCCGAAGAACTTTTGGACGATAGAGACCTTGAATTTGAGGTAACGGACAGCACTTTTACGCCTGAAAAAAAGCCGCTCACCGTACTCTCTCAATATCCCTTAGAAAACTCGAAAGTAAAGGCTGGACGTAAGATTTACCTAACGATAAATACTGAAACCGCTCCGATGATTAAACTCCCAAAACTGACAGAGATGTCGGTCAAAAGTGCAGAGCAACAGTTATTAGTTTCGGGACTTTTGAAGCCCAATTTAGAGTACCAAAATGATATTCGTGAAAATGAAGTATTGGAAGTTAGGTACGAAGGCAAGAAAATGGACGCTGGTACGTTAATTGCAAAAGGTTCAAAGGTTACGCTGGTGGTAGGTAATGGTACGGGTGACACAGAAATCGACGTTCCTTGCGTAGAAAGCAAGAATTTTGACGAAGCTCAAATCATTATCAAAGGCTCTGGATTGTCAATTGGGAGTATCATTTATGACGAATCGTCATCTGAACCCGCAGGAACAGTTTTCAAACAACAACCCGCTTGTAACGAAGGTAATAAAATCCGTTCGGGTGAAATGGTTGATATTTGGGTGGCAGGCAAACAGCCAAATTAAGATGCTTAGTTCTATGTTCTTGGTACTGAGTATTTTAGAGTCAAGAACATAGAAACAATTTCATATTTAGAATTTAACATGAAACATTTTACAAAAAAATACACACTATTAGCATTAGTCCTCAGCCTTTTATCTCAGGTTTCGGTTGCTCAATTTCAGACAGTTCCAATCAGACAACAAATTGAAGCCACAAAACCTTTCTCTGCCAAAGTTCAGGCAATTACCTTACCGTTTTTTGATGATTTTTCGACTTCATCCACACGCTTAGATGCAAGTAAGTGGGAAAAGGGAGGAGGTACTTTTATAAGTAATACCTTCACTACCAATCACCCTTCTGTCAATGTCGTTACTTTCGATGGGTTTAAAGCCAACGGAACACCCTATGATTTTAATAATCCTTCGGCAGTTGGAGCAACTGATACATTGACTTCTCAAGGAATCAATTTAACAAAAGTTGGAGATAGAAATCTATCATTAACAGATTCACTTTATCTAAGTTTTTTTTATACCAAAGGAGCATTGGGCGAACGTCCAGATTTAAAAGATTCTTTGAAACTACAATTTTATGATAATGGAGGTAATTGGAAAACTGTTTGGAGTGATTCGGGAACGGTAGTCAGTAATTTTAAGCAAATACTCTTACCTGTGAACAAAACCATTTACTTACACTCAGACTTTAAATTTAGGTTTATATCCATCGGCAACAAATCAGGCTCTTTTGATACTTGGCATCTTGATTATGTTTATTTAGGGGAAAAACGTAACTATAAAGATAAATTTACACAAGATTTTGCTTGCAGAAAATTCAATAGTACCATCCTAAAACGGTATAATTCTATGCCAATGGTTCAATACTTGAAAAAACCAGATACAGAATTAAATGATTTGATAAAAGTTGAATATTTTAATTTACAAGCTATCTCACCATTTATCAAGGCTAAGTTTATTATTACAAATCAAATTTCTAATAAATCTTCCATTGATTCTTTGGATAGACTTGATTGTGCGAGTTTTGCTTCTCGTGAGGTTACTTATAAAGGTGATATCAAATCTTTTTTAAGTGGGACTAAAACGAAGATTAAAGTTAAGTTTCAATTAGGAGTTGAGGACAGAAATAGCAGAGACATTCCGAACCAATTAGCGGCAAATGATACTATCTCTCAATTTACCGAACTTGATAATTATTACGCCTACGACGATGGCACTGCCGAACAAGCAGCTTATATCAAAAAAGGCTTTGCAAGGGTTGCAGTGAGATATATTCTTAATCAAAAAGATGCAGTAACGGCTATCAGAGTTAATTTCCAGCCAACTCTCACAAATTTGACAGGGAAGAGAATCACGTTTCAAATTTTATCAAATAAAGGTGGGAAACCTGGTGCTCCTCTACAAACTATTTCTGATACAAGTACCGTAATAAAATATACCAGTACAACAAATGGCTTTATTGAGTACAAAATTAAAAACGTAGCCGTAGAAGATACTTTTTATGTAGGATATGTACAACTCGCTGATGAAGAGCCAATTGTGATTGGATTGGATGCAAATTCTCAACAATTTTCAGAAAATCACTTTTATAATATTAGCAACGAATGGGTACAAGTTCCCAAAGTAAATACACCTTCTACAAGCAGTGATTTTACACCCATTAAAGGCAGTCTAATGATTCGCCCTGTTATGTTGGGCAATGAATTGAAAGTTACCTTAGCCACTGAAGAGGAAATACAGGATAAAAATTTAGTCATTTCGCCCAATCCGTCCACAGGAATTTTTAGATGGAACGATGTGAGTCTGAAAAATGTAGAAGTTTTTGATATGACGGGAAGGGCTATTTTTCAAGAAAAAACGAATAATCAAGAAATCAATCTCCAAAATCTAAATACAGGCATATATTTTTTGCGACTTTCAAATGAAAAAAATACCTTTGTTCGCAAGATTGTAAAAGAGTAATTTGTAGGCTATCGGCTGTCAGCTTTCAGCAGTCGGTTTGCTAAATAGTAAAAATATTTTTAAACTAATTGCTGATAGCCGAAAGCCGACAGCCAAATGCCAAAATAAAATGGACATAACCGTAGAAGAACTAAAAGAAAGACTCGATAAAAGCGAAGCCCTTAATTTCCTTGACGTGCGTGAGGATTATGAATACGAAGAACAAAACCTCGGAGCAAAATTAATTCCGTTGGGAGAACTCCCAGACCGTATGGATGAAATCGCTGATTGGAAGAACAGCGAAGTTATCGTTCATTGTCGCTCGGGTGCAAGGTCTGCACGGGCAAAGGCATTTATGGAGTCGCAGGGATTCACCAATGTGCGTAATGTATTGGGCGGTATTTTGGCGTACAATGATTTAGATTAAAGAATCGTTTTTTAGATAAAAAAGCCTGTGGAATAACATTTTACAGGCTTTTTCAATATTATGCAAATCAATCCCAAAGAATTCAAAGACCGCCTTTCTGAATTAACTATTCTTGATATTCGTACACCCTACGAAATTGAAGATTTTGACATGGGCGGAATCCAGATTCCTTTGGACGAGTTATTATTAAATCTTGAACAAATAGAACACCTCAAAAATCAAGAACTTATCATTATTTGTTATACAGGATTACAAAGTAAAATCGCTCAAAAAATTCTTGAAAAAAGAGGGTTTAAATTGCTCCGAAACTTGGAAGGTGGTTTAGAAGCATATCTAAATTTGAATTAATACTAATTTTACTTTATGTAAATACCTGATTTTCAATAGCTTATATTAATAACAACTAATCACCAATCACCAATCACTATTTACTAAAACAAAAGCCTTATTTTTGACAAATTATTCATCCAATAAATCCACATTTTTCTGATGTTAGCATACATTGATTGGCACGCAAGTCCTACAATTTTTGAAGTATTTGGTTTTCCTTTACGCTGGTATGGCTTGATGTTCGCAGGGGCATTCTTGGCTGGTTATCAAGTACTTAGTTATATTTTCAAGAAAGAAGGTCGCCCGATAGAACAAGCCGATGAACTATTGCTTTATGCCATGATTTCAACGGTGATAGGAGCGAGAATGGCACATTACTTTTTCTATGAAAGGGTCTTATTGATGTCAGACCCAGCAAAATTCTTTATAGATATGGTTACACCTCCTTTTTCAGGTTTGGCTTCACACGGAACAATGCTTATGTTTGTTGCTTTATATATTTTTTCAAGAAAAAGAAATGTTCCTTATCTATATGTAACTGATCGCATAGTACCCACAGTAGCCTTGGGCGGAGCTTTTATCCGTTTTGGTAATTTAATGAATTCGGAGATTGTGGGTAAGCCAACCAATGTACCTTGGGCGTTCAGATTCTTTAATAATACAGAATATCCAGTTGTTGTACCAAGACATCCCTCACAGTTATACGAGTCAATTTCATGCATTTTAATTTTTATTTTAATTATGTGGATATGGTCTTTGAAAAAAGAAAAAACTCGCCATGGACTCCTAACAGGGGTTTTCTTGATAATTTTGTTCACCCTGAGATTTTTCTATGAATTCTTGAAAGAGAACCAAGTAGATTTTGAAAATGGAATGCAATACAACATGGGACAACTTTTGAGTATTCCATGTGTACTATTTGGAATAATCATTTTGTTTTTTACTTTCAAGAAAAAAGATATTGAATTAAGCTGATTATTAGGCAGTTTGCATAAAAAATAAGATATTTGTAATTAAACTTAATCATTAAATTTTAACTAAAACCCCAACATCATGGAAAACGTACAAGACCAAGCGGAAAATCAATTAGATAACTTAAAGGACGCTGCCGCTGAAAAATTAGGCGGATTAGCGGATGCTGCTTCGGATAAAATCAAAGAAATAACAGGAATGGATGTTTCTGCAAAGGCTGATGAATTAGCAAGTGCTGCCACAGAAAAATTAGAAGATTTGCAAGCGGTAGCTTCTGAAAAAATTGGAGATTTAACGGAGGCTGCTACTGAAAAGTTTGACGAAGCCAAAGAAGCTATTACAGGAAAAATCGCTGAATTGACAGGTGGAGACCTCGGAGCAAAAGCTGACGAATTGAAAGCCGAAGCTGCTGAAACATTAGCCGATGTTCAAGAAGCTGCTGCTGAGAAGTTAGAAGACGCAAAAGAAGCTGCTTCTGGACTTTGGGGTAAGGTGAAGGGGCTTTTTGGAGCGTAAGATTAGTTACTGGTTTATTGGTTATTGGTTTATTAGTTATTAGAAAATAATGATGATTAGTAACTAATAAACCAATTTCTAATAAACCAGTAACCAATAAACTAATACACCACATTCTCCTTCAAAGTCCCAACTCCCGCCATGCCCGTTTTCAAAATTCTCTTGGCACGAAGGTATCTTTTGGCGTTATAATCATCATAATTTGGGGCTGTCGCAATCATGCTATTCACCCGTACTTTATCCGAGGCGTGGATGTATTCACCATTACCCAACCACATCGCTACGTGAACGACTTTCTCTGAACCATCCTCTCTTTTTTCTCCAAAAAATAATAAATCTCCTGGTTTCAAATCAGACCAATTACCCGTTTTATCAATCGTTTCACCAACAGAAACTTGTTGAGACGCATCTCTTGGCAATACGATTCCATTCAAAAAATAAACCGTTTTGGTAAACCCACTACAATCAACGCCTTTGAAAGATGTACCACCCCATAAGTACGGAATTCCCATCATTCGCTTTGATGTTTTTACTAAATTTTCCTCCGTTGCACTCAATCCAGCGAGCCATTGGTTATACGTATTTGCCTCACGTTTAGAGACATAGCCTTGTCGTTGGTCTGGAAATTGTACTTGATAAAATTCTCCAACTTCCGAAATTAACTCCATCATACAACCCGCTACTAAATCCGAAACTGTCGCAGATTCTTCATTAGCTTCTGAATAAGCCGAACCGTAGGCACGAGTGTAAATGATTTTAGGAGCATTTTTCCAACGGTCAATTCCATCCTTATTCATCATCGTGATTGCTCCTCTGTCCACCCACGAAATGTATTGGTCGGGCGTTTGGACTAAAAGCCAACCATTGTCCTCTCTTTCCAAAATTCTGAGAGGCGTACCCATCAAAGCCTGCGAAGCCATCTCGCCCGAATGCTTAGGTGAGTAGCGAATATTACAAACCGAAACCTCCACCAAACCATAGACTTTATCTTCCAATTCAGCTTCTGGGAGGGTTTTTACTTCATCAACGATGGGTACTTTTTCGGTTTTCAATCTATCAAGCAAAAAACTTTTTGCTCCAAATAAATTCGTCCGACCCGTCAGAATCAGTTGGTTATTTTGTTTGAAAGCATCAATTTGGAAAATGGCTGTACGTTTATCAGGGGCAAATCTCAGCGTGAAACTTTCAATAATTTGTGTAATGGAAGAATCCGCTTTGATGCGTTTTGGAGCATTATTTTTGCGTGGCGTGGTTGGTCCTGCACCCAAAAGGGTAAGCGAAGCAACGGTAAAGAATGCGAGTAAAATCTTTTTCATGGGCAGTGGATTTTTGACGTAAGGAGTCGAGAAGATTAAGTCAAAAAATATGCCAAAGAAGATGGATGATAAGTAATAAAAATCTGGCAGAATATGATTTTGACGTAAATTTTATTATTTTTATCAAAACAAACAAAACCCAATTTTCATGAGATACCTCATCTTTTACCTTCTATTACTTCCTCTTTTTTCTCCCGCCCAAACGTACAAAAAAGACAAAAAATTGAAAGCAAAAATTCTTGAACTTACCACTGGTTTCAAGGGTGATGTGGGCGTGTATGTACACAACCTCAAAACCAATAAAGTAGTAGAAATCAACGCAGACAGCATTTTCCCGACGGCGAGTATCGTAAAAATCCCCATAATGATTGGAGTTTTTGATAAAATTCAACAAGGAAAATTGAAATATACTGACGAAATTATGTATCGTGATTCTTTATATTATGACGACGGTATTGTGGGTTCGTTGAAAGATAGTGCTAAGATTCCTTTGAACAATGTGGTGATGTTGATGGAGACAGTTTCTGACAACACGGGTAGCCTTTGGATGCAGGCTTTGGCAGGTGGAGGTAAGTCGATAAATGAGTTGATGGAAAAATACGGTTTCGTACATACACGGGTGAACTCACGCACGCCCAACCGTCAGCAAAATCAAAAAATGTATGGTTGGGGACAGACAACTCCCAGAGAAATAGCGACCCTTTTAACAAGGATTCGACAAGGAAAAATCATCTCTCCCGATGCTTCTGACCGTATGTATCGCAACCTCGGCAGACAGGCTTGGGATGGAGAAGGGCTTTCGCAATTGCCTGAAAATGTACGAGTTATGACTAAAAATGGGGCGGTGAATAAATCACGTTCGGAGGTGGTTTTGGTTCATGCACCACACGGAGAGTACGTCTATGCTTTCATTACGAAAAACCAGAAGGATGAAAGTTGGGAACGTAATAATGAGGGCTTTGAACTTCTACGAAAAGTGTCTTCGCTGCTCTGGAATTATTATGAACCGAAAAGCAAATGGAAGCCTGTGGATGGGTATGAGAAATGGTGGTAAGTGTTTATAAAACAGGTATTTCTACGCTATTTTATGATAAATAAATTGATGAATTTTGTGTAAAATGTATCAATACATATCACATCAAAATTCATAACTCCAATGAACCCACTTAACTTTTCAAGAGTCAGAAACCCTGACCTTTCTCTTTGGCAATCAACCGTTGCAGAAGGCATCCGAAATCAAATCAGAGTTGGCGATGCTCCTGTGAACCATCTTGACGTTTTGAAGCATCCACTTTCTATCGCCACGGGTACGTATGTAGATGCCGTTATGAAAGATGGCGGCTTCTCTCCTCAGCCCCCACCGTCAAACGAAGGGCAAGAAGCCTTGGTTTATTTGTCGCATCTTGGTTTTCATATTGGACAAGCCTTATCCAAGGACGAACAAGCAGCGGCTGATTTACTGTTTACAGAATATCGAAAATTCAGTAATTTAGACCCAAGGTTTTTGGAGCTTCCTTTTATCTACGAAAAATACAAAAAAGCCACCAATGGTCACATGGCGTATAATGACTGGACGGTGCAAGGAAACAACAATATTAATTTTGGGGTAATTGACTGGAAACTGCCCAATGATGCCCGTGTGGCTATTTTGGGAGATTGGGGAACTGGTATGCCCGATGCTGTGGCGTTGTTGAAGGACGTGATGATTAAGCATCAACCACAAGCCATTATTCATTTGGGAGACATCTACTATGCGGGTACTCCCAGCGAATGTCAAGACTATTTTGCAGGTGTTTTTCAACAGGTTTTTGATGAAGTTTTGGGTGTGGGTAATCGTATTCCTGTGTTTAGTATTCCTGGTAATCACGATTATTATGCTTGGGGTGCGGGTTTTTATCCGATGTTGGCTCAACTCAATAATTACCCCAATATTACCAATGCTGTACAACCTGCCAGCTATTTTTGTTTACGCACGGAGGATATGGGTTGGCAGTTTTTGGGTATGGATACGGGTTATCATGACTCAAATCCACTCAATCAGGTTGATCTTTTTTATGCAGGTCCTTGGTTAGAAAATACAGAAATCAAATGGCATCGGGACAAGTTACAAAATTTTGGCGGAGCTACTATTATGCTTTCGCACCATCAGCTATTTTCTGCCAATTCAGCCATCAATGGAAAACTCTCAGCCTATCATGACATTGCTTATTTTGACCCCTTCATTTACAGTGCTGTGTGGGATTATCTACCCACAAAAATAGCAGGCTGGTTGTGGGGACACGAACATAATTTTGTGATGTATGAAAATAATTCCTTCGGACTTTCCAAGGGGCGTTTGTTGGGAAATAGTGCTTATGAGGAGTTTGTGAGTTCAGATTCATACAAAATAAATTATCCAGAAGTGGCATATCTTGTTCCTGAGCCACAATATGACCAATACAAATTAGGCACAACTGCCGATAGCAACGGGGTAACGTATTACAATCACGGGTATGGAATTATTGATTTTGGGACACGTAAAAGCCCAACTGACCAAGTAGAAGTTAGTTATTATCAATTTCCATCTTGGGGCGATTTACCACCAATCAATCCTCAATCTTCTGTGATATTTACAGAGCATTATTCTTTGCCAAACCCACCAACCAAAAGCATCGTAAACTCTGGTAGTTTATTCAAATTGATGTGTCAGGAAGGTTTATTGTTGAGTTCTACGGATAAAAGTTTAGGGACTTACTACCCAACACTTTCAACTGTTAGTGATACCGCCAAGCAAGTATATTTACAAAAATGGGCAAATGGTGTAGCACAGTCAGGGGCTATCCTTGATGGCGACGTTGTGAGTATCAACATCGTGAAAGATTTGCCCACTTCGCCCAATGTAATGACGGCAGGTTTTACCCATTCGCTCTATTATAAAAATAGCGTAGAAAGCAATCATAATCTGTGGACAATTCACAAACGGGATATTGTAAATAATGATACCATGATTCATTTGTCAGATGCTATCTATTTTGTGAGTCAAGAATATACAGGACAATGGTTGATACCCAGTTATAGTGCTTTGTACGGAAAAATATATCTCACGACTAAGGCAGATGTTGATTATTATTGGACGGCATTGTCGAACTCATAAAAATAAAACCCCTCACGAATCACATTCGGAGGGGTTTATTGTTTTTTGATGTGTTAGTGTATTGCAAAATTAAGGATTCATTTCAGAATTTGATAGCGTAAAAATACCTGTTTTATGACCGTTTGATAAGTTTCATAAAACAGGTATTTTTACCCGTTTTTTTATGTAGAACTTTGTATAGTTTTGTGATAACCCTTAATTAATTGTTGAAGTTTGAATTGTTGAATTGTTGGGATGAAGGTATCCAACAATTCAACAACTCAAACTTCAACAATTGTAATAGGGGATAATTTATCATTTAAACCCATAAAAAAACAAGAAAATGGCAATTATACCACCCCCAAGAAAGAATTATCATTACGATTTGACAAAGGCACAAGACGAAACAAGACGTTGGAGAAAAACGCAAAAAATTAAGGCGTATTTTGTTGATGTTGAGGAACTTATGGATGTTATTAGAGAAGGACAAATGGATGCGATGCGGATTTATTTTGGCTTAGAAGAAGATGGCACTGAAAAAATGTTTTTAGTAGCTGCCGAACGTCTTTATAACAAAGATGGTGAGACAGTAGAAGTAAGAGATTTAATAGATAATGACACTTTTGATTCTGATGGTTTGGTTGATGGTGATGGGCATTTTGTGTATGATTTTTCTACTCCATGTCCTAATACTTGTGATGGAGATAGCCCCTTGATGAATTAGTTTTTTTAAATAAAGCAATGATATTTATCTATAAAATATCATTGCTTTAAAATCTTCAATCGCCTAATACCACAAATTATGACCATTCAAGAAATTGCTTCTCTTATTGTAAAATATTCCCCATGGATTGTCCCAATGCCATTTATTACAGGAATTGTAAAAAGAAAATATTTAGTTAATGAATTGAAAGTTATCTTTTTTTTTATTTGTAATAGTTTAGTTTTTGAATTTATATCGGCTTTAATGTGGCATTATAAAATTAATAATTTATACATATTTCATATTTACGTACTTTCAGAATTTTTCTTTATTTCATGGTTTTATTATGAAATTTTCAAGAAATATCTCTCGTCCAAAACCATTCCTTATATTTTTGTTATTTTTATTATTTTTTCATTAATTGATAGTTTTATTTTACATAATCCCTTGACTTTCAATTCTTATGCAAAAACCTTAGAATGTGTAATTGTCGTTGCCTATACAGTTTTTTATCTTTACAAAACTTTTGATGAGTTCCAAGATGAGGACCCTTCTGATACACCCTTATTTTGGATAAATGCGGGATTTTTGTTTTATTTTTCGGGCTGTTTATTTGTTTTTACTTTCAGTAATTTCATTCTCACGCAAGGCAAACCCATGGGAATGATTACGTGGGCATTGCACGCTTTTTTTATGACAATTATGTATTTGCTGATTGCAATCGGCTTTTGGAAACTACCACTTGATAGAAAAACTAAGTAATTTTTTGTTTATTTGAAAAAACCTTCTAAATTCATATTGAAATAACACAACCAGTAATTTTCATCACTCACACACACAAATTAATGCCTTCTCAGATTGATATTTACATTCTCCTTTTTGGTGGAACGTTGCTAATGTTTCTGTTGGCAGGAATGTTATTGTTCTTCGTTACGTCTTACCAAAAGCGTTTGCTCAGAAACAAAGCCGATGTAGAAACCATGAAATCTCGGCATCAATTAGACCTTTTTCAGAGTAGTATTGATGCCATGGAAGACGAACGCCGTAGAGTTTCCAGAGATTTGCATGATGAAATCGGAGCGGCACTTTCGATGCTCCGCTTGCAAGTGGGGCAATTGAATTTTACGAAAGAAACGGTTACTGAAAATACTGAAAAAATAATTGTGGGTAGTAAGCAACTGATAGACAGCACGATAGAGAATGTCAGACGGATTTCAAACGATATGCTCCCACACGGGTTGGATGAATTTGGATTAAAATACGCCCTCGAATCGCTCTGTGATAAAATAGAAAGTGCTTCGTTGTTAGTCATACATTTAGACTTGAATAACTTAGTAAGGTTAGAAAATCGCTTGGAATTAGCCCTTTACCGCATCCTCCAAGAACTCCTCAACAATACCCTCAAACACGCTCAGGCAACGGAAGTAAATATCTCAATTCATACTGATAATCAACAACTTACCATCACATACAAAGATAATGGCAAAGGTTTTGACCTCGAAACTTTGACCAAAAGAGGCTTAGGTTTAAAGAATATCGAAAGTCGTGTGAGTATGATAAACGGTAAATTGACGTATATACCTACCGTTGAGAAAGGGGTGGAAGTGATTGTAGGTGTTAGGTTTTAGGGATTAGGTGTTAGGGATTGGCAGTAAGAAGCTAATCCTAAACACCTATCCCCTAAAACCCAACACCTAAAACCTAAAAAACATGAAAACCATAAACATTGCCATAGCCGACGACCAGATGCTTTTCCGAAAGGGAATGGCAGCAATTGTCAATACTTTTGAAGATATGTCGGTTGTTTGTGAAGCTGACAACGGACGAAAATTATTAGGTTTTTTGGAAACCTCAACCCAAAAACCCGACGTGATTTTGATGGATTTATCTATGCCCGAACTCAACGGCATAGATACCATGAAGATTATCCATGACAAATATCCAGAGCAAAAAGTCATCATTCTTTCCATCCATAACGAAGAGAAATTTGTGATTCATTTGATTGAACTGGGAGCAAGTGCTTATCTCTTCAAAAACTCAGAACCCGAAGATGTCGAGAAAGCAATCAGGGGCGTGATTGAGAAAGGTTTTTATTTTAGTGAAGATACCATGAGTACCTTTCACAAAAGACTTTCTAATAAAAAATCTCATGTGTCGGTACATGACAATATTCCTATCGTATTGACTACCAGAGAGATAGAGGTGTTAAATCTGATTTGTCAAGAACAAACCGCTAACGAAATTGCTGATAAATTATTCATCAGCACCCGCACTGTGGACGGACACCGCAACAATCTTTTAGAAAAAACAGGAGCAAGAAATACCGCAGGTTTAGTGATTTTTGCGATTAAAAATAATTTGGTGAGTCCTGGGGTTTTGTTGTGAGATTAGGGTTTACTGTAGCTCGAAGTGGTACTTCGAGACGTTGGAGTCCGACTCTCGAAGTACCACTTCGAGCTACAGTATTTTCAAGGTTTTTGTCAGAAATAGAGTAAAACAAGGAAGGCTTCGCTTAAAGCGAAGCCTTCCTTTAAATATTCTCTAAATTGTTCATTTTCAATCACTTGAACATTTTTCATTGAGCATTGCACATTGAAAATTATCACTAAATCTCCTAAATTTTCATCACCCACCCACGAGTATCTGTGATTTTTCCAGTTTTGATATTGTCAATTTCTGTATAAACTTTTCTCGAAAAAGCATCCGCTGGACGTTCTGGCAATTCATAGTCCACGCCCTCATAACCAACTGTTGAGATAGGAGCAATTACTGCCGCTGTTCCCGCTCCGAATACCTCTTGAACTTTTCCAGAAACGATGCCTTCGGTCAATTCTTTGATAGATAATGGTCGTTCTTCAACCTCCACACCCATATCACGAGCAACCTGAATTACTGATTTACGAGTTACACCGTCCAAGATGGTATCTCCCGTTGGGGCAGTTACCAATTTATCATCAATGATAAACATCAAGTTCATCGTTCCCGCTTCTTCGACATAACGATGCTCTGAGGCATCTGTCCAAATGATTTGGTCATAACCTGCATCAGATGCCAATTTAGTTGGGTATAAAGATGCTCCATAATTACCCGCATTTTTCGAGAAACCTACGCCCCCGTGAGCGGCACGAATATATTTTGTTTCAACTCGTACACGAATAGGCTTGGTGTAATATGCCCCAACTGGACAAGTAAAAATCATGAATTTATAAGTCTTCGATGGACTCACCCCCACGTATTCATCCGTAGAGAACATAAAAGGGCGAATGTACATCGAACAGCCTTCTTTGGCAGGAATCCACTCAGAATCAATGCGTAACAATTCTGATAAGCCTTCCATAAAGATTTCTTCTGGCACTTCGGGCATACACATACGCACGGCTGATTTGTTCAGACGCTTCCAGTTTTCTTCTGGACGAAAAACTAAAATATCTCCCTCGGGGCTTTTGTAGGCTTTCATTCCTTCAAAAATCGCTTGTCCGTAATGTAGAGACATCATAGCGGGCGAGAAAGTAATGTCGCCAAAAGGAATAATTTGAGGCGTTTGCCATTCTCCACTGGCAAAATCAACCGACAGCATATGGTCGGAGAACGAACGCCCAAAAACAAGGTTGTTAAAATCAACCGTATCAATTCTCGATTTCTCAATTGGCTGAATGTCTATTTGCAAGGTATCTGTCATGTTATTTTGGTTATTGGTTTATTGGTTACTGGTTTATTGGTTACTGGTTTATTAGTTACTGGTTTATCAGTTTATTGGTTATTGATTGGGTTGAAATACTTAAAAACTATTTGCAACTAAATTCTAATACCAATTAACTCATAATCAATAAACCAGTAACCAATAAACTAATAACCAATAAACCAATCCCTAAACCCTCGGTTTCCACGAGATTTCTTCTATATTTAAATCTTTAATCATCATTCTGCAAAGCACAAAAAGGTAGTCTGAAAGTCTGTTTAAGTATCTGACTACCAAAACATTAACTTCTGATTCTCCTGAAAGACGAAGTACAATTCTTTCGGCTCTACGGCAAACAGTTCTTGCCAAATGCCCGAACGAAACCGATTGATGTCCGCCTGGAAGGATGAAAAAACGCATCGGTTCGAGACTTTTGTCCATCTTATCCATTTCCTTTTCCAAGAGTTCAATATCGCTCTCGTGGAGGTCTGGAATGCGTTTTTTGGTCTGTTCTGGTTCTGATGCCAAAATTGAGCCAATCGTAAAAAGTCGGTCTTGAATTTCCTTCAAAATTTCTTTTCGACCATTATTTACCTCTTGGTCACGGACTAAACCGATGTACGAATTGAGTTCATCAACCGTTCCATAAGCCTCAATTCTGAGTTCAGTTTTTGAAACTCTCGTACCTCCCACTAAGGAAGTCTGACCACCGTCGCCTGTTTTTGTATAAATCTTCATGTATTTTAGGGATTGGGGATTGGGTAATTAGGGATTAGGTAATTAGGGATTAGATAACTATAAAATTCACTTTCCAAAAAGTAAAAATTTTTAACTTGAGTCAATTACCTAATCCCCAATCCCCAATTACCTAATCCCTAATCTCACACCGCAAATCTACATTTTTTTGAGAAATTAATTGTCATAACAACTAATTTTTATTTCATAATTTCTATTTACTGGTTTTCATTAGAAATCTTGGAGCTTGTGAAGTAATTTTGTACTTTAATTTTACATAAATAAGAGGTGGTTTTGGACAGAAAGGATTTCCCCCAATCCCTAATTCCCAAATCCCCAATCCCTAAATATGAGTATAGAATATTTTATTTCCAGAGTTGGGCGGTATTTGTCCATTTTTGCTTTTGTTTTAGTGCTTTTGTTTACCTACCGAGGCTTGCCTGACCCAACGGCAGTTCATTTTGGGGCAAATGGTCGTGGAGACGGATTTTTACCTAAAAATCAAGTTTTTTATCTCTTTGGAGGCATTATGTTTGGGCTGAATATTTTGATAGTGTTATTAGTAAATTCAGTCAATAAATTACCAACAACGGCTTTCAGTTGGATTCCGAATAAAGAATGGTTAAAAGACCGTAACCAATTAATAACGGCAGTAGCCAATTGGTTAAATTTCCTTCCAATTTTCATCAATGTCTTCTTATTATTGATTCTGAGGGCATTATTGGCACTCAATGACGAGCGTACTTTCAATACAGATTATACGTATTTATTGGTTTTGGGTATCGTTTTAATTTTGATTTGGATATTTTATTTACCAATAAAAATTTTATACACGAAGCCAAATGTTGTGGAGGAAGATTAACAATTATTTCTGAATCAGGATTTTAGGATGAACAGATTTTCAGGATTTTACTTAAAGATGATGAAGACAAAACATATTCTTTCATCCTGTATATCCTCTAATCTTAAAATCCTGATTCAGACAATATAAAGTATTATGCAAAACATCAAACTCTCGGATTATACCTACGATTTACCCGATGAACGCATCGCAAAATTCCCTTTGCCCAAGCGTGATGAATCTAAATTACAGGTTTATCAACAAGGGAAAATTACGCATTCAGTTTTCAAAAATATTACTGATTATTTACCCAAAAATAGTCTCTTAGTTTTCAATAATACCAAAGTAATTCCAGCAAGAATCCACTTCCAGAAACCCACAGGAGCAATTATTCAAATATTTTTATTGCATCCAGTACTACCAACGCCCGTTATTAATTTAGCCATGGACGTTACGGACTCGTGCGTATGGAAGTGTATGATTGGGAATAGAAAACGTTGGAAAAAGGGTGATATTTTGAGCCAAGTTTTGGTAGTTGATGGACAAGAGGTGGAAGTCAAGGCGGAGATATTTGATGAGGAGAATAATTATGTGGAGCTGTCTTGGAGTGATAACCTCATCCCCAGCCCCTCTCCTGCTGAGAGGGGAGGTTTACGGACGAATAACTCCCCTCTCAGCAGGAGAGGGGCTGGGGGTGAGGTTATCACCTTCGTAACCCTCATCCAAGCCCTCGGAACAATCCCGCTTCCGCCATACTTAAATCGTGAAACAGAAGAGTCTGACAATGAAACTTATCAAACGGTTTATTCAGAAAAAAAAGGGGCAGTTGCCGCACCAACCGCTGGACTTCATTTTACCCAAGAAGTTTTGCAAAATCTTGAAAAACAAGGTATTAAGCAAGATTTTCTTACGCTACACGTAGGGGCAGGAACGTTTCAGCCTATCAAAGTAGAGAACATTGTTGAGCATAAAATGCACAATGAGCAAGTAATTTTTACGAAAAAAAATATCGAAAATCTCTTAGCAAATTTGGGTAATATCATCCCTGTTGGTACGACTTCGATGCGTACTTTGGAGAGTATTTATTGGTTTGGGGTGAAGTTTTTGAAAGGGGACGATTCTCCATTATTGATAGAAAAACTCTATCCCTATCAACACGAAAATTTGCCTTCGGTGGAAGATTCTTTGAAGGCGATTTTGAATGAAATGGAGGAGAGAAATACAGAAGAAATCACGGCAGAAACGGAGATTTTTATCTTCCCAGGTTATCAGTTTAAGATTTGCAAAGGCATTATTACCAATTATCATCAACCCGAAAGTACGTTGATTCTCTTGATTGCAGCACTAATTGGCGAAGATTGGCGAAAGGTTTATCACGAAGCCATGACGAATGATTATCGGTTTTTGAGTTATGGGGATTCTTCATTACTATTGCCTTAATAAAACCTGTAAATTACATGCAACCATTAGCCGAAAGAATGCGTCCCGAAATCCTTGACGACTATGTTGGACAACAACATTTAGTGGGTCAGAGGGCTGTTTTACGTCGTGCGGTGGAGGCTGGGCGAGTTCCTTCGTTTATCTTGTGGGGACCTCCTGGGGTTGGGAAAACTACCTTGGCGAGTATCATTGCCAAAGCCTTGAAACGTCCATTCTACGTACTTTCTGCCATCAATTCGGGTGTGAAAGATATTCGTGAAACCCTTGAATTAGCAAAAAAACAACAGTTTTTTGATTCTCCATCGCCCATTCTTTTTATTGACGAAATCCATCGTTTTTCAAAGTCTCAGCAAGATTCGTTGTTAGGTGCGGTTGAAAAAGGCGTTGTTACTTTAATAGGTGCAACCACTGAAAACCCTTCATTTGAGGTTATTTCGGCACTTTTATCTCGTTGTCAGGTGTATGTTTTGAAACCTTTATCAAAAGAAGAATTGATTTATTTGGTCAATCAGGCTTTGGAGAAAGATGTATTTTTGAAAAATCGAAAAATCGTCATCAAGGAATATGAAGCAATGTTACAATTTTCTGGCGGTGATGGTCGGAAGTTGTATAACATTTTAGAATTAGTGACAACTTTTGGCGAAAATGCTGAGACGTTGGAAATTACCAATGAAATGGTGGTGGAGAAGTTGCAACAGCACATTGCCTTATACGACAAAGATGGTGAACAACATTATGATATTATCTCAGCTTTTATTAAATCCATCCGTGGTTCAGACCCTGATGCAGCCGTTTATTGGCTCGCTCGTATGATTGAAGGCGGCGAAGATATTGAGTTTATCGGTAGGAGATTATTGATTTTGGCTTCCGAAGACATTGGACTCGCCAACCCAAACGCCCTCTTGATGGCAAACACTTGTTTTCAAGCAATTCGAGTGATAGGACTTCCAGAATCTCGGATTATTTTATCTCAAACGGTTATCTATTTAGCCACTTCACCCAAAAGTAATTCAGCTTATTTGGCGATTGATAATGCTTTGGCAGAAGTTCGTCAATCAGGGAATTTACCTGTTCCTTTGCATCTACGTAATGCACCCTCCAAATTAATGAAGGAATTGGACTACGGCAAAGGCTACAAATATGCCCATAATTACGAAGGCAATTACGTAGAACAACAATTCGTTCCAGATGAGATTAAAGGCAAGCATTTCTTTGAACCACAAGATAATTTGGCAGAACGAAAGATTAAAGAAGTCTTAGATTTGAGGCGAAAATGAAGGTAAAGGAATAGATAAATAGATAAAAAATAACTTAGAGGTGTAGAGGATTAGAGAAAAATAAACGGCAAACCCTAATTCTCTACACCTCTAAGTTGAATTGTTATTTCTAAGCCGCAACTCTAATTACGGGAAACGGTCGATAGGCATAATACTGTAAAACCTCTTCAATTGCCATTTTTAAAGCCTCATTGATGGGTAAAATGATATTACCCAAATGAAAATCTATCTGAGAAAGATTCATGTAATAATCCGTAAATATGGGAATTGGGAGTTTTTGAGAGATGGCTTTGGTAGCTTTCTCGTAGTCATCTGCTTGTTCTTCTTTAATGATTTTGCAAGTTACCAACCGCAATTGTCCGTATTTATCGGTATTAGCTCCATAGCCAAAAGACGGCAGATGAGTCCTCTGTATTGGTATTCGCCACAACTACCACTTGAATTATCAAACAAAGAAATGGGATTGTAGATATGACAAATAAAATTAGTTTTCCGTCTCAATTTTTCAAGTACATTCTCTGTTTCGTTATTCAGAAAAAGGTGAAAAGCCCAAGGTAAAAATTCTAATGGAGAAGCCTCAATATCGGGCTTAGTACAACATTTACCACAACCCACTTTGCAGTGAAGTTTAGTGGAAGTTTGGAAGGTGTTAATTTCAATATCAAGTCGGCGAAATAACTTTTCAACGGCGAGCACTTTTATTTCGATGGACATCAATTTTATTCAAATGTACATCTAATTAAAGTGGTAATGAGATTTATTATTTTTTCTCGGTGATGTTTTGGTAATAATTCTTGAAAATTACCCTCTAAATCGCACAAATTCAAATGAAATTCCACTCTTAAACTCCTGACTATCAGCGGGTAATTCCACAAATCCATCACAATCAGTCAAATTCGCAAAGTCAGCCGAACCACTACCTTCAAAGGGAGTTGCCATCATTTGTCCATCCTGAAAATACGTTTTTGCAGGTACGAAATAAGTCAAATCAGGTTTGAAGAAAATGGTTTTATCCAAAATTACTTGCTCCTCTTTTTGAGGTAAAAAATATTTGCAAAAACACAAAAACGTAGAAACTGGATTGCCAGGTAATGCAAAAACTGTTTTACCTTCTTCTGATTTGCCAAACCAAAAAGGCTTTCCAGGTTTTTGAGCAACTTTATGAAAGAGTTTTTTTACGCCCAAATTATTTAAAATTTCAGGCACAAAATCCTTCTTCCCTGCCGATACGCCTCCACTCAAAAGGAGTATATCATGATTCAATAAAATCTCTTGTAACTTATTGAATAACAATTCTTTATCATCTGTTAAATGATACAAATTTGCCTTTATTCCAATTTGAGCCAACGCTCCTGCAAGCATGTAAGAGTTCGACATTCTGATTTGGTAAGGCTTTGGATTAGTCGTGATTTCTACCAATTCATCTCCTGTCGAAATAACAGCTACTCGTGGAGGTGTTTCTATTAAAACTCTATCTTTACCCACAGAAGCCATCACGGCAATTTCTGCGGGACTAATTTTCAGACCTTTTTGTAATAAAATATCACCTTGTTTTCGGTCTGAGCCTTTTGGATGGATATTTTGCCCCGATTTAATTTCAGAGAATGGAATACTTATTTTAGCATATTTTGTCCCTTCTTTATCTTGAATATCAACATCTTCGTATCTAATCACAGTATCACAACCCAAAGGCAAAACAGCCCCAGTCATTACTTCTACACAGTTTTTAGGGTTTTGAAGGGTCTTTTGAGGTTCGCCAGCATATTGCGTTTTTTCTATTTCAAAAATGATTTGATTTGATTTTTTTATCGCAATTCCGTCCATTGCCACTCTATCGAAAGGGGGAAAATCTCTGTCGGCTACAATATTTTCTGCCAAAATTTTTCCCATACTCTCCAATAAAGGAACTTCTGAAATACTTGGGATAAAAGTATTTTCTTTTACTATTTTGAGGGCTTCGTTTACTGAAATCATGGTTTAGGGATTTGGGATTAGGGAATTGGGGATTAAGTTCGATGAATCAAATTTATCTATATTTTCTAAAACCTTCGGCTCATGGTTTTATCTTTACACAAAAATAGTCAATTTCTCTTAGTGATTGATTTTCCATTAAAAACTTAGAACAGCAACGGCTGCCGCCAAAAACACAGAACTAAAAAATATGTCATCTTTTACGCATTTAGATAACAACAACAATCCTTCAATGGTAGATGTCTCGGAGAAAGCCATTACCAAACGTACCGCCACGGCTCAGAGCATAGTAGTTTTGACGGATGAAATCATGGCGAACTTTAAAGATGGGGATCTTCAAACCAAGAAAGGTTCTGTCCTCCAAACGGCAATTATCGCAGGAACAATGGGAGCAAAAAAGACCTCTGATTTAATACCTCTTTGTCATCCTCTGGGTTTGGACTCTTGTAAGTTTAAAATGGAAGTTATTGATAATGAGGTAATTATTCAGTGTACTTGCTCATTGACCGCAAAAACGGGCGTAGAAATGGAAGCCCTCACGGGTGCGAGCATTGCAGCTTTGACGGTGTATGATATGTGCAAAGCATTCTCGCATGACATCGTGATTAAAGAGACAAAACTATTGTTGAAAACTGGGGGAAAGAGTGATTATGGAAGATAGTACAAAAACAGATACCCCACCCCCCAGCCCCCTTTCTAAAATTAGAGGGGGAGCTACTCGAACGAATGCTCCCCTCTCATTAAGGAGAGGACTCGGGGGTGAGGTGTATGGACTAATCCTCTCAGGCGGACTCAGCTCCCGCATGGGCGAAGAAAAACGCCTAATCAATTACCACGGAAAAACTCAGGAACAATATCTTTTTGATTTATTAAGTGATTACTTTCTAAATGTTTTTGTCTCTATCAATAAGACTCAATCTACGGATTTACCTCATATTCAAGACCTTGATTTATCAATAAAAAGTCCAATGGTTGGTATTGTTTCAGCCTTTCACCATAATCCTGATGTTGCTTGGTTTGTAGTAGCTTGTGATATGCCTTTTGTAGATAAAACGACAATTGAGTTCTTATTAAAAAATCGAAATTCAGAGAAATATGCTACCGCATTTGAGAATCCAGATGAGCATTTTCCAGAACCATTATTGACCATCTATGAACCAAGAATCTTTCCTAAATTGCAAGAAGCCATTAATCAAGGTAAAAAATCTCCGATGAAAGTTTTACAAAATTTAGATATTGAATTATTGCAAAAAAATGATAACCAATGGCTCATAAATGTTAACACGATGGAGGAGAGATTTATTTTTAGCGGAAAGTAATCTTTTAATGTGCTGGTATTGAGGTTGTTAATATGTAATTGAGCCTAAAAAAATATGTAGAAAAATTATAAACTAAAATCTTTAATACCTTATAAATTCAATGAAAAGTGGAGTTGTATTTACCAAAAAATAACTTATTTTTGAGTTTTGAAACGGTAAAAAAAGCAAAAAATCATAATATTAAGTGATAAGTTTTTTGAGTATAGGTTTTGAAAATTAGCTTTTATAGTAAATCAAAAAAATTAATTAATAACCGTGAAAAATAAAGTACTAAGAATCCACCCAAATGACAACGTAATTGTTGCTCTCACCGATTTGCCCAAAGGAGAAACCGTTGAATTAGACGGTCATAGATATACATTACAAGAAAATATTGCGGCAAAACATAAGTTTGCCATGCAGGATTTTGATATAGGAGAGGAGATTAAAATGTACGATGTATTAGTTGGAAAAGCCAAATCACCAATTCTTAAAGGTGGTAGCATTAATACTTTCAATGTAAAACACGCTGTTAATTCTTTTGAAGTACGAGAAAATCATGCAGATTGGCAAGCCCCAGATTTGTCCAAGTTCACTGGAAAGACATTCAACGGCTTTCACCGTCCAGATGGTAGTGTAGGCACGGCAAATTATTGGTTGGTAATTCCCTTAGTTTTTTGTGAAAATCGTAATATTGAGGTATTACGTGAGGCTTTGGTGGACGACTTAGGATATGCCCGTAAACATACGTATCAAAATCAGACAAACGACTTGATTTCGTTGTACAAAGCTGGTAAAACTATTGAAGAAATCCTTTCGGCAGATATTCAGAGTACTACGGACTCAACCCAAAAACAAAAACTTTTCCCGAATGTAGATGGTGTAAAATTCCTTCTCCACGATGGTGGTTGCGGTGGCACACGTCAAGATTCTACGGCACTTTGTGGAATGTTAGCGGGTTATATTACGCACTCCAATTGTGCAGGAGCAACGGTTCTGAGTCTTGGATGTCAAAACGCACAAGTGGCTGAGTTACAGGCAGAAATCGCCAAAAGAGATGCCAATTTCCAAAAGCCACTATACATTTTAGAGCAACAAAATATTGGTACAGAGTCAGAAATGATGGCTCTGGCACTCAAACAAACTTTTGCGGGTTTGATGCAAGCTAATCAAAATGTTCGTAAACCAGCATCCTTAGACCATTTAATCATTGGCTTAGAATGTGGAGGTTCGGATGGATTTTCGGGTATTTCTGCCAACCCCGCTATTGGTTATACGTCTGATTTATTAGTAGGCTTGGGCGGAACGGTTATCCTCTCTGAATTCCCAGAATTATGTGGAGTCGAACAAGAATTGACAGACCGTTGTGTGAGCCGTGAAGACGCTAAATTTTTCAGTCATTTAGTGAAAACGTACAGCGAAAGAGCCGAAGCCGTTGGCTCGGGTTTTGACATGAATCCTTCGCCTGGTAATATCAAAGATGGTCTCATCACAGATGCCATCAAGTCGGCGGGTGCAGCCAAAAAAGGAGGGACTTCTCCCATTACTTCCGTCTTGGATTATCCTACGAAAGTAACTAAAAAGGGTCTTTGTTTACTCTGTACGCCTGGAAACGATGTAGAATCAACTACGGCAGAAGTAGCCTCTGGGGCAAACTTAGTCCTATTTACAACTGGTTTAGGCACACCCACAGGCAACCCAATTGCTCCCGTTGTTAAGATTTCGACGAATACCAAATTGTTCAATAAAATGTCTGACATTATTGACTTAGACACAGGTACAATCATTGCAGGAGAAGAAAGCATTGAAGAAGCTGGCGAACGAATTTTGGATTACGCCATCAAGGTAGCAAGTGGTGAGATAGAAATTTGTGCCGTGCGTAATGGGCAAGAAGACTTTATTCCTTGGAAGCGTGGAGTTAGTTTATAATTGAACTTAAATATTAGACTTGTTATCTGTTGATAATCAGACAGTTACAGGTTCTGATACCATTGAACATCCCCCTACCCTCTTCAAAGGCAGGGCTGTTAAGTTCTCTAAAAAATGTAGAATTTAGAACAGCAACGGCTGCCGCAAGGAATTCAGAATGGAGAAGTAAAAAGGTATAACTTTTCCCATTTTTCATTCTAATATTCCTTCTAAATTCTCCATTCCTTGTTCTGAATTCTGACTTGACTTTCAGAACTTAACAGCCCTGCCTTCAAAGGGGGATTTACCATTCGTGCAAGTCCCCCTTTGAAGGGGGTAGGGGGATGTTCAATGGTATTTAAAATTTTCAAAAAGACAATTTTAATGCTAACTGTCTGATAATCAATTCACAACAAGTCTATTGTTTCTTTTTACCACAAAACTATCAACAGTATTGATTTTAAAACAATTGTTACTTTTGATTCTTTTGTGGTAAAAAAACTCAATTCACCATCACAGGCAACAAAATATCAATCGTAGTCCCTCTCCCAAACTCACTATTCACACCAATACTTCCCCCATTTTTCTCAATTAATTCCTTGCACAAAAACAATCCAAACCCAGTCCCTTTTTCACCAGCCGTACCAGTTTTTAATTTTGGATTTGAGAAAATCTGAGCTAAATCATTTCGCTCTATCCCAACCCCCGAATCCGAGATTTTGAGATTAACAAATTGTCCTTTTACAGAGCTATCAATGATTATTTGTCCAAGTGAAGGGGTAAACTTCAAAGCATTATTGAGCAAATTTCTGAGGATAGTTCTAATCTGATATTCATCGCCTATTGCTTGCAAAATTTGTGGAGACTGTATATTTATTTCTATCTGTTTTTGTAATGAAATCTCCTTGAAAAGTAGGACGGTTTCGTCGATAATAAAATTCAAATTAAAAGGCTTTACATTGGGTTTTATCCCTTCCATTTGCGACAATGACCACAACAATAAATTCTCCAACATCCCGTGTACATTATCTACATTTTGTTGTAACCTTTTCGATAATTCTTTAAATTCTTCTTTGCTAATGTATTCATTATCAAGTAATTGCATTACTCCTTTCAACGATGACAAGGGACTGCGAAGGTCATGGGCAATGATGCTAAAAAGGCGGTCTTTTGTAGTATTCAAAACCTTTAACTCTTCCGTTTGCGATTCAATTATTAACTTTTGTGAATTTAGTAAATCGTTATTTCCTTTCAATTTCATAAAATCAAATTTGTAGAAATACGCTAAAAATATAGTGATTACATAGCACGCAAAAGACATCGCTAAGTCTAAACTAAATTCAAAAGCCGAGATAGGTAATAATTGATATTTGATGATTTTTATAAAAATAAAAAGAGCAATACTCAATGCTACACCAATAATACTTAAAGACTTTCTGTAAACTATTATCGGAAAACCCGCATAAGGAATCAAGGCAAGTTCAGCATTTTCATAAGGAAAATTTGCTTTTAGGAGTAAATAAGCGGCGATAGTTTGAAAAATAATTGAAGGAAAATAAACAAAGAATTTAGCGTATTGAATCCGATTAGTTTTTAAAAAATAATAACAAGGAATGAATGAAAATAAAATATTGATTGCATTGATTGGGACTGGAAATAAATCTCTTATTGCTTTATTATTCCAAACAATAATCATGTAGATAAAATTGATAGAAAAGCCAAGCCAGAAAGCAATCCTTATTACTAAATTTTGACGGATTACAAAGGTTGTATGTAATTTAGGCTCATCAATAAAAAGTTCTTTTTTTACTAATGAAGTTATTTTAGCGGCTAATGTTTTCATTTACTTTAATAAATTTTACAATGTATTGATAATCAATCTTGTAGCCCCTCTGTTCCTGCCAAAATCTTCTCAATACTTTCACGATACGAAAGCCCCATTGGGATTTTATGATTCTCTAAAATAACATTTTTGGTCGAAATTCCAATGATTTTACTGAGTGGTACTAAGTACGATTTATGGATTCTGAGAAAAGAATCAGGGGGAAGTTTGGTGTGAAGTTCGGAGATAGATTCACTGATTACAGTTGTTTTGCCTGGGGTATAAACCTTTGTAAATGAGGCTAATGCTTCTATATAAATAATCTCATTCAAATTAAATTTTAGTAACTCACGACCCGATTTCAAAAAAACAAAATTGTCTTTTGGGGCAACCAATTCTTTCACATTTTTTCCCTGTAAATTAATTAAATCAATGGCTCTACTCACTGATTTCAATAAACGCTCAAAAGTTATGGGTTTTTGGAGATAGTCCGTCACCCCAACTTCAAAAGCATCCATTGAGTAATGAGTATGATTAGAAATAAGGATAACTTGTGGGATTTTTTCTAAGGCATTCAGTAAGCTGATACCTGTCATTTCGGGCATTTCTACGTCCAAAAAGATAATATCAACTAATCCTTCATGGATAGTCGGAATCGCATCAATAGCGTTATTAAAAGTTTGAATTAACTTCAAATGGGGCAATTTAGAAAGATTCCCTTCCAGTATCTTTATATCAATTGGGTTATCATCAACAATGATATAGCTATACGTATTTCTCATATTTTAGTAAGCGGTAAAGTGTTGTTTATCAAATGGTTAAATTGATTTGGGGATGTAAAGATACTAAATATATCAGAGGGGTGTGATAGTAATTTGAAGATAAAGTAAAAATTGTAAATTTATGAGTGATGAAAATTGATGTGCTTATATTTATTTTATTCTAAATGGTGATGCTTAATACTGACTCACACAATATTTTGATTTACTTTCTACCTGTTTCATTAAGTAAATGACTGTTTCATTTTTAGTGTAAAATTTGAAAAATATTTTCAAATATCTTTACAGTTCAATATAGTAAAAATGTACAAATACCTGACTATTTTATAAAAGTGTGAGATATTTTTCATTGGCAAACTATATTTGGTGTGTTAGTGATATGAAAAGGGTGCAAGAATTTCTTGTATCCTTTTTTTGTATAACACAATAGAAGCCGCCTCAAACGAAACGGCTTCTCTGACTACTAAGCAATGTTAATTTCTAACTATACTCAGTTCAAAATCATTTATATTTCTTGGTTTTATCATTCCTTAATTCACTTAATGGGTCATGGTCAGATTGACTTTTACCCAAAGAATGCAGCGTAAATAAGCCAAAAAGTGCAACAGCAAAGAATAGTAAAGTCATCATCATAAAAGATATTTTAAGTATTGGTTAGAAATTACTACACAAATTTACTTAGTAAACGAGTTGTTCATAAATTAGTAACTTCTACAATATCCTAAAAACCATCAAATAGACTTTTCCCTCACAAAAACAGGATTTAGATGATAAATTTTTATTTTTTCTTCAAAAAACCTATGACCGATTTCACCGTCTCCTGAGAGTCTTCTTCCATCGGTATATGCCCTAAATCCTTGAAAATCACCATTGTATAACTAAGTAGATCAGCCTGAAAATTATCTAAAACATCTGATGAAATCAACCTTCCTTCTTTTGCTCAAATACAGAGTATAAGCATCAATTTACAAATATTTATTTCCTTAATAAGTATCCTTCATATGCCCCAGCCCCACTGACCACTATAAGCGGACGAATTAAACAAGTGGATAAGTAAGAAAGTGGAAGTCTGCAAGTACACTAAACGTAGCAAGAAGAAAGTAGTGTTTGAAAAACAATAATTTGTTTAGGCTACCCCGTCTGTGCAACCCAGTCGGAACATGATTTTAGGATTTACAGGATTTTTATGATTAATCTTGTTAATTCTACTAATCTTAACGGTGCGACGTTTCGCAATCGTGTGCTGAAATAAGAATAAGACAATTTAAAGTTTTTTGAACAGTAGATTCAAATTCTTTTATAAATTCCAGTTTCAAGATCCTTTTTAAAGGCAAAAGTCCCTTACACATTTCTGAGTAAGGGACTTTTAAAAAGTATTTGGGGTTTATTTACTTTCCCGCATGTGATTGCAGTATCATCAACGGCAGTAGGCTTAACTTCTCTGTTCGAGATGGGAAGAGGTGAACACTACTCCTATCAACCCCATAAGGTCTGTGAGTTTTTAAGCTCAATTTCTTATGGTTTAGTTCATTTAATATTGTGAAAGATTTTGAAGAGTAAGAGTATTATTTGATTTATCATACAGTATAATTTAATAAGCTGTTGGGTAATTAGTATAGCTTGACTTTGGTATTACTACCTTTACATCTGCTACCTATCAAGGTCGTCATCTACGACCGCCCTTATATGGATTACTCATCTTCAGGTCAGTTTCG